>JBMONG010000006.1:162584-170029 GCA_049323495.1 Pseudomonadota bacterium
ATGGGCGTGGCTACCCTCCCGGGTACCCACGCCCTCCGCCCCACCCTCAGGCCGACCGTCAGCTCTTGCTGGTCGCCGGCGTGGTCAGGATCTCGGCGCAAGCGCGGGCGACGTCCCGATCGGCCTCCTTGCTGCCCGGCAGCCTCGCCGAGCCGCTTTCGACCACGATGTCGGTGCGCGCCCAGTAATTCGCCTTGGCCAAGGTCGCCAGCTTGGCCTTGGCGTCCTCCTGGCTGCGGAACTGCTGTGCGCAAATCGGGGCCAGCGCCGCTATTCGGGCATCGTGCGCGGCCTCCGCCGCTTCCGCGCTGGCCGTGGAGCCGGTCACCCATCCACCCCACGCGAATCCGACGATGGCGCATAGCGCTGCGCCGCCGATGGCGCCCCAGATGGCGGGCTTGGTCTGTGGTGGCATTCTCATGGCACGTTTCCTTTCGATGGTTGGCCGCATGACGCGGCGGGGGGAAGTCGGTCCAGGCGGACCGACGGCTGCACCTTCAGTCTTGTCTGACCGACTCGTCCGGATCGGCGAAGCCCAGCGCCCGGGCGCGCTCAGCGGCTGCTCCACGTTCATACCCCCACGCCGTGATGTCGAGCCGCTCGGCGTAGCGTCGAAGCTGCACCGCGGTCGCGTCGCAGGAGACCGCATGCGCCAGCCGTCGAGCCCGCCGGGCCTGCCGGCGACAATCCTGGGCTCGCGACAAAAGCTGTCCAACCGTCCGTGTCATCGCTGGCAGCAGCTCCTTTCGGGAAGGTCCATCCGGCGACCCGCCGATTGAGTTGGGTATCCGCTCGGGTGCGGGCCGGACTCAGCCGGCTCAAGCCCGGAGGCTTGCTCGGCCGTCGCGATGCGACAGCCCTCTTTACTAGCGTGGAGGCCCTGCCGGGCCCTTCTAACGAACGCGCTCCGGAGCAGATGGTTGCATCGAACGAATGGGACGCCGCGGGATCGCCCATCGATGACACATCCGGTTTCGCCCAATGGTCGGCGGCCTGGTGCCGCGGCCTTTCCCCCTTAAAGCGGCCAGACCACCAGCAACGTCGGCACGCCGACCGCCAGCACGACGATCTCGAGCGGCAACCCCATGCGCCAGTAGTCGGAGAATCGATAGCCGCCCGGCCCCATGATCAGCGTGTTGTTCTGGTGCCCGATCGGCGTGAGGAACGCGCAGGAGGCGGCGATGGCAGCGCCCATGAGAAACGTATCGGGATTGACGCCCAGCCGCGCGGCCAGCTCGATGGCCAGCGGGCCGGCAATGATCATCGTCGCCACGTTGTTCAGGATGTCCGACAGCGTCATCACGATCACCATGAGCACGACCAGGCTGAACACGGCCGAGCGGCCTTCGGTCAGCCAGAGGATCGCGTCCGCCACCAGCGCGGTGCCGCCCTCACGGTCGAAGGCTGTGCCGAGCGGCAACAGGCAGGCCAGCATCACGACGACGGGCCATTCGATCCGGTCGTAGAACTCGCGCGCCCGCACCAGTCCGGTCGCACCATAGCCAATCACCGCCAGGGCGATCGCGATCGTGAAGGGGAGCAGGCCGGCGCTCGCCGCGGCAACCGCCGCCACGAACAGCCCGAGCGCGGTGCCGACCCGCGCGATGCTGACCGGCGCAATGCTTGCCTCCGCGACGGTCAGGACACCGAGGGTGCCCAGCGTGGTACGGCGGGCCGCACCGCTGCCGGCAAGCAGCAGCAGGTCGCCCGGTTCGATGACGCGGCTTCGGATCTCGCCCTCGACGAAGGCACCGGCCCGCGATATGCCGAGCAGGGTGACGCCGAAGCGGCGACGCAGATCGCTGTCCACGGCCGAGCGGCCCGCCAGACGCGAATCGGTACGTACCACCGCTTCCACGACAGTCGGCGACGGGGCGGGCTTGCGCGCCTCCTGTTCCGGCTCCTGCCCGCCCGCCTCCGCTGCGGCCGGCGTCCCTGGCGCCGGCTCGTTCGCCTCGTGCAGCGCGAGCGCGCGGATGAACTCGGCGATGGCCTCCGTCGCCCCTTCGACCAGGAGCAGGTCGTCGGCCTGCAGCACCATGGACCTTGCCCGACCGTGATGATCGAGCCCTGCACGGCGCAGGCCGAACACGAGGACGTCCGCGCGTTCGGCGTCCTCGTCGAGATCGGCGACCAGACGGCCGACGGCGGGCGATTCCGCGGGCACGACCAGCTCGGCCTTGAAGGAGGTTGCCCGGTCGAGCGCCGCCGCGGGATCGGGGCGGACGGCCAGGAGGTGACGGCCGACGAACGCCACGAAGGCGATACCGGTGATCGCGATCGTCAGGCCGACCGGCGTGAAATCGAACATGCCGTAGGGCGCCCCAAGGCGTTCCTGGCGGACCGCCGACGCCACGATGTTGGGCGGCGTGCCGATCAGCGTCACCATCCCACCCAGGATGGCCGCGAAGGCCAGCGGCATCAGCGTGCGCGACGGCGGCCGCCCGGCGGCCCGCGCCGCCCGGATGTCGAGCGGCATGAGCAGGGCGAGCGCCGCCACGTTGTTGACCACGCTCGACAGCAGGGCCCCCACGCCGCTCACGATGACGATGTGTGCCCCGACCGGACGCTTGTCGTCGATCAGGCCGCGGGTTGCCATGTTGAGGGCACCGGAGTTCTCGACGGCGGCGGATGCCACCAGCACCAGCGCCACGATGACGACGGCCGGATTGGAGAATCCGGAGAACGCCTCGTCGGCCGGCACGAACCCGAGCACGACCGCGATCATGAGGCCGGCTGCAGCGACCAGGTCGTGGCGAAATCGTCCCCACAGCAGGGCCGCCAGCACAAGCGCAAAGAGGGCGAACAGCCCGCCCTGCTCGACGGTCACGTCCGCCTCCTGCCGCGCGCCTGCCGTCGGTCAATGGCCACGAACGAACATCTCGTAGAGGGTCAGCAGGATCTCGATGGCGATCAGGATGATGATGTACCACTCCAGGCGCACGGTGCGCTGGTCCTGGACCAGCTCGAGGAGAGTGCGGATGGTGTCGCCGACCAGGGTGAGCTTGCGGTCGACGGCGACGCCGCGCTCCAGCAGTTCGTACTCGTCGGCCAGCCGGGCGTAGAACCGCTCGAGTTCCGGCCAGTCCCAGAGAATGTCGGGCTTGTCCCCGACGGCGACGCGGCCGACCATGCGGTGCTGAATGAGAAGGCTGTCGCCGATCTGGCGCACCAGCTCGCGGGCATGACGCACCCCGCGCCCCTTGCGCTTGAGCTCCATGGCAAGGAGGTCGATACGGTCGAAGGCGACGGCGAGCTGCGTTTCGTGATGCGCCAGCACGAGGCTCTTGGCCAGGACGTCGGCCACGACCTGCAGGCGCTCGGGCGAGTCGTCCTTCAGGAAAACGGTGCCCGCCTGATCCACCTTGTCGTCATCGCCACCGACCGTGACGGTGAAGCGTTCGACCTCGGGAGTCTCCAATGCCTCCACGACGCGGCGACGCAGCGTGTCGAGAACCGGGCCTTCGTCCGCGAGCGGCACACCCGCGAACACCACGACGCCGAAGCGGAAGGCGAAGGCGACGGCGCGCCGCCCGACGCGCAGGGTCAGCGGCGACAGCCCGATCGTGTCCGGATGCTCGAGGCCCCGGGTGTCGATGCGCAGGCCCAGCAGCATCGCCCGGAACTCGATGGTCGTCGTGCTCTCTTCCACGGCCGCATCATAGCATCGCGGACGCGGCTTTCCGCCCCAACTGGCTCGCGGCACCGTGTCGCCGCCGGGGTCAAGCCGCCGACGGAGCCTCCTTCTCGAGCAGGCTCCCCACCTCGCCCGGTGCACGCTTGAGCTCGATCTGCCGATCATGCCACTGCCGCAGCGTCGGGCGATGCCCGATGGAAACGATGGTGGTGGAGGGCAAACGCTTCTTCAGCTCCCCGTACACCGCCGCTTCCGACGCCTCGTCGAGCGAGGCGGTGGCCTCGTCGAGGAACAGCCAGTCGGGCCTGAACACCAGGGCGCGGGCGATCGCCAGACGCTGCTGCTCGCCGCCGGACAGCGTGTAGCTCCAGTGCGCCGTGTCGTCGAGGCGGCCGGCAAGATGGCCCAGACGCGCCGCTTCGAGGGCAGCGACGATCTCGGAGTCGCTCGCCCTCGATCCTTCGTCCGGATACTTCACCGCCTTGCGCAGCGTGCCGATGGGGATGTAGGGCTTCTGCGGCAGGAACAGCACGCGGGCACCGGCAGGTACCCGCACCTGGCCATGGCCGAACGGCCAGATCCCGGCGAGCGCCCGGAACAGCGTGCTCTTGCCCGAGCCGCTGGCGCCCGTGATGAGGGTCGACTTGCCGCGCGGCAGCACCATCGTGGCGTCCTTCAGCAGGGCCTGGCCGTTGGGCAGGCCGAGCGTCAGATCGAGGGCCGCCACGTCGGTGCGGCCGGCTTCCGGCGCCACGTCGATGGCCGTGTCCTGCCGGTGGTCGATGCTGGACCGGAGCCCGATCAGGCGGTCCATCACGGCCCGCAGCTCGGCCACGGTCGCGTAGTTGTCGATGAAGAAGGAGAGCGCCGTCTGCACCTGGCCGAAGGCCTGCGCCGTCTGCGTCATGACGCCCAGCGTGATGGCGCCCTCGAAGAAGCGCGGGCCGGTCACGAGGTAGGGAAAGATGATGGCGATCTGGGCGTAGCCCGTCTGGTAGACGGCGAGCTGCAGGCTCGTGAAAAGCACGCGCCAGCCGTTCATGAAGACCGCCTGGAAGCGGACCACGAGATTCTCCTGCTCGGCCGGCTCGCCCTGGTAGAGGGCGATGCCTTCGGCGTTCTCGCGCACGCGCACCAGCGAGAATCGGAAGTCGGCCTCGAGGGCCTGCTGGGCGAAGTTGAGCGGGATGAGCCGCCGGCCGACCAGGTTGGCGAACCAGGTGCCGGCGAAGGCGTAGACCAGCGCCACCCACACCATGTAGCCCGGCACGTTGGCGTCGATGCCGATCGCCGCCAGCGACAGGGTGCCCGACAGCGTCCACAGGATGAACAGAAACGAGACCAGGGTGGCGACCGCGCCGATCAGCCCCAGCAGCAGCTGCATCGTGTAGAGCCCGAGGCTGTTGAGGTCCTCCGAGATGCGCTGGTCGGCGTTGTCGATCCGGCGTTCGAGCTCGATGCGGTAGTAGCCGCGGCTGTGCAGCCAGTGCGCCAGGTACCGGCCGGTCAGCCAGCGGCGCCAGCGCAGGCGCAGGTACGGGCTGACCAGCCCGCGGGCCACGGCGAAGAAGATGGCAAGCCCGGCTATCCAGACGAAGTTGCCCATCTCGCGCCAGAACCCGGCCTCGTCCTTGTTCTGGAAGGTGTCGAAGAAGCGGCGGCTCCATTCGTTGTAGGCCACTTCCACCGCGACGCTGGACAGGGTGAGCACGATGGCGCCGGCCAGCAGGGAGATCGCGATCCAGCGCTCCTCCGACCTGAAATAGGGGACGACGAGCCGCCACCAGTCGCCGAGGAACGAGCCTACTCTTTTCATGAAGAATCCTTTCGCGGGCGCACCCTAGCGGCGGCCTGCGGCGTGACAAGGGCGCCGCCGGGAGCTATAGCGCCGCGCCATGGACGACCCGGTCGGCTCCCGGCGGGTCGCGCTCGACATCCTGGCGGCCTGTCTCGACAAGGGGCAGCCGCTGGACGACGTGCTGGCCCGTCACCAGGGATTCGCCGGTCTCGATCCGCGCGACCGCGCCTTCGTGCGCCTGCTGCTGGCGACGACCCTGCGCCGGCTGGGCGAGATCGACGAGGTGCTGACGCACCTGATCGAGCGTCCGCTTGAAGGCGCCAATGCCACAGGCCGCCACGTGCTGCGGCTGGGCACGGCGCAGCTTCTGTTCCTGGGCACCCCGCCGCACGCGGCGGTCGACACCTCGGTCCGTCTGGTGGAGGGTGCCCGTCTGCCGCACCTCAAGGGCCTCGCCAACGCCGTCCTGCGCCGCATCGCGCGCGACGGCGCGGCGCTGCTGGGCGATCGCGATCCGGCGCGGCTCAACACCCCGCAGTGGCTATGGGAGAGCTGGACCGCGAGCTACGGCGAGCCGGCGGCGCGCGCGATCGCCGCCGCCCATCTGATCGAGGCGCCGCTCGACCTCACGCCGCGCGCCGATGCCCTGTTCTGGTCCGGCCGCCTGGACGGCGAGCTGCTGCCGGCGGGCACCATCCGCCGGTCGGCCGGCGGCGCCGTCACCGAGCTGCCGGGCTTCGCCGAGGGGGCCTGGTGGGTCCAGGACGCCGCGGCCACCCTGCCCGTGCGCCTGCTGGGCGACGTGGCCGGACAGCGCGTGGCCGATCTCTGTGCGGCGCCCGGCGGCAAGACGCTGCAACTCGCCGCCGCCGGCGCGCAGGTGACCGCGGTCGACATCTCCGGCCGCCGCATGCAGCGCCTGGGCGAGAACCTGGCCCGCGCCGGCCTCGCGGCCGAGCTGGTCACGGCCGACGCCGCCAAATGGACGCCGGTGGCCACGTACGACGCGATCCTGCTCGATGCCCCCTGCTCCGGCACCGGCACGCTGCGCCGCCACCCCGACATCGCCTGGCTCAAGGACGAGACGGACGTCGCGCGCCTCACCCTGACGCAGGATCGCCTCCTGGTACGTGCCGCAGAGCTGCTGAAGCCGGGCGGGATGCTGGTCTACGCCGTATGTTCCCTGCAGGAGGACGAAGGTCCCGCACGCATCGAGGCGCTGCTCGCGCGCGAGCCCGGTCTGCGCCGCGTGCCGGTGCGTCCCGAGGAACTGCCCGGCCTGACCGAGGCCATCACGCCGGCCGGCGACGTCCGCACCCTGCCGTCGATGTGGCCGGAGCGCGGCGGCATGGACGGGTTCTTCATCGCGCGCCTGCAGAAGGGCTGACGGCAGGCGCTACCAGGTCATGCGGACGCCGGCGGTCAGCGCGTGGGCGCTGTCCTGTCCGGCGACCAGGCCCTCGTAGCGCAGATAGAGGTTCGTCGCCTCGGCGACCGCGGTGTTGGCCGCGAAGCCCACGATCGCCCCGTCGCGCTGCGGCGAGATCCCGTACGTCGTGAACGGCATCGCCGGCGCCCCCGCCAGCGTCGCCGTCACCGGACGGCTCACGTCGGCGTACTCATGGCTCCAGCCCAGCCGCAGCTGCAGCGCCAGCCTCTCCCGCCACCCCAGGTCCACCGACCCGCCCAGCTGCGCCCCCAGCACCGACCGCAGCGAGGTGGTCGTCTGTTGCGCCACTGTCAGGTCCAGCGACTGCGCGCCGCTCTCCGTGAAGCCGTTCTGCGTGCCCGTGTAGCCCTGCAGCCGCGCGAACGGCGTGACGAACGCATTCGCCGCCGTGCCGATCTCGAAACGGTACCCCGCCTCGAGCTGCCCGTACCATTGGCTGGCGCCGGTCTGCCCCAGCGCCGTGCGCGGCTGCAGCCCCGGCAGGCTGATCTGCCGCCACATCTGGTTCCAGCTGTAGGCATAGCCCGCCAGCGCATCGGCATAGACCGGGCCCTGCGCGT
>JBMONG010000007.1:0-15803 GCA_049323495.1 Pseudomonadota bacterium
GGTCAACGTAGCTGAACAACGACCCAGATCGCTCATCCGATCCACGCATCACCGACTCCGTAGCAACCGGAACCAGTGAATCATCCTCTTCAATGAACTACGATGAGTTTTTCAACAGCCTGCTAGCACGGACGGCACCGGTGCCACGGGGAGCCGGGCGTGCAGGAACGCAGAGCTGGCCCGCAGGGCGGCGTGCTGCGGCCGCGGCAATATACAACCACAGGATGATTTACTATGGCCATGGACGTTCTATAAGTGTTCCTCGTTGGAGCGGCGGAGAGAGGTCATGCAGGCAAGGGTGCGTACCGTGGCGTTCCAGGGCATCGACGTGCTGCCGGTCGACGTGCAGGTGCTGATCGCGCCGGGCCAGCTCGCCTTCACGGTGGTTGGGCTGGCCGACAAGGCGGTGGGCGAGAGCCGCGAGCGCGTGCGTGCGGCCTTCCGGGCGCTGGGGCTGGCGCTGCCGCCGCAGCGCATCACGGTGAACCTCTCGCCCGCGGACCTCGCCAAGGAAGGCAGCCACTACGACCTGCCCATCGCCCTCGCCCTGCTGGCGGCGATGGCCGTGATCCCGGCCGACAGCGTGGCCGGCTGCGTGGCGCTGGGCGAGCTGGCGCTCGACGGCGCGCTCTGCCGGGTGCCCGGCGTCCTGCCTGCGGCGATCGCCGCGCGCGCGGCGGGGCGCGGCGTGATCTGCCCCGCGGTGTGCGGCGGCGAGGCTGCTTGGGGTGGCTTCGGCGTCGACGACACCGATCGGCCGCCGGTCGTCGCCGCGCCCTCGCTGCTCGCCCTGATCAACCATCTGCGCGGCCAGCAGACGCTGCCCGCGCCCGAGGCGCTGGTGGCCGAGGATGCAACGTCCTATCCCGACCTCGCCGAGATCAAGGGGCAGGAGAGCGCCAAGCGCGTGCTGGAGATCGCCGCGGCCGGCGGTCACAATTTCCTGATGGTCGGGCCGCCGGGCTCGGGCAAGTCGATGCTGGCGGCCCGGCTGCCCGGCATCCTGCCGCCGCTCGAGCCGGAGGAGGCGCTGGAGGCCTCGATGGTACGCTCGCTGGCCGGCGATCTGCCCGAGGGCAGGCTGAGCCGCCGCCGCACCTTCCGCGATCCGCATCATTCGGCCACGCTGCAGGCGCTGGTCGGCGGCGGTGCGCGGGCGCGGCCCGGCGAGGTGTCGCTGGCCCATCACGGCGTGCTGTTCCTCGACGAGCTGCCCGAGTTCAACCGCAGCGCGCTGGAGGCGTTGCGCCAGCCCATCGAGACCGGCCGCGTCACGGTCGCGCGCGCCAACGCGCACGTGACCTATCCGGCGCGCTTCCAGCTCGTTGCGGCGATGAATCCCTGCCGCTGCGGCCATCTCATGGAGGCGACGCGCGCCTGCGGCCGCGCCCCGCGCTGCGGCATGGACTACCAGGGCCGGATCTCCGGGCCGCTGCTCGACCGCCTCGACCTCGCCATCGACGTGCCGCCGGTCGGCGCCGCGGATCTTGCCCTGCCGCCGCCGGCCGAGGGCTCGGCCGCCGTGGCGGCCCGCGTCGCCGCGGCCCGCGCCGTGCAGCGCGAGCGGCTGGCTGAGCTCGACCGCAAGGGCCGGCTGGCCGCCGTCGAGCCCGATCCCGCCGCCGGCCTGCTGGCGGAGCGGGCGCGCCACTGGAGCAAGCCGCGCTGCAACGGCGACACCGACGGCGCGCTGCTGGCCGCCATCGCCGAGCCCGATGCCGAGGGCCGCGCGCTGCTCACCCGCGCCGCCGAGCGGCTGGGCCTCTCCGCGCGCGCCTGGCACCGCACGCTGCGCGTCGCGCGCACGCTGGCCGATCTTGACGGCTCGGATGCCGTGCGCCGCCTGCACATCGCCGAGGCGCTGAGCTACCGCCGGCCGCAGCCGCGCGCGACGCTGGCGGCGTAGGCCGATTGACCTTAAGCTCCGGAAAGAACCTTCGATGACGACGATGACCTTCGACAGACTCGCTTATGTCGACCGGCTCAAGGCGGCGGGCTTCAACGAGCCGCAGACGCGTGCCTTGGCGGACGGGCTCGACCAGGCGTTGCGCGAGGAAGTGGCAACCAAGAGCGACGTTGCCGCTCTCCGCAATGAGATCGACCTTCTTCGAGTCGAGGTCAAAAGTGACCTGGGCACGCTCAGGAGCGAACTCAGAGGTGAACTGAGCGGAGTCAGAGGTGAATTGAGCGAGTTCAGAGGCGAACTGAACGGTGTCAGGGGTGACCTGAACGGGTTCAAGGGTGAGCTGAGCGGGTTCAAGGGTGAGCTGAGCGGGCTCAAGGGCGAGCTGAGCGGGCTCAAGGGCGAGCTTTTGGCGGCGATGAAGGCCGACAAGGTCGACCTGCTGAAATGGGTCGTCATGCTGATCGTCGGCCAGACCGCTGTCTTTACCGCGCTGAAACTTCTCGGCCGGTAACCGGCTCCGGCTCTCCCGGCGTGGCATCGGCGGGAAGCGGCTCGCTAGGCATCGAGCGAGCGGATGGCGCGCGCCGGATTGCCTCCTACCAGCGTATTCGCGGGCACGTCCCTGGTCACCACCGAGCCCGCGGCGACGACCGCATTCTCGCCGACCGTCTCCCCGCCGATGATCGTCGCACCGGCGGCGATCCAGACGTTTCTCTCGATCACGATGGGCTTGGCGACCGTGACGGACCGGCGTTGCGAGGGATCAAGCGGATGGCCCGACGTGATGAGGCTCACGTTCGGGCCGATCATCACGTCGTCCCCTATGTCGATGCCGCCGAGATCGTAGAGAGTGCAGTTCTGGTTGATGAAGACGTTGCGCCCGACGCGGAGTCCGGTCCCGCCCGTCGCATAGAAGGGCGGGATCAACAGGAAGCCGTCATCGACCGCCCGGCCGATGAGCTCGCCGAAGAGCGTCCGCACTTCATGCGCGTCGTCGAACGTCAGGCGATTGAGCCCGGCCGTGATCGCCATCGCCCGTCTGGCTTCCGCGACCATCGCCGCGGAATCCGGCGTCCTCGCGTGGACGATCCTGACGCTTTTCTTTTGCAACATTGCGTTTTCCCTTGCGCGGAGACAGTTCGGAGCCGGTGCCGGAGGGCGAAGCTACAATGCAGCCTCCCTGGTTTCGACCGTCTGCCGGTCGCCCTGCTCCATGGGGCAACCCCGGGCCGCGCCCCACCGCCGCCTTGCTGCGGTAACACCGCGATGCAAGGTTGGGCGATGGCCTTCTCCATCGACGATCTCGGCCGCGTGAGCGGCATCCTGGGGCACGCGGCGCGCACCGAAATCATGCCGCGCTTCCGCCAGCTCACGGCCAGCCAGATTCGGCAGAAGTCCTCGGCGTTCGATCTCGTGACGGAAGCGGACGAGGCTGCGGAGACGGTCATCACCGCCGGCCTGCAGGAGGCGTTTCCCGGCGCGACGGTGGTCGGCGAAGAGGCGACCGCGCGCGATCCGTCGCTGCTGGCGGCGATCGCGACGGGCGAGCTGGTCTTCGTCGTCGATCCGGTCGACGGGACGAAGAACTTCGCCTCCAACCTGCCGCTGTTCGGCGTCATGACGGCCGTTGTGCATCGCGGCGAGGTCGTGGGCGGCGTCATCCACGATCCGGTGTGCGGCGACGTCGCCTGCGCGCTGCGCGGCGGCGGCGCCTGGCTGCAGCACGAGGACGGCCGGCGCGCGCCGCTGCAGGTGGCGCCTCCCGCGCCCGTCGCGGAGATGGAGGGCATCGTCGGCACGAACTTCCTGCCCGAGCCGATGCGCACCCGGGTCAACGGCAACCTGTCGCGGCTGGCGGTGACGAAGTGGTTTCGCTGCTCGGCGCACGAGTACCGCCTGGCTGCCGGCGGCCATTGCCATGTGCTGTTCTACAACAAGCTGATGCCCTGGGATCATGCCGCGGGCTGGCTGCTGCACCGCGAGGCGGGCGGCTACAGCGCGCATTTCGATGGCACGCCCTACCGGCCGACGGATCTCGCCGGCGGCCTGATCTGCGCGCCGGACGCGGCGAGCTGGCGGGCGGTGCGCGATGCGCTGCTCGACGGAGCGGTCTGAGCCGCCGTCGTCTTTTTCCCGGAAGTCCCTGTTGACCCGTCCCCAGGGACGGCCTCCATAGGAGAACGGTCAACAAGAACGAGGTGACTTGTGGCCTTCTCCGACGCTTTCCTGTCTCCGTCCGAAGCCGCGCGGCGGCTGGGCATCTCCATCAAGGCGTTGCGCCTCTACGAGGAGCGCGGCCTGATCGCGCCGCTGCGGTCCGAGGCGGGCTGGCGGGCCTACGGTCCGAACCAGATGAAGCGCGCGACGCAGATCGTCGCCCTGCGCGGGCTCGGCTTCTCGCTGGCCCATGTCGGGCGACTCCTGAAGGGCGACCCGGCGGCCATGGCGCCGGCGCTGGCGGCCCACCAGACGGTGCTGGAAGGACAGATCCGCGCGCTGGCCGCGACGGTGGAGAGGATGGGCGAGATGCAGCGCGAGGTGGCGCGCGGCCAGGTGCCGGGCCTCGACGATCTCGCCGGCTTGCTTGGCCAGGCGACAGAGCCCGCCATTGCCTTCGACCTCCCCTGGCCGTGGGGCGGCGAGCGCTTCGAGCTGGGCGCCATCCGTCCCCTGACCTACATCACCGGTCCCCTGGGCTCCGGCAAGACGCGCCTGGCGCGGCGCCTGGCCGAGCTGTTGCCGGACGCGGCCTTCCTGGGACTCGACCGCGCGGTCGACGGCGGTGTGGCGGCCCGGGCGGCGCTGGACGCGGACCCGGCGCTGCGGGCGCGCGTCGACGCGGCGCTGGCCTGGCTCGTCGAGGACGGCGGCACGGCCTCGGACGCGCTGCTGATCCTGCTCACGGCCCTCGAGGCGGACGGGCCGCCGGCCCTTGTGATCGACATGCTGGAGCAGGGGCTGGACAAAGCCACCCAGGAGGCGCTGATCGCGCGCCTGCGTCGCCGCGGGCCGGACGCGCGGCGGCTGTTCGTGCTCACGCGTTCGACGGCGATCCTGGATCTCGATGCCGTAAGCAGCGACGAGCAGATCCTGTTCTGTCCGGCCAATCACGGCGTGCCGATGCGCGTCGCGCCGTTTCCCGGCGCGCCGGGCTACGAGGCGCTCGCCTCCTGCCTGGCCTCGCCCGAGGTGCGTTCCCGGACCGAGGGCGTCATCGCCTGGCGTCCGTCGGCCGCGAGCCCTTGAACGCCGCTGTCGGTCCGGGCCGGAGCGAAACGACGTGGAGGGAACTCCTCTCCACGCCCGGTCGGCGGATCGTCGAAGCAAGGTCTTTCCGCGCGGCCCTCCGGGCCTCGGTCGAGACGACGGAAATTTCCGCCGTCCCGAGCGCAGTCGAGGGACCTTGCTTCGACGATCAGGCAGCCGGTCGTGGAGGAACGACGGGTGAAGGCCGAGGGCCTTGCTCGCCGCTCTACGCCGAGCGGCCGAGGAAGCGGTCGAGGACGTTGCGGGTGATCTGCTGGGTGCAGAAGTCGCCGCGCGTGAGCCCCATCACCCATTCGCAGGACCCGGCGGTGAACACCTCGCCCTTGCCATGCGTCCACGAGACGATCATGCCCGAGCCGTAGCGCTGCGGGTCCTTGTCGCCGGTGTCCGCGCTGGCGCCGGCGGGCTTGGCGGAGGTCGTCGAGGTCGGCTTGCCGTTGCCGATATAGTAGCGGAAGCCCTCGCCGCGATGCTCTTCCTCGACGCGCACGGCCGGCGCCAGGGCCAGGATCTCGATCGAGGTCGGCGCGCCGTCGTCGCCGGTGGGATAGGGCAGGCCGCGCCGGAAGGTGTAGTCGAGCCCGTCGACCTCGTAGCCGAAGATGCCGGCCTCGGCGCCGATCACATCGCCGTAGTGTGTCTCGGTATGGTCGAAGGCCCAGTGCCCAGGACGATAGACGGTGAAGCCGCGGCTGGCGCGTGGCGCGAAGGCGCCCCAGGACGAGTAGACACCCTGCAGTCCATTGACGGCGAAGGTCGTGGCGCCCGGCCGGCCGATCGCCGGATCCTCCCAGGCGCCGGTCAGCAATTCCTTGCGGTCGGTGCCGCGCACGGGATCCTCGGCATGGGCGCGCGCCTTGTAGCAGACCTGGCGACGGCCCTCGTCCTCGAGGCGGACCTGCCACAGGAAGTTGCCGGCGAAGCGCGCCATCTTCCCGCCGGCTTCGACGAAGGCGTCGACGGTGTCGCGCATTTCCTTCGTCCAGTATTCGTCGTGGCCCACGATCACGGCCGTGCCGTAGCGCGACAGGATCTCCGGCCGGTAGTGCAGGTCGGTCTGGGTGATCATGTCGAATTCGTAGCCTTCGCGCTCGGCCCAGACGACGAAGTGGCGGTCGAACTGCGCCCAGCCGGCCGACGAGAAGAACTGCGCGAAGCCGTTGGTGTAGGCCCATTCCTTGGTGAAGTAGCGCGGCGCGTCCCAGGCCGGCCGCTTGATCGGATCGCACAGCCGCGGCGCGCCGGGCGGCAGCCAGACCAGGCCGCGCGTCCAGGGCCGCTCGAAGCTCAGCGTCGGCGAGAACTGGTTGGCCTGCGCGCCGTCGATGCCGTCATAGGAATTGGCACCGCCCCAGTCGTTGTAGGCGATCCAGGTCGAGGTCGGCAGGATGAGCAGGAAGCGGCCCGTCGGCGCCGGGTCGACCGGCGTCACCACGAAGAAGTGGTGATGCATGAAGGAAGCGCCGGTCTCGGATTCGCAGGTCGAGACCACGCGGTAGAAGCCCGACGGCAGGTCGCCGGGCAGCGTCCAGCGATGGCTTTCCGGCCATTCGCAGCCGTCGCGATAGGCGCCCTGGGGCATCGCTGCGAAACGGCCGGGCAGGCCGGCCGCCTCATGCACCAGCGTGGGACGGCTGCCGTCGCGGTAGACCTGCAGCGTCCACTGCTGCGCCGTCGTGCTGGCGTGGAACCGGACCTCGGCGCGTGGCGCGTACGACATGGCGTCGGTGTAGGTGTAGACCTCCGGCACCGCGGGATCCTCCCGCGGCGCCTCGTACCAGTGCGCGAGGTGCCAGGAATCGCCGGGATGCATGGCCAGCGAATGCCGCTTCACGACATTCATCGGCCGGTATTCCGGCATCCAGGCGGTCTCGGGCCGCGGCGGGCCTGACGTCTTGGACATTTCCCTGGTCCTCGGGCGCTGTTGGTGCTGCGGCGGCTACTTCAGGGAGACGTTCCAGAAGCGCGGCACGTAGTAGGGCGTGAAATCGACGACCTTCTTGTTGTTGAAGGCGCGCATCGTGCCGATGTTGCCGATCTTGATCATGTAGGCCTGGTCGAGCACGCGCTTCTCGATGTCGGCCCAGGCGGCGATGCGCGCCTTGGGGTCGAGCGAGGTGTAGAACCGCTCGTAGGCGTCATCGAGCACCGTGTCGCCTTTGACGTGCGGGAAGGTGTAGAACATCACGCGCCACTGCTGCGGACCAAGCAGCGGATTGGAGCAGAAGCCCGTCGTCGAGACGTTCCACGTGCCGGTGCCGCGCTGCATGTTGCTGGCGTTGGTGGTCCAGTCGACGACGTCGACCGAGGCGTTCATGCCGGCAGCCTTCATCTGCTCGGCGAGGACCAGGATCGCGTTGCGCATGGTCGCGTAGTTGGAATTGGTCTGCAGGACGATCTTCTCGCCCTTGTAGCCGGCCTTCTGCAGCAGCTCCTTGGCCTTCTTCGGGTTGTTCTGGTTGTAGTAGGGCTTCATCGCGTCGCCCTGGTAGTAGGGGCTGCTGGGATAGACCAGCGAGTGACCCATCTCCGAGACCGAGCCCATCGCGTCGAGGACGTCCTCGGCGTTGACGACCGCGGAGATCGCCTGGCGCACCAGCGGATCCTTGGTCGGGCCCTGCTGGGTGTTCACGACGAAGACCTGCATGCAGAAGGGGAAGATCTTGAGGACGGTCGTGTCGGCCTGGCCCTCGAAGCGCTTGACCAGGTCCGGCGGCACATCGCTGATGACGTCGGCGCCGCCCGACTGCAGGGCCGCGATTCGCGTATTGGCCTCGGGCACGAAGTTGTAACGCACGGTGTCGAGGAAGGCGGTGCGGCGCCCGGCCAGCCCGTCGGGGCCCGGCGCGCTGTCGTCGGCGACATAGCCGTCGAAGCGCTTGAGGACCAGGTGGCTGTCCTTGACCCATTCGCCCAGCGTGTAGGGCCCGGTGCCGATGATCTCGAGCTCGCGGCCTGGCTTGTCGCGCTGCTCGGCCGGAACGACGGCGAACGGATAGACCGGTGACTTCAGGATGTCGACGAACACCGCATTGGTCTTGTTGAGCTTGACCACGAACGTGTAGGGGTCGGGCGCCTCGAACGATTCGACGTCGGCCAGAACGCTGGCGTTGGGGCTGACGCGCTTGTAGCGCTCGAAGGAGGCCAGCACGTCGGCGGAGGTCATCTCCTTGCCGTTGTGGAACTTGACGCCCTTGCGCAGCTCGAAGGTGAAGGTCTTGGCGTCGGGGCTGGTCGTGACCTTCGAGGCGAGCGAAGTGCGCGTGTTGTAGTTGGCGTCGATCGCCACCAGCGTCTCGAACATGTGGTGGATGACCTCGAGCTCGACGAGGCTCGAGGAGACGTGCGGATCGAGCGTGCCGGGGCCGGACACGTAGGCGTAGGTCAGGTTGCCGCCGCGCTGCTGGGGCGCCTGGGCGAGCACCGGTGCCGCCATGCCGGCGGCCAGCGAAAACGCCAGCATCGAGACGCCGAGCGTCCCTGCGATTTTCCTCGAGAATGCGATCGTCATGGTGTCCTCCTGGGATCGGGTGCTGTGGCCTTGGCGATTGGGACAGGGGCGGCGCCGCCGGGGTCGTAGAGGTGGCAGGCGGTAAGGCGCCCCTGCCCGGTGGGCTGCAGCCCGGGCACGTCGACGCGGCAGCGCGGCATGACGTGCGGGCAGCGCGTGTGGAAGCGGCAGCCCGGCGGCGGCGCCAGCAGGCTCGGCACTTCGCCGGTTATGACGGGTGGGCGCTCGCGCCACGGATCGGGGCGCGGCACGGCATCGAGCAGGGCGCGCGTGTAGGGATGCTGCGGCCGGGCATAGAGGTCGGTCTTGGGCGCGATCTCGACGATGGAGCCGGCATAGAGCACGGCCACGCGATGGGAGATCGCGCGCACGACGGCGAGATCGTGCGCGATGAAGAGGTAGCTGAGGCCGAACCTCGCCTGCAGGTCCATCAGCAGGTTGATGATCTGGGCCTGCATCGACACGTCGAGCGCCGAGACCGGCTCGTCGCAGACGACGAAGCCCGGCTCCAGCGCGAGGGCGCGCGCGATCACGATGCGCTGGCGCTGCCCGCCGGAGAACTCGTGCGGGAACCGGTCGGCGCTGTCGCGCGGCAGCCCCACCATCTCCAGCAGCTGCCTGACCCGGTCGTCGCGGTCCTTGCGCGAGTGCCTGCCCGCGATCTCGATCGGCTCGGCGATGGAGCTGCCGACACGCAGGCGCGGGTTGAGGGCGGCGTGCGGATCCTGGAAGACGAACTGCAGGCGGCTGCGTACGTTGCCAAGGTTGGCGCGACGGTCGGGTCCGGTGATCGGCTGGCCGAACAGCGTCACCGAGCCGCCCGTGGGCTCGTAGAGGCCGACGACGATTCGGCCGGCGGTCGACTTGCCCGAGCCGGATTCGCCCACCAGTCCCAGCGTCTCGCCGGCACCGATCTCGAACGAGACCTTGTGCAGCACCTGCTGGACGACCGGCCGGCCGTCGACCCGGCCCGCCTTGAAGGCCATGTCGACGTCCCGCATGGCAACGATCGGGGCCGCTGAAGTCGTGAGGGCAGCCGTCATTGCCGGGCCTCCGCCGTGGTCCGCGTCATGGTGCGCGTCCGGGGCGTGCAGCGCACGCGATGGCTGCCGTCGACCGGCACGAGGTCGGGCGCGGCAGCGCTGCAGGCAGGTTCGGCGTAGGTGCAGCGCGGGCCGAAGCGACAGCCCGCGATCACTTCGTCCGGATCGGGAATCCGGCCGGGTATGGAATAGAGCGCGGCGCTGTCGGCGCCTTCCAGCGACGGCATCGAGGCCATCAGGCCCTCGGTGTAGGGATGCAGCGGCTTGCGGAAGAGCACCTCGACCGGGGCGTCCTCGACGACGCGGCCGGCGTACATCACGATCACGCGGCGCGCGAACTCGGCGATCACCCCGAGATCGTGCGAGATCAGCATCACGGCCATCCCCAGCTCGGCGCGCAGGTCGCGCAGCAGCTCCAGGATCTGGGCCTGGATGGTGACGTCCAGCGCCGTCGTCGGCTCGTCGGCAATCAGCAGGCGCGGCCGGCAGGCGATGGCGATGGCGATCATGACGCGCTGGCGCATGCCGCCCGACAGGCGGTGCGGGTACTCGTCCACCCGGCGCGTGGCGTCGGCGATGCGCACGAGGTCGAGCAGCTCGATGGCGCGCCTGCGCGCGTCGGGGCGCGACATGCCCTGGTGCAGGCGCAGCGTCTCGGAGATCTGGTCGCAGATCGTGAGCACCGGGTTCAGGGAGGACATCGGATCCTGGAAAACCATGGCGATGTCGCCGCCGCGGATCCGCCGCAGCTCGCGCTCCGGCGCGGTAAGCAGGTCGCGTCCGGCATGCAGGACGCGACCCGTCGGGAAGCGCGAGGTGCCGCGGGCATGCAGCCGCAGCATCGAGAGCGCCGTGACGCTCTTGCCGCTGCCCGATTCGCCGACCACGCCGACGCAGTCGCCGTCGCCGATGTCGAAGGACACGCCTTCGACGGCCGTCGTCCATCCACGATCGGTGCGGAACTGCACGGTGAGGTCCTGGATCGAGACCAGGGGCTCGCCGGTCGCGCCGGCGGCGGCCATCAGCCGGCCCCCTTGAGGCGAGGATCCAGCACGTCGCGCAGGCCGTCGCCCAGCAGGTTGAGGCCGAGCGCGGCCAGGCTGATGCCGAGGCCGGGGAACAGCATGACCCACCAGGCCTCGGTCGCGTAGTCGCGGCCCTCGGCGATGATGTTGCCCCAGCTGGGGGTCGGCGGCTGGACGCCCACGCCCAGGAAGCTCAGCGCGGCCTCGGCCAGGATCGAGTAGGCGAAGACGAAGGTCATGTGCACCAGCAGCGGCCCGACGCTGTTGGGCAGGATGTGGCGCAGCATGATGCGGAAATTGCCGGCGCCGGCGATCCGCGCCGCCTGCACGTAGTCGAGCTCGCGCACGACCAGCGCCGAGGCGCGCACGATGCGCACGCCGGCCGGCACGTAGGCCACAGTGAGCGCGATGATCACGCTCTCCATGCGCGGACCCAGCGCGGCGGTGATGCCCAACGCCAGCAGGATGGCGGGGAACGACATCAGCGCGTCCATGAGGCGCATCAGCGGCGCGTCGAGGCTGCGGATCTGCGCGGCGATCACGCCGAGCACGGCACCGCAGAGGCCGGACAGGAGCGCGACGACGAAGCCGATCCACAGCGACACGCGCGCGCCGTAGAGCACGCGCGTGAGCACATCGCGGCCGAAATTGTCGCTGCCGAACGGGAAGGCCTCGGAGGGCGGACGGAAACGCAGCCGCACGCGCATCGACGAGGGGTCGACGCCGGTCAGCGGCGCCAGGATCGCGGCGAGGGTGAGGGCGAGCACGAGCACGGCCCCGATCTGGAACGAGCGATGGGCGAGCAGCCGCCGCAGCAGCATGAAGCGCCGGCGCGGCGCCAGGACCGGCGACACGGCCACGGACCGGATCGAGAGATCAGTCATAGCGCACCCTCGGGTCGGCGAAGGTGTAGAGCACGTCGACCAGCAGGTTGATGGCGACGAAGGCGAAGCCGTAGATCAGCATGACGCCCTGCACGACCGGATAGTCGCGCGCCAGGATGCCCTGCACCACCAGGCGGCCGACGCCGGGCAGGGCGAAGACCTGCTCGATCACGACCGAGCCGCCGATCGCGGTGGAGATCAGGATGCCCATCGCGGTGATGACCATGATCAGGGCGTTGCGGAACGCGTGCTTGCCCACGGTCATCCACTCGCTCAGCCCCTTCGACCGGGCGGTGCGGATGAAGTCCTGGCTCAGCACGTCGAGCATCGCCGAGCGCGTCATGCGGGCGAGGAAGCCGATCTGGAACAGCGAGAGCATGGCCGCCGGCATGATCATCGACCGCAGCCACAGGGCGGGATCGTCGGTCAGCGGGACGA
This sequence comes from Pseudomonadota bacterium, assembly GCA_049323495.1. Classification (GTDB taxonomy): domain Bacteria; phylum Pseudomonadota; class Alphaproteobacteria; order Reyranellales; family Reyranellaceae; genus Reyranella. The sequence goes on from JBMONG010000007.1 coordinate 12,075, forward strand.
AGCCGCTCGACGGCAGCCAGCCCAGCATGACGCTGAACAGGATCACGGCCATGATGGCGATCCAGAAGCCGGGCACGGACACGCCGATCAGGGCGATGACCATGACCGCGGAATCGATCCAGCTCTGCCGGTAGTAGGCGGCCAGCGCGCCGACGAAGATGCCGATGGGCAGGGTGATCGCCAGCGACAGGCCGGCCAGGGAAAGGGTGACCGGCAGGCGCTCGCCCATCGCCGACAGCACGCTCTGGTTCAGCATCAGCGAGGAGCCGAAATTGCCCTGCGCCAGATTCAGGAGCCAGACGCCCAGCTGCTCGAGGAACGGACGATCGAGGCCCAGGCTGACGCGGACCTTCTCGATCGCTTCCGGAGAGGCCTGGTCGCCGGCGATGATCACGGCGGGATCGCCGGGCAGCAGGGTCATCAGCAGGAAGGCCAGGATCGACACGATCAGGATCACCGGCACGGCCTGCAGGACCTTGAAGGCAATCAGCCGTGCCATGGTCATGCCTCCGGCCGAAGCGCACAGGCGCGTCGGTGCAAGGCAGCGCGTGCTGAAGACGGCGCTGTCCCGTCCGATCGGCTCTCGAGGTTGCGCGGGATGATGCCGACCGTCATCGCGCCGCGAGCACGTCGAAGGCGGCCTTCGTCGCCTCGAGCGCCAGGTCTATGTCGGCCTCGGTATGCGCTGCGGACAGGAACATGTTGTGCCGCGGATGCATGTACACGCCGCGCTTCAGTGTCTCGCGCGTGAACAGGTCGCCCTTGGCATAGTCCGGATCGTCCTCGAACAGCAGCGTGGGCATCTGCGGCGGGCCGCTCTGGCGGATGCCGATGCCGGCCGCCGCAGCCTGCGCGGCAATGCCGTCGCGCAGGCGCAGACCCATGGCGCGCATGCGCGCGGGACCGTCGATGCGCTCGAGCTCGTCGAGCGTCGCCAGCGCCGCGGCCATCGAGACCGCGCTGCACCAGAAGGAGCCGGTGACGAAGATCCTTGTGGCGGCGTCGCGGTAGCGGTCGTTGCCCGTGACGGCCGCCAGCGCGTAGCCGTTGGCGATCGCCTTGCTCCAGGCGCTGAGGTCGGGCTGCACCCCGACGAGGTCCCAGCTGCCGCGCAGCGTCATGCGGAAGCCCGCGCGCACGTCATCGAGGATCAGGGCGGCGTCGCTGGCGTCGCACAGCTCGCGCACGCGGCGCGCGAACAGCGGATCGGGAAGCTCCTGGTCGAGGCCGTAGTCGTGGCGGAAGGCCGAGACCAGGATGCCCGCCAGATCGTCACCGGCGCGCTGCACCGCCGTCTCGAGGCTGCCGACGTCGTTGTACCTGAAGGTCAGAAGGTGGGTGCGGTCCTCGGCCGTGACACCGACCGGATTGGGCGTGCACCAGGGGATGGCGCCGTGATAGGCGCCCTGCGCCACCAGGATCTTGCGCCGGCCCGTCGCCGCGCGGGCCAGCGTCACGCAGGTCGTCGTGGCGTCCGTGCCGTTCTTGGAGAACATCGCCCAGTCGGCGTGGGGAATGAGCTGCACCAGACGCTCGGCCAGCTCGACCATGCGCTCCGAAGGTCCGTTCAGACAGTCGCCGAGCGCCATCTGGCGGCGTACCGCCTCATCCACGGCGGGATGGTGGTGGCCAAGCACGATCGGGCCCCAGCTGCACATGAAGTCGAGGTAGCGTCGGCCGTTCACATCCCAGAGATAGCAGCCGTCGCCGCGCTCGAAGAATTGCGGGTAGCCCTCAGGGAGCCGGTCGGCCTTGAGATGGCCGAACATGCCGCCGGGGATGACGCGCGCCGCCCTTGCTCGCAATCTTTGATCCGGCATGTCTGCCTGCACCGCCACAACCTTCCCCCAGAACCGTCACATCACAACAACGATATATGATATATGAAGAGAGTCTAGCCTCCGGTTCCGCAGTGGCGCCGCGCTGCGCCGGGATCTAACGGCGCGCGGCGCCCGCCGGTCGCTTGCGGGCGGCTGTCTGGGGAAAGGCGATCCTGATCCCCCCGTCCTCTTCCGCGACGAGCGTGACCTCGCCAGCCTCGATCCTCTGCATCAGGTCGACCAGCCGCTCGCCGCCTTCGAGAATATCGTCCTGGATCGCCTGCTTCGCGGCGGCCGCGTCGCGCTGCCGGAGGGCCTTCATCAGGGTGAGGTGCTGGTGCGTGCCGCGATAGGTGGGTGCGGCATGGGGATAGAGGAACTTCAGCAGAGGGCCGTTGCGCAGCCAGATGCTCTCCAGGATCGAGACCAGGTCGCTCATCTGCGAGCCGCGATAGACGGCGAAATGGAAGTGGAAGTTGGTCAGGGTCGCGGCCTCGTGGTCGCCCTTGCGCTCGGCGGCGATCAGCGCTTCGTGCAGCTCCTCCAGCCGGTCGAGATCGGATGACAGCAGCAGCGGGGTGGCCTTCTCGGTGGCAAGCCCCTCGAGGAGCAGGCGGACCTCGCGCAACTCCTTGTAGCGCGAGAGCGAGAGGCGCGTGACGGTGATCGACTGGCTCGACCGCATCTCGAGCCCGCCTTCGCGCACCAGCTGCATGATGGCCTCGCGCACGGGCGTCTGGCTCACGCCCAGCGCCGCGGCCATCTCGTGAATGCGCAGTCGCTGCCCGGGCCAGAAGCGTCCGGCCATCAGGGCCTCGCGCAGCTGGCGATGAACGCGCGCCGTCAGATTTTCGCGATTGTCGATCGCGAGTCCGTCCAACCTCGACATCTCTTTTTCCTGCCGCCTCCCTGGCGCCTGCAGCACGCGGCGCGTCGGGCCTGTCGTTCCTTCGTTCTTGCGGCGATGTATCATATACATTCAGGGCAATCGAGCGCCGCCGCCATGGCCACAACGGCATCGGCTGGGCTTCGCGGCAACCGAGCCGCTTATTCGCGAAATCCACAAAGCTGCCTTGTGGGCTTCACGGAAGCGTCCGACTAGGAATGCACAAGCTCTGCTGTTCAAAACCACGGGTATTCCATGTCGACTGCTTCCGAGGCGCAAGGTGATCGAGACCCGCGCCGCTTGCGTCCGATTCCAAGGTTCATCTTCGCCTCGCGCTGGCTGCAGCTGCCCCTCTATGTCGGGCTGATCGTCGCCCAGATCGTCTATGTCTACCTGTTCCTCAAGGAGCTGGTGCACCTGGTGGCGGAAAGCCCGACCCTCAGCGAGCTGCAGGCCATGCTGATCGTGCTCGGCCTGATCGACGTCGTGATGATCTCGAACCTCCTGATCATGGTCATCGTCGGCGGCTACGAGACCTTCGTCTCCCGCATGGAGCTGAACCGCCATCCGGACCAGCCGGAGTGGCTGAGCCACGTCAACGCCAGCGTGCTCAAGATCAAGCTGGCCATGGCCATCATCGGCATCTCCTCGATCCACCTGCTGCGGACCTTCATCGAGGCGGGGGCACTGGGCTCCCCCAACTCGACCTACACGGAAGCCGGCATCAAGTGGCAGGCCATCATCCACGGGCTGTTCATCCTGTCGGCCATCGGCATCGCCGTCGTCGACTGGATCTCGCAGCAGACCGGCGCCCTGCCCAAGGGCGGGCATCACTGACGCTCGCGCCTGCAGAGGGCCGGCCCCGACGGAACCGCTTGCGGTTCCGTCATAGTGGAAACCGCTCTAGCAGGCTGTTGAAAAACTCATCGTAGTTCATTGAAGAGGATGATTCACTGGTTCCGGTTGCTACGGAGTCGGTGATGCGTGGATCGGATGAGCGATCTGGGTCGTTGTTCAGCTACG
>JBMONG010000008.1:0-461152 GCA_049323495.1 Pseudomonadota bacterium
GGAGCGAAGCGGAGGAACCTTCTCTCCACGATCCGCCGCCGGATCGCCGAAACAAGGCCCCTCGGCTGCGCTCGGGGCGACGGGGAAATTTCCGTCGTCTCGACCGGAGCGAAGCGGAGGAACCTTCTCTCCACGATCCGCCGCCGGATCGCCGAAGCAAGGCCCCTCGGCTGCGCTCGGGGCGACGCGGAAATTTCCGTCGTCTCGACCGGAGCGAAGCGGAGAGACCTTCGCTCAACGACCAGCCGCCGGATCGCTGAAGCAAGGCCCCTCGGCTGCGCTCGGGGCGACGCGGAAATTTCCGTCGTCTCGACCGGAGCGAAGCGAAGCGGAGAGACCTTCGCTCAACGACCAGCCGCCGGATCGCTGAAGCAAGGCCTCTCGGCTGCGCTCGGGGTGGTGCTTACGGCTTGCCGAACGTCGCGATGCGGTCGACGTTGCAGACGAACAGGACACGCTTCTCGTCGATCGCCGGGTCGCGCAGCCCGTAGGGCGGCGGGTTGCCCGTGTACTTGCTCCAGATCCGGTCGAGCTGCTCGGTGACGCGCTTGCCGTTCGGGCCGTCCTCGTGCTCCTCGCGCTCGACCGAGCACTTGAGCTGGACCCAGTGATAGGCATTGTCGGGATTGACGACCAGGATCGTGAGCTTGCCGTTCTTGCGGATCCAGCCGCATTTCGGCCGGTGCGAGGCGGTGTTCACCAGCACCTTGTCGCCCTCGTAGTCGAACCACATGGGCGTCAGCCCGATCGTGCCGTCGGGCGCGACGAGGCCCATGGTCACCGTGATCGGCCGGTCGAGCAGCGCCTTATAGATCGGGTCGAGGTCCGAGAGACCCTTGATGCGGACCCGGTCGCCGACCGCGAACTGGCCCTCCTGCAGGCCGTTGGCGACGTCCCGGAACTTCGCGACAGCGATGCCATCCATGACTGCCTCCCTGTGATTGCTACGCCAGCTTGAGCTCCTTGTAGCCGTCGGCGGCGACCGCGTCGCAGCGCGCGCGATAGGCCGGCGCGCTGCCGCTGTAGCGCGCCACGATGCGCGTCTGCTTGCCCTCGACGTTGCGGTTGATGCCCGTCATCCAGGAATCGACCTCGTTGGACAGGAGCCCGACACCAAGCGACTTGACGTGCTCGGTCCACGCGGCGACCCCCTCGGGCGCCGCCTCGATGCGGGTCACCTGGTGGTCGCGCGCGTGGCGCAGCAGGGCCGTCACCCACTCGACACTGTACTCGATGCTGCGCGGGATGTTGCCCAGCGCGGTGTGCGGCCCCATCTGCATCATCATGTTGGGGAAGCCCTCGACCATCACGCCGAGATAGGTCTGCGGCCCATCCTTCCACTTGTCCCTGAGGCGCAGCCCGTCGACGCCGCGGAAGTCGATGCGGTCGAAGGCCCCGGTGATGGCGTCGAAGCCCGTGGCGTAGATGATGATGTCGAACGCGTACTCCGCGTCGCTCGTCTTTATGCCTCGCTCGGTGATGCGCTCGATCGGGGTCTCCTTGATGTCGACCAGCTTCACGTTGGGCTGGTTGTAGACCTCGTAGTACTTCGTCTCGAGCGGCACGCGCCGGGTGCCGAAGCCATGGTTCTTGGGGATCAGCTTCTCGGCCACCGCGGGATCCTTGACGCGCTGGCGGATCTTGCGGGCGACGAAGTCGCTCAACAGGGCGTTCGCTTCGCGGTCGACAATTATGTCGCGGAAGTTGCCCTGCCACAGGCCGAAGCCGCGATTACCGTAGAGCTTCTCCCAGAAGGCCTCGCGCTCCTCGGGCGTCACCTCGCTCGTCCTGCGCGGATCGGGCGTGTGCAGGAAGCAGGCGAAGGTCTCGCGGCAGCGCTGGAAGATCTCGGGATAGCGTGCCCGGATCTCCGCCATCTCCTCGCGGGAGATCTCCGCATTGTGCAGCGGCGCGCACCAGTTGGGGGTGCGCTGGAACACCGTGAGATGGCCTGCCGTCTTGGCCACTTCCTGAATGGTCTGCACGCCGGTTGCGCCCGTGCCGATCACGGCCACGCGCTTGCCCTCGAAGCGGACGGGTTCATGCGGCCAGCGGGCTGTATGGCAGGACTGGCCCTTGAAGTCGTCGATTCCCTCGATCTTCGGCAGGGTCGGTGCCGACAGGGGGCCGAGCGCGGTGATCAGGAAGCGGCTGGTATGCCGGCTGCCGTCTTCCAGCGTGATCTCCCAGCTGCGCGTCGCCTCATGCCAGTGCGCTGCGGTCACGCGGCTCCGGAACTGGATGTCCCGGCGCAGGTCGAACTTGTCGGCGACGAAGTTGAGGTACTTCAGCGTCTGCGGCTGCGGCGAGAAGTGTTCGGTCCAGTGCCATTCGTCCAGCAGCTCCTGCGAGAAGGAGAAGCCGTAGGAGTAGCTCTCGGAGTCGAACCGCGCGCCCGGATAGCGGTTCCAGTACCAGGTGCCGCCGACGCCGGTGCCGGTCTCGAACACGCGCACGCGCATGCCGAGCTCCCGCAGGCGATGGAGCTGGTAGAGGCCGGAGATGCCGGCCCCGATGATGATGGCGTCGTGGTCCAGGCCGCTCATTCGTCGGCCCGCGATTCGCGGATGCGGCGCGTCCCCTGGAACACCGGCTTCAGCGGATCCATGACGAAGCGGATGCGCGGCAGGTCGGTGTCGACCGTGCAGCAGGTGGCGACGATCGGATCGGCCAGGGTGAGGGACGGCGCATTCCAGGCCGCCCCGTCGAAGGCGCTCACCTGCGGCTTGCCGCGCTCGGCCTTGTAGAAGGTGTACTTGGGATCGACCTGGATCAGCATCGGCTGCGTGCCGCCATTCAGCGGCGCATTGGCCGCCGTCACCCAGTTGATGTACTGCACGTCGCTGCCGGCCACCGGCTGCGGATCGACCAGCGCGCCGTCGAACGCCGTGCCGCCCCCCTTGGTCACCGTGCCGCTGACGCGGTCGTGACGACGCAGGAACCTCACCTCGCCGGCCTCGACCGGGAAGCCCCAGCGGCCGCGCAGCTCGCGCGCCGCCGCCTCGCTGTTCGCGACCGCGCCCAGCAGGAAGCCGCGCGGATGGGCGCCGGCGCGGCTGCCCAGCCGCAGGACGGCAAGGTTGAACGGTCCCACCGGGCTCTCCGGATAGCGCGTCACCGCCAGGATCACGTAGGAGGGCAAGGCGGGATGCATGGCCTTGGGCAGCAGCCCGTCGGTCGTGCTGCGCGGCACCTCGATCAGGAGCTGCAGCATCTCGGCCTTGGGCAGGGCCCAGGCTTCGGTATCGAGGTTGGCGAGCGTCGGCAGGGCCGCGGCGTTGCGCGTGATGTCGAGTGTTCCGTACAGGGGCATGGTCTCTACTCCGCGGCCGCGGCCGCTCTCGTGGCCGACGCGGCGGTCGTCTGCGCAAAGGCCGGCATCACCTCCTTCGCGAACAGGCGCAGGCTTGCCATCACCTGCTCCTGCGGCACGACCTCGTTGGCGTTGAGGATGAAGTTGACGCAGTCGACGCCCAGCGACTCCCATTTCCGGATGGCGCGGATGATGCGCGCCGGGTCGCCGTAGGCCATGCCTTCCGTCTGCTGCTCGCCGGCATCGGGGCCGGTGGCGGCGCGGCGCAGCGCCGGCAGCAGGCCGAGCGACTGGTAGGACGGCGAGGAATAGACCTCGCGCGTCGAGATCAGCTGGGTGGCCAGGTAGTTGAAGGTGTTGCCCAGCCGCTTGCCCATCTCCACGCCGTAGGTGTTGTCCTCGTGGCAGAACAGGAAGTTGGTGGTCGCGACCTGCTCGTTCACGAAGGCGCCCACCGGCTCGCACGACTGGATGCGGCGGCGGTACTCCCTGATCTTCTTCTCCTGCTCGTCGAAGCCGGCGAAGGACAGGCCCAGGCTGCCCAGGCCGCGGTCGGCCGCGTCGATCTCGGTGCCGGGGCTGGTCACCGCCACCCACATCGGCGGATGCGGCTTCTGGTAGGGCTTGGGCAGGATCGTGCGCTCGGGCATCGACCAGAACTCGCCCTGGTAGGCGAAGGTCTCCTGCATCCACATCTTGGGCAGGCAGCGTACGAACTCGTCCCAGCTCTTCTTGGTGATGTCGGGGTTGGCGCGGAAGCCGCCCAGCTCGGTCCAGGTCGCCGACCGGCCGGTGCCGACATGCAGGCGGCCGCCCGACAGGATGTCGAGCGTCGCCGTCTTCTCCGCGATCTTGATCGGATGGTTGAACTCCGGCACGCACACCACGATGCCGTGGCCGACCTTGATGTTCTTCGTCACCATGGCGCAGGCGGTGAGGAACAGCTCGGGCGCCGAGCAGTGCGAGTATTCCTCGAGGAAGTGGTGCTCGACCGCCCAGACGTGCTCGAAGCCCAGCGTGTCGGCCAGCTTCACCTGCTCCAGGCAGTTCTCGTAGACGGTGCGTTCCTTCTCCGGCGTCCATGGACGCGGCACTGAGATCTCGTAGAACAGGCCGAACTTCATCGGCATCCTCCCGATCCGCTTGCTTTGTCCGAAACGCTAGGCTTGCCGGCCGGAGGGCGCAACCGCACGATGCCCGCCAACGACGACATCGAGCGGAGGGAGAGATCGCCATGCAGAAACTCGGGATGCAGAAACTCGAGGGCAAGGTCGCCATCGTCACCGGCGGCGCGAGCGGCATGGGCCGCGCCACCGTCATGCGCTTCCTGGCCGAGGGCGCGAAGGTCGTCGTTGCGGACCTCAACGAAGCCAACGGCGCCGAGACGCTGGCCGTGGCCAAGGCCAACGGCCACGGCGCCGCCGCCGCGTTCGTGCGCTGCGACGTCGCGAACGAGGCCGACGTCGCCGCCCTGGTTGCCGCGGCCGTCGAGCGTTTCGGCCGACTCGACATCGCCTATCTCAATGCCGGTGTCGGCGGTGCCTTCGGCCCGATCGCCGAGACCAGCGTCGAGGACTGGGACTACACCTTTGCCGTGCTGACGCGCTCGGTGTTCCTGGGCATGAAGCACGCCGCGCCGGCGATGAAGCGGCAGGGCGGCGGCGTCATCCTGGTCACGGCCTCGATCGCCGGCATGGTGGGCGGTGGCGGCAGCCACGCCTATTCGGCCGCCAAGGCGGCCGTCATCAGCCTGATCGAGAACGTCGCGGCCGAGCTGGCCCCCGACCGCATCCGCGTCGTGGGCATCGCGCCCGGCGTCATCTCGACGCCGCTGGTCCATCGCGGCCGTCCCGACAAGTACGAGAAGCAGTTCCGCCAGCAGCCCTGGCCGGACCGCGGCGAGCCCGACTGCATCGCCGACGTGGCGGCCTTCCTGGCGTCCGACGAGGCGCGCTTCATCACCGGCGAGACGATCCGCGTCGATGGCGGCCTGCTGGCCCAGGGCGTCGCGCTGTGGGGCACGGGCAAAGACAACACCTTCATGAAGAGCGCTGGCGTGAATCGCGGCACCACCGGCGAGGCGATGGTCGTCCGGCGCCTGGAGGGCTGATCCCTCCAGGCGCAGGCGACGGCCTGTGGACGCCGCCTATTCTTCGTAGAGCGAGGCGCGGATGTTGCCGACGCGGCGGACCGTCCCCTTCAGCGCCTCGACATAGGATTTGAGGTTCCTCTCGAACCGCGGCATCGGCCCGACGAGGGCGATGCCGTAGAGGTCGCCGAAGATCCGAACCGACTGCGCGATGCCCATGACGTCGGGGGAGCTCTCGCCGACATTCGTCCAGTAGCCTCGCCGCCGGCCCTCCTCGATGTTCTGCTCGAGCTGGCTGCGGCTGCGCAGCGACCGGTCGGTCAGGCGAGGGTATTTCAGCTGTCCCAGAAGCCGGTCGCGCGGCTGGTCGTCCATGGCCGCGAGGATGGCCTTGCCGATCGACGAGGCATGCAGCTCGCGCACCGTGCCGACCTTCATCGAATAGCGGATGGCCTGCTGCGATTCGACGATATCGAGATAGACCACGCCCAGCCCCTGCAGCTTGCCGAGGATGACCGTCTCGCCCGTCGTGTCGCGCAGCTTGTCGAGGAACGGCAGGATGTGCTGGGCGATGGGATCGTGCTGCGCGATCGCCTCGGCCACGAGGCCCAGCCGCCGCGTCGGATAGAAGGCGCCGCGCGGCCGCAGGTAGTAGATGAAACCGCGGGCCACCAGGGTGCGGACCAGGGAGAAGCATGTCGAGGTCGGCAGCGACAGTTCGCGCGCCAGGTCCGACACCGTGATCGGCGCCTGCCGGCGGGCGAAGCTCTCGAAGATGTCGAGCGTGCGGTCAGCCGTTCTTACCGTCATCTTGTCCCGGAATGTTCGATTGCGCCCGTTCGGACATCATCGCGCGAGCATATAGGGCCGGTTCCGGCGCGGGAAGCTGCGGCGTCCCGGCTCGTTCCCATATGACGGTCACTCGCCTGTATAGGTGGCCTGCTGCTTGTTGACGAAGGCTTCGACCGCGCGACGATGGTCGTGCGTGGCGTGGGCGAGCGACTGCATGGCGGCCGCCATGTCGAGCGCCGTGTCGAGCTTCACGTGCCGGCCGTCGCGCAGCAGGCGCTTGGTCATGCGCAGCGCGTAGGGTGGGTGGGCGGCGATGCGGCCCGCCAGCGCCCGTGCCGTCGCCAGCAGTTCCGCGTCGGGGACGACCCTGGAGACCAGGCCGATGCGCAAGGCCTCGGTCGCATCGATGGTCTCGCCGGTGAGGGCTAGCTCGCAAGCCTTGCTGTAGCCCACCACCCTGGGCAGCAGCCAGGCCCCGCCATCGCCGGGGATCAGGCCGAGACGGATGAAGCTCTCGGCGAACTGCGCGCGCGTGCCGGCGATGCGGATGTCGCACATGCAGGTCATGTCGCAGCCCGCTCCGATGGCCGGGCCGTTCACGGCGGCGATGATCGGCACTTCGAGCTTCTCGAAGGCGGTCGGAATCCGCTGGATGCCGGTGCGGTAGCCCAGCCTGATGCGCGCCGGATTGCGCGGATCGATATGATCCCGCGGGTTGGCAAGGAGCTTGATGTTGCCGCCGGCGCAGAATGCCGTACCGGCGCCGGTGAGGATGGCGCAGCGGACATTTGCGTCCTCGTTCATGCGCTCCACCGTGTCGACGATCGCGCCGATCATGTCGTCGCCGGAGATCGCGTTGCGGATCTCGGGCCGGTTCAGCGTGATCGTCGCCACATGGCCGTCGATGTCGCAGCAAACAAGATCGCTCATGGACTGTCCTCGTCAGATTGGATCAGGAAACGCCGGCTGCGCGTTGCGGTCGGGCGGCGACGCCTTGCGCGATCAGCTCGTCGATCGCCGCCGGCGTGTACCCGGCGAGAGCCAGGATCTCTTCGGTGTGCTCGCCCAGCCGCGGGGCCGGCGCGGACGGCGGCGGCGCGCTCGCTGACCAGCGGCTGGGCACGCCGATGGTGCGGATCTCGCCTTCGGTGGGATGCATCGTCGTCGCGAGGAATCCCGTTTCCGTTAGATGAGGGTCGTCGAGGAGCGTTTCGAGGGTATGCAGCGGCATCGCGGGAATGTCGGCGGCATCGAGCGCCGCCAGCCACTCCGCCGTCGAGCGCTCGCGCAACAGCGTGCCGACGAGGGCGTAGAGCGCGTCGATGTTCGCGGTGCGACTGGCCATGTCGGCGAACCGGCTATCCTCCTCCATCAGTCCGGGCCGGCCCACGACGGCGAAGAAGCGCCGCCACTGCGCGTCGTTGTAGGGGAGGATCGCGATGTGGCCGTCCCGGGTCGTGAACGGCCGCCGGTCCGGAGACAGCAGCCGGGCGTAACCCATCGGACCCGCGGGGGGTACGAAAGCGTGCCCCTGCAGGTGGTCGCCGAGCACGAACTGCACCATGGTCTCGAACATCGGCACCTCGACCTCCTGGCCGCGGCCGGTACGCTGGCGATGGATCACCCCGGCCAGGATCGCGTTCACGGCGGCCGTGCCCACGATGCGGTCGACCATCGCCAGCGGCACGTATCGGGGTTCGCCGCCATGGGCGCGCTGCATCAGCATCGCGACTCCGGAGACGGCCTGGATCAGGTCGTCGTAGGCCGGCCGCCCGGCGTACCGTCCGTCCCGCCCGTAGCCGACCAGCGTGACGTGCAGGATGGTCGGGTTGACCTCGGCCATGGCGGCGGGCGCGAGGCCCAGGCGCTGCAGCGCCGCAGGCCGGACGTTCGACACGAAGACGTCGCACCGTCCGGCGAGCCGCAGGACGGCCTCGCGCCCGGCCGCGCTCTTCAGGTCGAGGGCGATGCTCTTCTTGTTGCGGTTGGTGTTGAGGAAGCCTGCGCCCATGCCGCTGTGCCGGGCACGGCCCGCGAAGCGCGTGTCGTCGCCGCGCAGCGTCTCGACCTTGATGACCTCGGCGCCGAGATCGCCCAGCAGCTGGGTGGCGAAGGGTCCCATCAGCACGCTCGTGAGATCGAGCACACGCATTCCGCTCAGTGGTCCGGCCATCCCCTCTCCCGGTGTGGCGATGTTTTCAGATATACGAATAAATATTCATATTCAAGAATTGACGTGAGGTGCATTTCTTGCCTGAATTCCCACTCAGGAAGTAGATTGCAGATATATGCAAACAGGGAGGTGCAGATGGAGGTGATGGCAAGAGTGGCGCGGGCGATGGCGCGGATGCTGCCGCTGGCGGCGGCCGGTGCGATCGGGTCCGCGGCGCCGGCCGCTGCGCAGCCGCCGGCCTACCCGGACAAGCCGATCCGGCTGATCGTGCCGCAGGCGCCCGGCGGCACGGCCGACACGATCGGCCGGGTGCTGGCGGAGTACATGGGCCAGGGGCTGGGCGGGCAGATCATCGTCGAGAACCGGCCGGGCGCGTCGAGCTCCATCGGCATGGAGGCTGCGGCCCGTGCGGCACCGGACGGCTATACGCTGATCGTCGCCTCGACGACGGGACTCGTGGTCAACCCGCTGCTGATGACGGTGCGCTTCGATCCCCTGAAGGACTTCGCACCGGTGGGTCTGGTCGCGGACGGCACGGTCCTGATGGTCGCCCATCCCGATCTGCCGGCGAAGGACTTGCGCGACGTCGTGGCGCTGGCCCGCAAGTCGTCCGAGCCGCTCAGCTACGCGACCTGGGGCACGGCCTCGCCAGCTGCCGTGTGCATGCAGATGATCGTGGCGGCGACGGGCATCCGCGTTAACGAGATCCCCTACAAGGGTGGGGCGCCGCTCGTGGCCGACCTGATCGCAGGGCACGTCAAGGTCGGCTTTGCCGACACCGTCTCGGCCTTTGGCCCGATCCAGTCGGGAAAGCTCAAGCTGCTGGCGAGCTGCGCCGGCAAGTCGGCAGTCTTCCCCGCTGCGCCGTCGTTCCGCGAGCAGGGCATCGACTTCGAGTTCCTCTGGCGCACCTTCCTGCTGGCACCGGCCGGGACGCCGGCCCCGGTGCTGGAGCGCTTGAATGCCGAGTTTAGGCGGGCGATGGCCAATCCGGCGGCGGTGGAGCGGCTGCGCGCCTCCGGCACGGTCCCGGCGGCAAATCAGCCGCCGATGGCCGATCTCAAGGCGATCATCGAGAAGGAGACGGTGGCGCTCACGAAGGTCCTCAAGTCGAAGTAGGCCGCGCGCGGCGGCATCGGAGGACGAAAGGCGTTGTTCCCCGGCGCGGGCGGTGGGAAGGTGCCGCCTTCGCGGGCGGAAAGGCCCGCGCCACCGCCCAAGGAGAGCACTGGACATGAGCGAAGCCGAACGTCTGCACCGCCATCTGATCGGCCAGCAGGGCTCGCGTCGTTCGCTCAATACGCCCGCGCTGGTGCTCGACCTGGACATGCTCGACCGCAACATCGCCGAGATGGCGGCCTTCGCGCAGGCCCACAAGGTGAGCCTGCGTCCCCATGCCAAGACGCACAAGTCGGCCGACGTCGCGCGCCGCCAGATCGCGGCCGGCGCGCTGGGCGTCTGCTGCGCCAAGCTGGGCGAAGCCGAGGCATTGGCCGAGGCCGGCATCGAGAGCCTGCACATCACCTCGCCGGTGGTGACGCCGCAGGCGATCGAGCGCCTGATCGCGCTGAATGCCAAGGTGAAGGACCTGATGGTGGTGGTCGACCATCCGGCCAATGTCGAGGCGCTGGACGCGGCCGCCACCAGGGCCGGCAAGCCGCTGACCGTGATCGTCGACATCGATCCCGGCATCCATCGGACCGGCGTCGCGAACCCCGAGGCCGCGGTCGATCTGGCGCGGCAGGTGGCGGACAGCAAGTCGCTGAACTACGCCGGCGTCCAGTTCTATTGCGGCAGTCACCAGCACATAAAGGACTTCGCCGAGCGCAAGGCCTCGATCGAGGAGCGCACGGAGTACCTGAAGGGCATCGTGGCGAAGCTCGAGGCCGCCGGCCTGAAGCCCGGCATCGTCACCGGTTCGGGCACGGGCACGCATTTCATCGACGCCAAGCTCGGCGTCTTCACCGAGCTGCAGGTCGGCTCCTACGTCTTCATGGACCACGACTACGCGGTCTGCGACCTGCGCGGCCTCGACAAGCCGACCTTCGAGCAGGCGCTGCAGATCGATTCCCGCGTCGTCAGCGCCAACACGCCGGGCCTGGTGACGGTCGATGCCGGCCTGAAGGCGATGGCGACCGAGAAGGGCCCGCCGCAGATCCTGGCCGGCGCCGTCGAGGGCGCGACGACGCGTTTCATGGGCGACGAGCACCTTGCCGTCATCGCCCCGGAGGGCAAGGCCCCGCCGGCCCACGGCGAGCAGGTGATCCTGGTCCCGCCGCACTGCGACCCGACCGTGAATCTCTACGAGAGCTACCACGTGGTGAAGGGCGACACGCTGGTCGACATCTGGCCGGTGACGGCAAGAGGCCGGTCGCGGTAGCGCGGAACGCGCAATCGCGCCGGCGAGCAAACGCCATGCGCCTCATCTTCCTCTACGGTCCTCCGGCGTCGGGCAAGCTGACGGTCGGCCGTCTGGTGGCGGAGCGAACGGCGCTGCCGCTGTTCCACAATCATCTGGTTGTCGATGCGGTCGCAGCCGTCTTCCCTTTCGGCTCGGAAGCCTTCGTCCGACTGCGAGAGAGCTTCTGGATGCAGGTGATATCGTCGGCGGCGCAAGAGGGCCGGTCACTCATCTTCACCTTCGCACCCGAGCCGACGGTGGAACCCGCGTTTCCGGAGCGCGTGGCCCAAGCGGTGAGGAACGCCGGCGGCGACGTGATCTTCGTGGCCCTGGAAGTGGGTGAGGCAGAACAGGAGCGTCGCCTGGTCGCTGCAGAAAGGGCTGCCTTCGGGAAGCTGCGGTCGCTCGACCTGTTGCGAGAGCTGCAGCCCGGCCTGGCGATGTCGATGGCGAGCATGCCGCGGGCGACCCTGCGCATAGACACGGACATAACGTCGCCATCCGCAGCCGCCGTCCTGATCGCCGCTGCCTACGAGACCACGACCGCAGGCTAGCGGGGGCAGGCGGGCCGTTTGCCGGACGACTGGCACACGGCATGCTAAGCTGCGGCCCGATGATCAGCCCGCTTCCGTCCGGTTCGCGCCTCCAGGCGCGGAGCTCCCGTCGTTGGGTCTTTCTTCCGTGAGGGCCCCTCATGTGACCCGCCGGCGCCTCGCCGAGGTGTCGCTCGGCCTCGGGGTGGCGGGCCTCGCGACTGCGCCACCCGCCGCCGCCGGTGCGCCCCGGCCGGAGCGGCAGTTCCCGGCCGGCTTCCGCTGGGGCGTGGCGACCTCGGCCTACCAGATCGAGGGCGCGAACCGGGCCGACGGCCGCGGCGCCTGCATCTGGGATACCTTCTGCGCCCAGCCGGGGCGCATCCGCGACGGCAGCGACGGCGCGGTCGCCTGCGACCACTACAACCGCTACCGCGAGGACGTGGCGCTGATGAAAGCGATGGGCGTCACGGCCTACCGCTTCTCCATCGGATGGCCGCGCCTGTTCCCCGACGGGACGGGCCGGCCGAACGAAGCCGGGTTCGCCTTCTACGACCGCCTTGTCGACGAGCTGCTGGCGCACGGCATCGAGCCGTTCCCGACGCTCTATCACTGGGACCTGCCGCAGGCGCTGCAGGATCGCGGCGGCTGGCGGGCGCGCGACACGGCGCTGGCCTTCGCCGACTATGCCGGGGCGGTCGCCGCGCGGCTGGGCGACCGCGCCAGCCGCTTCTTCACGCTGAACGAGATCCTGACCTTCCTGGAGCAGGGCTACGGCACCGGCCGCTTCGCACCCGGCCTCGCGCTGCCCAGGGCCGAGCTCAACCAGGCGCGGCACCATGCCGTGCTGGCCCATGGGCTGGCCGTCCAGGCCATGCGCGCCGCTGCGCCGCGGCCCCTCGAGATCGGGCCGGCGGAGAACATGACCACCGCCTTGCCGGCGGTCGAGACTGCCGACAACGTCCGGGCCGCCGAGCGCGCGACGCGCGACATGAACGCACCCTATCTCACGGTGATGATGGAAGGCCGCTACACCGACGCCTGGCTCGCCGAGCAGGGCGCCGACGCGCCGCGCTTCACCGCGGCGGAGCTGGCGGCGATCGCGAGCCCGGTCGATTTCGTGGGCCTCAACATCTACACGCCGGGCGCCTTTGTGCAGGCCGCCGACACGGCGTCGGGCTACGCGGTCCTGCCCATGCCGGACTCCTATCCACGCATGGCGTCGACCTGGCTCACCTTCGGCCCGGAGACGCTCTACTGGGCGCCGCGCCACGTCGCCAGGCTGTGGGGCGCCAAGGCGATCTACATCACCGAGAACGGCACCTCGGCCGCCGACCAGCCGGCGCCGGACGGCACGGTCTATGACGTCGACCGCGTCATGTTCCTGCGCCAGTACCTGACGCAGCTGCGCCGCGCGACCGCCGAGGGCGTGCCGGTGCGCGGCTATTTCGCCTGGAGCCTGCTCGACAATTTCGAATGGGCCGACGGCTATGCGACGCGCTTCGGCCTCTGCCACGTCGACTACGCAACGCAGAAGCGCACGCCCAAGCTCAGCGCCGCCTTCTACCGCGACCTGATCGCCCGCAACGCCCTGGCCTGAGGCAGTGGAGCGCAACGGCAGATGGTCAGCTTCCCGAAATTCACCAGGCGCGCGGCCGAGTACATCGCCCGCAGTGAGGAGGAAGTCAGGCGACACGACCCGTCCGGCTCATACTTGAGCTTCATCGGCTGGGGAAACGACGTCGAGCCGGATCCGCCGCCGGGCCCCGCGTACGCGATCCACTACGTCTCCGATGCCTCGGGCGTGCCCGATGGATACATCGTGGAATGCCATGGCGTACGCTTGGCCTACAACATCCACGAGCGTCTGCTGGCGAGGCTGCGGTCCCCGGTCCTGGACTTCGACGGCGAACGCCTCGTGTTCGTCGAGGACGGCAAGATTGATCCGGAGCCGCCTGTGAAAGGCGTTGACTTCCGGATGTAGCTCTCTGTTGTAAAGGAGCCGGTGCTTCCCTGCAGGATCGGCCCATGCTTCAGCATCTCCCCTGGCCGGGTGCCCGCCTCGGCCATCGCCAAACCCGTAGCGGGAATTGCGATAATTGCGATAATTCCCGGCCGCGTCGCGGCTCAGGCCGGGCGCACCAGCAGGTCGCCCTTCCAGCGGCGCATCAGCAGGACCACCGCCGTCATGCCGAGGACGGCGACGGCGAACATGGCAAGGAACGCCTTCTGGCCGAGCGCGGCGTAGAGCAGACCGGCGAGCTGGAACACCACCGCCTGCGCCGCGCCGGTGCCGATGGCGTAGTAGACGCTCTGGCCGAGCGCCACGCCGGAGGAGGGCAGGGCGCGCTGGATGAAGGCCATGGCGCCGAGATGGCAGGCGGCGAAGGTCCCGGCATGCAGCGCCTGCAGCAGGATCAGCGCCCACAGTTCCGTCGTGAAGGCCATGCCCAGCCAGCGCACCATGGCACAGCCCAGCCCGAGGGCGATCAGGCCGACTGCGCCCAGGCGTGCCAGCAGCCAGCCGCTGGCCAGCATCAGCAGGATCTCGACCGCGACGCTCTCGCCCCACAAGAGGCTGATCGTGAGGTCGGAGAGGCCGGCGGCCCGCCAGGTCAGGGTGCCGAAGCTGTAGAGCACGGCATGGCTAGCCTGGCAGCAGCCGGCGGCGATCATGAACAGCACGAAGGGCCGCGACCGCAGCAGGTCGGGGATGCCGAACGGGGCATGCCGGGCGCCGTCCGCGCGCTTGCCCTCGGCGGGCAGCGCGAGCGCGAAAGGCGCCAGCAGGGCCACCCCGAGGCCGCCGACATACAGCACCCAGTCGGGGCCGAAGCGGTCGACCGCGGCGCCGCACGCGATCGTGCCGACGATGAAGGTCACCGAGCTCCAGACGCGCAGGCTGCCGTAGTTGAAGCCGCGTGCCTTGGTCTCCGTCACCAGCACGCTGTCGTAGAGCGCCATGGTCGGCGCCCACACCGCGCCCCAGGCCAGGCTGACCAGCAGGATGGCGAGGAAGCCCCAGGACAGCTCGTAGGCGCCGGTCAGCAGGATGGCCGCAACCGCCAGCGACAGCAGCAGCCCGCGCATGTTGCCGATGCGGTGCGCCAGCCAGCCGATCGCCAGCGTCGACGCCACGCTCATGATCTGGCGGCTCATGAACAGCGTGCCGATCTCGGCATCCTGCACGCCGCGATCGTGCAGCCATACCGGCCAGTAGCTCATGAAGGCGCCAGCAGCGAAGAAGTAGGCGCCGCCGTACGAAGACAGCCGCACCGCCAGCAGGAAACGCGCCATTACGCTGCTCTTTCTTCACTGCAATCTGCCTCCCCTTCGCGGATTCCGCGAAGGGGAGGTGTCGCCGTCATACGGCGACGGAGGGGTCATGGTCGACCGATCGGCGCGGCCCATGACCCCTCCGTCCGCTGCGCGGCCACCTCCCCAAGCGCCGCTTGGGGAGGGACTGATGCGAAGCAGCCGGCACACCGCCCTACTCGGCGAACTCGCGCCGGACCTGCGCCGTGTGCTGGCCCACCATGGGGACGTCGCCCAGCCGCTCCGGCTCGCCGGGCCAGGAGGCGGCCAGCGCCGGCATCGAGACGTCACCGGCCGGCGTGCCGAAGGCCACGCGCCGCAGCTGCGGATGATGCGCGAGGTCGTCGACCGAACTCACGCGCGCCCAGGCGATCTGCGCGGCGTCCAGGCGGGCCGCCAGGTCGGCGAAGGCCTGGCTGCCGAAGCTCTGCTGCACGATGGCGTTGGTATCGTCGCGCCGCGCGTTGCGTGCCTTGTTGGTGGCGTAGTCGGGGTCCTTCTCCAGGCCCGGCCGATCGAGCACGCCGTGGCACAGCCGCTCGAACTCGCGGTCGTTCTGGATCGAGATCAGCACCGGCACCTTGTCGGCCGTCTGGTAGACGCCGTAGGGCGCGATGAAGGGATGCGTCAATCCAAGCCGCGGCCAGTCGTAGTCGGAATAGTCCTTGGCCAGCACCGGCACGGTCATCCATTCGGCCATGGCCGAGAAGAGGGACACCGAGATGGCGCGGCCCTCGCCGGTCTTCGCGCGCGCCAGCAGCGCCTCCAGCACCGCGGCGTGCGCATACATGCCGGTCCCGATGTCGGTCGCCGAGATGCCGACGCGGCCCGGCCCCTCGGGCGTGCCGGTGAGCGAGGCGAGCCCGCTCTCGGCCTGCACCAGCAGGTCGTAGGCGCGGCGCGTGCGGTAGGGGCCGAAGTCGCCGTAGCCCGAGATGTCGACGGTGATCAGCCGCTTGTGCTTGGCGCGCATCGCCGCCGAGCCGAAGCCCGCCCGCTCGGCCGCGCCCGGCGCCAGGTTCTGGATCAGCACGTCGGCCTTCGCGATCAGGCGATGCAGCAGGGCAAGATCGTCCTTGTCCTTGAAGTCGAGCGCTACCGACTGCTTGCCGCGGTTCAGCCAGACGAAATAGCTCGACTGGCCGTGCACGTAGCCGTCATAGGCGCGGGCGAAGTCGCCCTCCGGCCGCTCGATCTTGAGCACGCGCGCGCCGGCGTCCGCGAGCCGCGCCGCGCAATAGGGGGCCGCCACGGCCTGCTCCACACTCACCACCAGCAGACCGTCCAGCGCTCCAGCCATGTCGATACCGTGCCTCGAAACATCGCCGCGCACCACGCGCGGCCGGTCAAGGCTTCAATCACGACGGGACGCCAGTCGCAAGCCTCAGGCGGGCGGCGTGCGCTCCGGGTCGGGCCAGCGCCAGTCGCGGATGGCCGGCATGTCCTCGCCGTGCTCCCGCACGTAGCGCCGGTGCTCGATCAGGGCATTGCGGAAGTCCTGCTTCACATGTGCGGCCGCGACGCCCAGTCCCGGCACCCGCTCGATCGCCTCGATGGCGAGGTGGTAGCGGTCCAGCTGGTTCAGCACGACCATGTCGAAGGGGGTCGTCGTCGTGCCTTCCTCCATGAAGCCGCGCACATGCAGGCCCTGATGGTTGGTGCGGCTGTAGGTCAGGCGGTGGATCAGGTGCGGATAGCCGTGATAGGCGAAGATCACGGGCTTGTCGCGCGTGAACAGCCCGTCGAAGTCGCGGTCGCTCAGCCCGTGCGGGTGCTGCTCCTTCGGCTGCAGCGTCATCAGGTCGACCACGTTGACCACGCGGATCCGCAGGTGCGGCAGCGCCTTGCGCAGCAGGTCGACGGCCGCCAGCGTCTCGAGTGTCGGCACGTCGCCCGCGCAGGCCATCACCACGTCGGGCTCCCCTTCGCCGATCTCCGTGCCCGCCCACTTCCAGATGCCGATGCCGGCGGCGCAGTGGACCGTGGCCTCCTCCAGCGTCAGCCATTGCGGCGAGGGCTGCTTGCCCGCCACGATCACGTTGACCCGGTCGTAGGTCCGCAGGCAGTGATCGGCCACGCAGAGCAGGGTGTTGGCGTCGGGCGGCAGGTAGACGCGTACGATGTCGGCCTTCTTGTTGGTGACCAGGTCGATGAAGCCAGGGTCCTGATGGCTGAAGCCGTTGTGGTCCTGCCGCCAGACATGGGAGGTCAGCAGGTAGTTCAGCGAGGCGATCGGCCGCCGCCAGGGCAGGGTGCGCGACACCTTCAGCCACTTGGCGTGCTGGTTGAACATCGAATCGACGATGTGGACGAACGCCTCGTAGCACGAGAAGAAGCCGTGGCGGCCGGTCAGCAGGTAGCCTTCCAGCCAGCCCTGGCACAGATTCTCGCTCAGCACCTCCATGACGCGGCCGTCGGGCGCGAGGTGGGTGTCGTAGGGCTCGATCCGCTCCATCCAGGTGCGGTCGGTGGCCTCGAACACCGCATCGAGCCGGTTGGAGGCCGTCTCGTCCGGCCCCATGATCCGGAAGTTGCGGGCGTCCGCGTTGAGCCGCATCACGTCCCGCAGGTACTTGCCGAGCTGGCGTGTCGCCTCGGCGACGGTGCCGCCCGGGCGCGGGACGTCGACGGCGAAATCGCCGCATTCCGGCAGCTTCAGCTCCCGCTTGAGCAGCCCGCCATTGGCGTGGGGATTGGCGCCCATGCGCCGCGCGCCCTGCGGCGCCAGCGCCTGCAGTTCGGCGACCAGCCGGCCGCTTTCGTCGAACAGCTCTTCGGGCGCGTAGCCGCGCATCCACTGCTCGAGCTGCCGCAGATGGTCGGGATTGCTGCGGGCGGTGGGGATGGGCACCTGATGCGCCCGCCAGAAGCCCTCGACCTTGAGCCCGTCGACTTCCTTCGGTCCGGTCCAGCCCTTGGGGCTGCGCAGCACGATCATCGGCCACTTGTGGCGCCCATGTTTGCCGTCGCCCTCGCGTGCGGCCCGCTGGATGGCGTGGATGCGCGCGATTGCCTTGTCCAGGGTATCGGCCATCAGGCGGTGCATCGGCGCCGGCTCGCTGCCTTCGACGAACAGGGGCTCGTAGCCGTGACCCGAGAAGAAGTGCCGGATCGCCTCGTCGTCCAGCCGGCCCAGCACCGTCGGATTGGCGATCTTGTAGCCGTTGAGATGGAGGATCGGCAGCACGGCGCCGTCGCGTGCCGGGTTGAGAAAGTGGTTCGACTGCCAGGACGCCGCGAGTGCGCCCGTCTCCGCCTCGCCGTCGCCGACGACGCAGGCGACCAGCAGGTCGGGATTGTCGAAGGCCGCGCCGTAGGCATGCACCAGCGCGTAGCCCAGCTCGCCGCCCTCGTGGATGGAGCCCGGCGTCTCGGGGGCGGCGTGGCTGGGGATGCCGCCGGGGAAGGAGAACTGCCGGAACAGCTTCCGCAGGCCGTCCGCATCCTGCGTCACGTCGGGATAGATCTCCGAATAGGTGCCTTCGAGATAGGTGTTGGCGACCATGCCGGGGCCGCCATGGCCGGGCCCGCAGATGTAGATCGCGTTCAGGTCCCGGGCGCGGATCGCGCGGTTGAGATGGGCGTAGATGAAGTTGAGGCCCGGCGTGGTGCCCCAGTGTCCCAGCAGGCGCGGCTTGATGTGCTCGGGCCGCAGCGGTTCGCGCAGCAGCGGGTTGTCCAGCAGGTAGATCTGGCCGACCGAGAGATAGTTGGCGGCCTGCCAGTAGCGATGCAGCCGACCGAGCTCGTCGTCGAGTCGCTGGTCGTGCGCCCGGGCGGTCGCCCGCGGACGGTCGGCGGTCGTGTCTGCCATGTCGAACCTCCTGGCCAAGGATGGGGAATCGATCGGTCGTCTGGTTCTGTCTCCTTCTCGGCACTCCTCAAACCGGGCAAAGGTCGCGCGGGTTGCGGCTTCCGTCTCCCCGATTCGACCTCCAGCATGGCGAAGTTCTGACCAGCGGACCACCTTCGGCGTTGCGCGACGATGCGGCCGCGGCATTCTGCTACAGGGCTGTCAGCAGAGAGGAGAGAGGACGGAAATGCCGGGACCGCTTGCAGGCGTGCGTGTGATCGATCTGACGGCCGTGCTGCTGGGGCCGTTCGCCACCCAACATCTGGCCGACATGGGCGCCGACGTGATCAAGGTCGAGCCGCCCGAGGGCGACTTGCTGCGCGCCTCCGGCGGCGCGATGGGCCGCGACAAGACCATGGGGCCGATCTACATGGCGGCGAACCGCAACAAGCGGTCGATCTGCCTCGACCTCAAGAAGCCCTCGGCCTGTGCCGTGCTGAAAGAGATGGTGAAGTCGGCCGACCTCTTCATCCACAACAGCCGCCCGCAGGCGATCGAGCGGCTGGGGCTGGGCTACGAGGATCTGAAGAAGATCAACCCCGCGATCGTCTATGCCTACTCGCTAGGCTATGCGCGCAAGGGGCCCTACGGTCACAAGCCGGCCTTCGACGACCTGGTGCAGGGCGTGAGCGGCGCGGCCTCGCTGCAGAGCCGCGTCGACGGCGCGCCGCCGCGCTTCATGCCGAGCCTGATCGCCGACAAGACGACCGGCCTGCATCTCTGCATCGCCGTGCTGGGCGCGCTCTACCATCGCCAGAAGACGGGCGAGGGGCAGATGATCGAGGTGCCGATGCTGGAGACGCTGGCCTCGTTCTGGCTGACCGAGCACCTGTTCGGCGCCACCTGGACGCCCGAGCGCGGCGACATGGGCTACGACCGCATCATCAACAAGTACCGCCATCCCTTCCCGACCAAGGACGGCTATATCTGCGCGCTGCCCTACACGGACGCGCACTGGATCGCCTTCTTCAAGCTGGCCGGCCGGCCCGACCTCGCGCAGGAGAAGCGCTTCGTCGATCGGAGCGAACGGCCCAAGCACTTCAGCGAGCTCTACCAGGTGCTCGATTCGCTGCTGAAGGACCGGCCCACCGCGGAATGGCTGGAGATGTTCGACAAGGCGGACATCCCGGCCATGCCGGTCAGCACCCTGGAAGAGCTGCTCGAGGATCCGCACCTCAGGGCCACGGGCTTCTTCACGGAGCGCGAGCACCCGACCGAGGGGCAGATCACGACCTTCGCGAGTCCGCTCGACTTCGAGAAGACCAAGGTCGAGTTCCGCCGCCACGCGCCGCGCATCGGCGAGGATGGAGAGGCGGTGCTGCGCGAGGCCGGCCTCGCCGACGACGCCATCGAGAAGCTGAAGGCCGAGAAGGCGCTGATCGTGCCGGCGCCGATGGGCTAGAAGCTCGGCCGTTCCGAACCGGCGATGGTCGAGCGGTGCATGCGCCGACGGTGATTGACCGTGTCGTAGCGGCTGCCCTGATGCAGGGAGCATCTATTGTCCCAGAACACGAGATCGCCCACCGTCCATTTGTGTCGATAAATGTATTCGGGCCGGGTCGTGAAGGCGAGGATCTCGCGCATGACGTCGATGCCTTCCTGCTCCGGCAGGCCTTCGATGCCAGCGATGACGTCGCCGCCGAGGAACAACACCTTGCGTCCCGTCACCGGATGCGTGGGCATGACCGGATGGGCGATGTCGGGTGCCATGCGCTTCTGCTCCTCCGTCAGCGGCCGCTCGGGGAACTGGTTGATCTGGAGACGCAGGTAGGAATGGACGGCCCGCCTGCCTTCCACCGCGTTCTTAAGAGCTGACGGCAGGTCCAGGTAAGGCTGGTAGGTGACGATGAAGGAGGTGTCCGCGCCGACCGGAGGGCACTCGATGGCATAGAGCATCGAGCCTTTGCTCGGCGTATGCATGTACGACGAATCCGAATGCCACGTCAGAGCGCAGTCGACGCCGCCGATCAGCCTCCCGTCTTCGATGAGGTTGGAGATCACGAAGATCTCCCGGTGTCCTTTGAGATGATAGCGGCTCTGCACATGCACTTCGAGTTCGCCGAAGCGGGACGTGAAGTCGATCTGCTGCTGCGGCGTGATTCGCTGTTCGCGGAAGATCAGCATCGAATGCCGGAAGTAGGCCTCGTGCAGCCGCACCACGTCGCGCTCATCGAGCGGCCTCGCGATGTCGAGCCCGAGCACTTCGGCACCGAAGGGCGCAGAATCGAGAGGGCGGACCTCGAATGGCTGCATGGCATCACCTCAGGCAAACTGCGAAAGAAATGCGCCGGCTGAGGCGCTGCGGGGACCGGCGAAGAATTCGGGCGTCGGCCTGAACTCTTCGACGGCTCCATCCTTCATGAAGGCCACGTGCGTCGATATCTGGCGGGCGAACTCGATCTCATGCGTCACGATCACCGTCGTGCGCTCGCCCGTCGACAGGCGCTTGATCAATGAGAGGACCTCGACGGTCGTTACCGGATCGAGAGCGGACGTCGGCTCATCGAACAACAGGACGTCAGGCTCCATCATCAGCGCCCGGGCTATCGCGACGCGTTGCTGCTGGCCGCCGGAGAGAGCCGATGGATGGTCGGACTTTTTCGCGGCCAGGCCGATATCGCCCAGCAGCGCTTCCGCCCGGGCGATTGCTTCGGCTTTGTCGACGTGGCGAATGCCTACGGGCGCTTCGATGAGGTTCTGCAGGACGGTCATATGCGGGAAGAGGTGGAAGCCCTGGAAGACCATTCCGCATTTCGAGCGATAGTGCGCGACAGTCGCCTTCCCCAACCGCTTGCCATCCCGTTCCAGCCGCCCGGGCAGGACCATCACGTCGCCCACCTTGATATGGCCGGCCTGAATGGACTCGAGCGCGTTGATGCACCGGATGAGCGTCGTCTTGCCGGAGCCACTCTGCCCAAGGATGGCCACGGTGGCGCCGGATTCGATTGTAAGATCGACGCCGCGCAGCACGTCGATGCGGCCGTAGCGCTTGTGAACCTCGCTGATGACGATGCGGGTCATGCGATCGCACTCCGCCATTCGGTCGACTGATTGGGAAACAGCGTGCGGGAGAGGAAGCGGGCACCGGACGACACGGCGAACACCAGCAGGAAATACATCAGCGCAGCGATCGTGTAGATCTGCATCGACAGGAACGTCTCGTTCACGATGACGTTGGCGTGGTACATGATGTCCGGCACCGCAATCACCGAGACGACCGCCGTCGACTTGAAGCAAAGGACGAATTGGTTGAGCAGTGCCGGCGCAAGCTTCACGAGCGCCTGCGGGATGATGATGCGGCGCATCAGGTAGGGATAAGTCATTCCCAAGGCGCGCCCGGCGTCGAACTGCCCACGATCGATCGACTCGATGCCCGCCCTGTATTCCTCGGAAAGGTAGCCGGTTGACTGGAAGGCCAGGGCAAGGACCGAACTGAAATAGGCGACGAACTTGACGCCGATGAGGTCCGGCAGTGCGAAATGCACCCAGACGACGAGCACAAGGATCGGCGTATTGCGGAAGAATTCGATGAACACGATGCTGGGCCAGCGCAGCAGCACGTTGCGCGACATGGAGCCGAGGCAGAAGAAGAGACCTGCGAGCACGGCGATGGCCATCGATAGTACGGTCAGTGAAATGGTAACGCCGGCACCGGCCAAGAATACCGAATGGTATTCCCAGGCCAGCGCCGGGATGCGACTGACGTCCATCTCGATCTGTCAGTTGTTCTTGGACAGGAAGGGGTTCGTCGCCGCGACGTACTTGTCGTAGAGCTGCTGGATCATGCCGCTCGCCGTTGCCCAGGTCGAGAACGTGTCGAGGAAGCGTGCCCAGTCCGGATCGCCGTAGCGGACGGCCCAGCCGTTGGGCGATGCAGCGAACTCGGTGCCGGGGAAAGCCATCTGGCCCCAGGAGTTGTTTTCCGGAACGGCAAGCCACCAGTCGAGCGTGATCTTCGGCAGCAGGGCCACCGTCGCGTCGCCGCGTCGCACCGACTCCATGATTTGAATGTTGGAGTTGACCTGGAGGGCCAGGATCTTCGCCTTGGGGAAGGTGCGGCGGGCCACTTCGTTCTCGCTCGTGCCGGCGACGACCGCGATGATCACGGCGGGATCGTTGAGGTCGGATGGCTGCTTGAACTTGGCGGCGTTTTCCTTCTTGACGATGGCGTTCACGCCCTTGGCCCATTGCGGCCTGATGAAGGCGATCTCGGCTGCGCGCGGTGCGTTGTAGACCAGCGAGCCGCCGTACATGTCGCAATCGCCGCGCTTGAGGGAGGGGACGACTGTCGGCCATTGGACTTCGACGAGTTCCACCTTCCACTTCATCCAGGCGGCCAGTTCGTTGGTGAGGTCGATGAAGACGCCCGACCACTGCCCGGTCTTCGCGTCCTTGTAGGCCTCCGGCGAGATCTGCGCGACGCAGACCTTGACGACGCCCGCCGACTTCACCTTGTCGAGCGTTGACGCCGTCTGAGCCGATGCGGTTGCCGCCAAGCCCATCGATCCGGCCGCCAAGATCCACAGCAACGCGGAAGTCGTCCAACGCATGGATATCTCCTCAATCGAATGGTCGAGGGTGCAGCAATTCGCATGCCATGCGTATCGATGGCTGCATTGACCGGGAGCTCCACTGACGCAAAGGTATGGGCCGCTGGCTCGGAGCGCCCTTGACGTCGACCAAGACCACGCTGGGGGCCGATCTGCCGGCGGCCCGGCACATTCCATCTGCGCCTTCCGGCGCCTATCCCGTGCGAGCCGGCAACCGGGTGCGCCCGCTGGTCGACGGCGGCGAGATCTTCACGCGCATCGCCGAGGCGATCGCCGAGGCGCGCCGCAGCGTCTGGCTGACCGTCGCCTTCTATTCCGACGATTTCCAGTTTCCCGACGGCAGCCGGCTGTTCGACGTGCTCGACGAGGCGGTGGCGCGCGGGCTCGACGTGCGGCTGCTGTGCTGGCGCGCCAATCCGGAGACGCGGCCGAGCCGGCGCATCTTCGGCGGCACGCAAGAGCAGCGGGCGCTGCTCGCCGCTCGCAAGGCAGGCTTCCGCATCCGCTGGGACCGCGGCATCGGCCCCTACTGCCAGCACCAGAAGAGCTGGGTGATGGATGCCGGCCAGCCGACGGAGACGGCCTTCGTCGGCGGCATCAACCTCACGGGCGTGGCGCTGCGGCGCCACGACGTGTTCGTCGAGATCACGGGGCCGGCGGCGTGCGACGTCCATCACAACTTCGTCCAGCGCTGGAACGGCGCCAGCGAACGCCTGCTGCCCGACGGCAACTGGCGCTGCGACCCGGAGGACATGCTGCCGCTCCCGGCCGCTGCCCTGGAGAGCCGCGAGAAGGGCGCGAGCGCCGTGCAGATCCAGCGCATGATGGACCCGCGGCGCTATGCGGCCGGCGAGGCCGAGCGGTCGATCCTGGACCAGTACGAACGCGCCATCGATGCCGCCCGGGACGCGATCTACATCGAGAACCAGGCGGTGCCGATCGCCCCGCTGGCGCGGCGCCTGGCGGCTGCGATGGAGCGCGGCGTCGACGTGGTGATGGTCGTGCCGCCCATCCCCGAGCACTATGTCCGCGAATCGCGAGCCGATCCGGCCTTTTGCGAGATGTGGCAGGCCGTGGAGGCGCTGGGCCGCCATCCGCGCTTCGCGCTCTGCGGCATCGCCGAGCGCGATGGCGAGGGCCTGCGCGCGGCCTATGTCCACGCCAAGCTCATGCTCGTGGACGGCGCCTGGGCGACGGTCGGCTCGTGCAACCTGCATCCTTTCTCTATGGGCGGGCAGACGGAGCTGAACGCCGCCATATGGGACGAGGCCTTCGTGGTCGGCCTGCGGCGGACGCTGTTCACCAAGCATCTGGGAATCGACACAGCCGGCCTTTCGGAACGGGAGGCGCTGCGGCTGTTCGTCGAGCGGGCGCAAGCCAACCGCGGCCGGCTCGATCGTCTGCGGGGCGAGTGGCAGGGGCTGGCCTTTGCCTTGCGGCCGGCCGACTATGCGGTCGCCGATCCTGGCCTCGCGCCATAGGCGGTGGCGTAAGAGAACCGTCACGGCCAGCCGCTAGGGTCGCGCGAAGGGACCAGGATGACTGTCGATACCTTGCCGTCAGTGTTGCGCCTCGGCGTCGTTCCGGGGCTGATCTGCGGCTTCCGGGTCGACGACGAGGGAAACGCCCGCCCGCTCGCCCTCGATCAGCCCGTCGAAATCTCCCATCAGGGCTGGCTGTGGCTGCACCTCGATCTCACCAAGGTGCCGACCACCCTCTGGCTGAGCTCGGCAGGGCTGCCGGAGCCGGCGGTGGCCACGATGCTCTCGCACGACCGGCACCAGCAGCTCCATGCAGCGGGGGACTGCGTCTACGGCATCCTGGCCGACCTGGTGCGGGAGATCCATGGCGCCGGCGACGAGGTGGGCTACCTGCACTTCCTCATGACCGACCGGCTGCTGGTGACAGGTCGCCATCATGCCCTGTGCGCGGTCGAGACTGCCCGGGCCGCCCTGCAGGCCGGCGATGCCCGGCCCGTGCACTGCGCCTCGCTGCTCGAACTGCTGGTCGAGCACGTCGCCGACGGGGTCGACGATGTCGGTGACGAGCTTGCCGGCACGCTCGACGACATCGAGGACCAGCTCGCCGTGCGCTCCATCGGCGCGGCCCGCAAGAACCTGGCGGGGGTTCGCCGTTCCACGGTGCGCCTGCACCGCCTGCTGTCCGGGATTGCGGGCCGTGCTGACCCGCCTGGAGCGCCAGGGCACGAAGCCGTCCGATCCGCGCCTGCAGCTGCGTGTCGGGCGGCTCGTGCAGCGCGTCGACGAGCTCGACCACACCATCCTGGAGCTGCGCGAACGCGGCTATCGGCTGCAGGACGAGGTCTCGGCCACGATCAACGAGGAGACCAACCGCCATCTGCATCTGCTGTCGGTCCTGACGTCGCTGCTGCTGCCGCCCACCCTGGTCGCCGGCGTGTTCGGCATGAACACCAAGCTGCCGATCGGCGAGGACAATGTGGGCTTCGTCTGGGCGATGGCACTCGTGGTCGGATCGTCCGTCGTCGCCTATCTGGTCCTGCGCGTGGCCGGGATCCTGCGGCTTCGCGAATAGGGCCAGGGACGTGTTTACGGGATCGTGACGCCACGTAAAGTCGTTCCGCTTCGCGGCGGCTCCTGCCGCGATACGGTTCTCCCGTGCTTGTCCTGTGCAGGGCGGCCGCTAAACTCCCGCGCCAATCGAAAGCCCACCCGGGAGGGTTCCATGGATCTCGCCTTCACGCCCGAAGAGCAGAAATTCGCCGACGAGGTACGCGCCTTCGTGCGCGCCAACCTGCCGGCCGACATCCGCGACAAGGTGAAGAACGGCAAGCACCTGATCCGCGACGACTACATGCGCTGGCAGCAGGCGCTCGGGAAGAAGGGCTGGCTGGTCTATACTTGGCCGAAGAAGTACGGCGGCCCTGGCTTCACGCCGGCCCAGCGCTACATCTTCGAGAATGTCTGCGCCGAGGAATACGCGCCGGGAATCATCCCGTTCGGCACCAAGATGGTCGGACCGGTGATCTACACCTTCGGCAGCGAGGAGCAGAAGGCGAAGTACCTGCCGGGCATCCGCGAGAGCACCGTCTGGTGGTGCCAGGGCTACTCCGAGCCGGGCTCCGGCTCCGACCTCGCCAGCCTGCGCACCAAGGCCGAGAAGCAGGGCGACCACTACATCGTCAACGGCTCGAAGACCTGGAACACGATGGGCCACTGGGCCGACTGGATCTTCTGCCTCGTGCGCACCGATCCCAAGGCCAAGCCGCAGGAGGGCATCTCCTTCCTGCTGATCGACATGAAGACGCCGGGCATCACGGTGAAGCCCATCATCATGGCCGATGGCGGCCACGAGGTGAACGAGGTCTTCTTCGACAACGTGAAGGTCCCGGTCGCCAACCTGGTCGGCAAGGAGAACGAGGGCTGGACCTGCGCCAAGTTCCTGCTGGCCAACGAGCGGCTGGGCATCGCCGCGGTGCCGCAATCCAAGCGCGGGGTCGAGGCGCTGAAGGACATCGCCCGCGCCGAGCAGGAGAACGGCCGGCCGCTGATCGAGAATCCGGGCTTCGCCGAGAAGATCGCCGACCTCGAGATCCAGGTGACGGCGCTGGAGTTCACCGAGCTGCGCGTGCTGTCGGCGATGGCGCAGGGCGGCGCGCCCGGCCCGGAGGTCTCCGGCCTCAAGATCCGCGGCTCGGAGATCCAGCAGCGCATCACCGAGCTTACCCTCGAGGCGGTCGGCGAGTATGCCGCGCCCTACCTGCCCGGCCTGCTGTGGCAGGGCACGAACGAGGAGCCGGTGGGCCCGGACTACGCCCACCTCGCCGCGCCGCGCTACTTCAACATGCGCAAGACCACGATCTACGGCGGCAGCAACGAGATCCAGAAGGGCATCATCAGCAAGATGGTGCTGGGGCTGTGATCACCGTCGTCCCGAGCGTAGGGAAGGACCTCGTCCCCTTTCTACGAGCGTGGCGGTCGCCGTCGCCATGAGATGCTTCGCTGCGCTCAGCATGACAGGAAACTTCAGATGAACCTCGCCCTCAACCCCGAGCACAAGGCCTTCGCCGACGAGGTGCGGGCCTTCGCCCGCGAGAACCTCTCGCCGGTCACGCGCGAGAAGACCTGGTCGGGCAAGCACTACGACAAGGCCGACCATGTCGAGTGGCAGAAGGCGCTCGGCCGCAAGGGCTGGCTGCCCTACACCTGGCCGAAGAAGTACGGCGGTCCGGGCTGGGACGTGACGCGCCGCTTCCTGTTCGAGAACGTGCTCGCCGAGGAAGGCGCGCCGCGCATCATCCCGTTCGGCGTGAAGATGGTCGGGCCGGTCATCTACACCTTCGGCTCCGACGAGCAGAAGGAGCGCTTCCTGCCCGGCATCCGCTCCTCCGAGGTCGCCTGGTGCCAGGGCTATTCGGAGCCGGGCGCGGGCTCCGACCTCGCGTCGCTGCGCACGCGCGCGGTGCTCGACGGCGACCACTACGTCGTCAACGGCCAGAAGACCTGGACCTCGTTCGCCCACTGGGCCGACTGGATCTTCTGCCTGGTGCGGACCAACCCCGATGCCAAGGCACAGGAAGGCATCTCCTTCCTGCTGATCGACATGAAGACGCCGGGCGTCACGGTGCGGCCGATCATCATGCTCGACGGCGCCCACCACGTGAACGACGTCTTCCTCGACAATGTCCGCGTGCCCGTCGCCAACCGCATCGGCAAGGAGGGCGAGGGCTGGACCTGCGCCAAGTTCCTGCTGGCCAACGAGCGGCTGGGCATCGCCGAGGTGCCGGCCTCCAAGCGCGGCGTGCGCTCGCTGGTCGACATCGCGCGCACGGAGCCGCAGGACGGCCGCACGCTGGCCGACGATCCCGCCTTCGCGGCGCAGATCGCCGATCTCGACCTGCAGGTGCAGGCGCTGGAGATGAGCGAGCTGCGCGCGTTGTCGACCATGGCGCTGGGCGGCGCGCCGGGCCCCGAGGTCTCGACGCTGAAGATCCGCGGCTCGGAGATCCAGCAGCGCATCGCCGAGCTCACCATGGAGGCGGTCGGCGAGTACGCCCAGCCGTACCAGCCGGGCATGCTGTTCCAGGACACCAACGAGACGCCGGTCGGTCCCGACTACGCACCACCCGCCGCGCCGCGCTATTTCAACATGCGCAAGACGAGCATCTACGGCGGCAGCAACGAGATCCAGAAGAACATCGTGTCAAAGATGGTGCTGGGTCTATAAACAGAGGTCTGGAGGAGAAGATATGGACCTGTCCCTTTCCGACGAACAGAAGCAGCTTCAGGAAGCCGCCGAGCGGTTCGTTCGCGACAAGTACAC
Source organism: Pseudomonadota bacterium (assembly GCA_049323495.1). Taxonomy (GTDB): domain Bacteria; phylum Pseudomonadota; class Alphaproteobacteria; order Reyranellales; family Reyranellaceae; genus Reyranella. Next base: position 28,321 of record JBMONG010000008.1, read on the forward strand.
TTTCGAGAACCGGCGCAAGATCGCCGCGAGCGAGCGCGGCTGGCTGCCCGAGAACTGGACGCAGTTCGCCGAGCTGGGGTGGCTGGGCATGGCCTTCTCGGAAGAGGACGGCGGCTACGGCGGCGGTCCGGTCGAGACCATGATCGTGATGGAGCAGTTCGGCAAGGGACTGGTGCTCGAGCCCTTCGTGCCGACCGTGGTGCTGGGCGGCGGCATGATCGCTGCCGCCGGCTCCCAGGCGCAGAAGGAGGCACTGCTGGCGCCCATGATCGAGGGCAAGAAGCAGTTCGCCTTCGCCTGGCTGGAGCGCCAGTCGCGCTACAACCTCGCCGACGTGTCGCTCAAGGCGACCAAGGAAGGCAGCGGCTGGTCGCTCTCCGGCCACAAGGGCGTGGTCTACAACGCGGCCTCGGCCGACGAGATCATCGTGCTGGCCCGCACCGGAGGCGGGGCGCGCGAGGAGAAGGGTCTGACGCTGTTCGTCGTCGACGGCAAGGCCAAGGGCATCTCGCGCCGCGACTACCCGACGCAGGATGCGCTGCGGGCCTCCGAGCTCACCTTCGACAAGGTGTCGGTCGGCGCCGATGCCGTGCTGGGCACGGTCGACGGCGCCTTCCCGATGGTCGAGGAGGCGGCGGACCGCGCCATCGTCGCGCTGTGCGCCGAGGCGACGGGCTGCATGGATGCGATCAATGCCGCGACGCTGGAATACATCAAGACGCGCAAGCAGTTCGGCGTGCCGATCGGCAAGTTCCAGGTGCTGCAGCACCGCATGGTCGACTGCTTCACCAACGCCCAGGAAGCGCGTTCGATGACGCTGATGGCGACGCTGAAGATCGACGACAAGGACCCGGTCGTGCGCCGCAAGGCGGCCTCGGGCGCCAAGGTGCAGATCGGCAAGTCGGGCAAGTTCTGCGGCCAGAGCGCGGTGCAGATGCACGGCGGCATGGGCGTCACCGACGAGCTGTCGGTCAGCCACTACTTCAAGCGGCTCACCATGATCGACCTGATGTTCGGCAACCAGCAGCACCACCTGACCCGCTACAGCAACCTCGCCATGGCGGCGTGATCGCAGCCTCGGGCTGGACCGGACCGCGGGCGGCAGGCCTGCGGTCCGGAAGAAGATGAACGCCATCCTCAACATCATCGTGCCGGTGTTCGGCATGGTGGCCGTCGGCTGGGGGCTCGCCCGCGCGAGGCTGCTGACGCCGGAAGGGCTGCGCGGCCTCACCAACGCGACCTTCTATGCGCTGTTCCCGGCGCTGCTGTTCCGCTCGATGTCGAAAGTGCGCATCGATGCGCTGGAGCCCGGCATCCTGCTCGCGTTCTTCGGCAGCGTCCTGACCCTGTTCGCGCTGTCCCACCTGCTTGCCCATGCGCTGCGCCTGCGCGGCGGCGATCGCACTGTCTTCGCGCTGTCCTCGATCTTCAGCAACGGCGTCGGCATCGGCATCCCCTTCATCTCCTACGCCTTCGGGGAGGCGGGGCTGGTGCCGCTGCTGATGATCATCAGCATCCACGCGCTCCTGGTTCTGACCCTGTCGTCGTTCCTGCTCGAGGTGGCGAACGGCGGCGGCGCGTCGGGCGGCCGCCTACTCGGCAAGCTGGGCGGTGCGGCGCTGACCATGGTGAAGCACCCCGTCGTGCCGCCGATCTTCGCCGGCCTGGTCTGGTCGGAGCTGATGTCCTTCGTGCCCGGGCTCGCCCTGCCACTGGTCGTCGACCGCATCCTGCAGGCGCTGGCGCAGGCGGCACCACCCTGCGGTCTGATCATGGTCGGCGCATCGCTGGCCCATGTCGGCATCAAGGATCACTGGCAGCCGGCGGTGGTGACCAGCGCGCTGAAGCTCGCGCTGCTGCCGTTCATGGTCTGGCTGGCCGGCCGCTACGTCTTCGCGCTCGATCCGCTGTGGCTGACGGTGGCTACTCTGAACGCCGCGCTGCCGGCCGGGGCCAACGTCTACCTGATCGCCCAGCTCTACCGGACGGGCGTCGGGCTGGCGACCAATGCCGTCGTCATCTCGACGGCGGCCAGCATCTTCACGCTGTCGGCGGCGCTGCTGCTGCTGGGTGTCCAGACGCGCTAGGATGGAAGGACGAGGAGGAGGAGAAGAGATGCAGTACGAAACGGTCGAGGTCCGCAAGGTCACGGGCGGCTGCGGCGCCGAGGTGCTGGGCGTCGATCTCAACGCCCTGAGCAACCGCCAGTGGGACGAGGTGCAGGCCGCCTTCGTCGAGCATGGCGTCATCTTCTTCCGCGACCAGAAGCTCACGCCCGAGCAGCACCTCGCCTTCGCGCGGCGCTGGGCGCCGATCGACGTCAACCGCTTCTTCAAGGCCGTCGAGGGCCATCCCGAGATCGCCGAGGTGCGCAAGGAGCCGGAGCAGAAGACCAACATCGGCGGCGGCTGGCACACCGACCACAGCTACGATGTCGAGCCGGCGATGGGCTCGATCCTGCTGGCGCGCGAGGTGCCCGACGATGGCGGCGATACGCTGTTCGCCAACATGTACCGCGCCTTCGAGACGCTGTCCCCGGGGCTGCAGCGCACGCTGGAGGGCCTGCGGGCCGTGCATGGATCGGCGCACATCTTCGGCGCCAGGGGCGTGCACAAGAGCAATCCCGAGGCGGCCGGACGCTACGGCAACGACCATCTGGTGGGCGAGGACGTCATCCACCCGGTGGTGATCCGTCATCCGCTGAGCGGCCGCAAGGCGCTGTACGTCAACCCGGCCTTTACGCTGCATTTCGAAGGCTGGTCGGTCGAGGACAGCCGGCCGCTGCTCGAGCATCTGTACCGGCACGCGGCGCGGCCGGAATTCACCTGCCGCTTCCGCTGGCGCGAGGGCTCGATCGCCTTCTGGGACAATCGCGCCACCTGGCACTACGCCGCCAACGACTATCAGGGCGAGCGCCGCCTCATGCATCGCATCACGGTCGCCGGCTGCGGCCTGCAGCCGGCCGCCGCGAGCTGATCGGCCTTATCGCTTGACCTTGATGGTCATGGCCGCGACGCCGGTGGCGAGGTTGTAGCCGGCGTCCTTCACCACGCCGGAAGCCAGCATGCCGATCTCGGCATTCGGGCCGCCGTAGATCCAGTTGCCGCCCGCCTGCGTGCCGGCGGCGACCGTGCTCTGCTCGCCGACATAGGTGCCGCTCAGGTCGTACGGGCCGCGGTCCGAGCCCAGCGAATAGACGCGCCAGATCGTGTGGACGGCCTTCGTGTAGCCGATATCGATCCCGACCTTGTCGATCGTGCCGGTGTACTGCGCGCTGTGCACGCCGTCCTTCGACAGGAACACGCAGTCGAGCGACTTCTGCGAGGCCAGGACGTAGCCAGTGCTGCCGCCGACATTGCAGCTCAGCGAGCCGATATAGATGCGGGAGTTGGCGTTGGTGGTGTTGAGCTGCTGCGGCGTTGACTGCTGCATGCAGGCGCCGAGGGACAGGGCGAGGAAGGCGGCGGCTACGGCAGACGAGACTCTGTTCATTCGTGCGTATCTCCTTACGGGCCGCACTATGCCACAGCGGTCCGGGGAATACGCGGTCGAACGCAGGCGGAATCAGTCCGCCAGGGGATGCAGGCAGGCAGCCTCGCGCCCGGTCGACTGCGAAGCCAGCGGCGGTTCCTGCGCGCGGCAGTCGGCCGCCGCGCGGGGGCAGCGGCTCGCGAAGCGGCAGCCCGGCGGCAGGTCGATCGGGCTCGGGATCTCGCCCGCCAGCGTCTCCGCGATCGGGGCGAAGAAGCGTGGCGAGGCGTTCAGGAGGGCCCGTGTGTAGGGATGCAGCGGCCGTCGCAGCACGTCCTTCGTCGGGCCGGTCTCGACGATGCGGCCGAGATACATGACGGCGATCCGCCGGCAGAGATAGCTCGCGACCGCCAGGTCGTGGGTGATGAACAGCAGCGTCAGGCCCATCTCACGCTGCAGGCCGCGCAGCAGGTTGAGCAGCTGCGCCTGGGTCGAAACATCGAGCCCGGAGACGGCCTCGTCGGCGACGATCACCTTCGGCTCCGAGGCGAGCGCGCGCGCGATGGCGACGCGCCGGACCTGGCCGCCCGAGAGCTGGCTGGGATAGCGATCGACCGTGTCGGCCGGCATGCCGACGCGGGTCAGGAGAGCGATGACCCGGTCCCGGATCTCGCCGGGCGGGCACAGCGCATGCTGGCGCAGCGGTTCGGCGATCAGGTCGAGCGCCTTCAGCCGCGGATTGAGCGAGGCGCGCGCATCCTGGTAGACCATCGCCACGTCGCGCTGGAAGGTGCGGCGCCTGTCGCCGGCCAGCGCATCGATCTCCTCGCCGCGGTAGAGCGCGCGCCCGTCGCTCGCCGGCGTAAGGCCCAGCAGGACGCGCAGCAGCGTCGACTTGCCCGAGCCGCTTTCGCCGACCAGGGCAATGCTGTCGCCAGGCTGCACCGTCAGGCGCACGCCGTCGAGGGCGGCCAGGCGGCGCGGCGGCTCGCGGCGCAGCCGGTTCCAGCCGCCGCGGTCGATCCGGTACACCTTCTCGACGTCGAGAAGCTGGAAGATGTGGTCTGCCTGCATCGCCGCGCTCATCGGCCCCCTCTCATCCGGACCCGCCTCATCCGGGATGCCAGCACGCGACGTCGCGGCCCTGCATGGGGCGGAGCGGCGGCGTGCGGCTCGCGCATTCGGCGGTCGCCCGCGGGCAGCGCGGCGCGAAGCGGCAGCCGGGCGGCATGTCGGCCAGCCCCGGCAGGCCGCCGGGCGGCGGCGTCAGCGTCTCGGTGTCGAGCTCGATGACGCAGGACTTGAGCGCATGGGTATAGGGGTGGAGCGACTGCCGCAGGACGGCGTCGGCCGGTCCGGCCTCGACGACCTGCCCGGCATAGAGCACGACGATGCGATCGCAGACCTGCGATGCCAGGGCGAGGTCGTGCAGGACGAACAGGCAGCTCGCGTCGCGCGCCCGCACCTGCTGCAGGATGAGCTGCATGATCTGGGCCTGGATGGTCACATCCAGCGCGCTCGTCGGTTCATCCGCCAGCAGCAGGTCGGGATTGCAGGCGAGCGCGATGGCGATCATGACGCGCTGCTGCATGCCGCCGGACAGCTCGTGCGGGTAGGCGGCGAGCCGTGCCTCGGCATCGTTGAGACCCACGCTTTCCAGCAGCTCGATGGCGCGGCGCCGGGCGGCCGCGCGGCCGAGGCCGAGCAGGCGGCGCAGCGGGTTGGTGAGCTGCGCCCCGACGGTGAAGCACGGGTTCAGGGCCGACGACGGATCCTGGAAGATCATGGCGATGCGGCGGCCGCGCAGCGCGGCCCATCCCCGCTCGGGCAGCGCCAGCAGGTCGTCGTGATCGCCGAAGCGGACCCTGCCGGCGAGCGTTACGGTCGGCGGGCGCAGCAGGCCCATCACGACGAGGGCGATGGTGGACTTGCCGGCGCCCGATTCGCCGACCAGTCCCACCGTCTCGCCGCGGGCCAGCTCGAAGCCCACGCGATCGAGGACGGAATGGCCGCCGCGCTGCAGCGACAGTTCGGAGACGGACAGCACGACGTCGCGCCGCCGCGCCAGCGGCACGACGGTTGGGGCTGCGACCTGCGGCTTCGCGACCTCCGGATGTCGTGCCGATTGCTGCGTCACGGGCGGCCTACCGTGCGGTCCGCAACTTGGGATCGAAGCGCTCGCGCACGCCGTCGCCGACGATGCTGAGGGCGATCAGCAGGATGGCCAGCGCCGCCCCTGGCACGCCCGAGATCCAGGGCACGATGCTGATAAAGGCGCGGCCCTCGGCGATCATGAGTCCCCAGTCCGGGGTCGGCGGCACGACGCCAAGGCCGAGGAAGGACAGGCCCGACGAAACGAGGATTGCCTCGCTGAGGCGCACCGTGGCCTGGACGCCGAGCGGGAAGATGACGTTGGGCAGGATGTGCCGCCAGATGATGCGCGTGCGGCTGACGCCCATCAGGCCGGCCGCCTCGACGAAGGCCTGGGCGCGCACCTGCAGCACGTCGGCGCGCACCGTACGGGCGAACGGACCGACCAGGGCGAAGCCGACGGCATAGATGACGTTCTCGACGCCCTGGCCCAGGATCGCGATGAAGGTGATGGCCATGATGAGCGACGGCAGCGCCAGGATGGCGTCGATGAAGCGCATCAGCCCCCATTCCACCGGCCCCTGCAGCAGGCCCGCCGCCAGGCCGATCGCCAGCCCGCCGATCGCGCCGATGGCGACCGAGCAGAAGCCGATCAGGAAGACGTAGCGCGTGCCGTAGATGACACGCGACAGCAGGTCCTGGCCGAACGAATCCGTGCCGCACCAGTGCAGGGCGCTCGGCGGCGACATGAGATGCTCCGGGTCCTGGTAGGCCGGGTCGTACGGCGCCACCCAGGGGGCGAAGATGGCGGCGAAGAGATAGGCGAGGGAGAGGAAGGCCGCGACGATGAAGAAGGGCCGTCCGCGGATCAGGCTCGCCAGGACGCGGATCGGCGCCGGCAGGCGGCGCGATGCCTCTCGCGGCGCGGTGAGCTCGTGGGCGACCATGATCAGCGCGGCCGCAGGCGCGGGTCGAGGAAGGGATAGGTGAGGTCGACCGCCAGGTTGGTCAGGATCACCAGGCAACCGGTCATCATCACACCGGCCTGCACCACCAGGTATTCGCGGCCGAGCACGGCATCGGTGATCATGCGGCCGACGCCCGGCAGCGAGAAGACCGTCTCCGTCAGCACCGCTCCGTGCAGTAGGGAGCCGAGCTGCAGGCCGACGATGGTCACCAGCGGCACCAGCACGTTGCGCATGCCGTGGACCCAGACGATGCGCCAGCCGGGCTCGCCGCGGGCGCGGGCGGCGGCGATGTAGGGCTGCTCCAGCGTCTCGACGAGATTGGCGCGGGTGATACGCACGATCAGCGCCATGAAGGGCGTGCTGAGCGTCACGGCCGGCATGGCGAGGTGGTACATGCCGTCCCAGAAGTCCTTCCAGGGCGGCACGAAGCCCATGGTGGGGAACAGGTTGAAGGCGACGCCGAAGCCCCAGATCAGCAGGATGCCGAGATAGAAGCTGGGGAAGGCCGAGCCCGTCAGCGAGAAGGCTGCCGCGCCGATGTCCCAGGCGGTGTCCTTGCGCACCGCCGAGACGACCCCCAGGGGAATGCCGATCACGATGGCGAGGGCGAGTGCGGCGGCCGCCAGCACGAGCGTGACGGGCAGGGCCTCCACGAAGGCGTATTGGAAGATCGGCGTGCGGCTGACGAAGGAGGTGCCCCAGTCGCCCTGCATGAAGCGGCCGAGCCAGTCGGCGTACTGCTCGGGCAGCGGCCGGTCGAGGCCGAGCTGGACCATCAGAGACTGGTGCGATTCCTTGGAATATTCCTCGCCCAGCATCAGCTCGACGGGATCGCCCGGCGCCAGCTTGAGCACGCTGAAGCTGACGGCCGAGACGATCAGCAGGACGGCGGCGGTCTGGGAGATCTTCGCCAGCGTCCAGCGCAGCATCAGAGGCTCACGGTATGCAGGTCCAGGCTGTCGGCGGGAATGTACTTGAAGCCTTTCACCTTCTTGCTGAGGATCTTGAACTCCGGCATGTGCGTGAGGATCGCCATGGGCGCTTCGTCCATGAGGATGTCCTCGGCCTTCACGTAGAGGTCGCGCCGGGTCTTCACGTCGAGCACGACCTGCGCCTGCTCCACCAGCTTGTCGAACTCGGGATTGGCCCAGCCGGAAAAGTTCCACGGCTTGCCGGAATGCCATTCCGGGAAGATGGTCTCGTCGGGATCCAGGTCGGCCGACCACGTCATGTCGAGCATGTCGAATTCGCCCGCGTTGCGGCGGCTGACCCAGGTCGCCCGTTCCACCAGCTCGAGCTTCGCTTTGATGCCCACCTTGTCCAGCATCGGCACGATCGTCTGCGCCACGCGCGTGCCGTACTGCCCCTGCTCCGACGTCAGGATCACGACCTCGATCGGCCCCTGTTCCTTCGCCTTGGCGCGGAAGGCCTTGGCCTTCTCGAGGTCGAAGAACTGGCCGCGGCCGCTCTTGGCGATGTCCTTGTCGTAGAAGCCCGTCATCGGCGGCGAGATCGGCGTATAGGCGGGAATGCCTATGCCGAAGAACGCCTGCTTGATCAGCGCGTCTCGGTCGATGGCGAAGCCGACGGCGCGACGTACGTTCACGTCGTCGAACGGCGTCTTCCGGCAGTTCATCGCCATCAGCGAATAGTTCCCCTCGATCTCGCCGTAGACGACCAGGTTGGGATTGGCCTTGAGCTGCTTGATGAACTGCAGCGGGCTGTTGCTCATGCCGTCGACCTGGCCCGACAGCATCGCCGCCACGGCACTCGATGCCTCCTTCATGATCAGGAAGGTGGCGCGGTCGAGCTTCGGCTGGCCCTGCTCGAAGTAGTCGGGGTTCTTTTCCAAGACGATCGAGTCGTTCTCCTTCCAGCTCACGAACTTGAAGGGGCCGGTGCCGACGGGATTGCGTCCGAAATCCTTGCCGTACTTTTCGGCGGCCTTGCGCGGCACGATCGTGCCGGCACGGCCGGTGCTGCCCGTCAGCGCCACCGGGAGAAAGGCATAGGGCTTCTTGAAGCTGAGCTTGACCGTCAGCGGATCGACGACCTCGACGCTTTCCAGATAGTCGTATTTCCAGGCGTGCGGCGATTTGGGCTGACCCTTCCAGACACGTTCGACGCTCCATTTGACGGCTTCGGCGTCGCAAGGCTCGCCGTCGTGGAACTTCACGCCGGGCCGCAGCTTGAAGACATGCGTCTTGTCGTCGGTCAGTGTCCAGGATTCCGCGAGATCGGGAACGAACGAGACCTTCTCGCCGTCATAGTCGACCTTGAGCAGGCCGTTGTAGATGTTGTTGTGGATCTTGATGGCGCCGAGATAGCTGGTGAAGTGCGGATCCAGCGTGTCGACGAAGTCGATCCACGCGATCTTGATGTGACCGCCGGTCGCCGCACGTGCTGCCGACGGCAGGCTGGCGGCGGCGACTGCGGCCCCGGCACCCTGCAGCAGGCGGCGGCGGCCGAAGCGCGCCGCGAGAGTGTTGGCAAGAATCTGCTTGTGATCGATCACCATCTGAACACCCTCGTTCCGTGATGAGCTCGCCGATGACCCAGCAGGTACCGTGCCATGTGAGGCCAAGCGTCCTCGTCGTTGGAAAATCGGGATGCCGATGACGCCGCCTTGCGGCATCGCGCGCGACATGCGTACACGAAGCAGGCAGTCGGTTGCAGTCTGCCTTTCCTTTGGTCAAGGCAGGCAGGCAGCCAGAGGTTGTGCGGCGGGAGAAGGTGAAATCAGGCGAGCGCCGTCCAGAGCAGCACGAGGCCCGCGATCACCATGACGCCGTCCAGCAGGTGGTGGAAGGCGGCGACGCTCAACCGCTCGACGACGAAGCGCGCGGTCACGTTTCCGATCATCACTGCCGAACCGCTGATCACGCCCTTCACGACGATGTCGTCGGGCAGTGCGCCGAACTGCCGGAAGGCCAGCGCCTTGCTGATATAGAGGGCGAGGGAGCCCGCCGCCTCGGTGGCGATGAAGGCGCCCTTCACCAGGCCGTAGGCTGCGAAGGCGGGCACGCTGAGCGGGCCCGTCGACACGACGATGCCGGTCAGGAAACCGATGACGCCGCCCGCGGCCGCCAGGCCGGGCAGGCCGATCGTGCGATGGCGCCTCGCCAGCCAACGCCGGCCGGGGACCATCGCCAGGAAGAACAGGCCGAGGCCGATCTCCACCGTCTTCTCGGGCAGCACCAGCAGCGTATGGGCCCCCAGCGCCGCCGCCGGCACGCCGGCGAGCGCGTAGGCGCCGCAGGCCCGCCAGTCGACCTCGCGCCACCAGGTGCCGATCTTGGTCGCGTTCGACATCAGCGCGACGACCGCCATGATGGGCACCGCCTCGCGCGGGCCGAAGGCGATCACCAGGATCGGCAGCAGGATGACGGTGGCGCCGGTTCCCACGACGCCGCTCACGATGCCCGCGACGTAGCCGACCGCGAGCACGAGGGCGTAGGTCATGGGCTTCCACCCGACCGAGCGCTCTTCCTCAGTAGCCCAGGTTCGGGCGCAGCCACTTCTCGGCCTGCTCGATCGGCACGCCACGCCGCTTCGCATAGTCCTCGACCTGGTCGCGGCCGATGCGGGCGACGCCGAAATACTGCGCCTCGGGGTGGGCGAAGTAGTAGCCCGACACCGCCGAGGTCGGCACCATGGCGAAGCTCTCGGTCAGGCTGATGCCGGCGTTCTGGCCGGCATTGAGCAGGCGGAACAGCTCGGGCTTCTGGCTGTGGTCGGGGCAGGCGGGGTAGCCCGGCGCCGGCCGGATGCCGCGATACTTCTCACGGATCAACTCGTCGTTCGACAGCGCCTCGTCGGGCGCATAGCCCCACAGCGTCTTGCGGACGCGCTCATGCAGGCGCTCGGCGAAGGCCTCCGCTAGCCGGTCGGCCAGCGCCTTGAGCAGGATGTCGGAATAGTCGTCATGCTCGGCCTTGAAGCGTGCGAGATGCGCCTCGATGCCGTGGCCCGCGGTGACCGCGAAGCCGCCGATCCAGTCCGCCTCGGGCGAGACGAAGTCGGCCAGGCACATGTTGGCGCGGCCCGAGCGCTTCTCGATCTGCTGGCGCAGGAAGAACAGCCGGGAAATCTCCTTGGCGCGGCTCTCGTCCTCGTACAGCACGACATCGTCGCCGACGCGCCGGCACGGCCAGAAGGCGACGACGCCCTTCGCCGTCAGCCACTTTTCGCGCACGATGCGCTCCAGCATCTTGCGGGCGTCGGCGTAGAGCTTGCGCGCGCTCTCGCCCACCACCTTGTCCTCCAGGATGGACGGGTAGGTGCCGGCCAGCTCCCAGGCGCGGAAGAACGGCGTCCAGTCGATCCGTTCGACCAGCTCGTGCAGCGGATACTCGGCGAAAATGCGCGTGCCGCTGACCGCCGGGCGGGGCGGGACGTAGGCGGACCAGTCGATCGGATGGGCATTGGCGCGCGCCACCTCGAGCGGCACGACCTTGTCCTTCTTGCCGTCGCCGCGCTCGACGCGGATCGCCTCGTATTCGGCGGCGACCTTGGCTGCGAACTCGCGCGCCTGCTCGCCGGAATCGGAGGTGAGGGCGCTGCACACGCCGACCGCGCGGGAGGCGTCGAGCACGTGCACGGTGGTGCCATGGTAGCGCGGCGCGATGCGCAGCGCCGTGTGCACCTTGGACGTCGTGGCGCCGCCGATCAGCAGCGGTACCCTGAAGCCTGCGCGCGTCATCTCCTCGGCGACCGTGACCATCTCGTCGAGCGACGGCGTGATCAGGCCCGAGAGGCCGATCATGTCCGCGCGGTTGTCGTTGGCCGACTTCAGGATCTCCTGGAAGGGCACCATGACGCCGAGGTCGATGACCTCGAAGTTGTTGCACTGCAGGACCACGCCCACGATGTTCTTGCCGATGTCGTGCACGTCGCCTTTGACCGTCGCCATGACGATCCTGCCCTTGGAGCGCGACGTCGCGGTCTTCTCGGCCTCGATATAGGGCAGCAGGTGCGCCACCGCCTTCTTCATGACGCGTGCGCTCTTGACCACCTGCGGCAGGAACATCTTGCCGGCCCCGAACAGGTCGCCGACCACGTTCATGCCGGCCATCAGCGGGCCCTCGATGACCTCGATCGGCCGCTTGATTCGGCGGCGCGCCTCCTCGGTGTCCTCCACGACGTACTGGTCGAGCCCCTTGACCAGAGCATGCTCCAGCCGCTTCTCGACCGGCCAGCTGCGCCACTCGGCGTCCTGCGCCTGCTCGACCTCGCCGGTTCCCTTGTAGCGCGGCGCGAGGTCGAGCAGGCGTTCGGTGGCGTCCGGCCGGCGGTTCAGGATCACGTCCTCGCAGGCGTCGCGCAGCTCCTGCGGGATCTGGTCGTAGACCTCGAGCTGGCCGGCATTGACGATGCCCATGTCCATCCCGGCCTGGATCGCATGATAGAGGAAGACCGAATGCATGGCCTTGCGCACCGGCTCGTTGCCGCGGAAGGCGAAGCTGAGATTGCTGACGCCACCCGAGATCTTGGCGTGCGGGCAGCGCGCCTTGATCTCGCGCGTGGCCTCGATGAAGTCGACGCCGTAGTTGTTGTGTTCCTCGATGCCGGTCGCGACGGCGAAGATGTTGGGATCGAAGATGATGTCCTCGGCCGGGAAGCCGACCCGGTTGACGAGGATGTCATAGGCGCGGCTGCAGATCTCGACCTTGCGCTCCTTGGTGTCGGCCTGGCCTTTCTCGTCGAACGCCATGACCACGACGGCGGCGCCGTAGCGGCGCACCTTGCGCGCCTGCGCGACGAAGGGCTCGACGCCCTCCTTCATGGAGATCGAGTTCACGATCGGCTTGCCCGCGACGCACTTCAGGCCGGCCTCGATCACGCTCCACTTGGAGCTGTCGATCATGATCGGCACGCGGGCGATGTCTGGTTCCGAGGCGATCAGCTTCAGGAACGTGTCCATCGCCTTCTCGGCGTCGAGCAGGCCCTCGTCCATGTTGACGTCGATGATCTGCGCGCCGCTCTCGACCTGCTGGCGCGCGACCTCGATGGCGGCCGCGTAGTCGCCTTCCAGGATCAGCTTCTTGAAGCGAGCCGATCCCGTGACGTTGGTGCGCTCACCGATATTGATGAAGGTGGCGCGCTGGGTGTCGTCGTTCTCTGCGTCGGACATCATCAGAAGAAACTCGCTGCCTCCATGCCGGACAGGCGCAGGGCCGGCGGCAGGACGTGCCACTGCCGCGGCTTCACGCCCTGGACTGCGTCGGCGATCGCCTTGATGTGGGCGGGCGTCGTGCCGCAGCAGCCGCCCACCACGTTCAGCCAGCCGTTCTCGGCCCATCCCCTGACCAGCTTGGCCGTCATCTCGGGCGGCTCGTCGTAGGCGCCCAGCTCGTTGGGCAGGCCGGCATTGGGGTAGACGCACAGCATGCCGTCCACCTGCGGGTTCAGCGCGTTCACGTAGGGGTGCAGCTCGGTGGCGCCGAAGCTGCAGTTGAGCCCCATGGTGAGCGGCCTCGCGTGCCGGACCGAATGCCAGAACGCTTCGACCGTCTGGCCGGAGAGATTGCGGCCGGCGAGGTCGGTGAGGGTCATGGACACCATGACCGGCAGCTCCTCGCCGCGCGCCTCGGCGGCCTCGTCGGCGGCCACCAGGGCGGCCTTGGCGTTCAGCGTGTCGAACACCGTCTCGATCAAGACGAAGTCGACGCCGCCGTCGAGCAGGCCCTCGATCTGCTCGCGGTAGATGCCCTTCACCTCGTCGAAGGTGACGGCGCGGTAGCCCGGATCATTGACATTGGGCGATACCGACAGCGTCTTGTTGGTGGGGCCGAGCGCCCCCACGACGAAGCGCGGCTTGCCGGGTTCCTTCGCCGTCGCCGCGTCGCAGCAGGCGCGTGTCAGCCGGGCCGCTGCGACGTTGATCTCGCGTGCCATGCCCGGAATGCCGTAGTCGGAGAGACTGATCGCGTTGGCGTTGAAGGTGTTGGTCGCGAGGATGTCGGCACCGGCCTCGATGTAGGCGGTGCAGATGGCGCCGACCACGTCCGGCCGCGTCAGGTTCAGCAGGTCGTTGTTGCCCTTCTGGTCCTGTTCGAACGCGCGGCCGCCGCGGAAGCCTTCCTCGTCCAGCCGGTAGGTCTGGATCATCGAGCCGTAGGGGCCGTCCTTCACCAGGATGCGTTCGCCGCCGATCTCGCGCAGCAGCCGGGCCTTCTCCGCGCGGGTCATCTTCGCGAAGTCCGTCTCGGATGTCGTGCTCATGACTCGCTCCGGTGCGGGCGCACGCCCAGCAGGTGGCAGATCGCGAAGGTCAGGTCGGCGCGATTGAGGGTGTAGAAGTGGAATTGGTCGACGCCCTCGCCCTGCATGCGGCGGCACAGGTCGCCGGCCACGGTGGCGGCGATCATGCGGCGCGTCTCAACGTCGTCGTCGAGCCCGTCGAACATGTCGGCCAGCCAGCCCGGCACCTTGGAGCCGCAGAGTCCCGCGATGCGCGCCACCGACTGGAAGTTCGAGACCGGCATGACGCCGGGCACGATCGGCACGTCGATGCCGGCCGCTGCCGCGCGGTCGCGAAAGCGCAGATAGTCGTCGGCCTCGAAGAAGAATTGCGTGATGCAGCGGTCGGCGCCGGCATCGACCTTGCGCTTGAGGTTGTCGAGATCGGCCTGGGCGTCGGGCGAATCGGGATGCTTCTCGGGATAGGCTGCGACGCTGATCTGGAAGTCGCCGATTTTCTTGAGGCCGGCCACCAGGGCCGCGGCATTGGCGTAGCCGCCGGGATGGGGCGTGTACTTGCCGCCCATGCCGCTCGGCGGATCGCCGCGCAGGGCCACCACGTGGCGGATGCCGGCTTCCCAGTAGGCGCGCGCGACCTCGTCGATCTCCTCGCAGGTGGCGCCGACGCAGGTCAGGTGGGCCGCCGGATCGATGCCCGTCTCCTTCTTCAGGCGGACCACCGTCTCGTGGGTCCGCTGGCGCGTCGAGCCGCCGGCGCCATAGGTCACCGAGAAGAACGTCGGATGCAGCGGCGCGAGCCGCGTGACCGCCTCCCACAGGGTCTGCTCCATGGCCGTCGTCTTCGGCGGGAAGAACTCGAAGGAGACCTTGAGCCGCTGTGGTGCGCGGGCAGGGAACTCGGCGGCGGCAACACTGAGCGGCCCGCCGAGGGGACCGGTGTCGGGACTCATCGTGACACTCCTTGGATCGACGGCATTGCATGACGCGCGGCAGCACGCACCGGCTGCTCGCGCTCGCCCCGCCAGATGCCCGTCATCAGGCGCCGGCCGGGGAAGTGGAGGGGCTCGAGCGGGTTCAGGCCGGCGCTGCGCAGCCAGCCCTGCACCTGGTTGTCGGCGAAGCCGAGATGGACATGGGCGTGCTCGCGCTTGAGCTCGACCAGGTCGTGCGGCGCGAAATCGACGACCAGCACCATGCCGCCCGGCCGGACGACGCGCGCCGCCTCGCTCAGCGCCGCCGCCGGGTCGTCGGCGTAGTGCAGCACGTGGTGGATGGTCACGACGTCGAAGCCGTCCGCCTCGAAGGGCAGGGCATACATGTCGCCCTGGCGGATATCGGCATTGTCTATCCCCGCCCGGGCGAGGTTGGCACGTGCCAGCGCCAGCATCTCGCGCGACTGGTCGATGCCGATGGCCTGCTCGACCTTGGGCGCCAGCACCTCCAGCAGCCGGCCCGTGCCCGTGCCGATGTCGAGCAGCCGGCGCGCGCCGAGCGGCAGATGGTGGGCCAGGGCGCGCTCGATCTCCCGGTCCGCGACGTGCAGGGCGCGAAGCTCGTCCCAGCGCTGGGCATTGTCGCGGAAGTAGCGCACCGCGGCGGTCTGGCGGCGCTGCTGCAGGGCGTCCAGGCGAGCGCGATCGCCCGCGATGCGGGGATGCCTCGGATCGAGTCGGCGCACGAACTCGCGCACCAGGGCGGAGTCGTCGCCCGAACCGACGAGCCGGAAGCGCGTGAACTGCGCCTCGCGAAAGCGCTCCAGGAGCCCCGCCTCGACCAGCAGCTTCAGGTGACGCGAGACCCGCGGCTGGCTCTGTCCCAGCACATGGACATAGTCGCTCACCGTCAGGTCTTCGCGCGCCGCCAGCGCGAGGATGCGCAAGCGGGTGTCCTCGGCGGCCGCCCGGAGGAGCGTCAGCAGGTGGTCCATGCAGTGATACATATAAGAATATCTTTATGATTGCAATGGCGCCCCGGGGGCGCCGTGCCGATTCGAGAGGGCGAAGCGCTCCGCCTTGCCTGCGCACTTCAAACCTCAGCCGGCGTGTGCAACACTGCCCGTGAACGGCGGCAGATGGTGCTGCCGGAATTCTTGGCCCGGTTTCCGAGGGCCGGGGTGGACCCGGGGTCGGCGTTGATGATCGAAAGCGTGTCGAAGTCGGTGGCGGCTGGCGTACGTTCCAGGGTCGCTGCCGCAATCCTTGCTGCCGGCCTGCTGGGAGCGTGCTCTTCGGGCGACACCGGTGCGGCGGAAGTTTGGGATCCCATCGAGACTCCCAACAGGTTCATCTTCTCCATCAACCGGGCCGTCGACGTCATGGCGATCCGGCCGATGGCGGTGCTCTATCGGGACTGGGTGCCCGAGCCGGCTCAGAAGAGCGTGCGCAACGCGCTCGACAACCTCGGCGAACCGGTCACGGCGATCAACGAGGTGTTCCAGGGCGATCCGGGCCGCGCCGGCATCACCATGGCGCGCTTCGTGGTGAATTCCACCGTCGGGCTTGCCGGCCTGTTCGACGTCGCCGCCATGATGGGAATGGAGCGGACCAAGGAGGATGCCGGCCAGACCATCGGCCTGTGGGCGGGCAAGGGCGTCGAGCCGGAGAATGGCGGCTTCTACCTCATGCTGCCGCTGATCGGCCCTTCCAATGCACGCGACGCCACGGGGCTGATGATCGACTATGCGATCGATCCGTTCCAGATCCTGCCGCTCGCCTTCAACTGGGACTGGTGGTACTACTCGATGCCGCGTTTCGGTGCCAACGTCATCGACTACCGCTCGCGCACGCTCTTCGCCCTCGATGATCTCGAGAAGAATAGCGTGGACTACTATGCAGCCCTGCGCTCCGCCTACACGCAGAACCGCGCCGAGCTGATTCGCGCCAAGCGCGACAAGACCGACGCGAAGGGCGAGCTCGAGCGTCGCGACAATCTCGCGCTGGTGCACTAGAAACGCCACGCCGCTAGTCTGCGTTCATCTCCCGTATCGACCAACATGGAGCGCACGATGCAGCTTCTAGCCCCTCGTCGTCGCCACGTTCTTCGCATGGCCGTTGCCTTGGGCACCGCGGCCGCCACGGCCACCGCCGCCGCCACCGGCGCGCAGGCCCAGGCGAACGATCCGGCGGCAACGCTCGTCGAGGCGACCGCCAACCAGGTGATCGACGTCATCAAGACGACGGCGCCTGGGCCTGCGCGCCAGTCGGCCTTCCGCCAGGTCCTGGAGACGCGCTTCGACCTGCCCTACATGGCCCAGGTCGCGCTGGGCACGCATTGGGCGCGGGCGACACCGGACCAGCGCGCCCGGTTCGTCAGGGCCACCGAGAGCGCCGAAGCGCGGGCCTACAGCGAGCGGTTCGGCCAGTATCTGGGGCAGACGCTCAGCATCACCAAGACCCAGAAGCGGCCCAATGGCGTGTTCTGGGTGGAGAGCCGGCTGAATCAGAGCAACGGGCAGCCCATCAAGCTCGATTGGGAGGTCCGGCAGCTTCCCCAAGGGCTGCGCATCACCGACGTGAAGGTCGAGGGCGTGAGCATGGTCATGACTCGCCGTTCCGATTTCAACTCCTATATCCAGAACAACGGCGGCCAGGTGCAGCCGTTGATCGACGAACTGGAATCCCGCGCGGCCCGCTGATTGCGGCCGTCGCGCCGGAGACATAGATTATGCGGCGGGAGGCGTCGTCGATCGCCCGCCGTCCGTAGGAAGCCGGTGGGCCGGAGGAGCGCCAGATGGATGCTGCCGCTAAGAATGCAGTCGAACCCCGTTCAGTGGATCCTGTCTGGACCAGGATCCGCGAGGCCGCTCAGTCCGCCGCCGCGGCGGAGCCCGTGCTGGCGGGGACGATGCACGCCACCATCCTCAGCCAGCCGCGGTTCGAAGCGGCGCTGAGCTATCACCTGGCGCGGCTCGCCGGCACCACCGAGGTACCGGCGGCGCTGATCCGCCAGATCTTCGACGAGGCGCTGACCACCGACCCGGCCATCGGCCTTGCCGCCCGCGCCGACATCGTCGCGGTCACCGAGCGCGATCCGGCCTGCACCTCGCATCTGGATCCGCTGCTCTGGTTCAAGGGATACCACGCGCTGCAGACGGCGCGCGTGGCGCACTGGCTGTGGCTGCAGGGGCGTCGGACGCTCGCCCACTTCCTGCAGAGCCGGGCCAGCTCGCTGTTCGGGCTGGACATTCATCCGGGCGCGCGGCTGGGCAAGGGGATCTTCATCGACCACGGCACGGGTGTCGTGATCGGCGAGACCGCCGTCGTCGAGGACGGCGTCTCCATGCTGCACGGCGTGACGCTCGGCGGCACCGGCAAGGAGCGGGGCGACCGCCATCCCAAGGTGCGCCGCGGCGTCCTGCTGGGGGCCGGCGCCAAGGTCCTGGGCAACATCGAGATCGGTGCCTGCGCCAAGATCGCGGCGGGCAGCGTCGTCCTCGAGCCGGTTCCGGCCGGCTGCACGGCGGCGGGCGTTCCGGCGCGGATCATCGGCTGCGTCGACGTCCCCGAGCCGGCGCTGGAGATGGATCAGCGGATCTGATCGGCCGCGGGAGCGGCTGCTCCGCAATCCTTGACCGGCTGGTCGAGACCGGGCGGCAGGTGGGCGTCAGCTGTCGCTGCCCATTACCGCCACATGCAGCGCCTTGATCGCCTTGACGAGCTTGTGCATGTGCTCCTTCTGCTTCTCGTCGAGCTTGTCGTTGTTGTCGGTCTCCTCCTGGAGCGACAGTTCCGCCTCCTCGAGCCGGCGGATGAAGGTCAATGCCTGCGCCGTCTTCTGCTGCTCGGTGCCCGATAGCAGTTCGTGCATGGTGAAGTAGAGCGAGCCCAGGCTGCGATTCTGCAGTTCGGGCGTCAGCGGGAACTTGCTCTTGAACATGTTGTCCATGGCGGCCTTGGCTTCGCCGACGGTCTTCGCGCGGCGCAGGCCGTATTCCATCTGATCCAGCCGGTGCGAGATCTCGAAGCGATGCTGGGCCAGCTGCTCGCGGTTCTTCATCTCGACTTCGTGGGCATGCTGGATGTTCTGCAGCACCGCCGCGCCGCCCGTCAGCACGACCGACGACAGCAGCCACATGCCCACGGAACTGTTGAAGAAATCGAACAGCCGCTTGCCGAAGCCTACCTTGGGGGGTGGCGGTGCCGGTGGAGGCGGCGGCGGCGGGGGCGGGTTTTCGGTGTCCAGGCGTCTGCGGACCTCATGTCGAAGCTGCTCCTCCGCCTCGATGAGCTTGCGTTGGTCTTCGGTAAGCATGTCTCCCCCAGCCACCTCGGTGCACAGATGGCTCGTGCGCGGCACTTCTTACACCAAATGGAAGAAATTGCAGAGGGGACTGCATGTTTTTGCATCCCGATCCCGCGGAAACGCGAGTCCGCCGGCTGGTCACGGGCCCCGCAAGTCGGCGCGCTGCCGGATCGGCCAGAGCCGGGCCATCAGCCAGCTCACCGTCAGCCCGACCAGGCAGCCGAACACGACCTCGGCCACCTTGTGCAGCCCGTGCTCGACGCCGCTCAGCCGGGAATGCGCGGATACCCCGGCGGCGATCACGATGGCGGCGGTGATGGGGGCCTGACGCCACATCGTCTGGATATGGACGACGTAGGAGGAGAGGAGGACCGTCACGGCCAGGGCGAAGGGCAGCTTCCATTCCGCCGGGCCGCCGAGGAGGAGGAAGGCGAGACCCACCGCGCAACCGACCGAAACGTTGATGAGGCGGCTGCGGAACATGCGCGCCGCCTCGTTCACCTGTGGATCGGACGCCGCGACCATCGACGCAATGGCCCAGATCGGGTTGGTATCGGCGATGTCCGCCAGCGTGTACCAGACGATCACGGTGGCGATGAAGACGTTGACTGCGAAGCGGATGCCCAGGATGTCCTGCGGCATCGCGAAGGGCCAGCGCACGCGCTTGTCGATCACTTGTATCCTCCCCGACGGTGTCGGGGAGGATAGTGGGGCGGCCTAGCTCCTCACCAGCGGCTTGTACTTGATGCGGTGCGGCTGGTCGGCATCGGTGCCCAGGCGGCGGTGCCTGTCCGCCTCGTAGTCCTGGTAGTTGCCCTCGAACCATTCGACGTGGCTGTCGCCCTCGAAGGCCAGCATGTGGGTGGCGATGCGGTCGAGGAACCAGCGATCGTGGCTGATGATGACGGCGCAGCCGGCGAAGTCGGCCAGCGCTTCCTCGAGCGCGCGCAGCGTGTCGACGTCGAGGTCGTTGGTGGGCTCGTCGAGCAGCAGGACGTTGGCGCCGCTCTTCAGCATCTTGGCGAGGTTGACGCGGTTGCGCTCGCCGCCCGAGAGCTGGCCGACCTTCTTCTGCTGGTCGGGGCCGCGGAAATTGAACGAGCTGCAATAGGCGCGGCTCGAGACCTCTCGGCTGCCCAGCTTGATGATGTCGAGACCGCCCGACAGCTCCTCCCAGACCGTCTTGTTGGGATCGAGCGTCTCGCGGCTCTGGTCGACATAGCCCAGCTTGACGGTGGGACCGACCGAGAAGGTGCCGGAGTCGGGCGTCTCCTGGCCGGTGATCATCTTGAACAGGGTCGTCTTGCCGGCGCCGTTGGGGCCGATCACGCCCACGATGCCGCCCGGCGGCAGGTTGAAGGACAGGTTGTCGATCAGCAGCCTGTCGCCGAAGCCCTTGGAGATGCCCTCGGCGCGGATGACATGATCGCCCAGGCGCGGCCCGGCGGGGATGACGATCTGCGCCGTGTCCAGCGTCGCCTTCTGCTCCTCCTCGACCATCTGGTTGTAGGCCGCGATGCGCGCCTTGCTCTTGGAGCGGCGGGCCTGGGGGCTCTGGCCCATCCATTCCAGCTCGCGTTGCAGCGTGCGGCGCCGGGTGTCGGCCACCTTCTCCTCCTGGGCCAGGCGCTGCTCCTTCTGCTTCAGCCAGGACGTGTAGTTGCCTTCCCAGGGGATGCCCGCCCCGCGGTCGAGCTCGAGGATCCAGCCAGCCACGTTGTCGAGGAAGTAGCGGTCGTGGGTGACGGCCACGACGGTGCCCGGGAACTCGGCCAGATGGCGCTCCAGCCAGGCCACCGATTCGGCGTCCAGATGGTTGGTCGGCTCGTCCAGCAGCAGCATGTCGGGCTTGCTGAGCAGCAGCCGGCAGAGCGCGACTCGTCGGCGCTCGCCGCCCGACAGCTTCTCTACGTCAGCGTCGGCCGGCGGCAGGCGCAGCGCGTCCATGGCGATCTCGACGGTGCGGCCGAGATCCCAGCCGTTGCCGGCGTCGATCTTCTCCTGCAGCTCGGCCTGCTCGGCGATCAGCTTGTCCATGTCGGCGTCGGGGTCGGAGAAGGCGTTCGACACCTCTTCGAAACGGGCCAGGAGACGGGCCATCTCGCCGGCGCCGTCCATGACATTCCCCAGCACGTCCTTCTTGCCGTCCAGCTTGGGTTCCTGCTCGAGGAAACCCACCTTGACGCCTTCGGCCGCCCAGGCCTCGCCCGTGAAGTTGTCGTCCTGGCCAGCCATGATGCGCAGCAGGGTCGATTTGCCGGCGCCGTTCAGGCCCAGCACGCCGATCTTGGCGCCGGGCAGGAACGACAGCCAGATATCCTTCAGGACCTGCTTGCCGCCCGGATAGGTCTTGTTCAGACCCTTCATGACGTAGATGTACTGGTAGCTCGCCATTCCGTCGGTTTTCCTTCTTCTCTCGCGCCGCCCGGCCGGGCTCGCAGCGTTGTGCCGCCACGACGAAACGACCGGCCGCCGACATTCAATTCCGACGCCGGCCTGCCTGCTCAGCCGTACCGTCGCGCAAGGGAAATGAAGGCCCGCGGCGGCAAAATCAATACATAAGGTTGACGGTCCCGCGCCGGTGAATCTGCACGCCGCGGACAGCGCCTGTCACGGGGCGGGCGGGCTCTTGCCGCTGCTGCCGCGAAGCTCCCGCAGCCAGCGCCGCGCCTCGTGCAGGCTGCGGAACAGCTTCACCGGCCGGTCGGGAGACGTGGCGCTCGCGAAGGCGCTGGAGAAGCGCGTGTTCTCCGGGTCGACGACGAAGGCGATTGGCCCGCGCGCATGGTTGCCGGTGCGCAACACGGCAGCGAGAGCGCGAATCTCGTCGGCCGACATGTCGGAAGTTCCGTTCGACACGTCGATGATCTTGTCGAACGGGCGCACCTTGGGGTCCATCAGGTGCCGCGCCAGCTCGGCGATGTCCCCAGGCGCCATGGCGCCTCGCACGATCACGATGGCCAGGCGGTCGAGGGACGACAGATCGAGGTAGACGGGCACGGCGTGCTGACCCGGACGCAGAGGACAGGACGACCGCTAACGCTTGTCGCGCCCCGCGGGTTGCCGGGGCCGTGTCTGGTCGGCCGGGCTGCAGGCGTGCTGCTTGTGGCCGCCGCCCCGCTCGGGTTCAATGACGGCGGGAGAAACGTTCAGGCATGATGGCGGAACCAACCGTCCTGGCGCTGTCGCTCGCCTATCTCGGGCTGCTGTTCGCGGTGGCCTGGTTCGGCGACCGCTATGCGCGCGACTGGTCGTCGAGCTCGGTGGCGCCGGCCGTCTACGGCCTCTCGCTGGCCATCTACTGCACGTCCTGGACCTTCTACGGCGCGGTCGGCCGCGCCGCCACCGCCGGCATCGACTTCATCCTGATCTATACGGGGCCGGCGCTGGTGGTGGTCGCAGGCTATCCGATGCTGCGCAAGATGGTGGGGCTCGCCA
Organism: Pseudomonadota bacterium; assembly: GCA_049323495.1. Classification (GTDB taxonomy): domain Bacteria; phylum Pseudomonadota; class Alphaproteobacteria; order Reyranellales; family Reyranellaceae; genus Reyranella. The sequence continues at coordinate 50,733 of JBMONG010000008.1, forward strand.
AGCAGCACAACGTGACCTCGATCGCCGACTTCCTCGCTTCGCGCTACGGCAAGAGCCGCGCCGTCGGCGTCACGGCCACCCTGTTCGCGACCCTGGGCGTGCTGCCCTACATCGCCCTGCAGCTGCAGGCGGTCTCCTCGACCTTCAAGACCATCGCTGCGCCGACGCCGCTGCCCGGCAGCATGCCGGGCGTCGTGCACACCGACACCTCCCTGATCGTCGCGGTGCTGATGGCGGTCTTCACCATCCTGTTCGGCGTGCGCCACGTGCAGGCGTCCGAGCAGCATCGCGGCATGATGCTGGCGATCGCCTTCGAATCGGTGGTCAAGCTGCTGGCGCTGCTTGTCGTCGGACCGTTCGTGCTGTTCGTGCTGTTCTCCGGCCCGGCCGACCTGCTGGCGCAGGTCCAGAGCGTGCCGGCCGTGGCCGAACGCATCGGCCGCGAGGGTTCGCCGCTCACCTGGATCGTCACGACGCTGCTCTCGGCCATGGCGTTCCTCTGCCTGCCGCGCCAGTTCCATGTCGCCGTGGTCGAGCATGGCCATCCCGCCAGCCTGCGTACGGCGCGCTGGCTGTTCCCGCTGTACCTGGTGCTGATCAACCTCTTCGTCGTGCCCATCGCCGCCGCCGGCGTGCTGCTGATCGGCGCGCAGACCAGCCCGGATCTCTACGTCCTTCAGCTTCCCCTGGCCAACGGCGAGAGCTGGCTGTCGGCCTTCGTGTTCATCGGCGGCCTGTCGGCGGCGACCTCGATGGTGATCGTGGCCTGCATGGCGCTGTCGGGCATGATCGGCAACGAGCTGGTCATGCCGTACCTCCTGCGCCGGCAGGCCGGCGTGGCGCGCGACATGGGACCGCTGGTGGTCTTCGTGCGCCGCGCCGCCGTCGTGATGATCCTGATGGCCGGCTACGCCTACGAGCGCATCATCTCCGGCTACCTGCCGCTCGCCTCGATCGGCATGATCAGCTTCTGCGCCGTCGCGAACTTCGCCCCGGGCGTCGTGCTCGGGCTCTACTGGCGGCGGGCCCATCGCTACGGCGTCATTGCCGGTCTGGCCGGCGGCTTCATCGTCTGGCTCTACGCGCTCCTACTGCCGACGCTGCGGCAGGGCGCCGGCGACGGTCAGCAGGCTCCGCTGCAGCCCTACCTTCCCGGGCCGCTCGCCGACCTCGACCCGGTCGGCCAAGGCTTCGTCATCGGCATACTGGTCAATGCCCTGCTGCTGGTGGGCGTGTCGCTGCTGGTCAGGGCGCGCGGCGCGGATGCGGAGCAGGCGGATGCCTTCGTGCTCGGCCCCGATGCCGCCGCCGGCCCGGAGCCGCCGCAGCGCCGCTCGCCGGCCGACGCGGCGCGCATCGAGGAGCTGCGCATGCTGCTGTCGCGCTTCATCGGCGAGGAGCGCGCCCAGCGCGCCCTGTCCGGCGAGGCTCTGGCGCTGGACATCGCGCTGGCCCGGACGGAGCGGGTCCTTTCCGGCACGCTGGGGGCGGCCTCGGCGCGCATCATCGTCGCGGCGTACGGGCGGCGCGGCCGGCTTCTGCCGCGCAGCGCCCGCGCCATCATCGACGAGGCTTCGGAGGCCATCCGCTACAACTACGAGATCCTGCGCAACACGCTCGATCACGTCGGCATGGGCATCGCCGCTTTCGACCGCGAAGGCCGCCTGGAGATCTTCAACGACCGCTTCACGTCGCTGCTCGCCCTGGACCCGGAATCCGTCGCGGTCGGCGCGCCGCCGCAGCAGTTCGGCGCGGCGCCCGACATCGTTTCCCTGCTGCGCCGGCCGGACACGCCGCAGACCCACGAGATCGCCACGCGCGGCGGGCATGTCATCGAGCTCCGGCTCGATCCGCTGCCGGGCGGCGGCTTCGTCGCCACCTGCAACGACGTCACCGCCCGCGTGCGCACGGCGGAAGCGCTGCGCGACAGCGACCGGCAGCTTCGCCAGGCGGCCGAGACGCTGGAACAGCGCGTGGTCGAGCGCACGGCCGAGCTCGAGGCGAGCCGCGCCGAGGCCGAGGCCGCAAATCTCGGCAAGACCCGCTTCATCGCGGCCGCGAGCCACGACCTGCTGCAGCCGCTGCACGCTGCGCGCCTGTTCACGGCGGCGCTCATCGATCGCGACCCGGGCGGCGACCTGGGCGCAGGCCTTGGCGCCAAGATCGATGCCAGCCTCGGCGCGGTCGAATCGCTGCTCGATGCGCTGCTCGACATTTCCAGGCTCGATGCCGGCGCCTTCAGGCCGGAGAAGCGTGCCTTCCCCCTGCAGCCGCTCCTCGACTCGCTCGCCACCGCCTTCGCGCCCATGGCAGAGCAGCGCGGCGTCGAGCTGGTGATCGTGCCGACACGCGCCTTCGTATCCACGGACCCCGCCTTCCTGCGCCGCATCCTTCAGAATCTCCTGTCCAACGCCCTGCGCTATGGCCGGGTCGAAGGGAGGGCACCGCGCGTGCTGCTGGGCTGCCGGCGCGCCGGCGATGGCCTGCGGATCGAGGTCCGCGACAACGGTCCCGGCATCTCGCCGGACAAGCAGGCCGTGATCTTCGACGAGTTCGTGCGCCTGCATGCCGAACAGGAGGAGCCGCGTGAGGAACGCGGGCTGGGGCTGGGCCTCGCCATCGTCGAGCGGATTGCCCGGATGCTCGAGCTGCCGGTGGCGCTGGCCTCGGCGCCCGGCCAGGGCTCGACCTTTTCCGTCGTCGTGCCGCGCGTCGCCGCCGTCGTCGCGGGACCTGCGACCGCGGTGGTGGCGCCGACGGCGGTGTCGCTCGACGCCGAGACTTTCGTGCTCTGCATCGACAACGAGGTGCGCGTGCGCGAGGCCATGACGGCGCTGCTGGCGGGATGGGGCTGCCGCGTCGTGGCTGCCGCGACGCAGCCGGAGGCGCTGGCGGAGGTGGCGCGCGCAGGGCGGCTGCCCGACCTCCTTCTGGCCGATCTTCACCTCGACGAGGAGGCGGACGGACTGGCCGTGATCGAGGCCTTGCGGCGGGCGTGGGGCCGCACCGTGCCGGCCGCCCTGGTCACCGCCGACCGCGATCCGACCCTGCGCCTGCGGGCCCGCGCCCGGCAGGTCGAGCTGCTGCACAAGCCGGTCAAGCCCGCGGCTCTGCGCGCCCTGCTGCGCCTCAGCGAGCGGATCACACCGGGGGCAAGGCCAGCTCGCGCGCTTCGATGACGGCCTGGGTGCGCGAGCGCACGCCGAGCTTGCGCAGAATCACGGTCACGTGCGCCTTCACCGTCGCCTCGCCGACCCCGAGCTTGTGCGCGATCTGCTTGTTGAGATCGCCCTGCACCATGAGCGCCAGCACGCGCCACTGCTGCGGCGTGAGTTGCGCGGCGCGCTGCGCGAAGGTGCTGGTGGGACTGGTCTCTGCCGGTGCGAAGACCTCGCCGGACAGGACGGCACGCACGATGCGGGCGATTTCCTCGAGCGAGGCCGACTTGTCGATGTAGGCCGAGGCCCCGAATTCGTAGGCCCGCCGCGCGATCGCCGATTCGCGCGCCGCCGAGACGACGATGATGGGCACCGTCGGATACTCGGCACGCAGCAGGGCCAGTCCGGTCAGCCCCTCCATGCCCGGCATGTCGAGATCGAGAAGGACGGCATCAGTCTCCGGCGCGTTTCCCAGTGCGGCCTGCACCTGGGCGAGCGAGGCCGCCATGCCGACGGCCGCCCCGGGAAAGGTCCTCCCCAGCGCTGACGCCAGCGCCTCGCGCACCATCGGATGGTCGTCGGCGACGAGGAATTGCTCAGCGACCGCCATGCCCCATCGTCGAGCCGGGCTGGCCGGGGGTCAAGCCGCCCGTTCGGACGCCGGGGGCGGTCAGCGCGCCCTTCACCACGTCCGGCGCGCCGCTCAGCGTGTCGAGCGCCTGCCGCAGGCGACGGGCCGCCGCGCGCGACAGCCGTCGCGGCTCGACCTCGTTATCGGGCGGCCGTCCGGCCGCGACGTCGGCGAGCTGCTGGTCGAGGATCGCCTCGACGATCGTGCCGCGCGCGGCAGTCAGCTCCTCGGCGACGTCGCCGGCCAGGGCTCCCTTCGCGGCCGCCTCCGCGAGGCGTCCGTCCGTGGCGGTGGCGGTGCATCGCCATGCCAGGGCGATGGCCCGCGCCGCCGAGACGACGGGGAACAGGCCGAAGCGCTTGAGGTCGATCCGGCCGTCCTTGGTGCGCAGGCGGCCCAGCAGGTCGAAGGGACTGCCGGCGCTCTCGCCGGCGGCGGCCATGAGACGAAGAAAGACCGGCGCTCCCGCGGCCGCGTCGCTCGCATGGCGCCGCAGCGCATTGGCGAGTTCGCGGTCGCCGAGCGCGGGCACGAAGTCGTAGAAGACGTCCACGTTGAGCAGCGCTTCGGGGCTGGGATGCGTCACCCAGTCGTCGATGGTCGCGCGCCAGGCGGGCAGGGGCAGTCGGTACGGCGCATTGTCGACCATCACGCCGCCACGGCAGCGCGGCACCCCGGCTTGATCGAGAAGGTCGTTCATGTGCCGTCCGAAGGCGGCGAACCATGGATCGTCCTGGCTTTCGCCGTCATGGACGAGGGCATTGTCCTGGTCGCAGGCCAGCAGCGATTCGCCACGTCCGGCCGAGCCCAGCACCAGCAGGCACCAGGCTGCCGGCGCATCGCCCCGGCCTTCCTCCCGCATGCGGGCCAGGGCGAGTTCCCCGGCTCTGGCCGTGAGGTCGCAGATCACGCCGGCGATGACCGTGGCGATCTGCGTCGCCGGCATGTCCTCGCGGCGAAGACCGGCCGCCAGGCCGGGCAGCTTGTCGCGTGCCGCACGAAGGCTCGCTGCATCCTTGGCGTGCTCGATCTCGTCGCCCAGCGTGAGCGCGAGGCTGGTCCGCTGCTTGAGCAGCGCCCTTGCGGTGAGGATGCCGACGGGGCGTCCCGTTCCGTCCACGGCGGGCAGGTGGCGCACGCCCAGGCGCGCCATGCGGGCCAGCGCGCGATAGAGCAGGGCATCGGCCGCGATCGTGTGAACCGGCGTGGTCATGACGTCGCTCACCCGCCGCTCGAGCCCATGGGGCTCGTAGGCGACCAGCTTCAGGACATCGTGCTCGGTCAGGATGCCGTGGACGCGGCCCGTGATGTTGGGCACGACGACCGAGCTGATGCTGCGCTCGGTCATGATGCGCGCCGCTTCAACGACGGTGAGTTCCCCGGAGACGCAGACCGCCGGCGCGGTCATGACGTCGGATACGCGGTGCCGGTAGGGATAGCTGTCGAGTCGTTCGAGCGGTCCGGGCGTCATGGATCAGACCCCCGCCGGCCGCTGGCCGGCCACGGCGCCGCCGAAGGTGCCCCGGCCCAGGCCGGCCAGCCGGTGCGCCAGCCCGACGAACAGGTCCGCCGCCATGCGGGCATCGCCTGCCGCCGTGTGGCGCCGGCCCTTCGCCTCGATTCCCAGGCGGGCGAGCAGCGCTTCGAGGTCGATCGTGTCGGCATGGTATCCCAGGGACGTCGCGAGGCTGGCGGTGTCCAGGCTGGGAGGCTCCCGCCAGCGCTTGCGCGCGCGGGCCGCCTCGCGGGCCAGGATCGCCAGGTCGAAGCCCACGTAGTGGCCGACCACGACACGGCCGGCAAGCCCGTCGGCAATCCGGTCGTAGACACGGGCAAAGGTCGCGGCGCCGGCCAGGCGGGGCCGGTCGATGCCGTGCACGGCGGTGGCGCGGGCCGGGATCGGGATCTCCGGATCGACCAGCAGGTCGATCAGCGGCTCGTCGGCGACCCGCAGGCCGGCATGGATGGGGACGGCGGCGAAGGACACGATGCGGTCCCGACGCGGGTTCAGTCCGGTGGTCTCGCAATCGATGGCGACCAGCGGCAGCCGCTCCAGCGGCATGTGGGCGGCCGGCGCCGCGCGCCGACTGCTGCCTGCACGACCGAGGTGGCGCCTGAACAGGTCAGCCAGGTTCATGGCGGATGGCGTTCAGCTCTTCGATCAGCGGCTGCGTGACCAGCAGTCGCCGCAGCGCGTCGTAGAAGGCGATCAGTCCGAAGGCGAAGGCATTCTGCAGCACCATCCGGCTGTCCGCCGGGTCACGCGGCGTGAAGGAGAGAGTATCGAACACCTTCGCTCCCGTCGCCTGGGCAAGAGCCTGCGGCCCCGGTGCGTCTTCCTGGAGGTCGGCCAGCCGCGCGCGCAGGGCCGCGATCTCGGCGTCCCACCCCCCCGCGCGGTGATCGGGGGGTGGATGGCGGGAGAGGATGTCGCGATGGAGATCGCCCAGCCTCTGATCGAGGAGGGGCTGCGGTGCGCCGGCTGCGACCAGGCAGTTGCGCGCCAGCACCGTCATGTCGGCGAGTGTCGCGACGTAACCTTCCCAGCGCGAAATGGCGAGCTTGGCCTGGAACCGCGGATCGTCGAAGGCTTGGGCGCTGAGGCTGCCCAGCTCGTTGCGGGTGAAGTCGATCACCGAGCGCTGCGCCAGGTAGGCGGCTTCGCCGTCGAGGAACTGCTGCAGTGCAGCGAAGGTGCGGATCTTCGGCTTGGGCAGGAAGGGCTTGAGGAAGGACAGCATCGTGGGGACGGGCGTTCGACTTTGGTCGAATGGTGGCAGGCGGCCGCTGCACTTACTCTCACAGGCCAAGAAGAAACAGTATGCGCCGTAGCACGGCGCTTGGGGAGGACAAAGCAGAACATCGCCTGCGGGTCCACGTTCGCTGCCCCGGCCCGTCCGGAGCGTCCCCGCGTGCATCCGCGTCTGCCAATCAACAATCATCAAGGAGGAGTACGCGCATGGCTCAACTCGATGCCTCGCAGATGAAGCAGTACTGGGCGAAGACCTCGCGGCTGATGTGGACCATCTTCGCGCTCTGGATCTTCTTCGGCTTCGTCGTGCACCTGTTCGCGGTGCAGCTCAATGCCATCACGATCTTCGGGTTCCCGCTGGGCTTCTACATGGCCGCGCAGGGTTCGCTGATCGCCTTCGTCCTGCTGTGCGTCTGGAACGCGGTCGCGCAGAACAGGATCGACGAAGAATTCGGCGTCCACGAAGAGTGAGGGGCTAACCATGGCTGACACCAGGGGCACCACGAGCAACGCCTTCATCAGCAATCTCGGCAAGATCTACGGCGGCTATGCCGGCGGCTTCATCGCCTTCACGCTGATCCTGGCCGTGCTCGAGCAGATGGGCGTGCCGAACAAGATCATCGGCTACTGCTTCGTCATCCTCACCATCGGCGTCTATGCCTATATCGGCATCCTGTCGCGCACGATGGACATCTCCGAATACTACGTCGCGGGCCGCAAGGTGCCCGCGCTCTACAACGGCATGGCGACCGGCGCCGACTGGATGAGCGCCGCCTCCTTCATCTCCATGGCCGGCGGCCTGTATCTCGGCGGCTACAACGCCATGGGCTACGTGCTGGGCTGGACCGGCGGCTACGTGCTGGTCGGCATCCTGCTGGCCCCGTACCTGCGCAAGTTCGGCCAGTTCACCGTGCCCGACTTCCTCGGCGCCCGCTACGAGGGCAACGGGGCTCGGCTGTGCGGCGTGGTCGTGCTGTTCGCCGCGTCGTTCACCTACATCGTCGCGCAGTGCTTCGGCATCGGCATCATCACCTCGCGGTTCCTCGGCATTCCCTTCGAGGTGGCGATCTTCGTCGGCCTGCTCGGCATCCTCGTCTGCTCGATGCTGGGCGGCATGAGGGCGGTGACCTGGACCCAGGTGGCCCAGTACATCATCCTCATCATCTCCTACCTCGTGCCGGTGGTCTGGCTGTCGACCGAGCGCTACGGCATCCCGATTCCCCAGCTGACCTACGGCCATGCCCTCGAGCAGATCACCGCGCTCGAGGACAAGCTGGGCGTCGTCAAGCACCACGTCGCGGCCTTCACCGATGCCAGGGGCCAGTTCAGCTGGACCGAGTTCAACAACTTCTGGGCCCTGGTGCTCTGCCTGATGATCGGCACCGCGTCGCTGCCGCACATCCTGATGCGTTACTTCACGACACCGAGCGTCCGCGAAGCCCGCAACTCGGTCGCGTGGTCGATCTTCTTCATCTTCCTGCTCTACTTCACGGCGCCGGCCTATGCCGCCTTCGCGAAGCTGGAGGTCTACCAGAACGTGATCGGCCAGCCGATCGCGGAACTCCCGGCCTGGGTCCAGAACTGGGCGCAGGTCGGCGGCCTTCTGACCATCAAAGACGCCAACAGCGACGGGCTTCTGCAGCTGCCGGAGCTGGTCATCAACCAGGACATCATCGTGCTGTCGATGCCGGAGATCGCCGGCCTGCCGTACGTGGTGTCGGGGCTCGTGGCGGCCGGCGGCCTCGCGGCGGCGCTGTCCACCGCCGACGGGCTGCTGCTGGCGATCGCCAACGCGCTCAGCCACGACGTCTACTACAAGATGATCGATCCTCGGGCCTCGACGGGCCGCCGCCTGATCGTGGCGCGCGTCCTGCTGGTCGGCGTGGCGATCATCGCGGCGGCAGTGGCCAGCACACGGCCCTCGGGCATCATCCAGATGGTGGCCTGGGCCTTCTCGCTGGCGGCGGCGGGCCTGTTCGCGCCGCTGGTGCTCGGCATCTGGTGGAAGCGCACGACCAAGATCGGCGCCATCACCGGCATGCTGGCCGGCTTCGGGGTGTGCCTGTTCTATCTCATCATGACCCGGTACGCCCCGGTCACGTTCAAGGAGATGTTCGGAACCGATCTCTGGTTCGGCATCCGCAACATCTCCTCGGCGCTGTTCGGCCTGCCCGTCGCCTTCGTGGTGACATGGATCGTCAGCCTCATGACGCCCGAGCCGTCGAAGGAGATGCAGGACTTCGTCGACTCGATCCGCGTGCCGCGCGGCGTCGTCGTCACCACCGGATGACGTCCGACACATCCGGATTTCCGGTTGCAGCAGGACCCCAGGCGGGGTCCTGCTTTTTTTCGAGACCGGGTTAAGATGCGCCGGCAGGCGGAGGAGACGACGTGGGATCCCAGGACATCTGGTGGAGCTACTGGTACTTCCACCTGCCCAACTACTTCCTGTCCCTGGTGTTCTACTGCCTGTTCGGGCGGTTCTTCCTGGGGTTCTTCCTGCCGCCCGACAGCCGCAACTACATCTACCGCTCCTTCCGCTGGCTCACCGAATGGATCTGCCGGCCCGTCGCCTTCGTGACGCCCTCGGCCATTCCATCCGTGCTCGTGCCGCCCGTCGCCGCCTTCTGGGTCGCGATCCTGCGGGTGCTGCTGTTCATGACCCTCTACCAGCTCGGGCTCACGCCGCGCCCGCAGGCCGCGGGGTAGGGCCATGGACCGGAATGTTCTGCTGTTCACGGTCGTCGGCATCAGCGTGCTGAACGGTCTGTTCTCGCCGCTGCTGAACATCGCCGTCCCGATCTCCGCCGTGCTGATGCCGGAGGTCTTTCCGCGGTCGATCGGCTGGGTCCTGTTCTTCAGCTCCCTCATGGTGGCGACCGCGACGCTGCTGGTCTCCGGCGTGCCGGCGGCCCTTTACGAGCGGCTCGTCGCACGCGGCGAGGGCGGACTGGCCGTGCCGGGGATCTGGCTGATCGGCGCCGTCCTGCTGTCGCTGCCGGCGCTGCGACGAATCCTGGGCTGAGCTGCGACATCGCGGCATTGGTCGTGCCGGGGCCGCGGGCTATGGTCCGCCGAATGACGTACGAGGACATCCGCCGCTACGCCGAGCTGTCGGTCCGCCGGGGCTGCGGCTTCGCCGTGCTGGCCATCGGCACGGCCATGGTCGGCTTCTCGAGCCAGCCCTGGATCGCGGTCCGGACGGGCGCCGTCTTCCTCCTCGTTTCTGCAGTCATCCTGCTCTATCGGGGCTGGGCCGCGCGCTCGCGCAACTACCGCCATACCGAGGTCTGGCTGATGATCGAGCACGCCCCCGCCATTCCGGGCGACAGGCTGCAGGCGATGATCGGCGGTGCCCTGGCAGAAGCCTACTATCACCATGCGCGGCTGGCGGCCGTCGTCGCGCTCGCCCTGTGCATCATCGCGCTCGTCCTCGGACGTCCGTCGCCCGCCAACTGATCTTTTACCGGACAAGAGCCATGAACCTGGATGCCATCGCGATCGGGCACAACCCGCCCGACGACGTGAACACCGTCATCGAAGTGCCGATCGGCGGCGAGCCCATCAAGTACGAGATGGACAAGAAGGCCGGCACGCTGGTGGTCGACCGCTTCCTCTACACGCCCATGCGTTACCCCGGGAATTACGGCTTCGTGCCGCATACGCTGTCCGACGACGGCGATCCGATCGACGTGCTGGTCGCCAACACGCGGCCCATCATCCCGGGCGCGATCATGAACGTCCGGCCGATCGGCGTGCTGCGCATGGAGGATGATGGCGGGGGCGACGAGAAGATCATCGCCGTGCCCTCGGCGAAGCTGACCCAGCGCTACGTCAATGTCCGCACGCATACCGACCTGCCCGAGATCACGCGTCAGCAGATCGAGCACTTCTTCATCCACTACAAGGACCTCGAGCCGGGCAAGTGGGTGAAGCTGCTCGGCTGGGGGGATGCGGACGAAGCTCGCAGGCTCATCGCCGAGGCGATCGACCGCGCGCGCGCCACGTGACGCGGCGGCGGCGGGATGTCCGTCGGCGATTACGTCGGACGTAGTTGCCTGCGTGGCGGGTGCGCCGGATAGTGCTGCCAATGGACGGATCGCGAGGCACGGGCGGAAAGCGAACCCCTGATGAGGAAGTGGCCCGGCACGCTGCGTGGCGGCTGCCCTTCTTCTACGGCTGGGTGATCATCGCGATCGCCTTCGTGACCATGGCCATCGCCGTCACGGCGCGCACGGCCTTCTCGCTGCTGATGCCGCCGCTGATCGAGGAGTTCGGCTGGGACCGCGGCCTGACGGCCGGGGCGTTCTCCTTCGGCTTCCTGGTCTCGGCGGTGCTGAGCCCGATCGTCGGCCGCGTCATGGACCGCCGCGGGCCGCGCGTGGTCATCGAATGCGGCGTCGGGCTGGTCTCGGCCGGGCTGCTGCTGGCGCCCTTCATCCACCATCCATGGCAGTTCTATCTGACGTTGGGTGTGGCGGTGGGCGCCGGCGCCAACCTGATGACCTTCACGGCGCATTCGCAGTTCCTGCCCAACTGGTTCGTGCGGCGCCGCGCGCTCGCCATCAGCATCGCCTTCTCCGGCGTGGGGGTCGGCGCGATCGTCATCCTGCCCTGGCTGCAGTCGATCATCCTGGGCGACGGCTGGCGGGCCTCCTGCGTCGCGATGGGCCTGCTGGTCCTGCTGGTATTGGGGCCGCTCAACCTGCTGGTACGCGGCCGGCCGCAGGAGGTGGGCCTGCTCCCCGACGGCGATGTCCAAGTCGGCGCCGGCACGACGACGCGGAGCGCTTCCAATATCGTCGATCCCGCATGGGCGGAGACCGAATGGACCCTGGCGCGGGCGCTGCGCAGCGGGCGCTTCTGGTGGCTGGCAGGAGGGTTCACCTGCGCGCTGTTCGCTTGGTACGCCGTGCAGGTCCACCAGACCAAGTATCTGGTCGAGGTCGGCTTCACGCCGCTTACGGCGGCCTGGGGGCTGGGCCTCGTGAGCGTCGTCGCCATTCCCGGGCAAATCGGCTTGGGCGCCCTGTCGGACCGGGTCGGCCGCGAATGGGTGTGGACCGTCGGCTGTGCCGGTTTCGCGATCTGCTACGCCGCCCTGATCGCGCTCGAGGAGGGGCCGTCCGACGTGTTGCTGTGGGTGATGCTGATCTCCCAGGGCACGCTGGGATATGCGCTGACCTCGGTGATGGGGCCGATCGTGGCCGAGATCTTCGAGGGCCCTCACTTCGGCTCGATCTTCGGCACCATGACCATCGCCCTGATCGGCGGCGGCGCGGCGGGGCCCTGGCTCACCGGCGTCATCCACGACATCACGGGCAGCTACCGTCCGGCCTTCCTGCTGGCGATCGCCTGCTGCGTCGTCTCGGCGGCCGCGATCTGGATCGCGGGCCCGCGCAAGGTGCGGATGGTGCCGGGCCGCGTCCGCCGATGAAGCCGGCGCACGGGTGTGTGATGTCGACGCGCGACGTCTAGCGCGCTGAACAACGGCGTGTGACTTGGCGCAACTGTCGAGCGCAGGCGCTGTTCTTTCAGCGATGTTGAGAGTTCCAGCGTCAAATGGGTAATGGACGCAAAAACGGTGCGTCGCTACTTGCTACGTTGATGAGTATTTCACAAGTAATAGATGATATTTATGGGGCTGCTGTAGCACCTGACCATTGGCATCATGTTCTTGATCAAATGGCCAGCATCGTCGATGGGGAAGGCTCTGTCCTTATTGTGACGGGACCTGATGGATTGCGGTGGATCAGCAGTCGCTCGATCCGACCTGTCGTGCAGGAGTGGGTGGAAGGCGAATGGGCCGACAGGAACGAGCGCATCAAGCGCTTCATGCCGCGCGACGAGCCGAGATTCCTGACTGATTTCGACGCCTTCACACGCGACGAGCTGGAACGCGAGCCGCTGTACACGGAATTCCTGAGGCCGCGCGGGCTCGGCTGGTATGCCGGCACGGTGATGCGGCTGCCCACCGGCGGGACGGCGATGTTCTCGATCGAGAAAGCCTATCGCAAGGGCCCGATGCAGCCGCAGGAGCTGCAGCTGCTCGATGCCCTACGGCCTCATCTCGCGCGGTCGATCTCACTGGCGGCGAACGCCGCTTTGATGCGCGTCCGGACCCTCACGACCACGCTGCGCCATGTGGGCATGGCGGCGGCTGTCCTGCGGCGCGATGGCTCCGTCGTCGAGGCGAACGAGCAGTTCTTCACGAGCGGCCCGGCGATCGTCGTCACGCGGTCGAGCAAGGTGAACTTCAGCAGCGACATCGCGCAGAAGACGCTTCACGACAGTCTCGCCTCCGTGAGCCGCGACCCGGCGTCGCATGAGCCGACGCCGATCGTCGTCTCGAGCGCGGATCCGGGGGGTGCCCTGGTGGCATACGTGATGCCGCTGATGCAGTTCCGTCACGACGTCTTCCTGGGCTCCACGTCGTTCCTCGTGGTGTCGCGCTTCGAGCAGGGCCGTGTTCCGGACGAACGCCTCCTCGCCCAGCTCTTTCATCTCACGCCGACGGAGGCCCGCGTGGTCGGACGTCTCCTGCAAGGCGAGTCGGTGAAGCAGATCGCCCGGGCGCAGGATGTCACGGCGAACACCATCCGCATGCAGCTGAAGTCGGTGTTCGCGAAGACGGGCGTGAACCGGCAGGCTCAACTGGTCAGCCTCCTCGCCATCCACGGGTCGCACGTCCGTGCGCGATTCTAACTTCACTCCCTCTTCAATCAGTTGCGCATTTTATTCGCAATAGCGTGGCTTTGTTTACCCGTATGGGTATGTTCGATCACTGTCGACCATCCTAGCCTTCTAGGGTCTTACATGCATAGCAGCCGAGTGCCGGGATGCCGATGCGGTGGGTGATCAGCCGGGAAGACGAGCGCGTCGATGCGACAGGCATCGGCAAGATCGGCTGCAGCGATCTGATTGATTTTTTTGCAGCCCTCTCTGCACGGGGTGCAAGAAGGCATCCGATGTCCTTCGATCTCACGCTCGGTGAACTGGTGCTGAGCAGGGACGACCTATCGAAGGTCGCCGGCGTGCTGGCCGATGCGGGGAGGAAAGGACGCCGCGGTCCGGTGGCGATGATCGTGCGGACCGAACGTGCCCTCGACATGGCCGTGCTGCTCAAGCAGCGCGTGCCGAATGACGGCTTCCGGATCTTCACCGACAGCGGCGCCGCCGAGGCGTGGCTGTCGGGGTTCGGCGCGGGCAACGGGAGATATCCGATCATCAGGCGCTGGCTGCCGCGGGCCGCGCGGCAGCCGGGTGTCGGCAAGCGGACCCACGGGGAGCAGCCGTTGCGCCGGCGGAGGAGTGCCAGGTGACATGAGGGGCCTCGGAGAGATCGTCGTCAGCAGACAAGGCGTGATGCATGCATTCGATGCGTGCCTGGTCTGGCTGGAACTGCGCGGCGACCGGCCCGACGAGTGGGAGGCGTCGTGCCTTACCCGGGCGCTCAGGGCCCTCGCCATGCGCAGCGACCTGCTGGCCATGACCGAAATCCGGGCGGCTGCCCTCGGCCCGACCGACAGGGGAGATTCGATGACGGGGGCCGGCGAATCCTACTCCCTCCCGATGCTGCGCGCCGGCTTCGAACAGCTGCGCCGGCTGCCGTGACGGGCGCTCACGCCCCCGGTGCCACGCCGCCGCGACCTTCGGCGTAGGGCACCGGCGTGCCGTACGCGTCGTCCTCGTGGCGGCGCCAGTAGAGCTCCTCGATGCGCCGCGTCATGGCGCCGGGACGGCCATCGCCCACCCGGCGGCCTTCGTATCGCGTCACCGGCATGATCCCGCCGGCGGTGCTGCTGATGAATATCTCGCCGGCCTGAGCGACCTCGTCCGCGTGGACGGCGCGGACCTCGCAGCGCAGCTGCAGGTCGGCGGCGATTTCGATGACGGTGCGCCGCGTGATGCCCTCGAACAGGCCGCGCGCCGGCGTCGCCAGCGCCCCGTCCTTCACGACGAAGATGTTGAAGCCGGGTCCTTCCGTGATCGTGCCGTCGGCCGCGGGCAGGATCGCCACCGTGGCATCGCGGTCGTAGGCCTCGAAGATGCCCATGGTCAGGTCCAGCCAGTGGAAGTTCTTGATGCGCTGGTCGAGGGACTCCGGCGGGATGCGCTGCGTGTGCGACAGCACCATGTGCAGCCCGTCGCGCCGCTGGTTCTCGTCGGCGATCCACACGAAGGGCTGCGCGAAGGCATAGAGACGGTTGCGGCACAGCCGCGGATCGCGCGTGCCGGGCGGCGGCAGCCCGCGCGTGCAGGTCACCTGGACATAGGCGTCGCGCAGGCCCGATCGGCTCGCGCATTCGACCATGATGCCGGCGATCTCCTGCGCCGAGTAGGGCAGGGACAGGCGCAGGCCCGCCATCGAGGCCTGGAAGCGCTCGACGTGATCCATCAGCCGGAAGAAGCGGCCCTTCCAGACATGGGCGACGTCGTAGGTCGCATCGGACCGCACGAAGCCGCGATCGAGGATCGGCACCGCGGCCTCGGCGAGCGGCATCCATCGGCCGTCCATGAAGGCCACGCCCCGGATGGCGGCGGTTTCGCTGTCGTTGCTCATCGGTCGAGGCTCCTGCGGATCGAAGAGGCTGGCACAATGCCAGCATTCGGCTTGCGCTGGCCATCGCAACCGCCGTGCTATCCTTCCCCCGATGTGCGAGCTCTTCTGCCTGTCCAGCAGGCGTCCGACGCGTGCGACCTTCTCCCTCCACCACTTCGCGGCGCACGGGGCACCGGGCGGGCGCAACATCGATGGCTGGGGCGTCGCCTTCCACGAGGGGCGCGACGTGCGCCTCTACAAGGAGCCCGAGCCGGCGGGCGGCAGTCCGTGGCTCGCCTTCATCGAGCGGCATTCGCATCCGACGCGGCTGCTGATCTCGTACATCCGTCGGGCGACGTGCGGCGGCAACAGCCTTGCCAACACGCAGCCTTTCGCGCGCGAGCTCGGCGGCCGCATGCATCTGTTCGCCCACAATGGCGGCTTCGACGACATCGTGGCGCGCTTTGCGCGGTCGCAGCACCGATTCCGCCCCGTCGGAGAGACCGATTCGGAAAGGGCCTTCTGCCTGCTGCTGGAGCGCCTCGCCATCCTCTGGGAAGCTGCCGTGGCGCCTTCCCTGGCGGCGCGCCACGAGGTGGTGGCGGCCTTCGCGGCCGAGATGCGGCTCCTCGGCATCGCCAACTTCCTCTACAGCGACGGCGAGTTCGTCTTCGCCCATGGTCATCGCCGAACGCAGGCGGATGGGGTCGTGGCGCCGCCGGGGCTGTGGGTCCGCCATCGCCGCCGCGGAGACGTCTCGCCCATGGCGAGCGACGCGCTGCCGTCCGCTGGCATCGCCCTTCACCCGGAGGAACCGGCGGATCGTCCTGCGGCCGATACCCAGCAGATGGCGCTGTTCGCCAGCGTGCCGGTGACGAAGGGACATTGGTCGGCGCTCGCCGAGGGCGAGATTGCCGTGGCGTCGTCAGGCGAACTCGTGCTCCGGCAGGCCTGACGTATTTTTGCGATTGCGACCTATTCGCATATGTGGTGGTGTGCGCTCCTCGCCCACCGCCCTTTTCCCATCCGCTGCAGTGACCGCCGACACGACCGCCATCTACACCCAGAACCGGGGAGCCCTCGTCGACTATGCGACGGGCATCGTGGGCTCGCGCACGCAGGCCGAGGACCTCGTGCAGGAAGCCTGGCTGCGCTTCGACGACGCCGCCAGGAAGCGTTTCGTCAGCGAGCCTCTCAGCTATCTCTATCGCATCGTTCGCAACCTGGCGCTGGACAGCCGCCGCCGCGCAGCGCGGGAAAGCCGCGTCTTCACGGGGGACGATCCGGAGGTCGCGGCCGCATCCTCGCTCGACGCGCCGTCGACTCCGGAGGCCATCGCCCTGCACCGGGACCAGCTCGACGCGCTGATGGCCGCGCTGGCAGACCTGCCGGAACGGCACCGCGTCGCCTTCGAGATGCATCGCCTTGCCGGCTGCACCTTGCGCGAGATCGCGGCAACGCTGGACGTCTCGGTCTCGCAGGCGCAGGTGCTGGTGATCGAGAGCATCCAGCACTGCAAGCAGAAGCTGCGACGGGCCTGAGCGGTTTCTCTGGAAGGGCACGCCGCCCGAGCGTTAAGAAGAGGAAGGCCGTTGCCGGCTCCGACGAACGGGGGACCGCCGTCGCGGGACGGGCAGGGGAAAGGGATGGACCGAGCGGAAGACAAAGCCTCGTTGGAAGCCACGCGCTGGCTTGTCGAACTGCACGAATCGCCCCGGGATCGCGACGTCCGGCGGCGCTTCGACGAATGGCGCCGCGCGAGTCCGCTCAACGCGGCGGCATGGGCCGAGACGCAGCAGCTCTCGGCGCTCGCCGCCGCCATGCCTCCAGCCTACGAGGCCGCATGGCAGCCCGTCGTCGCGGCACGCCCGCGTTCGCGACTCGCGGCGCCGGCCGGCCTCCATCGGCTCGGTGCAGCCCTGCGCGCATGGCGCCTCGCGCTTGCCGGAGCGGCCGTTGCGGCTTGCGTCGGGTTCCTGGTCATGCCGCCGATCCTGCTGCGTCTGGGGGCCGACTACACGACGTCGACGGCGGAGCTGCGCAAGCTCGTGCTGCCGGACGGCAGCGAGGCGACGCTCGCTCCCGACAGTGCGCTCGCCGTCTTCTACGAGGGCGACGAGCGGCAGGTGCGGTTGCTGGCAGGCGAGGCCTTCTTCGACGTGCGGCCGGACAGTGCCCGTCCGTTCAGGGTCCTTGCGCGTGACGTCGAGACCGTCGTGGTGGGCACGTGCTTCGACGTGCGGCTGTCCGACGACGGCGTGCATGTCTCCGTCGAACGCGGCGCCGTGCGCGTGGGGCGCGAGGAGCTGCGGCCCGGACAGGCCGTGCACGTGATGCCCTCCGGGCAGGTGTCGCGCGCCGAGACGTCGCCCGCCATGGTCGCGGCATGGCGCGACGGCCAGCTTGTCGCGCAGAATGTTCCTCTGCGTGACGCCGTCGACCAGCTGCGGCGGTACTACGGCGGCAGCATCCTGCTGACGGATTCCGCGCTGGGCGATCGCCGTATCACCGGCGCGTACAATCTGGCCGATCCAGAAGACGCACTGCGCGCCATCGCCCAGGCGCATGGCGGCAGGGTCCGGCGCGTCACGCCCTGGCTGCTGATCGTCTCGGCTTCCTGACTTTCTCTGGAAACGCTCCCTTCGCCGTCGTCGCGTGAGTGAGAGGCCGAAAGCCTGGCATTGGGGAGTCGAGTGTGAGCAGGAAGCGTGTTCGGTGCGCGGCCGGGATCGCCGTGTCGGTGGTGGCTGTTCTTCAGGCAGCGGACGGACAGGCGCAGCAGGCCCGGGGTGCATCTGAAGGGCCTCAGGTCGTGCAGGCGGCGACGCGCTCCTACAACGTTCCGCCGCAGCCGCTCGAGACCGCCGTGCCGCTCTTCGCGCGGCAGTCCGGCCGTCAGGTCACGGCCGACGCCGCGCTGCTGCGGGGGCTCGCGACGCCCGGCGTGCAGGGAACGCTTTCCTTCGACGAGGCACTGCGGCAGCTGCTGGCGGGCACGGGCCTCGGCTACCGTGTCGTGAGCGGCACGACGATCGCCCTGCAGCGGCCGGGCCAGAGCGACGGCACGCCGTCGGGCATCGTGCTCGATCCCGTTCAGGTACAGGCGACCGTGCCGCCGCAGGCCATGATCGACAACATCCCGCCTCCCTATGCCGGCGGCCAGGTCGCGGTCGGTGGGCAGCTCGGCCTGCTGGGCAACCGCGACGTGATGGACACGCCCTTCAACCAGACCAGCTACACCGCGAAGAAGGCGCAGGACCAGCAGGCCCAGACCGTGCGTGACGTGCTGATCGACGATCCGTCGGTGCGCATCGGCCGTCCTACCGGCAACAACGGTGCGCAGAACATGGCGATCCGCGGCTTCACCGTCGAGTCGATGGATATCGCCTTCGGCGGCCTCTACGGCATGTTGCCGACCTATGCGATCGGCGTCGAGCTGGCCGAACGCATCGAGGTGCTCAAGGGCCCTGCCGCCATGCTGTATGGCATGCCGCCGGCAGGATCGATCGGCGGCACGGTCAACATCGTTCCCAAGCGGGCGGGCAGCGAGCCGCTGACGCGGGTGACCGCCGGCTATACCTCGAACGCCCAGTTCGGCGGCGCCGTCGATATCGGCCGCCGCTTCGGCAACGACGAGGAGTTCGGCGTACGCGTCAACGGGTCCTTCCGAGCGGGCCAGACGGCGATCCAGTGGAATGCCGACCAGCTCGGCCTGGCGGCGATCGGCGCGGACTATCGCGGTGACGGCGTGCGCGTGTCGTTCGACCTCGGCTTCCAGTCGCAATACATCAGCGGCGGCGTGGGCTACGCCAACCTGCCGGCCGGAGTCGGCGTGCCCGGGGTACCGACCCTGTCGAACAACTTCATCCTGCCCTGGACCTTCACCGCCAGCCAGGACGTGTTCGGCGTGGTGCGCGGGGAGGTCGACGTGACGCCGGGCGTGACCCTCTATGCCGCGCTGGGCGGCCACGACAATCGCTGGTCGTCGCTGTGGTCGGGCGATCCGATCATCAACAACGTCAACGGCAACAGCACCCAGACGCCCTATCGGAACAACGCCTACGAGATCGACTGGACCAGCGAGATCGGCGTGCGCGGCGAGGCGAGGACCGGTCCGATCGACCACAGCTTCGCCGTCAGCGCGATGCGGTTCCTGCAGCAATCGGGCTTCGGCCGCAGCATCGGCACGGCCTATGCGTCGAACATCTACACGCCGAACGTGATCGCGCCGCAGCCGCTCGTCGCGCAGACGCCGACGAAGTCGAGCAGCCAGCAGCTCACCGGCCTCGCCATCGCCGACACGCTGTCGGCGGCCGACAAGCGCGTGCAGCTCACGCTGGGTGGCCGGCTGCAGCAGGTCAGCTCGCAGAACTACAACCTCACCTCCGGTGTCCAGACCGCGAGCTACAGCGCCAACGCGCTCACCCCGTCGGCGGCGCTCGTCGTGCGGCCATGGAAGGAAGTGTCGTTCTACGGCAACTTCATCCAGGGACTGCAGCCGGGCACGGTGGTCGGCCCGACCTTCGCCAATGCCGGCCAGGTCTTCCAGCCCTACAAGTCGACGCAGTTCGAGTTCGGCACCAAGATCGACTGGGGCAAGTTCACCACGACGCTGAGCGCCTTCCAGATCAGCCAGCCCAGCAGCGTCACCGACGTCGCGACCAACACGCTCACGCAGAACGGCCTGCAGCGCAACCGCGGCATCGAGTTCAACGTCTTCGGCACGCCGACCGAGGGCGTGCGGCTGCTGGGCGGCGCCATGTTCCTGGAGGCGATCCTGCTGAGCACCGCCGGCGGCGTGAACGACGGCTGGCAGGCGACGGGCTCGCCGAACGTGCAGGTCAATCTCGCCGGCGAATGGGACACGCCCTTCCTGCCGGGCCTGACGCTCGACGGCCGCGTCATCTACACGGGGCAGCAGTATATCGGCCTCACGAATCCCCGGCTCTCCATTCCCGACTGGGTCCGCTTCGACATCGGCGCGCGCTACGTCCTCGACAACGTGAAGAGCCCGACCGGCAAGCCTGTGGCCATCCGCTTCAACGTCGAGAACCTGCTCGATACGAACTACTGGGCGGCGGTGACCTATACGACCCGCCTCAACGTTGGCACGCCGCGCACCTTCAGGCTGGCCCTGACGGCGGACTTCTAGGGGGAGGCCGTTCTGTTGGGGGCGCGACCGGGCCTCGCCGGCAGGGCCGCGCCGAACAGGATGGCTTCGACGATCCGGCGGTAGCGTCCGACCAACTCGTCAACGGGGATGGGCGGCAGCGCCTGGTTGGTGCCGCGCGCGCCGTCGCACAGGCTCTGGGCAAGCTCGGCCGGGGTCACGCCCGGCTTCAGCCGCAGCAGCCGGCGGCGTTCGAGTTCCACGATGACGTCGGTGACCTTCTGCTGGAAATCCACGGCGGCGCCGATCATGACGTCGCGGCAGCGCCGGAAGGCCTGCTCGTTGATCTCCAGCGCATGCGGCGAGAGGGCGAGCCGGCGGCGGGCGTCGCCGTAGCGGACGTTCAGGATCTCCACGATGACCTCCACCGCGCCGCCGCCCTCCTCGAGCATCCTTCGGCCCGCCGCCACGCCGCGCGCGATCGACTCTCGCCCGAAGAAGTCCAGCCAGTGGCGGAACGCCTCTTCCTTGCTGGAGAAATGGTGGTAGAGCGCGCGCCGGCTGAAGCCGCAATGCTCGGCGAGGTCGCTCATGGTCATCTGGTCGTAGCCGTGATCGAGGAACGCCTGCCGCAGCCGTTCCGGCAGATTGTCCGGCCGCGACGGCCTGGCTGCGCTGCTTCTCATATTGCGCCAAAGTGAGAAATGTGGAGAATCACGCCCGGGGTTCTTGCTTGTCGTTCTGCGCGGTCGACCCATGCCTCTAGCCTTGGCTGGCCGCGATGGGAACGGCGAATATGGTGGGTTCAAATGGCGCTGTCGTCGGACGACCTTGCGCGTCATCCCGGGCTGCATGCCGCGATCCGGCAGCAGTCGCGGCTTCTGTTGCAGGCATTCGAGGGCGATCCGCGGCTCTGTTCGGTGTTCGGAACCCAGCATCGGTGGCTGATGGGACAAGCGGCGCTGGCCCTTCACTTCCGGGAAGCGGCGTCGGGCGGCAGCTTCATGACCGCGCGCTTCCTTGACCTGATTTCCCGCCATGGCGTGGCCAGCCGCAACACGGCGGATGGCTTCCTCAAGGAGATGGTGAAATACGGCTATGCCCGGGTGCTAGTGGACGCGACGGACCGGCGTGCCCGGCCGCTCGAGGCGACGGAGGTCAGCCTGGCGGCCATCCACGGCTGGCTCGGCATCCACCTCGCGACGCTGGACCGGCTCGATCCGGAGCAGCGGCTGCAGACCTACCTCGCGGAGCCGCGCGCCCTTGCGGTGATGCAGCCCCTCATCGCCGACGGACTGCTTTCCTCGGCGCAAGTCCGCGAGCCGGAACGGACCTTCTCGCTGTTCACCTGGCTGAACAACGGCGGACAGGTGATGGACATGCTGATCGCCGGCATCGAGGAGGACGACCCCGATGCGGAAAGGGTCCCGACGCGGGTCGAGTCGATAGCCGACATCGCCGCGCACCTGAAGCTTTCCCGGACCCATCTGGCGCGCAAGCTGCGGGAGGCCGAGGCGCTCGGCAGCATCGGCTGGCTGGGACGGCGCGGCCACTCGGTGATGTGGGTCTCGGCGGATTTCCGTCGCGAGTACGCGCGGGCGCAGGCCGTCAAGCTCGCGATCATCGACGGGGCTTTCGACGCCTGCTTTCGATGCCGGCAGGCCGAGACACCTGCTCTCGCCGTGCCGTCAGGAGAGTCGGCGCTTGATCCGGGAAGCCGCTTCGACGGCATCGAGACGGGATCGCACCTGCGGGGACACGGGCGCGGCGAGCGCCCCCGCGATCATATCGATCAGGTTGTCGATCGCGCGTGAGAGGTCGAAGCCGCGGCTTTCGCGGACCTTGCGGGCCTTGATCCTTTCGAAATCCGCGAGGCTGAAGGTGATCAGCGCGATGCCGGTGAGATAGCGCTGGCGCAGCACGGCCGGCGGCAGCTGGGGCAGCGCGCGCTCGAGCTTGGCGTACACGCGCCGGAAGCCCTGCTGCGCCTCCTCGCTGGCATGCGCCGCAAGGTCAATGTCCGGGTGTATCTGGGCGGCGGCGAGGAAGCGGTTGTAGTGGTTGGGCCGCGACGACAGCAGGCCGTGCGCCAGCGGCCTCACCAGCGCCTCGACGGCGGCGCGCAGGTCCGTTCGCCCCTGCGACTCGCACGCGTCGAGATAGGCATTCCGCAGCGCGTCCACCTCCCGCATCCGGAAGCGGATGATGGCGTCGAGCAGGGCTTCCTTCGATCCGAAGTGATAGTGCAGGGCGGAGTTGTTCTTCTGCTCCGCTTCCCGGGCGATCTCCCGCAGTGAGACGCCGTCCAGCCCACGCTCGGCATACAGCCTCTCCGCCGTCAGCAGCAGCACGTCGGAGCTGCTGGGGGCCGCGCGCGCCTGCCGACCCACTGCCGCCTTTGCGTCCGTCGGGGCGGGGCGTTTGGTCGTTCCTGATTTTGCCATGGCCGCCGAAGGCTATCGCGCAGCAGGGGAAGGGGCAAGCGACCTGAGATTTTAAGTCACGTGCTTGACTCTGTTTAAGTCAGGTGATTTATCATCGGCTCGTCGAAACGAGGAGCTTTGACCGTGGACATGCCAGGGACGTTGCGCGTCGAGCCTGTCTCTCCGGCGCTTGGTGCGGAGATTCACGGCGTGGATCTCGAGACCGCTGCCGCCGATCCCGCGTTGATTGCGGCGATCCGGCAGGCCTTGCTGGAGCACAAGGTCCTCTTCTTCCGGGATCAGGACATCTCGCCCGCCGCGCAGGTCGCGTTCGCGCGCTCCTTCGGCGAGCTCGAGGTCCATCCCGTGCTGCGTTGCCACCCGGAGCATCCCGAGCTCGTCGCGCTCAATCGCGGCAACCACCGCCCGGCCAACGAGAACATCTTCCACGCCGACACGACATGGCGCGAGCGGCCGTCGATGGCTTCGATCCTGCGCTGCATCGAATGCCCGCCGGTGGGCGGCGACACGATCTGGTCGAACATGGTGCTGGCCTACGAGCGGCTGCCCGACCGCGTGAAGGCGATGTGCGAGGGCCTCTACGCCATGCACGACATCGCGCATTCGTTCGGGGGCGACTATACCCCTGAGAAGCGTCGCCAGCTCAGCCGTGAATACCCGGCGCAGGAGCATCCTGTCGTCGCGATCCATCCCGAGACCGGCGAGAGGATCCTGTACGTCAACCAGGGCTTCACCACGCACTTCAGCAATTATACCCAGAAACGCGAGCGCGGGATCGGGGCGGACTTCGCGCTCGAGGCGAACAGGCTGATGAACTACCTGTTCGCCCAGGCGGCACAGCCGGAGTTCCAGGTGCGGCTGCGCTGGAAGCCGAACACCATCGCCTTCTGGGACAATCGCGCGACGCAGCACTACGCGGTGCAGGACTACTATCCGGCCGTGCGCCGGATGCTCCGCGCGACGATCATGGGAGGCAAGGTGCACGGCCTGAGCGATGCGGAGGGATCGGTGGCCGCGGCACCGCAGCGCGCCGTGGAACAGGCCGCCTGACGCAGCCGATCCGCGCCAACGTCCAACTGGACAAGAACGAAAAGCCGACGAGCGGCCGCCGAAGGCCTCCGCTCGAGGTCGGCCGTCCCAGGGAGGTATCATGAAGAGAAGAAGACTCGTTGCCGGCGCGGCCGCCGGCCTGGCCCTGGGCGCCGCGCGCGGCCTGCAGGCCCAGCAGGACAACCTGCTCACGATCGTCGGCCCGTTCGGTGCGGGCGGCCTCAACGACATCGTGGCGCGCATGTACGCCAACAAGGCGGCCCCGCTGCTCAAGCGCACCGTGATCGTGGCCAACAAGCCGGGGGCGGGCAGCCTGATCGCCGCCCAGACCGTCCTGCGCGGTGGGCCCGAGGCGTCGCTGCTGGTCGTGAGCAATACCTTCCTGATCGCCGCCCACGTCTACAAGAATCCCGGCTACGACCCCATCAAGGACTTCGCCCCGGTGACGCCGCTGTTCACGACGTCGGCGGTATGGGTGGTGCGCAAGGACCATCCGTTCAAGACGCTGCAGGACCTCGTCGCCTATGCCAAGGCCAACCCGGGCAAGCTCACCTACGCAACGAACGGCGTCGGCACCTACTCGCACCTGCAGGTGGAGCGGTTCAAGAAGCGCTACGGCGTGGATCTCACGCATGTGCCGTACCGCAGTCTGCCCGAAGGAAGCATGGCGGTGATGGGAGGAGAGGTCGACATCGCCGTCGACACGCCGTTCGCGGCCGCGTCGCGCGTGCAGGCGGGGCAGCTTCGTCCGCTGGCGGTCTTTGGAGCGCGTCGCGAGGAGGTCTTTCCGGACGTGCCGACGGCCGACGAGGCCGGCTTCGGGGAGCCGAATCCGCTCACGATCTTCTGCGGCCTCCTCGCTTCCGTCAAAGCGCCGGTGGCCTATCTCGACGGGCTGAGGAGCGCCAGCCAGACCGCCATCCGCGATCCGGAGTTCGTCTCGCAGCTGCGCAAGGGCGGCGTCTCGCCGCTCGACGTCTCGGCGGCCGAGT
Source organism: Pseudomonadota bacterium (assembly GCA_049323495.1). GTDB lineage: Bacteria > Pseudomonadota > Alphaproteobacteria > Reyranellales > Reyranellaceae > Reyranella. The sequence continues at coordinate 75,412 of JBMONG010000008.1, forward strand.
TCTTCGACATCATGAAGATGCAGAACGAGCGGTACGCCGAGCTGATCGGCGCCCTGGGCATCTCCCTGACCTGAGCCGGAGGGAGACGTCATGGCGGGGCCCCTCGACGGGCTGAAGGTGCTCGACGTCGCGACGGTGATCGCCGGCCCGTTCGCGGCGTCGCTGTTCGCGGACTACGGCGCCGACGTCACCAAGGTCGAGCTGCCGGGCAAGGGCGACCCGATCCGCGATTTCCCGCCGTTCAAGGACGGCAAGTCCCTGTGGTGGAAGGTCGCCAACCGCAGCAAGGACCTGGTCTCGCTCGACCTGCGCAAGGAGCGGGGGCGAGCGATCTTCAAGGAGATGATCGCGGGCTACGACCTGCTGATCGAGAACTTCCGCCCGGGCACCCTGGACGGCTGGGGCCTGTCGCGCGAGGTGCTGTGGGCGATCCAGCCGCGGCTGGTCATCCTGCGCATCACCGGCTTCGGCCAGGACGGTCCCTACGCCGACCGTCCGGGATTCGCCCGCGTGTTCGAGGCGATGAGCGGCCTGACCTATATCACCGGCCATCCCGACCGCGAGCCGCTGCACATGGCCTATCCGCTGGCCGATCCCATCGGCGGCGTGTTCGGCGTGGCGGGCGCATTGGCGGCACTGTGGCGCGTCGCGCACGATCCGGCCGCGAAGGGCGAGGAGATCGACCTGTCGATGACCGAGGCCACCTTCCGCCTGCTCGACGTCCTGCCCGTCGAGTACCAGCAGCTCGGCCATGTCCGCGAGCGCTGCGGCAACGGCAATCTCTACTCCGCGCCGGCCAACGTCTACCGAACCCGCGACGGCAAGTACGTGTCGCTGGCGGGCAGCACGCAGGCCATCTTCCATGCCAACCTGCGCGCGATCGGTCGCGAGGATCTCGCCGCCGATCCGCGTTACTCGTCCAATTCCATGCGGGTCCAGAATGGCGCGGCGATCGACGCCATCTTCCGGGACTGGGTGGCCGCGCATGGCTCGGCGGAGGTGATATCCGCCTTCGCCGAGGCCGGCGGCGCCATCGCGCCGGTCTATTCCTCGGAGGACATCGCGCGGGATCCGCACTTCCGGGCGCGGCGCGCCATCGTGCCGGTCCCGGACCGGGATTTCGGCACCGTCGGCATGCCCTGCGTCGTGCCGCGCTTCCCCCAGTCACCGACGGGCATCCGGCACAGCGCCGGCGAGCTCGGCCAGGACAATGCCCGCGTCTTTGGCGCGCTCGGCTACTCGGAGGAAGACCTCGCGCGGCTGCGCGCGGAGGGCGTGATCTAGCGCGTCCCATCCGGCGCACGCCGCACTTCGACATCACGGGAGGAACGACGGCCGTGAATTTCGGCTTCAACGACCATCAGCTCGCCATCCGGGAAGCGGTCGCCAGGACCTGCGCCGCCTTTCCCGAGGAATACTGGTTGCGGCGCGACGAGGACGGCGTCTTCCCCGAGGAGTTCTATGCCGCGATGGCGCGCGACGGCTGGCTGGGGATCGCCATCCCCGAAGCCCATGGCGGGTCGGGACTCGGCGTCGCGGAGGCGGCCCTCCTGATGCAGACCATCGCCGAGACGGGCGCCTGCATGACCGGCTGCTCGTCGATCCACATCAACATCTTCGGCCTCATGCCCATTGTCGTCTTCGCATCGGAGGAGCAGAAGCGGCGCTGGCTTCCGGGCTCGGTCTCCGGCCGGGTGAAGTCGTGCTTCGGGGTCACCGAGCCGAACACGGGCCTCAACACGACGCAGCTCAAGACCCGCGCCGAGCGCCGCGGCGACCGCTACTTCGTGAGCGGGCAGAAGGTGTGGATCTCGACCGCCCAGGTGGCGGACAAGATCCTGCTGCTGGCGCGCACGACGCCGCTCGAGGAATGCCGCACGCATACCGGCGGGCTCAGCCTGTTCTATACCGATCTCGACCGGCAGCGGATCAGCGTCCGGCGCATCCCCAAGATGGGACGCAAGGCCGTGGATTCGAACGAGCTGTTCATCGACCGTCTCGAGATCCCCGTGGAGGACCGGATCGGCAAGGAGGGTCACGGCTTCCGGTACATCCTGCATGGCATGAATCCGGAGCGCGTGCTGATCGCCGCCGAGGCGGCCGGCATCGGCAGGGTCGCGCTGCGCAAGGCGGCGGCCTATGCCGGCGAGCGCATCGTCTTCAACCGGCCGATCGGCAGGAACCAGGGCATCCAGCATCCGCTGGCGCAGAGCTGGATGGAGCTCGAGGCGGCGAACCTCATGATGCACAAGGCCGCCTGGCTGTACGATCGCGGCATGGATTGCGCGGCCGAGGCCAATGCCGCGAAGTACCTGTGCGCGGAGGCCGGCTTCCGCGCCTGCGAGCGGGCCGTCCTTACCCATGGCGGCTTCGGCTATGCCCGCGAGTTCCATGTCGAGCGCTACCTGCGCGAGGCGATGATCCCGCGCATCGCGCCGGTCAGCCGCGAGCTGATCCTGTCGCACATCGCCGAGCGCGTGCTCGGCCTGCCGAAATCCTACTGACCGGCCCCGACCTTTCGCGAGGATCCCATGTTCCGTTCGTTCCTGCTGGCGCCGGCGAACCGCGTCGACCTGCTGGCGAAGTTCCCGCGCTTCGGCGCCGACTGCTGCGTCGTCGATCTCGAGGACGGCACGCCGCCCGATGACAAGGTCTCGGCGCGCGCCGGTCTCGCGGCGGCGGTGCGGACCGTCCGCGACGGCGGCTATCGCGGGCTGCTCACCGTCCGTGTGAACGAGCCGGCCTCGCCGCACTATCTGGAGGATCTCGCCGCCGCCTTCGCCTGCGACATCGATGGCGTGGTGGTCCCCAAGCTCGAGGATCCCGCGCAGCTCTGGCCGGCGCACCATCACATCATCCGCCTCGACGGGGAGCGGCCGCGGCTCCAGCCGAGGTTCGTCATCGGCGGCGTCGAGAGCGTGCGCGGGGTCCAGGAGGTGGCACGGGTCTGCCGGCCGGATCTCGGCGTGCGCGCGGTGTATTTCGGCGCCGAGGACTATGCAGCGTCGATGGGCGCCCGCCGCACCCGCAAGGGCGGCGAGGTCTTCACGGCGCGCTCACTGGTCGTCATGGCCGCCCGGGCGGCCGGGCTGGCGGCGATCGACCAGGTCGTGGTCGACATCCGCGACAGCGAGCTCTTCCTGGCCGATGCGCGGGAAGGGCTGGAGCTGGGCTATGACGGCAAGACCTGCGTCACGCCGGGACAGGTCCGGCTGGCCCACCAGGTCTTTTCCCCGACGGCCGAGGAGCGGGATTTCGCCGCCCGGCTGATCGCGGCCTACGAGGCGGCGCTGGCCCGCAACGTCGGCGTCATCGAGTTCGAGGGCAAGATGGTGGACGGCCCGCTGCTCAAGCGCGCCCGCGCCATCGTCGCGACGCCGGCCGACGCATGACCCTGCACCTGCATTCTCCGGCGGAGCTCGACTTCGCGAAGCTCGTGCGTCCGGGCGCGGGCTTCGTCATGGGGCAGGCGGCGGGCGAGCCCACGGCGCTGGCGCAGGCGCTGGTCGACCAGCGGGCGGATATCAGCGGCAGCAGCATCTTCCTGGGCTCGGGCTTCTCGCAGACCTTCCAGCCCGAGCATGGGGACCACCTGCGCTTCCGTGGCATCGGTGGCATCGGCAGCCTGCGCCGGCTTGCGACGGCGGGCGTGCTCGATCCGATCCCCTGCCATATCTCGTCCATCGCGCCGCTGATCGCACGCGGCGACATTCCCTGCGACGTCGTGCTGCTGCAGGTGAGCCGGGCGAATGCGCGCGGCGAGCACAGTTTCGGGCTGATCGCCGACTATGTGCGCGCCGCGATCGCCCGGGCATCGCTGGTGATCGCCGAGGTCAATGCGCGCGTGCCCTGGACGCCCTGTGCGGCGCCGCTGCGTGCCGACGAAATCGACATCTGCCTGCACACCGACGCGCCGCTGATCGAGGTGCCGCCGGCACCGTTCGGCGAGACCGAGCGCCGCATCGCCGCGCACCTGCAGGCCGAGATCCCCGACGGTGCGACGCTGCAGATCGGCATCGGCGCCATCCCCGAGGCCGTCGTGGCGAGCCTGGTCGACCATCGCGACCTCGGCGTCCATTCGGGGATGATCGGCGATTCGGTGGCGATGCTGATGCAGCGCGGCGTCGTGACTAACGCCCGCAAGGGCATCGACATGGGCATGACCGTCACGGGCAGCCTGATCGGGACCTCGCTGCTCTACCGATTCGCCGACGGCAACCCCGCCCTGGAGCTGCGGCCCAGCAGCTACACGCATTCCGGCGCACATCTGGCCGCGCTGCAGAGGCTGGTGTCGATCAATTCTGCGCTCGAGGTCGACCTGACGGGGCAGGTCAATGCCGAGGCGGTTGGCGACGCCTATTTCGGGGCGGTGGGCGGGCAGGTCGACTTCGTTCGTGCCGCCGCGCAATCGCCGGACGGGCTGTCGGTGATCGCGCTGCCGGCGACGGGCCGGCGCGGCGAATCTCGGATCGTCGCCGCGCTGTCGGGACCCGTCACCACGGCGCGCAGCGACGTCGATCTCGTCGCCACCGAACATGGCGTGGCGCGGCTCAGGGGGCTGGCGCTGCGCGAGCGGATTCGTGCCATGGTGCCGCTGGCCGCGCCGGAGCACCGCGAAGCGCTTCTCGCCGCGGCGCATCGTCAAGCGAAGGGAGCCTGAAACGTGTCCGACGTGCTGTTCGAGATCGAGGGGGCGGTCGCGATCGTCACCCTGAACCGTCCTGCCCAGCTCAACGCCATCAATTCGGGCATCCGGCACGGCCTCGCCGACGCCTGGAAGCGCTTCGAGCAGGACGACGCGCTGAAGGTCGCGATCCTGACGGGCAGCGGCGAGAAGGCCTTCTGCGCCGGCATGGATCTCAAGGAGGCGGCCGCCACGGGACTCAAGGTGCCGCCGCGCGACTTCATCCCGGTGCTGGGCGACAACATCCATGTCACCAAGCCCGTGATCGCCGCGGTCAACGGCGTCGCCTATGCCGGCGGCTGGCTGTTCGCGCAGATGTGCGACCTCTGCGTCGCCAGCGAGAACGCCTCCTTCGCGATCACCGAGCCGAAGGTCGGCCGCGGCGTGCCCTGGGCGACGCCGCTCATCCACATGCTGCCCCAGCGCATCGTCATGGAGCTCCTGCTCACGGCCAAGCCGCTCGGCGCCCGGCGCGCCTGCGAGCTCGGCTACGTCAATGCGGTGGTGCCGTCCGACCGGCTGCGCGCGACCGCGCTCGAGCTGGCCGAGACCATCGTGCGCAATGCCCCGCTCACGGTGCGGGCCGCCCGCGAGCTGGTCTACCTGTCGACCGAGATGGGCCGCTCCGCCGCGCTGCGCGCCGGCCGCCATCTCTTCGAGCCGGTGTATCTCAGCGAGGACGCCCAGGAGGGACCGCGCGCCTTCGCCGAGAAGCGGCCGCCGAACTGGAAGGGGCGGTGAGCGGCTGCCCGTCGCTCTTCCGATGATTCACGAGGCCAGGGAAATGGTGGATGCGATGTGTGGCCGGAAGAGGCCATCGCGCGATCCGGCCCTACCGGCTCGCCCCGAGGGCGGGCCCGGAGATCTCGCCGCATGATGGACACTTGCGGTTGCGGACAGTACGGTCCCGGCCTCATTGCAATCGGCGGGCTATGTCAAGGCAGGCGTGGGACAATTCGCTTCCTTCGAAGGATGAGCAGCGACAGCTCAAGCGCGACGTTCTGATCCGCAAGGCCGCTGCCGCCTTCAGGCACAAGGGCTTCCATGGCACTTCGATGGCCGACATCGCGCGCGCGCTCGGCGTGACCAAGGCAGCCCTCTACCGCTACATCAGCAGCAAGGAAGAACTGCTCTATATCCTGCATCGTCATGCCATGGACGCGGGCGATGCGGCGCTGGAGCGTGCCCGCCGCGACGGCCGTAGCGGGCTGCAGCGTCTCGAGATCGCGGTGCGCCACTTCGTCGAGATCTACGCCGACAGCGACACGGCCAGCGCCGCCATGACCGACATCGACGCCCTGCAGCCCACGCAGCGTCGGGAGATCCTGCGGCGCCGCGACAAGTTCGACCACACGCTGCGAGCCTTCATCGTCGAGGGCATGGAAGACGGCAGCATCGCCCGGTGCGATCCGAAGATGGCGGTATTCGCCATCATGGGCTCGGTGAACTGGATCTCACGCTGGTTCAAGCCCGGCGCGGGCTGGAGCAGCGCCGACGTCGCCGAAGGCCTCGTGCGGACCTTCTCCCTCGGCATGCAGGTCCGTCCAGCCGCGCCTCCACCCGTCGCCAAGCGGAAGCGCTGAACGCGCCCTGCGATCGGACGGCCGCCAGGCCGATCCACTGTCCATCGTCAAAAGCATGCGCCGTGTCTGCATCGGAGCGTCCTGCAGCGCATGCGCGTCCGGCGTCCTGTTGTAACCTACGGGTTATCATGGTAACCGATCGGTCACGCCTTTCATCAGAGAAGGCTCATCAGAAGGAAGCGCTCGATGCTGTCGTCTCGTTGGCTTGCTGCCGTCGCAGCCGTCTCGTTTATTCCGGCTGCGCACGCGGAGACGGTGAAGATCGGTGCCGTTCAGGGGCTGAGCGGTCCGCCGGCCATCGTCGACTTCGGCGAGTCGTATCTGCAGGGCAACCAGCTCGCGCTGAAGGAATATCTCGCCGCGAACCCGAAGAACCAGGTCGAGTTCATCGTCTACAACGACGAGGCCAATCCCCAGCGTGCGGTGTCGCTGGTGCAGCGGCTGATCAGCAACGACAAGGTGTCGGCCGTGATCGGCACGGTGAACAGCGGCAACGTGGCTGCCTTCGCGCCGATGCTGCAACAGGCGCGTATCCCGCTGATGGCCGGGCCCGCCATCGCCACCGACATCACCGCCAAGTTCATCGACCAGTCGCCCAGCTACATCTTCCGCTGCTCAATGGTGGAGAAGTTCCAGGTCGACGCGATGCTCGACTGGGGCGTGAAGAACTTCAAGCGCATCGGCCTGCTGCACAGCACGACCGGCTACGGCATGTTCGCCGCCGGCGAAGTGCAGAAGGGCCTCAAGGCGCGTGGCGCGGAGCTGGTTGCGATCGAGAGTGCGCCCATGACCGGGAGCGACCGGGTCGCGCAGCTTCTCAAGCTGAAGCAGGCCAATGTCGACCTGCTGCTGTCGTTCGACGACGGCGTCGACCTCATGTACCGCGCGCTGCCGAAGGTCGACTACAAGCCGGTGATCGCCGGCAATTGGGGTATTTCCTCCCTCAAGCTGCTTGAGATCGCGGGCCGCGACGTCATCGAGGGCTCGGTTATGGGTCAGGCGCTCGACCTTGCCAATCCCAAGGCGCAGGCATTCGACGACAAGATGCGCAAGGAGTATGGCGACAAGTATCGCTGGCCGGTGGTCGCGGCGCTCGGATACGACGGGATGCGCCTCCTGCTGAAGGCGGTCGACAAGGCCGGCGCCGATCCGCGCAAGATCCGCGACGCGCTGGAGCAGATCGACGACTTCGACGCGGTGTCCGGCACGCCGCCCAAGCCCTTCTCGGCCAAGGATCACGAGTGCCTCGATGCCAAGGACGTCTTCCTCGGCGTCTGGCGGGACGGCCGCGTGGTCAAGCTCCAGTAGCCGTTCGGCGTTGCCGGGCGACGCGGTCCGGCCGCGCACCCGCGAACGGATGAGAAGGGGCAGGACAGGGTGATCAGCGTCAGCGATTTCGTGCAAGTCGTCGTCACGGGCGTCGCGCTTGGCAGCATCTACACGTTGATGGGCAAGGGGCTGTTCATCACCTTCCTCACGACGAAGGCTTTGAACTTCGGCCAGGGCGACTTCCTGATGATCGCCGCCTTCCTCGGGATGTCGCTGATGCTGGCCGGAGTCCATCCGGTCGTGGTCTTCGCGGCGGTCTTCGCGGTGCTGATCCTGCTGGCGCTGGCACTGGAGCGTATCGCCATCCGCCCGTTGCAGAAGGCGACGGCGGGCAGCGCGGGCAGCCTCGCCTGGATCCTGACGACGCTGGGCTTCGGCATGCTGCTCCAGAACGTCGTGACCCTGGTATGGGGCAAGTCGCGCTTCTTCTCGCCGCCTCTGTTCGGCGGCGGCGACAAGAAGGTCGTGACGCTGTTCGGTGCCGGCTTCTATGCCGAGGAATTGCTGGTCGCGGCGCTGGCATTGGTCGCCGTCGGCACCCTGTACTACATCCTGTTCCGCACCCGCATCGGCAAGGACATCGCCGCGGTCTCGTTCGACAAGGACACGGCGTCGCTGCTCGGCATCAACGTCCGCCGCACGGTGATGGTCTCCTACGCGCTCATGGGCGTGCTGGCGGGGATCGCCGGCGTGCTGGCCGGTCCCATCACGGCCGTGCAGTCGCATATGGGCATGCTGTTCATCATCAAGGGATTCGCGGTCGTCTCGATCGGCGGCTTCGTCAATCCGCTGGGCATCCTGATCGCCGGCCTGGCCTTCGGCATCGTCGAGGGATTCAGCAACTACTTCGATTCGCGCTTCGGTGACCTCTATCCCTTCGTGCTTGTCCTGGTCTTCCTGATCGTCAAGCCCTCGGGCCTGTTCGGCGAGCACCGGGCGGACGTGCGATGACCGGGCGGCGGACCCTTTTCCTGGGCTATCTCGCCGCGATCGTCCTGGTCGCAGCCTGGCCCTTCGTCGTGCCCAACGACTTCTATGTCCATGTCGTGCAGGACATGATCCTGCTGGCCATGGCGGCGGCCGGACTCAACATGCTGTTCGGCATGTCCGGCCAGCTTTCGCTTGGCCAGGCGGCGTTCTTCGCCCTGGGAGCCTACGGCTCGGGCATCCTGGCCACCAAGCTCGGCTGGCCGCTCGCGGTGACGATGCCGATCGGCGTGGTCGTCGCCGGCGCGGCCGGCGTGGTGATCGGGCTGGTCGCCCTGCGCGCCCGCACCCACTATCTCGCAATGGCGACGCTTGCCTTCGGCTTCATCGTCGAGATCCTCTGCCAGCGCTGGGTCGATCTCACCGGCGGCTCGATGGGCCTGATCGGCGTGCCGCAGCTCAACTTCGGCGACTTCGCCATGGGCCCGGTGTACTTCTTCTGGACCGCGGCCGCGGCGCTGGTCGTCGTGCAGACCATGGTGGACTATCTGGCACGGTCGGCGACCGGCCGCAGCCTGTACGCGATCAAGGAGAGCGAGAGCTTCGCACTGACGGTCGGCATTCCGGCAGCCGTGGTACGGGCCGGCGTTTTTGTGGTCGCCGCCATGCTCGCCGGCCTGTCGGGCGCCTTCTTCGCCCATCAGTCGGGCTATTTGTCGAGCGATGCCTTCAACCTCGATCGCAGCATCGGCTTGCTGATCGCCGTCGTTTTGGGCGGGTTGGGCAAGCCCTATGGCGCGATCGTCGGCGCGGTCATCGTCGTGCTGCTGAACCAGCTCACGGCCGGGCTCTACGAGATCTCCTACTTCATCTTCGGCGCCATCCTGCTGCTGGTGATGCTGTTCTTTCCCGACGGCGCGGTCGGCGCGCTGGAGCGCCTGCTGCGGCCGCACCGCAGGTCGGTGGCCGCGCCGCCGACGGGCTCGCGTGCCGAGCTGCCCGCGGGCTTTGCAGTTGCGCGACCGGCGACGGACGCGCCGGCACTGGAGCTCGACGGCGTTACCAAGCGCTATGCCGGCGTGACGGCTGTCGGCGATGTCCGCCTCCAGGTGAAGGCCGGCACGGTGCATGCCCTGATCGGTCCCAACGGCGCGGGCAAAAGCACCCTGATCAACGTCGTTGCCGGGCTCTACGCGGCCGATGGCGGTCGCATCCGCTACAACGGACGGGACATTACGGCGCTGCCGGCCTACCGCCGTGCCGAGGCCGGCATGGCGCGCACCTTCCAGAACCTTCAGCTTATCGGCAACCTGAGCGTCGTCGAGAACGTGATGCTCGGCCTTCGACCACGCTACGGCTTCGTGGCGGGCTGGCTACGCTGGCTGGCGGACGGCCGCGACCTGACGGCCGAGCGTGCCGAAGCCATGGCGCTGCTGGAGTATTTCGGCATTGCGCGCTTCGCGGATAGCCTGCCAGGCGATCTCGCCTACGGCCATCGCAAGCTCTGCGAACTGGCCCGTGCGCTGGCGCAGCGGCCGACCCTGATGCTGCTCGACGAGCCCATCGCCGGACTCAACGAGGAGGAGGTGCGCGAGATCGTCGCCGTGATCGGTCGTCTGAAGATGCTTGGCCTCACCATCTTGGTCGTCGAGCACAACATGACCTTCGTGATGCAGGTCAGCGACACGGTCACGGTGCTCGACTATGGCCGCAAGATCGGGGAAGGCACGCCCGATGCGATCCGGCGTGATCCGGCGGTCATCGCGGCCTATCTGGGACAGGAGGCAGCATGATCTCCGCCCGGGGGCTGCATGTCGGATTCGGCCAGAGCGAGGTGCTGCACGGCGTCGACATCGAGGTCAAGAAGGGTTGTGTCACGGCGCTGGTCGGCGCGAACGGCGCGGGCAAGACGACCCTGCTGCGGGCGTTGTCGCGCTTGCTGCCGCTGCGCGGCGGCAGCATCTCCTTCGACGGCGAGCCGATCGACCGGCTGGAGCCGCACATGGTGGCGCGCAGGGGCCTGGTGCATGTCCCGCAGGGACGCATGATCATTCCGGATCTCACGGTCGAGGAGAATCTCCTGATTGGGGCAGGCCGTGTCGACGGTCTCGATGCCGCCGAGCGCGGGGCAATGTGCGAGGCGGAGTTCCGCCGCTTTCCCGTGTTGAAGGAGCGACGGCGCATTCCTGGCGGCTCGCTGTCGGGCGGCGAGCAGCAGATGCTGGCGGTCAGCCGTGCGCTGATGATGCGACCGCGCATGCTGATGCTCGACGAGCCGTCGCTCGGGCTGGCACCGCAGATCGTGGCGGCGATCTTCGCCGCCCTGCGCGACCTGGCGGGCGGCGGCATGACGGTGCTGCTGGTCGAGCAGGCGGCCTTCCAGGCGCTGAAGATGGCCGACGTTGGCTACGTTCTGCAGAACGGGCGCGTCGCGCTGTCCGGTGAGACGCCTGCGCTGCTGGCCGATCCGCGCCTTGTCGAACGCTATCTGGGTTGAGTCTCGGGAGGACGCGGTGAGCGACATCTATGTGATCGGGGTCGGGATGACCCGCTTCGGCAAGTTCCTCGACCGCTCCGTGAAGGATCTGACTCGTGATGCGGTCGAGGCGGCGCTGGCCGACGCCGGCGTGGCAAGGGAGTCGGTCGGCGCGGCCTATTTCGCCAATGCCTCTCAGTCGGCCATGGAAGGCCAGTACATGGTCCCGGGCGAGATCGCGTTGCGCGCGATGGGTTTCGGAGAGATTCCGATCGTCAACGTCGAGAACGCCTGTGCGTCGGCCAGCACCGCCTTCCAGCTGGCCTGGATGCATCTCAAGGCCGGCCAGTCGGACGTGGCGCTCGCGGTCGGTGCCGAGAAGATGTACAGCGCCGACAGGGCCAAGTCCTTCGCCGTCTTCAACGGCGCCTGGGACGTGCATGATGTCGAGCAGCTCACCGGCCGGCTGATCGAGCTCGGCCGTGGCGTTGAGCCGCCGCCGGAACGTGCGCTCGACAACCGGCAGCGCAGCGTCTTCATGGACGTCTATGCCTCGCTGGCCAAGTTCCACATGAAGAGCTTCGGCATGACCGAGCGGCAGCTCGCGGTGGTGGCGGCCAAGAACCACCGTCACTCGACGCTCAATCCGCTGTCGCAGTATCGGAACGACATGACGGTCGAGGAGGTGCTGGCGGCGCGCACGATCTCCTGGCCGCTTACCCTGCCGATGTGCGCGCCGATCAGCGACGGCGCCGCTGCGGCGATCCTGGTCCGCGAGGAGGCGCTCGAGCGCTTCGACCGCAGCCGCGCCGTCAAGGTCTGCGCTTCGGTGCTCGCGTCGGGTAGCGACCGCCGCCCCGAAGAGCTCGACAAGCACATCTGCCGCCGGGCGGCACGGCGTGCCTACGAGATCGCAGGCGTGGGACCGCAGGACATGTCGGTGGCCGAGGTGCATGACGCCTCCGCGTTCGCCGAGATCCTGCAGGCGGAGAATCTCGGTTTCTGCGGTCCGGGGGAGGGCGGCTCGTTGGCCGAGAGCGGTGCCACCGCTCTGGGTGGGCGCATTCCGATCAACCCGTCGGGCGGGCTGGAATCCAAGGGCCATCCGATCGGCGCCACGGGACTGGGCCAGATCTACGAGCTGGTGACGCAGCTTCGCGGCGAGGCCGGTGCCCGGCAGGTCCAGGGGGCGCGCTTTGCCATCGCCGAGAACGGCGGCGGCTTTCACGGCTGGGAGGAGGCTGCTGCGGTGATCACCATCCTCGGGCAGGCGTGACATGAATATCGGCTATCTGTTGGCCCAGGCTGCCCGGTCGTTCTCCGATCGGCCGGCCGTCTGCTTCGGCGAGCGGCCCGTCTGGAATTACGGCGGCTTCATGCAGCGGGTCGCCCGTCTCGCCGGCGGCCTGCGGGCGCTGCCGGGCATCCAGCCGGGAGACCGTATCGGTCTCGCCATGAAGAACTGTCCGCAATACATCGAGGTGCTCTACGCCTGCTGGCACGCCGGGCTCTGCGCCGTGCCGATGAACGCCAAGCTGCATCCGCGGGAGTTCGCCTTCATCCTCGCCGACAACGGTTCGAGGATCTGCTTCGTCACGGCCGACCTTGCCGAGGCCCTGGCGCCGCTGATCGCCGAGATCGACAGCCTGCAGCGCCTGATCTGCGTCGAGGACGCCGAGTATGAGCGGCTCGCCGCGGCTGAACCGATCGACCTGCAGCCGGTCGAGGACGAGGATCCCGCGTGGCTGTTCTACACCAGCGGCACGACCGGCCGCCCGAAGGGCGCGATCCTCACCCATCGCAGCCTGCGCGCCATGACGTTGCGGTACTACGCCGATGTCGACCAGCTCGGCGAGCGTGACACGATGATCCACACCGCGCCGCTGTCGCATGCCTCCGGGCTGTATTCGCTGCCCCACACCGCTCGTGCTTCCTGCCACGTCGTGCCCGACAGCCAGGGATTCGATTCGGCGGAAGTGGCTGCGTTGCTCGACATCTATGGCAGCGTCACCATGTTCGCCGCACCCACGATGCTGACGCGCATGACCAGCCATCCCGGCATGCGGACGGCGCGGATCGACAACCTGCGCACCATCTTCTACGGCGGCGCGCCGATGTACCTGCAGGACCTCAAGCGCGCCCTCGACGTGTTCGGCCCGTGCCTGTGGCAGGGCTATGGCCAGGGCGAGATGCCCAACACGATAACCTGCCTGTCCAAGGCGATGCATGCCGACAGCAGCCATCCACGCTACGAGGAACGGCTGACGAGCGTCGGCATTGCCCGCACCGGCGTCGAGCTGCGGATCACCGATCCCGACGGGAACGACCTTCCGGTGGGCGAGATCGGCGAGGTCGTGGCGCGCAGTGACGTCGGCATGATCGGCTACTGGAACAATCCGGAGGCCACGGCCAAGGCCCTGCGCCAGGGCTGGCTGTTCACCGGCGACGTCGGCTGCCTGAATGCGGAAGGCTTTCTCACCCTGAAGGACCGCTCGAAGGACCTGATCATCTCCGGCGGCAGCAACATTTATCCGCGCGAGGTCGAGGAGGCGCTGCTGCTGCATCCTGGCGTGCTCGAGGTGTCGGTGATCGGGCAGCGCCATGCCGACTGGGGCGAGGAGGTGATCGCCTTCGTCGTGACGCGCGAGCGGGCGCAGGTCTCCGCGACCGAGCTCGATGCGATGTGCATCGACAACATCGCCCGCTTCAAGCGACCCAAGGGTTACGTCTTCGTCGACGCTCTGCCCAAGAGCGCCTACGGCAAGATCCTCAAGACCGAGCTGCGCGAGCGTCTGGCCTCAGCCCGCGACCGGCTGGAACGCGTCTGAGCGGCCGACAGCGCACGCGCCGCGTGGGGCATGACGAGTCCCGCTCGCATCAGCCGGACTCATCATGCCTCCCATGACCGCCATGCGCACCCATTTGAGCCAGCCAGGACGAACCCGGGCGCCTGCGATAGCGGCGACTCGACGGGCGGCAACAGATCCCTAGACGGAGAGCGTCGGCTGGTAGGGCCGGCAGGATTCGAACCTGCGACATAACCGTTATGAGCGGCTCGTTCTAACCACTGAACTACGGCCCCGCGCCACGGCCGGCGTTTCTACACCCATTCTTGGCAGGGGTCGAACGGAACCAGGCTGCCCGGCAAGGGCGGGCCGCACGAGTCCTTCTGCACGCCGGGGCGCTACTCCACCGGCGGCACGAACATGTAGCCGACGCCGCGCACGGTGCGGATCACCGTGGGCTTGGCCGGGGTGGGCTCGATCTTGCGGCGGATGCGTGTGATGCGCAGGTCGATGGCCCGATCGAACGGGTCGCGGCTGCGGTGGCTGGTGGTCTCGAGCAGCCAGTCGCGCGACAGCGGCCGGTTGGGATTCTCGGCGAAGATCTTCAGGATGTCGAACTCGCCCGAGGTCAGCGGCACGTCGGCGCCCGCCTGGTCGAGCAGCCGGCGCCTGGTCAGGTCGAGCGTATGCTCCCCCATGCGCACGCGCTCGATCAGCGAAGGCGTCGCCTTGTTGGCCGACCGGCGCAGCACGCTCTTGCATCGTGCCAGCAACTCCCGGGGCTCGTACGGCTTGGCGACATAGTCGTCGGCGCCGCTTTCCAGTCCCAGGACCTTGTCCACCGCGTCGCCGGCCGCCGTCAGCATGATGATGCCGACCCGCGTGTTGTTCTCGCGCAGCCAGCGCGCCAGGGCGAAGCCGTCCTCCTGGCCCGGCAGCTGGACGTCGAGCAGCACCAGATCGGGCATGGCACGCGAGATCTGCCGGCGCATCTGCGTGCCGTTCTCGACCGCGATCACTTTCAGGTCGTGATTCATCAGGTAGGTCTCGGCCGCCTTGCGCTGGAACGCGTCGTCCTCGACCAGCAGGACAGAGGGCTGGAGCATGAATGACCCGAAAATGAATGCTTCTCTAATGCAGCTAAAATAGCATGATATCTCAATGCGATATAGATGATACTTGATATTCTTGATACACTTTCCTGCATGTCTCGCCGCCCTTTCCCGAACCGTGACCCTCGCGGCAAGTGATCCGGCAACCAGCGGCGCCGAATCGGCGGCGATGCGGCGGCAGGAAGCGTATGTACGCGCCGAGCTGATCCGCCGCCTGTTCGAGGGCTCCGCCCAGTCGCGCTACTTCTCCTTCGTGCTGTGGCCGGTGATCGCCGCCATCTACTGGCGGGAGGTCGATCTCCTGGAGCTGGCCCCGCCCTTCGTCGCCTATATCCTGGTGACGATCGCCTTCGACGTGCTGCGCCGCAACTTCGCGCGGGCGCAGCCTCCGGACGAGGAGACCGTGCGATGGGGCCGGTGGTTCGCCGGACTTTCGCTTCTTGCCGGCGCTTGCTGGGGCGTCGCGGGCTACATGCTGGCCTCGCGCGATTTCGAACTGCAGCGCATGCTGCTCGGGCTGGTGCTGCTTGCCACCATCACGACGGCCGTGCCCATCCGTTCGGCCCATCCGCCCACCTTCTATGCGTTTGCCGGCGCCACGACGGCGCCGCTGCTGCTCGTGCTGCTGACCGCCGCCGATCCGTTCTACCAGCTGGTCGGCATCGCCGGCGGCGCCTATGTCGGCCATCTCATGGCCTACGTGCGCGATGTCCATCGCTGGCAGTACGACAACATCGCGCTGGCCTGCGAGAAGGAGGATCTCGCGCGGCGCCTGCAGGTGGCCTACGACGAGGCCCGGCGGGCGCGCGACAGCGCCATCGATGCACAACGCGAGGCGGAGAGCGCCAACCAGGCCAAGTCCACCTTCCTCGCCACGGTCAGCCACGAGATCCGCACCCCCATGAACGGTGTGCTGGGCATGATCGACGTGCTGGAACGCAGCCGGCTCACGCTGGAGCAGCGGGACGCGCTGCGCACGGTGCGCTACTCCGCTTCCGCGCTGCTGCGCATCATCGACGACATCCTCGACTTCTCGAAGATCGAGGCCGGCCGGCTCGATCTCGAGCGTATCGAGCTGTCGACCGTCGAGCTGATCGAGGGCGCGGCGGAGACGCTGGCGCCGCAGGCCGCGGCCAAGGGTCTTGCGCTGACGGCCTTCGTCGCCGCCGACGTGCCCGATCGCGTGCTGGGCGATCCGCTGCGCCTGCAGCAGATCCTGTTCAATCTGCTGGGCAATGCCATCAAGTTCACCGCGGCGGGTTCGGTCCGTCTGACGCTGGAGAAGGCGGGCGATTCCCTGCTGCGCATCCGGGTGGTCGATACCGGCATCGGCCTCACCGAGGAGCAGCGCCGTCGGCTGTTCCAGCCCTTCGTGCAGGCCGACAGCTCGACCACGCGGCGATTCGGCGGCACCGGGCTCGGCCTGTCGATCGTGCGCCGTCTGGCCGAGGCGATGCAGGGCGGCATCGACGTGGCCAGCACGCCGGGCGAAGGCTCGACCTTCACGGTCACGGTGCGGCTGGAGCCGGCGGCCGCGTTGGCGGCCCGCGGCGATCCGGTGCTGCACGGGGTCGCCGTGGCGGTGTCCTTGCCCAATGGCGAGGAGGCCTGTGCCGTCGCGCGCCACCTGGCGGATGCCGGCGCCGAAGTTGCCATCGCGTCGCCGGGCTCGCCACCGGGCGTCCTCTTGGTTTCCACAGGTGCGCATGTCGATGTCTCGCGGCCGTGGCGCCGCAACGCGCTGGTGCGGGCCGTGGCCCAGGCGGCCGGCCGCGGCGACGATGCCGCGCCCGCGCCTGCCCCTCGCAACGCCGCACCGCTCGGCGGCCGCGTCCTGGTGGTCGACGACAACTCGGTGAACCGCAAGATCCTGGCGCGCCAGCTGGAGCTGGCCGGAGCGAGCACCGATTCCGCTGCGGGCGGGGAGGAAGCGCTCGAGCTCTGGCGCACAGGTCGTTACGATCTCATCCTCGCCGACCTGCAGATGCCGACCATGGACGGCTTCGAGCTCGCCCGCCGCATCCGCGCCAGCGAAGCCGACGACCGGCGCACCCGCACGCCGATCCTCGCCGTCACAGCCAGCACGCTCGAAGGCGAGGAGCAGCGCAGCCGCGCCGTCGGGATGGACGGCTTCATCACCAAGCCGGTCGGCATCGAGCAGCTCAAGGCGACGCTGCAGGGCTGGCTGAAGGGCGCCGCCGCGTGACCGACACCCTCGGCCCGGCCTACGACCGCGACAGGCTGGGCGAACTGTTCGGTGACGATCCCGCGACGTTGGCCGAGGTCGAGCGCGATTTCCTGGACACGGCGCGGGCAGCCGAACGCGAGATCGGCGGGACCGAGGATCTCGTCGCCATCGCCCGCGCCGCCCATCGGCTGAAGGGAGCCTCCGGCATGATCGGCGCCGAGCCGCTGCGCCGCCTGGCCGAAGCCGTCGAGCAGGCCGCGCGGACCGGCAGCCTCGCCGGCGTGCGGCGGCTCTGGATCCAGTTCGAGCCCGAGATCCGCCGCGTGGCCGAGCGGGCGGGCATCGAGCTGGCCGAGGCCGAGGGACCAGGACCGCGTGCTGATCGTAGGCGGCGATGAGGTCCTTCGCTTGCGCTCAGGACGACATGACGTTCCTTCGAGGCAGGACGATGACCTGCCCCTCGGTCATCCTGAGCGAAGCGCCTGTCCTGAGCGAAGCCGAAGGAAAGGATCTCATGCCGATGGCGAGCTGCGAGGAGACTCGCCTGCAATAACTTTAATTATTTACAATAGTTCTATACAATGACGATATGAGGCATGTCTCCGACGCGGAACGGCTGGGCAGAACATCTGTCGCGATGTCGCGTTCCACGCGACATGCCCGACCGGGTGTCGAAGAGGGATCGTTCCGCCAATACAAGGGCTTGCCGGCCGATCCTGCGATCGACTGCGAACACGTTCCTGAACCGCCGCGCGGCCGTCTTTCAGCCGCGGGCGCGCAGCTTGATGGTGGAGGAATAGGACAGCAGCTTGCGGCCTTCCTGCTCCAGCACGCCGCGCACGAAGGCGAGCGACTTGCCGTGGCGCGGGACCTCGACGCGGGTCGTGATCGGCACGGTCGGCGAACCCGGCGACAGGAACTCGGCGGCGAAGGCAACGGTGGTCGGCGCCATACCGGTCGTGAGCCCGGCGGCGCGCGTCACGGCCGAATCGGCGAAGCTCATCATGTAGCCGCCATGCAGGGCGCCGCCGGAGTTGCACATGCGCGGCAGGGTGGGCTGGACCAGCGTCGCGCCGTCGCTCTCCTGGCGCGCGTAGGAGGGTCCGATGTGCCGCGAATAGACGCTGGCGCCCGACAGGAGCTCGAAGCCGTCGGGCACGGCCTGCGGCACGGGAACGGACGCGAGAGCCGCGCTCGACGTCTCCTCCTTGCGCGCCATCGCCTTGCTGCGCGGCACGTGGCGGCAGACGCCCGACCACAGCGCGACGGTGCGGCCCTGCTGGTGGATGGTGCCGCGGGCGAAGGCCATGCGGCCGGTCACCTGCAGCGGCTCGCCGGTGGCTTCCAGCGGCGGGCCGATGCGCCCGGCGTCGAGGAACTCGACCGCGATGCTCACCGTCAACGCGAAGGCGCTGTTCGTGCCGCCATCGGCGGCGCGGCCGGCGACCAGGCACAGTGCGTAGTCCGCGAAGGTGAGGGTGAGGCCGCCATGCACCGCCCCGTTGTAGTTGCCGTGGCGCTCGTGCGTGGGCAGCAGGCAATGCACGCTGCCTGCCGCCCGGGGATCGCCCGTGATGCGGAAATAGAAAGGCCCGACATGATCCTCGAACGGGTCGGACGGCACGAACACCGAGTATTTCTCGAGGTCGAAGGGAACGCTGTCGGGCATCCGGAAGGGCTCTTGGAAGCGGTGCGAGGGCGCTCTAATAGAGGAAATCCCCTGAACCACAAAGAGCCACGGAGCGGAACGTCATGACGTCGGGCGTGCACAAGGTCGATATCTCCTGGGATCGCCGTCCGGCGGGCGTCGTGGCCAACGTCGTGTTCGACAATGCGCGCCGGCTCAACGTGCTCAACCCGCCGGCGCTGCTCGATCTCACCGAGGCCTTCCTGGGCCTGGCGCGCGAGGACGACCTGCGGGCCGTCGTGCTCTCGGGCGCCGGGGGGCGCGCGTTCATCGGCGGCGCCGACATCAACCACATGGCGGCGATGAGGAGCTCGGAGGATGGCCGCGCCTTCATCACGCTGATCCACAAGCTCTGCCAGGCGATCCGCGATTGTCCCGTGCCGGTGATCTGCCGGCTGGAAGGCTACACGCTGGGCGCCGGCCTCGAGGTCGCCGTGGCCTGCGACATGCGCATCGCCGCCGACAATGCCCATTTCGGCATGCCGGAGGTCCGGGTCGGCGTGCCGTCTGTGGTCGAGGCCGCGCTGCTGCCGCGCCTGATCGGCTGGGGCCGCACCTCCTGGATGCTGATGACGGCCGAGAACATCGACGCCGCGACGGCCGAGCGCTGGGGCCTGGTGGAACAGGTCGTGCCGCTGGCGAAGCTCGACGCCGCCGTCGCGCACTGCGTCGACGCCATCGTCGACGGCACGCCGAAGTCGGTGCGCGCGCAGAAGCGCCTGATGCGCCGCTGGGAGCGGCTGTCGCTCGACGAGGCCGTGCAGGCCGGCATCGATTCCTTCGCCCAGTCGGTGGCGGAGGGGGAGCACATCGAACGCATGGGCGCGTTCATCAACCGCAAGAGGAAGTGACCATGGCCAAGGCGACGCACCGGCCGGCGGCCGAGAGGACCGTCCGCATCGGCTGCCATTCAGGCTTCTGGGGCGACACCGAGACCGCGGCGGCCCAGCTCGTGCGCCACGGCGACATCGACTACCTGGTCAGCGACTACCTGGCCGAAGTGACCATGTCGATCATGGCGGCCCAGAAGCTGCGCAACCCGCAGGCGGGCTACGCCATCGACTTCGTCTCCGTGGTCATGGCGCCGCTCGCGCGCGAGATCGCCGAGAAGAAGATCAAGGTCATCACCAATGCCGGCGGCGTCAATCCCTTGGCCTGCCGCGACGCCGTGCTCAAGGCGTGCGAGGCGGCCGGCGTGACCCTGAAGGTGGCCGTGGTGCTGGGCGACGACCTGCTGCCGCGCCTGGACGAGCTGCGCCGGCTCGACATCCGCGAGATGGATACCGCCGCGGCGCTGCCGTCCAAGGTCGTCAGCATGAACGCCTATCTCGGCGGCTTTCCGATCGCGCGGGCGCTGGACGAGGGCGCCGACGTCGTCATCACCGGGCGCTGCGTCGATTCGGCGGTGACGCTGGGCGCCCTGATCCACGCCTTCGGCTGGAGCATGGACGACCATGACCGCCTGGCCGCCGGCACGCTGTGCGGCCACATCATCGAATGCGGCGCGCAGTGCAACGGCGGCAACTTCACCGACTGGCGCCTGGTGCCGGGCTACGACGACATGGGCTTCCCGGTGGCCGAGGTCGAGGCGGACGGCTCCTTCGTGCTGTCCAAGCCGGACGGCACGGGCGGGCTGATCACGCCCGCCACCGTGGCCGAGCAGATGCTCTACGAGATCGGCGATCCGCGCGCCTACATCGTGCCGGACGTGGTCTGCGACTTCACCGGCGCCACCTATGCCCAGGTCGGCCGGGACCGCGTGCGCGTCTCGGGCGCGAAGGGCCGGCCGCCGACCGACACCTACAAGGTCTCGACCACCTGGCCGGACGGCTACAAGCTCAGCACGATCTTCATGCTGGGCGGCCGCGAGGCGGTGGCCAAGGGCCGGCACAGCGCCGAGGCGATCGTCGCCAAGACGCGCCGCCTGTTCCGCGAGCGCAACATGGGCGACTACCGCGACGTCAGCATCGAGGTGATCGGCGGCGAGGCGACCTACGGGCCGCATTCGCGGGCGCTGGAGGCGCGCGAGGTCGTCGTCAAGATCGCCGCCAAGCACGACCAGAAGGAAGCGCTGGCGCTGCTCGGCCGCGAGATCGCGCCCATGGCGACCGGCGGCGTGGTCGGCATGGCCGGCAGCTTCGGCGCCGGCCGCGTCTCCCCCTCGCCGGTCATCCGCATGTTCTCCTGCCTCGTGCCGAAGGATCTGGTGCCGGTGACGATCGAGCTCGACGGCCGCAGCATCACCATGGCCTCGGCCGCCAAGAGCGGCGGCTTCAGCGCCGCCGACCTGCCGGTCGAGGCGCCGCCCGCGCCGTCGCTGCCGACAACCGGTCCCAACGCGGCGACCGAGACGGTGCCGCTGGTGGCGCTGGCCTACGGCCGCTCGGGCGACAAGGGCGACAATGCCAATGTCGGCATCTTCGCTCGCCTGCCGGAGTACGAGCCCATCCTCGACGCCGAGGTGACGGAGGAGGCGGTGGCGCAGTACTTCGCCCACCGCATCCACGGCAAGGTGACGCGCTGGCGGCTGCCCGGCATCCACGGCTTCAACTTCCTGCTGCGCGAGGCGCTGGGCGGCGGCGGCATGGCCTCGCTCAAGGCCGACCCGCTGGCCAAGGCCTTCGCCCAGATGCTGCTCGACATGCCGGTGCGCGTGCCGGCCGCGCTGGCGCAGAAGCTCGCGGCCTGATCGCGATCTAGGCCGGCCGTGGCCGTCCCAGCCGCGCGACGATGAGGAGCGCGAGCGCCGGGTTCAGCACCTGGATCGCATCGAGCACGACGAGCCCGATGCGGCCGGCGATGAACGCGGCCAGCGAGCCCATCAGGATGGCGTGCAGCACGATGCCGGCCGCGACCGTGGCAATGACGGGCCGCCAGCCCAGCCGGTAACGCCTCAGGGCGACGTGGAAGGTCCAGAGCGACAGCGGCAGGAAGATCGCGACCGCGGTCACGAGGCCCGCATTGTAGGCGCCGTGGCTCACGGCGGGGCCGAGATGGGCGAAGGCGTTGACGAAGGGGATGGAGAAGAAGGCCAGCGCGAGTTCCGGCCGGCGCCGGCCGAGCAGCGCCGTCGCCGGGCCGAACAGCCAGACGGCACTGACATTGACCGCCGTGACAAAGGAGAAGGGGACCGGGCAGGCGGCGGGGTCGTCGAAGCCGAAGGCCCGGCAGAGCTCGCCGCGGAAGGCGTAGGTCGCGCCTTGGGCATCGATCCCGTGTTCCTCGAACTGGTGGACCAGATAGGCCAGCGTGCCTGCCCAGGCCAGCCAGACGAGGTCGTGCCGTCGCGGCACGGCGAGGTTGCTGCGGAGCGCGTCGGTGCAGAGCAGCAGCGCCAGCAGCAGGGCGGCGCCGAGGCCCATGTAGGGCCAGACGAGATCGAACGAGAACATTCAGAGGCGGCGGACGGCTTCGCGGGCGATCGGCTCGCCCCATTCCTGCAGGAAGTGGCCGCCGTCGGCGATCTCGACGGGCGGCGGACAGCCGTGGATGACGGCATGGAGCTGGCGCATCACCGGCGGTCCCAGCACGGGGTCCTTCATGCCGACCGCCATCAGGCTGGCCCCCGTCCAGCGCTCCTGCCAGAAGGTCCGCGCTTCGCCCGACAGCGCCGCGCCCGGCGCATCGGGCCGGTCGGGCACGAGATTGGGGAAGCGCCGCACGCCCGCCTTGTAGCTCGCGTCGGGGAAGGGGGCGCCATAGGCCGCGGCCTCGGCCTGCGTGAGATGCGGGCAGGCCCGCTTCATCAGGCCGGCAACGTCCATGTCGGGCCGGCTGTTGGAGAAGGCGCGCCAGTCGAGGAAGCCCTTGGACAGCGGCGCATCGCCCGTGCCGAGCGTGGTGTTCATGACCAGCAGCGACCGGTAGCGCTCCGGCGCCGCCATCGGCAGGGTGAGGCCGATCAGGCCGCCCCAGTCCTGCACGACGAGCACGATGTCGTGGAGGTCGAGGGCGTCGATCAGCTCGAGCAGCGTCGCGCGATGGAACTCGAACGTGTAGACCGCCTCGTCGCGCGGCTTGTCGGAGCGGCCGAAGCCTGCGAAGTCCGGCGCCACGACGCGGTCGCCGGCGGCCAGGAAGGCCGGGATCATGCGCCGGTAGAGATAGCTCCAGGTCGGCTGGCCGTGCAGGCAGAGCCAGGTCCGGGGAGCGTCGCGCGGACCTTCGTCCACATGGTGGAGGCGCAGCCCGTCCGCCCGCTCCAGGTAACGCGGCGCGAAGGGCCAGTCGGGCAGGCATGCGAAATTCGCGTCGGGCGTGCGCAGCGCGTCGGTCAAATGGTGTATCCTTCCATCATGAACGCCCCCTCGAAGCCGGTCCCGGACAAGGACGACCGCGACAAGCGGCTGGCTGCCGCCTTGCGCGAGAACCTCAGGCGGCGTAAGGCGCAGGCGCGCGCCCAGGACGACCTCCGGCAGGGCGCCGCCAAGCCAGACATACAATCCGACAAAAGCCCCCGCAAATGACGATTCTCTCCGACCGCTGGATCCGCCGCATGGCGCAGGAGAAGGGCATGATCGAGCCCTTCGTCGATGCCCAGAAGCGCGACGGCGTGATCTCCTACGGCCTGTCCTCCTACGGCTACGATGCACGCGTGGGCAACAGCTTCAAGATCTTCACCAACGTCGATTCGGCGGTCGTGGACCCGAAGAACTTCGCGGCCAACAGCTTCGTCGACCGCACGACCGACGTCTGCATCATCCCGCCCAACTCGTTCGCTCTCGCAAGCACGGTGGAGTATTTCCGCATTCCGCGCGACGTGCTGGTGATCTGTGTCGGCAAGTCGACCTATGCGCGCTGCGGCATCATCGTGAACGTGACGCCGCTCGAGCCCGAGTGGGAGGGCCACGTCACGCTGGAGTTCTCCAACACCACGCCGCTGCCCGCCCGCATCTACGCCAACGAGGGCGCGTGCCAGTTCCTGTTCCTGCAGGGCAACGAGCCCTGCGAGGTGTCCTACCGCGACAAGGCCGGCAAGTACCAGGGCCAGCGCGGCGTCACCCTGCCGAAGATCTGACGGAGACGGGCGACGATGGACCGGATACGCATCAGGGGCGGCCGCCAGCTCAAGGGCGAGATCCGCATCTCGGGCTCCAAGAACGCGTCGCTGCCGCTGATGGTGGCGGCGCTGCTGACCGACCGCAAGCTCACCCTGCACAACGTGCCGCGGCTGGCCGACATCACGACCATGCTGCAGCTCCTGCAGCAGCACGGCGTGGAGGTCTCGGCCGCACCGGGCGAGAACGGCCATGCGCACGGCACCACGCTCACCCTGCAGGCCAGGAACGTAACCTCGACCACGGCGCCGTACGACATCGTGCGCAAGATGCGCGCGTCGGTCCTCGTGCTGGGCCCGCTGCTGGCGCGCGAGGGCCAGGCGCGCGTGTCGCTGCCCGGCGGCTGCGCGATCGGCGCGCGGCCGGTCGACCTGCACATCGCCGGCCTGAAGGCGATGGGGGCGGAGATCGACATCGACGGCGGCTACCTCGTCGCCCGCGCGCCGAAGGGCCTGCATGGCGCGCGCTTCACCTTCCCGAAGGTCTCGGTCGGCGCCACCGAGAACCTGATGATGGCCGCCGCGCTGGCGAGGGGCACGACGGTGCTCGACAACGCCGCGCGCGAGCCGGAGATCACCGATCTCGCCGAGTGCCTGGCGGCGATGGGCGTGCCGGTGCGCGGCATCGGCACCGAGACGCTGACCATCGACGGCGTGCCGTCGCTGAAGGAGGCCTCACATCGGGTCATCTGCGACCGCATCGAGACCGGCACCTACGCCATGGCCGTGGCGATGACCGCGGGCGACGTCGAGCTGGTGGGCGGCCGGCTAGACCTGATCGAGGCGGCGGGCCAGACGCTGCGCGCCGCCGGCGTGGCGCTGGACAGGACCGAGCGCGGCCTGCGCGTGCATCGCACGAACGGCGCCCTCGTCGGCATCGACGTCATGACCGAGCCCTATCCCGGCTTTCCGACGGACCTGCAGGCGCAGCTGATGGCGCTGATGACGCGCGCCGAGGGCGCCTCCATGATCACCGAGACGGTGTTCGAAAGCCGCTTCATGCACGTGCCCGAGCTGGCGCGCATGGGCGCCAACGTCACGATCCATCACGAGTCGGCGCTGGTGCGGGGCGTGCCCCGGCTGCGCGGCGCCGAGGTCATGGCGACGGACCTGCGCGCCTCGGTGTCGCTTGCGATCGCGGCGCTGGCCGCCGAAGGCGACACCACGATCAACCGTGTCTACCACCTCGACCGCGGCTACGAACGGCTGGAGGAGAAGCTGGCCGCCTGCGGCGCGGAGATCGAGCGGCTGAAGGGATGAGGCGCCGATGAGCAGGCTCAAGCTTTCCGCGCTCGACGCCGACGATCTCGGCGTCATCTCCGCCGCCGTCCAGGACTCGCTGGTGGCGGTGCGCGACTGCGCCTACTTCAAGGACGAGAAGCGCTTCGTTCTGCTTTTGAACCGGTTCCGCTGGGAGGCCGATCCGACCGTCGATTCGGCTTATTCGCGTGTCCACTCGGCGCTCGTCTTCAACGAGGTGACCGCGGTCCGCCACCACGACATCCCCGTGGGCCAGCCCGACCGCATGCTCGAGCTGCTGGCGGTGCTGCAGGAAGATGACCGTTCGGTCACGCTGCGGTTCGCCGCAGGCCGCGCCATACGGCTGGAAATCGGGCGTCTCGCATGCCATTTGGGGGATGTCGGGGAGCCTTGGGCCACCCCGTGGAAGCCCGCCCATCCGGTCGAGTAGGCCCGCCGGGGCCTGATCGGGGAGCGGGCCTTCGTCACTGGAGCAAAGTGAAGCCGTGCCGTCGAGCCAAGCCAACGAGAAGCTTATTCTCGCCCTTCCAAAGGGCCGCATCCTGCGCGAAGCGGCGCCGCTGCTTGCACGCGCCGGCATCGAGCCCGAGCGTGCGTTCGCCGATCCCGATGCCCGCCAGCTGCGCTTCGCCACCAACCATCCTGACCTCGACATCATCCGCGTGCGTTCGTTCGACGTCGCGACCTTCGTGGCGTTCGGGGCCGCCCATCTCGGCATCGCCGGCGCCGACGTGCTGATGGAGTTCGACTATCCCGAGATCTACGCCCCGATCGATCTCGGCATCGGCCATTGCCGGCTGGCGGTGGCCGAGCCGGTGGAGATGGCCGGCAGCGACGACCCGCGGCGCTGGAGCCACGTCCGCATCGCCACCAAGTATCCCGAGCTGACCCGCCGCCACTTCGCGGCGCGGGGCGTGCAGGCCGAGTGCGTGAAGCTGTCCGGCGCGATGGAGCTCGCGCCGTCGCTGGGCCTCAGCCATCGTATCGTCGACCTCGTCGATTCCGGCCGCACGCTGCACGAGAACGGCCTGGTCGAGGTCGAGCACATCGCCGACATCACCTCGCGCTTCGTCGTGAACCGCGCCGCCCTGAAGACGCAGCCCGAGCGCATCGGCGGCTGGGTCGACCGCTTCCGCGAGATCGCTCGTGCAGCCTAGGCGCCTGGATGCCTCGGCGCCGGGTTTCGAACGCGACTTCTCGGCCTTCCTCGAGCGCAATCGCGACACCGACGAGGATGTCGACCGCGTCGCCGCGGACATCGTGGCCGACGTGCGCGCGCGGGGCGACGCCGCCCTGCTCGAGCATACGCGCCGGTTCGATTGGGCGGCGCCCGACGCCGCGAGCCTGCGGGTGGGCGACGCCGAGCGCCGGGCCGTCGCGGCCGGCGTGCCGCCGGCGCAGCGCGAGGCGCTGGCCTTCGCGGCCGGTCGCATCGAGGCTTTCCACCGCACGCTGCTGCCCAGGGACGTCGACTTCACCGACGCCACGGGCACGCGGCTGGGCGCCCGCTACCGGCCGATCGACTCGGCCGGCGTCTATGTGCCCGGTGGCACGGCGGCCTACCCGTCGTCGGTGCTGATGAACATCGTGCCGGCGAAGGTCGCGGGCGTCGGACGCATCGTCATGGCCGTGCCGACGCCGGGCGGCGTGCTGAACCCGCTGGTCATGCTGGCGGCCGAGATCGCCGGCGCCGACGAGGTGTGGCGCATCGGCGGCGCGCAGGCCGTGGCGGCGCTGGCCTACGGCACCGAATCCATCCCGCCGGTCGACAAGATCACGGGCCCTGGCAACGCCTACGTGGCGGCGGCCAAGCGCCAGGTGTTCGGCCGGGTCGGGATCGACCTGATCGCCGGTCCGTCCGAGATCCTGGTAGTGGCCGATGGGCGGAACGATCCCGCCTGGATCGCCGCCGACCTGCTGTCGCAGGCCGAGCACGACGCCTCCTCGCAGTCGGTCCTGATCACCGACGACGCGCGCTTCGCCGATGCGGTAGCGCGTGCCGTCGAGCACGAGCTGACGACGCTGGCGCGCGCCGATATCGCGGCGGCGAGCTGGCGCGACAATGGCTGCATCATCCTGGTGCGCGACCTTTCCGAGGCGGCACCGATCGTCGACCGCATCGCCGCCGAGCATGTCGAGCTCGCCCTGGAGGCGGCGCCCGCCGAGGCGCTGGCGGCACGCATCCGCCACGCCGGCGCGATCTTCATCGGCCGACACACGCCAGAGGCGATCGGCGACTACGTCGCCGGCACCAATCACGTGCTGCCGACCTCGCGCGCCGCTCGCTTCTCGGGTGGACTGGGCGTTGCCGACTTCCTGAAGCGCACCTCGCTCGTGAGCTGCTCGCCGGAGGCGCTGGCGGCTCTTGGACCGGCGGCGCTGGCGCTGGCCGAGGCGGAAGGGCTGGGCGCTCACGGACGGTCGGTGTCGATCCGGCTGAACCGCAGGACCTGATCGCCATGCCGGCGAGACGCAGCGGGGAAGGGGAGAAGGCGCGCCGCATCGTCGACATCGCGCTCGACGAGGAATCGGTCGCCCGCCGCTCGCCGGAGGTGGAGCACGAGCGCGCCGTCGCGCTGTTCGATCTCCTGGAGGAGAACGACTTCCTGCTGGTCGGCGGCAAGCCCGGCCCGTACCGCCTGCGTATCGCCGTCTTCGAGCAGCGCCTGATCTTCGATGTGCGCGATGCCGAGGACCACAAGCTGCGCGACATCGTGCTGTCGCTGACGCCCTTCCGGAAGGTGGTGAAGGACTACTTCCTCATCTGCGAGAGCTACTATGACGCCATCAAGAAGCTCAGCCCCTCTCAGATCGAGGCGCTCGACATGGGGCGGCGCGGCCTGCACAACGAGGGGTCCGAGCTGCTGCGCGAGCGGCTCGCCGGCAAGATCGAGATCGATCTCGACACGGCCCGCCGGCTGTTCACGCTGATCTGCGCCCTGCACATCAAGACCTGAGATACGGCACGCGATGCCCGGCCTTCCCGCCAGCATGCTGTTCGCCTGCAGCGAGAATTCCGTCCGTTCGCCGATGGCGGAGGCGCTGGCAAAGCGGCTCTACGGCCATGCCTCATACATCGATTCCGTCGGTGTGCGCGCCGCCGCCGACGTCGACCAGTTCGCCGCCGCGGTGCTCGACGAAGTGGGCATCGACGCCCATCGTCATCACGCCAAGTCCTTCGACGATGCCGACGCTGCCTCGTTCGACCTGATCGTCACCCTGTCTCCCGAGGCGCATCACCGCGCGCTGGAGTTCACGCGCGGCACGGCTGCCGAGGTCGAGTACTGGCCGGTGCCGGACCCGAGCGTCGTCGAAGGCACGCGCGACATGCGCCTGGATGCCTACCGACGGCTGCGCGACCTGCTGCTGTCGCGCCTCAAGGCACGCTTCGGTGCGTCGTCCGGTCCAACCGTGTGAGCGCGATCAGTTCGAGCTCGAATGGTACCAGGCGCTGCGATGGCCGGTGCGCCGGGCGATCGGCAGGTTGATGATGTCCATGAACACCGAGGCCGCGCCGTCGCCGCCGGCGAGGTCGCCCTCCAGCACGTCAACATCGAACGTCAGGCGGTCGCCTTCGAGCTTGGGCGACTTCAGGACCATGACGGCGTCGACGACGGCGGCCTTGCCCTTCACAAGCACGGACACCGTCGCGTTGGGCGGGGTGCGTGCGAAGCTATCGGGCGCCTTGTCGCTCCACTCCTCGAGCAGATGGGCGGTGAGCGCGTGGCCGGCCGTGCGCACCGGGCGGTCGGCGAAGATGATGGCGTTGGGCGCGACGCCTTCCAGCACGAGCTTCTTGTCCTGCAGCTTCGCGCCCTTGGCGTTGAGCACGATCATCGAGGGGACGACGCGCGGCGCCTGCGGCCGTCCCACCGTCTTGGGCGTCGTCGCGCCGGCCGGAGCCTGGGCTTCGACGGCGGCCAGCGGCGCTCCGGCGCAGGCGGCGGCCAGCGCGAGGCCGGCCAGGAATCGGATGCGGTTCATGGCGGGCCTCAGTAGCAGGGGAGCAGGGGCGGTGCGCCGCAGGTCGGCTGGTTGAAGCGCTGCTGGTAGCGCGGATCGATGTCCGGCGGCGGCGGCGCGCCGACGGCCGTGCCGTAGCTCCGGCTTGGCGGCACGTAGGGATGGGTCGGCGAGGGGTTGGACCAGCCGCTGAAGGTGCTGGTGCCGTGCGGATCGCCGATCGCCGGCGTCTCTTCGCCCGTGGTCTGGCTCTGGCCGTAGTAGGTGAAGCCGTTGGAGCCGACGCCGAACCAGATCGTGTCGATGAAGACCGAGGCCGGGCCGTCGACCTTGTCGAGGCCGCCCTCGAGCAGGTCGATGTCGAAGGTCAGCCGCTCGCCGTCGAGCTTGGGCGACTTCAGGACCACGACGACGTCAGCCACCTGCGAACCGTCCTTGGAGAACACCGAGGCCGTGGCGTTGGGCGGGTCCTTGGCGAAGCTGCCGGTACGCCAGATCTCGACCATCTCCGGCGTCGCCATGTGGCCCACCGTACGCACGGGGCGGCTGGTGAAGAGGGTGGCGGTCGGCTGCACGCCGTCTAGCACCAGCTTGCCGCCCTCGAGCTTCGCGCCGCGGGAATTGAGCACGATCAGCGCCGACGAGTACTTGCGCGTGCTGGGCACGCCGATGACCTTCGGCGTGCGAGGCGCCGTGGCGGTCGCAGCGGCCGGCGCCGGTGACGGCGCCGTCTGCGCGAGGGCGTATCCCGAGCTCAGGATCAGGGCGGCCAGCAGGCCACACGTCCGTTGTGCGATCATCAAGACTGGTCCTTCCTTCCCCGGGCGTCCGCAGCCGCGTCTTGTATAGGCGGGGTCGGTTGCGGCCGTCCAGTTGACTTAGGTCCTGCCGGAGCCCATTTTCCGGCCGCTTCGTTCACGATCCCCCATGGAGGCCGGATGGCCAAAGAAGACCTGATCGAATTCACCGGCGTGGTGTCCGAGCTTCTGCCCAACGCGATGTTCCGGGTGAAGCTCGACAACGATCATACGATTCTCGCCCATACGTCGGGCAAGATGCGCAAGAACCGCATCCGCGTGCTGGCAGGCGATCGCGTCACCGTCGAGATGACGCCATACGACCTGACCAAGGGCCGCATCACCTTCCGCTTCAAGTAGGCTTGAGCGCGCCGCCGACTCTGCCGCGAGTTCCGCCACTCGTCCTGGCTTCCGCTTCGCCGCGCCGGCTCGACCTCCTGCGACAGGTCGGTATCGAGCCCATCGAGATCGATCCCGCCGACATCGACGAGACACCCTTGCCTCGCGAGCTGCCGCGCGCCTATGCGCAGCGCATGGCCAAGGCGAAGCTCGCGGTGGTGTCGCGCCGCCATCCGGGACGCCTGGTGCTGGCCGCCGACAGCGTCGTGGCCTGCGGCCGGCGCATCCTGCCCAAGGCCGAAAGCGAGCGCGACGTGCGGACCTGCCTGGCGCTGCTCTCGGGCCGCCGGCACCGCGTGCTGGGCGCCATCGCCGCCGCCGGGATCGACGGCCGCGTACGCACGCGCCTGGTCGAGACCGTCGTGCGCTTCAAGCGGCTCGAGGCGGCCGAGATCGAGGACTACGTCCGTGGCGGCGAGTGGCGCGGCAAGGCCGGCGGCTATGCCATCCAGGGGCGCGGCGCCTGCTTCGTCTCCTTCCTCTCCGGCTCCTACAGCAACGTCGTCGGGCTTCCGCTGTTCGAGACGGTCGCGCTGCTGAAGGCGGCCGCCGCGTGAGCCGCATCGATCGCCTGATCTGCCATGTCATGCCGCAGGCCTTCCTGATGGCGCTGGTGGCGGACGGCCGGCTGGTCGAGCTGCAGATCGTACGCCGCGACAAGCCCACGCGAGTCGAGAGCGTCTTCCTCGGGCGGCTCGAGCGCGTCATGCCGGACCTGGATGCCGCCTTCGTGGACATCGGGATCGGCCGTTCGGGGTTCCTGCGTGCCGAGGACCGCGCCGGCATCGACGACTGGCCGCCACCGGGAGCGCCGCTGCTGGTGCAGGTGCGGCATGACGGCGAGGCCGACAAGGGTCCGCGCCTGTCCATGGACGTCGCCGTCACCGGCCGCTACGTCGTCTATCATCCGCTGGGCGAAGGCGTGCGCTTCTCGCGCCGCATCGAGGGCGAGTCGGAGCGCGACCGCCTGCGCGGCCACGTCGAAGGGCTGCTGGAGGGCGGTGTCGTGCTGCGCACGGCCGCCGCCGGGGCGGCGGCCGACCTGCTGCGCGGCGATGCCCAGCAGGTGCTGGAGCGCTGGGAGCAGCTCCGGCGTTTCGCGCTCGATGCGCCGCCGCCGGCCGATCTCACGGCCCGCCTGCCGGCCGAGCGCGATCCGATCACGCGCATGCTGCGCGACCACGGCGCCACGCTGGAAGAGGTGATCCTCGACGACCGGGCGATGGCGCGGTCGCTGCAGGACAGGATGGACCGCCAGGGCGAGAAGCTGCGCGTGCGCTGGCACAACGGTCCGATGCCGGCCTTCGAGATCGACGACGTGGCCGGCCAGATCGACGCGGCGCTCGCCGCGCGCATCGCCCTCGAGAGCGGCGTCGAAGTCCTGTTCGAGCCCGGCGAGACGCTGATCGCCGTCGATGTCGACAGCGCGAGCGCCGGGGGACGCCAGGGACGGGCGCCCCGCCGCCCGGTCGACGTCAATCTCGACGCGGCGCCCGCGATCGCCCAGCAGCTGCGGCTGCGCAACCTTGCGGGGGCCGTCGTCATAGACTTCGTCACGATGCGCAGCTCCTACGATCGCGACAAGGTGCAGGCGGCGCTGGCCGAGGCCCTTGCGGACGACCCCGTGCCGACCCAGCTCTACGGCTTCACGCGGCTCGGCCACTTCGAGTTGACGCGCGCCCGGCGCGGTCCGACTCTGGCCGCCCAGCTCGAGGCCCTGCAGAAGACCGATGAGTGACCGAACAGGCAGCCCGCCGGGCATTCCGCCCCTGCGCGTCGTGCGCACCGCCGCCCGCTGTCCCGTCTGCGGCAAGGACGTCGAGGCGCGCTACCGGCCGTTCTGCTCCAAGCGCTGCGCCGACGTCGATCTCGGCCGCTGGCTGAAGGAAGGATACCGTGTCGAGACGGACGAGCCGCCGTCCGACGAGGAGGCTGGCGGCGGCTCTTCCGGGCCAGCTGGACAGAGGCGTTAGCCCGTCCTATAAGCGCCGGCCATTGCGGTGCGCCCAGGTAGCTCAGTTGGTAGAGCATGCGACTGAAAATCGCAGTGTCGGTGGTTCGATTCCGCCCCTGGGCACCATTCTCCTGACATGCCCGCCGGCGCCGGATGCCGGTAGCGTCGACTAGGCACCCCTACCGTCGCGCAATCCGAAGACCTCCAAATCATCGGCGGAGCCAGGCAGGGTGTGCTGGCCCCGGCTCGTCAGCTTTTCGCCGCAGAGCATGGCGAAGTCGCGCGAAGCGACGAGCCGCAGGCGAAGCGATTTGTTGAGCCGCTCGAGATGGCTCGCGAGGTTGACGGCAGAGCCGATCGCCGTGAAGTCCAGTCGATCGGGCGCGCCGACATTGCCGAAGAGAACCTCTCCGACATGCAAGGCGACGCCGATGCCGATGGGGGGCGAACCGACCTTGCCGCGATGGTCATTCAGCCGATCGATGGCGGCAAGCGCCGCTTGCGCAGCCCCCAAGGCACGCTCCGCCGCCGCCTTGAGCGTCCCGCTGGTGCGAAGGGGAAAGACGCCTATCAGGCCATCGCCGACGAACTTGAGGATTTCGCCGCCGGCTGTGTGGATGGGGCCGACGATGGCGGCGAAGAACTCGTCAAGCAAAGAGATCGTCTCTTCGCCGGCGAGGGTGCGCGACAGCATGCTGAAGCCGCGCATGTCCGCGACCAGGATCGCCGCCTCGATGCGTTCGGCAACGCCGCGGTGGATCGCTCCATCGAGAACGCGGGAGCCGGCCTCGCGGCCGAGATAGATGCCCAGAAGGTCACGCGCCATGCGCTTTGTCGCCTGCAGCTCCAGCACGAGGGCGAGGAGGCGCGTGAGGCCTAGAAGTCGGGCGATGTCATCGTCCGGGAAGCCACCGGTCCGGTTGGTCGCGAAGGTAAGGCATTGATGGCGGCCGTTCGCAAAAGTGATCGGCATCGCGACATAGTCGGTACCGCCTCGGGAGCGCAGCTCGCCGAGAACCGGAAATTCCGTCGTTGCCGCGTCGCCAAGACGGCGGCGCACGACCTGCCCCTGCTCCATGACGAGGGGCACCGGGCTGTTTCGATAGGCTGCCGTGCGCTCCATGCCGTGCATGATGGACAGCTCCTCGACGAGGGCGTCATCACGCCACCAGCGAACGGCATAGGCGCGCAACTGCGGATGGAGCGTGGCGAGCTGAAGAGTGGAACGCCACACGGGGATGCCGGCATGGATCAGACGCCAGCAGAGCTCGTCCACCATCTCATGGAGAGTCCTGCATCGACGTGCTCCCTCGACGATCCAGTCGGCGACCGGCACGCCATCGGCGGGCGGCGGCAGGCTCGGATGGTCGGCGATGGTGACCAGGCCGGCCGGAAGCGGGACACGCGCCGGGTCGTCCGGCGGCCGAAGCTCCTCTCGCGGGTATCCTTCCGCACGGATTGACATGGGCCTTCGTGCGCCGGTGAGGACTCGTCGGGCGGCGCCTAGAAGGCGCCTCCGCTCTTCAAGCCAAGGCGCTTGAAGATCGTGGCAGCGGGGCAAAAGCCGGTGAACGAGGCCTGCAGCAGGTTCAGACCGACAAAGGCTGTCAGCGCCAGCCAGTAGATGCTGTGCACCTGGCTCAGCACCACGCTCAAGAGGATCATGGCACCCGCGAGGGCTATCACGGCACGGTCAATGGACATGAGTTGCTCCTTTCCATTTCCCATCTGCTCCTGCTAGCGCGGTTGGGAAAATTCGGAATTGAGACAGATCAAATCCGAAGCGCCGCGCCCCAGAAGTTCAGTCCGGCGTGTCGCCGTTGGCGACGCAGCTACTTGCCGGGCTTCCTGGGGTCCCTCACGTTCCGCCGGTGGGCGGCCGCAGGTCGCGCAGGCGGACGACGTTGCTGCCGGAAGGCTGGCCGGCATCGGCGATCATGCGCGCCGCTGCGTGGCTGAGCTCGGGCAGGGAGAACGGCTTGCGCAGAACCGGGAACTCCCCGGCGACCCGGGCGGCCATCTCGCTGTATCCCGTCACCATCAGCACCGGCAGAGCGGGGTGGCGCTCGCGCAGGGCGCGGGCGACCGCGAGCCCGTTCATGTCGCCGGCCATCAGGATGTCGGTCACCACGAGATCGAAGGGCCTGGCGTCGGCCGCCGCGAGCGCAGCCTGCCCGTCGGGGACGAGACGCACGGTGTAGCCCAGCTGTTCCAGCATCTCCCGGGTCACCTGGCCGACGTCGGGATTGTCCTCGACGACCAGGATGCGGCCGCCGCCTGTCGCCTCGGGCTCCACCGCAGCGGGGCTCGTATCGTCCTTGTCCAGGCTGCGAGGCAGGTACAGGGTGACGGTGGTGCCGCGCCCGAGTTCGCTGCGCAGGGTGACCGTGCCGCCGGACTGGTGGGCGAAGCCATGGACCTGCGACAGGCCCAGGCCGCTGCCACGGCCCTCGCCCTTGGTCGTGAAGAAGGGATCGAACACGCGGCTCTGTACGTCGGGCGCGATGCCGGCGCCGCTGTCCTCGACGCTGAGTGCCACGAACTCTCCCACGAGCCCCGCCGGCGTATCCTGGGCGGCCAGCACGACGTTCGTGGCACGTACCGCCACCTGGCCGCCGTCGCTCAGGGCATCCCGGGCGTTGAGCGTGAGGTTCAGCAGGGCGAGTTCCAGCTCGCCCGGATCCACTTT
The DNA here is from genome assembly GCA_049323495.1 of Pseudomonadota bacterium. Taxonomy (GTDB): domain Bacteria; phylum Pseudomonadota; class Alphaproteobacteria; order Reyranellales; family Reyranellaceae; genus Reyranella. The sequence continues at coordinate 110,302 of JBMONG010000008.1, forward strand.
TATGCGCCAGCAATCCGGCGCCACCTCCACCACCAGCTTCACCGTCGAGCCGATCGAGCTTCTCAGCATGACGCTGAAGTCCTCGATGTGCCGGGAGGGCGCGAGAGCGACGGGGTTGACGACCTGGCGGCGGGCAAACGTCAGCAACTGGCGCGTCAGCGAGGCGCCTCGTTGCGCCGCCATCTCGATGGCCGAAACCGCTTTGGACACCAGTTCCGGATTGGCGGCGCCGCGGCGCTTCAGCAGCTCGGCCTGGCCGAGGACGATCATCAAGAGGTTGTTGAAGTCGTGTGCCACGCCGCCGGTGAGATGGCCCAGCGCATCCATCTTCTGGGCATGGGCACGCTGGGCCTGGGCGTCCTGCACCGCGCGCTGGGCGTTGCGGCGCTCGGTGGCGTCGCGGGTGATCTTTGCGAAGCCGATCAATCGGCCTTCCTCGTCGCGCACCGGGTCGATCACGACATTGGCCCAGAAGAGCGTCCCGTCCTTGCGCACGCGCCAAGCCTCGGCTTCGAAGCGGCCCTCCGTAACGGCGGTGTTGAGCGCGCGCAGCGGCATGCCGGCCGCGCGATCGGCCTCGGTATAGAAGCGCGAGAAGTGCTGGCCGATGATCTCATGCGCGGCGAAGCCCTTGATGCGCTGGGCGCCGGCGTTCCAGCTCGTGATGATGCCGTTGGGATCGAGCATGTAGATCGCGTAGTCGATCACGTTGCCGACAAGCAGGCGGAACTGGCGCTCGCTCTCGCGCAGCGCCTCCTGGGCTGCCCGCCGCTCGGTGATGTCGCGGGTGATCTTCGCGAAGCCTTCGAGCCTCCCCTGATCGTCGCGGACGGCATCGACCACGACGGACGCCCAGAAGCGGCTGCCATCCTTGCGAACCCGCCAGCCCTCCGATTCACAGCGACCTTCGCGCGTGGCCGTTTCGATGACCTGCGCCGGTCGGCCGGCGGCACGGTCCTCGGGCGTATAGAAGGTCGAGAAATGGCGGCCGACGATTTCCGCAGACGTGTAGCCCTTCATGCGCGTGGCGCCGGCGTTCCAGTTCACGACCATGCCGCTGGGATCGAGCATGAAGATCGCATAGTCGAGCACACCATCGACCAGCATGCGGAACCGTCGCTCGCTCTCCATCAGCGCCTGCTGCGCGGCCCGCCGCTCGGTGATGTCGCGCGTGACCTTGGCGAAGCCGACGAGCCGGCCCTCCGAGTCCTGCACGCGGCGGATGACGGCATTGCACCAGAAGCGGCTTCCGTCCTTCCGCACGCGCTGGCCTTCGGATTCGTAGCGGCCATGTTCCAGGGCGGCTGCCAGAATGGTGGCCGGCAGACCCTGTGCGCGGTCCTCTGGCGTGAAGAAGCGGGAGAAGTGGCTGCCGATGATCTCGGCGGCACGATAGCCCTTGATGCTTTGCGCGCCGGTGTTCCAGGTGGTGACGTAGCCGTCGGCGTCGAGCATGTAGATGGCGTAGTCGGCGATCGACTCGATCAGCAGTTCCAGCCGATGTTCGCCGGACAGGGGTTGCAGGCCACCGGCCGCCAATGTCATGCTGAGTCCCTGAGTTTGCCGCAGTCCCGCTTGTTCCAGCGGGGAGGGCATGGCGAACACTACAGGCTTGGTCCAGGTCCATCAACACTCCCATGGTTTCTTCGCTCCCGATCCGGCTGCGCTCCCACGTGATCCCCCTTCCTCACCATCTTGCCGGCGGCGGCGAGTCGGACGACAGTCCGCGAGCCGCGCGGCCGTTCGGGCGCCGTGCGCCGGAACACGAGGAGCTGCCGTACAAGGTCGAGCTGTGGGACGAGACCCGCAGCAGCGTGGAGCTGGTGCTGGCCGTCACCGCGAACGGCAGCATCGGCTATGCTGCCTACTATGCGGCGACGCGCGAGTATCCCGACCGCTACGTGACGCTGCGTCACAAGAACAGCATCGTCTCGCGGTGGAACGCGCCATCACACTAGTCGTCGCTTCAGCCCATGAGCGCCTGCCCTTCCCGACGGGGTCACAATGTCGACCCCTGAGTCCCATAGCCCCCCTCCCGAGGACCTGACCTACCGGGTCGAGCTGTGGCGCGACGGCGGGAGCGGGGGCGTCGAGCGTGTTCTGGCTCGCGCGGCCAGCATGCAGCTCGCCCATGCCATCTTCCGCGCCGCACGGCAGGAGCACCCGAAGCGGCGCGTCACGTTGAGCGACGGGCGGGAGATCCTGGCCGACTCCGAAGGAAGCTGAGGCCGGGCGAGGCTCGCAGCCGCTGAGGCGGCCGCCGCAGGACTCGGGAACGACCGCGTGCCGGGTGGCGTTGCCGGGCAAGCGAGGAACGTTGTGAGCGACGCGACTTCCGAAGACACCCCCACGAATCCGCCGGCTCCCCGCACCGTGCTCGTCGTCGGCGTGACGGGTTTCGTCGGAGCGGCCGTCGCATGCCGCCTGCACGCGGCCGGTGTCCTGGTCACGGGCGTATCCCGCTCGTCGCCGCGCACCTGGTTGCCGCTGCGGCATGTACGGCTCGATATCGCTCGCGCTACCGACGCGGAGACGTGGCGGGAGCATCTGTCGGGGATCGATGCCGTCGTCTACTGCGCCGGCGCCTTGCAGGACGGCCCGGGGGAATCGCTGGCCGCCGTCCATGAGGACGGTCCTGCGGCCCTCTATCAGGCCTGTGCGGCGGCCGGCATCCGCCGGGTCGTCCATCTGTCGGCGCTCGGGGTCGAACGGCCCGTGACGCCGTTCTCGCGCACCAAGCGTGCGGGCGACGAGGCCCTGATGAAGACCGCCCTGGACTGGGTGATCCTGCGACCCTCCGTGGTGATCGGGCGCAACGCCTTTGGTGGCGCCGCCCTGCTGCGCGGGTTGGCGGCATTGCCCGTGCTCCCGGTGCCCGAGCAGGCCGCACCGCTGCAGGTCGTCCATATCGACGACCTCCTGGACACCGTCCTGTTCTTCCTGCGGGGCGATACGCCCGGCCGGCTCGTGCTGGACGTCGTCGGCTCCCACCCCTGGCGCTTCGAGGAGCTGGTCGCGCTGTTCCGGCGGTGGCTGGGCTGGCGGCCGGCCTCGACCGTGCGTCTGCCAGGGTGGCTCGAGGCGCTGTCCTTCGGCTTCGGCGATCTGATGGGCCGCCTCGGATGGCGCACGGCCATCCGCAGCAATGCCGGTCGCGAGCTCCTGCATGCCGAGCTGGGCGATGGCGCGCGATGGCAGCAGGTGACGGGCATCGTGCCGCGCGACCTCGAGCGCGTGCTGTCGATGGAGCCGGCCTCCGTCCAGGAACGCTGGTTCGCCCGACTCTACCTGCTGCGGCCCGCGATTTTCGCCGTCTGCGCGCTGTTCTGGATTTCCACCGGAATCATCGCGCTTTGGCCCGGCTGGGAGGACGGCATTGCCCTGATGAAGGAGGGAGGCGTCCAGGGCTGGCCGGCCGCGGCCGTCGTCATCGCCGGAGCAGCCTGCGACATCGCTGTCGGGATGGCGATCGGCTGGCGCCGCACCGCGCGTATGGGCGTGATCGCCGCCATCATCGTCGCCGTCGTCTACGCCGCCATCGGCAGCGTGCTGGTGCCGCGCCTCTGGAGCGATCCGATGGGGCCGATGCTCAAGGTTCTGCCCATTCTCGCGCTGCATCTGGCGGCGCTCGGCGTCGTGGACGATCGCTGATGCTGTATATCATCCTCAAGTTCGTGCACGTCGTGGGTGCCGCCGTCCTGCTCGGCACGGGTGCCGGCATCGCCTTCTTCATGCTGCTGGCGCATCGCGACGGCCGGCCCGTGGTCGTGGCGGCCGTCGCGCGGATCGTCGTCATTGCGGATTTCCTGTTCACCGCCACCGCCGTCGTCCTGCAGCCCGTGAGCGGCGTCTGGCTGGCCTCGCATGTCGGCTATCCGCTCACCGAAGGATGGATTGTCCTCTCCGTCATCCTCTATCTGATCACCGGCGCGTTCTGGCTGCCGGTCGTGTGGATGCAGCTTCGCATGCGCGACCTCGCGACCGAGGCCGCCGCAGGCAAGGGCCAGCTGCCCGCGCAATATCACCGCCTTTTCAGGTTGTGGTTTGCCTTTGGATTTCCCGCCTTTTCCGCGGTGCTCGCCATCTTCTGGCTGATGATCCAGCGGCCCTCCATCACCTTGTAGCGCTGTCCGGCCGCGCCACGGCGAGGAACCGGCGCGGCGTCTTCTGCGTTTCGCGTCCGTCTCCGTCGGGGGAATGCACCGTGCGTCTGGCGATCTGTCTTCTAGTGATCGTGCTTTCGGGCTGCGCGTCGGTCCCAATGGCAGGTGAGGGGGCGGATGCCGAAGGCAAGCGCTTCGAGCCGCCGCCGGCCGGCGGGTCGGCGCTGTATATCTATCGCGAGAGCGTGTTCGCAGCGGCCTACTCCCTGCCTGTGTCTCTGGGACCGCGACAGTTGGGGTCCCTTGCGACGGACACATGGTTGCGCGTGGACCTGGCGCCCGGCACCTATGAAGTCACGTGCACGACAGACGAGAAGACGGATACCGTGCCAGTGACATTGGCGCCGGGCGAGACGCGATACGTCGAGGCAGCGACGCGCGTTGGATGGTTCGGGCCTCGGTGCGGCGTCTTCGAGGTCTCGCTCGAGAAGGGGCGGCAAGCCGTGACGGCCGGGCGGCGAGCGCAAGTGCTGGAGCCGCGCTAAGGCATGTTCCGTCCGGCTGGAGCCAGCCGAACGGAACATGCCTTGTGAAACGTCGATCAACCGTGCGCGTGTTTCTCGCCGCCCGGACCGCGTGAAGATGGGGGTCCGGCGAGCCGCCCTTCCGCGCCGCGTCACCTGCCGAGCAGCAAAACTTGCCGCGATCAAGGCTAGGCAACGAAGCAGTGGCACAGTAGTTTGGCCGCAGAAGAAGACGTCTCGAGTCTGGGAGGAATGAATGCGTACCATCGCGTGGGCGCTGTTCGCCGCTGCCGCCGTTTCCACAGCCGCCATGCCGGTCCAGGCGCAGACCAAGCTGGGCTACGGCACCTATCTGCCGCCGACGCACGTGAACAACACGGTCGGCATCGAGCCCATGGCGAAGCGCCTGGAGAAGGAAAGCAACGGCGCGCTCAGGATCGAGATGTTCACCGGGGGCTCCGTTGCCAAGGCCACGGCCGCCGTCGATTCGATTCGCGACGGGCTCGTGGCCGCCGGCATGATCGTCGACAGCTACGTGCCGAAGCAGCTGCCGCACAGCTTCCTCATCACCGAGCTCGCCGTGCTGGGCCGCAACAGCGTGGCCATGGCAGGCGCCACCAACGAGTTCAACCTGGTGGCCTGTCCGGAATGCCTCGCCGACCAGAAGAAGCAGGGCATCATCTCGATGGCGCACTATTCGACCGCTCCCTACACGGTCATGTGCAAGCCCGACCTGCGCACGCTCGCCGACTTCCAGGGCAAGAAGATCCGCTCCGCCGCCGCCTGGTCCATCATGTTCAAGGCGTTCGGCCTCGTGCCGGTGAACCTGACCAGCGACGAGACGTACGAGGCGCTGCAGCGCGGCCAGGTCGACTGCAACATGGGCGCCGATTCGTGGCTCAAGTCCTACAGCCTGTGGGACGTCGCCAAGAACGTGCTCGATACCACGATCGGCACCTATCACGGCGGCCTGCTCTGGGGCATGAGTGCCGAGGTCTGGGCCAAGCTGCCCGCCGACCAGAAGGCGATGATCAAGCGCAACATGCCGATCCTCGCGGCCGACGTGACCTACGGCTATCTCGACGAGAGCAAGGAGGTGCGCAAGACCGCGGCCGAGAAGGGCGTGAAGTTCAACAAGCCCGGCGAGGACTTCGTCAAGGCCTACGACGAATACTCGACCAAGGAGCTCGAGCGGGTGAAGGCCGAGGGCAAGAAGCGCGGCATCAAGAACGCCGACGAGCTGGTCGACCGGTACATGGCGCTGGTCGCCAAGTGGCAGAAGCTCGACGAGACGGAGATCAAGGGCGACAAGGCGAAGTTCGTCGCCGCCCTGCAGCGCGAGGTCTTCGACAAGGTGAAGTGGTAGGCCGCCGCGCGATCCTTCAACGGGGCGGAAGCAGAGCATGACCAGGATCGGCCGCGCGCTCGGCTTCCTGTCGGACGCCATGCTGTGGGCGGGGGCGCTGTCGATCCTGGCGATGATGCTGCACGTCTCCGCCGACGTGATCCTCAAGGTGGCGCTGAACGCGCCGATCATGGGAACACTCGAGATCGTGTCGTTCATCTACATGGTGGCCTGCACGTTCCTGCCGCTGCCGCACGTGGTGGCATCGCGCGGACTGATCGTGGTCGAGCTGTTCACCCAGAAGATGGCGCCGCGCGACGTGTTGCGGCTCGACGCCATCGTCGGCTTTGCCACGGTCCTCTATCTTGCACTGCTCGGCGTCATGGGCACCCTCCGCGCCGTCGACAAGATGGACATCGGCGAGACGCAGGACGCGACCTATTTCGAGCTGCCGGTCTGGCCCATGCGCTGGGTGCTGGCGGCCGCCTGCTGCGTGGCTGCCGTCGTGGCGCTCTACAACGTCTTCGATGATCTGCGGCTGAGGCGCACCGGCCGCCGCTATGACGGCACGACGAGGCCCGGCCTCGGCGATCATCATCTCTAGGGACGGCAATGGATTCGATCTCGTTGGCTTTCCTGTGCCTCGCCGGCATGATCGCGCTGATGGCGATCCGCATGCCGATTGCCGTCGCGCTCGGACTCACGTCCTTCGTCGGAATCTGGGCTCTCAAGGGCCTCGACACGTCGCTGCGCGTGGTGGGCTCCACGCCGTTCGAATTCTCCGCGAGCTGGAATCTCTCGGCGATTCCCATGTTCCTGCTGATGGGAAGCATCGCCTTCCGGGGAGGCCTGACGTCCTCGCTGTTCGAGGCGGCGCGTCTGTGGCTCGCACGTCTTCCGGGCGGCCTCGCCGTCGCGGCCAACTTCGCCTCCGCCATGTTCGCCGCCGCGTCCGGATCCTCGGTGGCCACGGCCGCCGCCATGGGGCGCCTCGCCATTCCGGAGATGCTGCGCTTCCGCTACGATCCGGCGCTCGCGACCGGGACTGTCGCCGCTGCCGGCACGCTTGGCTCGATGATCCCGCCCAGCATCGCCTTCGTGATCTTCGGCTGGTACACCGAGACGCCGATCGGCAAGCTGCTCATCGCCGGCATCTTTCCGGGGCTGCTGAATGCTGCCTTGTTCGCGGCCTTCATCATCACCTACTGCGTGCTGAAGCCCGAGGCGGCGCCGCCGCCCGACGATCGGCCGACCTTGCGCGAGAAGTTCGCGGTTCTCGGCAAGGTCTGGCCAATCCCCGCCCTGATCCTCTGCGTCATCGGCGGCATCTACAGTGGCCTCACCACGGCCACCGAGGCGGCGGCCTTCGGCGCCTTCTGCGCGATCGTCATCGCCGGGCTGCGCGGTGGTCTCAACCGGCAGACCTTCAAGGAAAGCCTGGTCGACACGCTGCATTCCGGCGCGTCGATCTTCCTGATCGCTGTCAGCGCCGTGCTGCTCACCCGCTTTCTGGCGCTGGCCGGACTGCCGCAGTTCATGGGCGACATGGTGAACACCCTGGAGCTTGGCCCGCTCGGCGTCATCGTCTTCATGGCCGTGATCTACCTGATCCTGGGCTGCTTCCTCGATCCGATCGGCATCATGCTCATCACCCTGCCGATTCTGCTGCCGATGTGGAAGGCTGTCGGCCTCGATCTCATCTGGATGGGCGTGCTCGTCGTCATGCTGCTGGAGATCGGCCTGCTCACGCCGCCGGTCGGCCTGAACGCCTTCGTCATAAAATCCGTCGTCGGCGACGCGGTGTCCCTGTCCACCATCTTCCGCGGACTGCTCTGGTTCATCGCCGTCGATATCGTCGTCGTGATCCTGCTCATCGCCTTCCCGCAGATCAGCCTGTACCTGCCGAGCCTGCTGGAATGAGCATGGCAGCGCGCTGATGGCCGCGTGGGATCAAAGCCGGCGCGCCGCCCGAACGTGCTTGCAACGCCCCGCGCTCATCTCCATTTCGTCTGCGGATCGCCAGAGGAGGCGTGCAATGGCGCGTGAGGAGCTGGTGAAGGCCCTTGGCCAGGCGGTGGTCGCACGATGGGGAGAGTTGCCCGCCCGCGTGCAGCAGGACCTCTTCGAGGCGGCCGTCGAGATCACAGGGGAGCCGGCCCGCGACGCACTGGCGGTCTTCCTGCACGACGTGCATCCGCGTTCGCTGTAGGCGTTTCCGCGCGCTCGCGGCCAGCACCGGACGCAGCCGGCTGCGACGCTCGCGCCGCCGTGCCTTTCCGCATGCGGCGGGTCAACGGTGTCGCCGATGCGCCATATACGACGATGGAGAGCAGCACGGCGAGCGACCCGCTGTGCCACACCTCATATTGCTGGGTCTCGCGTTGCGCCAGCACCAGATAGTACACCGTGGAGATTCCGATCGGCCCGAACCACCCCAGGAACGCCGCTTCGGAGGAGCTGTGGAATTCGCGGATCGCGGGTTTGAGGAGAAGCCACCAGGGCAGCCGTCGCAGGAGGAGCAGGGCGACGGCGAAGGCCGCGCCGCGCCAGCCCAGACCTGTCCAATCCGTCCAGGGCAACAGGGCGCCGAGCAGGAGGAACATCGGCGGCTCGAGGAGCCGGCCCGAGACTTCCTGGATCTGTCGACGGCAGCCAGCATCCTCCGCGAGAAAGCGGTTGAACACTACCCCGGCGGCAAAGACGGCAAACAGGCCGTCGCTTCCCGCAAGGTGTACAAGGCACACGACGACAGCCGCCAGCGTGAGGGCGATGGCGAGGGGCGAATAGGATCGATTGAACGGCTGATGCTCCGCCCAACGGTGCAGCCTGCCGGCAAGCCAGCCGGCCGCCATCCCGACGAGGACCGACGTGCCGATGTCCCACAACAGGACGCCGGTGAGCCACTCGGCCAGCGCCGCGGGGGCAGGCCGTTGCAGCAGAAGCAGGGGCAGCATGACGAACAGCAGCGCCAGGCCGTCGTTGGCGCTGCTTTCGGCAGTGAGCAGGTTCCGCAGGCGATCAGGTACGGATGCGTCGGCGAGAGCGCCGTTGACCACCGCACCGGCCACGACCGGATCCGTCGGCACCACGGCAGCGCCAAGCAGGAGCGCAACCGGCAGGGGAAGCTCCAGCAGGCCAACGGCAAGTGCAGCACTCGCGGCCCACATGGCGATCATCCCCGGGCCGAGCACGATGGCCAGGCTGCGCAGGCGGCGGACGACATACCCACGCGGCAGCCGAAGGGTGGCGGCCATGATCGAGAAGCCCAGCATGAAGCGAGCCGCCTCCTCCAGGACCAGGAAGCGGCCCGTTGGAAGCTCTCCAAGAGAGAAGACATCGAGCAGGGAAGGGCCGGCCACGATCCCCAGGACCACGCAGATCGTACTCTGCGCCGTCCAGAGGCGATTCCTGACGTAGCCGGAGACCAAGCTCAGGCCGAGCGATGTGCCCGCCGCAAGCGCGATGGCGATGTTGATGCTGGTGTCGAGCGCTGAGGACGCATCCAAGGCGGGTTCTCACCGTGCGGCACCAGTCGGCAGGATCTTCGTGGCTAAGCCACAAGATGGCTTCAGTCCGCCCAAACGCGTGTCGCGCCGGCCTGCTGCAGGGCCGTCTCGACCACTTTGGACCGCTCGGCACGGCAATCGACCGAAATCTCGATCGGTCCGGAGAGCTCCGGCTCGCCTCGCTTCTCGACGCCCGGATGGCCGCTCTCGACATCGGCGCCTGCGCGGCGTACGCCGGCCGTGTTGGCATCGCTCGTCGAGCGGATGAAGACGTCGGTACGCTCGATCCCGTGCTCCTGCACGAGGCGCTCCACGGCGATCTCCGCCTCGCGGCGGGTGTCGAAGTTCGCCACAATCGTCATCTGGTCCATGCAACTCTCCTGGCGCAGGTGGCCTCAAGTGTCGACGTGCCGCCCCGGCATCGGTGCAGGGACGGCACGCCCGCACATCAGGTCGCCGCGCCGGGCCGGGCCCGAGGTGACTGGCCCTGCTGGCCGTCCTGGCTGTCCTGAACACGCAGGGTGTTCTGGACGTTCTTCACGCCACTGGCACGTTCGACGACATCCTCGGCGTGACGCTTGGCCTCGCGGCTGTCGACGGTACCGCTGAGCGTCACCTCCCCGTTCTTGACCTGGACTTCGATGCTCGAGGCGTCGAGCCGAGGATCGTCCGTCAGGCAGTCGCAGACATCCTCCCGGATGCGATCGTCGGAGCGCGTGTAGCCCTTGGGGCCCTTGCCCGCCATGCCCCGGCCGCCGAGGCCCGCGGCCATGCCCATGGATTCGCTGCCGCGGCCGGAGTAGCGGCCGCGCTCGCTGCGACCATGTCCGTCGTCGTCACCCCACATGCCCATTCCGCCGCCGGACGGGGAACCACCAAACTGGTCGTCGCCGTAGTCGCCGCCGTACTGGCCACCGCCATAGTGGCCACCGCCGTACTGGCCACCGCCATGAGAACTGGATGAGTACCGACCTTCCCGGTAGCGGTCTCGACCCTCCGGTCCGCTGCCGTAGTTACCACCGCCGTACTGGCCTCCGTACTGGCCTCCGCCATACTGGCCTCCGCCATAGGGGCCCGGCTGGTCTGGCGAGGAACCGCGGCCGCGGGAACCCTGGCCGCTGCCGCCGTACCGTTCGTCCCGATCGCGATAGCGCTCTCCACCCCGGTTCTGGCGCCAGTCCTCCGCGCCAGCAGGCCGGCCGTGCGCGCCGCCGTATTCGTCGTCTTCGCCGTGCATTCCGCGCGAGCGGCCGTAGGCACGATGATCTGGCTCCCAGCCGCCTGGGCGGCGGTCGCGCTCGTCATCGTCCCACCGGCGAATGCGCTGTGAACGATCGTCGTCGTGCATGTGGGCCATGTCTTTCCTCCTTGCGGGCAAAACCGACTGCCGGCTTCCTCGACGACCCAATGGCCTGACGATCCCGCAGTTGCCCGGCGGCGCAGATAATCCCCGACGCGCAATGTCGATCCTTCATCGAACGGCTCGGACGGCCGCAACCCGATCGCTCGTCGCTTCATTCGCTCCGCAGACAGGAGGAATCGGTCATGAACGTCACGCGACTGCGATCAGACATCGATGCCGGCAAGACCGGCGACAAGACGCCGGGTATCGACCCGGCTGCGGCGCCGCTCGGAACGGACGAGGAGGCCGCGGGCACTCCCGTCGCTCCTCACCTCGCCGAAGAGGTGCGCCGCAGCGAGACCGAACCCGATGCCCCGCGGCGGAGCCGGCAGAACGCGGGGGCGTCAGAAGCCGTGAGTGGCGCAACCGATACCAACACCGTGCCGGCGGGTCGCCTCGACCTTCGATGGCTCGCCGTGGCGCTGCTGCTGATGCTCGCCCTGCTCGGCCTCGGATTGTGGTGGACAGGCGCGCAGGGATGAAGGCGGTCAGGACCGCCGCTGGTACCGCGCGATTTTCCCCTCAGGCGGCAACGCTCATGTGTGCGGCATCGTTCGGCCTCCGTATCGGCAATCAGATGTTCGGAGGATACGATGGTGCGTCTGGCATTTCCCTTGATCGCAATCTTCGGCTTTGCGTCCGCGGCACTAGCGGCGGACCCACCGGCGGCTCAGCAGTCGGCGTCGGCGCGGACGGCGATGGCGACGCCGGCCTTCCTCGAGGCGGCCGCCGCAGGCAACACGTTCGAGATCGACAGCAGCAGGCTCGCCCTCGAGCGCAGCAACGATGCAGACGTCAAGCGCTTCGCCCAGCACATGATCGACGACCACACGAAGGCCGGCGAGAAGCTGAAGGCGGCCGTTCAAGAGGCCGGCCTGCAGCCTCCGCCGCAGAAGCTCGATTCCAAGCATCAGAACATGCTCGACAACCTGAGGAAGGCGCAGGGCGGTGCCTTCGACAAGGCCTACATCGACGCGCAGACCACGGCCCACGTCGAGACCGTCAACCTGTTCAAGAACTACGCTCAGGGCGGCGACAATGCGCGCATCAAGCAGTTTGCGTCCGACCTTCTGCCCACGCTGCAATCCCATCTGGACCAGGTGAAGAAGCTGCAGTGACGAGCCGAAGGGTCGGCCGAGCGCGGGCGTCCCGCAGGACATGCAGAACGTGAATGACCACAACGTGGAGTGGGAGGGCAGTCATGACGGATTCCGGGACGACTGCCTCTTCCACTTTGCCTCTCGCCGTCGTCACCGGCGCGTCGACGGGGATCGGCTTCGAGCTTGCGCGACAGTGCGCCCGGCGCGGATTCGATCTGGTGATCGCCGCGGACGAATCCGAAATTCTCGACGCTGCGCACCGCCTTCGGCAGGAGGGCGCAGGCGTTGAGGCGGTGGAAGCCGACTTGGCCACGACGGAAGGGGTCGATCGGGTGCTGGCGGTCGTCGGCGACCGGCCGGTCGCGGCGCTGCTGGCGAATGCGGGACGTGGGCTGGGGCATGCCTTCGTCGACCAGGCATTCGCGGACATCCGTCACGTGATCGACACCAACGTGACGGGCACCGTCTACATGGTCCATCAGGTCGCGCGCCGAATGCTCACTTGCGGCGAGGGCCGCATCCTGATCACGGGCTCGATCGCGGGGTTCATGCCCGGTACCTACCAGGCTGTCTATAACGGCACCAAGGCCTTCCTGGATTCATTCGCGTTCGCGATCCGTGCGGAACTCCAGGGAACGGGAGTGACGGTCACTTGCCTGATGCCGGGAGCGACCGAGACCGATTTCTTCGAGCGGGCCGATATGCTGGACACCCGGATCGGTCAGTCGAAGAAAGCCGATCCGGCCGATGTCGCATCGCAGGGCTTTGCGGCCATGATGGCCGGCGACAGCGATGTCGTGACGGGCTGGCAGAACAAACTGCGGGCTGCGATCGCGAGCGTGCTGCCGTCCGAGGTCACGGCGGAGCAGCATCGCAGGATGGCGCAGCCGCGCTCCTGACGCCGGTCGGCGGGTCGGGTCGCGATTCAGTCCGTCGGCCGGGCACCCGGGGATCTTCGCTCTCGCCAGCTCCTGTACCGCTTCACTGACCAGCCGATGACAAATCCGAGCACCACCACCCCGATGGTTGTCGTGATGAGCCACAGGATTTCCGGCGTCATGTCCATGCCATCCTCCAGGTCGTGCGCCGGATAAAGCAGTATCGACGCGCTGGTTGCCGTCGCTGCCCGCGAGCACAGGGACCGCTCCTGGTCAGGGCTCCGCGTGCCCTTCTCTCAATCGTGCGCTGCCGTTCGATGTCTTCCGGCCGGCTTCGCAGCAGCTCGTCGAGCGGATGGCGCTCATGGGAGGAGCGGTGCGCATGAACTGCCCATGGACGGCAGAATGCTGGCCGCTGCACACCGGCTGCATGCCCAACCGCTTTCCGCGCGTTGGCCGAAGGCAGCCGCGCAGTGTGACGGCACCGGTGTGACAATGTGTCGGCGCTGTGGAACGGAATGTCCCGACATGGCGTTTGGCGGGCTCAAGCACAAGAACATCGCGGGCCGACCATGCCGCAGATCTTCACGCCGTCGGCCGATACCAGACTGCGGTTTGGCCTGTTGCTGGCCGGCCTGAGCTTCGTCACCTCGATGCTGTTCGTGGGAGGCTTCATGGAATCGAGCTATTCCACGCTCGTCGGCTGGGTCCCCGAGCAACCGGTGCCCTTCAGCCATGCGCATCATGCCGGCGGCCTCGGCATCGATTGCCGATACTGTCATGCCAGCGTCGAAACCTCGGCCCAGGCGGGGCTGCCGTCGACCCACGTATGCATGACCTGCCATTCCCAGGTCTGGACCGGCGCCCCCATGCTGGCGCCGGTTCGTCACAGCCTCGCAAGTGGACAGCCTCTTGCATGGCAGCGCGTCGCACGGCTGCCCGACTACGTGTATTTCAACCATTCGATTCACATCGATCGAGGCGTGCCCTGTGTCACCTGTCACGGCCGTGTCGATCGCATGCCGCTCCTCACGCGCGCAGAACCGTTCACCATGGGATGGTGCCTGGCGTGCCACCGTGATCCCGCGCCGCAGCTGCGGCCCCGCGAACAGGTGACCCGCATGGATTGGTCGGACTGGGACCAGAATCAGGAGCGTGCCAAGGAGTTTGGCCGCGCAAGCGTGGCCGCCTTCGACATCCGGCCGAACACCCTCACCGACTGCAGCATCTGTCATCGCTGATCCCATGGACCGCGACCGCCAGCCGCCACTCGCCTTCGACCGCCGCACGCTTCTCAAGGCCATGGCGGCGTCGCTGGCGCTCGCCGGTGCCGCCGGACGGCGCGCCCGGGCCGACGATCGGGCTCTGCCATACGTCGTTCCCCCGCGAGACGTGGTGCCCGGAAAGGCGAAGCTGTACGCGACGGCCGTCCGCTTCACCGGGTACGCGCAGCCGGTCCTGGGGGAGACGCGAGTCGGCCGGCCCGTCAAGCTCGAGGGAAATCCCGAGCATCCCGCCTCGGCCGGGGCCACGGACGCCTTCACGCAAGCGGCGCTGCTCGGCCTGTACGATCCGCTGCGTTCGCAAGGCCCGCGATTCCGCGGCAGCCCGACCAGCTGGGCCGCGTTCGACACAGCCGTTGAGCAGCGACGGCGTTTCCTCGACGGGCGCCAGGGAGACGGCTTTCGGCTGCTGACCGGCAGCGTGACGTCACCCACGATGCTTCGCCAGATCGGGGAGATCCTGGAGCGTTGGCCGCGGGCGCAGTGGCACGTCCACGAACCTCTTGTGGACGACGCCGTGGTGGAAGCGAGCCGTCGCTTGTTCGGTCGCAGGCTGCAACCGCATCTGCGGCTGGACCAGGCGGAAGTCGTGGTGTGCCTGGACGACGATCCGCTCGGGCCAGGGCCCCGGCAGACGCTGCATGCGCAGCGATGGTCGGAGCGCCGGCGGGCCTTCCAGCACGGCGAGGGCGGCTCGCGGCTGCTGGTCGCCGAGCCCACCCCGTCACTGACCGGCGCCCGCGCCCTGGATGGAAGGCTCGCCGTCGCCCCCTCTCGCATAGCCCGCCTCGTCGTTGCCATGGCGGCCGCGCTGGGCCTCGAGCCCCACGGTCGTCAGCCGACGGCAGATCTGCGGCCGCATGAACAGGCTTGGCTGGACGGGGCCGTCGATGCCCTCAGGTCGGCGCCCGGCCGGTCGCTCTTGACCATCGGGCCGCATCACGGCGTCGGGTTGCAGGAGGCCATGTATGCGATCAACCAGCGCCTGCAGGCGATCGGGACGACCCTTCGCTTCACCGAGCCGATCGCGTCGCGCCCCCGACAGGGGGATCATTCGCTCGCCGGCCTGGTCACGGACATGGCCCGCGGGTCGGTGTCGACCCTGTTCGTCCTGGACAGCAATCCGGCGTACACGGCGCCGGGCGATCTGGACGTCGCGGCGGCGCTGGCGAACGTCGACGCGGTCTTTCACGCCGGCCTTCACGTCGACGAGACGGCCGCGCTCAGCCATTGGCACGCGCCCCTGCAGCACGATCTGGAGAGCTGGAGCGACGCACGGTCGGTCGACGGGACGGCCGGGATTCTGCAGCCGCTCATCAGGCCGTTCTACTCTGTCCGGTCGGACCATGCGCTGCTCGACAGATGGCTAGGCGGCAGCCGGAGCGACCATGAGCTGGTGCGCGCGACGTGGCGCAGCCGTTGGCGCGACGACGATTTCGAACACCGCTGGCGCGCCGCGCTCGTGAGGGGATTCGATCCGGACACCGCGCCGACGGAGGTCGTGCCGGAACTACTGGAAGAACGCGCGCCGCTATCTGCGGACGCTGCCGCGGACGGCCTTACCCTCGAGGTCAGGCCGGACCCGACCTTGTGGGATGGGCGGTTCGCCTACAATGCCTGGCTGCAGGAGCTCCCCAAGCCGTTCACCAAGGTGACGTGGGGCAACGTGATCCTGATGGGGCCGCACCTTGCACGCCGGCATGGCATCGAAAGAGGGGACGAGGTCGAGCTGGCGGCACGCGGCGGCAACGTGCGCGGCGCCGCATGGCCGCTGCCCGGCCAGGACGAGGACACTCTCACGGCCACGCTCGGGGGTGGCAGGACCGCTGCGGGTCTGGAGGGGGAGGGCTACGATGCCTTTCGTCTCATGCGTCTGGATACGCCGCCGAGGATCGCGGGCGCTTCCCTTGACCGCGCCGAGGGCCGGCAGGTGGTCGCCTGTACACAGGCGGTGACGGCGATGGAGGGCTACGACTTCGTTCGCATCGTGGATGCTCCGGGAGAGGGGACACCACCACAGCCTCCGTCCGCGACTTTCTTCCGACTACCCGCCTCCGACAGCCCGTCTTGGGGCATGACCATCGATCTCGACCTCTGCATCGGATGCAACGCCTGCGTCGTGGCATGCACCGCCGAGAACAACGTGCCGGTGGTCGGCAAGGAGCTGGTGGCGGAGGGGCGCTTCATGCACTGGCTGCGCGTCGATCACTATCACGCCGGTGATCCGGCGGATCCCGAACTCCACTTCCAGCCGGTTCCGTGCATGCACTGCGAGGCGGCGCCCTGCGAGATGGGCTGTCCGGTCAACGCCGCCGTGCACAGCAGCGACGGCCTGAACCTGCAAGTCTACAATCGCTGCATCGGGACACGTACCTGCTCCGCCTACTGTCCCTACAAGGTGCGGCGCTTCAACTGGTTCGACTACACCTCCGCCGATCCTGAATCCCTGCAGGCGATGCGCAATCCGGAGGTCACCGTGCGCAGCCGCGGGGTGATGGAGAAGTGCACCTACTGCGTCCAGCGCATCAGCGCGGCGCGGATCGCCGCCAAGCTGGACGGCCGCCCGATCCGGGACGGCGAGGTGGTCACGGCCTGCCAGCAGGTCTGCCCGGCTCAGGCCATCACCTTCGGAGACGTGGTGCAGCGAGATACGGCGGTGTCCATCCGGAAAAGGTCGCCGCGCGACTACACGCTGGTGGAGGAGGCCAACACGCGGCCGCGCACGACCTATCTCGCCCGGATCGGCAAGGGTGGCGACAAATGAGCGACGTCGCCATCGCGCCCGAGTCGAACGACGCACTGACCCGCGAGATCGTCGACATCGCGCTCGACTATCCGCACCGGCTGGGCTGGTGGATCTGCTTCGCGGCGTCGCTCGTCCTGCTGCTGACCTTCTTCGTGTCCGCCGGCGTGCTCTTCTGGTTCGGCGTCGGGGTCTGGGGCGACAACATTCCGGTGGCCTGGGGGCTGGCCATCGCCAATTACATCTGGTTCCTGGGAATCGGCCATGCGGGCACGCTGATCTCGGCGCTGCTGCTGCTGCTGCACCGGCACTGGCGCAATTCACTGAACCGGTTCGCCGAAGCCATGACGCTATTCGCCGTCGTGTGCGCGGGCCTCTATCCGATCCTGCATCTCGGCCGGCCGTGGCTGTTCTACTGGATGGCGCCGTACTTCAACACGATGGAGGTGTGGCCTCAGTTCAAGAGTCCCCTGACCTGGGACTTCTTCGCCGTCCTCACCTACCTCGCCGTCTCCGTCCTGTTCTGGTACATCGGCATCGTCCCCGACCTCGCGTCGGCACGCGACCGGGCGCGCAAGCGCCGCCACCAGGTGTTCTATGGTCTGGCGGCGCTCGGCTGGCGTGGCTCCGCCCGGCATTGGGTGCGCTGGCGACAGGCCTACCGTCTCACGGCAGTGCTGGCTGTGCCCCTCGTGGTCTCCGTCCACTCGGAGATCTCGCTGCTCTTTGCGGCGGGACCCATACCAGGATGGACCTCCACGATCTTCCCTCCCTATTTCGTGCTGGGCGCGGCCTTCTCCGGCTTCGCGGTGGTATCGATGATCGCCGTGGTGCTGCGGCATGCGCTCGGTCTCCGCGACCTCGTCACGGAGCGCCACCTCGACCTGCTGGCCAAGCTGCTGCTCGCCACCGGCCTGATGACCGCCTACGGCTACTGGGCGGAGGCATTCGACACGTTCTACGGAGGAAGCTCCCACGAGATCGCCACGCTCCGCGACCGAGCGGCAGGGATCTACGCCTGGAGCTACTGGGGCGCGATCGTCACCAACTTCATTCCTCTCCAGCTTCTATGGTTCAGGCGCTGGCGCGTGTCGCCTCTCGCGCTCTTCGCGGTCAGCCTGTCGGTTGCCGTGGGCATGTGGCTCGAGCGCTACATGCTCCTGGTGACGACGCTCTACCGGGACTGGCTGGTGTCGTCCTGGCGGAACTATGAGCCGAGCGTCTGGGAATGGCTGCTCTATGCGGGGATGATCGGCGTCTTCCTCACCTTGTTCATGCTGTTCGTGCGCTTTCTCCCGATAATCTCGGCGTTCGAGTTGAAGGAGGCCCAACACAGCGAGAGGCGTCCCCATGCCGCGTGAACCGGTCTTTGGGCTGCTCGCGGAGTTCGAGAAGGCCGATGAGCTGACCGAGGCGGTGCGCCGGGCGCGCGAGGCGGGGTTCGCACGCCTGGATGCCTATTCACCTTTCCCCATCGAGGGTCTGGCGGAACTGCTGGACGTTCGGGATTCGCGCGTGCCCTGGCTGACGGCGATTGGCGGAATCCTCGGCGCCGGCCTTGGCTACGGGCTGCAGGTCTACACCAACCTGGATTTCCCGATCATCGTCGGCGCCCGTCCGCTGGTGGCGCCGCCGGCTTTCGCTCTCATCACCTTCGAACTGTGCGTGCTGTTCGCCGTGCTGTTCGCGATCGGCGGCATGCTGGCGATCAACCATCTGCCGCGGCTTAACCATCCGCTGTTCGACGTCGATGGCTTCGAGCTTGCAAGCAGGAACAGGTTCTTCCTCGTGATCTTCGGCAACGACGCAGGCTTCGATCGGGAGCGGACAAGGCAATTCCTGCAACGCCTGCGACCCCGGCGCGTCGTCGCGGTCGAGTCGTCCGAGGAGCCCGCATGAACGCAGGGCAGGTCCTCGCCGTGACGCTGATGCTCGCCGCCCCTTCGTGCGAGCAAATGATCCATCAGCCGCGCTATGACGACGCCGAACCGAGCAGCCTGTTCGCCAGTGGCACGTCGCTGCAGGTGCCGCCCGAGGGAACCATCGCGCGTGACGATCCGGAGCGCCGGGCGGCGCTTCTCCGCAGGCCGCGGCTCGACGCCGCTCTGCTCGCCCGCGGGCGCGAACGCTTCGGCATCTACTGCGCCGTCTGTCACGACCCGTCGGGTCACGGGCGCGGGGTGGTGCCCAGCCGCGGCTTCCCGCAGCCGCCCAGCCTGCACGAACCGCGGCTGCGGTCGGCCCCGTCCGCCTACTTCGTCGACGTCATCACGAATGGCCACGGCGTCATGTACCCCTATGCCGATCGCGTCGCGCCCGCCGATCGTTGGGCGATCGCGGCCTATATCCGCGCGCTGCAGGTGAGCCAGGGCGCACTGGCGGCCGACCTGCCGTCCGTCGACCGGGCCCGGCTGGAGGCCAGGCCGTGACCGGCCGGGATCGCCCGTGGGCCGCCCTCGGAGGCCTCTGCCTCGCGGGCGCTCTGCTCCTGGTGCTGGTCGACGCGCGTGCAGCCCTGGGGGGCTGGCTGTCGGGATTCGTGCTGTGCAGCGCCGTGCCCCTCGGGGCGCTGCTGCTGATCATGATGATGTATCTCATTCCCGGCTCCTGGCGCGCCGAGCTGTTGCCGGTGGCGCTCGACATGCAGTGGCTGCTGCCGGCGGCGGCGGTCGCTGTCCTGCCCGTGATCGTCGCGAGCCCCGTGCTGTATCCTTGGGCCGCCGAAGTCATCGGCGGCTGGCGTGGCTTGTATCTGACCGTCGAGGGATTCGCGCTCCGAACGGGCCTCTTCTTTCTTGGCGCGATGGCGCTTTCGTTCGCCCTGGCGAGCCGCCCCGGAGTGACGTCGGCGCTGAGCGCTGCCGGGCTGATCGGCTTCGTGGTGGCCGATACGACGGTCGTCGTCGATTGGCTGATGTCTCTCGCCGCGCATTTCCATTCCTCCGGCTTCGGCCTCTATGTCCTGTCGATCCAGGCAACCGTGGCCTTGGCGGTGCTGCTGATCGCCCGGCTCTGGGCAACACGGTCGGACCGCATGAACCTGCTCGGCGGGCTGCTGCTCACGTCGCTTCTCCTGTGGGCCTATCTGGCGTTCATGCAGTTCTTCATCGTCTGGTCGGACAATCTCAGCGAGGGTGCGCGCTGGTATCTTCGGCGTGCCGAGGGCGGCTGGGCGGTCGTCGAATGGATCATGGCGGCGTCGCAACTCGTGCCGACGCTGCTGCTTTTCCTCGCTCCGGTGCGGCGCGGGCGGGTCTGGCTGATCGCGCTTTCGGCGATCGTCGTTGCGGGAAAGGCGCTGGAGGTCGCGTGGCTGGTGGCGCCGGAGACCGGCAACCCGGCCATCCTGGGGATGGCGTTCGCCGCGACGACGGCGGGACTCGTCCTCGTGGCGCCGGCCGCCGCGGCCCTGACGCAAGGCCTGCTGCGTCGGCCCGTCGCCCGGGTGCTGCCATGACCGCGGCCCGTCACGCGCGCTACGACCCGCGAGACGTACAGCCACGCCACGTGCTGCTGGGGGTGGCCGGCCTGTTTGCTCTGGTCGCGACATCGGCAGGTGTCGTCGCCGGCATGATGGCGTTGCTGTCGCACGATGCGGCGGCACCATCTGCGCAGCACGCCGCGCGGCCTCGGCTTGGTCCGCCCCTCGAGGTCGACCAGGGGGAGAGCCGGGCGGCGCTGGAGGCGGCGGCGCGCCGGCGGCTCGAGACCTATGGTTGGGTCGATCGTGCGAAAGGCCGTGCGCGGATTCCAATCGAGCGGGCGATGCAGTTGCTGGCCCAACACGGCTGGCCGGACGACGGCCCCGAAGGAGCGCGGCGATGAGGCTGCTCGCGCTTCTGCTGCTTCTTGCGGTGCTGAGTGGTGGGCCAGTGCTTGCCTTCGATCCGTTCCGGTCGACGGGCATCGACCGCCGTCCAGACGCGCGCGCGCCCCTCGACGTTGCCGTGGTGGATGAACAGGGCACCTCAACCACGCTGCAGGCGCTCGCGCGGGGAAAGCCGGTCCTGCTGGCGCCGGTGCTGCATCGCTGCCCGAATATCTGCGGCCTGACTCTGGCGGGGCTGACAAGCGCGGTCATGGCCCAGAAATTCCGGCCGGGCCGCGACTTCACGCTCATCGCCTTCGGCATCGACCCGCGCGAGGGGACGGGCGAGGCCGTGCAATCCCTGGTGGAGCTTCGTCGTGCTTTTCCGGACCTTGGGTCGGACGGCGTGCATGCCGTGACCGCGAGCCCGGCCGACATCGCGCGCGTCACCGGCGCGCTGGGCTATCGCTACGCCTGGGACGAGGGCATCGGCCAGTACGCCCACATTTCGGCCGTCGCCGTGCTGACGCCCGCCGGCCACCTGTCGCGCTGGCTCTATGGCATCGCTCCCGCCGCCACCGACGTGCGCCTTGCGCTCACCGAGGCCGGCGACAACCGGACAGGCGACTGGACCGACCAGCTGCTGCTGCTCTGCTACCATTATGATCCCGAGACTGGCCGGTATGCATCCCTCGTCTGGCTGCTGCTTCGGATTGGAGGAGGCGCTACGGCGGTCGGCGGATCGGTGCTCATCGGCATCGCGGTCCTGCGCGAGCGGCGCGGCGGGCGGGGCAAGGTGCCATGAGCGGGATTGCGCTCTGGCCCGAGCAGGCATCGGCCTACGCCGCCGAACTCGACCGGCTGGTGCTGGGCGTGACTGTCCTGATCGTGCTGCTGTCCGCGCCCGTCTTCGTGCTCATCGTGGTCTTCGCCGTCAAGTATCGGCGCGGTCGCGCGGCCGACCGTTCGCATCGGACCAACCGGCGGCTCGGCATGGAGATCTCGTGGGCTGTCATCCCGTTCGTCCTGCTGATCGGTTTCTACGTCTGGGCGGCGCGGCTGTTCTTCGATGCCCAGAGCCCGCCGGCGGATGCGATCGAGATCCAGGTGCTGGCCAAGCAGTGGATGTGGAAGTTCCAGCATGCCGGCGGCCAGCGCGAAATAAACGAGCTGCATGTGCCGACCGGGCAGCCGGTGCGCCTCACCATGGCCTCCCAGGACGTCATCCATAGCCTCTACGTGCCGGCTCTCAGGCTCAAGCAGGATGTCGTGCCGGGGCGCTACACGACGATGTGGTTCAAGGCGGACAAGCCAGGCGCCTATGCGTTGGAATGTGCCGAGTTCTGCGGTGCCGACCACGCCGTCATGGGCGGCCGCCTGCTCGTACTGAGGCCGGCCGACTACGCCGCGTGGCTGGAGAAGAGCCAGGTCGACGAGACGCTGGCGGCGCAGGGCGCACGCCTGTTCCGCAGCCGTGGCTGCAGCGGCTGTCATGGACCGGCCGCGACCGTGCACGCGCCCCCCCTCGAGGGTCTGTTCGGCCATCCGGTGCCGCTCCAGGACGGCAGCCTGGTCGCTGCCGACGAGCAGTATATCCGTGACAGCATCCTGCTCCCGCAGGCGCAGCTCGCGGCAGGCTATCCGCCCATCATGCCGACCTTCAGAAATGTCTTGAGCGAGGACGAGCTGCTGCGGCTGGTCGCCTACATCAAGTCGCTCGCCACCGACGTTCCGGAGCGGCCGCGATGACACATGCACCAGCGCACCCGGTCGCACCGGATCCGCGCAACCTTCACGACCGCGGCCTCTCCGAGACGCCCGCCCAGGCAGGCAGCTACCTGCGCGACGGGTTTACGCTGCGGTCGTGGTTCCTCACGACCGACCACAAGCGCGTGGCGCTGCTCTACCTTGTCTCCGTCACGATGTTCTTCTTCGTCGGCGGCGCCGCGGCGGCGCTGATGCGCTTCGACCTGCTCACGCCGCAAGCCGACCTGCTCACGAACGACGGCTACAATCGTGCCTTCACGCTGCACGGCGTCATCATGGTGTGGTTCTTCCTCATCCCCTCGATTCCGAACACCTTCGGCAACTTCCTGATTCCGCTGATGATAGGCGCGCGCGATCTCGCCTTTCCGCGGCTCAATCTCCTGAGCTGGTACGTGTACATGCTGGGTGGCCTGTTCACGCTGTACATCCTGGTGGCAGGCGGCGTCGACACGGGCTGGACCTTCTACACGCCGCTCTCCTCGATGTTCGCGCATGGCCACGTCATTCTCGCCGCCACCGCGGTGTTCGTCGTCGGCTTCTCCTCGATCATGACGGGACTGAACTTCATCGTGACCGTGCACAAGCTGCGCTGCCCGGGCATGACGTGGGGCCGCCTGCCGCTCTTCGTCTGGTCGATGTACGCGACGTCGCTGATCCTCGTGCTTGCGACTCCCGTGCTGTCCATCGCGCTGGCGCTGATCGCCGCGGAACGCCTGTTCGGCCTCGGTGTCTTCGATCCGTCCCTCGGCGGCGATCCGCTGCTGTATCAGCATCTCTTCTGGTTCTACAGCCATCCCGCCGTCTACATCATGGTGCTGCCGGCGCTCGGCGTCGTGAGCGAGCTCGTCGCGTCCGCCGCGCGCAAGCCGGTGTTCGGCTATCGGTTCATCGCCGGCTCCTCGCTGGCCATCGCGGCCGTGGGCTTCCTCGTCTGGGGACACCACATGTTCGTGGCAGGCCAGTCGATGTACGCCAGCGCGGTGTTCTCGTTCCTCAGCCTGGTCGTCGCGGTGCCTTCCGGCATCAAGGTCTACAACTGGACCGCGACCCTCTACAAAGGCGACATCGCGCTCGATCCGCCTTTTCTGTTCGCGATGTGCTTCATCTGCCTGTTCGTGTTCGGCGGCTTGACGGGGCTGGTGCTCGCCATGCTGGCCATCGACGTGCATGTGCACGACACCTACTTCGTCGTGGCGCATTTCCACTACATCATGGTCGGCGGCACGGTCGCGGCGTACTTCGGTGCCTTGCACTACTGGTGGCCCAAGATCGTCGGCCGGATGTATCCGCTCGCCTGGGGCCGCCTGAGTGCATTGCTGATCTTCTTCGGCTTCAACCTGACCTTCTTTCCGCAGTTCATCCTGGGGTACCTCGGCATGCGGCGGCGAATCCATGTCTACGAACCCGATTTCCAGGTCCTCAACGTCCTGTCGTCGGCCGGGTCCAGCATCCTGGCCGCCGCCTACCTGCTGCCGTTCCTCTACCTCTTCTGGTCGCTGCGCCGCGGGAGCCCGGCGCCGCCCAACCCGTGGGGTGCGACCGGACTGGAATGGACCGTGCCGTCGCCCCCGCCCAAGCACAACTTCGATGCCCCGCCCGTCGTGACGCACGCGGCCTATGACTATGCCAGCCGGCGCGAGGGCGGGTCATGACGGAAGGCATGCTGCGCGAACCCTACGCCACGCAATACCAGCAGCATCAGGCGGCGCGGCTCGGCATGTTTCTCTTCCTGGCCAGCGAGGTGATGCTGTTCGGTGGGCTTTTCGCCGTCGTGATGGTGATGCGGGTCCGGTATCCGCACGAGGTGGTCGCGGCATCGGAGCGGCTCCATGTATGGTTGGGGGCAGCCAACACCGCGATCCTGCTGACATCCAGCCTGCTGGTGGCGATCGCGGTCGAAGCGGCGCGCCAGACGCGGGTGCGTCCGACCTGCAGGTGTCTCGGCGCCGCGGCCTTCGGGGGACTGCTGTTCCTGGCGCTGAAGGCGGTCGAATACGCATCGGAGCTAGACGAGGGCATCCTCCCCGTCGGCGGGCATGCGACGGACTTCGCCAACGTCGTGCAGCACCGCTTCATGAACATCTATCTGATCGCCACGGCGCTGCATGCCGTGCACGTCACTGTTGGCGTCATCTTGCTGGCGGGGCTGGCAGGAGGCCTGGCCGCCGTGTCATCCCCCCTGCCAAAGCGCATCCCGCTGGTCGAGAACGCGGGCCTGTACTGGCATCTTGTCGACATCATCTGGATCTTTCTCTATCCCACGCTTTACCTTGCGCGGTGATGAACCATGACCCATCCGCTGCTGGTTGGAGCCTGGTTCATCCTCTTGGTGCTGTTGTCCGTGACCGTGGGTGCGAGCTTCGTCCTCAAGGGTGCGGCGAGCCTCGCCGTCGCCCTCGGCATTGCGTTCGCCAAGGCGGGCATCGTGTACTGGTTTTTCATGGGCCTCCGCCGCGAAGGCGGACTCGTGCGGCTGGCCGCGGTCCTCGGTGCGCTGTGGCTGCTGATCCTGTTCAGCCTCGCGGGCCTCGACTACCTGACGCGCGGGTGAGGCTGCGGCGCAGGCCGGCACCGGCACGCCGGGCGATCACCCGTGCCCAGCCCGGACGTCGGTGCGTCCCGCCTCGGCGGAGAAGATCCGTCGTGCGGCCATGCCGACCGTCGACGCCTGCAGGACGACCGAGAATGCGACGACTACATAGGTCGCCATGACGATCAGGTGCTTGTACGGACCTTCCGGAAGGGACAGGGCAAGGGCGATGGAGATGCCACCGCGGACGCCGCCGAGCACCAGGATCGGATAGGAGCCGCGCGGGACGCCGGAGGTCTGCCACAGCGCCAGCATCGGGACGCCGACGGAAACTGCACGGGCGAACAACGTCAGCGGGATCGCCGCAACCCCGAAGAGGATGAGTCGCCAGTCATCGAGGATGACGATCACCTCGACGCCGATCAGGAGAAAGAGGATCGCGTTGAGCGTCTCGTCGATCAGCGACCAGAACTTGGTGACGTAGTCCCGCGTGACATCGTCCATGGCCAGCCGCCGCCCGTGATTTCCGATGATCAGGCCTGCGACGGCCATGGCGATCGGACCATTCACGTGCAGGCGGTGCGCCAGGGCGTAGCCGCCCATGACGAGGGCGAGGGTGATCAGCACTTCGAGATTGTGCTCGTTGATCGAGCGCATCGCGAAGAACGACAGCCAGCCCGCGGCGAGCCCCAGCGCGGCGCCGCCGAGAGCCTCGCCTGCGAACAGCGACGCCGCCTCCGCCAGGCTCACCTGCTCTGCGCCCAGGGCGATTTCCAGCAGGACAGTGAAGGCCACGATGGCCAGGCC
The DNA here is from genome assembly GCA_049323495.1 of Pseudomonadota bacterium. Lineage (GTDB taxonomy): Bacteria > Pseudomonadota > Alphaproteobacteria > Reyranellales > Reyranellaceae > Reyranella. The sequence goes on from JBMONG010000008.1 coordinate 136,098, forward strand.
GTCGTTGAACAGGCTTTCCCCTGCCACCATCGCTTCGAGGGAAGGCGGTATCCTCGCCGATTTCAGGATGCCAAGAACGGCGACGGGATCCGTTGGGCTGATGAGCGCCCCGAACAGCAGGCACCAGGCCGGTGCGAGCGCGATGCCGGCGAGGGATGCTGCGCCCCAGGCGAGACCGCCGATCAGCGCCGTCGAGAGAAGCACGCCGGAGCAGGTGATCGCGGCGATCGGCAGTGCCGAACGCTTCATCGCCTGAAGATCGACGTGCAGGGCACCGGCGAACAGCAAGAAGGAGAGCATCCCCTCCATGAGGGCCTGGCGGAAGTCTATCGCCTCGATGAGGTCGGCGAGTTCATGGCCGATCTGCACGCCGGGCAGCGCACGATCCAAGGCGACCACGGCAAGGGAGCCAAGCGCACCCATGATGGTGAGCCCGGTGGTCTGCCGCAGGCCGATCAAGCGGTGATTCAGGTACCCGAACGCCGCCGCGCATACCACGATCGCCGCGGCCACATCGAAGAAGCTCATGGTACGAGAGCCGCGCGGTCGGCGCGACCGGCCGCCAACGGCGCCATCAACGCAGCTTCGCGACGTCGCTGAGATGCCCCTGCAGCATCGACAGGAGATCGGCGGCGAACGTCTTCAAGTCGGTGTCGGGGCCGTGCAGCGAATAGGCTTTCACGACGTCGACGGCTTCTACATGGGCCTCGTACTGGGCCTCGATGTAGGACCGATCGAAATCCGTACCGCTGGAGGATGCGAGCCGGTCGAGGATCGCCCGCTGCCTTTCGTCGGGCTCCGCTGAGGGAAGGCGCAGCTGCATCTGTCCTGCCGCGGCCCGCAGCTTGTCGGCCGTCCGGCCATGAGCGTCGATCATGCTTTGCGCAAAGAGCCTGACCGCGTCAGCGTCGGCGCGCTCCACGGCCAGCTTGCCGCTGTCGATCTCGAACCGGTTGGCTGCGGCGACCGCTTCCAGGAACGCCGCAGTGGCCGCCGCGGGCGTGGTCGCGGACTGTGGATCGGCGGCAGTGACTGCCGCGGAGCGGGTCGCGGATCGAGGGACGCGGTCGTACGCCATGTCCTGCTCCTGATGGGAGGCCACTTGCAGAGATGCAGCCAGCAAACGGCAGGAGATGGGCGATTGTTCCGCCGCGCGGACGAATCGGCCTGGTCCTGGCAACGCCCGGCCGGACGAGCGTTCCGGCCGACGCGGCATCAGCCATCGTCCGCGCTGATCACCTCCGCGACGTGGCGGGTGGCGCGGCCGGTGCCCTGCTCGATCTGCTCGCGGCAACTGAAGCCGTTGGCAAGGATAAGCATGTCGTCGGCGGACTTCCGGATCGTGGGCAGCAGGACCCGCTCCGCCGCCGCCATCGACACCTCGTACTTTCCCGATTCCATGCCGAACGAACCCGCCATGCCGCAGCAGCCGGACGCCATCACGGTGTAGTCCAGATCCAGGCTATCCAGCACCCTGCGCTCGGCTTCGGGGTCGAGCACCGCGTGCTGATGGCAGTGGATCTGCACCAGGGCGGCCTGCCGCCCCGCGGCTGCTCGGATGGGCGCATGCTCGCGGTCAAGGAACTCCGTCAGGAACAGCGTGGCCTGCGAGAGACGGCTGGCGCGCTCGTCGGAAGGCAGGAGGCCGGGGAGCTCATCGCGAAAGGCGCTGACGCAGGCGGGTTCGAGCCCTACGACCGGGGTGCCGCGTCGCAGCTCCGGCTCCAGCATGGTCAGGGTGCGCTGCCATTGACCTTTGGCGATGTCGAGCCATCCCCAGTCGTACAACGGACGGCCGCAGCAAACGGGGCCGTCGGGGAGGACGACCTGATAGTCCAGTGATTCCAGGAGGTTCGTGGCTGCGATGGCGGTCTGCACGCGGAAGTGATTGTTGAACGTGTCGGGCCAGAGCAGGACCCGCTTGCCGGTCGTGCGACGCCGTTCGCGTTGGCGGAACCACTGGGCGAACGTCTGCGGCGCATAGCGCGGGATCGCTCGCTGGGGCGCGATGCCGGCGAGGCGCTTCGCCGCAGCCGAGAATCCGGGAGCCTGGGTCAGGGCGTTGGCAAGCCGCGGCATCCGGGCGGCGATGCGCGACCACCGGTGGATGAGGCCCATCGCGTACGCGGAATTCGGCCGGAGTCGACCAGCGTAGTGGTGAGCGCGAAACTCGGCCTTGTATGTTACCATGTCGACATGGACGGGGCAGTCGCTCTTGCAGCCCTTGCACGCCAGGCAGAGATCCAGTGCTTCTTCGACTTCGGGGCTGCGCCAGCCGTCGGTAATGGCGCCGCCGTGAAGCATCTCGAACAGGAGCCGTGCCCGGCCGCGGGTCGAGTGCTTCTCTTCGAAAGTCGCCATGTAGCTGGGGCACATGACGCCCTTGTCGCTGTCGGCGCGACGGCAAGCACCGACGCCCACGCAGCGGCGCGTCGCCTTGGTGAAGCTGCCGCCATCCTCCTGGTAGGCAAAATGGTGTTCGACCTCCGGCGGCTGATAGGTCGGGCCGACCCGCAGATTCGAAGCGATGGGGAAGGGGTGGACGACTTTGCCGGGGTTCATGCGCCCCGCCGGATCCCAGATCGCCTTGAACTCGCTGAAGGCGGTCATCAATTCCGGGCCATACATCTTCTCGATGAGGGCGCCGCGCGCCTGCCCGTCGCCGTGTTCGCCAGACATGGAGCCGCCATAGCGAACGATGAGATCGGATGCCTCAGACAGGAAGCGCTGCCAGTTGGCGACGCCTGCTTCGCTGCGCAGATCGAACGGGACACGGCAATGGACAAGGCCATCACCGAAGTGGCCGTACACCGACGCCTCGTAACCATGTTTGTGAAACAGAGCCTTGAGGTCGCGCAGATAGCGCCCCAGTGAGTCAGGAGGGACGGCGCTATCCTCCCAGCCGGGCCAGCTTTCCGCCATGCCCGGGACATGGGCCGTCGCCGCAAGGCCGGCCTCGCGCACCTCCCAGATCTTCGCTTGCGCCGCCGGGTCGGTCAGCAGGGCCGCACCGCGCGATTTTCCTTCGAACGCCTGCAGGAGGCGGCGCGCCTTGTCGGCGGCCAGATCCGTGCTGTCGGCGCCGAATTCCGCGATCAGCCAACCGTTGCCTGCCGGCAGCGCTTCGACATTCTCGGCGTGAAGGTGTTTGCGGCGCATGAAATCGATCAGCAGCTCGTCCATGCCCTCCAGCCCGATCGGCTCGTGCCGCAGGACGTCCGGCACGGCGTCGGCCGCGGCGAAGATCGAATCGAAGCCGATGACACCGAGTACGCGGCAGGGCGGACTTGCGACGAGGTTGAGCGTGGCACCGAGAACGGTGACGCATGTGGCTTCCGTGCCGACGAGCGCGCGCGCGACGTTGAAACCGTTCTCCGGCAGGAGCATGTCGAGGTTCTCGTAGCCCGAGACGCGGCGCGGGATCCTGGGGAAGCGGGAGCGGATGAGATCCGCGTACTTGTGCCGAAACAGATCGAGAGCGGCGTAGATTTCGGCGCGGCGTCCGCCGGCCGAGACGATGGCCGACAGTTCCCGCTCGTCGGTCCTGCCGACATCGAACCTCAGGCCATCGTAGGTCAGGACGTCGAGGCTTTCGACGTTGTCGGAAGTCCGCCCCGCCAGAACGGAGTGAACCCCGCAGGAATTGTTGCCGATCATGCCACCCAGCGTGTTGTGATCGTGGGTGGCCGGATCGGGGCCGAAGGTGAGGTGATGTTGCTCCGCCGCCTGGCGCAGCCGGTCGAGCACGCATCCCGGCTCGACACGGGCAAGGCGGCGCCCGGCATCGATCCAGTGGATGTGGTGCAGGTGCTTGGAGAAGTCGATGACCACTGCCACGTTGCAGGTTTCGCCGGCGAGGCTGGTGCCTCCGCCGCGCGGCAGCAGCGGCACGTCATGGCGCCGGCAGACGGTCACGGTTCGAACCACATCGTCCACCGATTTCGGGACCACAAGTCCGAGCGGGACCTGGCGGTAGTTAGAGGCGTCGGTCGCGTACAGCGCGCGGCTTCCGCGGTCGAACCGCACTTCGCCCGCTATGGAGCCGGTCAGCTCGCTTGCCACCTGCCGGCGCACCGCCTCCGGGGTTTCGCGGAAGGCGGCCGAGGTCCTCCCCGTGTCGCTGTGGTACGTCGGCATCGCGTCTTCTCCTTCGGTCTGGCGGATCTCAGATCGCGAAGCGCTGGGCGTCCTGTCGTTTCAGCGTGAGACCCAGGCCGGGCCGGTCGAGATCGGGCCTGATTGTGCCCTGCCGGGGGACCGGAGCCCCGTCGAAAAGCATCCGCTCGATGCGGACGTGGTCGTGGAACCACTCCACGTTCATGAGGCGCGGTGCCGCCGCCGCGACGTGCACATGGAGGGCGGGCGCCGTGTGGGCGGAAAGAGGCAGGCCATGGGCGTCAGCCAAGGTGGCCGCCTTCAGGAAGCCGGTGATCCCGCCGCAGCGGGTCGCATCCGCCTGCAATACGTCTACGGCTTCTGTCGAGAGCATCTGCAGGAAATACCGGTCGTCATATCCGTATTCGCCGGCAGCGACCTTCATCCCGCCGGGAACGCGACCCCGCACCAGTTTGAGGCCGACGAGATCGTCGCTGGAGACCGGTTCCTCGAACCACGTGATGCCGTCCCCACGGCACTGCTCCGCGAACGCGAGCGCCTGCTTGACCGTGAAGGCGCCGTTGGCGTCGACGTAGAGCTCGGCCTCTCCGATGGCGCGCCGCGCGACGGCGATGCGCTCGCGGTCGCGCATCATATCGCGGCCGATTTTCATCTTCACGCACGTGCAGCCCTCGTTGGCGACCCAGCCGGAGAGCTGCTCCGCGAGCCTGCCGTCGGTATAGGACGTGAAACCGCCGCTGCCGTAGATCGGGACATCGCTGCGGGCCGCCCCGAGGAGGCGAGCCAGCGACAGGCCGATCAGCTTGGCTTTGAGGTCCCAGAGCGCCCCGTCGACGCACGAGATGGCGCAGCTGGCGATGCCTGGCCGCCCGGCGTTGCGCACGGCCCGCACCAATGCGCTCCAGATCCCCGGAATGTCGAAGGCGTCCCCCTGCTTCAGGGGATCCACGAGAAGGTCATCGATGACGCGGCCGGCCGCGGCACTCGCATAGGTGTAGCCGATGCCCTGCTTGCCGCCGGCGGACATCTCGACGACGACCAGGGTCGTCGAGTCCCACGACAGGGTCCCGTCCTGTTCTGGTTCGTCCGTGGGCACCCGGAAGGCGTGGACCCGTACATCTTCGATCGGAGCGCGCATGGCCGCGTCCGCCCCGATCGTCACACGAGTTCGCGGACGGTATCGGAGGCGATCGTAAGGGCGATCTTGCCCCCTGCCGGCGTGCCGCGCGCAAGCGACTGCGCCAGGGCGGTCGCCTGCTTGAGCGTCGCCTTGGGCGGCATCGGCGGCTCATGCGGGTCGACGACCGCCTCCACCAGCGCCGGCCCCTTGGCCGCCATGGCCATCCTCAACGTCGAGGCGCAGTCCGCCGCGTCGTCCACACGGAACGACTCGATGCCGAAGCCTCGGGCAACGGTGGCGAAATCGATGGGCTGGAGTTCGCAAACATATTCCGGATTGCCAAGGAACACCATCTGCTCCCACTTGATCTGGCCCAGTGTGTTGTTCTTGATCACGATGATCTTGATGTTGAGGCCGTACTTCACGCAGGTGGCCAGCTCACCCATCAGCATCGTCAGTCCGCCGTCGCCGATGAAGCAGACGACCTGCCTGTCGGGATGCGCAATCGCGGCCGCGATAGCGTAGGGCAGCCCGCACGCCATCGTCGCGAGATTGCCGGAGCAGGAGAACTTCATGTCTGCTCGGATCTTCAGGTGCCGCGCCGCCCAGGTGGTGATCGTGCCGGAGTCCGTCGCAATGATGGCATCCGGCGGCAGGAGCCGGTCGAGCTCGTGAGCGACCACCTGCGGCTTCATGGGCTTGTCCTGGCGACCGCCCCGTTCCTCCATCAAGGCGTTCCAGTCCTCCATTCCTTTCTGGGCATTCTCGAGAAACGAGCGATCGGTGCGCGCGTGCAGCCGGGGAAGCAGCACCTCGAGCACCTTTGCCGCGTCCCCCACCAGTCCGGCCTTCACCGGGTAGCGCAAACCTATGCGCTGCGGGTCGATGTCGATCTGGACCGCCTCGGCCTGTCCGGGTTTGGGGTAGTACTCGATGTAGGGGAAGGAGCTGCCCACGATCAGCAGCGAATCGCATTCCTCAAGCGCCTCCTGGGCCGGTTTGGTGCCAAGCAGGCCGATGCCGCCGATGCAGTAGGGGTGGTCGTCGGGCAGGACCGCCTTTCCGAGCAGGGGCTTGATGATGGGTGCTGCAAGGCGTTCCGCGACCTGCTCCAGGATCTGGCCGGCCCCCAGTGCTCCCTGGCCCGCGAGGATAGCCGTCTTCTTGCCACGCCGGAGAACGGCTGCCGCCTCGGCGAGCTGGTCTTCGCTCGGCATCTGTGCGGAGCGCGCCATCACCTGCGAGACGTGGTGCGGCACATTGCGCTTCGACTTGGGAATTTCGTCGACCGGCATCGACTGGATGTCGACGGGCATGGTGATGTGGGCAACGCCACGATACGCCAGCGCCGTCCGGCAGGCCAGCTCGACCGTATTCTCCACGTGGTGGGGACCCATGATGCGGGCATTGTAGATGGCGACGTCCATGAACAGCTTGTCGAGTTCGACGTCCTGCTGCGTGAAGGTGCGCAGCAGGTCATGGAACTGAAGTCCGGTGATGGCCAATACCGGCTGCTGGTCGAGCTTGGCGTCGTAAAGTCCGTTCAACAGGTGAATCCCGCCGGGTCCGGACGTCGCGATGCAGACGCCGAGCCGGCCGGTCCACTTGGCATAGGCGCAGGCAGCCAGAGCCGCGGCCTCCTCATGCCGCACCTGCACGAATCGGATTCGGTCCTTGCGGGTCCTGAGGGCTTCGATGATGCCGTTTATGCCGTCGCCGGGGATGCCGAAGATCGTGTCGACGTTCCATTCGGCAAGTGTGTCGACGAGGATGTCGGCGGCGGTCGGCGTGGCCATCGTGCCCTCCAGGAATTGGCGTGGGGGTTCGTGCCATGGGGTGTGGCATTCGCCGAGTAATGCGGGCCTCCGTGGAACGTTGCCGGCCTGCGATGATTATCATCCCGGCAGGCAGTCAAGGTCGGGAAGGTCTTGCCTCGCTTCACTGCTCCTGCACCGTCGGCGAAGATGAAGAGGAGGTGGGTCGTGCAATCAAAGCTGCTGCACCAGGCGGACGGCCAGCGAACTTGCGCTCTCATATTCGAGACCGGGGACGAACTGCTGTCGTCGCTGATGGAATACGCGCGGCGCGAAAAGCTCTCTGCTGCGCAATTCACCGCGATCGGAGCCTTCAGGGAGGTCACCCTCGGCTACTTCGACTGGGAGAAGAAGGAGTACGACCGCAACACCGTGGTGGAGCAGGTGGAGGTCGCCTCCCTGATCGGCGATATCGCGCTGGGGCCGGACGGCAAGCCGGCGATCCATGCCCATGTCGTGCTGGGGCGGCGCGATTCGAGCGCGCTCGCCGGTCATCTGCTCCGCGGCATCGTGCGACCGACGCTGGAGCTGGTACTGACCGAATCACCGGCGCACCTCCGCAAGCGCCATGACCCGGAAAGCGGCCTGGCGCTCATCAGGGTTGCGGAGCCGAGCCGATGAGGGCGTCCCCGCCGGGCGGCAAGCCGCTGGCGGGTCGGGTCGCGGTCGTGACCGGTGCGTCGGCGGGTGTCGGCAGGGCGACGGCGCATCGGTTGGCCGAGTGCGGTGCTGCCGTTGCGCTGATCGCGCGCGATGCCGACGCCCTCGCCGCCACGCAAGAAGAGATCGAGAGCCGGGGCGGCCGCGCGCTGGCGATCCCCGCGGATGTTGCCGACGCGGCAGCGGTCGACGCGGCGGCCGATCGGGCAGCGGCTGAATTCGGACCTCTCTCGATCTGGATAAACTGCGCGATGCTCACGGTGTTCTCGCCGCTAGAGAGAATGTCGGCTGCGGAGTTCCGGCGCGTCACGGAGGTGACCTACCTCGGCTTCGTCCACGGCACGATGGCGGCGTTGCGCCACATGCGCATGCCCGCCGAAGGAGCCATCGTGCAGGTCGGATCGGCGCTCTCCTATCGCGGGATACCCCTGCAAGCGGCATATTGCGGGGCCAAGCATGCCATCCGGGGATTCACCGATTCGCTACGGACAGAGCTGCTGCACCAGGGGCGTGCGATCCGGCTGGTGATGGTCCAGCTGCCGGCAGTGAACACGCCCCAGTTCGACTGGGCCCGCACCCACATGCAGCGCGAGCCGAGGCCGGCGGGACCGGTGGTGCAGCCGGAGGTGGCGGCCCATGCCATCGTCGCAGCGGTCTCCGGATCCGCCAGAGAGGTCTGGCTGGGCGGCAGCACCCTGTCGACGGTGCTTGGCCAGATGGTCCTGCCCTCGTATATGGACGGCTACCTCGCCCGGAATGCCTTCCAGGCGCAGCAGACGTCGGCGGCCGTGCGGCAAGATCGTCGCGACAATCTGTTCGAGCCTGTGCCTCACCTTCATCGCACGCGCGGACGCTTCGTCGAGGAGGCCCGCGCAAGAGCGATTTCCGTCGGGGAGGGGGCCGTACGGCTCGGGCTCGTCGCCGGCGGCTTCGTCGTGACGCTGCTGATCGGCATTGCGCTGGGTTGGCTGCTCTCCGCGTGAGGCCGCACCAGCCGTCGGACAGCGACGGCTAGGACGCTACGCATCGCGATCTGTGCCCGTCTTCGGCTTGATGCAAATCAAGTCCGCGGAAGCGAGCGGGCTCTATCAATGGAAAGGATGACTGGTTCTCTTCGGCTGGGGCGTCTTGACCCGTTGACGGCCCGGAACGGCATCGGCCAATGTCGATGCGCCATATATGCAAACGACCTTCTGCCTGCATCGGATGAGGCAGGCCGCGCGGGGGCGCGAAGGAGCGGGAGATGGTGAACGATCTTGTCGTGGAATTGTCGCGCGTGCAGTTCGCGGCGACCGCGCTCTACCATTTCCTCTTCGTGCCGCTGACGCTCGGCCTCACCGTGCTGCTGGCGGTGATGGAAACGGTCTACGTCACGACCGGCCGCAAGATCTACCGGCAGATGGTCCAGTTCTGGACGAAGCTGCTCCTCATCAACTTCGCGCTCGGCGTCGCGACGGGCCTTACCATGGAGTTCCAGTTCGGCACGAACTGGTCCTTTTATTCGAGCTTCGTGGGTGACACGTTCGGCGCACCCCTCGCCATCGAGGGGCTGATGGCCTTCTTCCTGGAATCGACCTTCATCGGACTGATGGTCTTCGGCTGGGATCGCATGTCGAAGGCGCAGCATCTCATCGTCACCTACCTGGTCGCTCTCGGCTCCAACTTCTCGGCACTCTGGATCCTGGTCGCCAACAGCTTCATGCAGCATCCACAGGGCGCCGAGTTCAATCCGGTGACCATGCGCATGGAGCTCCAGAGCTTCGGGGCACTGTTCTTCAATCCGGATGCGCAGTCCAAATTCGTGCATACGGTGCTGGCCGGCTACGTGACGGCCGCGATCTTCGTGTGCGGGGTCAGCGCCTGGTACATGCTGAAGGGCCGTCATCTCGATATCGCGCGCCGCTCGTTCCGCGTTGCCGCGATCTTCGGCATGCTGGGCGGAGCCGGCGTCATCACGCTGGGTGACGCTCTGGGTTATGTCGGCGCCCACGTCCAACCGACCAAGCTCGCCGCCATGGAGGCGCTGTGGACGCCGGAAGAGGCGCCCATGGCCTTCAACGCCATCGCGTTTCCCAGCCAGTCCGAACAGAAGAACTACTTCACCATCCGCATCCCGGCCTTGCTGTCTCTCCTCGTCACCCATTCGCTCGACGGCACCGTGCCCGCGATCGATCAGCTCGAGCTCCAGGCGCGGGAGCGCATCCGCAATGGCATCCCGGCCGTGCAGGCGATGGAGCGTCTGAGCGCCAATCCGCGCGACGCGGAGGCCCTGGCCCGGTTCAAGGAGCACGGCAAGGACGTGGGTTACGGCTTCCTGGTGCTGCGCTATGCACCGGAGGGCGACCTCTCACGCGTGACCGATGCCGACATCGTCCGCGCCGCGCGCGATACCATCCCCGAGGTGTGGATCGTCTTCTGGTCGTTCCGTGTCATGGTCGCGCTCGGCCTCCTGATGCTCGCCTACCTGGTGCTGGCGACACTGATGACGCTCGCCAACCAGGTGCAGGAGCGGCGCTGGTTCCTGTGGGGCGCCGTGCTGATGGTGCCCGTGCCCTTCCTCGCCTGCGAGTTCGGATGGCTCGTGGCCGAAGTCGGCCGCCAGCCGTGGACCGTCAACGAGATGCTGCCAACCTGGCTGTCAGTCTCGACTCACAGCGTCGCCTACATGGTCTTCTCGCTGAGCGGCTTCATCCTGCTCTACACCGTCTTCGCGGTCGTGGAGATCTTCCTGATGCTGCACTTCATCCGGAAAGGCCCCGAGGAGTACGGCCCCGCCACCCACGAGGGCCTGGCGGCCGCAGGTCTGTCAGCCAGCGGCGCCTCTGCCGGCCGACCGTCGGCGGCGCACTGAGGAGGCATCTCATGGAAGCCTACATGATCCTGAAGCTCGTCTGGTGGGGCCTCCTCGGCGTCCTGCTGACGGGCATCGGCGTGATGGTCGGGATGGACATGGGAGTCGGTACCATCCTCCGCTACGTCGGCCGCACCGACTCCGAACGCCGCGTCGCGCTGAACGTCATCGGCCCGCACTGGGACGGCAACCAGGTGTGGTTCATCCTGGGCGGCGGCGCGATCTTCGCCGCGTGGCCGCTGGTCTATGCGACCGCCTTCTCCGGTTTCTACATCGTGATGCTGGTCCTGCTGTGGAGCATGATCGTGCGGCCGCTCGGTTTCGAGTACCGCAGCAAGATGCCCTCGCCACGCTGGCGCGCCGTCTGGGACCTGGCGCTGTTCGTCAGCGGTCTCGTGCCGATGCTCGTCTTCGGCGCCGCCGTCGGCAATGTCCTGCAGGGGGTGCCGTTCCACTTCGACTGGCGCCTGACGTCGTATTACACCGGCAGCTTCCTCGCACTGTTCAATCCCTTCGCCATCCTGTGCGGTCTCATGTCGGTTGCGCTCGCGGTCTACATGGGCGGCACCCGCCTGGCTGCCGGCGCTGCCAATCCGGTCGGTGCGCGCGCGCGCAGGGCCGCGATCGTCTGCGGCCTCGCGGCACTGCTGATCTTCACCGTCGCCGGGGTCTGGGTATCCAGCATCGAAGGATTCCGGCTGGTCGCCGGTCCGGATCCGGCGATGGCGCAGACTCCCCTGCACCAGCAGGTGACGCGCGCGCCGGGCGAGCTCCTCGCGCACTATGGGCGGCATCCCGCACTGTGGGCGCTGCCGGCGCTCGTCTATGCCGGCATCCTGCTCGGCGTGCTCGCGCTGGCGGCCCGGCGTTCGTTCCTGGCCTGGTGGATGGGCGTGGTCGCCTGGATCGGCGTGATGGGTACTGTCGGTGCGGCGATGTTCCCGTTCATCATGCCCTCGAGCACCAATCCCTCGCATAGCCTCACCGTCTGGAATTCCGGGTCCAGCCTCGTGACCTTGGCCTGGATGGTAGGCTTCACCCTGATCTTCATGCCGCTCGTTGTCTGGTACACGAGCTGGGCGTTCTGGGTGATGCGGGGCAGGATCGAGGTGAAGCACGTCGAAACGTCGGACCACGCGTACTGAGGAGGCCGGCATGTTCCTGCGCTACATCATCGCCATGGGGCTCGCCGCATTGGCCATCCTGTTCGCCATCATCCTCGGGGATTATGGCCCCTGGTACCTGTCGTGGTTCCTCGGCACCGGCTTCATGGTCCTCGTCGCCGCCTCGGCGGGGGTCCTGTTCGAGGCGCAGGAGGATGCGGCGACGGCTGCGAGCGGAAGCGGCGCACGACAGGCGGACGACGTCGCCAGGGTCGTGGCCGCAAGTGCCCCGAAGCCGCCGGGCCGTACCGCGCGGTAAGTGCCGCCCCCAGGGAGCTCGCCATGGCCGACGCCCGGCAGGGCGCGCCGAACCGACCAGATGCCGCCGTCGAGCGATGGCTGCGCGCCCAAGCGGCGGAAGCGGGCGGCAGCGGACTCCGATGGGCAATGGCGCTGGGGGCCCTTGCGGCCGCTCTCGCGGTCCCGCAGGCGTGGCTGCTGGCCCATGCCATTGCGCCCGTGGTCATGGACCGCGGTGCCGCCCTGGCGCCGACACTGGCGTGGCTCGGGCCGGTCCTGATCATCCTGGCGCTGCGATTCGCGCTGACCTGGGTCTCCAGCCGCCGGGCATCGGCGGCTGCAAGGCGCTTCAAGGCGCATGTCCGATCCAGATTGGTCGCGCATCTCGCCGCTCTGGGCCCGACCCGGCTGGCGAGCCGCGCCTCCGGCGAGGTCGCGACGGTCGTCGTCGAAGGCGTGGACGCGCTGGACCCCTATGTTTCCCGCTTCATGGCGCATCTCGGCGTCCTCGCCGCCATCCCGCCGGCCATCCTGATCGCTGTCCTGCCGCGCGACTGGGTCTCGGGGCTCGTCCTGCTGGTGACCGCGCCGGTCATCCCGCTGTTCATGGTCATCCTCGGCCACAAGGCGGCCGAGCTGAACAGGCGGCAGTGGCAACGTCTTGCACGGCTGTCGGCGCAGCTCCTCGACGGCCTGCAACGGCTGACCACCGTCAGGCTGCTCAATGCCGGCGAGCGAGAAGCTCGACGGCTCGCCGACGCTTCGGAAGACTACCGGCGCAGCACCATGGCCGTGCTGCGCGTCGCCTTCCTGTCCTCGCTCGCGCTAGAGTTCTTCGCGACCCTGGGAATCGCGGTCGTCGCGGTGCTGATCGGCTTTCGCCTGCTCGACGGTACGCTGGGCTTCGAGGCGGCCTTCTTCGTGCTGCTGCTCGTGCCCGACTTCTACGCGCCGCTGCGCCAGCTCGGCGTCGACTATCACGCCCGGATGGAAGCGCTCGCGGCGGCGGAACGCATCCTGGCGTTCCTGGACGAAAGCCCGGTTGCAACCGCCGATGCGACACCCGACCTGGGGGACGCAATCGTGGTCGATTGCCAGTCGGTGAGCTTCGCCTGGGAACCGGGACGTTCCGTGGTCGACAGTGTCTCCCTGCGCCTGCAGCCCGGCGAGATCGTGGCGCTCGTAGGTCCCAGCGGCGCGGGAAAGAGCACGCTGCTGTCGCTGGTCCTGGGCCTCGTCAGGCCGCGGAGCGGCCGCATCCTCGTCAACGGCCACGACCTTGCCGCCATGGATCCCGCCCGCTGGATGCGCCATGTCGCGGTGGTGCCGCAGCGTCCGCACATGTTCGCGGGTACGGTCCTCGACAACATCCGGCTGGGTGATCCGTCGGTCAGCGTCAAGCGCGCGCAAGCCGCCGCGCGGCTTGCCGCAGCCGACCGCTTCATCGCGGCATTGCCCCAAGACTACGACACGCTTCTGGGCGAGCACGGTCAGACGCTGTCGGGCGGGCAGGTTCAGCGGATTGCGCTTGCCCGTGCCTTCCTGAAGGAAGAGGCGGGCATCCTGCTGATGGATGAAGGCACCTCCGGACTCGATCGCGGCACCGAAGCCGTCATCGTCGATGCGATCCGCAGGCTCGCCCGCAATCGGGCGACATTGGTGGTGGCCCACCGCCTGGCGACGGTGAAGATTGCCGACCGGATCGTCTTCATGGAGGGCGGCCGCGTGGTCGAGCAGGGGACGCGCGCCGATCTCGAAGCCGATGGAGGCCGGTTCGCCGCGCTCCTGCACGATGCCGGGCTGGCCGAGTGATGGGAGCCGCCGCCATCCTGCGTCGCCTGCTGGGGCTGACCCGTCCCTACCGTGCCTGGCTCCTTGCCGCCGTCGCCGTGGCCTGCGCGACGGTGCTGGCGAGCGTGGCCCTCATGACCATCGCCGGCTGGTTCATCGCGGCCATGGCGATCGCCGGCGCGACCACCGGGATGATGAACTACTTCCTGCCCGCCGCCGGCATCCGCTTCTTCGCGATCACGCGGACCGGCGGGCGTTATCTCGAGCGGCTGCTGAGCCACGACGCGACGTTCCGCCTGCTGACGGGTCTGCGCCTCTGGCTCTTCCGCCGGCTGGAGCCGCTGGCGCCGGCGCAGCTCGAGGACCGGCGCGGCGCCGATCTCGCATCGGGCCTGCAGGCGGACGTGGATACGCTACAGCACGCCTATCTGCGCTTCGGCTCCCCTGTCGCCGCCGCGATCGTCTGCAGCGTGGCCCTGATCGCCCTGCTGGCAGTGCTGCATCCGCCGACCGCCATCGCCGTCGCCGTGCTCCTTGTCGCGTCGGGCGGCGTGGCGCCCGCGCTCGCCCGCCGGGCGGCCGCGGCTCCCGGCGCGGAGAGCGTGCGCCTGCGCACGGAGCTTCGGATCGCCGTCGTGGATCTCCTCCAAGGGGGCGTTGATCTCCGCGCCGCCGGGGCGACGCAGCGCCACGTCGCCGCCATCGACGATCTGGGCGGCCGGCTCGCGGGGGCCCAGCGCCGCGTCGACGATTGCGGCAACCTGGCGGAGGCGGCCGTGGGGCTGTGCGCCGGCCTTGCGCTGTGGAGTGCGACGCTTCTGGGATCGGCAAGCGTCGCCACGGGCGGTCTTGCCCCGGCCGTGGCGCCGGCGCTGGCGCTGGCGGCGCTCGCGATCTTCGAGGTCGTCACACCGCTGCCTGCGGCCCTGCAGCGCTGGGGCGAGGTAGCGGCGGCGGCGCGGCGGCTCCTTGCGCTGGCGGATCTCACGCCGGCCATCGCGGCGCCCTCAGAGCCCTCTCCGACGCCGCGCGACGGCAGCGTCGTCTTTTCCTCGGTGCGGCTGCACTACCGCCCGGACGGTCCGGCGGTGCTCGATGGCCTTGACCTCGCCATCGCGAGTGGCCGCCGCGTCGCCATCCTGGGCCCGAGCGGCGCGGGCAAGAGCTCGATCGCGCGCCTGCTGCTGCGCTTGTGGGAGTATGACGGCGAGATTCACCTTGGCGGCCATGAGCTGCGCCGCTATCAGCCCGAGGATCTGCGCCGGCTGGTGGGACTCGCTGCCCAGGATGCGCAGCTGTTCAATGGATCCATTCGCGACAATCTGCTCATGGCGGCTCCTGCTGCCGACGAGGGGGCAATGCGGCGCGCCCTCGAGACGGTGGAACTGGCCGCCTTCGTGCACGACCTGCCAGACGACCTCGACGCCTGGGTCGGGGAGGGTGGCGCGCGCCTTTCGGCCGGCCAGGCCCGCCGGCTGGTCCTGGCGCGCACGATGCTGCGTGATCCCCTGGTCCTGGTACTCGACGAACCCACCGAGAATCTCGACGCTACCACCTCCCGCCGGCTCCTGGCGTCGCTGGTCGCCGCCTGCGCGGGCCGTACGGCGATCCTGATCACCCACGATCCTGCCGCGGCTGCGGCGTTCGCCGAGGAGATCGTGCACCTCGATGCGGGGCGCATTGGCGCATCCGCCGTCGGCACGCTATAGGCAACCGCGCCGTCCGACCGCCTGAGCGAAGGGCCGATTTCATGGGCACGACCGACAGCCTCAATCCCCATACGCCGATCGACCGCGAAGCGCTGAGGCGCAAGTATCGGGAGGAACGCGACAAGCGGCTGCGGCCCGACGGCAATGCACAGTACGTTCGCGCAGCGGGCAAGTTCGCGCGCTACCTCGACGATCCCTACACACCCGTCCGGCCGCGGGATCCGAAGACCGACCACGTGACCTTCGCGTTCGTCGGCGGGGGCTTTGCGGGGCTGGTGACCGCGGCGCGGCTGGTCGAGGCGGGCGTCAGGGACGTCCGTATCGTGGAGAAGGGCGGCGACTTCGGCGGCACCTGGTACTGGAATCGCTATCCCGGCGCGCAGTGCGACACGGCGTCGATGGTCTACATGCCGCTGCTCGAGGAGACCGGCCATCGGCCGACCGAGAAGTACGCGCATGCGCCGGAGATCCTGGCGCACTGCCAGCGCATCGGCCGCCATTTCGGTCTCTACGACAACGCCCTGTTCCACACCGAGGTCGAGGATCTGTCCTGGGATGCCGACCGATCCTGCTGGCGTCTGCGGACCAACCGCGGGGATGACTTCACCGCGCAGTTCATCGGGTTGGGCACCGGGCCGCTGCATGTCCCCAAGCTGCCGGGCATCCCGGGCATCGAATCCTTCGCGGGACACTCCTTCCATACCAGCCGCTGGGACTACGCTTATACTGGCGGCGACCCGCTGGGCGCGCCGATGACGAAGCTTGCCGACAAGCGCGTCGGCATCATCGGGACGGGCGCGACGGCCGTGCAATGCGTACCGCATCTCGCACGATGGGCCAGGGAACTCTACGTCTTCCAGCGGACGCCGTCTTCCGTCGACGTCCGCGCCAACGCACCGATCGATCCGGGCTGGTTCAGCTCGGTTGCGACGCCGGGCTGGCAGCAGCGCTGGCTGGAGAACTTCACGGCGAACCAGGCGGGCGGCACGGCGACCGAAGACCTGGTGCAGGACGGCTGGACCGATCTGTCCCGCCGCATCCGTGAGCGGATCCTGACGCTGCCCAAGGACCAGAGGACCAAGGAGAACATGCTCGCGGCGTTCGAGGACGCCGACCACGAGAAGATGGAGGAGATCCGCGCGCGCGTTGATGCCATCGTGAGCGACCCTGCAACCGCGCAGAAGCTGAAGGCCTGGTACCGGCAGCTCTGCAAGCGGCCGTGCTTCCACGATTCCTACCTCCAGTCGTTCAACCTGCCAGGCGTTCGCCTGGTCGACACCGACGGCAAGGGCGTCGAGCGCATCACACCCGCCGGCGTGATCGTGGCCGGCGTGGAATATCCTGTGGACTGTCTCGTCTATGCCTCGGGCTTCGAGGTCGGCACCGACTATCACCAGCGCGCCGGGTTCGACCTTGCCGGCCGCGACGGGCTCAGGCTCTCGCAGCACTGGAAGAACGGGATGCGTTCCAAGCACGGCATGCATGTGCATGGGTTTCCCAACGCGTTCTTCGTGCAGCCGACGCAGGGCGCCAACCTGATCTCGAACATCCCGCACAACCTGACGGAGGCCGGCCGCACCATCGCGGTGATGATCCGCCATGCGCTCGACCGGGGCTTTCGCGAGATCGAGGTCACGCGGGAGGCGGAGGATGCCTGGGTGGACCTGCTGCTGACCAGCGCCGGCCGGATGACGGGCGGCGCCGACTGCACGCCGGGCTACTACAACAACGAAGGCCAGGATACCGGACTCGCCGGCCGCCTTTCGGTGGGCTATCCGGCGGGGCCGTCGGCCTATTTCAAGTATCTCGACGAATGGCGCCGTTCAGGTCGCTTCGAAGGGGTGGCGTTTCGCTGAGCTTCCCGTGCTCGCGTCGGCGCGTGCCCGTCGTGCTGCCCGTCATGCAGCTTCGGGCCGGCCGAAGCGTTCCACGACATCCGCGGCGCAGGCCACGCCGTTTTCGCTCCTGATCTTCCGCCCCAAGCCTTCGGCCCTGGCTCTCATCGCTCCATCGTCGGTGGCTCGAAACGCATCGGCCAGGACCGCCGCCGTCAGCTTCCGGCGGTCGAGGGGCTTCGGTCCCACGCCGAGCGCGTGGACGCGGCGACCCCAGTACGGCTGGTCGCCGAGGAATGGGCAGATGACGGTCGGAAGCCCTGCCCGCAGCGACGCACCGGTGGTTCCGGCGCCGCCGTGATGCAACGCCGCCGACACATGTCGGAAAAGTTCGTCGTGCGGCGCGGAGGCAAGGACATGCACATGTCCCGGCGGGGCAGCCTCGAACCGCAGCGCGCCACCTCCCGTCGCCACGATGCCACGCTTTCCGGCGATGGCGAGGGCGTCCACGACCTTCTGCGCAAGCTGCACGGCGTCGATGCCGGGCATGCTGCCGAATCCCACGTAGACCGGTTTGTCACCCGCTTCCAGGAAGGTCGCGAGATCCTTCGGCATCCGCCAGTCGGGCGGGGCGTCGAGGAACCAGTAGCCCGAGACGAACACGTCGTCGCTCCAGTCCGCGGGCACCGGGACGACGTGCCGGCTGTAGGCGTAGAGAGTGGCGGCCGGCCGCCGCGCGACAGGCCCGCGAGGCAGCCCGAGCTGCTTCCTCCACGATGAGAGTTGGCCGCCGAAGAGCAGGGACATGGCTGCCGGCGCCACGGAATGACTGACCTTGTTCAGCGGCCCCAGGGAGCCGAACGGCAGCAGCGGACTGGGGAAGGCCGATGTCGGTGTGAAGCCGGGAAGGGGCGACGCCAGCAGCGATGGTATGTGGAGACGCTCGGCGATGTGCGGGGCGGCCAGGCACTTGGGATGATGGAGGACGAGGTCCGGGCCGAAGTGTCGTACCGCATCCCATTCCGCATCGAGCAGGCGGCCCATCAAGGGCTTGATGTGGCCGAGCAGCTTCAACCCGCCCATGAACCCACGGCTGCCTGCGACGGCCGCCTTGCCCTCCGGCCTGTCGAGCAGCTCAAGGAATTCGCCCGGAAGGGCGGCGAAGGGTACGCTCCATGCGGCGGCGAACCCGGCAAATTGCTGCGGTGCCGTGAGCTGCACGGCGTGGCCTCTGCGCATCAACTCCACGGCCAGAGCGAGGTAGGGCTGCACGTCGCCTCTCGTCCCGAGTGTCTCCAGCGCGATTCGCATGGCCCATCCTCCCCGCCCGGTTCGACGATCCTGTGGCAGATTCCGGCATCAGCGGACCGGCAAGCTCAGGGAAGTCCATCCGCAGCCTGCTGGCCCGTGAGGTCCGGTGGAAGGGGACCGGGCGTGGCCGGCTGCATCCGCATGAGTCCGGCCGGAGGGATCGATTCCAGTTCGCCGGCCGCGAGGTCGCGGGCGATGATCACGAGGAAGGGCGCAGGTCCGGCGTCGGCCAATCCGAAGGGACGCGGCGGCGAGAAGAGCGTGCCGACGCTCTGGACCAGGAGCGGCCGGTCGTCTTCGGTGACCCGGACGAGGCCCTTCAACCGCAGCAGGCGGTCGCCGAGGGCGCCGGCGAGATTGTCCAGCCACATGGCCAGGGTGTCATACGACGGGACCGTGGCAGGGCGCGCAACGCGGACCGCGATGCGTGGGTGTCGCCGCTCGCTCTCGGCCGGCAGGTCCGCCGGCGCGCCGCCGGGCACCAGAGGGGCGAAGGCTGCCAGCGCCGCGGCGCCACGATCGGCCAGGCAGACCTTCTCCGCCAGCGGGTTCAGGCCGTTCAGCTCGGCGATGGCTTCGGCGAGGCGCTCGGGCGACACCATGTCGACCTTGGTCACGATGATGCGATGGGCGGCGGCCCACTGTGCCGCGGCTTCGTCGAAATCGGCGATCTGCGTGCCGCGCAGCGCATCGTACGCGGCAAGGACCGTGACGCGCAGCGGGAACGCCGCCAGCCCGGCCAGGCTGCGCAGGATGGGACCGGGCTTCGCGAGCCCGCTTGTCTCGAGGACGATCCGGCGCAGTGGCCCCGAAGCCTGCGGCCGGTCGGCCGCCAGCAGCGCGGCGATGGTCACGGCCAGGCTGCTGGTCATCTGGCAGCAGACGCAGCCGTTGGAGAGCATCGTCATCGGGACATCGCCGCCGGTCTCGCGCAGGATCGCGCCGTCGAGCCCAATCTCTCCCGCCTCGTTGACGATCACGGCGGTATCGGCGGCCTCCGGCTGCCGCAAATACTCCGCCAGCAGCGTCGTCTTGCCCGAGCCCAGGAATCCGGTGAGGACGACGAAGTCGATCGGTTCGGGCGATCGCATCAGGCGCCAGGATCGCGGGTGGACGGCCGGTCGTCGCCGTCCGCCCAGCTCTCCTCCACCATCTTGCGCACGTCAGCCAGCAGCTCGGCCGTATCGTAGACGATGCCGTCCTTGATCGTGAGCTTGAGGCCGCGGACGAACTTCGGTCCGTTCGTCGTCTCGTCCAGACGCATCGCGCCGGTCCCGTACAGCAGCTTGAAATCCTCCAGGGGGTTATGGTCGTGGACCAGCAGGTCTGCGCGCTTGCCGACCTCGACCGTGCCGATCTCGTCCTCGAGCCCGCACAGGGCAGCGCCCTGGCTGGTCGCGGCGCGAATCACCTCGAGAGGATGGAAGCCTGCTTCCTGCAGCAGTTCGAGTTCGCGGACGTAGCCGAAGCCGAAGATCTGATAGATGAAGCCGGAGTCCGAACCCGCGCAGACGCGTCCGCCGCGGTTCTTGTACTCGTTGATGAAGGTCATCCAGAGACGGTAGTTCTCCTTCCACTCGATCTCGTTCTGGGTCGACCAGCGGTACCAGTAGGAGCCATGGCCGCCCCGCTGCGGCGCGAAGTACTTCCACATGGACTTCCAGGCGTATGGCTGGTGCCAGTCGGCCTGGCGCGCCCTCATGAGATCGCGGTTGGCGTCGTAGATCGTAAAGGTGGGGACGAAGGTGAAGCCGAGCTCGAGGAATTGCTCCAGCACCTCGTTCCACTTCTTCGACCCCGGCGCAGCGCCCTGGCGGAACATCTGGCCGGATACGGAGAAGCGGAAGTATTCGTCGTTGTAATTGTAGTCGAGCGGGAAGTTCTGGACGACGCGGTCCTCGAACAGGGCTTCCGGCAGGCCGTAATAGTGCTCGGCGCTCGTGAGGCCCCATTTGGCCGAGGTCAGCGCGTTCATGCGCGTCACAGCCATCTGGGCATGGTGGCAGCCCGACCGCAGGCCGAGCTTCCGGCATTCGTCGAGCGCGGCTTCCATGATGGCGGGCGGCGCGCCGAAGAACTTGACGCCGTCCGCCCCGCGCTCCTTGACCTGCCGCAGCCAGGCTCGGCCGGCCTCCGGCGTGTGGATCAGCTTCAGCATGTCGTTGACAGCGGGGAAGTAGCAGTAGGTCAGCAGGCGCGGCGCGGCGATCCGGTTCTCGTCCGACAGCCTCCGCTGGTCGAGCATCCAGGTTAGGCCGTTGAAGGAGCCCATCTCGCGCACGGTCGTCACGCCATGCGCGAGCCAGAGCTTGTAGACATAGTCGACCGGCGGCACCCAGCCGTTGGCGGCATGATACGCGACGCCCGCATGCGCGTGGCAGTCGATGAAGCCCGGCGTCACCCACTTTCCGCGGCAGTCGATCTCATGGTCGCCGGGCTCGGCCGGCACGGCCCCCTTCGGGTTGGCGGGCGTGCCGCCGATCTTCTTCAGCAGGGCGATACGGCCGTCCGTGACCACCACGTCCGTGGGCCCGATGGGCGGCGCGCCCGTCCCGTCGATCACGGTCGCGCCGCGCAGGATCAGGCGCTTCCAGGGACCTTCGCCACGGTCGCGCGAGGTCGCCGGCGTGACGATGGGCTGCCCCATCCTGGCCCGCGTTTGCGCCATCTCGTCGCCGGCCGGTATTTCGACGGCGGGATCCTGATCCTTCATCGTGTCCTTTCAGGCGAATGGGCGCGCCGGGCACGCCGCCATCACGCCATAGTGAGCCATCCTTGAAGGCTGCAACGCAGACCTCAAGTCATCAACCGGGAATGTGTGCCTGTGCCGTGCGAGGCCGTCGGAGCGGCACTCCCGGGCACGTTCTGCGCCTTCCCTTCGTAAGTGGAGGTAACCGACGCTTCAGCCATGGAACCCACAATGCACTACAATCCGCATCTGCCGGCAGTGGAGTATTCGCCGGAGAAATGCTGCCGCCGGTGCGGCAATGGCTGGCGGACGCTCGTCGAGCAGCGGCCGCACCCCCTGTTCGGCGCACTCGGAATGACGATCGACACGTTCAGGTGTGTGGCCTGCGGCAAGACGATCGTGGAATAGCCAAGCTCTCCGCCGTGGTGCGGTCGTCGCCACCGCGCCCCGCGTCCTCACTTCTGGCCTGGTCACTGCGGCCGCATGAGCGGGATTTGTGCCTGCCATCGGCAGGTTCCGACAGGAGCCTGATCTCTCGACCGCCGAGGTTGCGGGCGAATTGCGAATGCGTCGGTTGTTGGCATACATTGGATGACCTCGCGGTGCCGACGGTAATCGACGATGAGTGCATCCTTGCGGCCGGGCGATCTGACCCTCGTCACCGGCGGTTCCGGCTTTCTGGGGTCGGCGGTCGTGCGCGCACTGCTGGCGCGCGGCGTGCACGTGCGGGCGCTTGCCCGCCCGACGAGCCCGCGCGGCAACCTGACGGGGCTGGGCTGTGAGGTCGTGGTCGGCGATCTGATCGACCCGGCATCGCTCAAGGCCGCCCTCAAGGGCGTCCGCTACCTGTTCCACGTCGCCGCCGACTACCGGCTGTGGGCGCGCGATCCGTCGGAGATCATCCGCGCGAATGTCGAGGGCACGGTGAACCTCAATCGCGAGGCGATGGCGGCCGGCGTCGAGCGCATCGTCTACACCAGCAGCGTCGCCGCCCTGCGGGTGGCGGGAGCCACGATGCCGGTCGACGAGACGGCCGCGCTCCTGCCGGAGGAGGCGATCGGCGCCTACAAGCGCAGCAAGACCCTGGCCGAGCGTGCGGTGGAGGAGATGATCCAGCGCGACGGCCTGCCCGCCATCATCGTCAACCCGACCACGCCCATCGGACCGCGGGACATCCGGCCGACGCCGACCGGGCGGATCCTGCTGGACGCGGCGCGCGGGCGAATCCCGGCCTTTGTCGATACCGGCCTGAATTTTGCCCACGTCGATGACGTCGCGGAGGGCCATCTTCTGGCCTTCGAGCGCGGCCGCATCGGCGAGCGCTACATCCTGGGCGGCGAGAATCAGTCCCTGCGGGAGCTGCTCGGCACGGTCGCGGAGCTGGTGGGGCGCCGGCCGCCGCGCATCAGGCTGCCCCGCGGCCCGTTGTTTCCGCTGGCGTACGGTGCCGAGGCCGTCGCACGCCTGACGGGCAAGGAGCCGCTGCTGACCCTCGATGGGCTGCGCATGTCGCGATACCACATGTTCTTCACCTCGGCGAAGGCCGAGCGCGAGCTGGGCTATCGCAGTCGCCCCTGCCGGGAGGGCGTGGTCGACGCCCTGTCCTGGTTCCGCACCGCCGGCTACCTGACATGAGTCCATGGATCGGCATCGGGCTGCTGTCGTTGGCGATCTGGCTGTATCTGCTGGTTGCTCGCGGCGGGTTCTGGCTGACACGTGAACGCGACGGAAACGTGCTCGCACCGCCGCTGCACTGGCCGGCCGTGGTGGCGGTCGTGCCTGCCCGAAATGAGGCCGACGTCATCGCGCAGTCGATCGGCAGCCTGCTGCGCCAGGACTATCCGGGCCCCTTCCGCATCGTGCTGGTCGATGATGGCAGCAGCGACGGCACGGCCATGGCTGCCGAGGCTGCCGCTGCAACGATCGACGGTGGTCGCGCGCGCCTCGACGTGCTGCACGGCGCGGAGCTGCCGCCGGGATGGACGGGCAAGCTGTGGGCGCTGGAACAAGGTGTCCGGCATGCCCAATCCGGCGGCCATCCCGTCGACTACTTCCTGCTGACCGACGCCGACATCGGGCACGCGACCGACAATCTGCGCAGCCTCGTCACGCGTGCCGAGCGCGAGGGCCGCGTGCAGGTTTCGCTGATGGCGGAGCTGTCCTGCGCCACCTGGGCCGAGCGCTTCCTGATTCCAGCCTTCGTGTACTTCTTCCAGATGCTCTATCCGTTCCGGTGGGTCGCGCGGCCGGAGAACGGCACGGCCGCGGCCGCCGGCGGCTGCACGCTGGTGCGGCGCGACGCGCTCGAGGGCGCCGGCGGCATCGCGTCCATCCGCACCGAGATCATCGACGACTGTGCGCTGGCGCGCCGGCTCAAGAAGCAGGGCTCCATCTGGCTCGGACTGACCCGGCGCGCCACCAGCCTGCGGCCCTACGACGGCTTCCTGACGATCGGCCGCATGGTCTCGCGTTCGGCCTATGCCCAGCTCGGCTACTCGCCGCTGGCGCTGCTGGGAACCGTGGCTGCGATGGTGCTCGTCTATCTTGCGCCGCCGCTGCTCGCCATCCTGGCGTCCGGGCCTGCGCAATGGGCCGGCGCCGCCGCCTGGCTGGTGATGGCGCTGACCTTCCAGCCGATGCTGCGCTTCTATCATCGCTCGCCGCTGTGGGGGCTGGCGCTTCCCGTCATCGGCGCTGCCTACACGCTCTTCACGCTGCAGTCGGCCGTCGACTTCTGGCGCGGCCGCGGCGGCCTCTGGAAAGGGCGCGCGCAGGCCATGTCGGGTGGCACGTGACGGGCGCCGCCGACTTCGCGTCCGGGAAGGGACATCGCGACGAGAATTTCCCGGTCGCGTCGCGGCTGGTCCGCGCCGAGCTGCGGCCCACCATCCTGGCCTTCTATCGCTTCGCGCGCGCCGCGGACGACGTGGCCGACCACGAGACGGCCGAGCCGGGGCACAAGCTTGCGCAGCTCGATGGTCTGGAGGCAGGGCTGCGGGGGCAGGCTGGCGCCAGTCCCGAGGGGGAGACGCTGCGGTTGGCGCTGCAGGAGCGGGGCCTGACGGACCGGCATGCGCTCGACCTGCTCGAAGCGTTCCGGCGCGACGTCATCAAGCGCCGCTACGCCGACTGGTCCGATCTGATGGACTATTGCCGCTATTCCGCCGCGCCCGTCGGTCGGTTCGTGCTCGACTTGCACGGCGAGCCGTCCGCGCTGTGGCCGCTGAACGATGCGCTGTGCGCGGCGCTGCAGGTGATCAACCATCTCCAGGACTGCGCCAAGGACTATCGCGGTCTAGACCGCGTCTACATTCCGCTGGACGCCCTGTCGCTGCGCGGCCTCGGGGTCGAGGCGCTGGCGGCGCCGCAGGCATCGCCCGCGCTGCGCGATGCGATCGCGGAGCTCGCGGGGCGCACGGCCACTCTGCTAGACCAGTCTCGGTCCTTCGCTGACCGCATCGCCGACCGGCGGCTGGCGCTGGAGGTAGGCGTCATCCAGGCGCTGGCCGAATCGCTGACACGGCGTCTCGGCCAGCGCGATCCGCTGTCGCAGCGTGTCCACCATCGTCCCGTCGAAGCCGCCGGCATCGCGTTGCGCGGCGCCCTGGGCGTGGCGCTGCGCCGGGCGGGGCGGCTCGGCGGCGCGAAGCAGCCGAGCCTGCACGGCGGCCGGGGATGACTGTGACTGCCGCGGCCGACGAACAGGAGCTCAGGGCACGAGTCTCCGGCAGCTCCTTCTACACCGCCATGCGGCTCATGCCGAAGGCGGAGCGGGAGGCGATGTTCGCCATCTACATGTACTGCCGGCTGGTCGACGACATCGCCGACGACGGCACGCGACCCCGGCCTGCACGTGCGGCGGCGCTGGCGGAGTGGCGGCAGGATCTCGCCGCGCTCTATGCCGGGCAGCCGGCCGGCCGGGCCGCGTTCCTTCAGGGGCCGGTCCGCGACTTTGCCCTTCGGCAGGCCGACTTCCTGGGGGTGCTCGATGGCATGGAGATGGACGTCGCCGCCGACATCCGCGCGCCCGACCTCGTCACGCTCGATCGCTATTGCGACTGCGTGGCGGGCGCCGTGGGGCGCCTTTCCGTGCGTGTCTTCGGCATGGAGGAGGAACCCGGCCGCACCTTGGCGCATCGTCTCGGCCATGCACTGCAGTTCACCAACATCCTGCGCGATCTGGACGAGGATGCCGGACTCGGCCGCCTCTACCTGCCGCGCGAGCTGCTGCTTCAGGCCGGCATCGAGGGGACGGATCCCGTCGCGGTGATCGGCGACCCGCGTGTCGACCGCGCCTGCCGCGAACTGGCGGCGCTGGCGCTCGAGCATTTCGCCGCCGCGGATCGCCTGTTGCGGTCGCGCCCCCGGGGCAGGCTGCTGGCGCCGCGGCTCATGGCGGCTGTCTATCATGACCTGCTGCGGGAGATGCTGGCTGCAGGCTGGAGGGCGCCGCGCCGTCGCGCGCGCCTCGGCAAGGCCCGGCTGCTCTATCTCGTCCTGCGCTGCAGCGTCGTCGGATGACGGACTCTCCTGAAGGCCGAGCGCGCGTCCACGTGATCGGCGCGGGCCTCGCCGGCCTGTCGGCAGCCGTCACGCTGGCCGGGCGCGGCCTTGCCGTCACCGTGTCCGAAGCGGCGAGGCAGGCCGGGGGGCGATGCCGCTCCTATCGCGACGGCCTGCTCGGCATGACGGTCGACAACGGCAATCATCTCGTGCTGTCGGGAAACGCCGCCGTCGTGCGCTATCAGCAGGCGATCGGCGCGCAAGGCACCCTGACGGGGCCAGGCCGGGCGGAGTTCGCCTTTCTCGACCTGCCTTCCCGGCGCCGCTGGACGCTGCGCGCGGACGAAGGCGTCATGCCATGGTGGATCCTCGATGCCTCGCGCCGCGTGCCGGACACGAGGATCGGTGACTACCTGGGGCTGTTAGCCCTGTTGCGGCGCCATCCCGGACGCCGCCTCGACCAGGTGCTCCGCTGCGACACCGTGCTGTGGCGGCAGTTCCTGCGGCCGGTCCTGGTCTCCGCGCTCAACACGGCTCCGGAGGAGGCGTCAGCGGACCTCGCCGGGGCGGTCGTGCGCGAGACCTTCGCCAGAGGAGGGCGCAGCATGCATCCGCTGGTGGCGACACCCAACCTGGCGGCCGCCTTCGTGGATCCCGCGCTCGACCGGCTGCGCCGCAGCGGGGCGGACGTCCATCTCGGCCGCACCCTGCAGGCAGTCCGCTTTTCCGGGGACCGGGCGGCTGCGCTCGCTTTCGATGACGGCGAGCAGCCGGTCGGGCCGCAGGATCGTGTCGTCGTCGCGGTGCCGCCCTGGATGGCTGCCCGGCTGCTGCCGGGCCTGAGCGTTCCCGATGAATTCCATGCCATCCTGAATGCGCATTTCCGCATCGCTGCGCCATCCGGGGCTCCAGCCATCCTGGGCCTGACTGGCGGCACGGCGGAATGGGTGTTCGCCTTCCCGGATCGCGTCTCGGTCACCGTGAGCGCCGCCGACGCCCTGCTGGAAGCCGATACGGAGGACCTGATTTCCCGGTTGTGGCGGGACGTGTCCGCCGCCTACAACCTCGACGGCGCGGCCCCGCCCTGCCGGATCGTCAAGGAGAAGCGTGCGACCTTCGCCGCGACGCCGGCGCAGGACGCGCGGCGGCCCACCGCGCGGACGGCGTGGGCCAATCTCTTCCTGGCGGGCGACTGGACCGCCACCGGCCTCCCGGCGACGATCGAGGGCGCACTGCGCTCCGGCGAACGGGCGGCCGCTCTCGCGTTCGGTGATGTGTGATGTCGATGCAGACGGCAATGGTGGATCGCAATCCTCTCGACGACCTCGAGGCCGACATCGACCGCGCCGCGCAGGCGCTGCTCGGCCGGCAGAAGCCCGACGGGCACTGGGTGTTCGAGCTTGAGGCCGACGCCACGATTCCGTCGGAATACGTCCTGCTGCGCCAGTATCTCGGCGAGCCCGATGCGCCGGAGCTGGAACGCAAGATCGGCAACTACCTGCGTCGCATCCAGGGCAAGCATGGCGGATGGCCGCTGTTCCATGGCGGCGATTTCGACATCAGCGCGTCGGTGAAGGCCTATTTCTGCCTGAAGATGATCGGCGACGACCCCGACGCGCCGCATATGGCGCGCGCGCGGGCCGCCATCCTGGCGCACGGCGGCGCGGCGCGCGTCAACGTCTTCACGCGCATCCTGCTGGCGCAGTTCGGCGAGCTTTCCTGGGCACATGTGCCGACAATGCCGGTCGAACTGATCCTGCTGCCGCGCTGGTTCCCCATCCACCTGTCGCGCATGTCCTACTGGGCGCGAACGGTGATCGTGCCGCTGCTGGTTCTGGCGGCGTTGCGCAAGCGCGCGCGCAATCCGCGCGGGATCGGCATCGGCGAGCTGTTCGAGGTCGCGCCCGTGTCGACGGGCGGGGTGCCAGGACACCAGCATCGCGGCTGGGCGCTGTTCTTCAATTCGCTGGACAGGGTGCTGAAGCTCGTCGAGCCGCTGTGGCCGAGGGGCATGCGGCGGCGTGCCATGGACCGCTGCGTCGACTTTGTGCGCGAGCGGCTGAACGGGCAGGACGGGTTGGGAGCGATCTACCCCGCCATGGCGAACTCGGTGATGATGTACGATGCGCTGGGCTTCCCACCGGACCATCCGGACCGCGCGGTCGCGCGGGACTCGGTCGAGCGGCTCCTCGTGGTCCGCGAGGACGAGGCCTACTGCCAGCCCTGCGTCTCGCCGGTCTGGGACACCGCGCTGGCAAGCCACGCCATGATGGAGGTGCAGGGCGGGGAGGCCGTCGCCTCGGCCGGACATGGCCTGGACTGGCTGCGCCCGCTGCAGGAGCTCGAGGTCCGCGGCGACTGGGCCGAGCGGCGGCCGCATGTGCGTCCGGGCGGCTGGGCCTTCCAGTACCGCAACGCCCACTATCCCGACCTCGACGACACGGCGGTCGTGGTCATGGCGATGGATCGGGCGCGCCGCGACGGTGCTCTGGCCGGCCGGTACGACGAGCCCATCGCGCGCGCCGTCGAATGGGTGGCGGGCCTGCAGAGCGCCAATGGCGGCTGGGGCGCCTTCGACGCCGACAACGTCGACCACTACCTCAACAACATCCCCTTCGCCGATCACGGTGCGCTGCTCGATCCGCCGACCGCCGACGTCACGGCCCGCTGCATCAGCATGCTGGCGCAACTCGGCGAGACGCCGGCCAGCCCCGCCATGCGGGCCGGGCTCGACTTCCTCGAGCGCGAGCAGATGCCTGACGGCAGCTGGTTCGGCCGGTGGGGCGTCAACTACATCTATGGAACCTGGTCGGCGCTCTGCGCGCTGGGCGCGGCCGGGCTCGACGGTTCGACGCCCTGCGTGCGCAAGGCGGCCGACTGGCTGATCTCGATCCAGAACCCGGACGGCGGCTGGGGCGAGGATTGCACCAGCTACAAGCTCGACTATCGCGGCTATGAGCCTGCCGCCTCTACGGCGTCGCAGACGGCGTGGGCGCTGCTCGGGTTGATGGCGGCCGGCGAGGTCGACCATCCCGCGGTCGAACGCGGCATCGCCTGGCTGCGCCGGATGCAGGGCGACGACGGGCTCTGGCGGCAGGACGCCTATACGGGCGGCGGGTTCCCGCGCGTCTTCTACCTGCGCTATCACGGCTATCCGGCGTATTTCCCGGTCTGGGCGCTGGCGCGCTACCGCAACCTGCGCCGCACCAACAGCGGGCGTCCGGCCTACGGCATGTGATGATCCTGGCCGTCACCGGGCTGCAGCGCGAGCGCCAGATCCTGGCCGGCCCGGATGTCGAGGTAATCGTGGGGGGCGGCGACGCGGTGCGTCTGGAAGCGGCGCTCGATCGGGCAGCGGTAGCGGCACACGGCATCATCAGCATCGGCATCGCCGGCGGGCTGGCACCGGGGCTGCGGCCCGGCCGCTGGATCGTCGCCAGCGCCGTCCGCGACGGCGAAGCGGAAGCGCCGACCGATGCCGGCTGGGCCGACCGGCTGTCGGCGGCGCTGCCTCAGGTGATCCGGGGGGTGGTCGTGGGCGTCGATGTGATCGCCGCGACGGCGGCACGGAAGGCGGCGCTGCGAGCGGCCAGCGGAGCCGTCGCCGTCGACATGGAATCGCACGTGGCAGCGCGCATCGCGCGGCGCCATCGCCTGCCTCTTGCAGTGGCCCGCGTGGTGTCGGACGGACCGCAGCGGACCTTGCCCCCGGCGACGCGGGTCGCGATGCGCCCTGATGGTGGCGTCGATCTGGCCGCGGTGCTGCGGTCCCTGCTGGTGGAGCCGTGGCAGCTTCCGGCGCTGCTGCGCACCGCGGTCGAGGCGGAGCGCGCCTTTCGCGCCCTAGGCCGCGGCCGCCGGCTTCTTGGCCGCGGGCTTGGTGCCGGCGTGGTTGGCGGCCTTGTCGGTCCGAATGTCGTCCAGCTTCCGCCGGACGTGGTCTGAGAAGACGAATTCGGCGCGTCGCTGGCCGTCGAGCGGGATGTCCCTGGCCATCGGGCCGTCGGTGCGCACGCCGCGCATCGCGACACCGAGCGCCTTCAGTGGGCGACGCATCATGTCCTTCACCGCCGAGGCCTCGAAGCCGCAATGGACCATGCAGTCGGCGCACTTCTCATATTTGCCGACGCCGTACTGGTCCCAGTCGGTGCCTTCCATCAGCTCGCGAAAGGTCTTGGCGTAGCCTTCGCCCAGCAGGTAGCAGGGCTTCTGCCAGCCGAACACCGTGCGCGTCGGGTTGCCCCAAGGCGTGCACTGGTAGGTTTCGTTCCCCGCCAGGAAGTTGAGGAAGTTGATGGACTGGTTGAACGGCCATTGCCGTCCGCCGCGTCCGCGCGCGAGGATGCCGCGGAACAGTTCCTTGGTCTTCGTGCGGTTCAGGAAGTGCTGCTGGTCGGGCGCGCGTTCGTAGGCGTAGCCCGGCGAGACGGTGATGCCGTCGAGCCCGAGCCCCTTCATCTCGTCGAAGAAGGTGGCCACGGCAGCCGGATCGGCGTCGTTGAACAGGGTGCAGTTGATTGTGACGCGGAAGCCCTTCGACTTGGCGAGCTTGATCGCCTCGACTGCCTTGTCGTAGGTGCCCTGCAGGCAGACCGACTTGTCGTGCATGGCGCGGTTGCCATCGAGATGGATCGACCAAGTGAACGACGGATTGGGCTCGTAGTCGTCGATCTTCTTGGCGAGCAGCAGGGCATTCGTGCACAGGATCACGAACTTGCGGCGTGCAAGATAGCCTTTGACGATCTGCGGCATCTCGCGATGCAGGAGCGGCTCGCCGCCGGCAATCGAGACGACCGGCGCACCGCATTCGTCGATCGCCTCCATGCACTCGTCATAGGACAGGCGCTGGTCGAGGATCTCGCTGGGATAGTCGATCTTGCCGCAGCCTGCGCAGGCGAGATTGCAGCGGAACAACGGCTCGAGCATCAGCACGAGCGGGTAACGCTTGCGGCCTGCCAGCTGCTGACGGACGAGGTAAGCGCCGATGCGGGCGGCCTGATGAAGAGGGATTCCCAAGACAACGCTCCTAACGGACCGGTTCGACTGCTTTGTGCGCGGCTGGCGTCCTAAGCTCGGCGGGCAGGCGGAATTCGATATCCTCGCGCACGCCTTCCATCGGCTCGACATCGATCTGGCCATGCCGGCGCAGGGTGTCAATGACGTCCAGGACGAGTTCCTCGGGCGCGGATGCGCCAGCGGTCAGGCCGATGGTCTTCACGCCTTTCAGCCATGCCGGATCCAGCTCGCTGCCGTTCGCGATCAGGTAGCTCGGCAGTCCGCGTTCGGTGCCGATCTCGCGCAGCCGGTTCGAGTTGGAACTGTTGCGACTCCCCACCACCAGCAGCAGATCGACCGAGTCGCAAAGCTGACGCACCGCGGACTGACGATGCTGGGTCGCGTAGCAGATGTCCGCCAGGTCCGGCCCCTCGAGGTCACGGAAGCGGGCGCGCAACGCGTCGATCACGCCGCGCGTGTCGTCGACGCTCAGAGTCGTCTGGGTGACGTAGGAGACCGGAGCGTCGTCCGGTATGTCGAGCCGGCCCACGTCCTCTTCCGTGGAGACGAGATGGACCGGGCCGCCGACCTGTCCCATCGTACCTTCGACCTCGGGATGGCCGGCATGCCCGATGAGGATCAGGACGCGACCGCGTGCCACATAGCGCTTACCCTGGGTGTGGACTTTCGACACCAGCGGGCAGGTGGCATCCAGCACCGGCAGTCCGCGCGACCTCGCCTCGTCGATGATCGACTGGGCGACGCCGTGAGCGCTGAAGATGGTCACCGCCCCGTCGGGAATTTCCTCGAGCTCCTCCACGAAGACGGCACCCATGCGCTCGAGCCGTTCGACGACATGTCGATTATGCACGATCTCATGCCGCACATAGACCGGGGCGCCGAACTTTTCCAGGGACCGTTCGACAATTTCGATGGCGCGCACCACGCCTGCACAAAACCCTCGGGGCTGAGCCAACAGAACCCGCATTCAGATCCACTCCGCAACGGCGCAAGCCAACGTCAATTTCCGGCATCCGCGGGCTGTCTTGTGCCGGAAGCGGTGCCCCACGCTCGCACAATTCGGCCGATCGGCAGAACGAGCCATCCGGACGGGTGGAACGTTTGCAGATTTAATTAATTGTCCGCTACTGTGACCTTGGGCGCAAGCCTTCGCAATGCATATGAGGCATAGCGTGCGCAGAAGACCACACTGGCGCAATGGGATGCCAGGGTCGACACCGGATGTCGAGTTCGCCGCTGGCTGCGCATTCTGTCTGGCATGTCCGCGTATCGCATGTTGTAAGCCTCGCGGGCGTCGTGGCGCGACCACGGACGATGCCATGAGAAAACGGAGTCCTCGAAGGGACGGCGTATGTCAGTAGAGTCAAAAACACCCCTTCTCGACCGCGTGCGCGGGCCAGCCGACCTGCGCAACCTGTCGGTCGGGCAACTCAAGCAACTCGCGGCCGAACTGCGCGCGGAGACGATCGACGCCGTGTCGATCACCGGCGGCCATCTTGGCGCATCCCTGGGCGTGGTCGAACTCACCGTCGCGCTGCACGCGGCGTTCGATACGCCGCACGACCGTCTGATCTGGGATGTCGGCCACCAGGCCTACCCGCACAAGATCCTTACCGGCCGGCGCGACCGTATCCGGACCCTGCGTCAGGGCGGCGGCCTCTCTGGCTTCACGCGCCGTGCCGAGAGCGAGTACGACCCGTTCGGGGCGGCCCATTCCTCGACCTCGATCTCGGCGGGCCTGGGCATGGCCGTGGCGCGCGAGCTGAAAGGGGAGGACCGGCAGGTCATCGCCGTCATCGGCGATGGCGCCATGAGCGCGGGCATGGCCTACGAGGCCATGAACAATGCCGGCGCGGGCAGGGCACGCATGATCGTCATCCTCAACGACAACGACATGTCGATCGCACCGCCAGTGGGCGCCATGAGCGCCTACCTGTCGCGGCTGATCTCCTCGCGCCCCTTCCTGTCCCTGCGGGATCTCATGGCGAGGCTGGCCCGCCGCTTCCCGCGCCCGCTGGAGCAGGCGGCCCGCCGTGCCGACGAGTTCACCCGCGGGCTGCTGACCGGCGGGACGCTGTTCGAGGAGCTGGGCTTCTACTATGTCGGTCCCATCGATGGGCACGATCTGGACCATCTGATGCCGGTGTTGCGCAACCTGCGCGATTCCGACCACGAGGGACCGATCCTGCTGCATGTCGTGACCCGCAAGGGTCATGGGTACGCGCCGGCCGAGCGCAGTGCCGACAAGTACCACGGCGTCTCCAAGTTCAATGTCGTGACGGGCGAACAGGTCAAGGCCCCGCCCGGTCCGCCCTCCTATACGAAGGTCTTTAGCCAGGCGCTGGTGGCGGAGGCCGAGGCGGATTCGCGGATCGTCGCCGTGACGGCGGCGATGCCGTCGGGCACCGGGCTCGATGCCTTCGCCAAGCGTTTCCCGGGGCGCACCTTCGACGTCGGAATCGCCGAGCAGCATGCCGTAACCTTCGCTGCAGGCATGGCGACGGAGGGGCTGAAGCCGTTCTGCGCGATCTATTCGACGTTTCTGCAGCGCGCGTACGATCAGGTCGTCCATGACGTGGCACTGCAACGCCTGCCCGTACGCTTCGCGATGGACCGTGCCGGGCTGGTGGGAGCCGACGGCGCCACGCATGCCGGCGCCTTCGACATTGCCTATCTCGGCTGCCTGCCAAACCTGGTGCTGATGGCCCCGGCCGACGAGCTGGAGCTGATGCACATGGTGGCCACGGCGGCCGCGATCGACGACCGGCCCAGCGCCTTCCGCTATCCGCGAGGCGACGGGCTAGGCCTTGCCTTGCCGGCGCACGGCACGCCGCTCGAGGTCGGACGCGGCCGTGTCCTGCAGGAGGGCTCTCGCGTCGCGATCCTGTCCTACGGCACGCGGCTGAAGGAGTGTCTCGCCGCCGCCGACGATCTCGGCGCGCGGGGGCTGTCCTGCACCGTGGCTGATGCGCGCTTCGCAAAGCCGCTCGATGCCGGGCTGGTGGAGCGGCTGGCGCGCGAGCACAGCGTGCTTGTGACTGTCGAGGAGGGGACGACCGGCGGGTTCGGCTCGCTTGTGATGCAGCATCTGGCCTGGCGTGGCCTGCTGGATGGCGGCCTGAAGGTCCGTCCCATGACTCTGCCCGACCGCCTCATCGACCACGATACGCAGCAACGCCAGTATGACGAGGCGGGCCTCAATGCCCCGCACATCGTCGCGGCGGTGCTGGGGGCCTTGGGCCAGGAAGATGGGATGCGCCAGCCGACCTTCGCCCGGAGCTGACGCATGACGGCCTGGATCGGCCGCGTCGTCGCGGCCAGCGCACGTCATCCCCTGATCGTGCTGCTGCTGTCGCTCATCCTCACGGGGCTGTCGGTGAGCTACTTCACGCGTCACTTCGCGATGACGACCGACGTCACGGAGTTGATATCCACCGAGCACGACTGGCGGCAGCGCGAGCTGGCCTACTCCAATGCGTACCCTTCGCTCTACATGCTCACGGTCGTGGTCGTCGACGGTGCGACGCCCGAGCTGGCGGAGGATGCAGCCCAGCGACTGTCGGCTGCGCTGGCCGCCAAGCCGGCTCTCTTCCGCAACGTGCAGCGCCCGGATGGCGGTCCGTTCTTCGACCGGAACGGCCTGCTGTATTTCCCGACGCGCGAGGTTGCCGCCACGACGGAAGGGCTGATGCGCTTCCAGCTTTTTCTGTCGGGACTCACGGTCGATCCCTCCCTGCGCGGCGTGATGACCGTGCTGTCGACCATGCTGCAGGGCGTGCAGCATGGACAGGCAAAGCTGGAGGACCTGCAGCCGCTGATGAAGGCGCTCGCCGATACGTTCGAGAAGGCGCTGGCGGGCGACCCCGCCTACTTTTCGTGGCAGGGATTGATGCCAGGGCCGGCTGCAGGCGCGCATGCGACCCGGCGCGTGATCGTTGTGCAGCCGGTAATGGACTACAAGGCGCTGCAGCCCGGCGCCGCCGCGAGCGACGCGATCCGCAGCACGGCGCGCTCGCTGGGGCTTGTCCCGGAACATGGCGTCAGCGTCCATCTCACGGGGCCAGTGCCGCTGGCTGACGAGGAGTTCGCGTCGCTGGCCGAGGATTGGCATCTGGTGACGGCTGCGATGGTGGCGGCGCTGCTGGGGATCCTCTGGCTGGCCGTGCATTCGGCGCGCGTCGTCGTGGCGATTCTGGCGACGACGTTCATCGGCCTAATCCTGACGGCCGGGCTCGGCCTGCTGGTGACGGGCCGCTTCAATCTCATTTCCGTGGCCTTCATCCCACTGTTCGTCGGCCTCGGCGTCGACTTCAGCATCCAGTTCAGCGTGCGCTTCCTGGCGGAACGTCGTTACCATCCGGCGCTCGCAGAAGCTCTTGTCGCAGCCGGCCGCGGCGTCGGAGTACCCTTGGCCTTGGCAGCCGCCGCGATTGGCGTCGGCTTCTTCGCCTTCCTGCCAACCAGCTATCTGGGCGTCGCCGAGCTGGGGACGATCTCGGGCCTCGGCATGGGCATCGCCTTCACGCTCTGCCTGACGCTGCTGCCGGCCCTGCTTGCGCTGATGCGACCCGCCTCGAAGGGTTTGAAGGAAGTCGGCTACGCCGGACTGGCGCCGGTCGAGGCCTTCCTTGCCCGCAATCGGCGCGCGGTCTTGACTGTGGGGGCGGGCGTGGCCGTCATTTCAGCAGCCACGTTGCCGTTCGTGCGCTTCGACTTCGATCCGTTGAACTTGAAGAGTCCGGCGGTCGAATCGATGGCGACGCTGCGGAACCTGACCATGGATCCGGCTTGGACGCCCAACACGATCAGTATTCTTGCACCGTCGCTCGCGGAGGCAGGACCCATCGAACGGCAGCTGGCAGCCTTGCCCGAAGTGTCGCGCGTCGTGACGCTGCAGAGCTTCGTGCCTGCGGACCAGACGGAGAAGCTTGCCATCATCCGGGCGACGGCGGCGCGTCTCGATCCTCTGCTGCGCGCCCAGCGCGTCACGCCGCCGACGGACGAGCAGCTGCGCGAGAGTCTCGGCGCGACGGCGGCGGCGCTGAGGCGGACCGTCGAGAGCGGTGCCGTCGGCGACGCCGCCGATCCGGCGCCGCGCGAGGCGCTGCGGCTGGCGAAGGCGATCGAAGGCCTGCAGCAGGCTACACCGCAGGTCCGTGCCGTGGCGTCCGCGGCGGTCACACTGCCGCTCACCGTCATGCTCGATCGGGTCCGCAGGATGCTGCAGGCCGAGCCCGTCACGGTCGGGTCCCTACCGCGCGACGTCGTCGCCGACTGGATCGCGGCAGACGGCCGTGCCCGGATCCAGGTCTTCCCGCGTCCGGAGCAGGAGACCTACGAGGGGCTCTGGGATTTCGCGCGGGCGGTCCAGAAGGTCGCTCCCGATGCCACCGGCGTGCCGATCTCGATCCGCGCCGCGGGCAATACCGTGGTCGCCGCCTTCCTGCAGGCCGGCCTCTATTCCTTCGTCGCCATCGTGGTCATCCTGGCGGTCACCCTGCGCCGTGTGCGCGACGTGGTGCTGGCGATGGTACCGGTAGTGCTGAGCGGCCTCCTGACCTTCGCCTCCTGTGCGGTGTTCGACCTTCCCCTCAACTTCGCGAACATTATCGCCCTTCCGCTCCTGTTCGGTGTCGGCGTCGCCTTCAACATCTACTTCGTGATGGCTTGGCGGGCCGGAGAGCGGGCGCCGCTGCAGTCGAGCCTGATGCGGGCCGTCATCTTCAGTGCGCTCACCACGGCCACGGCGTTCGGTGCGCTGTGGCTGTCGAGCCACCCCGGCACTGCGAGCATGGGGCGCCTGCTGATGATCTCCCTGGCCTGGGAACTGCTGGTGACGCTGTTGTTTCGGCCCGCCCTGCTTGCCCATCCCCCTGAACGTGCGTCCTCCCAGGGTGGAGCATGAGAGCGGCGATCCTTGTCGTCCTGGCGGCGCTGCTCGCCCCTGGCATCGCCGGCGCGCAGATGCAACCCCATCGCGCCGAGTATTCGCTGCGCCTCGGTACGGCGCTCAATGCACCACGCATCGGCACCGCCGTGCAGGACATTTCCCTCGACTGCACCGGCTGGCACATCCGGCGCGACGTTTCCGTCGATGTGGCCTTCACGCCGTCATTCAAGATCGGCATCGCCTCGCGAATGGAAGGCGAGGAGGAGCGGGATGGGAGCGGGTTCAGCTATCGCACCGTCCAGGTTCTGAACGGTACGGAGCGTGAGACGCGGGGAGAGGTGCAGCGCAAGGACGGGGCGGACAGCGTGGAATTGACGACGCCCGAAGGCGCGGAGCGGGTGCTCCTGCCGGCTTTCACCCTGATGCCGGTCGCCGCCGTGAACTACGCGCTGGGGCGGCTCGGAAAGGGAGCCTCGACGTTTCCGGTCCTGGCTTTTGGTGCTGAGGCGACGGGCGCGGCCTTTCTCATCGATGTGAAGCAATCGGAGCCTGGTTCCACCGGGGCACGGCCACCGTCGGCGAAGCGCGTCGACCTTCCCGCCGCGCGATGGTGGCCACTTGCCATGACCGTTTCGCGGCCTGATCAGCCGCACGCCAAGCCGCTGCTGTCGCTGGCTGGTCGGCTCTTCGAGAACGGGATCCTGGACCGCCTGACGATCGATGCGGGCGTCTTTACGGTCGCCGCCTATCTGCAGGACCTGCAGATGCGGGAGGCGCCGAGCTGCCCCGGACGCTGAAGTCCGGGCATCGTGGGCGAGCCAGGTTTGGCTGGGACGGTCCCTCGTCAAGAGCTGGTATGGCAGCAGGCCGGACCACTGTCCGCCCCGACCCCGCGGGCGTGAGTCGACACGGAGCGCAGATTCCGGTCCGGCGCCAGATCACCTGCGGCGTTGGCGGCGAAGAAGCCCACCGGCTTCAGCATGAAGCCGGCATACTCGACGGGCATGATCGGGAAGTCCTCGGGCTTGCAGACGTGGGTATGGCCGAAGCTGTGCCACACCACGACGTCGGCGTTCTCGATCGGACGGTCCTGCTGGACGTAGCGCGGCAGGCCGTCGCCGCCGGCATGGACGTTGGGATAATCCCCGCTGGCATACTTCTCGGCCGGATCGTAGGCTGTCACCCAGACGTGCTTCGTGGCGAAGCCGCCGCGGCGCCGTACGAAGCTGCCCTCCTGCGCGAGCATCAGAGGGCTTGGGGTGACCATCAGCTTGTAGGCGGTCGGCTCACCGACTGAATTCCGGACGGTTGGGTTGGATATCTTCCAGAAGCGTCCGGTCTCGCCGTTTGCGCAGGCGGCGGCGTCGCCCTCGCGCTGGAGGACGCGCGTGGTCATGTCGAAGACGTTGCCGTGGGGATTGTCGTCGCCCCATGGACGCGGCACGAAGTCGTGCTGGCTCACCGTGTTGCCGCCGCCATCGAGATCCATGTGCAGGCGCGCATTGAAGAAGTGCTGGTGCGTCGGGCCGCCCAGACTGTCGTCGACCATGCCGCCCCAGCGATAGCCGGCCCCCGGTGCGATGGCGGCTGTCTGGATGATCCCGGTGAGCTTGGCTTCGAGCTGGATCGTCCCATCCTGGTACAGATACCAGTAGAAGCCGTAGTCGTAGTTGCCGACCGTGGCGAAGAAGCTGATGACGAGCCGGCGCGAGCGGCGGACCTCGAACAGGCCGTTCCGGAACTCGTAGTGCTTCCAGATGATTCCATAGTCCTCCTCGTGCATGCAGACGGCGTTCTGCATGACGAAGGGCGCACCCTTGCTGTCGGCCGCGGGCACACTGAAATAGTGGATGTTGCCCAGGCAGTCGCAGCCGAGCTCGAGCGCGTTGGCGAGCACGCCCAGCCCGTACTCGCCCGCATCGAAGGCAGACTTCCAGAAGTGGTTGGCCGTGGGGTCGGCATAGGGGACGACCATCTCGGTCACGCTGGCGCGATGGATGATCGGGCGGCGCCGGCCGTCGTCGTCATAGGCGAGCTGGTGCAGCACCAGCCCTTCGCGCGGCGTGAAGCCGACGCGGAAGCGCCATTTCTGCCATTCCACCTGCCAGCCGTCGACGCGAAAGCTCGGTCCTTCCGGCTGCTCGATGTTGAGCGGCTTGATGCCCTGGCGCGGATGGGTGTTCTCGTGGGCGCCGTAGTTGCGCTTCTTGCGCGGGATCGGAACGATCGGATCCTCGTCGACGAGATCGACCACCTTGCCGGCGATCAGGTCCACCACCGCCACGACGCCCTCGATGGGATGGGCGTAGCCATTGTCCTGGATGTGCGAGCGGTAATAGCTGACCGCGCGCACGATGCGCGCGCCGCGCTCGAACGGCTTGTCGAAGAAGCCCGAGGAGAAGGGGTCGACCTGGACGAGCTCGATGTCGGTGTCGCTGAGGCCGCGGCGATACAGGGCGTGGCGCCAGCCGACGTCGGCCTTGACGATCTCCTCGCAGCGGAAGAATTCCTCCATCATCACCGGCGGTTGGCCGTAGGGCGCCTCGCGGTTGGGCAGCACCTTGCGACGGAGGATGGCAGGGGAGCCGAGATCCACGATGTGCTCTTTCGCCTCGCCGGTCGTGATGTCGAGCGTGAGCACCAGGGCCCGGCGCGCCGGAATCGTTCCCTGCGCATCGAAGGCGCGCAGCTCTGCCTTGACCGGTTCCTCGAGCTGGACCTTGGGGAAGCGTATGGGGGCGGGATCGGCGAAGCTCGCGCGCACCACATCGCAGGCGGCGGCGAGTTCCCCGGCGGTGAGCGGATCGAGAGGATGCGACAAGGGATGCTCCTGTTGCTCCGGAGGGCAGGCGGCAGCGGACCGTGCGTGCCCGGACCCTAGGCGAGGGGGCGGCGCGCCGTTATCGAAATCCGGCAAATCGCGCCGGAAGGGCAGGATGCCAGCCATGGCGCGTGGATTGCATGATTGCCGATGCGAGATCCGCCGCCCTAATCTTCGCGAGTCCAACTGTCCGGCCGTGCCGATGGCCTCTCCCTCGCTCTTCGCTCCTCCCGCATCCCGGCCGCCGGGGAAGCGGTCCGTGTCGCTGTTCCGATACGACAGCACCGACGTCCACGAGTATTGCGCCAATCTCCCCGGCTGGAGTCTCGACTACGACCAGCTCAACAGCGGCCGCTTCCGCGGCAGCCTGACGACGATCGAGCTGCCGCGCCTTGAGATCTTCCGCGAAGTGACCAGCCGCAAGCTGCGCCAGAGCGGAACCCTCGGGGCCGACAGCTTCACGATCGGCATCCCCTGGCAAACGTCGTCGGTCGCGCGCTGCAACGGCACCACCCTTTCCGGCGCCGATGCCTTCCTCCTCAACCTCGATGGCGAGATCGAGTTCTATACGCCCGACGACTTCGAGCTGCGTGGCGTGGGTGTCAGCGCCAGCCTGATGGAACGGCTGGCGGCCGAGATCGGGATCGACTGGCCGCCGACCTTCCTGCGGCACCTGCTTGCGGTTGGCGTGGATGCCGGTCGGATAGCCCGCTTCAGGTGTCTTCTGTGCGCTGCCGCGACGAAGGTGCCGGGGGGGCCGACCGACGGCGCGGGGGGCCCTGCGATCCGGGCACTGGAAGATGGCCTGCTGCTGGCGATCCTCGACCTGGTCGCATCCGGGCAGCCGATCGGCCGGCCCGGCGCAGCCGCGCGCAAGCGCACCGTGGACCGGGCACGCGATCTGATGCTTTCGCTCGATGGCAAGGCGATGAGCCTGCTCGACATCTGCCGGCAGGTCGGGGTCAGCCCGCGCAAGCTCACCTATTGCTTCCAGGAGCAGCTCGGCGTCAGCCCGGCGTATTTCTGGAAGGCGATCCGCCTCAACCGTGCGCGCAAGAATCTGCTGGCGCCGACGGCCGGACGTGGAGAGATCTACGACATCGCGACCCGGCACGGCTTCTGGCACTTCAGCCAGTTCTCGCAGGACTACAAGCGCCATTTCCTCGAACGCCCATCGGACACGGTGGCCAAGGCCAGGCCCCGGCGTGGCGCGGAGGCTGCCGCGGTACG
This sequence comes from Pseudomonadota bacterium, assembly GCA_049323495.1. GTDB lineage: Bacteria > Pseudomonadota > Alphaproteobacteria > Reyranellales > Reyranellaceae > Reyranella. The sequence goes on from JBMONG010000008.1 coordinate 176,857, forward strand.
GCAATGACAATTGCCGAGATTCGATAACGGGGGCCGGGTCGCCGCCGGTATTCTGGTCCTGGTCCGGCGCCGTCGGGCCGATGAAGAATCCACCGAGGAGACGATGCGGCCGACCGATCTCATGAAAGGGAGCCCTCCGGCGCCCGAGGCCCTTGTGACGCGTGCCAATTGGCGGACCTTCCCGGCGATCCGCTGGGGCTTCACGCATGCGCGGGAGCTGCTGCCGACGGCGGCGGTCCGCCGCGCGTCCGAAGCGTCGCCGCTGCCGGCGTCGGCCTCCATGCGGGACCTGCTTCCGCTGCCCTTCACCGCGCCGGACGGCGCGTCGACCACGATCGGCGAGACGATCGATGCCACCTGCGCGGATGCGCTGCTGGTGATGCATCGCGGCCGCCTTATCGCGGAATGGTACGGCGACGGCATGACTCCGATCACCCCGCATATGCTGTGCTCGGTGAGCAAGTCGATCGCCGGCACGCTGGGCGGCGTGCTGGTGGGGCATGGCCTCGTCGATCCCGCGGCGAAGGTCACGGATATCGTCCCGGAGCTGGTGGGCTCGGCCTATGACGGCTGCACGGTCCGGCATCTGCTCGACATGCAGATCGCGATCGCCTTCGAGGAGAACTACGACGATCCCACCGGTGACGTGGCACGATACCGGTACGCGACGGGCTGGGACATCCCGCCGCCCGGCATCGAGGTCGGCGACCAGCGCTCGATGCTGATGAAGATGCGCGGCACCGGGGCGCCGCACGGTCGCGTCTTCCACTACGTGTCGCCCAACACCGATGCGCTCGGCTGGGTCTACGAGCGGGCCTGCGGCAGGCCCTATGCCCAGATCCTGTCGGACTATCTCTGGCAGCCGATGGGGGCGGCGGAGGACGCGTCGATCACGCTGGACGCCCAGGGCGCCGCGCGCGTGGCGGGTGGCATCAGCGCGACGGCGCAAGATCTCGCCCGCCTGGGCGAGATGATCCGCTGCAACGGGCAGGTCGACGGCCGGCAGGTCGTGCCGGCCTCATGGGTCGAGGACATCTGTCGCAATGGCGATGCCGCCGCCTGGGCGGCGGGCGACCTTGCGTGGATCTTTCCGAGCGGACGCTATCGCAGCAAGTGGTACACGCCCGATCCGGCACGCGGCGATCTCGCGGCCATCGGCATCCATGGCCAATGGATCTATATCGACCGCGCGTCGGACATGGTCTGCGTCAAGCTGGCGACGCAGCCGCGTCCGATGGACATTGCGCTCGACCATCGCTGGGTGGCGGCGTTCCGCGCCATCGCCGCCGCGCTGTAGCGGGACGTGCTTCAGCGCTCGACCTTGATGTTGTTCTCCTTGACGACTTCGGCCCAGCGTTCCGTCTCGAACTTCACCCGGTCGAGGAAGGCCTGCGGCGTGCTTCCGGTGGTGACGAGGCCCAGTCCGCCCAGCTTGTTCTTCACGGCCTCGTCCTGGGTGATCTGCAGGCAGGCGGCGTTGAGCCGATCGACGCTGTTGTCCGGCACGCCGGCCGGAGCGACGATTCCATAGAAGGCCGAGCTCACCATGTCGGGCATGCCGAGCTCGACGACCGTCGGGACGGAGGGGCAGACGGCCGACCGCTCGCGGGAGGCGACGCAGATGCCCGTGAGATTGCCCTGCTTCACCTGGTTGCCGGTCGGCAGCACGACGTCGACGATGACGGGTACATGTCCCGCAAGGACGTCGCGCAGAGCATCCGCCGATCCCTTGTAGCCCACGACTTCCATGTTGAGCTTGTTGCGCGAACGGAAGAGCTCGCCCCACAGATGCGGCTGGTTGCCGATGCCCGAGCAGGCGAAGCGCACCTTCTGCGGCTGGCTGTTCACCCAGGTGGCAAACGAGGCGTAGTCCTTGATCGGCAGGTCCTTGTTCACCGCGATCAGGTCGTGGATGTCGGCAATCGTGGAGATCATCCGGAAATCCTTCAGCGGCGTGAAGGGCTGCTGGAATCCGAGGGCGACGTTCGTCGCCATCGTCGTGCTGCCCAGGAGCAGCGTGTAACCGTCGGGCTTCGCCTTCGCCACCGCATCCATGCCGATGATGGTGTTGCCGCCAGCCTTGTTCTCGACGATCACTTGCTGCCCCAGCAACGCCGTCATCTTCTCGGCGACCACGCGGCCGACGGTGTCGGCGCCGCCGCCGGGCGCATAGGGGACGATGATCCTGATGGGCTGGCTGGGCCATGCCTGGGCTCGCACGACGGCGGCCGGAACGATCATCAGGCCGGCGGCACCGGCGACAACGTGGCGACGCTTCAGCATCCTGTCCTCCCTGGGAACCAATTGCTTTCGCGATTGATGGACCAATCCCGGTTTGTTTGTCAAAATATTAGACAGAAAATCGCGTGTTGTTGGTTCTATGGACAATGAAAGGGCCGTGAGCTACTTGGGCACCATGGGGCCCGCTCCACGGCACAAGCCAGTCTTCACGCCTTCCTCGCCGGCCGAAGCCGTGCTGGCAGAGAATTCCGGCGATGCTGCTTTCGCCACGACACTGGCCAAGGGCCTGGTCGTGCTCGAAGCCTTCGGGACCGGTGCGGCCATGCTCGGCAACATGGAACTGTCGGCGAGAACGGGCATCACCCGGCCGACAGTGGCCCGGCTGACCCACACGCTCGCCGAGCTGGGGTATCTGCGGTACGACGAAAAGCTTGCGAAGTTCCGTCTCGGCGCGCGAGTGCTGCGCATGGTGCGGCCCGTGCTGACGAGCATGCGGTTTCGGCAGGCCGCGCGTCCGCTGATGCAGGAGCTCGCCGAGAGTGTGCGCGGCACCGTCTCCATCGGCCTGCTGGACGGGACCTCCGCCATCTATGTGGAATCCGCCCGGTCTGGAGACGTCGGCGCGCATGTCCCCGATATCGGCCTGCCGATCCCCGTGGTCATGACCGCGATGGGACGGGCGGTGGCGTCTCTGCTGCCGGTCACCGAACGCGCACGCCTGGAAGCGCGGATGGAAGCGGAGGATGCCGAGCTGTGGGCAGCCTACCGCGACAGATACTACGCTGGAATCCTCAGATGCGCGGCCGAAGGCTTCTGCACCTGTCCTGGTGAGTACATGACGTCGATCCATGCTGTCGCCGCGCCGCTGTTCCATGCGCGCAGCCTGGAACAGTCCTTCGCCATCAATTGCGGGATCCCGGCCTTCCGACTGCAGTCCGGCCAGCTCGAGTCCGAGATCGGTCCGCGCGTCAGGGCGTTGGCCGGCAGCATCCGCTCGCTGGTCAACGAGGCGGAGCCGGTCATCGAGCTGCGCTGACGCGGCGCAGCCGCCAGACGGTTTGTGCGTCCTGCCCCTGATTGCATCGGTGTCGGTTCGGATGGGACAGTGATCTCCGGAAAGCCGGAGAACGATGAACACCGTAAATCTCTTCACGCCGATCAGCATCGGCGGACTTGCCCTGTCGCACCGTGTCGTGATGGCGCCGCTGACGCGCATGCGCGCATCGATGCCGGGCAACGCGCCCAACGAGATGATGGCCCGATACTACGGGCAGCGCGCCAGCAGAGGCGGGTTGATCATCGCCGAAGCGTCGCAGGTCTCGCCCGACGGCCGGGGTGCGCCGTGCACGCCCGGGATCCATTCGCCCGAGCAGATCGCGGGCTGGAAGCTGGTCAGCGATGCGATCCATGCCAAAGGCGGCAAGGTCTATCTGCAGCTCTGGCACATGGGCCGGCTGTCGCATCCTTCCTACCAGCCGGATGGAGGCCTGCCGGTCGCCCCGTCGGCGGTCCCGGCCAACGTCGAAATCACTACAGCCGACTTCAAGCGCGTGCCGTGTCCGACGCCGCGTGCGCTGGAGACGGCGGAGATTCCGGCGCTGGTCGAGCGCTATGCCCAGGCGGCGCGCAACGCGATCGAAGCCGGCTTCGACGGGGTCGAGGTTCACGCCGCAAACGGCTACCTGCTGGAGCAGTTCCTGCAGTCGCGCACGAACCGGCGCACCGACGCCTATGGCGGGTCGATCGAGAACCGCTGCCGCTTCGTGCTGGAAGTGACGCGCGCCGTCGCTGCCGTCTGGGGTCCCGGCCGCGTCGGCATTCGCCTGTCGCCGTTCGGCATCGCCAACGACAGCGGCGAGGACGAGCCGATGCCGCTCTATTCGTACCTGATCGGCGAGCTCGACAAGCTGGGCTTGTCTTATCTTCACCTGATCGAGCCTCGGGCAAGTGGTGCCGGTCAGCGCGAGGTCGACCGCAAGGACGTGCCCTCTGCGGCACAGCTCTTCCGCTCGATGTGGCACGGCGTGCTGATCGCAGCGGGCAATTTCCGCGGCGACAGCGCCAACGCCATGCTGGCGGCGGGCGATGCCGACGCCATCGCCTTCGGGCGCTTCTTCATCTCCAACCCGGACCTGCCCGACCGCCTGCGGACCGGAGCGGCGCTCACGCCGTACAACCGCGCGACGTTCTACAGCCGGGGACCCGAGGGCTATATCGACTATCCGACGCTGCAGGCCGCAGCCGCGGACTGACCGGCCCTATCACCTCGGTCCTCTCAGTTCTTTGGCCGGCCGTAATGGGCGGCGATCAGGCGGGCAGCGGCCATCGTGACGCGCTTGCCGGTCGGGATATGCAGGAACTCGTTGGGGCCATGGGCATTGGAATGCGGCCCCAGCACGCCGGTGATGACGAACTGCGTATTCGGGAACTTTGCGCCGAGCATTCCCATGAAGGGAATCGATCCGCCTTCGCCCATATAGGCTGGCGGGTTCCCGAACGCTTCCTGCGAGGCCTGCGCTACGGCCTTTTCGAGCCAGGCGGCGAGCGGCGGCGCATGCCAGCCTCCCTGGCCTTCCTCGCCCTCGAAGCGCACTTCTGCGCCGTACGGCGGATCGGACTCCAGCGCCTGCCGGATCGCCTGCGTGGCGCGCGTGCCGTCGAGCGTCGGGGGAATGCGGATGCTGAGCTTGGCCGTCGTGTAGGGCAGCAGCACGTTGCCGGCATCACCCGGCAGGGGATAGCCGTCCATGCCCGTCACGGCGAGCTGCGGCCGCCAGGTGCGGTTGAGCACCATCTGGCTGGTGTCGTCGGCCATCGGCCTGGTCGAGCCGGCGAACGGGAACTTGGCCCAGACCTGGTCCTGCAGCACGCGTGCGGCCTCCTTGGCCTGCTCGATGCGCTGTGGGGGGATTTGGACGTAGAGCTCGGGCAGCTTGACCTCGCCCGTCATCTCATCCTCGAGGCGGGACAGCAGGCCGCGTGCGATCCGGAAGGAGGAGGGGACGATGCCCGAGGCATCGCCCGAATGCACCCCTTCGGTGAGCACGCGCACGGTGAGCGTGCCGGCGGCGATGCCGCGCAACGACGTGGTCAGCCACAGCCGCTCATAGTCGCCGCAGCCCGAGTCGAGACACACCACGAGGGAAGGGTTGCCGATGCGATCGATCAGGTGGTCGACGTAGAAGGGCAGGTCGTAGCTGCCCGATTCTTCGCAGGCCTCGATCATGATGACGCAACGGCCGCGTGGCACCTTTTGCTCCTTCAGGGCCAGCAGGGCCGCGAAGCAGGCATAGATCGCATAGCCGTCATCGGCACCGCCGCGGCCATAGAGCTTGTCGTCCTTCCGGACGGGCACCCAGGGGCCGAGGCCTTCCGACCAGCCCTTCATTTCGGGCTGCTTGTCGAGATGCCCGTAGAGCAGCACGGTATCGGCGCGGTCGCCCGGCACGTCGATGAAGATCAATGGCGTGCGGCCGGGCAGGCGGACGACCTCCAGCGTCGCTCCGGCGAAGCCGTCGAGCAGCGGCTGCGCCCATCCTACCATCAGCTTCACGGCGTCTTCCATGTAGCCGTGCTCCACCCAGTGCGGGTCGAAGGCCGGCGACTTGTTCGGGATGCGGATGTAGTCGGTGAGGGAAGGGAGGATCGAGTCCTCCCAGAAGGCGTCGACGAAGTGCTTCAGGCGGTCGGTCTGCATGGCGGCATCCTAGGGCAAACGGGCGTTCCTGCAATTGTCGGGGCAGCAGACTTCCTGGGTCTGCTAGGATGCCGCCCTCATCGAACCCGTCAGCAGAGGACTTGCAGCATGAGCAGTTCGTCAGAGTATGTGCCGCCGAAGGTCTGGACGTGGAACAAGGCGAGCGGTGGCCGTTTCGCCAACATCAACCGCCCGATCGCCGGGCCGACGCAGGACAAGGAACTGCCGGTCGGCCGCCATCCCATGCAGCTCTATTCGCTGGGGACGCCGAACGGCCAGAAGGTCACGATCATGCTCGAGGAGCTGCTGGCGCTCGGCCATGCGGGCGCGGAGTACGATGCCTGGCTGATAAAGATCGGCGAAGGGGAGCAGTTCGGCAGCGGCTTCGTTGCCGTGAACCCCAATTCCAAGATCCCGGCGCTGATGGATCGCAGTGGACCGGAGCCGATCCGCGTATTCGAATCGGGCGCCATCCTGCTCTACCTCGCCGAAAAGTTCGGCGAATTGCTGCCGAAGAAGGGAGCCGCTCGCGCCGAATGCCTCTCCTGGCTGTTCTGGCAGATGGGCAGCGCGCCCTATCTCGGCGGCGGATTCGGTCATTTTTATGCCTATGCGCCGACCAAGATCGAGTACGCCATCGACCGCTTTGCCATGGAGACGAAGCGCCAGCTCGATGTCCTGGACAGGCGGTTGGCGGAAACCAGGTTCCTTGCCGGTGACGACTACACCATCGCCGACATTGCCGTCTGGCCGTGGTACGGCGGCTTGGCCAAAGGCCTGCTCTACGGCGCCGGCGAGTTCCTGTCGGTCCAGGATTACAAGAACGTCCAGCGCTGGGCCGACATGATTGGCGAGCGGCCGGCGGTGAAGCGCGGCCGCATCGTGAACCGCCTTCAGGGCGATCCGGCCAACCAGCTCCATGAGCGACACGACGCCAGCGACTTCGAGCTGCGGACGCAGGACAAGCTCGCGGCCACGAGCTAGTCCGGCAAGCTCCGGGCCGCTCACATCCGGGCCGGCATATCGCTGCAGGGTTGCCGGCCGTCAGGTGGTTGTAGTGATGTCATGTGATACAATTCCCCGACAGGCGTTCAGCATCGCCGTCGGCGGGGGGAGATCGATCATGACCACGACCGTCTATTTTGCGACGAACCGCGTCGTCAACGAGCCGAAGGACTGGCACGGCAGCTACACCTTCAACATCATCTCGCCCATGAGGCCGCAGGACGTGACCTACGGCACGGCCTTCGTCGACAGTGCCAATCTCACGGCCGATACCGTCGGTGCGATCCGGTCGATCCAAGACCTGCAGCAGGGCGGCTTCACCCAGGGTGCGATCGACGATCTGTCACTGGGCGGGCGGAACATCCTGGTCTTCATCCATGGGTTCGCCAACAGTTTCGAGAATGCCGTCACGCGCGCCGCCTTCAATCGCGAATGGCTGGCGCAGGCAGGTATTCCGGGAGCCGACACCACGGTGGTCGCCTTTAGCTGGCCGTCGCGGGGCGCGGTGATCCTGCCTCCGTTCCCGTCATTCAGCTACCGCTGGGACCAGACCACGGCTGGCCAGTCCGGTATCCATCTCATGAGCTTCTTTGCCAACCTGCTGCCTATCGTGCAGGCGGCCCGGACGCATGGCCGGCGCGTGTTTCTGCTGGCTCACAGCATGGGCAACTGGGCGCTGCAGGCAGCGGTCGAAGCCTGGTTCCTTCATGGCAACGGCGATGCCCTGCTGTTCGACGAGGCGTTGCTGGCCGCTGCCGACGAGGTCGATACCTCGTTCGACTACGGACCGTCGGGCCGGCTGAGCGGGCTGCACCGGCTGGCGCGGCGGGTCTCCATCTACTTCAACCGGTCCGATCGGGTCTTGGACATATTGAGTGAGACCATCAACGGCTCGAAGCGCCTCGGCCAGGACGGACCTCGCGGGCGCGCCACACCGGGACAGTTTCCGATGGCGACTTACCGCATGGTCGACTGCACCGCCTTCACGGATTACGTCTCCGATTTCCAAGGATCGCACCAATATTACCGTCGGTCGGCCGGGGTGCGCACCGATCTGGCGAGCGTGATGCTGTAGAACGGCTTGCGTCCGGAAAGCCCGTCTTCTGGCGAATCCGTACGCAACCGAGGCTGCCGGACCGCGCCCTGCGTTCGTCCTTGCGACTATGCTAGTGTTGCGCGAGATGCCATGTGTGTCGTGCCCCGGGCCGTGGATCGATGCGCCCGGCCGAAGGAGGGAAGCAGATGAGTGTGCGTGCGGGCCGCGAGTTCCTGGCCATACCGGGGCCGACGACAGTGCCCGACGAGGTGCTGCGGGCGATGCACCGGCCAGCGGTCGACATCTATGCCGGGCCGCTGCTGGCACTCACCGACAGCCTGCTGCGCGACATCGCGCGGATCTTCCAGACCAAGGGCCGCTCGTACATCTACATATCGAACGGTCATGGCGCCTGGGAGGCGGCCCTCACGAACGTCCTGTCCCGGGGTGACAAGATCCTGGTTCTGGAGAGCGGCCGCTTCGCGATCGGCTGGGGCGACAGCGCCCGCCGCATGGGTGTCGAGGTCGAGGTGCTCAAGGGCGACATGCGCCGTGCCGTGCGGCCAGCCGAGGTCGAGGCGCGCCTCAAGGCCGATCGCAAGGCCAATGGCGGATCCATCAAGGCCATCCTGGTCACGCAGATCGATACCGCCTCCGGCGTGGTCAATGACATCGCCGCCATCGGCCAGGCCATCCGCGCCGCGGGGCACGACGCGCTGCTGATGGTCGATGCGGTGGCATCGTTGGGATGCATGCCGTTCGAGATGGACGAATGGGGCGTCGACGTCGCCATGTCGGGCTCGCAGAAGGGGCTGATGGCGCCGCCCGGCCTGGGCTTCGTGGCGGCCAACGACCGGGCGCGCGAGATCCACAAGAAGGCGGATCTCAGGACGCCGTACTGGGACTGGACCGAGCGCGAGGGCGATCTGCACTACCAGAAGTATGCCGGCACGCCGCCGGAGCATCTGCTCTTCGGCCTGCGCCAGGCGCTCGACATGCTGTTCGCGGAAGGACCCGAGAACGTGTTCCGGCGACACCGGCTGCTGGCCGAAGCGGTCCGGCGCGCCGTCGGCGTCTGGGCGGAAGGACAGGCGATCGGCTTCAACATCATCGAGCCCGGCGAGCGCTGCGATACCGTCACGGCCGTCCTCCTGAATGGCCACGATCCGGAAGCACTGCGGGCCTATTGCGACCAGAAGTGCGGCGTCATCCTGGGACACGGCATCGGCGAACTGTCGGGCAAGGCCTTCCGGGTCGCCCACATGGGACATGTGAATGCGCCCATGATCATGGGCACGCTCAGCGTCGTCGAGATCGCTCTCGGCGCCCTTGGCATCCCGCACGGCAAGGGCGGCGCTCAGGCCGCGATCGACTGGCTGGCGGCGGAAGTGAAGGCATAGCCGCTCACGTTGCCGCCCCGCCGCGTGGCGGAGCGCCGATGCAAATAACTCGGACGTTCACAGGCAGATATGGCGTGTGGGACAACCGCCTCCTACTGTGGCGTGTCTTGGAAGCCTGAGGTGAATGTTTCGATGAGTGCCGGTCCCATCACGATCTTCCGTGCCCGCCGCATCCTCACGATGAACCCGGCGCGGCCGGAGGCCACGCATGTCGCGGTGCGCGACGGCCGCATCCTGGGCGTGGGGCCGCTCGAGGAACTCGCAGGGTGGGGCAAGCACACGGTCGAAGACACGTTTGCCGACAAGGTGCTCATGCCGGGACTGGTCGAGGGCCACAGCCATGCCAGCGAAGGCACCTTCTGGCGCTACACCTATGTCGGACGGTTCGACCGCATGGATCCCGAAGGCAAGGTCTGGCCGGGCGCCGGCTCGATCGAGGATGTCGTTGCCCGGCTGCAGCAGGCGGAGCGGGCGCTGCAAGCGGCCGACGAACCGCTGTCCGGCTGGGGGCTCGATCCGATCTACTACGGCGACCGCCGGGTCGTGCGGGCGGACCTCGACAAGGTCTCCACCAGCCGCCCCGTGGGGGTGATGCACGCCAGCGGGCACATCTTCAACGTCAACAGCCGCGCTCTCGAAGGCGCCGGCCTGCTGCGGCCGGGCGTCAATCATCCCGGCGTTCCGCTCGGAAAGGACGGCCTGCCGACCGGCGAACTCAAGGGGCCCGAGGCCATGTCGCTGGTCGGCGGCCATATTGGCTTCGACCGCGAACGGCTCGCCAACGACGAGCCGGGTCTGCGCCGTTTCGCCAGGCTCTGCGTACGCCAGGGGGTCACCACGGCGACGGACCTCGCCAATCTCCTGCCTCCGGAGGCCGTGTCGATGATGCGCCGCGTCACCGGCGAAGCGCGGTTTCCCGTCCGGATCGTGCCGTTTCGCCGCTTCCAGGCGATGACGGCGCGGCAGGCGCTCGACCATGCGCTCGCGCTGCGCGGCGAGTCGACGGACCGCCTGCGGTTGGGGGCGATCAAGCTGTTCGTCGACGGCTCCATTCAGGGCTTCTCGGCAAGGCTGCGCTGGCCGGGCTACTACAACGGGGCTCCGAACGGCCTGTGGTACACGCCGCCGGAATCGATCCGCGAGCTGTATGCGCTGGCGCTCGAGCACGGTGTGCTCGTGCACAGCCATACCAACGGCGATCAGGCGACGGAGATGGCGCTGGATTGCCTGGAGCAGGCGTTGCTCGAACAGCCGGCGCGCGACCATCACTTCACGCTGCAGCACTGCCAGCTCGCAGATGCCGCACAGTTCCGGCGCATGCACCGGCTCGGGATGTGCGTGAACCTCTTTCCCAACCACCATTTCTACTGGGGCGACCAGCACTACGAGACGACCGTCGGGCCGGAGCGCGCGATGCGCATGAATGCCTGCGCGACGGCACTGGCTAGCGGCGTCCCGATGGCCATCCATTCGGATGCGCCGGTGACCCCGCTGGGTCCGCTGTTCACGGCTTGGTGTGCCGTCAACAGGCTGACCGCCAGCGGTCGCGTGCTCGGAACAGCCGAGCGGATCTCCGTGGCCGATGCGCTGCGGACCATCACTCTGGGCGCTGCCTTCACGCTTCGGTTGGACGGGGAGGTCGGCTCCATCGAGTGCGGCAAGCGCGCCGACTTCGCGGTGCTGGAGGACGACCCTCTGGAGATCGCGCCCGAGCGCCTGAAGGATGTCCGCATCTGGGGGACGGTCCAGGACGGCAGGTCGTTCCCTGCGGCCGAGCCGTGAGCGGAACATCGCTGGCGTGGCGCGGCCGCCTGCCGGTGACGGTGATCGGCGGCTATCTCGGCGCCGGCAAGACGACCCTGGTCAACAATCTGTTGCGCTCCGCCGAAGGACGGCGGCTGTGCGTCCTCGTGAACGACTTCGGCGCGGAGCCCATCGACCGCGATCTCATCGTGGCCGCCGACGGAGACACCCTCGAATTGTCCGGTGGCTGCGTCTGCTGCAGCTACGGTTCCGACCTGATGGATGCGCTGGCGGGACTGCTCGGCCGGCTGCCGCAGGTCGAGCACGTTGTTATCGAGACCAGCGGGGTGGCCCTGCCCGATCAGGTCGCGAGCGCTGTCGGGCTGCTCCCGGCATTCAGGATCGACGGCACCGTCGTGCTGGTCGATGCCGAGACGGTTCGCGCTCGCGCCGACGATGTCTATATCGGGGACACGATCCGCAGGCAGCTCGCGGCGGCGGACCTGCTGGTCGTCAATCGATGCGACCTGGCCGGGCGAGATGATCTCTCGGCGACCCTGCACTGGCTGGCGATGGAGGCGCCGACGGCTCAACGCCTTGCGACAAGCCGGGGCGTCGTTGCGGCCGACGTCATCCTGGGGTTGCGCGATGAAGCATCAGCCGCTTCATCCCTCCCGGCGGACCGGCGCGACGACGATGCGGCGGTGCGCTACGAGGCCTTCGAGATTGCCCTCGCGGCCCAGGTGGATGCGGCGGCGCTTGCCGCACGGTTGACGCGTCCGGAGCTCGGACTGCTGCGTGCCAAGGCGATCGTGAGGGATGTTGGGATGGGGCTCGCGGTCGTTCACACCGTCGGCCGCCGCGCCGAGATCGATGCTGCCCCGTCCTCCGCGCGCCCTAGCCGGCTGGTCGCCATCGGTGTTCGGGGGCAACTTGATCGGAATGCCATCGTCGAGGCGGTGCGATCGACAGAGCGCGTCAGAGACTAGACGAAGCAGGTTCGTCGCGGCTGGGTGCGGATCGCGGCGGCCATCTAGTGCAGCAAGGCCGTTCCGGGAGCCGTCTCAGGCATGGCGCAACGGCGCATGGCACCGATGGCCTGATGACCGCTCCGGAGATCCACGAGAGCCTCGCCGTCGAAAGCCGGAGGCTGGCCGGCCGCCTCCGAGAGCAGGTCGAAACGCAGTGCCATCGTGCCGCCGATCTGCATGGCCTGGATCAGCCGGCCGGACAGTTTCGGGAAGGGGCCGTCACTGGCGTCGGCGAGGACCGCATAGTCGCCGGCAAACAGCAGTGACACGGGAAAAATCTGGTCGTCGACCGCGATCTCGGTGCGAGCCGCGGATTTCAGCAGGCTCACATCCGCGCCATCGGGCCGCAACGGCCCATCGTCCTTCAGATAGACCTGAAGCTGCAGGACCGGCCCATCGTCGATCCTCTCGCAGCCGAGAACGACGGCATCGATGTTGAGGTTCGTCTGATCGGGGATGACGGCGGCATAGCTGGGTACGTCCACCCCTTCCTCGACGCGCCAGCCGCTCCAATCGTCACCGCGGCCCGCGAAAGCACTGTCGCTGCTGCACAGGACGGCTGCGAACGCGGCGACGAGGAGACTGGTGGTGGCCATTGAGAAGATGTGGCCGCGGAACATCCTGACCTCCGGTTGGTCTTAGCCGTTCCACCCTAGGGGAGCCGGCGCCGCCCAACTTGATGTAGGTCAAGGAAAAGGCGACTTCCAGGCGGCTTCATGAAAAACGTCGAATTCCTCCTGAGGTTGCTCCCACCACGAGGCCCGGTGTGAAAAGGGACCATATCGTCAATATCGTGTATTTCGCGGTGGCGGTGATCGCCATTACGCTGCTGCGCGATCTCTGGGTGGCGCAGCAGAAGGTCGATCAGATTTCCTACAGCCAGTTCCAGAGCCTCCTCGAGGCAGGCAGGGTGGCCGAGGTGATCGTCGGCGAGACGCACATTCGCGGTACGCTGTCACGTCCCGCCGCAGGGGAAAAGCCGGAATTCCTGACCGATCGGGTACCGCTCGACGTCGCCGACTTCCTCGAGAAATACAAGGTGAAGTTCCGCGCGGAGCACGACTCCGGTTGGCTGAAGGCCATCCTTTCGTGGGTTGTGCCGACCGCACTGTTCCTCGGCATCTGGTTGTTCCTCATCCGCCGGCTGCAAGGTGGCATGGGTGCGGGCGGCGGCCTGCTGGCTATCGGCAAGAGCAAGGCGCGCGTCTACCTCGAGCGCAGCACGGGCGTGAACTTCGATGACGTCGCCGGCGTCGACGAGGCCAAGGCCGAACTGGAGGAGGTGGTGGACTTCCTCAGAACGCCCGAAGCGCACAGCCGCCTGGGGGCGCGACTGCCGAAAGGCATTCTGCTGGTCGGCCCGCCCGGTACGGGAAAGACCCTCCTCGCGCGCGCGGTGGCGGGACAGGCCGGCGTGCCCTTCTTCTCGATCTCCGGGTCCGAGTTCGTCGAGATGTTCGTGGGCGTCGGCGCGGCACGTGTCCGGGACCTGTTCGAGCAGGCGCGCCAGCATGCGCCCTGCATCATCTTCATCGACGAGCTCGACGCCTTGGGGCGCGCGCGCGGCAGCTTCATGATGGGCGGCCATGACGAGAAGGAGCAGACACTCAACCAGCTCCTCGCGGAACTCGATGGCTTCGATCCCAAGACGGGCATCGTCCTGCTTGCCGCCACCAATCGGCCGGAGATCCTCGACCCGGCATTGCTGAGAGCAGGGCGTTTCGATCGACAGGTTCTCGTCGACCGGCCGGACCGCAAGGGCCGGGCCGACATCCTCGCGGTGCACGTCCGAAGGATAAAGCTGGCCCGCGACGTCGACATCGAGCGGATCGCCGCGTTGACGCCCGGCTCCACCGGCGCCGATCTCGCCAATCTGGTCAACGAAGCGGCCCTGCTGGCGACACGGCGGGGCGGCGAGGCCGTCACGCTCGACGATTTCACCCAGGCGATCGAGCGGATCGTCGGCGGGCTCGAGAAGCGCAGCCGCATCCTCAATGCCGGAGAGCGGGAGAGGATCGCCTTTCATGAATCGGGACATGCGCTCGTCGCGATGGCGATTCCCGGCAGCGACCCCGTCCAGAAGATCTCCATCATCCCCCGAGGAGTCGGCGCGCTGGGTTACACCATGCAGCGTCCCGTCGAGGACCGGTTTCTGATGAGCCGAAGCGAGCTCGAGGATCGGATGGCCGTCCTGCTCGGCGGTCGTGCCGCCGAGATGCTCCAGTTCCCCTCGGTCTCGACAGGAGCAGCCGACGACCTGCGCAAGGCCACCGACATCGCCCGCAGCATGGTTGCCCGTTTCGGCATGGTGCCCGAGGTAGGGCCGGTGGCCTATGAAGGTGAACCGTCGGCGTTCCTGACGCCAATACCCGGCATGCCGGGCGGTTCGCGCTGGTACAGCGAGACGACCGCCAGCCGGATGGATACCGCCGTCGTTGCCCTGATCGCGCAGAGCCTCGAGCGCGCCAAGACGATCCTTCAGAGGAACCTGCCGCTGCTTCGCGAGACGGCTCAGAAACTGCTGGAGCAGGAGACGCTGGGGGAGGAGTGGCTTGGTCCCCTCGCACGACGCGTCGATGCGCAGGAACTGCAGCGTCCATCCGGTCCGGGAGGAAGCGTTCGCCAGATCGCCTGACCGGCGGACGTGCAATTGCCACTACCTCGGCGGGCGAAACCGATCTAGAGTCCTCGCGTCCGACTCCGGACATGCGAAGGAGGAACGCGTGCAGCAGTTCATCCGAGAGCAGAATATGAGACTCCTCCTCAAGGCACTGGACACCGAGATCGATCCGCAGAGGCGCCAGACCCTGGAGCGCATGCTCGCGCGATGGCGGGCGGAAGGTGATCTGGCGAGCAGAAGGTCGCATCGACAGAGGCGAGTTCCGCTTCCGAGGAAGCCGGCCTCCGCCGTTGACCCAGATCAAGTGCGGCGGCTCGCACGATGCTACCCGTATGGTTCCCATCTTGGCCCGATGCACTGTTGGAGAAGTAGCCATGGCGAAGCGCCCGAGGACCTGGATCGTCGTAGCCGACGGTGCCCGGGGGAGGTTCTTTCGACCCGACAACGAGGCGAACAAGCTGGCCTCGGTGGGCCCGGCTGATCTCGTCGCGCCGCAGAGCCGGCAGCGGCCGCGAGACCTCAAGAGCGATAAGCCCGGCCGCAGCTACAGCTCCTCGCGCAGTGGCGTGCGCCATGCGCTCGAACCGGCGCACGATCCGCACAAGCTCGAGAAGCACCGCTTCATGGCAGTTGTGGCCGACGCTCTCGACGACGCCTGCGGGAAGGGTGCCTTCGAGGAACTCATCCTGGTGGCCCCCCGACGCAGCCTGGGGGAGCTGCGGGGCCTGCTGTCCAAGCGTGTCCAGGGTCGTGTGCGCGTCGAAGTGCCGAAGGACCTGACGAACGACCCACCAAGCAGGCTCTGGCGGCGCTTGGCGCCGATCCTCAAGCCCGCGGCCGAAAAGGTCCGCACGCGGCGTGGCGTGGAAGGCGCTCGCTGACGCCGGCGCTGGGTACAGGGGAGCGCATACCGCTCCCAACGCCTACCGTCAGCTTTCTTCGCGACAGGCGGCGATTGCCGACGCGACGGCAGCGCTGGCATCCAGGATAGTGACCTTGCCGATGTCGTTGGAAGCCAGCCGGAAGGGTGGAACCGAATTGGTGACGATGATCCCGTCGATCGAGGGCTCGCCCATCAGTTCGGGGGCGCCGTCCATGAACAGCCCGTGTGCGGCAGCAGCATAGACGCGTGTGGCGCCGCCGGCACGGCAGGCCCGAGCGGCGCGGACCAACGTGCCGCCGGTGCTGATCAGGTCGTCGACGATCACGGCGATGCGGCCGCGGACATCGCCGGCCAGCAGATCTCCGGTCACCACCCCTTCGCTGCGATTCTTCTCCATGAAGGCCGATCCAATGTCGGGATGCTTCAGGGCCTGCATCTCTTCCCGGAAGCGCGCCATCCGCTTGGCGCCGCCGGCGTCCGGTGACACCGCGACGACGGGAGCGCCGGCCGTCAGTGGCGCGAAATGAGCTGCGAGGAGCGGAGCGCACTCGACATGGCGCGTGAGACAGCGAAAGCTGTTCTCGAACGCCGCCACATTGTGCACCTCTACGGTGATCACCCGCCGGATGCCGACCGCCTCGAACAGGCTGGCGACATATCGCGTGGTGATCGGGTCGTTCTCCTTCGTCCGCCGATCCTTGCGGGCATAGCAGAGATAGGGCGTCACGGCTGTGACGCTGGCGGCTCCGGCATCGCGTAGCGCACCGCAGAAAAAGAGGAGGCGGCAGAGCTTGTCATTGGCGCTCTGTCGATCGTCGCCGTGGAGGGAATGGACGACGTAGGCGTCGTAGCCGCGCACATTCTGAAGTGGTCTTGCCTTGTGCTCTCCATCCTCGAAGCCGCGCTCCTCATGGAGCGCGAGGGGCGCAGCGAGGATTGCGGCGATCCTTTCGGCGAAAGGTCGGCTTCCTTCCAATGCGAACAGGGCGAGAGGTCTCTGCGGCATGGCATCCTCACTGTTGATCCATCCGTGCGGCCAGTCCTTTCAGGCCCTCACTGATCTCGACCCGAACGGACGCGGGTTCCAGCGCGCGCAGGGGGGCTGTCAGGGTTGCCAGGGAGGCGGCCGCGTGGGTTCGGTTTCCCTTTATGTCCGGCAGGTCGCCGACGCGACGACCGTCCCGCAGGATGGGCCGCAGCAGGGGTGTCCCGTCGAGCTTCTCGTCGGCCAACCCGACGATGTCGGCGGCGATGGCGCCCTCGGCATCGAAACGGCGCCAGACCTGCTTGCGGCCGGGCCAGGTGGCCTTCCCTTCGCTCAGCTTGCGACGCGGCCGGCCGGCATATTCCTGGAGCTTGTAGGCACAGTCGAGAGCCGGTGCATCGGACGAGGTCGTCAGGCTGGTGCCCACGCCGAAGGTGTCGATCGGCGCTCCCGACCGGCAAAGAGCCGCCAGCTTGCGGTCGTCCAGACCGCCGCTCGCCATGATCCGAACGTCGTGGAGGCCGGACTGGTCGAGAATCGTGCGCACGGCGCGTGCGTGCGCGCCGAGATCGCCGCTGTCCAGCCTGACGGCGGCGATCGAAATGCCCTCAGCGGCGAGTGCTGGCGCCAGGCGCGTCACCAATCGGGCGCCCGCTTCCGTATTGTAGGTGTCGATCAGGAGAGTGAGGGCCTTGGGCCGTGCCTCGGCGAACCGGCGGAACGCCGTGACCTCGTCATCATGCGCCTGGATGAAGGAGTGGGCCATGGTTCCGAAGACGGGGATTCCGAAGCTCCGATAAGCTTCGAGCGTCGCTGTTCCCGCAAAGCCGGCGAGGTAGCTGGCGCGCGCGGCGAGCAGCCCAGCCTCGGCGCCGTGTGCCCGGCGGAAGCCGAAGTCGACGAGCGTCTTTCCCGGCGCGGCCAGCACCATGCGGGCCGCCGTCGACGCCACCACCGTCTGGAAGTGCACGAGATTGATCAGGCGCGATTCGACGAGTTGAGCCTGGGGAAGGGGCGCGGTGATGCGCAGGATCGGTTCCGAGGGAAAGAAGATCGTGCCTTCCGGCATGGCGTCGAGATCGCCCGTGAACCGCATCTCGCCCAAGCGGTCGATGAAGGGCCTGGAGAACGTCCCAGTCGAGCGCAGCCATTCGAGCTCTTCGGGCGAATAGCGCATCCGTTCCAGGAACTCGACGAGCGTGGTGAGGCCGGCCGCCATCAGGAAGTCGCGCCTGTCCGGAAGCTTCCGCACGAACAGCTCGAATGCAGCCGTCTGCTCCATGCGGTGCCGATCGTAGACCTCAAGCATCGAGAGCTGGTACAGATCGGTGAGCAGAAGGCTGTGGTCAATCATCGACATGCCCTTCCGTTGCCGCCAGGCGGCGCCATGCCTGCTCTGCAATGCGCAGGTAGGCGGAGGCGAGTGGCAGCCATTTCTCCGGCAATCTCGGTCGAGGCTCGAGCAGGTGGGCAATCGCCAGCCGAGCGCGGAGCATGGCCCGATACGAAGCGTAGAACGTGAACAGCTCGGGTGAAAAGCCGCCGGGAAGCGCTCTGGCGATGCGCCGCACGACATAGGCGCCATGAGGGGCCGCGCCGAGGCGGCAGCATTCGACGTACAGGAATGCCAGTTCGTCCAGCGGGTCCACCATCCTCAGTTCGGCGCTGAACTCAAGACAGTCGATGATCCGCACCGGCGGCTCAGGCCAGATGTGCTCGGGGCGGAGATCACCGTGGCCGTCGACGATCACACGCCGTCGGACGCGCTCCGCCACGAGGTGCGATCGCGCGGTCAGGAAGCCGGACAGGCGCCGGTCGACCGAGCGGACGCTGGCTTCCGACAGGCCCAGGCGGCGGTCGAGCAGGGTCCGGCGGTTCTCCGCGAGGTTCCGTCGCCAGCGATCGATGTGGATGGTTGGCGTGGTCCGTGCTTGGCGTGCGGACCGATAGAAGCGCAGAAGCGTGTTTGCGAGGCTGTCGAGATGGGCTGGCGCCAGCCGATGGTTCGCAAGCAGGCTCTCGAGGTTGTGACGCTCGTCGAGGCGACGCATGACGACCAGCCAGTCGACGATCCTGCCGGGTCCGTCGATCGAGAGGGACGACTCGTGCAGGGTGAGGGGCTTGAGGGTCTTGTAGACGTCAGGCGCCAGCCGTCTGTTAAGGTCGAGTTCGGCGCGGCACGCGGCAAGACGTCGGTCCAGGGTCGAGTAGTCGAGATAGTCGAAGCGCACCGGCTTCTTCAGCTTGTAGACCTCGTCCGGCAAGAGGAAGACCCACGACATGTGCGTTTCCCTGGCGGTTACCGCACCGCCGTGTCCGTAGGCCGCCGGCGAAGCGAGGAAGGCCACCTTTGCCGACAGCGCACAACCGGTGGCGGCCGTCGATGCGCCGATGTCGGCAGGCGCGGCGCTCGATCGGCGGTGCGGGGCGACAGGGCGTCCGATCAACGGTAGACCAGGACGGGAATCGAGCTGTGCGTGAGGACCTTGTTCGTTTCGCTGCCGATCACGAGGGCGGATACGCCGCGGCGGCCATGTGAGGCCATGGCAATGAGATCACAGCCGGATTTCTTGGCGGTGTCGATGATCGCCCTGAAAGGATGTGCGCTCTCGACCTGAACGACAGTGCATTGGACACCCAGGGCCTTGGCCTTCCGTTCGGCATCGGCGAGGAAGCGCGCGGCCTGGGTCTTGCCGTACTGGCGCATTGTTTCCTGCGTGTCGCCGAAGTCGGCGGGCGAGGCCGAAAGAATGTCGACCGGCTCGACCGCGGTTACAACAGTCACCCTGGCGCCCGCTTCGCGTGCGAGGTCGAGCACCCTGTCGACGACCGACGCTGACAGCAGCGAGCCGTCGGTTGGTACGAGAATGTGCTGGAACATGAAGGTCATCCCGAAGTGATGCGTCTTCGAAGTATGGCGTAGGGTCGGCAGTGCCGCGACGGCTCTGTCCTGACTACAGTCGTCCGAGCTCGAATTCCTCACACGAAAGGCCAAAGAGGGACAGGCCTTCCTCGAGGAAGTCGGCAAGCAGGGGGATTCCCAGAAGGTAGGCCGCCGTGCGCCTGTTGTGAGCACGTGCCGCTTCGCGGCGGGTTTCGGCCCAGTCCTCCGGTCCCACCCCGTCGCGCCCCAACCAGGCGAGGGCGACGAGGTCGATCTGCTCATCCTCGGTGAGGTTGTTGATCAAGGACGTAAGCTCCTCCGCTACGGGATCGTCCCCATGGGCCTCCAGGACGGCAACGCCCCTGTCGTCGGCCGGATTGGAGCCGATGTCGGGCTCGCTCACTTCGTCCTTGGCATCGAATTCACGTGCCTTGACGATGATGAAGCACACCTTCTCCGGAGACACGGTCAGGGGCGGCTGCAACTCGGCGGGGTCCGGTTGACGGGACGTTCTTGGCATAGCGACCTCTGCAGGCGTGGAAGCGCATCCAAGAAAAGCCTGCCGCAGCGAGCGCGGCCTTGATCAGGATCAACGCGAGGTGGTTGTGACACCTTCATCGATTGATGCGGATCAAGGGGTAGGGTCAGTCGAAGCGGCAGCATGCGGCTCATTCAGGAGGATTCCCGATGACATTCGCCAATCTGATGGTTCGGCTTCTGCCGGGAGCTTCGAACGATGGGGTGCTGGATCTCGCCGCCGATCTCGCAGGTCGGCTGGGCGCACGCCGCGTAATCGGCATTGCGGCCTGCCAGCCGCTGCAGATCTACGGAGGGCCCGAAGCCTACGTGCCCCAGGACCTGATCGACCGGGATACCGCACAGATGGAGGGAGATCTCAAGAGTGCCGAAGAGCGGTTTCGCGCACGCCTAGGGAAGGCCGCCGCGGTGGAATGGCGGTCGACCGTCACGAATCGCGGCCTGGCTGACTATATCGCCTATCAGGCCCGGGCCGCGGATCTGCTGATAACGGGAAGCGAGGAGGGCGGCACGGTGCTCGACACCAGCCGACGCGTCTCCCTGGCCGATCTCGTCCTCAAGGCGGGGCGCCCATTGCTGATCGCGGCCACCAACGTCAGAAGCCTCGACGTGAAGAGTGTCGTCGTGGCGTGGAAGGACAGCCCGGAGGCGCGGCGGGCGGTGGCCGATGCGCTACCGCTGTTGAAGCTCGCAGAGCGCGTAACGGTCGTGCAGATCGCCGCGAAGGATGAGATCGACGATGCCCGCGCTTGCACCGCGGACGTTGCCGCCTGGCTCGGCAACCATGGCATCACGGCCAAGGCGCGGTCGGATGCCGAGATCGGCGATGACGCCGAGCAGCTCGCGGCGATTGCCGCCGAGCTTGGCGCGGGGCTCCTTGTCGGCGGCGCGTACGGACACACGCGCCTGCGCGAATGGGTCCTGGGTGGAGTCACACGAGACCTGCTGTTGCGGCCGGCCGCTTGCTCGCTGCTCTCCCACTGAAGAGGCGCCGAAGGCGGCTTACGCCGCCTCCGCCAGCTCCGCTGGTTCGGTCCGGATCAGGTGGTCGAAGGCCGCAAGTGACGCCTTCGCCCCTTCGCCCATGGCGATGACGATCTGCTTGTAGGGTACGGTTGTGGCGTCACCGGCCGCAAAAACCCCCGGTACCGACGTCCGGCCGGCGGCGTCGACCTCGATCTCGCCGCGGGGTGTCAGGGCAACCAAGCCGTTCAGCCATTCGGTGTTCGGTACCAGGCCGATCTGCACGAATACGCCGTCAAGCTCGACCTTGTGCTCCACGCCGCTGGTGCGGTCGCGGTAGGCGAGGGCAGTGACCTTCTTGCCGTCGCCCAGCACCTCGGTGGTCTGGCCGGACGTGATGATGGTCACGTTCGGCATCGACCGCAGCTTGTTCTGCAGCACCGCGTCGGCGCGCAGCTTCGAGTCGAACTCGATCAACGTGACATGTGCCGTGAGGCCCGCGAGGTCGATCGCCGCCTCGACACCGGAGTT
Source organism: Pseudomonadota bacterium (assembly GCA_049323495.1). Lineage (GTDB taxonomy): Bacteria > Pseudomonadota > Alphaproteobacteria > Reyranellales > Reyranellaceae > Reyranella. Next base: position 198,413 of record JBMONG010000008.1, read on the forward strand.
GCCGCCGCCGATCACCGCGACGCGCTTTCCCTTGAACAGCGGCCCGTCGCAGTGCGGGCAGAAGGCCACGCCCTTGTTCTTGTACTCGTTCTCGCCGGGCACGTTCATCAGCCGCCAGCGCGCGCCGGGTGCCAGCACGACGGTGCGGGCCTTCAGCGCCGCGCCGCTGGCCAGCCTCACCTCGATCGGCCCCCCGGGCGAGGCAGCGGGCAGGAGCCCAACGGCGGTCTGCAAGTTCATGATGTCCACACCATACTCGCGGACATGCTCCTCGAGTGCGGCGCCCAGCTTTGGCCCTTCGGTGTACGGCACCGAGATGAAGTTCTCGATCGCGAGCGTGTCCAGCACCTGGCCGCCGAAACGCTCGGCGGCGATGCCGGTGCGGATGCCCTTGCGGGCCGCGTAGATCGCCGCTGCAGCGCCGGCAGGTCCGCCGCCGACGACCAGCACATCGAACTGCTCCTTCGCGGCCAACGCTTCCGCCTCTCGGGCAGCGCCGCTCTTGTCGAGCTTGGCCAGGATCTCGTCGACGCCCATGCGGCCCTGCGCGAACGGCTCGCCGTTCAGGAATACCGACGGGACGGCCATGACCTCGCGTGTCTCGACCTCCTTCTGGAACAGGGCGCCGTCGATCGCCACGTGGCGGATCTGCGGGTTCACGACGCTCATCAGGTTCAGTGCCTGAACGACGTCCGGGCAGTTCTGGCATGACAGGGAGAAATAGGTCTCGAAGCGGAAGTCGCCGTTGAGGTTGCGGATGCGCTCGATCACCTCGTCCGGCTGCTTGGGCGGATGTCCGCCAACCTGCAGCAGCGCCAGAACGAGTGAGGTGAACTCGTGGCCGAGGGGGATGCCGGCGAAGCGGACGCCGATGTCGGTTCCTGCGCGATTGATCGAGAAGGAGGGTCGGCGCGCATCGTCGTCGCGGCGCTCGACGGTGATCTTGTCCGACAGTTCCGCAATCTCCCGCAGGAGGGACTCGAGCTCGCGCGAGCTCTGCCCGTCGTCGAGGGACGCGACGAGCTCGATCGGCTGCGCGATGCGTGCGAGGTATGCCTGCAACTGGGACTTCAGAGGGGCGTCCAACATGACGAAGGCTCCAACGGAAAGCGGACTCTTGGAGAGGAGACGCCCCCGGCCGCTGGTGCGGCCGGGGACAGGATCAGGCGTTTAGATCTTGCCGACGAGATCGAGGGACGGTGCCAGCGTCTTCTCGCCCTCCTGCCACTTGGCCGGGCAGACCTCGTTGGGGTGGGCGGCGACGTACTGGGCGGCCTTGATCTTGCGCAGCAGTTCCTTGGCGTCGCGACCGACGCCGCCCGCGGTGATCTCGACGATCTGGATGCGGCCCTGCGGATCGACGACGAAGGTGCCGCGGTCGGCGATGCCGGCATCCTCGATCAGGACGTCGAAGTTGCGCGACAGCACATGCGTCGGGTCGGCGATCATCGGGTAGCCGATCTTGCGGATCGCCGGCGAGGTGTCGTGCCATGCCTTGTGGCTGAAGTGGGTATCGGTCGAGACGCTGTAGATCTCCACGCCGAGCTTGCGGAACTCCGCGTAATTGTCGGCCAGGTCCTCGAGTTCCGTCGGGCAGACGAAGGTGAAGTCGGCGGGGTAGAAGAAGAAGACCGACCACTTGCCCTTCACCGAGGCATCGCTGACCTCGATGAACTCGCCCTGCTGGAACGCCGTGGCCTTGAACGGCTTGATTTCGCTGTTGATCAAAGACATTTCGAGTACTCCCGGTTGGCTGCCAGTGCCTGGCTACCGGACCTAGATAGGGGGCGGCTCGAAGCGGTGGAAACGAATAATATCGATCCTTATAATCGTTCTAATCGATCAGCCAAGTCCATGAAACCCCTGCCTACTCTCCGCCAGCTCCAGTACCTGGTCGCCGTGGTCGACCTTTGCCACTTCGGCAAGGCCGCCGAGGCCTCGGCCGTCACCCAGTCGACCCTCAGCGCGGCCATCCAGGAACTGGAGGATCTGCTGGGCGCTCCCCTCCTGGAGCGCAGCAGGCGTTCCGTGGTGCCGACACCCCTCGGTCGGGAGATCGCCCGCCGCGCGCGCGAGGTCCTCCAGGCCACCGAGGATATCGTCGATGCGGCCAGCGCCGCCCGCGACGTCATGTCCGGACCGCTGCGGCTGGGCGTCATTCCCACCATCGGTCCCTTCGTGCTGCCGCGCGCGCTGCCGCGGTTGCGCAAGGCCTTCCCGCACCTTCAGCTTTTCCTGCGCGAGGAGCAGACGGCGCCCCTGGTGGAGAAGCTCCAGAGCGGACGTCTCGACGCGGTGCTTCTGGCGTTTCCCTACGCCCTGCACGACGTAGAGGTGATGGAACTGGGCGAGGATCCGTTCTGGGTCGTGTATCCGCCGGGTCATGCCCCGCCGCCGGAAGTGGTGCAGCAGGCCGATATCGCTTCCGAGAACCTGCTCCTGCTGGAGGAGGGGCACTGCCTGCGCGAGCAGGCGCTGGCGGCGTGCCAGCTCGACGGGGCACGCAACGAGGCGTTCCAGGGAACGAGCCTGCACACGGTGGTCCAGATGGTCGCCAACGGGCTGGGCGTCACGCTCCTGCCGCAGATGGCGCTCGATGCGGGCATCCTGCGGGGCCTGAACCTCGAAGCGCGGCCGTTGGCGGGTGCAGGAGCCTCGCGCCGGATCGGCCTCGCGTGGCGCCGCAGCTCCGCGCGCAAGGAAACGTTCCGCCGATTGGGCCAGGCGCTCAAGGTCGAGCTGGAGGCGCTGGCGGATCGCCGCGGCGTAGCTACCCGAAAATGAATTCCCGGTAACCTCCGGCCGCCACTTCCTCCGACCTGCGACGGTAGGGGACTGCGCCCCCGTAGTAGCCGAGCGTGCGCCGGACGACGTCGCGTCCCTCGACGTTGCGGTTGATCCCGGTCTGCCAGGAGTTGACCTGGCTGAACAGCAGGCTTGCGGCTGCTTCCTCGACGTGGCGGCCCCAGTCTTCGACGGCTTCCGGCCGGGGCTCAACTCGCACCAGGCCGTGGGCGCGCATGTGGCGGATCAGCCCCGTGATCCAGTCGACGATCTCCTCGATGTTGCGCGGGATGTTGCCCCGCGCCGTGTGCGGTCCCAGCACCATCAGCATGTTGGGAAAGCCTTCGGCCTGGATGCCCAGGAAGGTGCGGGGCGTGCCGATCCAGTCGTCCCGCAGGCGTCGTCCTCCCGGTCCGCGGATGTCGATCCGGTCGTAAGGCCCCGTGACGCCGTCGAAGCCGGTGGCGTAGATCAGGACGTCGAAGACGTGCTCCTCGCGGCCGGCGGCGCCGCGGGTCAGGATGCCCCGCGGCGTGATGCGTTCGATCGGGGTGTCGTTGAGATCGACCAGCCGGACGTTGTCCTGGTTGTAGACCTCGTAGTAGCCGCTCTCGAGCGGAAGGCGCCGGGTGCCGAATCCGTGGTTCTTCGGGATGAGCTTTTCGGCGGTCGCCGGATCCTTCACGCGCTGGCGGATTTTTCCGGCCACGAAGGCGCTGGCGAGATCGTTGGCGCGCGGGTCGGTGAGGACGTCGGCGAAGTTGCCGACCCAGATGCCGAAGCCCGGCTCTCCATAGAGCTTCTCCCAGAAGGCCTCGCGTTCCGCCGGCGACACGTCGAGCGCGTTACGGGGATCGGTCTGGTGGATGAAGCACGTCGCCGTTTCGCGGCAGCGGGCGAAGATCTCGGGATAGCTGGCCTTGATGCGCGCCTGCTCCTCGGGCGTTATCCGCCGGTTGTGCAGCGGCGCGGCCCAGTTCGGCGTGCGCTGGAAGACGGTCAGATGACCGACGTCGCGGGCGATGGTCTGGATCACCTGGATGGCGGTGGCGCCGGTGCCGATGATGCCGACGTTCCTGCCGCGCAGGTCGACCGGCTCTCTCGGCCAGCGCGCGGTATGGAACGCCTGACCCGCGAAGCTGTCACGGCCGGGGATGTTGGGCAGGGTGTAGGCCGACAGCGGCCCGAGCGCCGTGATCAGCAGCGGCGCTGTCGCGCGCTCGCCGCTGTCGAGCGTGATGGTCCACGACCCGCGTGCGTCGTCAAAATGCGCCGCCACGACGCGGCAATCGAAGCGAATGTGGCGACGGAGGTCGAACTTGTCGGCAACGTGGTTGAGATAGCGCAACGTGTCGGGCTGAGCGGCGAAATGCTCGGGCCAATCCCACTCCTGCAGCAGCTCCTCCGAGAAGGAATAGCCGTACGACCAGCTCTCGGAATCGAAGCGCGCCCCGGGATAGCGGTTCCAGTACCAGGTGCCGCCGACGTCCGAACCGGCCTCGAAGACCTGCACGCGCATCCCCAGCTCCCGCAGGCGGTAGAGCTGGTACATGCCGGCAATGCCGGCGCCGATGATGATGGCTTCAGGCTTGAACGAAGGAACAGCCATGCCCGAAATTCTACCAACCGGAGGCAATCGTAGCGAGCGCGACCGGGGTGAGCCGACCAGGCTGACGACGACATAGGCCCGACGACACCATTCGCCGCCCGGCCGACGAGACGGCCAGCAACAGCGGCGCGGCTGCGAGGGGTGTGCACGAACCTATGGATGTCAATCCTTCACTACGAGTGAAGCCGTTTGAGACGCCGGAACACGTGCGGCGCTGCAGGGTTCGGGAAGGGAAGATTTGCCTTTCCGCGTGGGAATACGGGAGGGCGGCCGGCGCTGGGAGCGTCCCGGGGCGCCGATTCGGCCATACCAGTGGCGCGCAAGCTCTATACCTAGGTATGAAAGACCACAGCCGCGCTTTGCCCTACGAGAATCCTGGCCTCTCCTGCGAAGCTCGCGGGGCGCGAGGGGTACAGATCGACGCAGGCATGTTGCAGCTCATTTCCTCTTCGGACCGTCCTTCTCCGACTATGGCTCTGCTCGCAGCCGCATTGGCGCTTGCAATCTTTGTGGTGGACACGGCCACCTCGCTCGATATCGCGATAGCGGTGCTCTACGTCGCCGTCGTGCTGCTTGCGATGGATTTTGCCGGGCAGGAGGGCATCCTGGTGGTCGCGGCGAGCTGCGTCCTGCTCACCCTGCTGAGCTTCGCGATCGCGCATGGCACCGAGGCCAGCAGCGGGCCCATATTGAGGGTCCTGGTCAGCCTGTCGGCGATCGCCATCACCGCCTTGCTGGCCGTGCGCAACCAGAGGACGCTCGCGATCCTGCGCGAGCAGGCCAGCCTGCTCGACCTGACGCACGACACCATCTTCGTACGCAACCACGATGACGTGATCACCTATTGGAACCGCGCCGCCAGCGAGCTCTATGGTTGGACCAGCGAGCAGGCGGTCGGGCGAAATGCCGCCGAACTGCTGCAGACTCAATTCGCGACACCGCCTGCCATGATCATGTCCGAGCTGCTGGAGAAGGGACGCTGGGAGGGCGAACTGATCCACCGCAGCCGGGAGGGGCGCCGGATCATCGTCGCCAGCCGATGGGCCCTGCAACGGGACGGCCGGGGGCGTCCGGCATCGGTGCTGGAAACCAACAATGACGTCACCGAGCGCCGATTGGTCGAGGATGGACTGCATCAGGCGCAAAGCGAGCTTGCGCACGTCGCCCGCGTCGCCACCTTGGGCGAACTGACGGCTTCGATAGCGCACGAAGTGAACCAGCCCTTGGCCGCCGTCGTCACAAACGGCGAGGCCGGACTGCGCTGGCTGGCGCGCCAGGTGCCCGAGATCGGCGAGGCGCGCCGATCCATGGAGAACATGATCCGCAATGCCCAGCGGGCAAGCGAAGTCGTGCGTCGTCTGCGGGCGCTTTCGCGCCGGGGAACACAGGAGCGTATGCCCCTCGTGCCGGCGGAGATCGTCAACGAGGTGGCCATGCTGATCGGACGAGAGCTCCTCGCGCGCGAGGTCGTTCTGACGATCGAGATCGGCGACCGCCTGCCACTGGTCAGCGGCGATCGCGTGCAGCTGCAGCAGGTCCTGATGAACCTGCTGATGAACGGCATACAGGCGATGGCGGGAGCCAACCTCCGGCAGCGGCGGCTGGGCGTGGAGGTGACCCGCGGCGCGGACCAGATCGCGGGCGGAGACTGCGTTGTCATTGCCGTCAGCGACAGCGGCCCCGGCATTGACCTGAAGCACTTGCCGCATCTGTTCGAGGCGTTTTTCACGACGCGGGAGGACGGCATGGGAATGGGGCTGTCGATCTGCCGATCGATTGTCGAGGCTCATGGCGGCCGGATCTGGGCGGAAAATCTGGCGGACGGCGGCGCCTGCTTCCGTGTCAGCCTGCCGGTCGCGACAAAGGAGGGCGCTCATGCAGCGTAGGATGGCGGCACCGCCGCCCGTGCAACCCACCGTCTTCGTGGTCGACGACGATGAGGAGCTGCGCACTGCCCTTGCCAACCTCTTCAGATCGGTCAGCCTGGAAGTTCGCGTGTTCGGCTCCGCCGCGGAGTTCCTGCAGGCTGTCCCGGCCGACGCTCCGGGGTGTCTGGTCCTGGACATCCGCCTGCCGGGCGTCAGCGGCCTCGACTTCCAGAGTCAGCTTGCTCGCGCCAACGCCGAGATTCCGGTCATCTTCATGACGGGGCATGGCGACGTTCCAATGTCGGTACGAGCAATGAAGGCGGGAGCGATCGATTTTCTGGTGAAGCCCTTCCGGGATCAGGACATGCTGGACGCCGTGGCCGCCGCGATAGAGTCCGATCGCCAGCGGCGCGCCCGTTCCCAGGCGAACAACGACGTTCGGGGCCGCTTCGCCACGCTCTCTCCCCGGGAGCGCGAGGTGATGACCCTGGTGACGCGGGGGCTGATGAACAAGCAGGTCGCCGGCGAACTCGGCCTGAGCGAGATCACGGTGAAGCTCTATCGTGGCCAAGCCATGCGAAAAATGGGGGCTGGCTCCCTCGCCGATCTGGTGCGCATGGCCGAAGCGCTCTCTCTTCACGCGCCCGGAGCCTAGCTTCGGCAAACGTAGGTATAGGTTTCGCGGCAGCGTCGGAAGGCGCAATTTCGATGGGAGAGCAGGCAGGCGCGGCCTTCGCCGCGCCCCGACTCCGCCGGGATGACTGTGAATCGAGTGCCTACCATTGTCGTCGTCGACGACGACGATTCCGTACGCTCCGCGTTGGACAATCTCCTGCGGTCAGTGGGCCTTGCTGTAGCGACCTTCGGCTCGGCGGAGGATTTCCTCGCCTCCTCCGCATGCCACGAAGCGGCGTGTCTGGTCGCCGATGTCCAGATGCCCGGCATGAGCGGACTCGACCTGCAGCGCCGCCTTGCTGGGGCGTCGGAGAAGGCGCCGCCCGTCATCCTGATCACGGCATTCCCGCAGGAACACGCCAGGCGGCAGGCGGAGGCGGAAGGCGCCTTCGGCTACCTCGCCAAGCCCTTCGATGGCGGCCATCTGCTTGAATGCATCGACCGCGCGCTCAAGGCGCGCTGAGCTAGGTCCTTTTTCAAGATTCCCTGCGGGAAGGCCTCGGCTCGCCCGAGGAGGCAGTCGGATTCTGCGCCCGATTGGTCATCAGGGGAGCCGATGCTCCGAGTCGAGCCAGCGGGAATGCCTCGGCGGGCGGACTGTCCGCCGTCGGTATCCGCGCCGGACATACGAAGGTATTGCCTCCTTAGACCACTGTGGGCGGTTGGATTGCCCTATGCAGAATGGCCTCCGAGACGTCACCGCGTCAGTCTTCAGCAACGCTGAGCTGGAGCAGGAGGACTGCATGTTCGTACAGTTGACGTCGCACCTTCCCGAAATTCCGAGTGTGTGGCAGGCCGAGCCGGAAGCCGAGGCTCATCCGACCCGCGAACGTCCTCATCTCGTTCGCTTCGCTTTGGATGAACTGACCGTCTCCGTCGCCGTGCGCAAGAACGCCGCCTGCGGGATGGTCACCAACGCCGAGCCGGTCGTGATGAGTTCGTTCGTCTCGCAGCATCCGGCGGCCCGTGGCCTCACGGTCGAACTCGCGAGTCCTGCGCTGCATGCCTGTCTCGAGGCGATTCGCGACGAGCTTGGCACCGGCGAGATCGTCGCGGCGCCGCCGGAACTCGATCGTGATCCGATCGTCCAGTCGCTGGGGCGCGCGCTGGTGGCACAGCACCAGGTCGGCCAAGCGCTTTCGACGCTCTACGCCAATGCCATCTGCGCTGCCCTCGTCACGCGTCTGGTCGCCTTGTGCCGCGCCGGCAATGGCTCGGGTGAGGTCGCGTTCGACACGGCGCGCACGCGCAGCGCACTGCCGAAATGGCGGCTGAAGCGCGTGAAGGAGTACGTCGAAGCCCACATCGGTGAAAACATCAGGCTTGCAGACATGGCGGGCAGCGCCGGCCTCAGCCGCATGCACTTCGCTGCGCAGTTCAGGCTGGCGACGGGCCTGCGCCCGCACGAGTATCTCCTGCGTCGCCGCATCGAACGCGCGCAGGAGATGCTGCGCGATCCGCGGACCGCTCTGGTCGAGGTCGCGCTGGGCGTGGGTTTCCAGACGCAATCCCACTTCACCACCGTGTTCAAGCGCTTTGCCGGCATCACGCCGCATCGGTGGCGTCGGCTGGCGATCATCGGCGACCGTCCGCGCCCGGACACGCGTGGCGATGCCGGCCGATCGGCGGGCACCGTTGCGGCGACGCTTCAGTAAGCGGTGCTTCGTGCGGGCGCGCTGTGCCCGCTCGCGCTCTCTCCTTGCATAAAGTCCCGAGCACCGGTCGCTCAATCGCGCCCGGGGCGCCTTGCCACGGTCAGGCGACGGCAATGTCTCCATACCCGCCGTCACGCCCTGAATCAGGAAGGGGGCGCCGGGTGGACCGTGGGGAGGCAAGGCTGTCCACCCGGCGCGGCAAGCGCGAACCCGGGCAGGGGAGGCGTCGCGCTTGCGGTAATCGGATTGATCCGTCGCTGTCGATCCTCGAATTGGGAACCGCATGATCGCTCGAGACGACGGGTCGATCTTTCCGGAATGCGCCGGCGTTGTCCGTTCGCATCCCGAGGGTTGCGCCCAGAAGGTGCGCAGGCGTCCATAACGGCTTTCCGTTAGCCCGGCGGAGCGGCGTGCCTGCTATGCTCGAACGTGCTCGGAATGCAGCGGCCCGTCCAGCCTGCGATGTCGGAGTCGAGGATGGCGCCGCAGGGAATGCCGCCGCGATGACGATGACTTCTTCCATGCTCTTCCAAGCCGCAGCTCTGGCGGGCTGCCTCGCCGCCGCCGCGGTCGCCTGGGCGACCGGCGAGGCATCGCCGCTGCTTGCGGCGATCGTCCTCGCGGGGCTGTGGGCGGGGCGCGGCGCCGGTCTCCTTGCAAGCGTCGCCGCCATCGCGGCGTTCGGTGCGCTTCTGCTGCTTCCCGGATTCGCCTCTGGGGCCGAGTCATGGCTCAGATTTGGGGTATTCGTCGTGGCGGCTGTCGTGGTGGGCTGGACGATGCAGAGCTTGGCCTGGCCCAGTATTGCGCGCCGTGCCGAAAGCGAGGCGCGCCTGATCGTCGAGAGCATGCCCGGCCTCGGCTGGTCGGCCGACCCCGACGGAACCTTCCGCTACCTCAATCGCGGCGTGTCCGACTACACCGGATGGCAGGCGGGTGGCCGGATGGGGTTCGGCGGCGTGAGCGTCTTGCATCCGGAGGAGGTCGACCGGGTGATAGCGCACTGGCGCCACTGCTTGCGGTCCGGCGAGGTCTACGAATCGGAACATCGCTTGCGCCGTCATGACGGTGCCTATCGCTGGTTTCGTGCCGTCGCAAAGCCGTCCTTCGACGCCGGCGGGCGTATCACCGGCTGGTATGGGGTGACGCTGGACATAGATGACCGCAAGCGGGCCGAAGAGGCGCTGAAGGCGAGGGAGCAGGAGCTGCGGACGACTCTGGACAACATACCTGGCATGATCGCAGCGGCCGATGCGAGGGGCCGCCACGAGTACGCCAACCGGCGCCTGATCGAATACCTCGGCCGGGACCTTCCGGATGCGCAGACGCATCCGTGGGCCGAGATCATACATCCCGACGATCGCGGGACGGTGCTCGCGGCCCGGCAGCGCAATGTGGCGCTCGGCCAGCCGTTCGAGGTCGTCTATCGTCGCCGTCGTTTCGACGGCGCCTATCGCTGGTTCCATGTGCGCGTGGCCCCGGCACGCGATGCGGACGGCCATGTTGTCCGCTGGTACAGCCTGCTCATCGACGTCCAAGAGCAACGGATGGCGGAGGAGGCGCTGAAGGCCCGTGAACGCGAGCTTGCCTCGATCGTGGATTGCATTCCCGGAATGATCGCCACGGCTGATGCTGACGGAAATCATCTCTATGCCAGCCAGCGTCTGCTGGACTATGTGGGGAAGGACGTGTCGGTGCTCCTGAACCGGGAATGGGACTCGCTTGTGCATCCCGACGACCGCGATGCGGTGATCGGCGCGTGGCGCCGCTGCGTTGCCTCGGGCGAGCCGCTTGACATCGTCTATCGGTGTCGCCGGCACGATGGGGAATACCGCTGGTTCCATGTGCGCACCGATCCTCTGCGCGACGACCGAGACGGGATCGTCCGCTGGTACAGCCTGCAGGTGGACGTGCACGAGCAAAGGCTGGCAGAGGAGGCTCTGCGGGAAAGCGAGCAGCGGCTTCGCCTGCTGATCGACACCATGCCCGCCATGGTGTGGTGCGCAACGTCCAACGGCGATCCTTTCTATCTCAACAAGCGCATGCTGGACTATGCGGGGATGGCTGCAGCTGATGCCGAACAGTCGCGCTACAAGCTGATCCATCCGGACGACATCGCGCTGCTGAAGAGCACCTGGGCGGACGCGATCTCCTGTGCAACGGCTTTCCGAATCATATATCGCCTGCGCCGGGCCGACGGTCAGTACCGGTGGCACGAAGGCCGCGCCGAGCCCTTCCGGGACGCCGAGGGCAGGATCGCCCAATGGTACGGCGTCAACGTGGACATCCACGACCGTCTTCATGCCGAGCAGGCACTGCGGGCCACGCAGTCGAAGTTCCAGCGGGCTACCCAACTCGCCAGCCTGGCCGAGCTGTCGGCTTCCATCGCGCATGAGGTCAATCAGCCGCTGGCGGCGGTCGTCACCAACAGCCATGCCTGCCAGCGGTGGCTCGCGGCGGAGCCACCCAACCTGGAGCGGGCACGACTTACCACGGAACGCATCATCCGCGACGCCAATGCCGCTGCCGACGTGGTGAGCCGCATCCGGGCGCTCTTCAAGCAATCGACGAGCGGCAAGGCCCCGGTGGACCTGAACGAAGTGGTGGCCGAGGTCTGCGAGCTGCTGGCGGACGACATCGCCGCAAGGAGGGTACGGATTGAGACACGGCTTGATGGCAGCCTGCCGGTCGTGCTGGCCGACCGCGTGCAGATCCAGCAGGTTCTCGTCAACCTGATACGCAATGGTATCGACGCGATGGAGGCGATCGACGGTCCGCGCACGCTGACGATCCGCTCGCGGTTTCACGGGCCGGACATGGCAGCTCTCGAGATTGCAGACCAAGGCGCCGGCGTGGAGGACACCGAAAGGATATTCGAGCCGTTCTTCACGACCAAGGCCGAGGGGATGGGCATGGGGCTAGCCATCTGCCGATCGATCGTCGAGGCGCATGAAGGCAGGCTGTCGGCCGCCAGAGCGACCCCTCAAGGAACCGTCTTCGAGCTGCAACTGCCGGCTCAGCGGCGGCTGCCGGCATGACAGTTCATGACCACGTCGTGTTCGTGGTCGACGATGATCGACGCGTACGCGAGGCGATCTGCGAGCTTCTTGCGGCGATGGGACGGCACGCGGTCGCGTTCGGATCGGCGGCGGCCTACATGGCCTTTGCCAAGCCCGATCTCCCGGCCTGCCTCGTCCTCGACATAGAGCTTCCGGACATCAACGGCCTGGAGCTCCAGGCGAGGATGGCCGAAGCCCTGCACCCGCCCATCGTGTTCATCACGGGTCACGGCGACATTCCCTCATCGGTTAAAGCCGTCAAGCGCGGAGCGGTCGATTTCCTCACCAAGCCGTTCAAGGACGAGGCTCTTCTGTTGGCGATCGACACGGCCATCGAGCTGGACACGGCGGCGCGTGCGGAGCGGACCGAGGTCGACAAGCTGCGGCGACGCCTTGCCACGCTGACCCCGCGGGAGCGCGACGTGCTTCCGCTGGTCGTGAGCGGGCTGCTCAACAAGCAGGCCGCCGTGGAGCTCGGTATCAGCGAGATCACGCTCCAGATCCACCGCGGCAAGATCATGCGCAAGATGGAGGCCGCTTCCCTCGCCGACCTCGTGCGCATCGCGGAGAAGCTGCGCATCCCTGTAACTCATTCCCGAAGAGCAGGAACGTCCTGATGTCTCAGAAGTGCAAGATTGCCGTGGTGGACGACGACCTGCGCGTCCTCGAGTCGCTCGAGGATCTGCTGGAATCCGCGGGTCATTCGGTGAAGGTCTTCGTCTCCGGGCAGGCTCTTCTCGATGACGAGGGCTTCGCCACGATAGATTGCCTGATCACCGACATCGGCATGCCCGCCGTGGACGGATTCGAGCTTCAGCGCCTCGTCCGCGCGCGCCGGCCCGATCTGCCCGTCATCCTCATTACGGGACGGCACGAGATCGCCGATCAGCAGCGTGCGCTGGCCCTCGGCCACAATGGGTTCTTCCGCAAACCATTCGATGTAAGGGCGCTGCTCGCCGCCGTCAGCAGGGCGGTGGCGAGCGCCAATCATGGAGGTTGAGCATGGTTGCCAATCGCACCGACACCTCGCCCGGTCGACCGCTCGTGTACGTTACGGATGACGAGCTATCCGTGCGCGAGGCGCTGGGCAATCTCCTTCAATCGATCGGGTTGCAGGTCGAGCTGTTCGGCAACGCCGCCACGATGCTCGACGCGGCGGCGGCCGACCGGGCGAACTGCCTCGTGCTCGATGTCCGGCTTCCGGGAATCAGTGGCCTCGAGGTGCAGCAGCGCCTGCTTCAGCTGAATGTCGCCGTGCCGGTCATCTTCATGACCGGCCATGCCGACATTCCGATGACCGTGCGAGCCATGAAGGCGGGAGCCGTCGATTTCCTCACGAAGCCGTTTCGCGACCAGGACATGCTCGACGCCGTGACCGCGGCTGTCGCACGCGACCGCGAGCGGCGCGTCGGCCTTGCGCTCACCGCTGCCGTACGTGGCCGCTTCGAGACGTTGACTTCTCGGGAGCGGCAGGTAATGGGCCTCGTGACGCGAGGCCTGATGAACAAGCAGGTGGCCGGCGAACTCGGGCTGAGCGAGGTCACGGTCAAGGCATATCGAGGCCAGGTCATGCGCAAGATGGAGGTGCCGTCGCTGGCCGAGCTCGTCCGCTGCGCCGAACTTCTGGGCCTGGAAGGCGGTTCGTCCCGGCCATGAATGCAGGGCATGCGCTTCGTGGACGCGGCCACACCGCTTGACAAGCCGGCCGGTGGATGTGGCCAATGGGCAACCTGACTGGGGAGAGCAGCATGTCGGAAGAACGCAAGAGGATCCTGCGCCGCTTCGAGGAGCGCCTGGCGCGGTTGGAGGCACTACGCCACGAGAAGCCGGCGATCTGGCAGATATTTCACCTCCATAATGCGCTGAATGCCCTCCCCGACGACCACGGCGTGGCCGACCTGCATCTCGACGAGTTCGACCGGCACGACCTTGCCAAGGAGTATCCCGAGCTGGAGGCTGAAAAGATCCCGACGGTCGAGGAGATCCGGTCGCGGTTCGATTTCATCGCCGGCGGCGCCATCTAGGGCCAATCCCGCTTGTTCCCGGGGGGGGGCGTCTGCATGAAGCCGGCCGCGATAAGGTCCCAGATCCTGCGGGAGAATCGCGGACCGGTCGCGATTCTCTGGCTCAACCGTGCCGGCAAGCGCAATGCCATCACCACGGCGATGATGTGGCGGCTGGGCGGGCTCCTGGCGGAGTGCCTCGCCGATCGGCGGGTCCGCGTCGTGGTGATCGCCGGAAAGGGGCCACACTTCAGCGCCGGCGGCGACATGCACGAGATGCGCGGCATGGACGTCCTCGAGACGGACGACCGCATGGTCGCCTGGCAATCCAACCTCGAGTGCATCGAGCGTTCTACCAAGCCGGTCATCGCGGCGGTCCACGGTGCCGCCTTCGGTGGCGGTACCGAGCTCGCGATGGCCTGCCACATCCGCGTCTGCAGCGAGAGCGCGCGCTTCGCCCAGACCGAGATTGCACTCGACCATCTGCCGGGCGGCGGCGGCACCCAGCGTCTGCCGCGGCTCGTGCCGCTCTCCTTCGCCTACGAGCACCTGTTGCTGGGGGAGCCGATCGTCGCCGAGGAGGCATGGCGCATCGGGCTGGTCAATCACGTGTGGCCCGACACCGAGCTGGTCGACCGCGCGGTGGACCTGGCGTGCCGCATCGCCCGGCGCGGTCCGGTGGCGGTGCGCTACACGATGGAGGCCGTACGGCTGGGGCTGCAGGGACCGCTTGACTCCGGCATGCGGCTGGAGCGTGCCATGGCGGCGCTGGTCAACGAATCGCCCGAAGCCCGTGAGGGAATGCGCGCCTTCTTCGAGAGCGGCCGTCGGCCGACCCGCAAATGACGGTGCCGGGCCTAACGTCCCCGCGCGGCGTCGGCATCGATCATCTGCTGCGCCAGGGACTCTTCCGTACCCCGGACAAGACCGCCCTGGTCGACGACCGGGGCTCGATCACCTGGCGGGAGGCCGAAGTTCAGAGCAACCGTGTTGCCCGGTGGTTGGCCGCCAACGGCGTGCGCAGCGGCGAGCGTGTGGCGCTGATCCTGCCCAACGGCATCCCCTTCGTCGTCGCGGAGCTGGCGATCCTGCGGCTGGGGGCCGTCAAGGTGCCGCTCAACATACGCTTTGCCGCGCCCGAAGTGCTCCATGCGCTGGTGGACTGCCAGCCTGTCGTGCTCATATCGACTCCGGAGTACGCGGTGCGCGTGCAGGCAGAGCGTGGTCGCCTGCCGTCACTGCAGGCCATCGTCGTCGTCGATGGCACCGTGGAGGGCTGCGACAACTATGCCGCTGTCGTCGCAGCGGGCGACGCCACGAGCGTGGACGCGGTCGGCTACGGCGACGACGATCCGATACTCATTCGATATACGGGCGGCACGACAGGCCGCCCCAAAGGCGTCGTTCATACGCATCGCAGCTACCTGTCGATCGTGCTGGACGTCGTGCGGGAAAATGCGTTGGTCGAGCAGGACGTTGCCCTGCATGTCGGCCATCTCAGTCACGGGCTCAACTTCATGTGGCCGGCCTGGTGGTTGCTTGGGGCCACCCAGATCCTGCGGGAGCGCTTCGATCCGGCGTCAGTGTGGGACGACTTCGCCCGCCACGGGGTGAGCTGGGTCTACATGGTGCCCACCATGATCCACATGCTGCTCGATGCCGATGACGGGCGAGCCGACGTGTCGAGCCTGCGCTGCTTCACCTACGCCTCGGCGCCCATGCCCGTCCCGTTGCTGCGCCGCGCCCTTGCGCGCTTCGGGAATGTGTTCACGCAGGTCTATACCCTGTCGGAGGCGCCGGTGATCACGACCATGATGCGTCCGCACGAGCATCTCGAGATCGAGACGGAGTGCGGGTCGCGCCTGGCCTCTGTGGGACGGCCGGTGCCGACGTTCGAACTTCGCCTGATCGACGATTCCGGCCGCGACGTCGAGCCGGGAGCGGTCGGCGAAGTCGCCGTGCGTTCGGTCAACAACATGGCAGGCTACTGGAACCAGCCCGAGGAGACGGCGAGGACCGTGGTCGACGGCTGGTTGCGGACCGGCGACATGGCCCGGCGGGCATCCGATGGCTTTCTCCATCTGGCCGATCGCAAGAAGGACATCATCATCACGGGCGGCTTCAACGTCTGGCCGAAGGAGGTCGAGGACGCGTTGCTGGCCCACGAAGATGTGGCGCAGGCAGCCGTCGTCGGCGTGCCCGACGAGAAGTGGGGCGAGATCATCGTCGCCTATGTCGTCGTCAGGCCGGGCCGTTCCTTGTCGGCGGACGGGCTGGTGGCGCACTGCCTGACACTCCTGGCGGACTACAAGAAGCCTCGTCGGGTGCATCTCGTCGATCGCCTCCCGTTGACGCCGGTCGGCAAGGTCTCCCGCGCAGCACTCCGCGAACGGGCGCGCGCCGAGCCCCGCTAGAATCCCCGAAGCTGCGCCGGGAGGTATGTTGCAAGCGCCGGGATGAGCATGACCGCGAGCAGCGTGAGGCCCTGGACGACGACATAGGGCAGCACGCCGCGCACCATGTCACGATAGCTGATCGACGGTGGCGCGATCGACTTGAGATAGAAGATCGACGGTGCCATCGGCGGCGTCAGGTAGGAGGTCTGGATGGTCACGATCATCATGACGGCGAACCACACCGGATCGACCTTGAGCGCGGCGATGATGGGCATGAAGATCGGCAGGCAGATCAGCACGACCGAAACCCAATCGAGAATGAAGCCGGCCACGAAGACGATGGCGAGGCAGATCAGGAGCACGCCGTAGGTGCCCATGTGGAGGTCGGCGACGATCGCCTGCACCAGCTTCTCGCCACCCTGGACGCGGAAGACGGAGGCGAACATGGTGCCGCCCACGACGATCAGCATGATCATGCAGTTGATCAGCAGGGTACGCTTGACGGCATCGGCGAAGACCGGCCAGGTGAGTCGGCCGTAGAGCGCGGTCAGCACCAGGGCGCAGAGGGCGCCGACGCTCGCCGCCTCGGTGGGAGAGGCGATTCCGAACATCGTGCTGCCCAGGACGGCGGCAATCAGCACGACGGCCGGCACGAAGCCGGTCAGGGTCAGCCACAGCTTGGCGCCCAGCGGCATCGCGATCTCCTCGCGGCTGACCGGTGGACCGTCCTGCGGGGCGAACAGGCAGCGAAGCACGATGTAGGCGAGGAATGCCCCCACCATGAGCAGTCCCGGCAACAACATGCCGGCATACAGCTGCCCGACGGACATGTTGGCGATCGAGGCGTAGATCACGGCCACCAGCGAGGGCGGGATCATGGTGCCCAGCGAGCCGCCGGCGCAGACGGTTCCTGCGATCAGATCGTTCCTGTAGCCGTACCGCATCATCACGGGAATGGTCATCACGCCGATCACGACTTCCACTGCGCCGACGATGCCCGTCGATGCCGCGAAGATCGCGCCCATGGTGATGGTGGCAAGCGCCAGCCCGCCGGGCAGGCGGCCCATCCACAGGCGCAGCACGCCGAACAGTCGCTCGGCGATGCCCGAGCGTTCCAGGATGCAGCCCATGATGATGAAGGGGGGGATGGCCGAGAGGAGATATTGCTGTGCCGTCTGCTGCACCATGCCGAACAGCTGGACACCGATCACCCGGTCGCCGAACACGCCCATGCCGAAGGCGAAGGCCGTCGCCAGCAGCGAGAACGCGACGGGTACGCCCAGGAAGACGAGGGCGAACAGCATCACGAACATGAAGATAGGCAGCATCGGCGGCGGGTCTCAGACGGTGGCGTGCGTTGAGGGATCGTTCGCGCCAGGCGGCGAGACCGCCGCCGGGTCGGCGATGCCCACGGCGTGGCGCAGGGTCTCGGAAACGACCTGCACGGCCAGGCCGATCAGCCCGATGGTCATGCCAGTGTAGAACGGCCAGACCAGGGGCTCCCACGCGCTCATGCTTTCCAGCTCGCCGCGCACATAGGCCTGCCACGCCTTGCCCGCCGCGGCCGAACCCACGAACCACAGCAGAGGCAGGAAGAGGCCGAGATAGAACAGCAGGTTGATGCCATGCTGCAGGCGTACGGGCAGGCGGGCCGCCAGGAAGTCGATGCGGATGTGCGAGCCCATGCGCAGCGTGTAGGCGGCGCCCAGCAGGAACAGCGTGCCGTTGGTCATGTAGGCGATGTCGCTGCCCCAAAGCGTGGGCGCATCGAAGACATAGCGTGCGACCACCTCGTAGATCTGTACGCCGATGATCACCACGACCTGCGCCATGGCGACGACGGCGAGCGCCCGGCCAACCGTGTCGAGGGCCGGGCAGGCGCGCTGGAGGAGAGCTTGCTTCATCTCGGCGGTCGGTTCCGGCAGCGGGAGGGCGACGGTGGCGCCGCCCGGCCCGGCTCTCGCTACTTCTTCGGGAAGTCGTTCGTGTGGTCGACCACCAGATAGGGTGAATACTTCTCCCAGCGGTCCTGGAAGTCGAAAACCGACTTCGCCACGCGCTCAGGCCAGGGATTGCCCTCGCCCTTGGCCTTGGCCGCGGCGTCGTAGGCCCACTTGCGGGCCGCTTCCCTGACCTTCTTCTTGAAGGTCTCGTCCAGAACGATCACTTCGTTCTTGCCGCCGAGCAGCGCGTCCATCACGCCGAAGTCCTGCATGATGATCGAGTTCATGCTCTCGAAGGTCACCAGCTTCGCCGCGAGATGGATCTTCTCCTGCAGGTCCTTTGGAATCTTGGCCCATGTGTCGGCCTTCATGGCCGCCTCGAAGGTCCAGGATCCGGCATGGATGCCCGGCATGATGATGTACTTGGCGATCTCGTTGAGCCCGATCGCCTTGTTCTCGCTCGGCATCGAGTACTCGGTGGCGTCGATGGCCTTCTTCTCCAGCATCGAATAGAGCTCGCTGCCCGGGACGACGACTGGCGCGGCGCCGAAGCTGTCCTTGAGAATCGCCGCCCAGTTGCCCAGCGTTCGGAACTTGACGCCCTTGAGATCCTCGACGGTACGGATCGGCTTGTGGCTATGGGCGAACACCTCCGACGGCCCGGCACCGAGCACCATGGAATGCATCTTCATGGTTGCCAGGCGATACTCCTGCAGGAGCTTCTCGCCGCCGCCGTTGTACATCCATGGGATGATCGAATCGACGCCCAGGCCTGTCGGAAACGATCCGATGATGAGGTTGGTCGGATCCTTGCCGCCCAGGAAGGAAGCGGGTCCGATGGCGATGTCGGCGCGGCCGTCCTCGACCGCCTCGTAGATCTTGAAGATCGGCGCCAGCACGCCGCCTTCGTGCACTTCGACCTTCACCTTGCCGTCGGTGAGTTTCGCCACGTAGTCGGCGAACGGAATGGCGATCGCCGTGTTGTAGATGGATGTCTTGGGCGCGATGGTCGCCGCCCGGAGCGTGATCGTCTGCGCGGCGGCCGAGACCGAAAGAAATGCCATCGCGGCGCCCACTGCCGCGACCTTCAACAACTGTCGCATCAACCCTCCCCCTCCAGGCCATCGAAACGCGTGGCCATCACCAAGGCTAGTCCAAACGACAGATGCTCTGCAATAACTGGACCAAGGCAAACATGTGGGCTGCTGTGACGGCGCTCGGTTCAGTGCGGCTTGCGCACTTCACCCGGTTGGTGCGGCAGCAGTGCGGTGAGGAGGCCGAGCAGCAGCAGGTAAGGCGTGATCTTGTAGACGGTCTCGATGCTGGTGTGGTCCGCGAGTTCGCCAAGGGCGGCGGCCCCGAGGCCGCCCAGCCCGAAGGAGAAGCCGAAGAACATGCCCGCCACCAAGCCGACGCGGCCGGGCATCAGGTCCTGGGCATAGACGAGGATGGCGGAGAAGGCGGAGGCCATGATCATGGCCACCGTCACCGCGAGGACGCCCGTCCAGAAGAGGTTTGCGTACGGCAGCATGAGCGCGAAGGGCAGCGCCCCCAGGATCGAGAACCACATCACGGGAATGCGGCCGATCCTGTCGCCGACGGCGCCGCCAGCGATCGTGCCCGCCACGATGCCGACCAGGAAGGCGAAGAGGTAGAACTGGGCAGTCTGCACGTCGATGCCGAACTTGGCGATGAGATAGAAGGTGAAGTACGAGCCGAGGCTGGCGCTGTAGACGTTCTTGGAGAAGAGAAGCGCCACCAGCACGGCAACCGCCAGTGCGACGCGACCGCGCGAAAGACCATGAGGCGCGCTCGAGGGGGCCGCGGCCTTGCCACGGACGACAGAGCCCTGCGCGGCGCGGCGGCGGGCGTACCAGCCGCCCACCTGGAACAGCACGACCATGGCCAGCAGGGCGGCTGCCGAGAACCAGACGATGCTGTGCTGTCCGCGCGGCACGACGATGAAGGCGGCGAGCAGCGGTCCGGCCGCCGATCCCATGTTGCCGCCCACCTGGAACAACGACTGTGCAAGCCCATAACGGCCCCCGGCCGCCATGCGCGCCACCCTCGAGGCTTCGGGATGGAAGACCGAGGAGCCCATGCCGATCAGCGCCGCAGCAAGCAGGATCAGCGGATAGGACCCCGCACGCGACATCAGCAGCAGACCGACCAGCGTGAAGCCCATGCCGACCATCAGGGAATAGGGCTGAGGCCGCCTGTCCGTGTAGAGCCCGACCATCGGCTGCAGCAGCGAGGCCGTGCATTGGAAGGCCAATGTGATAAAGCCAACCTGACTGAAGCTCAGAGCATATGAATCCTTGAGGATCGGATACAGCGCAGGGACCAGCGACTGCATCATGTCGTTCAACAAATGACAGAAGCTGAGGGACAGGATCACCGCGAAGGTCGTGCCGTTCGCCGCCGCGGGAGCGGCCGGCGGCACCTTCGGCGCGACGGTGCCCGCCGCCATCGTATTGTCGCTCATCAAAACATCATACCAGCCGATCGCGTGCGCGGCAGTACGGCGGAGGCAGGCCTGCCTTGCACGAGGAAAGCCGCTGCACAGCGAACGCATTCACCAGGAGCAAGCCGATGACGAATGGTCCACGCGTGCAAACCGACGTTCCGGCGCGGCTCGACCGGCTGCCGTGGAGCCGGTTCCATCGGCTCGTGGTTGTGGCGCTCGGCATCACCTGGATTCTCGACGGTCTCGAGGTGACGCTGGCGGGTTCCGTCGCCGCGGCCCTGCAGACAAGCCCGCGCCTGCAGCTCACGGCCGAGCAGGTCGGCCTGACGGGCAGCGCGTATCTCGCCGGCGCCGTCCTGGGTGCGCTGTTCTTCGGCTATCTCACCGACCGGCTGGGCCGGAAGCGCCTGTTCAACGTGACGCTCGGTGTCTACCTCGTGGCCACCGCGCTTACGGCGTTCGCCTGGGACTTCTGGAGCTTCCTTCTGTTCCGCTTCCTGACCGGCGCCGGAATCGGCGGCGAGTATTCGGCCATCAATTCCGCGATCCAGGAGCTGATTCCGGCACGGCTGCGCGGCCGCATCGACCTCGCCATCAACGGCAGCTTCTGGGTCGGAGCGGCCGGTGGCGCCGCACTGTCTGTATTGCTGCTCGATCCCGAGTTGCTCGGCCCGGACATGGGATGGCGGCTGGCGTTCGCCAGCGGTGCGATCCTTGGTCTTGTCATTCTCTATCTGCGGCGGTTCCTGCCGGAGAGTCCGCGCTGGCTCATGCTGCACGGCCGCCCCGGGGAGGCCGCACGGGTCGTGAGCGACATCGAGGCACAGGTCGAAGCGAGCACAGGCGTGAAGCTGCAGGCCGTCACCACGACCCTGACGCTAAAGGACACCCATCGCACGACCATGCTGTCTGTCGCGCGCACCCTGCTGCGCCAGTATCCGGGGCGGACGACCCTCGGCCTGGTGCTGATGGCGTCGCAGGCGTTCGTCTACAACGCCATCTTCTTCACCTATGCGCTCGTGCTCACGAAGTACTATGGCGTGGCCGCCGACAGGGTTGGCCTCTACATCCTGCCCTTCGCCGTCGGCAATTTCCTGGGCCCACTGCTGCTCGGTCCCCTGTTCGATTCGATCGGCCGCAAGGCAATGATCTTCGCGACCTACTTCATCTCCGGGCTGCTGCTTGCCGCCACGGCCCAGCTGTTCGCCTGGGGCATGCTCGATGCAACCACCCAGACCGCCATGTGGAGCGTCGTCTTCTTCTTCGCCTCCGCCGCCGCCAGCGCGGCGTACCTTACGGTCGGCGAAAGCTTTCCCCTGGAAATCCGCGCCCTGACGATCGCCTTGTTCTATGCCTTCGGGACCTTGCTGGGGGGCGTCGGTGGACCATGGCTGTTCGGCATCCTCATCGCCAGCGAAAGCCCGACGGAGATCGTGTCGGGCTACCTGCTCGGTGCGGCTCTGATGGTTGCTGCCGCGCTCGTCGCGTTGAAGCTCGGCATCAACGCGGAGCGCCGGTCCCTCGAGGAGATCGCGCTGCCTCTTTCCGCGCACCCGGAGCGGTCCGACTCCGATGCGCAGCCGAGATAGACGCCGCGAGATGTCGACCGACGCCTGCCGTCCCCTGGGATATGCGAGCGCTGTCATTGCCGGAACGGCGAATGCATGCTTAATGCACACACTGCAACGCAAGAGGAGCGCTCGCATGTGCTATGCCTGTCCCCCCGTCGGAGTGTCCCGGCGTCTGTTGATGAGAGCCGGTGCCGGTATGCTTGCGGGCGCGGCGCTTGCTGGAACGGCCCAGGCGCAGCCGACGCGCGCGGCGGAAACGCCGGACGCGGCCCTCAAGCTCCTGACCGAAGGCAATGAGCGGTATGTGAGCAACAAGCTCAACGAGCGCGACTTCTCTGCCGGCCGCGCCGCCCGCACGCAGGGCCAAAGGCCGTTTGCGGCCGTCCTCGGCTGCGCCGACTCGCGCGTGGCGCCGGAGCTCGTGTTCGATCGCCCGCCCGGCGATCTCTTCGTCGTCCGGGTTGCCGGAAATTTCGTGACGACCGAAGGTCTGGGCAGCCTGGAGTTCGGCGCGGCAGTCCTCGGCACCAAGGTGATCATGGTGCTGGGCCATACGAGCTGTGGTGCGGTGAACGCCACCGTCGAAGCCCTGCAGAAGGGCAACAACCTGCCCGGTCATATCGCCGGGCTGGTGACCGCGATGAAGCCCGGCATCGAGCCCGCTCTCAAGCAGAAGGGCGACGACGTCATCCATCGCGCGCTGATCGCCAACGTGCGTTACAACGTGCAGCGCCTGATCGAGGCCAAGCCCATCCTGGCCGACATGGTGGCGGGTGGAAAGCTCAAGGTCGTCGGCGGTTTGTACGATCTCGCCACCGGCAAGGTGAGCGTGGTCTGATAGCGAGGTTTCCCGGATCGCACCTCGGTGTGCGATCCGGGAAATCGCGATCTAGGCCGGCACCGGAATGGCGCGCTGGTTGTAGAGCAGCTTGCGCAGGCGCGCCTGCTCCTCGGGCGAGAGCTTCGAGTTGTCGACAGCGAGGTCGGCACCGACCGCCATGCCTTTCTGCACCGCAGGGCGCGCGCCGAGCTCCTCGAACCAGCGCTTGAAGTGCTTGAACTCCTCGATGTCCTGGCCCTGGAACTTCCAGTTCACGGTCCAGGGATAGCAGATCATGTCGGCGATCGTGTACTGGTCGCCGGCGAGGTATCTGTGCTTGTAGAGGCGGTTGTTGAGCACGCCGTAGAGCCGGTTCACCTCGTCGGTGAAGCGCGTGATGGCATAGGTCTGGTCGCCGAACTGCGCCTGGTCGACCCGGCGGAAATGGCCGCACTCGCCGCTCTTCGGACCCTGGTTGGCCATCTGCCAGATCACCCACTCGTTCACCTCGTGGCGGGTGCGCAGCTCCTGCGGGTAGAACTTTCCGGCCTTCTCGGCGATGTACATCATGATCGCGCCGGACTCGAACAGGACGATCGGCCCGCCGCCGTCGGACGGCTGGTGATCGACCATCACCGGCATGCGGTGGTTGGGATTCATCTCCAGGAATTCCTTCCTGAACTGATCGCCGCGTCCGATGTTCACCGGTACGATCCTGTAGGGCAGGCCGCATTCCTCGAGCAGGATGGTGACTTTCTTGCCATTGGGTGTAGGCCAGTAGTGCAGGTCTATCATGGCGTCCTCCTTGGTCGGCCGGAAGCTTATCGGTTGGTGTGGCATGGGCAATAGCAGTCGCGAGAAGATGATCGGTCGGTCGCTGCCTCGCCTGGAGGACGGGCGTTTCCTGACGGGCCGCGGCCATTTCGTCGCCGACGAAGCTGTCACGGACTGTCTGCACGGCTACGTGCTGCGTTCCCCGCACGCCCACGCGCTGCTGCGGCGCATCGATGTCTCGCGGGCAGCGGCGCTCCCGGGCGTCCGGGCTGTCTACGTCCATGCGGATCTCGACGCCGAGGGGGTGGGGCCGATGCCCTGCATGGCGGCCGTGCAGCCGCTGATCGTGCCGCCGCGCCACGCCCTCGCCCGGGACCGCGTGCGCCACGTTGGCGATCCCGTCGCCTTCATCGTCGCCGACGCTGCGGACGTTGCGCGCGAAGCGGCCGAGCTGGTCGAGGTCGGCTACGAGCCGCTTGCCGCGGTGGTGGACGGCCGGGAGGCGCTTTGCGTGGAGGCACCGGGTCTGTGGCCGGAGGCGCCCGGCAACCTCGCCTTCCACGTGCAGCGTGGCGACTCCGATGCCGTGGCTCAGGCCATGGCGCAGGCTGCGCATGTCGTCGAGATCGACGTCATGAACAATCGCGTCATCGTGGCGCCGATCGAGCCGCGTGCCGGCATTGCCCGCTACGATGCCGACACTGACACGCTGGATCTCGAGCTCACGGGGCAGGGCCTGCACGGCATCCGCCGGCAACTCGCCGAGTTCGTCTTCAAGGTGCCTGCCGAGCGCATCCAGCTTCATGCGCCCGATGTCGGCGGCGGCTTCGGCATGAAGAACTTCCTCTATCCCGAATGGATACTCCTCCTGTTCGCCGCTCGCCGCCTGCGCCGTCCGGTGCGCTGGGTGGCCGATCGCGCGGAGGATTTCGTCATGGGCGCGCAGGGCCGCGATATCGCGGCCAAGGCGAGGCTGGCGCTCGATGGCGGCGGCCGCATCCTTGCACTCGATGTCGCCATGGTCGCCAATCTCGGCGCCTATCTGTCGGGAAATGGGCCGGGTGCTTCCGTGGTCGCGGCTTCGACGGCGCAGGGCGGCGTCTACAACATTCCGGCGATCGCCGTCGACATACGTGGCGCCTTCACGAATACCGTGCCGGTCGACGCCTATCGCGGCGCCGGCAAGCCGGAGGCGAACTACATCGTCGAGCGCTGCATCGAGGCGGCAGCCCGGCGGCTCGGCCGCGATCCGGCATCCCTGCGGCGGCAGAACCTGATTGCGGCCTTTCCGCATCGCACGGCGCTTGGCATGTCCATCGATTCGGGTGGGTTCGTGGAGAACCTCGATGGTGCACTTGCGCGGGCGGAGGTCGCGTCGTTCGAGGCGCGCCGGTCCGCTGCCCTGGCCCGCGGGCGGCTGCGCGGCATCGGCGTCGGCTGCTTCCTGGAGACCTCCCGAGGGGCACCGAACGAGGGCGCCGAAGTGCGCTTCGAACCGGATGGCGGCGTCGTCGTCGCGGTCGGGACGGAATCCAACGGGCAGGGCCACGAGACCGCCTTCGCGCAGGTCGCCGCCGACAGGCTGGGCGTGCCTGTCGATTCCATCCGCTACGTGCAGGCCGATACCCGACGCGTGAGGAGCGGTGCGGGCCATGGCGGTGCCCGGTCAATGCACATGGGGGGAGCTGCCGTCGTGAAGGCCATCGATGAGGCGCTTGCGCAAGCGCGCAGGCTCGCGGCCCGCCTTTTGCAGGCAGGAGAGGACGAGCTCGTCTTCGCGGACGGCCGTTTCGAGGTTCGGGGGAGCGGTCGGTCGATTGATCTGCCGGCGCTGGCAGCCGCTGCGGAGGAACCGGGCAACCTTCCCGAGGGTGTGTGGAAAGGCCTTGGCGTGCACGTGATGAACATGTCGGATGTCTTCACCTTCCCCAGCGGTTGCCATGTGGCGGAAGTGGAAATCGATCCGGAAACCGGCCTTGTGGAGCTTCTCCGCTACACGGCGGTCGACGACTATGGGCGTCTGATCAATCCCATGCTGACCGAGGGTCAGGTGCAGGGTGGGCTGGCACAGGGGATCGGGCAGGCGCTCGTCGAGCATACCGTCTACGAGCCGGGTTCGGGGCAACTGCTGAGTGGCTCGCTGATGGACTATGCCCTGCCGCGCGCCACGGACCTGCCGGCGTTCGATATCGCTCTGATCGAACGGCCGACGGGCGCCAATCCTCTCGGCGTCAAGGGATCGGGGCAGGCCGGCTGCATCGGTGCCCCACAGACGGTGATGGCGGCTGTTCTGGACGCCTTGCGGCCGGCGGGCGTCGAGGCGCTCGACATGCCGGCGACGCCGGAACGCGTCTGGCAGGCCCTGGCGCGGGCAGGCGCGCGGCGTTGACGACGGACACTGCGCCAGCCGGCCAGCGAATCCTTGCCGGCATCCTGTTCATGTGCGGTGCCGGCATCCTCTTCCCGGTGATGGGGGGCTTCGCCAAGATCCTGGGCGAGAGCGGCTACAATTCGCTGCAGGTGTCGTGGGCCCGCGCCTTCGGCCACATCATCTTCATGCTGGCGGCCTTTCTGCCGCGTTTCGGCCTCGGCATGCTGCGCACACGCCGGCCGGGCACGCAGCTGATCCGGTCGGTGCTGCTCATCACGTCGAACCTGTCGTACTTCTTCGCGATCATCTTCATTCCCATCGCGAAGGCCGCGACGATCAGCCTGACAGCGCCGCTCGTCGTGGCCCTGCTGGCCTGGCCGATGCTGGGCGAGCGCACGACGGTCGGCAGGCTGGTCGCGCTGGGCGTGGGTTTCGCGGGCGTGGTCATCGTCATCCGGCCGGGAACCGAGCTCTTCCAGTGGGCCTCGCTGTTCGTCGTCTGGAGCGCCTGCTGCTATGCGCTCTACCAGGTGCTGACGCGGCGAATCGCGGGAGTCGATTCGCCCGAGACGTCGGCGATCTACAGCTCGATGGTCGGGGCCTTCGGCTTGATCCTGGTGCTGCCATTCGTCTGGAAGACGCCGCATTCGGTCCGCGACATCGCCTATTTCTGCAGTCTCGGCGTGCTGGGGGCGCTCGGCCACTATTGCGTGGCGAAGGCCATGAACTACGCGCCGGCGAATATCGTCTCTCCCTTCCAGTACATGCAGCTGCTGGGCTCCGTGGTGGTCGGCTACGTCTTCTTCGGCGATTTCCCGGACTTCCTGGGATGGCTCGGCGCTGCCATCATCGTCGCCGCGGGCCTGTATATCGGCTGGACGCAACGGAGACGCTAGAGAGAGGGCGGGAATGGCGGTCGTCATCACGACGCGGCGATCGCGACAGTCGACGACAACGGCACCGTCCACTACGGCGCCGCCATCGCGGCCGAACGGGATCGCATCGCGGCCATCGGGTGCCTCCGCTGCGGGTCGTCTCGACCTTCCTCCATCAGGACGAGGCGCACGACGTCGAAGGGGGTGCCGGACGGATTCCTGCCGGATGCCCTCCCCTGACGGGAATGCTAACGTCCTGGCGCGGAGGAAACGAACAAGGACGAGAAAATGCAGTTCGGACTGTTCGGCGGCGCGCGGACGAAGCGCGGCGTCGGGCTGGAGGACAGTCAAGGATACGAAAGCTTCATCGAGTACGTGATCGAGGCCGATCGGCTGGGCTTCAGGCAGCTCTTCATGGTCGAGCACCATTTCACCGGGCAGGGGCAGGTCTCCGCCTCCATGACGGTGCTTGCCTATCTCGCGGCCCGCACACGCAACATCCGCCTGGGCACCGCCGTCGTCGTGCTGCCCTGGCACAACCCCGTGCTGGTGGCCGAGCAGGTCGCGACCCTGGACCTGCTGAGCGGCGGCCGCGTCGACTTCGGGGTCGGCAAGGGATATCGGAAGGCCGAGTTCGACGGCTTCTGCATCCCCATGGACGAGGCCGGCGAGCGTTTCGACGAGGCCATGGAGGTGATCCGCAAGAGTTGGACCAGCGAAGGCCGGTTCAGCCACCACGGCAAGCTGTGGCACTTCGACGATATCGTCGTGGAGCCGGCCCCTCTGCAGCGTCCGCATCCGCCGCTATGGCTGGCCGCGGGCAGTCCCGACAGCATCCGCCGGGCGGCGCGGGAAGGCTACAACCTGCTGCTCGACCAGCTGGCCCAGACCGACCAGATCATCCGCCGCATCGCCCTGTTTCGCGAGGAATGCGAGCGCATCGGCCGGCCGTATCATCCGGGACTAGTGGCAACGGCGCGGGCGTTGCAGATGATTCACAGCGAGAGCGAGCGGGCCGAGGCCCTGGCAACGCGCCGCCGCGTGCTGGGCGTCATTGGCGACCTCGCCCGCGACAGACTGCCGGAGCGGGTCGAGGACGATACGGCGCCGTTGCTCGGCACGCCCGGGGAGATCGTCGACCGCCTCAGGGAGCTCGAGGCCGGTGGTGCCGCCAACGTCCTCCTGGTCGATCCAAACGCATCGCTGAGCAATCTCCTCGCCTTTGCCCGCGAGGTCATGCCGGCTTTCCGCATGTCGTCCGCTGCCGCAGCAGAGTGAGAAGTCCCATGAACGACGCCAGCACCAAACGCATCGACTGGACGCCCTCGGCCATTCTGCCCCGGCAACGGGTGTCGTTCGCGGGAGTGACCTACGAGGAGATGCTGGAGCGCACCCGCGCGCTCATGCCCAGGATTGCGGCGCGCGCCGAGGAATGCGAACGGCTGCGCCGGCTGCCGGACGAGACCGAGCGCGATCTTCACGCGGCCGGGCTCTTTCGGTTCGCCCAGCCGGCGCGGGTCGGCGGCGCGGAGCTCGACGTCGGCTTCTTCGTCGACGCCTGCGCCCTCCTGGCGCGGGTCTGCCCCTCGACGGCATGGAACGTCGGCAACTTGGCCAGCCACCACTGGATGCTGGGGTACTTCCCGCCCGAGACACAGGACGAGCTGTGGGACCGCTCGCTCGACGTCCTGATCGCCACCTCGCTGGCCTTCGCCGGCGGGCGCGGGCGCAAGGTGGACGGCGGATGGGAGGTGACCGGCCGCTGGCCGCTGTCGTCCGGCGTCGACAATTGCGACTGGAACCTGCTGGGCTTCATGGTGCGCGAGCGCGAGGACGGCCCGCCTGTCGACCAGCGCTTCGCGCTGGTCCATCGTTCCGAGTACGAGGTCATCGACACATGGCACGCCGTCGGCCTCTGCGGCACGGGATCCAAGGATGTGGCTTGCAACTCCATCTTCGTTCCCGACCGGCGCAGCCTTTCGGCATGGGCCTTCAACGGCAAGCCGCACCCGGGATCGATCGTCAACGACACGCCGCTTTTTCGCCTGCCTCTTCTGGCGCTCGGACCATACGTTCTGTGTGGAGTCATGCTGGGCTGCGCCCAGGGCGCCTACGATCTCGTGGTGGGGACGACGCGCAAGCGCAATGCGACGAACACCGGCGTACCGGTGAACGCCAATCCAACCGTGCAGATCAAGGTCGCCGAGGCGAGTGCCCGCATCGACAATGCCGAGGTCATCATGAAGCGCGCCTGTGAGCATGCCATGGCGACCGCCCGCGCCGGACGCGCGCCGGAGCATGCCGACAAGCTGCGATATCGGCGCGACGCCTTCTTTGCCACGCGCATGTGCCTGGAGGCGGTCGACATCCTGATGGGCGTGGCGGGTTCGGGCGGCCTGTACACGACGGGTCCCATGCAGCGTCTCTTCCGCGACGCGCATGCCGCGAATGCGCACGTGATGTTCTCTCCGGAGCTCCAGGGGGCGATGTTCGGGCAGCACGAGCTGGGGTTCGCAGGGCCGCCGCCGCTTCTCTGATAGCGATGGGGAGGGGATGACGAGCGCCCGCGGGACGGGCTAGGATCGATCAAACAAATGAGTTCTGGGAGGAACGACAATGCTCATCGAACGCCGTAAACTTGGCAAGCTCGCTGTCGCAGGTGCGGCTGCCGGCTTCGCAGGCTCCGCCCGGGCTCAGGGCAAGCCTCTGACGATCGGCTTCGGCATGGCGCTCACCGGCGGGCTCGCGCCCAACGGCAAGGCGGCGCTGCTCGCCATGCAGATCGCCGCGGAGGACATCAACGCTCGCGGCGGGCTGCTCGGCCGTCCGGTGAGGCTGGTCTACTACGATGACCAGTCAAATCCATCAGTGGTCCCGGGCCTCTATACGAAGCTGATGGACGTCGACAAGGTCGACGTGCTGGTGAGTGGATACGCGACCAACATGGTGGCGCCCGCCATGCCCATCGTGATGCAGAAGGATCGCACCTTCTTCGGGCTGTTCGGCCTCGCCGTGAACAGCGAATTCAAATACAACCGGTACTTCTCCATCCAGCCGGCGGGCGGCCCGCGGCCGAAGGAGGCCTTCGCCGAAGGGTTCTTCGATGTGGCGATGGCACAGAACCCGAAACCGCAGACGCTGGCCATGGTCGGCGCCGATGCCGAGTTCCCGCGCAACGCCCTCGATGGCGTTCGCTCGATCGCCAAGAAGCACGGGCTCAAGGTCGTGTACGACAAGGCCTATCCGCCGGCGACTGCGGATTACACGCCTGTCATACGCGCGGTCGCCGCGACCAAGCCCGACATCTTCTTCGCGGCATCCTATCCGCCGGATTCGGTGGGCCTCATCCGGGCCAGCCACGAGACCGGCTTCAAGCCCAAGATCTTCGGCGGCGGCATGGTCGGCCTGCAGGCGACGGCCATCAAGACGCAGCTCGGGCCGCTGCTCAATGGCATCGTGGTTTACGATTTCTGGCTGCCGTGGGCCGGATTCGCCACCGACGCCGGCCGGGATTTCCTGAAGAAGTACCAGGCCAAGGCGGCCGAAGCCGGCGTCGATCTTCTGGGCTATTACCTGCCGCCGTTCGGTTACGCCCTCATGCAGGTCGTCGAGCAGGCGGTGAAGGGAGCAGGCGGAACCGACGACGCCAAGCTCGCCGAATACTGCCGCAAGAACACTTTCAAGACCGTCGTTGGCGACTTCAAGTTCAACGCCGAAGGCGAGTGGGAGACGGCCCAGGTCATGGCCGTCCAGTTCCAAGGCATCAAGGGCAACGACGTGGATCAGTTCAAGGATCCAAAGACGGAGGTCATCCTGTGGCCGGCCAAGTACAAGACCGGCAACATCATCTACCCGTACGATCCGACCAAGTGACGGCGCTCCGTCGCTCGCTGCCTGCATGGGGGAACGGCGTGGTGTTCCCCCGATGCAGGGAATCGATCTAGGCGCCGAGATAGAACTCGCGGATCATCTCGTTGTTGTTGAGCGCCTCGGCCGATTCGCCCTCGAAGGCGATCTTGCCGTGTACGATGACATAGCCGCGATCGGCGATCCGGATGGCCTGGGTGAAGTTCTGCTCGGCCATGAGCACGAGCAGATTGTAGCCGTCCTTCAGCTCCTTGATCTTGTCGATCGTCCGGCTCACCAGCAACGGGGCCAGGCCGACCGAGGGCTCGTCGATCAGCAGGATGCGTGGCGACGACATGAGCGCGCGGGCCAGCGCCAGCATCTGTTGCTCGCCGCCGCTCATGCTGCCGGCGAGCTGGCGGGCGCGCTCCTTGAGCCTGGGAAAGGTCTCGAAGCAGAAGTCGAGGTTGCGCGCTATGGCCGAACGCGCCGTCGGCCGGAAGGCGCCGAGCAGCAGGTTCTCCGTCACGGTCAGCTTGGGAAAGAGACGCCGTCCCTCCGGCACGAAGCCGATGCCGAGATCGACGATCTCCTCGGTCGACCGGCCCACCAGCTCGTGCTCGGCGCCGTCGATCACGGCCCGGATGCTGCCGCTCGACGGCCGCACCATGCCCATGATGGACTTCATGAGGGTGGACTTGCCGTTGCCGTTGGTGCCGAGCAGCGCCACCGTTTCGCCGTCGCCGACATGCAGCGAGACGTCCTCGAGAACGCGCACGGCGCCATAGCCGGCGTCGATGCTGGTGACCGTAAGGCTACTCGCCAAGATACGCCCTCACGACTTCGGGGTCGCGCACGACGTCCCGGGGCGTGCCGTCGGCGATCTTCCGGCCGGCGACCAGGACGGCCAGACGTTGGGAGAATGCCATGACCGCCCGCATGATGTGCTCGATCATGATGACCGTCACGCCCTGCTCGTTCAGGCGGATCAGCAGCGCCAGGATCTCGTCGACCTCGGCATGCGACAGGCCGGCCATCGCCTCGTCCGCGATCAGCAGCTTGGGCGCCGCCGCCATGGCGCGGGCCAGCTCCAGCTTGCGCATCTCGATCTGGGTCAGGTCGCGTGGCTGGCGATGCGCCTTGTCCGCCAGCCCCACCATGCCCAGCAGTTCCAGGCAGCGTTCGTCGATCGCCGCGCCGCGCAGATGGCCCGACGGCCGGGCATTGACGGTGTACAGGATCGGCATCCGCACGTTCTCTGCCAGCGTGAGGCTGGCGAAAGGCCGCGGGAGCTGGAAGCTGCGGGCAAGGCCGCGACGGGTGCGCTGATGCGCCGACAGGCCGTCGATGGGCTGGTCGGCGAAGCGAACGCTGCCGATCTCGTTGCGCAGCGTGCCGCAGATGCAGTTCACCAGCGTGGACTTGCCCGAGCCGTTGGGGCCGATCAGCCCCAGCCGTTCGCCCTGTGCGACTTCGAGGTCGATGCCGTCAAGCGCCACGAAGCCGCCGAAGCGCTTGCCCAGCCCGGAAACGTGCAGAAGCGTCGTCATCGCTTCTTCCTCTGGAACAGGCCGACGATGCCCTGAGGGGCGAGCACCACGAAAGTGACCATCAGCACGCCGGCCACCAGGACGTTGACCGCCGACGAGATCGTGACTCGCAGATATTCCTGGAGGCCGCCGACCACCACGGCCCCAACGACAGGTCCCAGCCAGCTGGCGGTGCCGCCGATCAGCGGCATGGCGATGGCGTTGACCGCATAGTTGAGGCTGAAGCCGGAGGCTGGATCCAGGTAGGTGACATAGTAGGGGAGCGGTGCCCCCGCCATGCCCATGAAGCCGCCGGATAGGGCCGTTGCGATCAGCTTGAGGCGCAGCGTCGGCACGCCGGAGGCCTCGGCGGCGGCTTCGTCGTCGCGGATGGCGGCGAAGCCGTATCCCAGTGCCGACCGCTCGATGGCGCGGGCGGTGGCCAGCACGATCACGCAGAGCCCCAGCATCATCAGGAACAGGTACTGGACGTACTCGCCGCCGATCAGCGGTGCCACCCGCGGCCGCAGCACGTAGGCGCCGCGTGCGCCGCCGACGAAGTCCCAGTTCGTGATCAATGTCTGGACAACGACGGCGAGCGCCAGGGTCGCGATCGAGAAGAACACGCCGCGCAGCCGAAGCGTCAGGTAGCCGGTGCCGATGCCGACCAGTCCGGCCATCGCGCCGCCGACCAGGATCATCACCGGGAGGGGAAGGGCTGGCACAAGCTTGTGCAGCACCACCGTCGAATAGGCGCCTATGGCGAAGAACGCCGTCACGCCGAAGTTCACGTAGCCCGTGTACCCGCCCAGGATGTTCCAGGCGGTACCCAGCACGATGTACTGCAACACCACGTAGCCCATGAAGAAGGCATACGAATTGTCGATCCAGCGCCCGACCGCGAAGATCGCCGCGGCGATGGCGATGAGCACCAGCGTGAAGGGCAGCCCGCGCAACCCCGTGGTGGCGACGGCGGGACTAGCGGCCAAGGATGCCACTGGGCCGTACCGCCAGGGTGACGAGGAGAATGCCGAAGGCCACGGCGGGCGCCCAGGAGGGCCCGAAGAAGGTGGCGGTCAGGCTCTCGGCGATGCCGAGGGTCATTGCGGCGATCACCATGCCGGGAAAGCTGCCGAGGCCGCCCAGGACGCAGATGGCGAAGACCCGGCCGATATATTCTCGCCCGATCGACGGTTCCACCGGCTGGATGATGATCAGGAAGGCTCCGGCCAGCGCCGCCGTGGCGATCGAGAGGCCGAACGCAATCCGCTTGATCTTGATCGGATCGGCCGCCATCAGCCGTAGCGCCTGCTGGTCCTGCGCCACCGCCTGAACCGCGCGGCCGATGAAGGTGTGCGACAGGAAGAGCTGCAGCGCCGCCACCAGGAGCATGGCCACGAGGAAGGGGACCAGCAGCCGCAGCGGGAGGTCGACGAAGCCGAAGCTGAAGCTGGGGCCGATATAGGCTGCCTGAACGGTGCGATAGTCCACGCCGAAGGTCAGGACCAGCGCGACCTCTGTGATGAACATGAGCCCGAAGAAGAACGACAGCCCACGCAGCGACTGGTCATCGCGCCGCTCGAACGCGACATAGTAGACTTGGTATGCCAGCATCCCCAGCGCGTAGAAGGCCGGCAGGGCGATCACGGCCGTCAGGATCGGGTCGATGCCGAAGACCGTGTTGCCGATGAAGGCGACGTACGAGCCCAGCAGGATGAACGCCGGATGGGCGATATTGACGATGTCGAGCAGTCCGAAGGCGATCGCCACGCCGATCGAGACCGCGGCATAGAAGCCGCCCAGCAGCAATCCCGAGATCAGGGCGTTGATCAGCAGGTCGGCCGTCACCGTCATGGACGGGTCAAGCGCCGCTTTCGACGGCCGTATCCGAAGCCTGGCCCGGCATTGTTGTCCTCCCCATACCTGCTGGCGATTCATTCGCCTTTCGATCAGTGTGCGCGGAAACGAGGCAAATGCCTAGTGCATTTTCCGTGTCCGGATGTGATGCGGGATTGTTCGCTCGGGCAATCTCGGCCATGAATGCACCGCCTCAAGCTCGGCGTATCCAGGGGACTCCGTCGGCAATGCCTTCAGCTCCGCCCGTCGGGGTGGTCATCGCAAACCACAACAACGGCCCGTTCATCGAACGGGCCATCGAATCGGCAGCACGCCAGAGCGTGCGCGATCTCCGGATCGTCGTCGTGGACGACGCCTCGACGGACGACTCGGACGAGGCGATCCGCCGATGCCTCTCGCGGCTCGACGACGAGCGTATCCGCTACCTGAAGCTCGAGCGCAACGTCGGCCAGGGCGGAGCTCTGCGTCGCGGCGCCGCCATGCTGGAAGCGCCGTTTATCTGCTTCCTGGACGCCGACGACGTCTGGTACGAGGACTTCGTCGGCCGGCACCTTTCGGCCCACCTCAACACCGACTTTCCCGTCGCGCTCACCTACTGCGACAGCTACATCATCGATGCCCATGACCGCTTGCTTGCCGGCACGGCCTGGTTCTTCGATTCCGTCGACCTGCACGACGAGACACCACGCGGGATCGACGCCCACCGCATTCCCGTGATCGACGGCGCGAGCGGGACGCTGGGCTACGCGGCTCAGCCGGCGATGACGCTCTACCCTCAATGGTCGCCGGCGCGATCGACGAACACGACCTCCGGCATGATGCTTCGCCGGCCGTTCGTGGATCTGGTCCTGCGGCCACCCGACGAGGATCTCCGCCTCTATGTCGATTTCTACCTGGGGACCTTTGCCTGTCTCCTGACCGGCTCCATCGCCATCCATCAGGCGCTGTACGGCTACCGCATGCACGGCAGCAACAAACACTCCAATGCGTCGGTGCCCGGAGGCGCCTACAATTCTTCGTCACGCCCCTGGGGACCGATTCGCGACGCCGGTCTCGGTCTGATTCAGAGGGTACTGAAGAGTGAAAGCGACGAGATGCGCCGCATCTTCGGTGAGAATCGCCACGACGTGGCGCTTGCGCTCGTCGCCGATGCCTTGGGACAAGCGCCCGCGGAACCGGCTGCGGCGGACCGCCGATGGAAGCTGTCGGCCCTGTTCTCGCGTCCGAGCTCCCGCATGTGAGGGCCAGTGGTGATGGCTCCCGAACGCAGGGCCGTCTTCCTGGGAGTCGCGCGGGATTGCGCGCCGCATCTTCCGGGGGTTCTCGAGAACGTCGGCCGCTTCGCTGCAACGTATGAGGCGGCGGCGTTCTGCTTCGTCGTCAGTGATACGTCGGACGGTACCGTGCCGCTGCTGGAGGCATGGCTCTCGTCTGGCCGGCGGCCGGGCCGCGTCATCGATCTCGGGGAGCTTTCGGCGCGGCTGCCCTTGCGGACGGAGCGCATTGCCCGCGCCCGCAACACCGCACTCGATGCGATAGAGGCTAGCCCCTGGTCGGCCTTCGACGACCTCGTCGTGGTCGATCTCGACAATGTCCTGGGGGCACCGATCGATGTCGGCTCCTTCCTGCAGGCAAAGCGATGGCTGGCGGGCGAGCCCTTGAGGGGCGGCGTGTTCGCCAGCGCCACGCCGCGCTACTACGACATTTGGGCGCTCCGCCACGAGCACTGGTGCCCGTCGGATTGCTGGCATGCGATCTGGGAGCGATCGGAAGGAGAAGCCTTCGAAGCCGCCAAGTTCCGAGAGGTGTTCGCCCGCCAGATCGCGCTTCCGGTTCATCTGCCTCCGATCGAGGTCCGCTCTGCCTTCGGTGGCCTCGCGATCTATCGCCTGCCGCTCGCCCTCGCCGCGCGCTATTGCGGCCTCGATGCTCGGGAGCGGCAGGTTTCAGAGCACGTCGCCTTCAACGCCGCGCTGACGGCGCTTGGTGCCAGGCTGCACGTATTTCCCGCATTGAGGGTGAAGGCACCGCCGGAGCACCTCTACCAGCCTGCCGATTTCAGGCTGCGATGGCGGGCTGCCATGGCCGGTCGTCGGGCCATCGAGTTGGTGCGGCCGTCCTGGCGCCCTATCCTGGGAACGCCATGAACGTGCTTATCGTTGATCCTGGCCTGCGGTCGATGGGTGGCCATCACTACAGCGCCGTCAACCGACTGCGCAGCGAACTCGCGAGGCTCGGCGCGAAGGTGCGCTGCCTGGGCTCGGCCTACGCGGATGTCGGCGTCATCGCGGATCTCGCTTGCACGCCGACCTTCAGTCGAAGCGTCTACGGACGGACATACGCCCGGCGCGGCGAGTTCCGGGAATGCGTCGAGGAGACCGAGCGGGAGCTGCATGCAGCGTGGTTCCGTGCGGACGAGCCGCCGGGACTGGTCGTGCTCCCCTGCTGCGATCAGGTCCTGGCATGTGCCCTGGCGCAGGTCCTGAGGCGCTCATGGCGTCATGCGCCGCCGCGCGTCCTGATGTGGATTCTGTACGGTCCGCACCACGCGCTGTCGACCACGGAGCCCGCATCCGTCGCGTTGCTTGGCGAAGCGCGGACGGCCCTGCTGGCATTGGCCGCTGCCGTCGGCCTGGACCGGATGCGCGTGTATTGCGAGACGTCCCTGCTGGCCGACTTCTATCAGGCCTCGACCGGTCTGGATGTGGCGATCATGCCGGGCCCCGGCCTGAGGCTTGCGCCTCGTCCGCTCTCGCTGGAGACGCGGATGCCGGTCGTCTGCTCCATCGGCTTCGCCAATCGGGCGAAGGGCTACCGGCTGCTGCCCGAGGCGATCGCCCATGTCATGGCCAGGCACGACACGAGCAGGTTCGCGATCCACGGCGTGGTGCGGGGATCCGACGCCGAGAGCGATGGGGCGGCATTCGCGGCGCTGTCGGGCATGGGCGAACGCGTGGTGGTCAATCAGGATGTCCTGACGGCGGATGAATATGCCGCCTGGCTGTCCGCCGCCGACTTGTTGCTGATGCCCTACGATCCCTGCGCCTATCGTTCCCGGGGATCGGGCGTGCTTGCCGATGCGCGCGCCATGGGCATTCCGATCGTCGCGACCAGGGGGTGCGCCTTCGCACAGCCGGCCTTCGACGAGGGATGGGGGCAGCCCATCGACGAGTACAGCGGCAGGGGGATCGGCCATGCCACGCTCGCCGCGATCGAGCGGCTGCCCGAGCTGAGGGGGCGGGCGGCGAACGCTGCCGGTTCGGCCGCTGACGACCTTGGGCAGGTGCTCCGACGTGCTGTCGACGGCGGTTCGCAGGAGGCGCCGCCACGGAGGGGCGCCTCCGTGCTGCGCCGCCTCGGGGCGAGGCTTGCCTAAATTCGGCGCGATTCACGATGCATGCAGTGTCGCCATGGTGGATTGCGCCGGCGGAATCGTCCTACAACCGCAAACCGCAGGTAAGGTGAGATTGCAGGCCCCATGAGGTTGTCGGGTTCTTCCAAGCAGCCTTCGGAACTGGCGGCGGCACTGGCCAGCTGCCGTCGTGCTTTCGTCGGCGTCGGCGTGTTCACGGCGGCGATCAATCTGCTGCAGCTCACCGGCCCGCTTTTCATGCTGGAGGTCTATGATCGCGTCCTGCCGGGACGCAGCGTCCCCACGCTGGTGGCGATCAGTGTCCTTGCGCTGGTCATGTTCGGGTTCCAGGGCGTGCTGGACATCGTGCGCGGCCGCGTGCTGGTGCGAATTGCTCGGTCCGTGGACCAGACGCTCAGCCGCCGGGTGTTCGATCTCGCCGCCAAGCTGCCCCTCAAGGCAATGGCGCCTCAGGGCTTTCAGCCGGTGAACGACCTGGACCGCCTGCGGTCGTTCATGTCCACCGTGGGGCCAGCCGCCTTCTTCGACCTCCCATGGATGCCGCTCTACCTCGGCATCTGCTTCGTCTTCCATCCCTGGATCGGCTGGGCGGCGACTGCCGGCGGCTTGCTGCTGATCGCCATTACCATCGCGACGGAATATCTCAGCCGCAAGCCGGCGCGGGAGGCGGCGGGCGTCGCCGACGGGCGCATGGCTTTGGCCGAAGCCAGCCGCCGCAATGCCGAGGTGGTGCAGGCCATGGGCATGGGTGGACGTCTCGGGCAGGTATGGGAGGGCCAGAACGCCCGCCATCTCGAGGCTCAGCAGCGCGTCGCCGACATTGCTGGCGGCATGTCCGCGTTGTCGCGCACGCTTCGCATGATCCTGCAATCGGCGGTGCTCGGCATCGGCGCCTGGCTGGTGATCCACCAGCAGGCCACCGCCGGCATCATCATCGCCAGCTCTATCCTGACCTCTCGTGCGCTCGCCCCGGTCGAGGTGGCGCTGACCCACTGGCGCAGCTTCCTGTCCGCGCGGCAGAGCTGGCATCGGCTGAACGGGCTGCTGGCCGGCGTTCCGGCGGACCGCCAGCGGATGGAATTGCCTCGGCCCTCTGGCGGTCTGTCGCTCGAGGCCGTCTCCGTGGTGCCGCCCGGCGCCGGTCGCATCGTCGTCCAGGGGGTGAACCTTCAGCTCAAGGCCGGCCAGGGTCTGGGCGTCATCGGGCCCAGCGCGTCCGGCAAATCGTCGCTTGTGCGGGCCATGGTCGGCGTGTGGCCGGTGGTCCAGGGCAAGATCCGTATCGACGGCGCCGCCCTCGATCAGTGGTCTGCCGAGGCTCTCGGGCCCCATGTCGGCTACCTGCCGCAGGACATGGAGCTGTTCGCCGGCACGGTGGCCCAGAATATCGCCCGGTTCGAGGCGGACTTCTCGGCTGATGACGTGATCGCCGCGGCGAGGGCCGCAAGCGTCCATGAGCTGGTCCTCGGCTTGCCCAACGGCTACGAAACGCAGGTCGGTGACGGCGGCAGCGCTCTTTCCGCGGGGCAGAGACAGCGTATCGGCCTTGCCCGGGCGCTGTATCGCGATCCTTTTCTGGTCGTGCTCGACGAGCCCAACTCCAACCTCGATCGCGAGGGCGACGAAGCACTGACCAAGGCCATCCTGGGCGTGCGGGCGCGCAACGGCATCGTCGTCGTCGTCGCCCACCGCCCTGCGGCGCTGGCCGGGGTCGACACGGTGCTGGTCATGCTGAACGGTCGGCAGCAGGCGTTCGGCCCCAAGGAATCCGTCTTCCAGCCGCCGGCTCCGCAGCAGGCGCCGGCGGCTCGCCTGGTCACGCCCATGACCGTCGTGGCCAATGCCCGCCCGCAGGAGAGCGCGTCGTGAACGCCGACCGATCCCTCAATCGTCATCTTCTTCTGGGCTTTGCGGCCGTCGGTCTGCTGACCTTCATCATCTTCGGCTGGGGCACCCTGACCGAGATCTCCGGCGCGGTGATCGCATCCGGCAAGCTGGTGGTCGACTCCAACGTCAAGAAGATCCAGCATCCGACGGGTGGCGT
This sequence comes from Pseudomonadota bacterium, assembly GCA_049323495.1. Taxonomy (GTDB): domain Bacteria; phylum Pseudomonadota; class Alphaproteobacteria; order Reyranellales; family Reyranellaceae; genus Reyranella. The sequence continues at coordinate 237,932 of JBMONG010000008.1, forward strand.
GATCGGCGACCTCAGGGTCAAGGACGGGGACAAGGTCAAGAAGGGCGATGTCGTCGCGCGCCTCGACGAGACCCAGGCGCGGACCAGCCTTGCCATCGTCACCAAGGCGCTGGACGAGCTGGACGCCCGTCAGGCGCGCCTGGAAGCGGAGCGCGACGGCGCGGACAAGGTGACGTTCCCCGAGGAGCTGATGAAGCGCCGCGGCGATCCGGAGGTGGCGCAGATCCTGGCCAGCGAGCAGCGCCTGTTCGAGCTGCGCCGTTCGGCGCGCGAGGGCCAGAAGGCGCAGTTCCATGAGCAGATCGAGCAGCTGCGGCAGCAGATCGTCGGCAATCAGGAGCAGGTGTCCGCCAAGTCCAAGGAGATCGACTGGAACCAGCAGGAACTCAAGGGCGTGCGTGAGCTCTGGAAACAGAATCTCGTGCCGTTCAGCCGCGTTACGGCGCTGGAGCGCGACGCTGCACGGCTCTATGGCGAGCGGGGAGCACTGACGGCATCGATCGCCCAGGCCAAGGGCCGCATTTCCGAAATCGAGCTCAAGATCCTGCAGATCAATGAGGATCTGCGGACCGAGACGGGCAAGGAACTGGCCGAGATCCGTGCCAAGCAGTCCGAACTGACCGAGCGGCGCGTAGCCGCCGAGGATCAGCTCAAGCGCATCGATCTGGTCGCGCCGCAGGATGGCAGGATCTTCCAGCAGTCGGTGCACACGATCGGCGGCGTCGTCCAGGCCGGCGAGGTGCTGATGCTGGTGGTGCCCGACGCCGACGACCTTATCATCGAGGCCCGGGTGGCGCCGCAGGACGTGGATCAGCTCCATCTCGGACAGCGCGCCGTGGTGCAGTTCGCGGCCTTCAACCGGCGCACCACGCCCGAGCTCATCGGCGAAGTGATCGGCATCGGCGCCGACGTCACGCAGGACGAGCGGCGCAACGATGCCTACTATGCGGTGCGCATCCGCATCTCCGACAAGGAACTCGCTCGCCTCGAAGGCCTGAAACCGATGCCGGGCATGCCCGTCGAGGTCTTCATCCAGACGGTTCCGCGCACCGTCGTGTCCTATCTCACCAAGCCCCTGCAGGAGCAGTTGGATCGGGCGTTCCGCGGGCGCTGAGCGTCAGTCCGTACCGGCCTCCTTGCGCTCGGCAACGTCGAGCTGCGCCTTCCCGGCCCTCGACCGGGTCAGCAGCCTGAAGAATAGCGGCACGAACAGGATGGCGACGAATGTCGCGGCGATCATGCCGCCGATCACGCCGGTGCCGATCGAATGCCGGCTGGCGGAGCCCGCACCGGTGCTGGTGGCGAGCGGCAGTACGCCGAGGATGAAGGCGAGCGACGTCATGACGATCGGCCGGAACCGCAGCCGGGCGGCCTCGATGGCGGCGTCGTGGACCGACAGTCCCTGCTGGTGACGCTGCGAGGCGAATTCCACGATCAGGATGGCGTTCTTGGCTGCCAGCCCGATCAGCGTCACGAGGCCGATCTGGAAGTATACGTCGTTGTCCAGTCCGCGGATCCAGATCGCGACAAGGGCCCCCAGCACGGCGAAGGGAACGGCGGTGAGCACTGCGAGCGGCAGGGACCAGCGCTCGTACTGCGCCGCCAGGATGAGGAAGACCATGACAAGGCCGAACACGAAGCCCAGCGTGCCGGTGCCCTGCGTCGCGAGTTCCTGATAGGCCGAGCCGATCCAGCCGATGGTGAAGTCGCTGGACAGCGTCGTGGCCACGACGTCCTGCATGGCGGCGATCGCCTGACCCGACGAGTAGCCGGGCGCGGGCCCGCCGAGCACCTTGGCCGCCGGGAAGATGTTGAAACGGTCGACCGTGTCGGGGCCGAGGATGCGGGTGAAGGTGACCAGTTCGTTCAGCGGCACCATGGCGCCGGCGTCCGAACGGACGAAGATGTGCCGGAGATCGTCCGGTGATTCTCGGAAATCGGCTTCCGACGAGAGGCTGACCCGATAGGTGCGCCCGAACAGCGAGAAGTCGTTGACGTAGAGGCTGCCGAACGAACTCTGCATGGTCTCGAAGATCGTGTTGATCGGAATGCCGAGTGCGCGCGCCTTGTCGCGATCGACGTCGACGCGGTATTGCGGGACCGCCGTCGTGAAGGTCGTGCTGACGCCGCGCAGCTCCGGCCTCTGGTTCGCGGCCGCCACAACCTTGTTGACGGCCTCCGACAGGCCGGCGAGCGAGCCGCCCGAGCGGTCCTGCAGGTACATCTCGAAGCCGCCCGTGACGCTGATGCCGAGGATGGGCGGCGGGTTGAAGCCGATGACGATACCGTCCTTGAAGTTCGCATTGATGGCGGACAGGGCGGGGGCGAGCTTGCGGGCATCCTCCTTGGGATCGGTGCGCTGCGACCAGTCCTTCAGCGTGACGAAGGAGATGCCGGAATTCGTCTTCAGAGCGCGCGACAGCAGGTCGAAGCCGGAGAAGGTGACGACATTGGCGACGGCAGGGTTCTTTACCAGGGCGTTCGTCGCCTCCCTGGTGACCTCGCGTGTGCGGGAGATCGATGCAGCCGGCGGCAGCATCGTCACCATGAATACATAGCCCTGGTCCTCCGCCGGGACGAGGCTCCCGGGGATGCGCTGGAACAGGGCCCATGTCAGGCCCAGCACCACTGCGAAGCCGACCAGCCCGAGCGTCACCCGGTTGAGCAGGTAGCCGACGCCGCTCGTGTAGCGGCCGGTCACCCAGGCGAAGGCGCGGTTGAAGAGGGCGAACGGCTTCCATGGCTCGCCGTGGGCGGTCTTCAGCAGCAGTGCCGCCAGCGCCGGAGTCAGCGTCAGTGCAACGATGCCGGAGATGACCACCGAGACGGCGATGGTCACGGCGAACTGGCGGTAGAGTTCGCCGGCCAGGCCGCCCAGGAACGAGACCGGAATGAACACGGCGCACAGCACGAGCACGATGGCGATGACCGGACCCGTCACCTCCTGCATGGCCTGGATGGCGGCCTCGCGGGGCGGCTTGCCCTCGGTCGACATGATGCGCTCGACGTTCTCCAGCACGACGATGGCGTCGTCGACCACGATGCCGATTGCCAGCACCAGGCCGAACAGCGTCAGGAGATTGATGGAGAAGCCCAGCAGGTACATGCCGGCGAAAGTGCCGATGATCGAGACCGGAATGGCGATGACGGGGATCAGCATCGCCCGGACGTTCTGCAGAAAGAGGAAGACCACCAGCACCACCAGGGCTATCGCCTCTGCAAAGGTGATGGCGACCTCTTCGATCGAAACCTCGACGAAGCGTGTCGTATCGAAGGGAATATCGTAGCGCAGGCCCACGGGGAAGCGCTGGGAGAGGCGTGCCATCGCCGCCTTGACCTCGGCGGCGACCTGGATCGCGTTGGCGCCTGGCTGCAGGTAGACGGCGATGGGGACCGCCGGCGCGCCGTTGAAGGTGCCGGAGAAGCCGTAGGTCAGCGCCCCCAGTTCGACGCGTGCCACGTCCTTGAGGCGCAGCGCGCCGCCATTCTCCTCCGACCGGATGATGATGTCCTCGAACTGGTTGCGGCTGACCAGACGCGGCGGCGTTGTCACCGAATAGGTGAAGACCTGGGGGCGGTTCATCGGCTCCTCGCCGAACCGGCCGGCGGCGAACTGCTGGTTCTGTTCGCGCACCACCGCCGCGATGTCGGCAGGCGTGAGGTTGTACTGCGCGAGCTTGTCCGGCCGCAGCCAGATGCGCATCGAATAGTCGGAGGCGCCGAACAGCGAGGCATCACCGACCCCCGGCAGGCGCCGCAGCTCGTCGAGCACGTTCACCAGCGCATAGTTGCTGATGTAGATCGTGTCGTAGCGGTTCTCCGGCGACGACATGGTGATGACCTGCAGGATCGACGTCGATCGCTTCTGGACCACCAGGCCCTGTCGGCTTACCTCGGCCGGCAGCAGCGGCAGCGCTCGCTGAACCCGGTTGTTGACGTTGATGGCGTTCTGATCGGGATTCGTTCCGATCTCGAAAGTCACGGTGAGGCTCATCGTGCCCGAGCCGGTAGAGGTCGATTGCATGTAGATCATGCGCTCGACGCCGTTGATCTGCTGCTCCAGCGGCGCGGCGACGGTGGCGGCGATGGTCTCCGCCGTGGCGCCGGGATAGGTCGCCGAAACGACGACCTCCGGCGGCACGATCTGCGGATATTGGGAGATTGGCAGCACGCGCATGGCGACCAGGCCTGCCAGCACGATGACGATCGACAGCACTGAGGCGAAGACCGGCCGGTCGATGAAGAACTTCGAGATCATTAGCCGTCCTCGCCGGCCGGCTTCGCGGCATCGTCTGGCGTCGCCTTCATCGGAACTGGCGCGACCACGCTGCCGGGTCGCACCCGAATCACGCCGTCGACCACGATGCGATCGCCGGACTTCAGTCCCTTGCGCACGATCCAGCCTCGGGGCAATTCGCGGTACAGCCGCACGGGGCGGGCGCGCGCGACGTTGTCGGCTTCTACCAGGTAGACGAAGGGGCCGAGTGGTCCCTGGGAAATCGCCGCCTTCGGAATCACGATCGCGCCGGGCAGGGTGATGCCCGTCATCTTCACCCGCACGAACTGGCCCGGCAGCAGGGCGCCGTCATGGTTCGGGAAGATCGCGCGCGTGAGGATTGTGCCGGTGCGCAGATCGACAGTCCGGGAGTGTGTGTCGACCGTGCCGGCTTGAGGATAGATGGCGCCGTCGCCGAACTGCAGTTCGACCTTCACCTTCTTCGGGTCGAACAGCTCGTCCGGCGACTTGTCGATGGCCTGGAGCGATCTCAGCTCACTGTCCGTGAAGGTGAAGTTGACGTAGGCCGGGTCGAGCTGGGTGATGGTCGTGAGCAGCGTCTGTTGCGCCTGGATCAGGGTACCCTCAGCCGGGGACACCAAGCTCGTCGGACCCTTGACCGGCGCCTTGATGACGGTGAATTCGAGGTTGAGCTTGGCCGCCAGCACGTCGGCCTCTGTGGTCTGCACGTTGGCGCGGGCCTGGTCGCGGGCGGCGATGGCGTCCTCGAGCGCCTTCTGCGTGGCGACCTTCCGGGCCGCCAGGTCTTCCTGGCGTTTGTAGTTCTCCTCCGCCTGGGTCAGCGTCGCGCGCGCCTGTGCCGCGAGGCCGTTGGCGCGGGTGAGGGCGGCTTCATAGGTTCGCGGATCGATTCGGAACAGCACCTGGCCGACATCGACGACGGTCCCTTCCTGGAACTCGCGCTTCAGCAGCACGCCGCTCACCTGGGAACGGATCTCGACGACGCGAAAACCCGCGACGCGGCCGGAGAAATCCAGGGGCAGTGCAACGTTTGTCTCCGCCACCTCGACTACACCGACCTGTGGTGGCGGGGGCGCCGCGACCACGGGCGCAGGCTTCGGACGGTTCCACCAGAGGACCGCGGCGGCCGCGACCATGACAATGATGGCGGCTGCGATGATGCGGCCCACCCAACGTCGCGCCATCATCAATTCATTCCCTTCCCTGGCCTCTGGCGTTGGTTCGTCCGCCCGCAGATGCTTTTCAGGGCGCCAAGATGGCCGAAGCCGTCGGAGTCTGCCAGCGGTTCGGCGCTCGAACGGAAGCGGCATGCCGCACTTCCAGACCACCCCCGCGGGCCGCTGGCACGCCGATTGCTCCCTCCTCTGCACCCCGCAAGCGACAGGAGCGGTCGATGGATATCGGCGTTTTCATTCCGATCGGCAACAATGGATGGCTGATCTCGACGACGTCGCCGCAGTACATGCCCACTTTCGAGCTCAACAAGCAGATCGTGCTGAAGGCGGAGCACTATGGGCTCGATTTTGCTCTTTCCATGATCAAGCTGCGCGGCTTCGGTGGAAAGAGCGAGTTCTGGGATCACAACCTTGAATCCTTCACCCTGATGGCCGGTCTGGCGGCCGTCACAAAGCGCATCCAGCTCTATGCGTCGGTGGCCGTCCTCACCATCCCGCCGGCCATCGTCGCCCGCATGGCCTCGACGATCGATTCCATCTCGGGCGGCCGGTTCGGAGTCAATATCGTCTCCGGCTGGGCCAAGATGGAATACGAGCAGATGGGCATGTGGCCGGGCGAGGAGTACTTCGCCAAGCGCTACGACTACAGCACCGAGTATGTCACGGTGCTGCGCGAGCTGTGGGAGAAGGGCACCTCCGACTTCAAGGGCGAATACTTCAAGATGGAGGACTGCAAGCTCTCGCCACGCCCGCAGGCCGACATGAAGATCGTGTGCGCCGGCCAGAGCCCGCGCGGCATGGAGTTCGGCGCGACCTACGGCAATTTCAACTTCACGCTGGGCAAGGGCGTGAACACGCCGACGGCCCATGCGCCGACCAACGAGGCCATGATCGCCGCGGCCGCCAAGACGGGGCGCGACGTCGGCAACTACGTGCTGATGATGGTGATCGCCGACGAGACCGACGAGGCTGCCATGGCCAAGTGGAAGCACTACAACGAGGGCGCCGACCTCGACGCCATGGCCTGGCTGACCGGGGAGGCCAATGCCGATCCCAATGCGCCCGCCGGCGGCACGGCGAAGGCCATCTCCGCCCCGGAGGGTGCGATCAACTTCAACATGGGCACGCTGGTTGGCTCCTATGCCACGGTCGCCCGCCTCCTGGACGAATGCGCGACCGTTCCTGGCACCAAGGGCATCATGCTGACCTTCGACGACTTCCTGATCGGCATGGAGCAGTTCGGCCAGCGCATCCAGCCCTTGATGAAGAGCCGGGCGGCCAAGCTCAAGCAGGTCGCCTAGGAGGGATGGTGCCATGGCTTCGTCGGATGCGCCTCCCGCGATGGATATCGGTGTCTTCATTCCGATCGGCAACAACGGCTGGCTGATCTCGACGACCTCACCGCAGTACATGCCGACGTTCGAGCTCAACAAGCAGATCGTCCAGAGGGCCGAACACTACGGGCTCGACTTCGCCCTCTCCATGATCAAGCTGCGGGGGTTCGGCGGGAAGAGCGAGTTCTGGGACCACAACCTCGAATCCTTCACCCTGATGGCCGGGCTGGCAGCCGTTACCCAGCGTATCCAGCTCTATGCCTCGGTGGCGGTGCTGACCATCCCGCCGGCCATCGTGGCGCGCATGGCCTCGACCATCGATTCCATCTCGGGCGGTCGCTTCGGAGTCAACATCGTCTCGGGCTGGGCCAAGGGGGAATACGAGCAGATGGGGTTATGGCCGGGGGAGGAGCATTTCTCCCGACGCTACGACTACAGCACCGAGTATGTCACCGTGCTGCGCCAGTTGTGGGAGAAGGGCACTTCCGACTTCAAGGGCGAATACTTCAAGATGGAGGACTGCAAGCTCTCGCCGCGGCCGCAGTCCTACGTGAAGGTCGTCTGTGCGGGGCAGAGCCCGCGCGGAATCGAATTCGGCGCTGCCTACGGCGACTACAACTTCGTCGCCGCCAAGGGTGTGAACACGCCGACGGCGCATGCCGCGACCAATCAGGCCATGGCGGAGGCGGCGGCCAGGACCGGCCGTGACGTCGGCAACTATGTCCTGCTGATGGTGATCGCCGACGAGACCGACGAGGCCGCCATGGCCAAGTGGAAGCACTACAACGAGGGCGCGGACCTCGACGCGATGGCCTGGCTGGCCGGCCAGGCCAATGCCGACGACAAGGCCGCCGACAGCAGCACCGCCCGGCAGATGGCGGCGCCCACGGGGGCGGTCAACTTCAACATGGGCACGCTCGTGGGCTCCTACGCCACGGTCGCCCGTCTGCTCGACGAGTGCGCCGCGGTGCCGGCGACCAAGGGCATCATGCTGACCTTCGACGATTTCCTGGTCGGCATGGAGCAGTTCGGCCAGCGCATCCAGCCGCTGATGAGGTGCCGGCAGACCAAGCTGCCGGCGGCCGCATAGCGGAGCCTCAGTTCGCCGGTGAGCACTGCTCCAGGAAGGCCAGGACCTCCGCCACGGGCAGTACATCGGCGTACTTCAGCGCCATGTCGTACAGATTGGCGAAATGCGGGCTTTCGTGCCGGTCGGCCACGCATTCCTCCGGCACGATGGTGCGGTAGCCTCGCGACAGGCTGTCGACGACGGTGGCGCGCACGCAGCCCGAAGTGGAGCCGCCGGTGACGATCACCGTGTCGGCCCGGTGCCAGGTGAGCAGCGAGCCCAGATTGGTCTCGAAGAAGGCCGACGCCATGCGCTTGTTGATGACGACGTCGGTTGCTCGGTCGACGTTGCAGCGATCGTCGATCGCGGCTCGCCGCGATCCCTCCATGATGTTCTGCAGGGAGTCCGGTGTGTCGGTGCGGGTGCCCCAGACGCCGCAATCCTCGCCCGAGGGCAGGTAGGCGACATAGGTCCAGACCACCGGGCACTGCTTCTTTCGAAACAGGCGGGCCAGACTGTTGACGTGCTCGATCTGGCGCGGGTCGGTCTCGTAGGCCGTGGCCGGAAACTCCGCCAGCCGGGTATAGGCGTTCTGCAGATCGACGTTGACCAGCGCCGGCTTGCGCCCGAAGCCGAAGCGCGGCCGGCCTCGGTCCGCCTTCACCTCTGCGTAGAGCTCCCGCGCGGACTTGCTGGAGGTCTCCATCGCCCTTCAGCGTGCCGTTGCCGTTGCCAGTGCCGGACCGGGGGTGTCCGTCCGCCGGGCGATCGGGCCATCTTCCAGCAGGTTCACGTCGGCAGCGGACCAGCGCGCCACGACCTTCTCGCCGATGTCGAGCGGGGCGGAGAAGAATGTGTCGTCGGGAACATGGGCGACGAACTCCTCGTCGTTGTCGGCGAGATCGAGCGTCACCTTCACATAGGACCCCTGATTCTCGAGCGTGTGCACCTCGCCTACGAGCGCGTTCAGCCCGTTCGCGGGCTTGACGCCTGGCGGCACCTTCTCGATCGTGATGCGGTCGCGGCGGATCGAGCCCCACATCGCCGCGCCGCGCATCGGCAGCAGATCACCCAGGGGCATCGCGAAGCGCGCACCGCCCTTTCCGGAAACCGCCGCCATGCCGTTCATGGTGCTCTCGACGGAGCCGGACAGCACGTTCTGGCCGCCGACGAACCGTGCGACGTATGCATTGCGCGGCGCCACAAAGATGTCCCGCGCCGACGCCGCCTGCTCGATGCGGCCCTGCGCCATGACGACGACCGTGTCGGCGACGGCGATGGCCTCGAGCTGGGTGTGGGTGACATGGATGAAGGTGATGCCGAGCTCCTTCTGCACCCGGCGCAGCTCCCCACGCATGCGCAAGCGGAGATATTCGTCGAGCGCCGACAGGGGCTCGTCGAGCAGCAGCACGCGCGGATTGGTGATCAGGGCGCGCGCCAGGGCGACGCGCTGCTGCTGGCCGCCGGAGAGCTGGGCCGGCAGGCGCTCCGCGAACTTCTCGAGCTGTACCTTGGCCAGCAGTTCGCGTGCCTGGGCATGTCGGTCGGAAAGGCCGACGCCGCGCATCTTCAGGGCGAAGGCCACGTTGTCGAGCACGCTGCGGTGCGGGAACAGCGCATAGCTCTGGAACATCATGGCCGTGCCGCGCTGGACCTGGGGCAGGCCCTCCACCGATTGGCCGCCGATGCGGATGTCGCCGCTGGTCGGCTTTTCGTGGCCCGCGATCATGCGCAGGATGGTCGTCTTGCCGCAGCCCGACGGTCCCAGCAGGCAGCAGTAGGCGCCGTGCGGGATGGTCAGGCTGAGGTCGCGGACCGCCGTGGTCTCGCCGTAGCGCTTGGTCACTCCGACGACGGCGACCTCGCCGCTGCCAATGGCACGGGAGGGGGCGGGCGAGGCGGCTTGAGGCATGGCCATGGGCTACTCCGTACGCGTGCCGGCGGCGCGCCGGCGCTGGACGATGGCGATCGAGCCCAGCGCCAGCGCGATCGCCAGGAAGGACACGACCGTGGTGACGGCGCCGACCGCATACAGGGTGGGCGAGGTGACGTTCGTCGTCATCGCCCAGATCTCGAGCGGCAGGGTGTTCTTGGCTCCGGCGGCGAGCGCCGTGCGGGCGATCTCGTCATAGGAGAGCGTGAAGCCGAACAAGGCGACGCCGATGATGCCGGGCAGCAGGATCGGCAGCGTGACCTCCCGCACCTTCTGCCAGTTGGTGGCGCCGAGGTCGATCGCCGCCTCCTCGTAGGCGCGGTTGAAGCGGCCCAGGACGGCGAACATGATCAGCAGGCCGAAGGGCAGGGTCCAGGTGAGCTGCGCGCCGAGACCCGTCGTGAACCACTCGGTGGGCAGGCCGAGCAGCCGGAAGGTCAGCGCGATGCCCAGGCCGACGAACAGGCCGGGCATGATCAGGCTCGCGATGGCAAGGTAGAAGGCGAAGGCCGAACCGCGGAAGCGCCGACGGAAGGCGAGGCCTGCCAGCACCGACAGCAGCACCGTGGTCACCGCCACGATCGCGGCCAGCATGATCGAGCGCGTGAAGGAGCCCGCGATGTCGCCGACGCGCGTCTGCGAGATCAGCGCCTCGAACCAGTGCAGCGACACGCCGTTCAGGGGGAACGTCATGCCGCCGTTCGGCCCCTGGAACGACAGGATGTAGATCACGACCATGGGGCCGTAGAGGAACATGACGAACAGGGTGAAGAATGCGGCGAAGGCATAGAACGTCCAGGGCCGCGAATCGTCTGAGCCGTGCATGTCCGCCTCTCCCTACCCGGCGAGTTCCTTGCGGACGTCGACCAGCCGCAGGATGCCCGCGACCATCAACGTGACGATGATGACCATGATCACCGCGCTGGCGGCGGCCGGCGGATACTGCAGCGCCGCCACCTCGTTCTGCAGCGCCGAGACGACCGAAGCGCTCTGGCCACCGCTCATGGTGCGCACGACGAAGGAATCGCCCATGACCAGCGTGACGACGAAGATCGACCCCAGCGCGATGCCGGTGCGCGACAGCGGCAGCACCACCTCGGCGACGACGCGGAAGCGGCCGGCACCCGCGTCGCGCGCGGCCTCGAGCAGGCTCTTGTCGATGCGTGCCATGGAATTGAAGATCGGCACCACCATGAACAGCGTGAAGAGGTGGACGTAGGCCACGATCACCGCGAAGTCCGAGAACAGCAGGAACTCGAGCGGATGATCGATGAGGCCGGCGCCCTCGAGCGCCTGGTTGAACAGCCCGTTGCGGCCGAGGAACGGGATCCACGAGATCATGCGGATGATGTTCGAGGTCAGGAACGGCACCGTGCAGACCAGGAAGAGGCCGATCTGCCAGAGCAGGCTGCGGACGTGGAAGACCAGGAAGAAGGCGATGTTGAAGCCCAGGACGAGGGTGACCAGCCAGACGATGGCGGCGAACTTCAACGAGCTGGCATAGAGCCTGAGCGTGACCTCAGACCGGAAGAGGTCGATGTAGTTGTCGAGGATGAAGTCCGGGATGATCTCGGTGCGGCTGAAGTCGAAGAAGCTGACGGCCAGCACCACCAGCATGGGCAGGCCGAAGAAGAGGAGCAGCACGACGACCAGCGGCGATACCTGCAGCCACGAGGCCCGTTCGCCACCGTTGTCGGCCGGGATTGATGCTTCGCTCGGGGCAGGCGCCGCGTAGACACCCGCCGCTTGTTCGATGCTGGCCATGCTCGGGACGGTTCCCTAGGAGGAGACGAACTCGTTCCAGCGCCGCGTGAGATAGCGGTCCTCGTCCATGACCGTGTTCCAGCAGGCGATGTTGCCCATGCGGTCCCAGATCGCGCCGCCGTCGCGGGTGGCGCCCTTCTTCTCCATCAGGTTGCCGTAGGGATCCTTGATGTCGACCGCGGCCGGCTTGCCGTCGTACCAGTAGTCCCATTCCTCCGGCGTCAGGAACTTCTTGGCGGTCGACGGCACCGCCGAGTAGTAGCCCTGCTTGGCGATGAACCCGCCCTGCCAGCCAGCGTTGAACCAGTTCATGTACTCGTAGGCGCAATCCAGCTTCAGACCGCTGAGATGGGCCATCGGCGCCAGGCCGACGAACCAGCCGCGATAACCTTCCTTGAGGGGCACGTAGTAGCAGTCGATTCCACGCGAGCGCACGGCGGTGACGGCCGGCGACCACATCGACTGGATCACCACCTCGCCCGACGCCATCAGGTTCACCGACTGGTCGAAGGTGCTCCAGAAGGAGCGGAAGTGACCGCCTTTCTTGAGATCGATCATGATCTTGATCGTCTTGTCGATCTCGTCCTTGGTCATGTTGCCCTTGTCCTTGTACTGGAAGTCGCCACGCGCCTCGAGGGCCATGGCGACGTCCATGACGCCGACAGGGGCATAGTCGACGAGCGCCGTCTTGCCCTTGAACTTGGGATCGAGCAGGTCCTTCCAGCTCGTGATCTTGTCGCGCCCGCCCACCAGGTCCGGCCGGATGCCGAGCGTGTCGGCATTGTAGATGGTCGGGATCATGGTCAGGAACTCGCTGGGCTTGCCCGCGAGCTTCTTGCCGTCCTTGTCGGCGTAGAACATCGCCTCGATCGGCGCGAGGCCCTGGGTCGAGGCCATCTTCCCGTTGGGATACGAGCCCTTGGTGAACAGCGGCACCGTCTCGCCCCACAGCTTGTATTTGGCGACGGGGATCGGTGCCAGTACGCCCTTGCCCACCAGATAGGGCAGCTTGGTGCTGTCGATGTTGTTGATGTCGATCGTGTTCGGCTGTGTCAGCGAGCGGTTGAGCTGGACGTCGTCGGTGATGGCCTGCATCACGACCTTGAAGCCGAGATCCTTGGTCGCCTGGTCACCGATCTCCTTGATCGCGGCATAGGAGCCGCCAGCATGGACCAGCGTGACATCCTTGGTATTCTGCGCCCAGACCGTGGGAAATCCACCGAACGCCGCCGCGGCGCTGCCGGCAGCGGCGCCTTTCAGAAGGGAACGACGAGCGAGTTTCCTGCTGGCTTCAGAAGAGCTGCGGTTCATCTGCCACCCCTTTGATCTTGACGCCACCGATGGTTGGATGGGGAAAATTTTCGCAAGAAGCATGCCATGCACTTTTTCCGACAGCGCCGAACCTTTTGGGATGACGGCGGTTGCCGCTGTGGTCCGAAGTTGTGCGACCTGCCTCCATGACCGGCACAATTCGGGCGGTCCGGCTTTTGCATCGCCCATGGTCAAGAGCAGAGGAGTCGCAGTGCATGGAGATCGGCGTCTTCATTCCCATCGGGAGCAACGGGTGGCTGATATCGACGACCTCGCCGCAGTACAGGCCGAGCTTCGCGCTCAATCGGGACGTCACACTGAACGCGGAGCGCTACGGACTGGACTTCGTTCTCTCGATGATCAAGCTGCGGGGATTTGGCGGAAAGAGCGAGTTCTGGGATCACAACCTGGATTCGTTCACCCTGATGGCCGGCCTGGCAGCCGTCACCTCGCGGATCCGGCTCTATGCCACCGTGCCGACCCTGGCCGTGCCGCCGGCGATCGCTGCGCGCATGTGCTCGACGATCGATTCGATCTCCAACGGCCGATTCGGGCTCAACGTCATCACTGGCTGGCAGCGTCCCGAATATTCGCAGATGGGCATATGGCCGGGTGACGCGTACTTCGGGCATCGCTACCGCTATGCCGCCGAATACGTGACCATCCTGCGCGATCTTTGGGAGACCGGCGCTTCCGACCTGAAGGGCGAGTTCTTCACCATGAACGACTGCCGGCTGAGCCCGCGTCCCCGGGCCGACATGAAGATCATCTGCGCCGGTCAGAGCGATGCCGGCCTGGAGTTCACGGCGCGTTACGCCGACTACAATTTCTGCTTCGGCAAGGGCATCAACACGCCGACGGCGTGCTCCGATACCGTCGCGCGCACGCAGGCCTTTGCCGAGAAGTCCGGCAGGAAGGTCGCGTCCTACGCACTCTTCATGGTCATCACCGGCGAAACCGACGCGGAAGCCGAAGCCAAGTGGGAACTCTACAAGCAGGGGGCGGACCTGGAGGCGCTGGCCTGGCTGGTCGAGCAGGCGACGGCGGACAAGAACCCGACCGGCGACAGCAACGTGCGGCACGCCATCGACCCCCGGTCGATGGTCAACATCAATATCGGGCTGCTGCTGGGCTCTTACGGTAAGGTCGCGACGATGCTGGACGAGATCGCCACCATCCCGGGCCTGGCCGGCGTGCTCCTCACCTTCGACGAGTTCGTTTCAGGGACCGAGACCTTCGGAGAGCGCATCCAGCCGCTGATGCAGTGTCGCCGTCATGTGGCGACACCTGCCCGGGCCGCGGCATGACGGCGCCCGTCAGCTACTTTCCGCCGGAGGATCCGGCCGCGCGTTGCCTGCCGGCGCGTCCCGAGCCGATCATGATCCGGCCGGCCGAAACGGCCCTCATCATCGTCGACATGCAGAACGCCTATGCCACGCCCGGCGGCTACATCGACCACGCGGGCTTCGACGTCTCCGGGGCAGCGCCCGTCATCGAGAAGATCTCGCTCGCGGCGGCCGCGGCGCGGGCGGCCGGCATGCATGTTGTCTTCTTCCAGAATGGCTGGGATCCGGACTATGTCGAGGCCGGCGGCCCGGGTTCACCCAACTGGCACAAGTCCAACGCCTTCAAGACGATGCGCAAGAAACCGGAGCTCTATGGCAAGCTCCTGGCGAAGGGCGGCTGGGACTACGAGCTGGTCGAGGGCCTGCCGCCGCAGGCCGGCGACATGGTCGTGCGCAAGCCGCGCTACAGCGCCTTCTTCAACACCAATCTCGACAGCCTGCTGCGGTCGCGCGGCATCCGCTCGCTGGTCTTCACCGGCATTGCGACGAACGTCTGTGTGGAATCGACGCTGCGCGACAGCTTCCACCTGGAGTATTTCAGCATCGTCCTGCACGACGCCACGCACCATGCCGGTCCGCCCTTCATCCAGGAAGCGTCGCTCTACAACATCGAGACGTTCTTCGGCTGGGTCTCGTCGGTCGAGGAGTTCCGCACCGCCCTGCAGGCGAACATCAATCCGATGCTGACCAAGGAAAAGCCCTGATGCCCATGAAAGCCATCTTCCCGCCCGGCTCGGGCAAGACGCTGGCGCCGTATTCGCCGGGCGCCGCCGCCGATGGCGTCATCTACGTCGCGGGGACGCTGGCTCTCGACAAGGACACCAACGTCGTCCATGTCGGCGACGCCGCCAAGCAGACCGAGTATGTCCTGGAGCAGATCAAGTCGGTGATCGAGACGGCCGGCGGCACCATGGCCGACGTCACCTTCAACCAGATCTTCATCACCGACTGGGCCAACTACAGCGCCGTCAATGCCGTCTATGCCCGGTACTTCCCCGGGGACAAGCCGGCCCGTTACTGCATCCAATGCGGTCTGGTGAAGCCCGAAGCCCTGGTCGAGATCGCGACGATCGCCCACGTCGGCACGTGAGCTCCGCCATCTTCGACGTCCACGAGGGTCCGCATGCCGGGGCGGAAACGGTGATGCTGTCCTCGGGGCTGGGCGGTGTGGCAGGCTACTGGAAACCCCAAGTGGCGTCGCTGGGCCAGCGCCATCGCGTGGTCGCTTACGATCAGGCCGGAACGGGTCGCAACCGACGCGACCTGGCCCCTGGCCATGCGATCGAAGCCATGGCCGACGAGGCGCTGTCCGTCCTCGACGCCAGCGGTACCGAAGCAGCTCATTTTGTCGGCCATGCGCTGGGCGGGCTGGTCGGACTCGCGCTGGCCAGGCGCCGCCCCGACCGGCTGCGATCGCTCACGATCATCAATGGCTGGGCGGCGGCGCATGCCCATACCCGCCGCTGCTTCGAGGCACGCCTGCAGTTGCTGGAGCACGGGGGGCCGGCCGCCTACGTGCGGGCTCAGCCAATCTTTCTCTACCCCGCGGACTGGCTGGCGCTGAACGAGGAGCGGATCGCGGAGGAGGAGGCTCATGGGCTGGCAGGCTTCCAGGGCACGGCCAACCTGCACGCGCGGATCGGCGCGCTGCTGGCGTTCGATGCGCGACCCTGGCTCGGTGAGATCGCCGTGCCGACGCTCGTGATGGCGGCGCGCGACGATGTCCTGGTGCCGAGCACCCTGTCCGGGGCGCTGGCGGGGGCCATCCCGGATGCGACGCTGCACATTGCCTCCTGGGGCGCCCATGCGATCAACGTGACCGAGCCCGATGGTTTCAATAGCGTGCTTCTCGGGTTCCTGGAGGCTAGGGCGGCAAGGCAATGACATCGAATGACGGCCTGAAGGCACTCGAGGTTCGGATCGCGCGCGATCTGGTCCTGACGGCCCATCCCCATGCCGAGTGGATGGTGCCGCGGCTCCATGGCGGCAAGCCGGCCCTGGATGTGTTGATCGTCGGTGCCGGGCAGTCGGGGCTCGCCACGGCTTTCTGCCTGATGCGCAATCGCGTGCACAACATCCTGCTCATCGACCGCGCCCCCGAGGGCAGGGAGGGGCCGTGGGTCACCTACGCGCGCATGCCGACGCTGCGCAGCCCCAAGGACCAGACGGGGCCGGACCTCGGCATCCCGAGCCTCACCTTCCAGGCATGGTTCGAGGCCCAGCATGGCGCGCAGGCCTTCGCCGATCTGCATCTGATCGCGGCCAACGATTGGCAGGACTATCTCGTCTGGTACCGCCGCCTGCTCGGTCTCCCGGTGCGCAACGACGTGGCGGCGACCGGCATCGAGCCGGGACGGCTCGACGACGGTGGTCCCTGCCTGCTGGTTACGCTATCCACGGGCGAGGTCCTGGCAGCCCGCAAGCTGGTGCTCGCGACTGGCCAGGATGGCACCGGCGAATGGTGGATGCCCGATTTCGTCCGAGCCCTGCCGAAGGATCGGCGCGCGCATACCTGCGAACTGGACATCGACTTCGAACGCTGGCGTGGCAAGACCGTCGCCGTCCTCGGTTCCGGCGCCTCGGCGATGGACAATGCCGCCGTGGCGCTCGAGCATGGATCGGAGGTCCATCTCTTCTGCCGGAGGCGGCCGACGGGCGTGCAGCGCTACCGATGGCTGACCTTCGCGGGTTTCCTTCGCCATCTGGGGGATCTGCCCGACCTCTGGCGGTGGCGCATCATGGGCAACATCATGCGCGCCCGGGAGGGCTTTCCGCCGGATACCTACAATCGCGTGATGGCCTTCGGTGACGCCTTTGCGATGCATGTCGAACGGTCCTGGACCGATGCCCGCATGGAAGGCGATCGCATCCGCCTCGAGACGACGTGCGGCCCCTTCCTTGCCGATTTCGTGATCTGCGGCACGGGCATCCGCCAGGACGTGCGGCTGCGCCCCGAGCTTGCTTCGTTTGCCGACAAGATCGCGCTGTGGAGCGACCGGTTCGTGCCGCCACCGGGCGAGGAGGATCCCTGGCTGGCGGCGTATCCCTATCTCGGGCCGGACTACGCCTTTCTGGAGAAGAACCCGGGGGAGGCGCCCTGGCTGGCGGACATCCATGTTTTCGGCATCGGCGCGACCCTGAGCTTCGGTCCGTCCGGCAGCAGCATCAATGCGATGAACATCGCCGTCCCGAAGCTTGTCGCCGGCCTGACGCGCGGCCTCTTCGAAGGCGACCTGCCGCGGCATTGGCAGTCGCTGCTGGACTACGACGTGAAGCTGGTCGAGATCGACTGGAGCCGCGTCAGGACGGGGTAGGGCCACCGACCACGGCATGATCGCTGGCGTCCAGCGCCATCGGCTGCCCGACGCGGATGAGTTCCGCCAGCCCTTCGTTGGGCACCATCACCGTGAGGCAGTAGAGGCGCTCCGTTCCGACATTCTCGACAACATGGCCCAGACCCGGTGGCAGCACCAGCGTGTCGCCCTTCTCCATTTCGTATGTGACGCCGGCACAGTGGGCGCGGCCGCGGCCGTTCAGCACGTAGAACATCTCGTGGGCGCGGTCGTGCTTGTGCAGGGGCGTCCTGCCACCGACCTCGAAGATCTCCACGACCGACAGGAACGGCGCCCGGTCGGTGACCGGATCGACCGTGAGCACGAACTTGTTGGTGTCGTTTGGCGAGATGCGGGTGACCGGGCAATCGGAGGCCTTGCGAAGGAGGGCCTGGGTCATTGCGCGCCCCCCCTCTCACGCCGCCCGGGCCAGCTTGTCGCCGAGCTTGGCCCGGCTCTTCATCAGCGGCTGGATGCGCTGGCCGAACTGCTCGACGCCGATCACGAAGTCGTCGAAGGTCAGCATCACGCCGGCCAGGCCGTCGATCTCCGACATCTCGTCGAGCAGGCGGGCGACCGTGGCGTAGGAGCCGATCAGGCGCGATCCGCTGTTGGGCAGCGGCTCGCGCCGGCGGATGCGGCCGGCCGTCGAGTTGTCGGCCGCATGCTTGTCGGCGCCCGCCTGGGCGCGGCTCCAGGCCAGGGCGTCGAGGTCGACGCCGGCCTTGTAGTGGTCCCACTTGGCCATCGCCGCCTCGTCGGTCTCATCGGCGATGATCAGGGTGAGGGCGAGCGCCCTGGTGTTCGTGCCGGCTGCGTCGGTGCTGGCCTTGAGGCGGGCGACGGCCTCGGCGCAGTCGCGCGGGTCGTTCATCTCGCCGTTGCCGCTGCAGAAGTTGTAGGCGCAATGTCTCGCCGCAAACGCCATTCCGGCGTCGCTCGTGCCGGCGCAGATCAGCGGGATGGGCCGCGACGGCAGCGGTCCCAGGCGGCAGTCGTTCATCGTGTAGAACCTGCCCTTGAGGTCGCTCTGCCCCCTCGTCCACAGTTCCTCCATCACCGTGGCGTACTCGTCGAGCAACTCGTAACGGTGCTTGAAGTGCTCGTCGCCCGGCCACAGCCCCATCTGGTCGTACTCGGCCTTCTGCCAGCCGGTCACCAGGTTGACGCCGAAACGACCATGCGAGATCGAATCGATGGTCATCGCCATGCGCGCGGTGAGCGCGGGCGGCATCGTGAGCACGGCGACGGTGGCGTAGAGTTCGATGCGGCTGGTGATCGAGGCGAGGCCTGCCATCAGCGTGAAGGATTCGAGATTGTCGTCCCAGTAGCGCGATTTGCCGCCGAAACCGCGCAGCTTGATCATCGACAGGGCGAAATCGAAGCCGAAGCGCTCGGCGCGCAGGACGACTTCGCGATTGAGATCGAAGCTCGGCGTGTATTGCGGCGATGTCGACGAGATCAGCCAGCCATTGTTGCCGATGGGAATGAAGACGCCGATCTCCATCTTGCACCCTTGCGTAAGCTGCTTGTTGCTGCGACGCAGCAACTCCCATGCCACGGTGCGTTATCTGGAAAATCGAAGCCGCAGCCGATCAGGAGGCGAGGCGGGCTGCACCTGTCGGGGCAGACTGCTCGATGGCGGCGCTGGCGCTGTCGCGCTTGTGGCAGGCCACGCGATGTCCGGTTGTGACGTCGGCCAGCGTCGGGACCTCGTTGCGGCAAATCGGGTCGGTGATCGGGCACCGGTCGGCGAAGGCGCATCCGGCACGCACCTGCGCCGGACTTGGTGGATCGCCGCGCACGACCACCTTCTCGGCGCTGTGGCGTCCGTTCAGTCGGGGCGCGGCGGCGAGCAGGATGCGCGTATAGGGGTGGATCGAGTGCGAGAAGATCCGACGGACCGGCGCGGCCTCGACGATGCGGCCGAGATACATGATGGCGACGCGGTCGGAGAGCCGCTCGACGACCGACAGGTCGTGGGAAATGAACAGGTAGGTGAGGGAGAATTTCTCCCGCAGCTCGAGCAGCAGATTGAGCACGGTTGCCTGCACCGACATGTCGAGGCCCGAGGTCGGCTCGTCGAGTACCAGCAGGCGTGGCTTCAGCAGGAGGATGCGGGCGAGGGCCACGCGGCGCAACTGGCCGCCCGAGAACTCGTGCGGATAGCGGCGGCCCCAGCTCGGATCGAGGCCGACCGCGGCCAGCATCTCGGCCACGCGGTCGCGGCGCTCGCCGGGGCTGCGCATGCCATGAATCAGCAGGCCTTCGGCCAGCGTGCGGCCAATGCTCCACCACGGGTCGAGGGCCGCCCCGGCATCCTGGTGGACGTACTGGATGGCCTTGCGGGTCCGGCGCGCCACCTCGGTCGGCTCGCCGCCGACATCCTTGCCGTCCAGCAGGATCCGGCCCGCGCTCTCGCGCTGCAGGCCGACGATCGTGCGGCCGAGCGTGGTCTTGCCGCAGCCCGATTCACCCACCAGCGAGAGGATCTCGCCCTCGCGCAGCTCGAGACTGACGTCCGTCACGGCGCGAACGGGCGGGACGGTCTTGCGCAGGAAGCCCTTGCGGCCGCCCAGCAGGACGGAGGCGTTGCGCACGCTGAGCAGGGGTGCGGCGGCGGTCATGCGTACTGCACGCACCGGACTTCGGTGCCGGAACGCGTCCGGCCCGTGGCCGGCGGTGCTTCCTGGCAGGATGATCTCACGTCGCGGCAACGCGGTGCGAACTGGCAGCCGGAGGGACGGGCCAGGGGCGACGGCACCAGGCCGGGGATGCCGACGAACGACGTGGCACGGTCGGGATGGCAGGCCAGCAGGGCTCGTGTGTAGGGATGGGAGGGTGCCTCCAGGATGGGGCCCACACGGCCCGCCTCGACCGTCTGGCCGGCATAGATGACGCAAAGGTCGTCGCACAGCTCGGCCACCACGCCGAAATCGTGGGTCACGAACAGCAGCGAGATCCCGAACTCCTCCACCAGCTCGCGCAGCAGCAGCAGGATCTGGTGCTGCGTCGTGACGTCGAGCGCCGTCGTTGGCTCGTCGGCGATGACGAGCTGCGGCGAGCAGGCGAGCGCGGCGGCGATCAGCAGCCGCTGCCGCTGGCCGCCGGAGAACTGGTGCGGGTAGCGTTCCAGCGCGCTCTCCGGATCCGGCACCTGCATGCGGCGGAGCAGCTCGACGAGGCGTCGCACATGCCGCCACCGGCGCTCTGTGCCGCGCGAGCCGTCGTCGGGTGCATGCCATCGCATCACCTCGAGGAGTTGGGCGCCGATCTTGAAGACCGGGTTGAGGGCCAGCAGAGGGTCCTGCGGGATGAAGCCGATGCGGCTGGAGCGCACCGTGCGGTTCAGCTCGGCCTCGCTGAAGACCAGCAGGTTCTCGCCCTCGAACCAGATCTCGCCGCGGTCGATGCGGGCGCCACGCGGCAGGATGCCCATGACGGCGCGGATCAGGGTCGACTTGCCGCAGCCCGATTCGCCGACGACGCCCAAGATTCGTCCCTTCTGCAGGCCGAGGCTCACGTCGTCGAGCACGTTGGCCATGCCCTCGTCGGTGCGGATCGAGACCTTGAGCGAGCGGATGTCGAGCAGCGGGATCATCGTCGATGCCTCATCGGGATCGCCGGATGCGCGGATCGACGATGTCGCGCAGCCCGTCGCCCAGCAGGTTGAAGCCCATGACGGTGATCAGGATGGCGAGGCCCGGAAAGGTGGCGTACCACCAGGCGCGTGGCAGGTAGGTACGGCTCTCGGAGATCGCCAGGCCCCAGTCGGGCTGCGGCGGCGTGGCGCCCATGCCCAGGAAGCCCAACACCGCGGCCACCAGGATGGTGAAGCCGAGCCCGATGGTCGCGCGCACGATGACCGGTGACAGCGAATTCGGCAGGATGTGCAGGAAGACGATGCGCGGCGTGCTGGCGCCGACCCCGCGCAGGGCGTCGACGAACAGCGACGCGGTGATGCGTCGCGTCTCGCCGTAGACGATGCGGGTGAAGAACGGCCAGTAGGTCAGCGACAGCGCCAGCATGGCGCTTTCCAGCGATGGCGACATGACCTGCGCCAGGGCGAGCGCCAGGATGAGCTGCGGGATGGCCAGCACCACGTCGGTGACGCGCATGATGGCCTCGCTCAGCCAGCCGTCCCGGTAGCCTGCGATGAGGCCCAGCGGCACGCCGATCAGCATCGCCGTCGTCACCACGGCGAGCGCGATGGACAGCGCGCCGCGGGCACCCAGGATCACGCGGGAGAAGATGTCCCGGCCGAGATTGTCCGTGCCGAACGGATAGGCGGCGCTGGGCGGCTTGAGGCGCCGCAGAAGATGGGAGGCCGCGGCGTCCTCGGGATAGGGCGCCAACCAGGGACCGAAGATCGCCAGCACCAGGACGAAAAGCACGATGGCCAGCCCCAGCATCGCCGGGACGTCCCGCGCCAGCTTGCGAAAGATCGCGCTCACGCGGGCCCGCTCATCCCCGCTCCATCAGGCGGGGGTCGAGCAGGCCATGGACCAGGTCGACCAGGATATTGACGACGGCGTAGATCGCGCCGACCAGCAGGGTGACGGCCAGCATGACCTGGCGGTCACCGGTCAGGATGGCCTGCACCGTGTAGCTGCCGATGCCCGGCCAGTCGAAGATCGATTCGACCACCACGCCGCCGGCGATCAGCCCGCCGAACAGCAGGCCGATCTGGGTCACCGTCGCCGTGACCGAGTTGCGCAGCACGAAGATCCAGACGAGGCGCCCCCAGCGGTAACCCATGGCGCGCTCGTAGAACACGAAGTCCTGCTGCAGCGTGTCCAGCACGCCGGCCCGCGTGAAGCGCACGATGGTGGCCAGCCCGCCGAAAGACAGGGTGATCGCCGGCAGCACGAGGTGGCGCAGCGCGTCGGCAAAGGTATCCCAGCGACCGGCCAGCAGGCTGTCCAGCAGGAGGAAGCCGGTGACGCGGTCCGGCCGCTCCATGGTGGCACTGAGCTCGCCGCGCAGCGGCAGCCACTGCAAGTCCATGGCGAACAGGAGCTGCAGCATGATCGCGAACCAGAAGGCCGCCACGGCAATCCCCAGGACGGAGAAGACGCGAAGGAGGTAGTCCGGCCAGGCATTGTGGTTGAGCGCCGCGACGACCCCCAGCGGCACGCCGACCAGCACCGAGATGGCCAGCGAGAAGAAGATCAGCGTCAGGGTGGCCGGCAGGCGCTGCACGATGTCGAGCGTGACCGGGCGGCGGGAGAAGGCGCTCTCTCCAAAATCGAGCCGCGCCACCTTCTCCACGTAGACGGCGAACTGCGTCCAGAGCGGCTGGTCGAGGCCGTACTGGCGCCGCAGCCGCTCGAGTTGCTCGGGCGTCGCCGATTCGCCTGCCAGGGCGACCGCCGGATCGGACGGCACGGCATGGATCAACAGGAAGGTGACCACCAGCAGCCCGAGCAGCGACGGGATGACGAGCGCGCTGCGCCTCAGGACGAAGCGCAGCATGTCAGGCTTCGAGGCTGATCCAGCGCACCTCCGAGCCCTGGCCGACGGTGCAGAAGCGGCGGCCCTTGACCCGTTTGTTGAGGCCCTGGAGCTGCATCGAGTTGTAGATCCAGATGTCGGGGCAGTCCGCCATGATCTTGCGGATGGCCTCCTCGTAGAGCGGCGCTCGCACCTCCTGCTTCACCTCCGCGCGCGCCTTGCGCAGCAGCGCGTCGACCTCGGCATTCTTGTAGTACGACGACGCCTTCCAGGTGCCGTGGAACTGGCTGTCGTACATCTGCCCGACCCAGTTCTCGGGATCGACGAAGTAGGTCGACACCCAGTGCACCCAGAGGTCCGGCGTCGTCTCGGGCTTGGAGGCCTGCGTCGTCAGGTTCGACCAGATGTTGCCGACCACCTTGAGGTTGATGCCGACCTGCGCCAGGTCGCTCTGGAAGAGCTGCGCGCCTTGCACGCTCTGCTCGTTCTCCGACTGCACGTGCAGCTCGAACTGCCGCTTCATCGGGGCGCCCTCGGCGATCGCCTTGGCGGCGTATTCCTTCGCCTTCTTGAGATCGTAGTCGTAGCCCTTCGCGTCCTTCGGGATGCCCCACAGGTTGTCGGGCATGGGATAGGGATCGCGCGTCGCATAGCCGCCCAGGATGTCGTTGATGAAGCCCATGTAGTTGAAGGCATGGGCGAACGCCTTGCGCGCGTTGGCGTTGTCGAAGGGCGGCTTGGTGTTGTTCATGCGGATGACGAAGGTCCGCATGACCACATCCTTCTGGACGTAGGCGATCTTGGATGCGTTGATCTGCTCGACCTGGTCGGCCGGCAGGTTCGTGTCGGTGCAGTCGAGCGTGCCGTTCAGCAGCGCGAGGATGCGGGTCGAGGTCTCCTTGACCGGCCGGAAGGCGATCTTCTTGACCGGCTTTGCGTTGTCCGACCACCCCATGAAATGGTCGGGATAAATCTCCATGTCGAGATACTCGAGCGGCCGGTAGCCCGCCGGGATGATCCTGTAGGCGCCCGATCCGGCGCCGTTCGACGCCAGCCAGCTCTTGGCCCAGTCGCCGTCCTTCTCGTTGGCCTTGATGAGTCGCGGGTTGACGATGCTGATGCTGGGGATCGCCGCGAAGAACGGCGCATAGGACGTTTCGAGCTTGAAGCCCACGGTGCGGGGATCGACCGCGGTGATGCCCTCCGGCTTCAGGATCTTCAGGAAGGCGCTGGACGGCGCCATGGCCAGTGCCAGCACGCGGCGGAAGCTGTAGACCACGTCGTCGGCCGTCAGCGGGCTGCCGTCATGGAACTTGACGTTGGGACGCAGCTTGAATTCCCAGGTCAGGCCATCATCCGAGACCGTGTGGCTCTCGGCCAGCCAGGGCACGATCTTGGGGGGATCGCCCTGATAGCGGTACAGGTTGTCGTAGGCATTGAGCATCAGCCCCTGCATGGGCACGTCGTAGACCTGATGCGGATCGAGGTTGCGCGGCAGCTGCCAACCGCTCACCAGGGTGTCGGAGTCCGCGGCGAAGGCGTGCCGGGGCAGCGTCGCGGCAGCCACGGCGCCGACGGCGAGGCCGCCGAGCGTGCGGCGGCCGAGGCCCGGGCCCCTGCTGTTCGTGAGGCGCTTCATTGTGCCGCTCCGGCGAGACGGGCGAGATGGTGGCGGTTGATCGGCTTGGGCAGGCCCAGATTCTCGCGCAGGGTCATGGCTTCATACTCCGTTCTGAAGAGGCCCCGGCGCTGAAGCTCCGGGATGACGAGATCGACGAAGTCCTGCAGCGAGCCCGGCAGCCAGGCCGGCATGACGTTGAAGCCGTCGGCCGCGCCGTTGCGGAACCAGTGCTCCATTTCGTCGGCCACCTGGCTCGGCGTGCCGATCGACAGAACGTGGCCGCGCGGCCCGGCATTGGCGAGGCAGAGCTCCCACAGCGTGAGCTTGTCGCGACGCGCCTGCTCGAGCAGCAGGCGCTGGCGGCTGAGCGGCCCGTTCGTGTCGGCCATCTCCGGCACCGGGCCGTCCAGCGGCAGCTTGTCGAGACCGTGCACGCCGATGGTGTGCTCGAGGATGGAGAGGCCGACGGGCTTCTGGATGAGCGATTGCAGGTAGTCGTACTTCTCCTGTGCCTCCGAGGCCGTGGGCGCGACCACCGGATAGAAGCCAGGCATCACGACGACCTGCTCGGGCGTGCGTCCGAAGCGTGGCAGGCGCGCCATCACGTCGTCGTAGAACTCCTTGGCCTGCTCGAAGGTAGTCTGGGCGGTGAACACGACCTCGGCCAGGCGGGCGGCGACGTCCCGGCCGGTTCCGGAGGCGCCGGCCTGTACGAGGACCGGGCGGCCCTGCGGCGAACAGGCGACGCTGAGCGGCCCGCGCACCTGGAAGTGCTTTCCGCGATGGTTGAGGACGTGCATCTTGGACGGATCGAAGAACACGCCGGATTCCTTGTCGCGGATGAAGGCGTCCTCGTCCCAGCTGTCCCACAGGCCGTTGACCACGTCGGCGAATTCGATGGCCCTGTCGTAGCGCTCGGCGTGGCTGAGATGCTCTTCGCGGCTGTAGTTCAACGCGTCCTGCTCGTTGTTGGACGTGACGAGATTCCAGCCGGCGCGGCCGCCGCTGATCTGGTCCAGAGACGCGAACTGGCGGGCGAGCGTATAGGGTTCGTTGAATGTCGTGGTCGATGTCGCGACGAGCCCGAGGTTCTTCGTCACGGCCGCCAGTGCGCACAGGATCGTCATGGGCTCGAACTTGACGATCTTCCCCATCCGGCCGCGCGCCTCGACATTGTCGGAGAGGTTGACGGCGGCGCTGTCGGCGAGGAACAGGAGGTCGAACTTGCCGCGCTCGGCGAGCGCCGCCGTCTCGGCCATCTCGGCGAAGGACACGCCTGATTTCGAATGGGCCTTGGGATGGCGCCAGGCGGCGACGTGCTGGCCTGTTTCATGCACGAAGGCACCGAGATGCATCATCCGCTGTCGCGTCGACTTGGGCACGGCGGGCTCCGGAAGGGAATCGAATGCGGGAAGCACGACGCAAGTCCTATGCCATCGGTGCCGCATGGCGGACGCAAGACGCCGCGCGTCCGATCCGCTAGTCTCCCGAGAATCTCATAGAGGAGCATGTGTTGATGGATACGGCGCTCGATGCCGTCAGCCGATCGTCACTGCCGGTCATATCCTTCGCCGGCAGCAGCGACGAGGCGCTGGCGCGCCAGCTGGACGAGACCTTTCGGGACATCGGCTTCTGCTATTTCAGCGACATCGGCGTCGCACCTGCGCTCGTCGAGGGCGTATTCGCCGCGTCGCGGCGCTTCCATGCGCTTCCGCGTGCCGCCAAGGAGGCGATCGCGATGAACCGCTTCCATCGCGGCTACATGGCGCCGAAGACCTCTGTCATCCAGACATCCTCCGTGGCGAAGGTAACCAAGCCGAATGATTCGGAATCGTTCATGCTGATGCATGAAGTGGCAGAGGACGACCCACGGTACGGGCGGCCGCTCGACGGGCCGAACCTGTGGCCGGATCTGCCGGGCTTCCGCGAGCCGGTCCTTGCCTACGAGCGCGCGATGGAGGCGTTCTGTCGCCGGCTGCTGAAGCCCATGGCGCTGGCGCTCGGCCTGCCGCGCGACTGGTTCGCGCCGTTCTTCGAGCAGCCGACCACCTTCCTGCGCCTGCTGCACTATCCGCCGCACACGCCCGACATGGCTCAGGACGTGTTCGGTTCGGCGCCGCATACCGACTACGGATTCATCACTATCCTGTGCCAGGACGACAGCGGCGGTCTCGAGGTGCGGCGCCGCGATGGAACATGGCTGCCGGCGCCGCCAATTCCCGGAACGTGGGTGGTGAATGTCGCCGACATGCTGTCGCGCTGGACCAACGGCCGCTGGCAGTCCACCCCGCATCGGGTGACGAACCTGTCCGGCGGAGACCGCTACTCGTGTCCGTATTTCTTCGACATGTCGATGGACAGCATCGTGGAGGTGCTGCCCACCTGTCAGGGGCCGGCCGAGCCGGCACGTTTCCCGCCGGTACGCTACGGCGACTACCTGCTCGACCGTCTCGACAAGAACTATTCCTACCGCAAGGAGGCGGAGGCCTCGGCATGACGACGGAAAGCCTGCTCGACGTCTCGCACCTGGCCTTCGCCTATGACGGCGCCACCGCCGTGCGCGACGTATCGCTCAGCGTCCGGCCAGGGGAGATCGTGGCGCTGCTGGGTGCCAACGGCGCCGGCAAGAGCACCACGGTGCGCATGATCGCCGGCGTCTTGCGGCCGCAGCGCGGCGACATCCGCTTCGCTGGCCAGGTCCTGACCGGTTCGCCCAGCCATGCTGTCGTACGCCGCGGCATCACCCTGGTGCCGGAGGGGCGGCTGGTGTTTCCGCAGATGACGGTCATGGAGAACCTGCAGCTCGGCGCCCACATCAAGCAGCGCTCGGAGGTCGGCGCCCTGGTCGAGAAGGCCTTCGCGTTGTTCCCGCGACTGGCCGAGCGGCGCAACCAGCTCGCCGGCTCGATGAGCGGCGGCGAGCAGCAGATGCTGGCGATTGCGCGCGGCCTGATGGCGGAGCCTCGCCTGATCATCCTCGACGAGCCGTCGCTCGGCCTGATGCCGATTGTCACCCAGGAGGTGTTCAAGCTGGTCGAGCAGGTCAACCGCAGCGGCATCGGGGTGCTGCTGGTCGAACAGAACCTGCACCAGTCGCTGCGCATCGCGCATCGCGGCTATGTGCTGGAGAAGGGTGCCGTCGTGCTGTCCGGCACCGGCGAGGAGCTGCTCTCCGACTCCTACGTGCAGAAGGCCTTCCTGGGACGGTGACCGCCGGGCGCGGCCACGCCGCCGGCCATGCGCGGGGACATGGCTTCAGTCCGGCGTCCCCAGGTACGCCTTGATCACCTGCGGGTTGCTCGAGACCTCGGCTGGCGTGCCGTCGGCGATCAGGCGGCCGGACTCGAGCACGAGGATGCGGTCCGACACCTCCATGACCGACGGCATGTCGTGCTCGACCAGCACCACGGTCACGCCGCTGGTGCGGATGCGGCGCAGCACGTCGATCATCGCCGCGGTCTCGGTGGGATTGAGGCCGGCGCAGGGCTCGTCGGCCAGCAGCAGGTCGGCGCGCGTCGCAATGGCGCGGGCGACCTCGAGATGGCGGAGCTGTCCCACCGTCAGTGCGCTTGCCGGCTGTTGTGCCAACTCGGTCATTGCCGCCAGTTCAAGCGCATGCCGCGTCGTGGCCGCGACGTCGCGCGCGCCCGCCTTTCCGAACAGGGCGCCGATGCGCACGTTCTCGGCCACGCTGAGGTCGCGGAAGGGGCGGGCGATCTGGAAGGCGCGCGCTACCCCCAGTTCGGCGATGCGGTTGGTCGGCATGCCGGTGATCAGCCGGTCCTTGAACGAGACGCGGCCGGCGGTAGGCGCCAGGTAGCCCGTCACGAGATTGAAGAGCGTCGACTTGCCGGCACCGTTCGGGCCGATGATGCTGGTGATCGATCCCGGCACGACGTCGAACGTCACGTCAGAGATCGCCTTCAGGCCGCGAAAGGCCTTGGACAGGCTCTCGACGCGCAGGATGGGCGCTCCGCTCATTCTGACGCCGCCATGTCCTTGGCCCGCCGGCGCTGGCGGAAGCCACGCACCAGCCCGATGATGCCGCCCGGCGCGGTCAGGACCAGCACGACGAGCAGCAGGCCGGTCGCGAACAGGTGGAAGTCGAGCAGGCGGGCCAGGATGACCTGGGTGACGAACACGAGCATGAAGGCGCCGATCACCGGGCCGAACAGCGTGCCCATGCCGCCGAGCAGGGAATAGACGATCAAGCTGAGGTTGGTGTCGTCGCGGTAGACCGAGTCGGTGGTGATGTAGCCCAGCGAATGGGCGTAGATCACGCCGAGCAGGCCCGTCAGCACGGCGCTGATAACGAAGGCCTGCCGCTTGTAGCGTTCGGTCGGCACGCCCAGCATGCGGGCGGTGTCCTCGTCCTCGCGGATGCTGAGCAGGCCGGCGCCGAACCGGCTGCGCCGGATCTGCCAGGCGATCAGCAGCACCGCCACTCCCGCCACCAGATAGAGCTGGTAGTAGAAGATGGCCGGATCCCAGTCCGGCGGCGCGATGGCCGGGAAGTTGAGGCCAAGCGATCCCTGGAAGAAATCGATGTTGTTGTTCAGCTCGGCGCAGACCTTGCTGACGCCGAGCATCGCGATCGCGAAGAAGGTGCCGCGCAGGCGCAGGATGGGGTAGGCGACCACGGCGGAGAGCACCGCACAGGCGGCGCCGCCAGCCAGGAGACCGAGCGGCAGCAGCAGCGGCGTGGGCAGGCCAGGGAAGCGCTCCTCGACCAGCCCGGCGGTAAAGGCGCCTACGCCGATGAAGGCGGCGTGGCCGAAGCTGGCATAGCCGGCAAAGCCGCCCAGGATGGCCCAGGCGATCGCGAGCCCCGCCGAGTAGAGCATCAGCTGGCCGACGCGCACATAGAAGGGCGGCATCACGAAGGGCAGGATTGCCAGGATGACGGCGCAGGCCAGGATGATGGCCACGAAGGCCGCGGGACCGATCTTCTCGTTCACGGCATCACCGGGACGGTGCGAAGGCGTTGCCCAGCAAACCCTGCGGGCGCACGAGCAGCAGCAGCACGAGCAGCAGGAACATCGTGACGTTGGGGAATGACGGACCGATATACTGAGCCGTCAGCGTGCTCACGATGCCCAGCAGCAGGCCGCCGATCAGGGCGCCGGCCGGGCTGCCGACACCGCCCAGCACGACGACGACGAAGGCGTTGAGCGTCCAGATGGCTTCGTCGGCCGGCGAGAAGGGGAGGATGATGCCGATGACGATGCCGGCTGCCCCGGCGAAGGCCGCCGACACGGCGAAGGTCATGGCGTAGACGTGGCGCACGTTCACGCCGCACAGGCGCGCCGCCATCGTCTGCTGCGCCGTTGCGCGGATGACGCGGCCGAGCGACGTGTATTTCAGCAGGGCCGCCAGGCAGGAAAGCAGTATCAGGCTGGCCGCCAGGCAGCTCACGCGCACGGCGTCGAAGGCGACGGGGCCCAGCCGGAACGAGGCGAAGGCGTAGCTCGGCGTGATGTTGCGCATGTCGGGCGAGAACAGCCAGATCATGATGTTGTGCATCATCAGCGCGACGCCGAAGGTCAGCAGGATCGACGCGAAAGGCGTGCTGTCGACGGCATACTGAATCAGGAACCGCTGGTAGACGTAGCCCACGCCGGCCAGGATCGCCATCACGATCGGCATGGTGAGCAGCGGGTCGATATGCAGGGTTTCCGACAGGATGAGCGCCAGGTAGGCGCCCATCAGGACGATGATCCCGTGACTCAGGTTGATGACGTGCAGCACGCCGAAGATCAGGGAGAAGCCGACCGCCGCCAGGGCATAGATGCCGCCCAGCACCAGGCCGTCGGCCAATGTCTGCGCGATGAGGTTCATGATCGAGTCGGGGTCCGGCTAGGCCTTCTTGTCCCAGGTAGGGGCCGGATAGACTGCCTTGGCCGATGCCGCGTCCGCCGGAAACACGATCGCCAGCTGGCCCTTCTGGACCTGCCCGATCATGCCGCCCATCAGGATCTCGTCCCCGTCGCCCTGCGGCGTGAACTTGATGCGGCTGTAGAAGGTCTCGTAGTCGGCCGCCGCCAGCGCGTCGCGCACCGCCTCGGGATTGGTGCTCTTGGCTGCCTGCATCGCCATCACGTAGGTCTCGATGCACGCCGCCGCGCCGGCCACGTGGTAGGCGATCGGCCGCGTGAACTTGGTCTTGTAGTATTCGACGAACTTCTTGGAATCGCCGAAGAACTTGTCCTTGAAAGGGACGTTCTCGTCCCAGTAGGTCGAGCACAGCAGTGCCTCGGAATACTTGCCCAGAGCCTCGCGGAAGGAGGCGAGCTGTGGGCCCAGGCCCTGGAACAGCAGCTTGACGTTGGTGTTCGTCGCCACCATCTGGCGGGCCACCAGAAGCGAGTTCTGGTCGTGCATGACGCAGATCAGCATGTCGGGCGTGTTGGCGCGGATGGAGCCCAGCACGCTCGAGACATCGGTCGGCTTGGCCGGCAGCTCATAGCCGTCGAGGCGCTTGAAGCCGGCGGCGTCGCACGAATTCCGCACGCCTTCCGCCGCCGTCTTCGAGAAGGCGTCGTTGGTCCAGATCACCGAATAGGTCTGCGGCAGGGGCTGCAGAGTCTTGAACATCGCGGCGGTCGCGGCGAACTGTCGGGTCGCGCGCGGGAACATGCCAAAGATGTACTTGTAGCCGCGCGTGAAGATAGCGTCCGAGCCGCCGCCGGTCTGCACCATGGGCTTCTTGGCGCGCTCGGTGATGGCGGCGGTCGGCAGCACGATGTTGCTGCCGAACGAGCCCAGGAAGAAGTTGGTACCTTCGTCGATTTGCCGCTGGATCAGGGTCGTGGCGCGCGCCGGGTCGCTCGCGTCGTCGAACAGCTTCAGCTCGATCTTGTACTTCTCGCCGGCGACCTCGACGCCGCCCAGCACGTCGTTCATGTAGCTTACGGCGGTGATGTAGCCGTTGTTGACGTTGAGGCCGGTCTCGGCAGCCGCGCCCGTGAGCGGCACCGAGCCGCCGATCACCAGCGTCTTGGCCTGGGCGTGCGCCGGCCGGATGGCGGGAGCGCCAATCGCCGCTGCTCCCAACGCCACGCCGAGCTGCGATACGACTCGGCGGCGGGTTGGCTTTCCAGTCTGCGATGTCATCTCATTTCCCTCCGACGGTTCCCCAATGTCCGCGCCATGTCGTCCGCGACAGGTCATCCATGATGCCGGCGAGCTTAAGACGCGACCACTTCGAGTCAATGCAGCCCCTCCGCATCGCGGTCAGCATGGACCGGCGAGGAGATGCAAGGGCGGGGCCAAGATCGATCTAGTGCCGCTCCCGGCCGAACCGGCCTTCGATGAATTCCAGGACGTCGGCCGCGCAACGGTCGGGGACCATGTCGCAGATATTGTGGGGCAGGCCTTCGTAGACCTTGACGCCAACGTCAGGAATCGCCTTGCGCATCAGGTCGTAATTGTCCGTCGAGCCGACGCTCTCGGCGCCCGGATAGACGATCAGGGTCGGGCACTTGATGTGGCCGAGCTCGTCGTACCATTCGAGGCTCGCCATGAGCCCGATGAAGCGGCCGATATAGGGCGTGTCGTTCTTCGACGCCTCGTCGAGGAACCATTCGATGAGGCCGGGATCGTCGTCGTTGAGGCGCTCGTGGATGGTGGCGGCCAGGAAGCCGCGCAGCCCTTCCTTGGCGACGCGTGGCAGCCATTGGAGCGCCTGGCTGCGCTTCAGGCCGGCCGTCGAGCCGAACAGCGCCAGGCTCTTGACCTTCTCCGGGTGTTCGATCGCCAAACGCTGCCCGATATAGCCGCCGGCCGAATTGCCGACGACATGGACGCTGTCGACGCCGATATGCGCCATGAGCTCGAGCACGTCCTTCACGAGGCGGTCCATGCTGAGCGCGGACTGCGGGGGCGGCACCTGGGACTGGCCATGGCCGCGCAGGTCGAGCCGGACAACCCGGAAACGGCGCGCCAGCGCCGGCACCATGCCGTAGAACCGCTTCGAAGAGCCCATCGCCGAATGCAGCAGGAGCACGGTGTCGGCCTTGCGCCAGGGATCGGAGAAGTCGTCGATGTAGTAGGCGAGGCGCATGCCGTCGCTGCTTGAGAATTCCATGTCGTACTTCCTATGGATGGATCGAGAGCCCGCCGGCGGCGGCCTTTTCCTGGAACTCCAGCGCTGCCTGTTCCAGCGTCAGGAAGACGGCGCCCTTGCGCGCAAGCTCTTCCACGAGCTTCTCCAGGACCAGCATGCGGTGGCCGCGGCCGATGACGTAGGGATGGAATGTATAGGTGAGCACGCCCCACTCGACGGCCTTCTGCATATACTCGAAATCGGCGATCCAGTTCTCCAGCACCAGCCGGGCGTTCATCAGGCCCGGCATGAGCTGGTTGGAGGTGCGCAGGAACTCGAAATGGGGGAAGTCGTCGAGCGACCAGGCGATGGGCATCTCGACCAGCGGTGTGGGGGCGCCGAATTCCGGTGCGGCATCCTTGTGGATGCGGTCCCCCCGGCGGACGAAATAGGGGCAATAGTCGTTGCCCATCATGCTGCTCTCGTACAGGAAGCCATTGGCCAGCAGCAGGTCGACCGTGCGGTCGCTGATGTCCCAGGAGGGCGAGCGGTACCCGACGGGATCGCGGCCGGTCAGACGCCGGATCGCTTCGCTGGCGCGCTGCAGCCCTTCGCTCTCCTGCTCGGCGCTCAGTCCGGCCGGCGGGTCGTGTGTCCAGCCGTGGTGACCCACCTCGTGGCCGCCGCTCACGATGGCGTCGCAGACCTGCGGGTAGGCCTGGATGACCGTGCCCGGGATGAACCACGAGGTGCGGAGGCCGTGGGTGGCGGCGAGGGCGAGGATGCGGCGCGTGCCGACCACGCCGAATTCCCCGCGCGATATCGGGGTAGGGGTCGTCAGGCCGCGCGCGATCAACCCCGACCACGCGTCGAAGTCGAACGTCAGGCAGACGATGTGGCGGGGCACGGCGCCGATCCTACTCGAGCTTGATGCCCGCCTTCTTGATCGTCTCGCTCCATTCGGCCACCAGCTTCGCCAGCTGGGCGGTGTGGTCCGCGGGGGAGTTGGCGATGATCTCGTAGCCCAGCTCCTTGAGCTGCGCGGCGAGCTTCGGCTCCTTGAGGGCGCGCACGAAATGGTCGTTGAGAACCTTCAGCGCTTCCGGCGGCGTGCCGGCCGGAGCGTAGATGCCCCAATAGCTCTCGGCATTGACGCCGGGCAGTCCGGCCTCGGCGAAGGTCGGCACCGTCGGCATGATCTCGGAGCGCTTGTTGGCGCTCATCGCCAGCGCGCGCAGCCTGCCCTGCTCGACGAACTGACGCGACGAGCTGATGCCGCCGAACATCATCTGCACGGCGCCGGACAGCAGGTCGTTCATCGCCGGTGCCGTGCCCTTGTAGGGAACGTGGACGATGTCGATGCCGGCGACCTGCTTGAAGAGTTCGCCGGCCAGGTGTGGCGCGGTGCCGTTGCCGCCGGAGCCGAAGTTGAGCGTGCCGGGCTTGGCCTTGGCCAGCGCGACCAGCGACTTCACGTCGGTCGCCGGCACCGACGGATGCACCAGCAACGGCACGGGGCCGCTCGCGATCATGGTGAGGCCGGTCAGCTTCTTCAGCGTGTCGTACGGAAGCCTGGCCCCGAACAGGCCGGGATTGACCAGGATCGCGCTGTCGACAGCCAGGATCGTGTAGCCGTCGGCTGGCGCGTCGGTCACCATCTGGGTGCCGATCATGGTCGCGCCGCCCGGCTTGTTGTCGATGACAAGCTGCTGGCCCAGTGTGCGGGACACTTCGGGCGCAAGGGCGCGCATCAGGATGTCGGTGCCGCCGCCGGGCTGGTACGGCACGACGACGCGGACGGGCTTGGCCGGGAAGGACTGGGCCTGTGCGTTGGCGGCGAGCAGCCCGAGCGACAGGGCCCCGAGAGACAGGGCTATGAGAAGGAGACGGCGCATCGGTGGGTCCTGGTCAGTGGGGGTGAGCGATGTGGAGCGCGGGCGACGGCATGCCGAAGCGCCAGCGCAGGAAGGCCAGCACGTCCTCCGCGCAGCGTTCGGGGGCGGCCTCGCCGATATTGTGCGGCAGCCCTTCGTAGGCGATGAGCTGCACGTCCGGGATGCGCTGGCGCATGACGTCGTAGTTGCTGATCGAGCCGACCGTCTCGGCGCCCGGGATCACCAGCAGGGTGGGGCACTTGATCTCGCCGAGACGCTCGCTCCAGTCGAGCGACGACATCAGCCCGACGAAGCGGCCGATATAGGCCGGGTCGCACTGGGCGGCACGCGACACGAACCATTCGATCTTGCGTGGATCGGTGCCCGGCACGAAACGATCCTCGATCGTGTCGAGGAGGAATTTCCGGATGCCGTCCTTGGCGATGCGCGGAATCCAGGTCTTGGCCTGGCTGTTGCGCAGGCCGGGCGTCGACCCGAACAGGATCAGGCTCCTGACCCGCTCGGGATGGTCCATGGCGAGGTTCTGACCGATATAGCCGCCCGCCGAGTTGCCGACGACGTGGGCGCTCTTGCAGCCCAGCAGGTCCATCAGCTCGAGCGTGTCGGCGACCAGCCGGTCCATGTCGAACCGGCTGTCGGGTGCCGGCGTCTGCGAGTTGCCGTGGCCGCGCAGGTCGAGGCGCACGACGCGGTAGTGGCGCGACAGCGGCGCGACCCAGCCGTAGAAGCGCTCGGCGCATCCCATCGCGGCGTGCAGCATCAGCAGCGTCGGCGCATCCGCCCAGGGATCGGTGTTGTCGTCCACGTAGTAGGCGAGCTTCAGCCCGTCCGTCGTGGTGAAATGATGCGGTTTCATCCCCGGGACCCTCATTGAAGAACCGCGCCGACCGACAGGCCGCCGCAGATATGGACGATCTGGCCGGTCATGTAGGCGGCATCGTTCGACAGCAGGAACGCCACCACCTTGGCGACGTCGTCCGGCGTGCCCAGGCGCTTCATCGGGATGGCGCCGACCAGCCTGCGGGTGAGCGGTGAATCGGGTGGGTTGGCGCCGCGGAAAAGCTCCGTGTCGATCATGCCGGGCGCCACGGCATTGACCGCGATGCCGCGGCCAGCCAGCTCGAGCGCCCAGGTGCGTGTGAGCGCGTGCATGCCGCCCTTGGTGGCGCCGTAGATCGTGCGCAACTCCTTGCCGAGCGCCGCCCGGCTGCCCATGTTGACCACCCGGCCGAAGCCGGCGTCGTCCATGGCCGGCAGCACGGCCTGCAGGCAGAGCAGCGCCGCGCGAAGATTGAGCGCGATCGACGCATCGATCAGGTCATCGCCCAGTTCCGACAGCGGTACCGCCGACGACATGCCGACATTGTTGACCAGCCGCGTGAAGCGGTGCCGGGTGCAGAGATCGCGGAGACAGGCACGCGTTGCGTCCGCATCGCGGAGATCGATTCGTACGAATTCGGAAGCGGCGTCGGGTGCCGGATCGGCCATGTCGAGATTGACGACGTGGTAGTCGCGGGCGAGCCGTGCCGCGATGCCGGCGCCGATACCCCGGCTGGCGCCGGTTACGAGAACGGCGTCATTGCTCATGCCGGCTGCAGCCCCAAGGTCTGGCCACCGCAGACATGCAGCATCTGCCCGGTGATGAAGCCCGAGCGGGCGTCGAGGAAGAAGGCGACCGCCTGCGCGACGTCGTCGGCGACCGCGAAGCGCTTCATCGGAATGGCGGCCAGCACGTCGGCGACGACGCCTGCGGAGTTGTTCCGGCGGAACGTCTCGGTGTCGACGGGACCGGGGCCTATCGCGTTCGCGGTGATGCCGGCGGCGGCGAATTCCAGCGCCCATGTCCTGGTCATCGACAGCAGCGCCCCTTTCGTCATGGCGTAGACGGTGCGGTTGGGCCGCCCTTGCACGGCGCGGCTGCTGATGTTGAC
This sequence comes from Pseudomonadota bacterium, assembly GCA_049323495.1. Lineage (GTDB taxonomy): Bacteria > Pseudomonadota > Alphaproteobacteria > Reyranellales > Reyranellaceae > Reyranella. The sequence continues at coordinate 274,399 of JBMONG010000008.1, forward strand.
GATGCGGCCGAAGCCGGCGGCGCGCATGGCGGGCAAGGCGGCCTGCGTGCACAGGATGGCCCCGACGAGGTTGAGGTCCACGACGGCGTCGAAGGCGACGTCGGTCACCTGCTCAACCGGCATCGCCCGGACGATGCCGGCATTGTTGACCACGCGGGTGATGGAAAATTCGCGCGCGACCTCGGCGAGCGCGGCCCGCGCCGCCGGCCGGTCCGTCAGGTCGATCCGGCGGAAATGTCCGGGGCTTCCGACGGGCGGAGAGGCGATATCCACGTTGATCACGGTATGGCCTTCCGATGCCAGCCGCTGGACGACAGCGCGGCCGATGCCGTTGCTGCCGCCGCTGATGAGGGTTGCTTCAGTCATGCGGCCAGCCTGGGCGTCGGGGAGGGCAGGCCTTCCAGGATCGCGCCCGCCGACGGCAGACTTTCGAGGCCGGCGACGCGCTCGATCACGCAGTCGATCTGGCCGTCGGACAGCGGCCGCGCGCCCCGCCCGAAGCACTCGCGCACCTTCGCCTCCAGCTCGCGGTCGGAGAGCGGTCGCGATGGCGTGCCGGGCAGCGTGTCGACCACGATGCGGTGCTCGCCGCCGTCGATGGTGCGCAGCGTGAGCGGAACCGGGACGAACTTGTCGTCACGGCCGGCGTCGATCAGCACGCGCACCCGTGCCGCCAGCGGACCGACCGCGGGGTCGAGAACGGCCGCCGGCTCGATATCGGCCAGGCCCAGCCGGTGCCGCAGCAGGGCCGAGGCGACCGAGTACTGGACGCTGAACTGCGCGGCCGCCTGCGGCGTGTCGCCGGGCTCGAAGGCGCTCCCCACCAGCCGCGCCATGTAGGGGGTCAGTTCGACCGTCACGGAGTCGATACGGTCCGGCGTCAGCGCGTGGCGCCGGACCAGCTCAAGCACGCCCTCGATGGCAGCGTGATTGCAGAAGCAGCTCGGATACTTCTTGAAGGTCAGGCCGGCCACCTCGAACGTCGTCCCCAGCCCGTCCAGCATGAGGTCCTGATCGAGTTCCGTGTACAGGGCGGCAAGTCCGGCGCGCCCCTCGAGCGCCTCGGCCGGGCCGGTGATGCCGCAGGCGGCCATCAATGCCGCCTCGACGCCGGCCTCCGCGGCGCTTGCCGACTGCAGCCGCTTGGTCAGGGTCTTTTCGATGAGGGACTGCTGCGTGCCGCCGGCGGTGCCCAGCGCGATGCCGATCGCGCTGGCCGTTCCACGGCCATCCAGCTTGAGGACCCGCGCCGCGGCCGCGGCCGCGGCGAGACTGCCGAGCACGGAAGTGTAGAACCACCCCGGATGGCTCTTCACGGCGCGGCCGAGGCGGACCATCAGCTCGTCGCCGGCCACCAGGGCGGCGATCAGCTCGGCTCCCGTCGCATCGGTGCGTTCGGCCAGCGCCAGCACGGCGGGCAGGATCACGATGTCGGCATGCACCGTCGCCTGGTCGTGCAGGGCGTCATAGTCCAGCGCCGCCGCCATCATTCCGTTCAGGCGCGCGGCCGCCGGAGCCGGGAGGTGATCGCCGTGTGCCCACACGCTCGCCTCGGCGCGGCCGCCACGCTCGACCAGAAGGCGGCGGACCTCGGCGACGCCCGCCGCGTCCGATCCCGCCCAGGCGCAGGCCAGCGTATCCAGGATCTGCCGCTTGGCGCCCAGCACGATTTCGGCCGGCAGCGCCTCGCAGCCCAGGCCGGCGGTCCACTCGGCAAGGCGACGGGTCAGACCTGGCCGCTCAGGCATGCGCCGGGGCTGGTCCGGCGTCCGCCGCCGCGTTCCTGGCGCGGCCGGTCCGGGCGCCCGTGATGTAGCCTGCCGCCATCGCGGGATCGACCGGCCGTGCGCCGGGCACGTTGACCCAGAACCGGTAGAGGAGCCGTTTTCGGCTCTCGTCGGCACCGTCGACGAAGGCGGTGCGCCAGTGCAGGACGGTGTAGTTGTTCAGCAACTGCATGTCGCCCGGCCGGAAGTCCATCTCGAGCCGGATGTCGGGCCGGTGCGCCAGCTCGACGATGTGGTCGACCGCGGCCATCTCATCGGCGGGGACGCCGGCCGGCATGCGCCGCTGTGCATCCTTGATCGTGCTGGCATTGAACACGCTGCTCACGACGCCGTCACGGCAGCGGTAGACCGGGATCTTGTGCGGCGTGACGCCATGGGGACTGTCGTTCGAGGCATCGCCGCGCAGGTCGTGGTGGAAGCCGCGATACAGCACTTCGAGATACTCGGGATGATGCGTCAGGATCTCGTTGTAGATCGCCAGCGAGCTTGCGATCCGGCTGAGACCGCCCGATAGCGGACGGCGGACGCACAGCAGCGCCACCATGTCCGCCGGATCGGTGTGCGGGCGCTGCTCGGCGTTTGTCTGGGAAGGCTTGACGTTGAGCGCATTGACGTCGAGCCCGCGATCCATGATCTCGGCGATCAGGTCACCGCGCAGGTTCTGGGTCACGGGCGTGCCGAGCCTCAGCCCGATGCCCCAGTAGAGGGTTCGAACGGACTCGAGATCACGGTCCTCGACAGGCAGGCCGCGCAGCAGGACGAAGCCGCGGCCTTTCAGAACGTCGTCCCGGCAACGTTCGAGCAGCGGTTCGACTGTCGGCAGAGGGAAGTCCGCCGCCTCGAAGGCGCCGGCTGCAAGGCCGCGCGCCTGTACGCCGGCCACCGCCCGCTCGATCTCCGCCACCATCGTCGGGCTGAGCTCGACGCGCCACGACGGATCGTCTGCGGCGTCGATGCCGCGCCATGCGGACGGATGCTGGATCGGGCTCCGCCGGATTTCCATCACGCGCTCCTGATTCGATGTGGCGAAAATAAGAAGGGAGCGGCTATTCTGTCAAAAGGAAAGGTCGTTCTGCTCTAGGCAACGGAAGCAAGACTATGGTGAAGGCCATGACGTCGGTGGAGAGGGCGCTCGCCGTGCTGAGCGCCTTCCGCCCCGACGACACGACGCTGTCGCTGGCGGAGCTCGCGCAGCGCACGCAATTCTACAAGAGCACGATCCTTCGGCTGGCGCGTTCGCTGCAGAGCGCGCATTTCCTCCTGCGGCTGGAGAATGGCGGCTACCAGCTTGGACCGGAGGTCGTCCGCCTCGGCGAGATCTGCAAGCGCGGCACCACGCTGGACAGCCTGATCATGCCGGTGCTGCATGACCTGGTGGACAAGACCGGCGAGAGCGCGACGCTCTACGTCCGCAAGGGCGACCATCGCCTCTGCCTTCGTCGCGTCGATTCGCGTCGCACGATGCGCGACCATATCCGCGAGGGAGATCTGATCCCGTTGACGATCGGCGCGCCGGGCCGCGTCTTCCTGCATTTCGACGCGGATGTGCCGCGCCCCATGAAACGCGGCGCGGTGCCGTCGAACATCCGCACGAGCGCGGCCTGTCCACTGCCGATCATCACGAAGGGTGAGTACGATTCGGCGATGGCCGCGATCGCCTGCGGCGTCTTCGGCCGGCAGGGCGAGCTCCTGGGCGTGGTGTCGCTGTCCGGTTCGATCACGCGCTTCACCAAGCGCGAGGCGCAGAGGATGGGCGAGATCCTGCTCCGGGCATGCCGGCGTCTCACGACGGAGCTCGGCGGTGGTCTCGAGCACTATGCGCCACGCAAGGCGTCCTGAATGACGAAGGAAATCCGAATGTCCAGCCATCCCGCGCGCTATCGCTTCCTGCTCATCAACGCCTTCAGCCTCGAACCGGGCTCGGAGTTCAGGCTGCGTGCCTTCTCCGGCCCGAAGGAGACGCAGCTCCACAACTACGACGACGTGAAGCCGTTCCTCGAAGGCATCGAGTGGGACCTTCATGCCGGCGCGCGCTCGACGCACGGCAACTGGCCGGTGACGACCAAGCAGGAATTCATCTCGGTGGGCTACAACCGGCTCGCCCTGGTCCGCGAAGCCTGCGCCGGCGGCAAGTACAATGCGATCGTGCTGCTTGGCGGCGGCGATCCCGGCTACATGGAGGCACGCGAGATCGGCCGGCGCTACCGCATGCCGATCACGTCCTGCGCGCATGCGCAGATGCACGTTGCCGGGTTGCTGGGCAACAAGTTCACGATCGTCGACATCGGCGAGACGCACAACATGCAGATGTACCAGCTCGTGCTGCAGTACCGCATGACCGACCGATGCGCCTCGATCCGCAACATCAACTACCCTCTGCCGACGCCGAACTTCCCCTACGACAAGCCGATCGAGGTCGAGCGCGACCGCGCCCTGAACGGCGCGCCATCCGGCATGCTGGAGGCCGCGGTCGAGGAGTCCATCGCGGCCATCGAAGAGGATGGTGCCGAGGTCATCGTGCTGGGCTGCTCGGCCGCCTACTGGCTGCAGCCGTTGCTGCAGAAGAGGCTCGAGGAGATCGGGTGGGAAATCCCGGTGCTGGAAGGCTATCGCTGCGCCATCCAGGTGGCGAAGACGCTCGTCGATCTCGGCATCGACGCGAGCGGACTCGCCTTCCCGGGGGAGAAGCCGACGAAGTGGCGTCGCAGAAAGGTGTTCTAGGTCCCGATCTTGCATGACGCGCGGCGCACAAAAGGGGTGATCATGATCGACAGACGCAGGTTGCTCGCCGGCACGGCGGGCTTTCTCATGGCGGGAGCCGCGGCAGCCGCGGCGCAGACCAAGTTGTCGTCGGAACCTGTCAGGCTGATCGTGCCGCGCTCGCCGGGCGGCGGCTCCGACATCATTGCGCGGCTGATCGCGCCCGGTCTCGAGAAGCAGCTCGGCACGACGGTCATCGTCGAGAACCGGCCCGATGCGACCGCGGTGCTGGGGGCGACGATCGTCGCGAAGGCCAAGCCGGACGGCCATACGCTCTATCTGTCCGACAACTCCTTCTATCAGAATCCGGCGATACTCGATTCGCTGCCGTACGACACGCTCAAGGATTTCACCGCCGTGACGATGCTGGCTCAGGGGCCAGTGATCCTCATCGTGCATCCGGACGTGCCGGCCAAGACATTGCCCGAGCTCCTCGCGCTGGCGAAGAAGAAGGACCTCACCTTCGCCTCGGGAGGCGTTGGCGCATCCACCCACCTCGTGGGCGTGATGCTGAACCTGAAGGCGGGCACCAGCATCACCCACGTTCCCTTCAAGTCCTCCGGCCAGGCCCTGATCGCCCTGCTGGGCGGCCACGTCTCGATGCAGTTCGGCGGGATCAGCTCGGCGGCGCCCTACGTCAAGGACGGCAAGGTGCGCGCGATCGCCGTGACTGGCGATCGCCGCGACCCCTCGATGCCCGACGTGCCAACCTTCCAGGAAGCCGGCATCACGGGAGCCGATGTGATGAGCGTCTGGGGCCTGCATGCCCCACCAGGCACGCCGATCGAGGTTCGGCGCACCATTCGGGACGCGGCCGCCGCTGTCATGCGCGATCCGGCGATGAGCAAGCAGCTCGCGGACCGCGGCTATCAGGTGATCGCCAGCACGCCGGAGGAGCATCAGGCGCAGACCAAGGCGTTGGTCGGCCAGTGGATCGATGTCGGCAAGCAGGTGAACCTGAAGGAATAGGTCCGATGCCCGGTCGTCTGGCGGACAAGGTTGCGATCGTCACGGGGGCCGGATCCGTCGGCGCCGGATGGGGCAACGGTCGGGCGGCGGCCGTGCTTTTCGCCCGCGAGGGCGCGCGGGTCGTGGTGGTGGACCGCGACGCCGCGGCAGCCGCGGAGACCGTCCGGCTGATCGAGGGGGAGGGCCAGGAGGCGTTCGTCGTGGAGGCGGACGTCACAGATCCGGCGTCGGTCGATGCGATGAGGGATGCTGCTCTCGAGCGCTTCGATCGGATCGACGTGCTGCTGAACAACGTCGGCGGATCGATCACGGGTGGTGTCGTCGAAATGTCGGTCGACGACTTCCGCCGCCAGATCGACCTCAACCTGACCAGCGTGTTCATCGTCTGCAAGGCCGTGTTGCCGATCATGGTCGAGGGTGGAGGCGGCGCCGTGGTCAATGTCGGCTCGATCGGCGGCATGCGCCATCTCGGACACGATCACGTCGGCTATTCGGCCGGGAAGGCCGGGCTGGTGCAGTTCACGCGTCAGATCGCCGTGCACCACGCGGCGGACGGCATCCGCTGCAACACGGTCATCCCGGGCATGATCGACACCCCGCTGCTGGAACACCGCGTGTCTCGCCAGAAGGGACGCGCCGACCTCGCCACGCTGCGCAACGAAGCCAGGACGCGGGTCCCCCTCGGCCGGCGCGGGGATGCGTGGGATGTCGCCTATGCGGCGCTCTTCCTTGCCTCGGACGAAGCCAGGTACGTCACCGCCACCGAGATACTGGTCGATGGCGGTCTGATGGCACGCAGCGCGTGATGAGCGCGGCATTCGAGGCTTTCCACCATGCGGCTGTCGTTCGCTTATCGTTTGAAGCCCGCGAGGGGACAGGCCTAACCTCGCGATCGGGACGGAGGTGCGCGTGACGGAAGCTGCAGGAAGTCGTGTAGCCGGAAAGATTGCCGTGGTGACCGGCGCGGCAGGCGGGATCGGCCGTGCCAGCGCGCTGCGGCTGTCCGAGGAGGGGGCTTCCCTGGTCGTGACGGACATCGATGGGCAGGGCCTGGCCGAGACGGCGCGGCTGATCCGCGCGACCGGCCGGCCGGTGCTGGGAGTCGAGGCCGACGTCACGGAAGAAGCGGGAGTCGCTTCTCTGTTCAAGGCCGCCTTCGATACGTTCAAGCAGGTGGACATTCTGGTGAACGTCGTCGGCGGGGGCCATTCCGGCCGCATCTGGGAAGCCGAGGTCGACGACTGGGACTTCATCATGCGGCTGAACCTGCGCTCGACGTTTCTGTGTACCCGCGCGGTCGCGGGACACATGCGTGACCGTCGATCCGGTCGGATCATCAGCTTGTCGTCGGGCGCCCGCGAGGGCACGCCGTGGATGGCATACTACACAGGCAATTCCGCCTACTCGGCGGCAAAGGCGGCCATCCACGGCTTCACCCGCGGGGTCGCGCTCGAACTGGCCGAATACGGCGTGACGGTCAACGCGGTGGCGCCGGGGCCCATCGAGACCGAACGGACGGGACCGGGCTTCCGCAGGATCGAGAATCTCGAATACGGCCCCATACGAGCGACGCCGTTGCGCCGCATCGGCGTTCCGGACGATATCGCCAATGCGGTGCTCTATCTCGCTTCCGACGAGGCCAACTACATCACCGGCGTGACGCTCGCCGTCGCAGGAGGTCGCTAGCCATGGATACGTCCGTCGAGATCGCCAGCGGCATGGATCGCGATGTCGCATCGCTCAAGGCGCGGGCTGCCGATTACGGCGCCCGCCACCAGGTCATCGAGAATTTGGCATGGCCTGGCGGCCGGCAGATGGCCGTGAACTTCACGGCCGACTTCGATGCCATGCTGCTGCGCCGTCTGCTGAACGAACCGCCGTCCCAGCTTGCCAAGGGTGAGTTCGGTGGCCGCGTCGGCATCTGGCGCTTGATCGAGCTGTTCGACAGCCATGGCATCAAGGCGACGATCTTCACGCCCGGCCGGATCTGCGAGCTGTACCCGCAGGCGGTGAAGGCAGCGGCGAAGAGCGGTCACGAAATCGCGGATCACATGTGGGAGCATCAGGTGCCCAAGGATCCCGAGCTGGAGCGTGACCATCTGCGGAAGGCGAAGGCGGCCCTCGAGAAGCTCACCGGACGGCCGCCGGTGGGAACGCGCAGCTGGCATACGCGCGAGCTCCTGCTGGAGGAAGGCTTCATCTACAATTCCCACGATTCGCTCGATCATCGCGCGCAGTATGTGAGCGGTCCTGACGGCGCTCGGCCCTTGCTCAACCTGCCGTTCCACTATGCCATCGATGACGCGATGTTCTTCAGCTTCGCCTGGCTGAACACCGAGAACCAGGCGCAGCGCATGATGGATCCCGAGCATGTCGAGGAGATCTGGTGGCAAGCCTTCCTGCAGCAGTACCAGCAGGGCGGCTACCTCAATATCTGCATGCATCCCTTCGTGTCGGGACGGGCGCTGCGGATCGCCATGCTCGACCGGCTGATCGAGCGCATGAAGCGCCTGCCCGGCGTCTGGTTCCCGACATGCGAGCAGGTGGCACGCCACTGCATCGCGACCTGTCCCGCCCGCTGAGAGGAGGTACGCCATGCCGTGGAAGGAACGCTATACGAGCAGCGACGAGAGAAGCCTCCTCGATTCGGAGGTGCGGTGGCCGGACGCGAAGCGCTGCTGCTTCCGCATCGTCGTGGACCTGTCACCGGCCTGCGGGCCCGAAGGCATCAAGCCGGCTGACCTCGAGACGCCGGACGCCTACTACGGCGCCCACGGCGGCCTCGCGGCGTTGCGCGGCGCGCTGGGGCGCTACGGCATCAAGGCGACCTTTGCGGTGCCGGGGGTGATCGCCGAGATCTACGAGAACACGATCCGCAGCCTGCGCGACGAGGGACATGAGATCGCCGCCCACGGCTTCAAGCACGAAGACCCAAGCCTTCTGGGGCGCGACGAGGAACAGGCGCGGCTTGCGCGCGCGACGGAGATCCTCGAGCGCGTCGTCGGGCGACGTCCGACCGGCTGGTTCTCGCTGGCGCGGCCCACGGACAAGTTCGCGGGCGGCGCGGTGAGCGGCAGCACGATCGATCTGCTTGTGGAGGCAGGATACGAGTACTTCGGGAACGGTCTGGCAGACGACATCCCGTACTACTGGGTGTCCGACTTCGCCTCCCGCCGCGCCATCCTGGCGCTGCCGTACTACTACCACTTCGACGACCAGTTCTTCCTGCTCTTCCCCAAGAAGGGTACCGGCCTCGAGAATCCCGATTCGCTGTTCCGCAACTGGCGGGCCGAGCTCGACGCCCAGTACCGGCGTGGCCGGCAGTTCTCGATGGTGCTGCACCCGCACGCCATCGCCTGGCCCAATCGCCTCTACATGCTCGAGCGGTTTCTGGATCATGCGCAAGGCCTGCCCGGACTGTGGTCCGCCACCAGCGAAGCCTGCGCGCGGCACTGGCTGGCGACCTTTCCCGCCGCCACCCACCTCAGGCTGGAGCCATCCGTCTGGCAGGACCATCCCGGCAGCCTGAGCTGAGCCGTCGTCCTTTCGTTCGACAGGCTGCAGTTTGCCACAGCCCGGCGCTCCGGGATCTCGTCCAATTCTGTGTTACGTATGCCGCGGCATGGACGAATGGGCAGCGCGGCGGCGTGCGATTCTGGACAGCCGGCACTGGGTCAGCAGGGCCGGGCGGCGTAGCCGCTGGCGCAAGGTGCCCTTCGACCTTCTGCTGACGATGTTCGGGTGGGCCCTGCGGATGACCCCCTACTATGCGCGAGGCCGCTCGAACGCGCTTGCCGTCCGCCAGGTCGATTTCGATCTTGTCCTGCCGGGACTGCCCCGTGCCTTCGACGGCTACCGCATCCTGCATGTCAGCGACCCGCATTTCGACCATCTACCCGAGCTGGTTCCCGTCGCCCGGTCGCTGGTGGCTGCGCTGCAGGTGGACATGCTCGCCCTTACCGGTGACGTTCGCGGCGATGTCAGGAAGCCGTTCGCAGGTCCGGCCGCCTTGCTGATGGACGCGCTGGGTGGTCTCCAGGTGCGAGGCCCCAAGGTCGCGGTGCTCGGCAACCATGATCCCGCAGAGGCGGTGAGCGAACTCGAAGGACATGGTTTCGAGGTCCTGGTGAACCGGTCCATGATCGTACGGCGAGGGGGCGATGTGCTGCGGGTAACCGGACTCGATGACGTCAATAGCTTCTATACGGACGCGGCGCGTGCGGCGCTCGACGATCATGAAGGCGAGTTCCGCATCGCTCTCGTCCATTCCGCCGAAGTCGCGGATGACGCCGACGAGGCCGGCTATGCGCTGTACCTGTGCGGCCACACCCACGGCGGCCAGATCGCCCTCCCGGGCGGGCGTCCCGTGGTCACCCACTTGAAGCGATGCCGCCACGCCGCAGTGGGGCTATGGCGCCAGGGGCGGATGGTCGGATATACGAGTTCGGGTCTGGGCGTCTCTTCCCTGCCTGTGCGCTTCAACACGAGAGGCGAAGTCGCCGTCATCACCCTGCGCATGGCGGATCGACTGTGACTGATTGCCATTCCGAAGGGCAGAACGCGGCCTCGTGACTGCCGCTCGTCGCGACGGCGAATCACCCAATTCCGAATCGGGTCGTTTATCCTTACGCCACTGCTGCGCCAATGTTGCCCCTCGTTGCCGGAAATGGTTTGTTCTGCGCCCTCGGGGTGAAGCGTTAAGTGGAGGAAACAGTGTTCAATCGGCGTAACTTCCTCGTTGCCGGCGGCGCCGGCGCCATGGGGATGGCTGCAGGATGGCCGGGCATCGCGACGGCGCAGTCCCAATTCTCGATCGTGACGGGCACGACCGGCGGCGTCTACTACCCGCTGGGCGGAGCCATGGCCAATCTGCTCAGCAAGAAGGTGCCCGGCTGGGCGGTCACCGCCGAGGCGACGGCCGGCTCGGTGGCCAACATGCACATGATCCGTGACGACAAGGCCCAGATGGCCCTCACGCAGTGCGATACGGCCTACGACGCCATCAAGGGACTCGACAAGTTCAAGGGCAAGCCCGTCGACTCGCGCACGCTCTGCGTGATCTATCCCAATCTCGTGCACTTCGTGACCATGGAAGGCACCGGCATCAACCAGCTCTCCGACATCAAGGGCAAGCGGATCTCGACTTCCGCACCGGTCAGCGGATCGGAAGTCATGGCGCTGCGCATCCTGGACGAGCTCGGTCTCAAGCTCAGCGACATCAAGCGCGAGCGGCTCTCTCCGGCCGAGAGCACCAACGCCATGAAGGACGGCAAGCTCGACGGCTACTTCTTCAACGGTGGTCCGCCGGTTGCGGCGATCGCCGACCTGGCAGCCACGCAGGGCGTCAAGATCAAGCTCATTCCGACAGCCGATCTCGTGCCTTCGCTGAACAAGAAGTATGGACCGGTCTTCGCGCCGGGAACGATCAAGGCGAACGCCTACCACAATCAGGATGCGCCGGTGCCGGTGATCGCGATCTGGAACATTCTCGTCGTCCCCGCCGCGATGAAGGATGATCAGGCCTACACCATCATCAAGACGCTGTGGGAGAACCACGGCGACCTCGTGGCGACCCACAAGGCGGCGGCCGACATGACGGCGGAAAACCAGAAGGCGGCCAATTCGTCGGTTCCCTTCCATCCCGGGGCGATCAAGTTCTTTGCGGAGAAGGGCATCAAGCTCTCGTAGCGGGAGTAGCGTTCGGGCAGGGGCTCCCATCGGCGAGCCCCTGCCTCTTTTTTTGGGACGGAAGCAATGACGGCGCAGAACGAGCTGTTGACCGACGAGGAACGTCGCAAGGTCGAAGAACTGGTCGAGCAGGAGGAGGGCGGCGTCCACCGCTTCGCCGGATGGTGGGGAATGGTCCTCATCGGCCTGGCGGCGATCATGAGCATCTTCCATCTCTATGCCGCGGCGAGCACGGTCGATCAGCAATCGCTGCGCGAGATCCATGTCGCCTTCGCGCTCTCTCTGGTGTTCCTCCTCTTTCCCATGATGAAGTCGTGGCGAAACCGGGTCGCGCCGTGGGATATCGTCGCCGCCGGCCTGTCGGTCGGAGTCATCTGGTACATGATGACGGGCGGCACCTGGACCAGCCTGGCAGGAGCCGACGATTTCCTCGATCGCTACGTGTCCCCGACGCGCATGGACGTCATCGTGGGAGGTGTGCTGATCCTCCTGGTCCTCGAGGCGACGCGGCGCGCGACCGGCTTGATCATGCCGATCGTGTCCATGCTGTTCTTCGCCTATGGCCTGTGGGGCAACTACCTGCCCGCCCCCTGGACGCACAAGGGGTATCCGCTCGTCGACCTGATCGCCGAGCTGTACATGACGCTCAACGGCATCTTCGGCTCCGCCATCGACGTTTCGGCGACGCTGATCATCCTCTTCACCATCTTCGGCGCCATCCTGCAGGCTTCGGGCGCGGGGCGCTTCTTCATCGACTTCTCCCTGCTCGCGATGAAGGGCCAGCCCAACGCCGCCGGCCGCGCCGTCGTGCTGTCCTCGTTCCTGCTGGGCGGGCCGTCCGGTTCAGGTGTCGCCACGACGGTGACGATCGGTACCGTGGCCTGGCCGATCATGCGCGAGGCGGGCTATGGCCGATCCGCTGCTGGCGGCCTGCTTGCGGCCGGCGGCCTCGGCGCCATCCTGTCGCCGCCGGTGCTCGGGGCGGCTGCCTTCCTGATCGCCGAGTACCTGAAGATGTCCTATCTCGACATCGTGCGGATGGCGATCATCCCGACCTGCCTCTACTATTTCGGGCTGCTCGTCATGACGGAGATCGATTCGCGCAAGTATGGGCTGCGCGCGGTCGATCCCAAGCTCGACCTGTCGATGCGCGACCTGCTGACCCGCTACGGTTTCCATTTCTCGTCGCTGGTGTCCGTGGTCGTGCTGATGATCTGGGGCTACTCGGCGACCTACGCCGTCTTCTGGTCGATCCTGCTTGCCGTGCTCATGAGCTACATCCGGGCCGACACGGCATTGTGGCCTGGGCGCCTGGTCCGTGCGCTGGCCGACGGATCGATTCAGGCGCTCGGCGTTGCCGCGACCTGCGCCTGCGCCGGCATCATCGTCGGCATCATCACCAAGACGGGCCTGGCGCTGAAGTTCTCGTCCATCGTCATCGATCTCGCCGGCGGCTCGATGTTCTGGACGGCGGTGTTCACGGCGCTGATCGTGTGGGTGGTCGGCCTGGCCGTGCCGGTGACGGCCTCATACATCATGTGTGCCGTGATCGCCGCCCCGGCCCTCATCAAGCTCGGCATCCCCGATTACGCGGCGCACATGTTCATCTTCTACTACGCGGTCCTGTCGGAGGTGTCGCCGCCGACGGCCCTGTCGCCGTTTGCGGCGGCCACCCTGACGCGCGCCGATCCCTACGTCACCACCCTGCAGAGCTGGAAATATGCTCTGCCCGCCTTCCTGGTGCCGTTCATCTTCGTGCTGGATCCGATCGGAACCGGCCTGCTGCTCGAGATGCCCAAGTCGTTGAACTGGGCCTGGGTGCCCTGGGTCGTGATTGGTGCGGCCGGCGGCATCCTGGCGCTCGCTTTCGCTGCCCAAGGCCACATCTGGCGACCGCTGTCGCCGCTGCAGCGGATCGGCTGTGCCGTGGCCGGCATCACGCTGACATTCCCGGATGTCGTGGATGACTGGGTAGGCGGCATGGTGGCGGCCCGAGCGCTCGGTCTTGCGCTGCTCGCCGGCATCATCGCGTGGGAGGTCGTGGGGAGGCGAAAGCCTAGTCCCGCCTGAACGCCCAGGTCCGGATAACGGAATTTCGTTGCCCGGAAGTCCGCGAATGCCTAGCGTCTCCGGAGAAGGTCCCGTTCGAGGGCCGGACAAGCAGGAGGAAACGCCATGGCTTCAAAGCGTATCGCGCGTCGTCGTTTCGTCGCCGGCACGGCCGCCGTGTCCGGTGCGTTGGTTGCTGCTCCCTTCGTCCGCGGCGCGCATGCTGCCGGGCGCTTGTCTCTCGCTCTGTGGGACCATTGGGTTCCCAACGCCAACAGCGCCACCAAGAACGCCATCGATGAATGGGCGGCCAAGGAGAAGGTCGAGGTACAGGTCGACTTCATCACCTCGCAGGGCAACAAGCTGCTGCTGACCGGCGCGGCGGAAGCGCAGGCCAAGTCCGGGCACGACATCTTCGCCTTCTCGACGTGGCTGCCGTCGCGCTACGGCAATCTGCTGGTCTCCATGAACGACGTCATGGAGCCGCTGATCAAGCAGAACGGCGCGGTCAACGCGACGGTGGAGTATCTCGGCAAGGTCGACGGCAAGTGGCTGGCCGTTCCCGCGACCGTGGGCAGCCAGATCAAGGGGCCGTGCTCGCGCATCGATCTGATGAAGCAGCATGCCGGAATCGACGTGCAGGCGATGTATCCGGCGGGAGCGCCGCCCAAGGCCGAGAACTGGACGTTCGAGACCTTCCTCAAGGCTGCCGAAGCCTGCAACAAGGCCGGCCATCCCTTCGGCATCGGAGTCGGGACGACCGCGGACAGCGTCGATTCAGCGGGCGCCATCTTCCACGGCTTCGGCGCCATGCTCGTTGACGCCAAGGGCACCATCGTGGTCAAGAGCGATGCCGTCAGGCAGGCGCTCGACTACTACAAGCGACTGATGGCGCAGCTGCCCTCCGACGTGCCGGCGTGGGACGACGCCTCCAACAACAAGTGGCTGGTGTCGGGCCGTGGCGCCATGATCATGAATCCGCCGAGCGCCTGGGCGGTGGCCAAGCGCGACGCGCCCAAGGTCGCCGAGCAGCTCTGGACGCACGGCTTCGCGCAGGGCCCGAAGGGCCGCTTCGCGCCCTTCGTGCCGTACTTCTGGGGCGTGTGGAATTTCAGCAAGAACCAGGAAGCGGCGAAGAGCCTGATCGTCCATCTCTCGCAAAAGCCCGTCGTCGAGAAGATGGTCGCGGCAAGCGACGGCTACGACCTGCCGTCTTTCGCCAATTTCACGACCTTCAGCACCTGGGCCGAGGAGGCGCCGCCGAAGGGCACGCTCTTCCACTATCCCAATCCCTACCAGCACCAGATCCTGTCGATCGCGGGCGCGCCGGCGCCGCACAAGATCGGCGAGCAGATCTACGTGCAGGCACTGCAGACCCAGATGGCCGTCCGGCATTTCCGCGGCGAAGCCATGGAGAAGACGCTCGACTGGGCGGCGAGCGAACTCGAGGGATTCATGCGCAACTGACGGTCAGCCGGCCTTTGCAGGCAGAGGGAGGGTCCACACGGCGGAGTCGTGTGGGCCCTCTGTCTTCATCTCGCCTTCCTGAGGGTGATCGTCGAAACTCACGACGAACTGCTGATGGCAAGCGCCAGTGCGCAGGCTTGTGCTTTGGTGCGCTGCCATCGCGGGCTCCGTCATTTCGTCGGCTCGATTTCGCTCGGCCGCCAAGTCTTGTCGAAGAATGACGGTAACGGGCTATACAGGCGCAAGATCGTGAACCAGCCCTTCTTGGGATCAGTTTGGATCCAGTTGCCGCGCGCTACCCCCTTCGGCTGGGTGGGACCGAAGTAGACCGTGGTCGTGCCGTCGGCAGCGGGCTCGGCGGCGGGCGAAGGATAGCTCTGGCTGCCGGCGCGCGGATATTTCTGTGGTGTCCGCAGCATCGAGCGCGTCTGGTTATCGTAGAGCGTGAAAGACCAGAATGCTTCGGCGGGAATGTCCTTGGGCAGCACTACCTTGTAGGTCTTTGCACCATCAAAGGGCATTCCCTCGGAATCGAGGAAGCCCATGAGGTACTGCGAACCCACCCCCGGGATGCGCATGATCATGCCAGGCGAGTCGAGCGTATAGCCGTAGTAGAACGCGGTGCGGGAGTCGAGCGTGCGCGCGCCCGTCGGCGCCAGCGGCTTGAACATGCCGTCCTTGAAGACGGGTGGCGGGGTCTCGAAGAATGCGCCACCTTCCCACAGCATGCTGCCCCAGTGCGAGCCTTCGTAATAGGCCCACTCCGGGTGCTTCATCGCGTAGCGCCAGTTGAGCGCGCGACCGGATGCCTGGCCGACGGCGGCTGCGTCCGACAGGATCTTCTTCATCCGCTCGTCAGGGGCAAACTTCTTGCCATGTACGATGCCGATGGCTGCAAGCTGTCCGGCAAGCTCGACGTCGTAGCTTGTGGCGGGCTCGTTCTGGACGTTCTCGTTGATCAGTTCGAAAAAGCCGTAGTCGCTCGGCGGAATCGTGTTGAATGCCCGTCCGCTGACCTCGATGAACTTCGTCTCCGGAATTTTCGGTTCGCCCGCAATGCGCACGGTGCCCTCGAGCGCCTGTGCGATGCTCGTTCCGAAGGAGCCCGGGCGATAGGGATAGATCTTGAGGTTGCGCTTGACGTTCTCCGCAGCCGGCTTGGGGTCGTTGTTGATGAGATATGCCCGCGCGGCATAGAGGGCGAGGTTGGTCTTCGAGCGCGCAACAAAGTAGCCGCCCTCGGGCAGCGGACCATCATAGCCGGGTCCCACGATCAGGTATTTGCCGCCGAGGCCGCGATCCGGGCCCGGAGCGCCGATATCGATGATCCAGGAGAACCACATGTCGTTTATCGTGCCGACAGCGCCCGATGGCTGCTCGACAACGATTGGGCCGTCGCTTAGATCGAGCGCGGCCAAGTAGTAGACCGTGTCGGCATTCGCGGTCAGGAACAGCGAACTCGCGTCCATCAGATCGGAGAAGATCGCGACATCGCCAGGCTTGGCACCGATGCTTGCGAAGCCCTTGACAATCGCCAGGGCCGACGCGCCGCGGAAGCTGTTGTTGTAGACGTTGAGCGCGCGGGTGAAATCGAGCGCGTCATATACCTTGCTGGCGGTTTCGACGGTCGGCGCACCGTCCTTGAATTCCAGCGTGCCGATGCGTGTCTGGGCCGTGTCGGGTGCGCCAAGAGACCGGACGGTCTCCGGCGTCACCTGTGCGACGGCAGCGGCCGGAGAAAAGGCCAGGGCAGCAAGTAGTGCAGCGCCATTCAGCTTCAAGCAGCGTTTCATGGTTTGGCTCTTCGTGCATTCATGTGGGTGGTTCCATGACATCTTTTCGGATCGGCTCCTCCGGCGCGGAAGCTCTAGAACCGGATGGCAGCGCCGATGATCGGGCCGTGCAGCACCATGTCGATGCCGTTCACGGCGTTGCCTGAACCGGTGGAGTAGGTGACGCCAAGGGCCCGATATCCCACGCCTGCCATGCGTAGCTATAGATGGCTGTAGCCTGCCAGGTGAGGGTGCTCTGGAAGCCGAAGCCCCCGATATCGCCCCGGACCGTGATCTTCTGTGCCGGCGTGAACTGGTGGCGCAGGCGTAGCCCGACCAGTGGATCGACCCAGGTCAGGCTGCCCGTCCCGGCTGTCGAAAAGCCGATGCCGCGCTGGAATCCGAGCCGGGTGAAATCGACAGCGCCTGTGACGTCGTAATTGACATCCACCGATTGGTTCCAGACGCGAAAGCCCAGCAGGGCGTCCAGCGCTGTCGAGGACCCGGCCGCGCCAGGCCAGCGGTGGAGCTCGTAGAGCCCGCCGGTTTCGATGATCGCCATGGAATAGGTCGCGGCGGTGTTCGCCGTCGTGCTGACCTTCAGCCCGGCCACGGGATTGCGATAGTTCAGCATCGTGTTGGTGAAGCCAAGCTTGGTGAACACCAGGTCGGTGTAGAAGCCGACACGGCCCTTGTTGGCCTCGAAATATCCCATGTAGCCGATCAGCGAATCGCTTTTTTGCATGAGCTGGATGAAGCTCGCGTTCAAGTCGGCGGTCTGGCCCCTGGCTGTCGCAGAGCCGGACGTGCTCATCAGCCAACCATAGGCTGCGGCTTCAAAGCGCCAGGGATCGGGGACGTCGGCAATCCGGGCGGCTCCTTCCCTTGGCTCCTCGGCTGCGGCCGGGCGGGCGACGAGACCTGCGCCGGCGAGCATGCTCCACGCTCCGACCAGTATCAGATGCTTGAGAATACGAGGCATACGTACTCGCGCCAAAGGATGCTCCCGCTTCGCAGTCCGGACTCGCCACACGCCTCTTCGAACGAAGCACACCGCAGCGACAGACTACAGCCCGCCGAGCCGCCGGGTTTCGCATTTCACGACAGCTGTGGATCGTTCCACGAGCGGAGCTGGATGCGTGTCGCTAATAGAGGGAGACCCTGTAGTTGAGGATCAGCCGCACGTCGTCGAGCGTGGAGATCTTGCCGCCCTGGCTGACGACGGAGGTCCCGTATCGCGCCCGCGGCCAGAGACCGGACAACGGCTTGAAGCTCGGCCGCCACTCGAGATCGAAATCCCATTCGCTCTCGACGGTCGGAGGGCCGGCCGCGGCATCCGTCCAGCCATGATAGTAGAATACGGAGGCTGCTACGCCTTCGATTCCGAGTGGAGTGAAGACGTAGGACGCACCGGCTACAAAGGCCTGCTCGCCCGCGCGCTGGAACGACTGGATCATCGCGTCGGTATAGAAGGGGTTGGCGCTCCACGGGTTCTGCATCCTGTAATCCGGGGCGACGGATGAATAGCCGAGTGTCAGAATTCCTGTCTGGCTGCCGAGCGCCAGTCGGGCACCGAACTGGTTGGTCGAGAAGTATCTGCCGCCGTTGGCAAGGTTGGCGCCCATGCTGCGCTGGTCGGCATACTGCAAGGCGAGGATGGCGCTGATGTCGAGTGGTAGCCGCATGCCGTACTTGCCCTCGGCATAGGCGATGTTGAGCGTGTCCTGACTGTAGTATTCAATGGCGCCGATCGACATGGGGCCCCAGCTCATGAGCCCGGCGACGATGCCCACGCCGTTGTCGACATCCGCCCCGGCGGCTCGTGACATCGACTGGAAGACATCGGAATTGCGGAGCTTGATCGTGGCGATGTAGCCGGCCCCGTAGCGGAAGGTCGGACCGTCGCCTTGCTCATCGCCATGGCTTCCAATCAGGGTGTAGCCAGAACGAGAGGAGGTGGGGGTGCCGGCTTGAAGATGCGCTGGATGGCGGTCAGTTCGTCTTGTGGAGACGTTGGAATAGGCAGCTCGTTGCGCGAATTCTGCCCATGCGCTATGTCGGCGGCGCCGCAAATCACAATGGCGAAGTAGAGAGTGACGAAGCGGTGACGAACCGGATTGGACGAGCCGACCGTCCGCGGATTTTTTGATTGGCGCAATGGAGCTCCATTCAGACATGACCCGCTTCGCCATCGTCACGGGCAGTTCGTCGACACGCTGCAGTCTACTTGCATCACTGGTTCCGACTTCGCTTTTCGCGACTCGACCGGTCGATTGTCCGTGACATCGACGGTGCACGGCTCCGCCCTTGGAGAGGCCTTCAACGTTGCGCAGGTGGGCACGGTTCGTGCCGGACCGTTGTTGGGACTATCGGAGGCCTTGAGCGCGTTCCGCCTCACGCTCGGCCCGCTGCTCGATGAGATTGGGCTGCCGCCGTCCTCCTTCTCCAGTGCCGAGAACCTGGTGGAGGTGGACAAGGCGGTCCGCTTGCTCGCGTTGGCGGCTGAACGGACCCAATGCCCGCATTTCGGATTGCTCTGTGGCCAAAGCGTTCGAATGGAAGACCTCGGCATTGTCGGCCGGGTGGCACGGAATGCAGGTGATGTCGGCAGCGGTCTACGCGGGTTGATCCTCAATCTTCATCTCAATGGACACGCTTTCGTTCCTGTCCTGACGGAAACGTCCGGCCTGGCAGAGCTCGCCCTCAGATTGGCAGCCGACGTCGACGTAAACGCCGATCCTTCGATCGACCTGGGAATGGCCATTGGCTGCATGGTGCTGCGGACGCTGTGCGGACCTGGCTGGAAGCCGCTCGGGATCCTGATGGCTCATCGCGCGTCCGTCAGCCGCGAACCCTATGACAGGTTCTTCGAGGCGCCGGTCCAGCTCGGCCGAGAGCACAACGCCATTGTTTTCCCGGCAACATGCCTGAGACAGCGTGTCCATGGCGCCAATCCGGCAAAAAGGAAATTGCTCGAACGCGAGTTGGCGATCGTGGCGCAGCGACATCGCCTCCCCGCCGCTGTGGCGGTGCGGCGCACTTTGATGGCATGCTTGGCGCGCGGAGATGTGTCGGTGGAGGCGGTCGCGGCCAGCGTCGGCCTGCATCCCCGCACCCTCAACCGCCGTCTCGCGTGCGAAGGCACTTCCGTGTTCGATCTCCTGAAGGAGGAGCGCTACCGGATTGCACGCGATCTCCTGGTGAATACCTCTTTGCCGATCTCCGAGATCGCCGCTGTGCTCCTTTATTCGAGCGTCGGCAATTTCACCCGCGCCTTCCATGTCTGGTCGGGGGAGAGTCCCAGCGACTGGCGCCTGAAACGACAATGACCGGTGACGGCGGGCTGTCGAGCGCAGGAACTCCCTTGACCCAGTTCAGCCGCCGCAGTCTTGGAAACGCCGCTGGAAACCATGAGCCCGGGATTCCAGCTGAGGCATTGGCTTGGCTGGATGGTGCTGCCGGACAGGATTGAACTGTCGACCTCTCCCTTACCAAGGGCCGACAGTTGCGGGATTTTCTGCGTGAGGCAGCACCCCCTCCCCACAGTTCCCCATCAGCATCTACATATAGTACCGATCGCCGCGCTTTGTCAGCGTCCACAGTCGGCCACCGCCCATAATGTCTCACCCGGCCTTCTTGGCGCCGAAGCGCACGTCTGGCGCCAGCTCGGGCCGGCGCAGGATCCGATAGCGGAACGTCGTCTTCTCACTGGAATGGCCGACATATTTGCCGGCCTGTTTGTAGTCGCCGGTACGGGCGACGATGTCGCTGACGATGGCGCGCCTCGATTCGTGCGGCCGCCATTTCTTGTCCGGCCCGATCAGCTGATCGGCCCAGCGGTAGACGTTGCTGCGTGAATGCCAGGGGAAGACCTTCCCGGCCTTCCGCGCGCCCAAGACAGCAAGGTAGGCGACAGCTGTTGGGCTGAGTTCGAACTCCTCCCAGCGCAGATCCTTCTTATTCTTGGTGATGGCCATCCGGCCGCGCGCACTGGGCAGATCGACCCATTCCCAATCAAAGCGCAGCCACTCGCCGATGCGGTAGCCGCGTTCATGGCAGAGCCAAACGAATGCGCGCTTTTCAAGGTGCTTTTGCAGCGTCCAGGGTGTGGGGGCAGTTCGGATCTTCTCCTCGATTGCATCGAGCAGCGCAAAGACTGTCTCGTCGTCGGCGATCCGGGGTGGGTCGGGCGGCAGACTTCCCTCTGGCGCCTTGAGGCTCCGGACGACAATCTCGCCACGCCAATCTTGCTCCGCGGCGAATTTCAGTAATGCCCGATACGGGGTGATGACTTCGCGGTTTGCCGCCGCGAAGGTGGGAACCCTGTGGCGCGGTCGTTTCCCCTTGGCGACAAGCTCGGCGTTCACTAAGGCGACCTCGCCACGCCGCTTCGTCAGCCAGGCCTCGGCTGTGGCCTTGATCCCGGCATTGTTGATGCTGCGCACCTCAAGCTTGCCGTCGCGGCTTTCGATGAAGGCCAGGCGCCGCCAGTCGGCATGCGTTTCGTCCAGGCCGCGATCCGCCTTGTAGTGGGCACTGACAACTCCGAGTGTTAGGTCCGCCGCGCCCGCGGCGGGAGGGCGACGTCGCGCCCGCTCGGCAAGGTGCTTGTTGACGTATGCCTTAGCGCCCGCTGGATCGCGCGCGTCTGTAGCGATTTCGAGCTTGGTCCCGCTATCGTCACGGCCACGCCAGACGACCCATCGGTTAGCCTTGCGCTCGCCGGGAGCATAGAAAGTTCCGCCGAAGCCGGGGATCTTGTACGGCACCGCTCGCGCTCCTTTTGCTCTAACTCCTCCACGTCCTCGGGTCTCAGCCGTGCCAAACGGCCGCTGCCGATGGTGGCAATTCCATGCCGAGCGAGCAAGCGGCGCAACGTGCGGATCGACCATCGCTGCCGCTCTGCAACCTCGGCGAGTGTGAGGCGCTCCTGGGCCATGATCCGTATCCTAAGGAGACTTTCGTGCCGGCAAAACGGCCCGCTTCTGCGCAGAATAGCGCCGTAGCCCGCCAGAGCTACCGCGGCTTTCAATATTGGAGGCACATCGTGGCGGCGATTTTCTTGACCGTCAGCGGGGCAGACGTCTCGACTTGCCCATCCGTCTCCGGTTGGAAGAGCTCGAGGGCCGACGAAGGAGATCGGCCGCTTCCACACCCAAAGCGCCCGCCAGTCGGTCCACGACATCTATTCCGGCCGCATAGACGGAGCGTTCAAGAGAGCTGACGTAGGTGCGGTCAATCTGAGCTCGGTGGGCAAGCTCCTCTTGCGACAGCTTGGCGGCATGTCGGTATCGTCTCAGGTTGAGCGCCAGCACCTCTCGTATCTCCATAGATTCGAGAGCACGGCGTTGCTGTGTATTTCGCCACGGAGTATTCTCTACAAACGCAGCTCGGACGGCGAAGAAGTGGCGAGCGTCGCCACCACTTCTATCCACATCCGCACCGGAGCATGTCACTGGCCAGTCGAGTCTCAGTTCGTACAGTGACATCGAAAAGGTCTGGGAAGATCAGCGGCAGGGAGGTCGCAATGGTGGCTCGGCGCCACAATCAGCCGATTGCCGACGAAGTCCCTTGGTCAGACTCGATCACGCCTTACGACGAGGGTCACTTGGTCGTTTACCTTCGTCTTCTCGACGCGAGCGCCGACGGCGCGAGCACAGACGAGATGGCTCAGATCGTTCTCGGCATCGATCCAGCCAAGGAGCCGCAGCGCGCCGAGCGCGCCGTCGACAGCCACCTACGCCGCGCCCGCTGGATGAGCCGGGTTGGCTACCGCCAGCTGCTCCGCGGCTGACCCCGCTCCACACCCCGGATATCACCCCGCGGCCGCCGTGAAATCGAATTGTCATACTGCTCATTTCAGTCGATATCTCTGAGAGAAACGGAAAATTCCTTTCCCGCGCGCGTGCATGGCACCATTGCGGCCCCACCTTGTCACTGGCGCGACCGTGCGACTCGCTTGAAAAGATCGCTGGGTCTCGCGTCATTGGGGCCAAGCGATGCACCGGGTCTTCCAGACCTTCATCGACCGGCTGTCGGAAAGCGTCGATCGCGCTGACTTGCAGTCGACCTTGGCCGATGCGGCAGCCGCATTCGGCCTGCACTGCTTCGCGTACTTGTCCTTGCCGCCCCGGCCCGATGACAAGCCGCTCCTCATATCCACCTATCCAATCGAGTGGACGGCACACTATCTGCAAAGCCGCTACGAACGGCTCGATCCCGTGATCCTTCAGGCCCAGCATGGCACTGAGCCGTTTGAATGGGGCCTCGGCGCCGGGACCATGACTCTCTCCAAGCGGCAACAGCAGTTCTTTGACGAAGCCGCCCAGTTCGACATCCGCTCCGGCTTCACCATTCCCATTCACGATGGGCGTGGCCCGGTGGCGGCGATCACCTTCGCCGCCCACGAGCGCCATCCGGCGTTCAGCCGCGGCGTCGAGCGACACGGGGAAGTTCTGCAATTCATGGCGCTCCACTATCACGCCCAGGTGCGCCAAAAGTTGTCCGGCGACCGCATCATCGCCGGCGTGGCGCTCTCGCCGCGCGAGTTCGATTGCCTGCGCTGGGCCGCTTTGGGAAAGTCCGCCGGAGACACCGCAGACATCCTGGGCATCAAGCGCCGCACGACGGTGTTCCATCTGGAGAATGCCAAGCAGAAGCTTGGCGTCCGCACCATCTCCCAAGCCGTCGCGCGCTACTCGGCCTCGATGCGCACCACGCCCTGACACGACTGGCCCCCTGTCAACCCTGTTCAGGTGTACAGGGTGCGCGGGCCCAATTCTGACCCTTTGATTGTCGCTGCCTGTTCATCCAGGAGGCGACCATGATGCAGCTCATCAGCCAGGATCACTACGGTGAATTCGTGGAAGAGCTCGCCGACATGCACCGCTTGCGCTATCGCGTCTTCAAGCAGCGGCTCGATTGGGACGTCCAAGTCAGTGGCGATCTCGAGGTCGACGACTTCGACGCCTTTCACCCCATTTACCTCCTCCAACGCGGCCGCGACGGCCGTGTTCAAGGCTGCGTCCGCCTGCTGCCGTCGACCGGTCCCACCATGCTGCGGGACGCGTTCGGCATTCTCCTGAACGGCGAATCGCCGCCGGCCAGCCCGAGCATCTGGGAGAGCAGCCGCTTCGCTCTCGATCTGCGCCACGACGCGGCTGCGGCAGTCAGTGGCATCGCCAAGGCGACCTTTGAACTCTTCATCGGCATGGTCGAGTTTGGCCTGGCACGGGGTCTCAGCGCCATCGTCACGGTCACGGACCTCAGAATGGAACGCATCCTGCGGCGAGCCAGCTGGCCGCTGAAGCGCATCGGCGCCCCCCACGCAATCGGTACGACCCGAGCCATTGCGGGCTACCTCGAGGTCTCGCGCGACGCCCTCGCTCGCCTGCGGCGCGAGGGTGGTCTCGAACAGCCAGTTCTCTGGGCGCCGGTCACGATGGCCACAGCCTAGAGCAATCTCGTTGGCAGCGGAAAGGAAGTGATCTCGGCGAGACGGACCGTCAAATCACATAAGGGGGCGGCTGACGGTCTGCCTTGCCACACCGCGAGGAGCCCCCAATGGTCAGCCGTGCCCCATCGCAAGACGAACAGCCATGGCGTCGTGCTGACGCCTATGACTACACCGATTCATTGCCGAAGCGCGGCTGGGGATGGGAATTCCTACGCCGAGATCCTGAATATCAGCGCGAATGGGCCGCTATGCGCCCGGCAGTTTCCGCCGAACAGCGACGGCGTTTGACCCTTCTGACTGCCAACCGGCCGCTCGACGATCTGGCGCCATGGGGCGTGTTTTTTCGCAGATCCACCCGACCGCGATGCGACTGCTGCCACGGTGTTCTGGCGGCCCGAGGCGTGCCCTCACGTCCTGCCGGTGATGGCCGTTCCGGCCGTCTCGATGACTCCGTTCTCGCTTGCCGAACTGCGCCATCCTACGGCGCTCCTGGTCCTGCTGGACGGAACCCAGCATCTGTTGGCGCGCGATAGCGGCCGCAGTTTGCAGTTGGCGGTCCGGGGTTCAAGCCTGCTCCAGCCCGTCAGCCTGCGCACGGATGCGATCTTCGATGCGCGACACTTGCGGGCTCGGCTCACGGCGCTGGAAGGCCTCAACGCTCTGATCAGCAAGCAGAGATTGCCCGATCATCTCTTCCCAATCGACCCAAGGTCCCGGCGGTTGCGCCATGTTCTGCAAGCCCTGGACGGCTTTCTGGCAGGCGCTACCTATCGCGACATCGCCGTCGCTTTGTTCGGCGAAGCGCGTGTTCTCGCCAACTGGTCGGACCCTCGGCGCCATCTCTTCGACCAAGTGCGCCGGGCGGTCCGGCGGGGACGCTATCTAATGAACGGCGGGTATCGAAGCTTCCTGATTTGACGTCTCTGCGGCGCCGGCGCTCCATCCATTCACAGCAAAACACACCGCCTGAACGGCTGGCTGCGGCCTCGCCGGATCTGGCGCGGCACCGGTGTCTTCTGTCGTCTGAGGCAGGGCTTGGGTGGCGAAAACGTCCCCAAGGGTCTTCGCCAGTCCTAAGCCATTGCTTGCCCGCTCATGCTGCCCGCGAAGCAGACGACCTGCGTCGTCATCTTCCGACCACTCCGATGAGGGCACGCATGGACGACGATGCCGCCCGAGCTGCCAACGCCAAGAAGGGCAGCCCATTTCTCAATACGGCCCAGGCTGCGCACTATGTCGGCTTATCGCCGCGCACGTTCGAGCGCATGCGGCGCACTGGCCGCGGCCCGCGCTTTCGCAAGCACGGCCGCTACGTACGCTACCACATCGCCGACCTCGACGCCTGGTCCGAAGGCCGAGCACACACGATGGTCGACGCCGATGCGTAAGCGGTCCGCTCTTCGCATTGGCGCCCTCGCGGCGATCGGTCTTGCCGCGCTCTCGCTCGGCCCCTCGGTACCCAGCTTCGTCTGGAACGCCAGCGCAAGCGCGCCGCTTGGCCTCTACCGCGTCGAGCAAACCGCAGCCTTGGGCAAAGGCGATCTCGTTCTCGCGTGGGCGCCCGAGAGTACACGCCGAATGGCCGCCGAGCGCGGCTACCTCCCCGAACCCGTGCCGCTCATCAAGCGCATCGTGGCCGTCTCTGGCGACACAGTCTGCGGCAACCACAGCCTCATTTTGATCAACGGCCGGATCGCTGCCATCCAGTTGGTTGCTGACCCACAAGGCCGTCCGCTGCCACTCTGGACGGGCTGTCGCGCGCTCGCGGCGGACGAGGTCTTCCTGTTGATGCCTGAAGTCTGGGACTCCTTCGACGGGCGCTACTTCGGGCCGATTTCCAGGTCCGCGATCCTGGGCAAGCTGGTGCCGCTGTGGACCCGGTGATCGCGCTGTTGTTGTGCAGCTCGGCGTTCTCTGGGCCGTTGATGAGTCACATGAATCTCCACGCGGCGGCCTTCAGCCACGCCGTCGTCGTCGACACGAGCAGGCCGGGGGCGCTTCTTTCGCACGGTATTCTGCGCGTGGCGGATACGCCAAGTTCGACGTCGAGCGTTGGCCAGTGGCAGACGATCATCGCCGAAGCGGCTCAGCGCTTCGGAATCCCGGAGGCTTGGATCCGCGCCGTAATGCGCGCAGAAAGCGGCGGCCAAGCCACCGTTGATGGGCGGCCGATCACGTCGTCCGCGGGCGCGATCGGGCTGATGCAGGTGATGCCCGATACCTATGCCGAGATGCGGCGGCGCCACGATCTGGGACCCGATCCCGCCGACCCGCACGACAACGTTCTGGCTGGCGCAGCCTATTTGCGCGAGATGCTGGACCGTTTCGGCTATCCCAACCTGTTCGCTGCCTACAACGCCGGCCCTGACCGGTTCGAGGCCTATCGGCGTGGCCAACAGCCGCTGCCTGCGGAGACACAGGCCTATCTGGCTCAGCTCGAGATGGACCTGGCGCACGAAAGCGACAGGGCCATTCCGTCAGCGACTTCGTCGCCGCAATCAGGGGCCGTCGACGGACGCAGTGCTTCAAATCCTCTGCTGTTTTTCCCGTTGGGGCGGCATTCGATCTTGTTTGTGGAGCCGCATGATTCTGCGTCACCAATTGAAGCTTTCAAGCCGAATTCGGCACTCGGTCCGCCTCGAAACAAGACCCCGTTCGTCCCTCCTGACAGTGCTCCGTTGTCGCCGAACGGCGACCAGGGACCGCCTTGATCTTGAGCCAAGTGGCAATGCCATTCGCCATTCAGATGAGAGCCGCAGGGGCTCCAATACCGCCTTCATTGCCTGCAATTGGCGAACCAATAGATGCCGAGAAGACTCGTAAACGGGCTTACCTGAAGCCGAGCTGGGCGAATCTGCGGAGACCCTAACGCACATCACGCCGATGCAGTCCGCAAGAACCATCATTAGGACTTGAGAGCAGGCGAGCGTAGGAGGGATGGCCCATGGGATCAGAGTCGCGGCATGGCAAGATAAAAGGCTCCCTCCAACGGTCGCCAAGTTCTTGTCTGCACATCAGTTCTTGTGGAGGGAAGGGCGCCAGTGTCCCTCCAAGGCGGCGACAAGCGCTTGATTTGGTTGAGGTCGAAGCCTCCATGCCAGCAATCGGTTACGAACCAGCATTATCGTCGCCGAGGTTTCCATGAAACTCCCAGTCGTCCACGGCCATGAGTTCGAACCAAAGCTGGGTCGCATTGGCAATCGGGGCGTACGCAGTGCCTTCCTGCGTGACGTTGCACAGACGGTCGCACGGGCAGGCGGGCACAGGCATGCTTTGTCGCGCCGAGCCAGCCAACTCGGCCGGATCGGCCGTGGGGCGGGCGTTGGCCGTGTGCTTGGTACACGCGACCGCTACGCCGCCTTCCGCCAGCGTCGCGTCATCGTCAAGACACGCCTGATCAAGCTCGCCGGTCGCGGCACAACTCCGGCCCGCGCGCACCTGCGCTACCTGCAGCGCGACGGCGTCACGCGCGAGGGCCTGCCCGGCGACCTCTACGATGCTGCCCACGACCGGGCCGACGGCGATGCCTTCCTGCAGCGCGGCGAGGGTGACCGCCATCAGTTCCGATTCATCGTCGCGGCCGAGGACGCGATCGAATACGCCGACCTCAAGGATTTCACGCGGCGGCTGATGCAGCAGATGGAGCAGGACCTCGGGTCGAAGCTCGACTGGGTGGCGGTCGACCACTACAACACCGGGCATCCGCACACCCACATTGTCCTGCGCGGCAAGGACGACTGCCACCAGGACCTGATCATCGCCCGCCAGTATCTCAGCCATGGCATGCGTGAGCGCGCCGCCGAGATCATCAGCTTGGACCTCGGTCCACGTAGTGATCGTCAGATCGAAGCGCGGTTGCGAACTGAGGTCGAGCAGGAGCGGTTCACCTCCGTCGATCGCTACTTGCTGAAGGAGGCGGACGAGCAGGGCCTTCTGCGATCCGGAACGACCGCCGGGGATGCCTTCCGTCAGACGCTGCGCGCCGGCCGGCTTCAGAAGCTGCGGCATCTCGGCCTGGCGCAGGAGGTCAGGCTAGGACAATGGAAGCTCGCCAGCGACCTCGAGCCGATCCTGCGCCGGCTGGGCGAGCGGGGCGACATCATCAAGACCCTGCATCATGAGCTTACCCGCGAGGGGCTGGCGCGCTCGGTTGCGGATTACGTGATCTACCAGCCGGACGAGGATATTGCTCAGCAACTCGTCGGCCGGGTCGTTGCTCGCGGCCTGTCAGACGAGCTGAATGACCGACGCTACGTGATCGTTGACGCTGTCGATGGCCGTTCCCACTACGTTGATATCGGCCAGGTGCGCGAGGCAGAACCAATGCCAGGAGGCAGCATCGTCGCCATCGAGCCCAAACGCGCGGGGCCTCGCGCGGTCGATCGGACCGTGGCCGAGATCGCGGCGGCGCATGATGGCCGCTACAACGTCGACCTCCACCTTCAACATGACACCACGGCCCGCCAGGCGTTTGCCGAAGCTCATGTGCGCCGGCTCGAGGCGATGCGCCGGGCCGGCATAGGTGTCGCGCGCCAGACAGACGGCACGTGGATCATTGCGCCTAACCATCTGGAGCGGGTTGCGGCTTTCGAGCGGGCGCAGGCTCGGCGGGTGCCGGTAGTCATCGAGACGTTGTCGACTGTACCGCTGGAGCGCCAGGCCGTCGCCGAGGGAGCTACTTGGCTGGACCGCGAACTCCTCGCCGACGCGCCGATGATCACCCGAGACGCCGGCTTCGGCCGCGAAGTGCGCGAGGCGCTCGCCCGCCGCCGGCAATGGCTGATCGAGCAGGAGTTGGCTCGTGCCGAGCAGGACCGCGTGATTTACCGCGCCAACCTGCTGGGCCTGCTACGCCGTCGCGAGCTAGTGCGCGTCGGCGTTCAGCTCTCAAGTGAACTCGGACTCCCTTACGCTGAAGCTCAGCCAGGCGGGCGCATCGAGGGCACCTATCGCCGCCGGCTGGACCTTGCGAGCGGTCGGTTCGCCCTCATCGACAAGGGGCGGGAATTCACGCTGGTTCCGTGGCGACCGGTGCTCGAACGCCACGTGGGCAAGCCGGTCTCCGGCGTCCCGCAGGGCGATTCGATCTCTTGGACGATCGGCCGCCAGCGCCGAGGGCAGTCGATATCCTGAGGCGACGCCGCTGGAGCGGTATCGATGCTGCTAAGCCGCATGGTTGTCGTAGGTGACCGGTTGTAGAGTTGGAGCGCCATGCATACTATGATTTGGGCTGAGAAGAGTGCGGCGGCATCGATCCGGATCGATGGCGAGGTATGTCGGAAGGGATGTTCGGACGTGAGGGGAGATCCAGTAACGGCATGAGTGATGAGAAGCTGAGGCATGACGCGCAGAAGACCCTGGCTGACTTCCGCGATCACCTTGCGCGACACGACAAGCCGATAGCGTTCTTCTTCGGCGCCGGCACATCGTGTGCGGTGCGGGTTCCTTCGGTTGCTGACAACAGCAAGAACGAGGCCTTTATACCTGCTGTCGCGGGCCTCAGCGCTATGGCTAAGAAGGACGCCGCGGCTCTAGGCGACAAGTACGCGGACGCGTGGATTTCTGTCGAGTCGCACTGCAAGGAAAACGGTCAGGACCCTAACGTCGAGAATATCTTGTCGCGACTGCGCATGATGTTGAGCGCCGTCGGCAACGCTGACACGCTGGCTGGGTTGAACAAGGGCGAGCTTGAAAAACTGGAAGAATCTGTCCGAAAGACGATTGCTAGAGTGGTCGCACCCGACCTAGCTCGCCTGCAAGACGTTTTTCCACACCGGCAATTTGCCAGGTGGCTTGCGAAAACATCGCGGCAGAACCCGGTCGAGATTTTTACGGTCAACTACGACGTTCTCATCGAGCATGGTATGGAGGCCGAGCGAGTTCCAGTGTTCGATGGATTCGTCGGCAGTCATCGTCCCTTCTTTCATCCCGATAGTCTCCGCAGAAAGGAGGCGGCACCCGGCGCCACTTGGACCCGTCTCTGGAAGATGCACGGATCAGTTACCTGGCGGCGCATCGAGCAGGACGGTCGCTTCCGGGTGGTCCGGGGCGAGCCCGATGCGGCCGGAGAGATGATCTATCCATCCTTTCAGAAGTACGACGAGTCCCGTCAGCAGCCTTTTGCCGCCTTCAGCGAGCGCCTGACCAGATTCCTTGAACAGGATGACGCACTCCTGGTCATTGCGGGATTCAGCTTTGGAGACGAGCACATCAACAATCTCATTTTCGGGGCGCTGGAGAACAGGCCGCGGACACACGTATATGCCCTTCAGTTCGAGGAACCCGCCGAAAACTCGGATCTGGCAAAGCGCGCGATCCGGCGGCCTAACATGATCGTTGTCGGCCCCGATACCGGCATCATTGGCGGCCGCCGCGCGGCCTGGGCCACAGTGGAGAGCCCCGCATTCATGGCTACCGTGTACGAGCTGAGGGAAGAAAAGGCGCCAAGCGGCGACGTCGTCAAATCTGGACGCATGAAGATAGGCGACTTTGCGTGCTTCACCGCCTTCCTTGAAGGAATGACAGCGAGATAGCGTGATGCCGCTAACTGACCCCACCTATGTCGGTCAGGTCGCGTCCGTTACGGGCTCGGTGGTTCGGGTCCGGTTGCGCGAAGATATGCCCTCGACTCTCGTGATGATCGGCGGCGAGTCCTACCGTGTTGGACAGATCGGCGGTTTCTTTCGCGTGCCACTCGGCTATTCGAACCTTTATGCTGTCTGCACACAGATTGGCGCTGATGCTGCTCCACCGGGCAGTGCCGAACAGGAATTCGGTGCCGCGTTGGACGCGGACCTGAGGCTCCGCCTTTCCGGATATCGCTGGATGACAATCGTGCTCTTCGGCGAAGGGCTTGGAGGAGAATTCGAAAGAGGCATCGGTCGATATCCGACGGTCGGCGACGAAGTGCATCTCGTGACCAACGACGACCTTAAAGTCATCTATGGATGGTCCAAAGGCAAGGCGGGCACAATTTCGGTGGGGCAGATAGCTGCCACCTCGGGAATCTCAGCTGACATAAGCATTCATGGCTTGGTAAGCCGCCATGCTGCTGTTGTTGGCTCAACTGGTGCCGGTAAGTCCAACCTTGTCACGGTTCTGCTCGAAACGGTCGCTGATGGAAGTCTACCCAACGCACGGGCTATTGTCATAGACCCACACGGTGAATACGCCACGGCGCTTGGCGACAACGCGTGCGTTTTCCGAATTCGGCCCAATGAGAATGCAGGAGAGAAGCCTCTGCGAGTTCCGTTCTGGGCGCTTCCTTTCTATGAACTCCAGCAGCTTACGCTTGGAGGTCTTCAACCCCAGCATGAAGCTGCCATTCGAGATCAGGTTCTCGATATGAAGGCGGAGGCAGCCAAGAAGCTAAAGAATCCGCCACCGCCCGAAACGCTGACAGCGGACTCACCCATCCCATTCAGCATAAAACAGCTTTGGTATGAATTAGACAGATTCGAACGCCAAACGTTCAGCACAACTGGAAACCAACAAAAAGCCGAGGACGCTTATCCAGCTGAGGAGATTGGCGACGCTATCAAGCTGAAGCCGGACCGCTATCCGCTGGCAAGTCCGTATAACCAGGCACCCTACAAAAATCAGCGCAAACGCAATATCGAGCGTCACCTCGATCTCATGCGTAGCCGTCTAAAAGATGCTCGCTTTTCATTTCTGTTCAGCCCTGGCGGCTACGAGCCGGATTTGGCTGGCTACGTGCAGAGTGACCTGGATTCGCTCGTTAGAGACTGGGCAGGGCACGACAAGCCGATCACGATTTTCGATGTGTCCGGGCTACCATCTGAAATCCTCCCGACGATTGTCGGCACCATGCTCCGGGTAGTGTACGATATGCTATTTTGGGCGCAGGATCTTCCGATCGGCGGACGCCAACAACCACTTTTGGTTGTAATAGACGAAGCTCATCGCTTCGTTCCCGAGGGCGTCGACACATCCGCCCACCGGACGCTTTCTATGATCGCAAAGGAAGGTCGTAAGTATGGTATCGGTCTTATGTTGGTCACTCAGCGCCCGTCAGAGATTGATAGCGCCGTCTTGAGTCAGTGCGGCTCCCTGCTGGCCTTGCGGCTCACAAATTCCGCTGATCGGACAAAGATTGCGGCGGCGGTACCGGACGATCTTGGTGGCCTTGTCGAGCAATTGCCGTCACTGCGTACTGGAGAAGGGATTTTCCTCGGAGAGGTTATGCCGATCCCATCACGTGTCCGGGTGCGCGAGGCTAAACAGAAGCCAGTCGGGGACGATCCTAAACTGCCTGAAGTCTGGCAGACCAGCCCGCGCCCAGACGGCGAACTCTACTCACGTGCGCTGGCGAACTGGCGCGCTCAGTCAACGTCTAGCGAGATTGAGAACAGCGAGGGAAAAGAGGGGGAATCCATTAATGCCTGAAATGGTATTCGTCGATTCATCCAATATCGAGGCCATCGGCTATGATGCTACTGCTCAAGAACTGCATGTCCGATTTCTGAGATCAGGCGAGACATACGTCTACTACGCTGTTGAAGAATGGGTCTTTCAGGAATTTATCCAGGCTGATTCAAAAGGAACCTATCTCAACACCAACATCAAAGGCCGCTACCACTATGGCAAACTGTGATGAGTCGATTGCACCTTCGATACCAACGACCACGGCTCACGCGCCAGCGAGAGGCTTCGCCATTTCGAGGTAGCGGCAAAACGCGTTCGCCAATTGGATCTGCCGCGGCGTGCGGCATTCCGCTTCGAAAATCTGGGGCGAGCCGACAAGGATCGACACGCATTTGGCGCGCGATGTCGCGACATTGAGCCGATTGAGACTGTAGAGGAACTCCATCCCACGCGGAGCCTCCGCATGGCTCGATGTCGCGGTCGAGTAGATGGCGATCGGTGCTTCCTGGCCTTGGAACTTGTCCACCGTGCCGACGCGAGCCCCCGGCAGGCGTTCTTGAATCTCAAACACCTGCGCGTTGTAGGGCGTGATGATGACGATGTCGTCGAGCGTGAGCGGATTCTCCTGCCCTTCGCGATCGACCCAGGTCGCGTTGCCGGCGAGGATCGTTTGTACGAGCCGACTGACAGCTTCGGCTTCCTCGGGCGAGCAGTTCTGGTTGCCACTGTGGTCAACCGCGAGAAAGTACAGACCAGGCCCGCTTACTGGTTCCGCTCCCCTGATGACCTGCTTCTCAAGACCGGCCTTCGAGTGGAGCTTGCCGTCGTAGAAGAGCTCTGAGGTGTAAGCGCAGATCGCCGGATGAAGCCGCCAAGTCTCTTCGAGGAACAGCCCCTTGTCCGCGGGAATGGTGCGCTCGCCGCCTAGAGTGTGATCGAGTGCCGACACATCGGTTCCCTCGGGATGGCTGCCCTGCATCGGCTGATCGAGTTGCTGCGGGTCGCCGATCAGCACGACCGCCTTCGCCGCCTGTGATACAGCAAGCACATTGGCGAGGGACATCTGCGCGGCCTCGTCCACAAACAACACGTCGACCGCTTCGAACGCATCGGGTTGTGACCACAGCCAGGCCGTGCCGCCACCGACTGATGCGCCGCTACCCAATGCGGTGAATAGATCCTGATTGCTCTTGGCGAAGGACAGGCGGTGCTGGGGGGCCGTCACTCCGTCGGCCTTTTGGCAGCACTGAAGTGCGATACCCAATTCGTCGGCCGCCCTGATGGTCGCATCGATCAGGTTGCGGATCACCTTGTGGCTATTGGCTGTAACGCCGACCTTCTTGCCGCGGCGCACCAGCTCGCAAATCATGCGTGCGCCCGTGAAGGTCTTGCCCGCACCCGGTGGTCCCTGAATCGGCAAGATGCCGCCCGCCAGATGCCCGCACAGCCGAACAGCGGCTTCGACGGTCGTTTCTTCCGCGCGATGCAGCGGTTCTTCGCCGACGCGCGGGGCCTCGCTGAGCAGGAGATCACGCGCCGCGCGGTACGGCCCGTCGCCGAGCAGGCCGTGGTCGGCGACATACTCGCCGATACGCACCAGAGCCTCGGCTATCACCTTCGTGTCAACATGGCTGTGTGCGAACACCGCCTGCGGGTGGAGGCCGGCAGTGTCCTGGCGTTTCTTGATGTCGACGGTGTTGCTGTCGAAGGCGATCTCTTCGACCTTGCCGAGCCTGGCACCGCCGACATCCCGGACATCCTCGCCACCTCGTATCTCGGTCTCCTGCGGCGGAAAGCGGTAACGATGAATCGGTGCCCTGGCTGTGCCGCCCACGGCACCTACAAAGACGAGACCGGAGAGGCCGGCGCGCTCTTCGAGAAGGTCCTCAGCCGAGAGATCGGCTAACCGAAAGTATTCCCACCACACGGCTTTTTCTTCCCGGCGGTGCCAATCAACAATATTGGCCAATATCCAACGGGCTTGCTGTTCCCCGTTCCGTTCCGAGGGATCAACCGGAACGCCAGCCGTCAGTCTTTCGATCAGCGCGTTGATCTTGATCAACCAGTCAGTGATCTTTTCGTTCGGCGCACCGTTGCCGGGCTGCGGGCGAGGCACATCTATACCGTCAGCGATCAGCTTGGCTCGTTGCGCTTCGAGCCAATCGCGCAGGCTGGCAGCGGAACGACAATCATCCTCGTTGTAGGCACGCACAGTCGCCTTGGTATCGTCGAAGATCGACGGCGAATCGCCGAACTCCAGATTTGCCTGCAGAATGGCGAGCGCGGAATTCGCATCGGCGAGCGGCATTGCGCGCGTGAAGGCGTAGAACGGTTCCAGCCGCTTGATCGAATAGCTTTCGACGCTCGCGCGCAGACCGCGACGCACGATCTGATAGAGGTCGACGAAGAGGCCGGCGCGAAGCATCCGGTCGATCTCTTCCTCGCGCGTCGCATAGCGACCCATAAGCCTCTTCAGTGCCGCCGGCTCGTAGGGAGCGTAGTGATAGATGTGCAGGCCTGGGAACTGCTCCCACCGTGCCATGATAAAATCGACGAACACTTCGAAGGCACGCTTCTCGTCCGCGCAATCGAAAGCCCAATTGCCTTCGTAGGCCAGCGCACCGCCAGCGTCCTTGAACAGATAGCCGAACAGGTATTCCAGGCCGTGCTCGCCGACGAAGGGATCGCCTTCGAGGTCGAGAAAGACGTCACCGTCGGATGGCTCGGACAGACTGGTCAATCCGAAGCCGGCCTCCACGGGCAGGAGTTCGAATTTGTGTGCGCCCGCCGTACGGGCCTCTACAGCGATTCGTGCCTGTTCGCGAACGCGGACGTAGGAATCGGCTGAGCCGCGATCGGGCTTCCAGTCGAGCGGCAAGGACATGCCGGCTAGGCCTTGCACTGTCGCGATACCACGCGCTTTGAGCTCATTGATCTGGAGCTTGGAGATTCCAGCGACGAGACAGAGGTGGTCGTCGTTGCGGCGGCGCTTGTCGCAAGCCTCCCGCCAGCGGCAGATCTCACAATGGTCGATTGGGTCTGGGTAGGTGTTATCTGCCGCCGGTCCAGCCATAGCGGTCGCTAGAGCGCGCTTTACCTTCCGGAAATAGGCCGCGTAGTCGGCAAACCGATATTGCTGGGGCTCGAACTCTGACCACGGCGGGACGACGTACATGTACTCGGGCGCCATGCCCTGCGCTTCGGTCAGCAAGTCCGCATAGAGGCAGAGCTGGAGGATTGTTCCTGCTTTCGTCTCGCGCGCGAGCTTGGTGTCGATTGGCTCATAGGACCAACCGCCGAGCCCACTCGGCAACTCGACGCGGCGCAGGATGTCCGTGCGCCCGTTCCAGCCTTGGTGCGATAGGGCGGCTTGCGCGATGATCGGAAGGCCGCGTTGCATAGCCGCCCGTGTTTCGGCAACGGCCTCGCTTGTCACTTCAATGCCGTCGATGCGGACGACCTCCAGGCCCGAGTTCGTCAGATGCTCGACATAGCTCTGCTCATGGGCCGCACCGCGTTCCGCCAAGATCTGTAGAAGCGGGTCCCATACCTTGGGTTTCAGCAAAGCTCCTTCGGCGACCGCACGGTCCAGGCCCGCGAGGTGATGGCAGTTCAGGTAACCGACCAGGTCGGTCGCGCTGAATTCAAGTAAGCTCCCCTCTTTCTTCATACGATCGAAGGCTACTCCGTCGTACTGAATTGGCAAAGGTGCGGCGGGGTTCGCGGCGATGTTGCAGCGGGAGTGTCTGCTGCTTCGCAATAGCCGAACATGCTGCGTGTCGCGGAAATCCACTCTACTACCGCCCGGTTCGCAGTCGATGAATTAATGCCGCCAAGGCGTCGCTCGGTAGTCGGCGGGAAGGAGCCTCGTGGAGTTGCTGGAGGGCGGCGACAAGACGGTCCGTGGGACACGTTCCCTGTTCAGCTATGAGAGACGCCGCCCAGAGGAGCCCGTGAACCTCAATCTTCATCCTTTCGGCGGTCAGGCGAAGCGGGCCATCGCCCGTCATAAGGATGCAGCTCTTGGTCTCTGCATGGGTGAGGGCAACGCAATCGTTGAAGCTGAGCCGCGTACGATGCCTACCGTAGTGGGCGAGGGCTGCCGCCATCCTTTCCCCGTCAAGCGTGCCGATCGTGAAGCCGAGACGCACAAGGTCGGCTGGCGAATACGTGCCGAGGTCAAGAAGCTCCTGATCGAAGATCACGTCCGGGATGACAAAGTCGAACGATAGCGCCAGCGTCGATTCGATCAGCCGGGTTTTCGCGAGATCGAGGATAACCGACGCATCGCTAATGACGATCTTCGATGGCGGCACCGCGCATCTCCCTATCGATGGCGGCGACTGGCTTCCTCAACAACTCCGAAGCTTTGCTGATGGTGATCAGTCCTTCGGCAAGGGCGCGATAGCAGAGGCGCTGGAAGCGCTGCGGCATCTCCCGTGGGACGGCGTCGCCGTTGGCAATGGGCTGCGGCTCCGTCTTGCGCCACGTCCGGCCGAAGGTCTGAAAAGCGTAGGCTAGGGTTTCTTGGCTGATAATGCCTAAATCGCGGAAGCGAACAAGGAGCGCCGCCGCGCTGACACCGTACAGGCGTTTGGTGACCATGAGTTCGGCAACGCCAAAGCCGGCACGATGCCTGCCAACCTGCTCGCGCAGGTGCGATGCTGGCATGAGGAATGCGCTGGCAAAGCGGTTTGCGGCCTTCTCTTCATCGACGCCATGGACCTTCATCAAACGATGAGCAAGCTCGTGGATAAGCGTCAGCCGTCGTCGCTCAATTCCATGGCGGCTATTGACGACGATGACCGGCACAGGGGCGGTTCCCTCGCGCTCGATCATGCAGGTCAGGCCCGACACACTTTCCGGCAGCTCAAGGTGCATGACCTTGATGCCCTTTTCCTCGAGCAGTTCGGTGACGTCGGGGATCGGGTCATGACCCAGCCCCCAGGCCTTCCGCAGCTTGCTGGCGAGCTCCTCGGCATCGTCGTAGGTGGCGACGGTTTGCGGCTCAAACGGTGCCGACCAGGCCACGCTCTTCAGCTCAAGAACTTCCTCGACGAGAAGGTAGCGCTCGACATGTTCGAGTACCGTCGCCTCGACGAGGTGGCGGTCGCGGGCGCTAGTGCCGGACTTCTTGCGGAAATCGATGGCACCGAGGCGTACTTCGAGGGGCGCCGCCAAGAACTCCATGCTGACGCCAAGAGCCTTGGTCAGGGCAATCATGATCGTCGAGCTCGGCATCATCTCGCCGCGCTCGTACTTGCCGATCGCTTGAGGCGTGACCTGGCCGCCGATCGCATCGGCCAGTCCACGCAACGATAGCCCCGCCTTCTTCCGAGCGAGTTGCAGCCGCTCTCCAAACATGGGCTCGACTCCTGAGGTTTCTTTTTGTATGATTTTATTCGTAATGTAAACTCCGGTTGGGATTCGGTCAATGGTCCTGACCTAATAAATCAGTGAACTCCAGGGAGGGTATCGAACAGGCTTCACGAAGGAGAAAGATATTATGAATCAGATAGTTAAACCAGAATCCCAGGGAGACATCGTCGATATACTGCTGGCCGATCTTGCAATTCGGGTCCAGCTGTCGCCGACCAACTACAATCTGGCAGTCAGCCGAGGCCAGGCCCTCAGCGACTGGATCGACCGCGAGGACAGCCCGCTCCACGGGCGGGTGGTCATCACCTACGCGCAGGGCAGCATGGCGATCAACGCGACGATCGCCCGCCGGCTCCGCACCGACGAGTTCGACATCGACCTGATCGCTCAGATCGTATTCCCGGCCGGCACAACGGCAAAGCAGGCGCTCGACCTCCTCTACAAGGCGGTGCGTGGCGAGCCGGGCTCGCGGTACTACGACATGGTCGAGCGCCGGAACCGCTGCGTGACGGTGCACTATGCCGATGGGATGCACCTCGACATCACGCCCGCCGTCCTGGTGCCGGAGAAGACGGCGCGCACGAGCCTGATCTTCCATCACAAGCCCGAGGATAAGACCGATGGCACGGGCTACCTGCTCTGGGCAAATCCCTTCGGCTTCGCCGAGTGGTTCAAGGCGCTGACCCCGGCCACGGAGGCCTTCGTCCGGTACTACCGCAGCCGACTGCAGAAGTGGGAGACGGCGCAGATGGCGCGCGCCGACATGGAGCCGGTGCCGGAGCAGAAGCCGCCGCATGAGAAGTCGATGGCGGTGATTGCCTTGCAACTCCTGAAGCGCAATCGCAATGTCCGCTACGACAACCGGAAGTGCCGCCGTCCACCGTCGGTGCTGTTGTCGAAGTTTGCTGCCGACGCGGCGATCGCGACGGGCAGCCTGTTCGACCAGTTGCTCGGCTTGGCGCAGCATGCGCGTCAGCAGATCGGCGCGGCGCATCAGCGTCGGGAACTGGTGCGGGTGGCCAATCCGCGCTGCGACGAGGATGTGCTGACGGACCGGTGGCCCGAATCCTTGCAGGACCAGGAGACTTACCTCGGCGACCTCGACCGTCTGATCCTGCAGCTGCGCCACCTGCAGCAGGAGGAGTGCGGCCTCGAGGAGATGCAGGCGATCCTGAGCGACATGTTCGGCGAAAATCCGACCGGCGAAGTGGTGAGGTCCTACGCGGAGCGCCTCGGCATCTCCATCCGGACGGGCCAAGCCTATCAGGAGCGCGGTTCGGGACGGATTGACCCGGTGCGCACCGGCCTCGCGGTCCCGGCAGTCGCGGTCTCGACGCCTTCGAGATCCTTCGCCGCCCCGTCGCATGCTTTCTTCGGCACGGAGCCGCCGAAGTGACTCGCGGGCCGACGATCAGGGCGCAAGTCGAGCGCATGGCCGAGCTCTACCCGGGTTTCCGGGTAGACGCCTGCGACTGGATGGCTGTCTGGACTGGACAGCTGCGCCCGATCCGGCGGCCCTATACGGTGCGGATCAGCTACATCCGGCGCTATTGGATCGGGGAGCTGGAGGTGGAGCACCCGTACAAGCCGGTCGTTCGGCTGCTCAACCCGCCGCTGGTGCAGCGGCACCCCAAGACCGGCGCGTGGGCGGAGCATCTCTACTGGGACTTTGTGCAGCCCGAACACTCGCGCCTTTGCCTCTACGATCCGATGGCCGATCCGCCGCAATGGGCACGTGAATACTTCATCGCCGATCACATCGTTCCTTGGACCGTCGAATGGCTGGCCTGCTACGAGCTTTGGCTGGCGACAGGCGAATGGAAGGGAGGTGGCCGTCATCCCAACAGGAGGAATTCATGTCCCGAGAGTCCAACGGAAGTCAGCGAGCAGAACCCCGCTCCGCCGGCGTCGCCTCGTCGAGACGCGTTCCATC
Source organism: Pseudomonadota bacterium (assembly GCA_049323495.1). Taxonomy (GTDB): domain Bacteria; phylum Pseudomonadota; class Alphaproteobacteria; order Reyranellales; family Reyranellaceae; genus Reyranella. The sequence goes on from JBMONG010000008.1 coordinate 314,044, forward strand.
GCCTTGGCCGCGAGATCGGGACTTTCGCGTCCTGGCCATTGATGGCGGCGGCATCCGTGGCCTCTTCCCTGCCGATGTGCTGGCCGCGCTGGAACAGCGCTTCCTGGCTGGACGGTCCATCGCTGAGTACTTCGATCTCATCGTCGGCACTTCCACTGGCGGTATCGTCGCGCTTGGGCTGGCCGCCGGCCTTCCTGCCCGAGAGCTTCGGGACCTCTACCGAGACCGAGGAAGGGAGATTTTTCCGCCAAGCGGCGTAGGCTGGCTTGGCGCGGTGCGCCACTGGTTGAAGGACCGGTCGCGGCTGATCCGCTACAGCTACGACAGCGCTGCCCTTGAGCGCGTCCTCTATGAGGTGCTGGGCGACCGCAAGCTTGGCGATGCCAGAACACGCCTTTGCATCCCATCCTTCGAGGGCGAATACGGCGAAGTGTTCGTGTTCAAGACACCGCACCATCCGGCATTCAAGAAGGACCTCTACGCGCAGATGGTGAAGGTGGCCTTGGCGACGGCGGCTGCGCCGACGTATTTCAGGCCGCATCGGGACGGCGGCTACACCTTCGTCGATGGGGGGATTTGGGCCAACAATCCGATCATGGTCGGGCTTACTGAAGCATTGACGTCATTCGATGTCAGCCGCGATCGTATACGGATACTGAGCTTCGGCTGTGGGAACGACCCGTATCGGATCACCGCCGGTAAGATCATCATGGGTGGGATGTGGCACTGGCGGGACATCATCGTCGCCGCCATGCAGCTGCAGTCACAGAGCGCGTTGGGCCAGGCCGGGCTTCTGATCGGTCCGGAAAACCTGCTGCGGATCGACATTCCGAAGACTGTTCCGCCCATCGCGCTCGACGATTGGCGGGCAGCGGTCACCAAACTTCCGTCCGCCGCGCTCCAGGCAGTCGAACGCCACGGAAGCAGCGTGGCGCAGATGTTTTTGAGTGAGAAAGCGCTGCAGTACGAGCCGGTTTACTGGCTCCCGCAGGAAGATCGCCTTGCGGCTGATTGAAGGAGAGTGAGAACAGAAATGGCGAAACTCGAGAAGGACTACAGAATTGCCGGTGGCTTCGCTGGCGGCGACGCTCCGTTTGCAGTCCATCCGAACGACGAGAAGCGGGCACGCGAGACGGTCAGGTTGATGGAAGCCGACGGCCTCAGCCGAACAGAAATAGTCGACGCATTCCGCGCCTACATTGTTGAGCATTGTCCACGAAGCATGGAAAAGCAGATGGCACGGATTCGTGCGCGGCTCGATGGATGGCTGCGTTCGTGAAAGCGAATGATCCTACAGAAGAGGAACGCTGATGGATAAGGCGGTATGCCCTTTCGAGGAAGGCGACAGAGTCGATCATAAGCTGTTTGGTATGGGTACCATCAACGGCCTCCCGGTCGCCGTGGTCAGCCCTGATCTGGACAGCCCAACAGGCGTACGCGACGCGGGCTGGATTGTACCCGTTCATTGGGATGACCCGGCGCGGACGGGCAAGAGCGTCGCGTCGTGGGCGTTGCGAAAGGTCTCGTCGCCTGATTCGAGACCTTTCACCTACTGGGACCGACAGTGGCAACCGCTGCTACAGGAGTGGTTCCAAGCGAGAAGGGCTCTCGAGGCGGCGTTGATGCAATTCAGGCCGCCACCGGACGAAGGGAAAATGGCGCTTTTGCAAAGGCAGGAAGAACAAGCCTTCGTGGCCATGCGTGCGTTTGTTCAAGCTGAACTTGATGGACGCCATCCATAGGCCGGCGCACGCGCACCCAGTACGATCAACATAGAGAGCTATCAGGCGAACTTATCATGCACGTCGAGCGCTCGGCCTCCCTTCAACGGCGAAGGCTCCAAGCCGCGCGATCACCGTGGACCCTGTAGCAACGGCGGCCATCGCGCCAACTACGTACTGCCAAGTCGTTTGTGTCATGACCAGCGGCCACACCTGCTGGACGAGGCTGAACCCTGCGATTGCTGCCGGTATCCCAAAGGCCGTCACGATCAGCCACCGAACGGCGGACGACCTGCTGGTCTGGAACGTCACCTTGCCTACCAGGAACAGCGCGATACCAGCCACGATTCCAAGCGCAAACGCGCCGATCTCACCGCTGCCTGCATGGATCGCCCAAAACGCGATCCACACGCCGACGGCGAAGGGCACGATGTAGACGGCGCAGAAGTAGAGCAGCGCGCAGAACGCCAGGAGGGCCACCAAGCCGATCAAGCCAATCATCGCATCCTCCACCAATGGATGATGTGGAGTCGCCGCCGCGCTGTTGCAACAACTTCAGATGGTACTCGGCGCAGCCCGTACTTCGGACGTGCGATGCCACATGGCTCAATTGCCTCCAATGCATCGACCTCTGGCATAACCTACATCAGTTGCGCCGACGCACGCTCTAACGCTTCGCGCTCATGGAGCGAACGTCGGCGCAGACCTGCGCAGGTAAGGGCCGTTTTCTTCTCTGGCTGGTTCGACGATTCCTATCGCGGTCCGGCGGCGCGCCTGCCGTCCAGCAATTCAGCCGGCCACCCATGACCCCGACCCGCTTTCTCATCGGCCAGATCGCCATTGTCTTTGCCATCGTGATCGGTGGCCTGTGGGTGGCGACGCAATGGGCGGCAGCCGAGCTCGCCTACCAGCCGCGTCTGGGGGATCCGTGGTTCACGGCCCTGGCGCTGCCGGTCTATCACCCCTGGCGGCTGTTCGAATGGTGGTACGCCTACGACGCCTATGCGCCCCGGTTGTTCGACGAGGCCGGTGTGATCGCAGCCTCCAGCGGCTTTCTGGGCATCATCGTCGCCGTCATCGGCTCGCTATGGCGGGCCCGCCAGGCGCGGCTCGTCACCACCTTCGGCTCCTCACGCTGGGCAAGCCGACACGAGATCGACCGGGCCGGGTTGTTTCGGGCCACGGGCGTGTTTCTCGGCCGCCTCGACGATCGGTATCTGCGCCACGACGGGCCGGAGCATGTGATGGCCTTCGCGCCGACGCGGTCCGGCAAGGGGGTGGGCCTCGTGATCCCGACGCTGCTCTCGTGGACGGAGAGCGCCGTCGTCCACGACATCAAGGGCGAGAACTGGCAGCTCACGGCCGGCTGGCGCAGTCGCTTCTCGCACTGCCTCCTGTTCAACCCCACCGACCCGCGCTCGGCCCGCTACAACCCGCTGCTGGAAGTCCGCAAGGGGCCGGACGAGGTGCGCGACGTCCAGAACATCGCCGACATCCTGGTCGATCCCGAAGGCGCACTCGAACGGCGCAATCACTGGGAGAAGACCAGCCACGCGCTCCTAGTCGGCGCCATCCTGCACGTGCTCTACGCCGAGCCGGACAAGACGCTGGCCTGCGTCGCCACCTTCCTGTCGGACCCGCTGCGCTCCTTCGAGCACACGCTCCGGAGGATGATGGAGACCAACCATCTCGGCACCGCACAGCAGCCTATCGTGCATCCGGTCGTCGCTTCCGCCGCGCGCGAGGTCCTGAACAAGTCGGAGAACGAGCGCTCGGGCGTGCTGTCGACGGCGATGTCGTTCTTGGGCCTCTACCGCGACCCTGTGGTGGCGGCGACCACCGCCACCTGCGACTGGCGAATCGCCGACCTGGTCGACGCCGAGCGGCCGGTCACCCTCTACCTCGTCATCCCGCCTTCCGACATCTCGCGCACCAAGCCCCTCGTACGGCTGGTGCTGAACCAGATCGGCCGCCGCTTGACCGAGCGGCTGGAGGGCGACCCCGGCAAGCGCCGCCGCCATCAGCTGCTGATGATGCTGGACGAGTTCCCCGCACTCGGACGGCTGGACTTCTTCGAGACAGCGCTCGCCTTCATGGCCGGCTACGGCATCCGCGCCTACCTGATCGCCCAGTCGCTCAACCAGATCTCCAAGGCCTACGGCGAGAGCAACGCCATCCTCGACAACTGCCATGTACGCATCGCCTTTTCGTCCAACGACGAGCGCACGGCCAAGCGCATCTCCGACGCGCTGGGCACGGCGACCGAGCTCCGCATGCAGCGCAACTATGCGGGCCACCGGCTGGCGCCCTGGCTCAGCCACATCATGGTGTCGCGCCAGGAGAGTGCGCGGCCGCTCCTCACGCCGGGCGAGGTGATGCAACTGCCGGCAGCTGACGAGCTGGTGCTGCTGTCCGGCCTGCCGCCGATCCGCGCAAGGAAGCTGCGCTACTACGAGGACCGCAATTTCCTGGGGCGCGTGACGTCCAGCCCCGCGCTTTCCGAGACGGCCTACCGTGATCGCCCGCCGGCACGGCCTAACGACTGGACCGGCCAGGTGCGGGACACGGACGTCAGGCTCAAGGAGGCGGCGGCTGATCCTTCACTCTGGGCCGATGAGGACGAGGGCGGCCTGCAGCGCAACCGCCATCCCGACGTCGCCGCTCCGGAGGTCGTGCGGCCAATGGCAGCCGAGCACGAGACCGACCTTGGCCTGGACGAGGGCGCCGTTGATGACACGAGCCTCGATCGCGCGCGGTCCTCGCGCTCGGTGCGTCGGGCGTATGGCGTGAACCAGGGCGAAGGCCGGCACCATCACGGTGACGACCTGCTGCCGTCGTTCTGAGGGGCCGGGCGATGAAACGGCGCCACGAGTTCTATCTCGACGCAGACGTCTCCGAGCAGCTCAACACGCTCGCGGCCAAGCCCGGAGCGTCCAAGACCGCGATCATGACTGATGCCCTGCGCGCCTACCTCGAGCGGCGCGGGGCGAACGAGCTCGATCAGCGCTTCCGCGCCCGCCTCGACAGGCTCTCCATGCAGCTGGGCCGCATCGAGCGCGACCAGCAGGTAGTCGCCGAGATGCTGGCCCTGTTCGTGCGCTTCCAGCTGACGGTCACGGCGCCGATTCCCGAGGCCGACCGAGCGGCCCGCGCCTTAGGCCGGGCCCGCTATGAGTCCTTTATTCAGCAGGTGAGCCACCGGCTCGCCGGCAGCAGCGGCACCATCGAAGACGTGTTGGCGCACCAGGGACCTTCGGAGAGCGCGTCGTGAGCGGCGCCGGTCAGTCCGAAGCCCGCGGCCGCCGGCGCGCCATGCTGCGCACCGCCATGGGCCCCGCCATCGCGGCCGCCCTGGCCGATCCAGGCGTGATCGAGGTCATGGTGAACCCCGACGGCAGCCTGCGCCTGGATCGGCTGGGGGAGGGGCGAGTTTCGACCGGCACGCGGCTCAGCGCGGCAGACGTCGAGCGCATCATCCGCCTGGTGGCCTCGCACGTGCGCGTCGAGGCGCATGCCAGCAACCCCGTGGTCAGCGCCGAGCTGCCGGAGACGGGGGAGCGCTTCGAAGGCATCCTGCCGCCGGTCTCGACGGCACCCTGCTTCTCCATCCGCAAGCCGGCCGCCAAGGTCTTCACCCTCGACGACTACATCGCCGACAACATCGTCTCGCCGTTGCAGGCCCATGCCCTGCGGCGCGCCGTCGCCGACCGCCGCAACCTCCTGATCGCAGGCGGCACCAGCTCGGGCAAGACCACCTTGGCCAATGCGCTGCTGGCCGAGATGGCGCGGCTCGACGAGCGGGTGATCCTGATCGAGGACACGCGCGAGCTGCAATGCGCCGCTCCCGACTGCGTGGCGCTCAGGACCAAGCCCGGCGTGGTGAGCCTGGCCGACCTCGTGCGCTCGACCATGCGTCTGCGGCCCGACCGCATCATCGTGGGCGAGGTGCGCGGGCCCGAGGCGCTGGATCTGTTGAAGGCCTGGAATACCGGCCATCCCGGCGGCATCGCCACGGTGCACGCCAACTCTGCGCGCGCCGCCCTCTACCGGCTCGAGCAGCTGATCCAGGAGACGGTGATGGCCGTGCCGCGCCGGCTGATCGCCGAGGCGATCGACTACGTGGTGTTCATCCAGGGCCGCGGCCTGGCGCGCCGCGTCGAGGCCATCGCCGAGGTGACCGGGCTCGACGCCAACGGCGACTACCAGGTCAGCGAGCTCGCCCCACACCGCCTGCACACCCTTTGAGCCGAGGAGAGTCCTATGCCCATCGTCCGACCCTTCAGGACCGCGATTGTCCTCCTGCCGCTGACGCTCGCGGGCCCCGCCTGGGCGGCCGGCTCCAACATGCCTTGGGAGCAGCCACTGCAGCAGATCCTGGAATCGGTGCAGGGGCCGGTCGCCAAGATCGTCGCGGTGATCATCATCATCGTCACGGGGCTCAGCCTCGCCTTCGGCGAGACCTCGGGCGGGTTCCGGCGGCTGATCCAGATCGTGTTCGGCATCTCGATCGCGTTCGCGGCCTCCTCCTTCTTCCTCTCCTTCTTCTCCTTCTCGGGCGGAGCGCTGGTGTCATGAGCGCCGACGGCTTCGAGGTGCCCCTGCATCGTGCGCTCTGCGAGCCCATCCTGCTCGCTGGCGCGCCGCGCACGGTGGCCATCGTCAACGGCACCGTGGCGGCGGCCCTGGGCCTGGGGCTGAGACTCTGGCTCGCCGGCCTGGTGCTATGGGTCGTTGGCCATTCGCTCGCGGTGTTCGCGGCCAAGCGCGACCCGCACTTTGCAGACGTGCTGGCGCGGCATCTGCGGCAGCGGGGGTGGCTCTCATGCTGAACCTCGCCGAGTACCGCCATCGCGCCGATCGCCTCGCCGACCATCTGCCGTGGGCCGCCCTGGTCGCGCCGGGCGTGGTGCTGAACAAGGACGGCAGCTTCCAGCGCACCTTCCGCTTCCGCGGACCCGACCTCGACAGTGCCACCGAGGCTGAGCTTCTGGCCGCCTCGGCCCGCCTCAACAACCTCTTGCGCCGCTTCGGCTCGGGCTGGGCGCTGTTCTTCGAGGCCGAACGCTTCGAAGCGCTGGGCTATCCGGATTCCCGTTTCCCCGATGCCGCCTCCTGGCTGGTCGACCGCGAGCGGCGGGCCGCTTTCGAGCAGCAGGCCGACCGAGAGGGCGAGGAGCCGCGTGGCGCGAGTCCGTTCGAGAGTGCCTACCACCTCACGCTTCTTTATCTGCCGCCGGCTGACCGCGTGAGCCGACTGGCGCGGGCCTTCCTCGAAACCGGCCGGGAGGAATCGCAGCGTGACTGGCGGCAGGAGCTCTTAGGCTTCATCGCTGAGACCGATCGCGCCCTCGATCTGCTGACCGGCCTCTTGCCGGAGGTCGAGGCGCTGGACGATGCCGGAACGCTTACCTACTTGCACGGCACCGTCTCGACCCGCCGCCATCGCCTCGCCGTTCCCGAGACGCCGATCTATCTCGACGGCCTGCTGGTCGACGAGCCGCTCACCGGCGGGCTGGAGCCCATTCTCGGCGAGCATCATCTGCGGGCCGTGTCGGCGCTGGGCTTCCCCAGCAACACCCATCCCGGCCTTTTAGACGCCCTCAACCATCTGGGCTTCCCTTACCGCTGGGTCACGCGGTTCCTGGCCCTGGACAAGACCGACGCGCGGCGGGAGCTCACGCGCTTGCGGCGCCAATGGTTCGCCAAGCGCAAGTCGATCACCGCGCTCCTGCGCGAGGTTTTGTACAACGAGCCCGTCCAGCTGATCGACTCCGATGCCGACAACAAGGTCTTGGACACCGACCAGGCCTTGCAGGCGTTGGGCGGCGATCACGTGGCGTTCGGGTATCTCAGCACCACCATCGTGCTGCTCGATCAGGACCGCCAAGCCGTCGACGACAAGGTCCGGGCCGTCGAGCGCGTCGTCAACGGGGCAGGCTTCACCACCATCCGCGAGAGCCTCAACGCAGTGGAGGCCTGGCTCGGCACTCTGCCGGGGCATGTGTATGCCAATATCCGACAGCCCTTAGTCCACACGCTCAACCTCGCCCACTTGGTCCCACTGTCTTCCGTGTGGGCAGGACCGGCACGGAACGATCATCTCGACGGCCCGCCGCTCTTTTATGGCGAGACGAGCGGCTCGACGCCGTTCCGGTTCTCCACGCATGTCGGTGACGTCGGCCATACGCTGATCGTCGGGCCAACCGGCGCCGGCAAGTCGGTGTTGCTCGCGCTGATGGCCCTGCAGTTCCGGCGCTATCCCCGCTCGCAAGTCTACATCTTCGACAAGGGCAACTCCGCCCGCGCCGCCGTGCTGGCGATGGGCGGGATCCACCACGTCCTGGGCGCCGACGGCTCGTTTGCCTTCCAGCCGCTCGCCTGTGTCGACGAGCCGGCCGAAGCCAGCTGGGCCGCGGAGTGGATCGGCACCTTGCTCGAGCACGAAAAGGTGAACGTCACGCCCGAGGTGAAGGAGGCGGTATGGAGTGCGCTGCAGAACTTGGCGTCTGCGCCGGTCGAGGAGCGCACGCTGACCGGGCTCTCGGTCCTCTTGCAGTCCAATGCGCTCAGGTCGGCGCTGCTGCCCTACACCCTCGAAGGTCCGTTCGGCCGGCTGCTCGACGCGGCCCAGGACCGGCTGGCGCTTTCGGACGTGCAGTGCTTCGAGACCGAGGCGCTGCTGCACGAGACGGCCGTCGTCGCCCCGGTGCTCACCTATCTCTTCCACCGGCTGGAGGAGCGGTTCGACGGCCGGCCGACGCTTCTGATCCTGGACGAAGCCTGGGTCTTTCTCGACCAGCCGCTGTTCGCCGCCCGCATCCGCGAGTGGCTAAAAGTGATGCGCAAGAAGAATGTCAGCGTGGTGTTCGCCACCCAGTCGCTGAGCGACGTGACGGGCAGCAGCATCGCGCCGGTCCTGATCGAGAGCTGCCCGCAGCGCCTCTTCCTGCCCAACGACCGGGCCATCGAGCCGCAGGCCTCTGCCGCCTACGAGCGCTTCGGCCTCAACGACCGCCAGATCGAGATCCTGAGCCGCGCCACGCCCAAGCGGCAGTACTACCTCAACTCCCGACGAGGCAATCGCCCGTTCGAGCTCGGCCTGGGTCCGGTGGCGCTCGCCCTCTGCGGCACCTCCGATCCCGCGACCCAGGTGCTCATCGACCGCGTGCTCGCCGAGGGCGACCCCGACTTCGCCGCCCGCTTCCTCGCCGCCCGCGGCCTCGACTGGGCGGCCGAGCTTTTGGACCAGTTCCCACCCCCTTCTTTGGAGCCATCGCCATGACCCGCTTCGCGCGTGCTCTCCTCGTCGTCCTCGTCGTGGGCGTTGCCGGCACCAGCGTGCCAGCGCGGGCGCAGTTTGCGGTGTTCGACGCCCAGAACTACGCCGAGAACGTCCTGCAGGCCGCGCGGCAGCTCCAGCAGATCAACAACCAGATCCAGGCGCTGCAGAACCAGGTTCTGATGCTGCAGAACATGGCCAAGAACCTGGCGAGCCTCCCTGTCTCGCAGCTCGACAGCATGGTCTCCGCCTTGACCCAGGTCGGCGGGCTGATGAACCAGGCGCAGAGCATCGGCTTTAGTGTCGGCGCCAGCCAGGCGGCCTTCGATCGGCTGTTTCCTCAGCAATACGGCTCCTCGGTCACCGTCCCTCAGCTTGTCGCCGACGCCCGTCAGCGCTGGCAGGCCGCCCGCGAGGCGTTCGGCCAGACCATGACCGTCCAGGCGCAGGTCGCCCAGAACGTCCAGGCCGATACCGCCACGCTGTCGTCGCTCGTGACGGCCTCGCAAGGGGCTGTTGGCAATCTCCAGGCGCAGCAGGCGATTGCCCAGTTGGTCGCCCTCTCCATCAAGCAGCAGCTCCAGGGCCAGGATCTCATGGCCGCCCAGTACCGCGCCACCGCCCTCGAACAGGCGCGCCAGGTCGAGACGGAGGAAGCGGCCCGTGCCGCTTATGACCGCTTCCTCGGCACCGACTCCGCCTACACCGCGCAATAGACCCAGCGGCCGGAAGGGGGCAGCCGAATGGACAACCTCAACGTCATCGACCGCTTCATGCAGGTCTTCACCCGCTACATCGACAGCGGGTTCGGCCTTTTAGGCGGCGACGTGGCCGCACTCACCTCGATCCTGGTGGTGATCGACGTGACCCTGGCTGCGCTCTTCTGGCTGCTCGACGGCGAGGCCAATGTGCTCGCCCAGCTCGTGCGCAAGACGCTGTACGTCGGAAGCTTCGCTTTCATCCTCAACAACTTCTCGACCTTGGCCGACGCGATATTCGCGTCGTTCTCGACGTTGGGGCTGCGAGTCACCAACAACGGGCTCGGCCCCCAGGATCTGCTGCGCCCGGGCCGGCTGGCTGGCGTGGGCTTCCAGGCCGCCTGGCCGCTCTTGCAGCAGGCCGGGTCGCAGCTGGGGTTCACCAACATCCTCGCCAACTTCGCGATCATGCTGGTCCTGCTGTTCGCCTGGGTCGTGGTGGTCCTGTCCTTCTTCATCCTCGCCGTCCAGCTCTTCGTCACGGTGATCGAGTTCAAGCTGAGCACCTTGGCCGGCTTCGTGCTGGTGCCCTTCGCGCTATGGACCAAGACCGCCTTCCTGGCCGAACGCGCGCTGGGCCATGTGGTCGCCTCCGGCGTCAAGGTGATGGTGCTGGCCGTTATCGTCGGCATCGGCGCCAGCTTCTTCGGCGACTTCACCAACGCCCTGCAAGGACCGGTGACGCTGTCACAGGCGATGTCGCTCGTCCTTGCCTCGATCGCGCTGTTTGGGCTTGGGATCTTCGGTCCCGGCATCGCCGCAGGCTTGGTCTCCGGTGGGCCGCAACTGGGAGCAGGGGCCGCGGTCGGAACGGCCAGTGCGTTGGCCTCAGGGGCACTGCTGGTCGGTGGCACCGCCTGGTCCGCCGCCCGGCTCGCGGGCGTCGGTGGTCTCACCGCGGTTCGGGCTGCCTCGGCACTTGGTTCACGATCGTCTTCCGGCCCGTCTGGCCCGTCATCGCCGGCAGGGGGCGCAGGCCCTTCGGTTCGTAGCGCCCCGCCGACAGGAGAGGGGCCATCTGCAACCGCAGCCAGCGAGCCTAACTGGGCGCGCCAGCTTCGGGCCGCGCGGCGGCGCCGGCAGGCACGAACCATGGCCCAGGTCATCCGCGAAGGCGACAAGTCCGGGTCAGGGCTGCCGCTCGATCTCGGGGAGTGATCCATGCGCCTGTTCCGACGCCCCCTGCAGCGCTATGGCCTGACCCCGCAGCCCCTCACGCCTTATCAAAGGGCCGGGCAGCTCTGGGACGAGCGCCTGGGCTCGGCGCGCGCGCAAGCCCACAACTGGCGGCTCATCGCCTTCGGCAGTCTGGCGCTCAGCATCGGCCTGGCCGGCGGCGTGCTCTGGCTCGCGACACAGAGCCGCGTCACACCCTACGTCGTCGAGGTCGACAAGCTTGGCCAGGTGCGTGCCGTCGGGCCCGCGATCGAGCCCTACAATCCGACCGACGCGCAGATCGGCTGGTACCTCAGCCGCTTCGTCTCTGACCTGCGCTCGCTCTCCATCGATCCCGTGATCGTGCGCCGCAACTGGCTGGAGGCCTACGACTACGTCACCGAGCGCGCCGCTGCGCTGCTCAGCGACTACGCCCGTAGCAACGATCCGTTCAAGTCGATCGGCGAGCGCTCGGTCTCGGTCCAGGTGACCAGCGTCGTGCGCGTGTCGGGAGATTCCTTCCAGGTGAAGTGGACCGAGCAGGCCTACGAGCACGAGAGCCTCGCCCGCACCGAGCGCTGGACCGCCATCCTGACCCTCCTCGTGCAGCAACCCCGCACGGCCGACGCGCTGCGCAAAAACCCGCTCGGCATCTACGTCAACGGGCTCAGCTGGTCGCGCGAGCTCAACCCCGGAGAAGGACCATGATTTTAGACGCCATGACACGTTTCCTTAAATCGGCTCTGCTGCTGTCTACGTCGGTTCTTGTGTTGGTGGCCTGTGCCAAGAAACCGCCGTCGATCTCCTACGATTCGGCATCGTTCCAGCCGGCCCAAGTCCAGCCCGATCCGCCCAGGCCAGTGAAGATCGTCGAGGTGCCCAAGCCGCTGCCGTTGCCCGGGCAGCTCAGGCCGCCGCCATCATCGCCCACGCCCGATCCACGGCCGCCGCAGGCGCGCGTCGACGCCGCCAACCAGGCCGCCTTGCGCGAGCCCAGCAAGGACGGTTACGTCAACGCAGTCCAGGTCTATCCCTTCAGCGAGGGCGCGCTCTACCGCCTTTATGCGGCGCCCGAGGAGGTCACCGACATCGCCTTGCAGCCGGGCGAGAGTCTCGTCGCCATCTCCTCGGGCGACACGGTGCGCTGGGTCGTGGGCGACACGTTGAGCGGCACCGGATCGTCCAAGCAGGTTCATGTCCTGGTGAAGCCGTTCGCCGCCGGCCTCAAGACCAACCTCGTCATCACCACCGATCGGCGTACCTATCATCTGGCGATGGAGAGCACCGAGAAGACAGCGATGGCCGCGATCTCCTGGACCTATCCGCAGGATGCGCTGCTGGCGCTGCACAAGAAGAACACACAGGCGGAGGCGGCGGCACCCGTCGCCAACGCGGTCGCCATCGAGAGCCTGCGCTTCCGCTACGACATCACCGGCGACCGGCCGCCGTGGCGGCCGGTGCGTGCCTTCGACGACGGCTTAAAAGTCTACATCGAGTTCCCAGCGCGCATCGATCAGGGCGAGACGCCTCCCTTGTTCGTGATTGGGGCCGACGGCGACAACCAGCTCATCAACTACCGCGTCCGCTCCAACTACTACATCATCGATCGTCTCTTTGCCGCGGCGGAGCTCCGGCTCGGCACCAGCCCGCAGCAGGTGGTCCGCATCAGCCGCACCGATGTCGCACGCTCCTCCGACGCCAAGCGCTGACTCAAGTCCTCACCGTTGGTGACCATGAGCGACGATCCCTCTCGAGCCGATCCTCCCAAAGGCGATCCCGCCAGCTTCGTGCTGCGGGCCCGGCCACGCCGGGTCATCCGCTTCAAGCGCCGGCTGATCATCGCGGTGGCGGCGTTCGTCTGTATCGCTCTCTTCGCGGCGCTCTGGGTTGCCCTTTACGGATCGAAGTGGACGCGTTCGAGCGATCAGGAGGCGGCCGGCGGTGGCCGCAAGTCGACGCCCGACAGCCTGTTGGCGCTGCCCGGCAGCTACGACCAGCTCAAGAAGCCGGTGCCCAAGCTCGGCCCGCCGCTGCCCGGCGACCTCGGGCCGGCCATCGTGCAGAAGGAAAAGAGTCTTGGAATCACTCCCAGCGTGCGGCCCAATCCGGACGAAGACGCCGAGCGCGCCGAGCGCATGCGGCTTGCCCAGCAGGCGCGGCAGGCAAAGGAGGCGGGCGTCCTGTACCAAGTCTCGCGCATCGCGGCAGCGACGCAGAGCCCGAGTCCTTCAACAACCCCGCCATCAGGCGGAGTGCCGCCGCTACCGCCAACATCGACCGCAGGGCCAAACGGATCACGGCTCGCGCTGGATCCCGATCGCGACCAGAACAACCAGCAGCGCAAGCTCGACTTCCTCAACCAGCGCGCAGAGCCCGGCATCTACAACCCGCACGGCGTCCAGGAGCCCGTGTCTCCGTATCAGGTTCTGGCAGGGAGCGTGATCGCGGCGAGCCTCGTCACGGGGGTGAACAGCGATCTGCCGGGACTGGCCGTGGCCCAGGTTACGGAGAACGTCTACGACACCGTCACCGGTCGCACGTTGCTCATCCCTCAGGGATCGCGGCTCGTCGGCTCCTATGACAGCGTCGTCGCCTTCGGCCAAAAGCGCGCATTGCTGGTCTGGCAGCGCATCGTCATGCCCAATGGCACCTCCATCCAGATCGACAACCTGCCGGCCACCGACCAGGCAGGTTACGCTGGCCTCGAAGATCAGGTCGACTATCACACCTGGACCTTGCTCAAGGGTATCGCGCTCTCAACGCTGCTGGGCGTCGGCAGCCAGATCGGCTTCGGCGGCTCTGAGAGCGATCTAATCCGAGCTATCCGAGAGTCGACCCAGCAGAGCGCCAATCAGGCCGGCCAGCACATTGTCCAAAAGGACCTCAACATCCAGCCCACCATCACCGTGCGGCCCGGCTGGCCGCTGCGCATCATCGTGCACAAGGACCTGATCCTGCGGCCCTATCAGGAATGAAGGAGGCGACCGTGACCGATCTCAAGCTCGGCAAACTGCCGGACCGCACGCCAGTCAAGATGACAATTGCGATTTCGCCCGGCCTCAATCGCGCCCTTCAGGCCTATGCCGACATCTACCGCGAAGCCTACGGCCAGGCGGAGCCAGTGACCGAGCTTATTCCCTATATGTTGGAGCGTTTCCTTGCGGGCGATCGGACATACGTCAAGGCTCTCAAGAAGGTGTCGGGTCAAGTTGCGAAGTCGACGCGACGCAGACAGCGTCCGGTCGAGCCGGACCAGTCATCGGCGGAAAGCTGAGGAGGAAGGAGATGGCTGTCATCGGTGTGTTCACGCCCTCCAGAGACGGTGGATGGATCGGTCGTATCCGCACGATGTTGGTCAACAGCAAAGTCCGGTTCGTTCCCAACGACAATCGCAACAACGAACAATCGCCAGACTACAGGGTCTATGTCGGTGCGAGCGAAATCGGCGCCGCTTGGAGGGGACAGCCGACCAGCGATCGTACAGGCAAGTACCTTCACGTGCGCTTGGACGATCCGAGCTTACCAGAGGCGCTCAACGCAGCAATGATAGAGACAGACGATGGAACCTCAGCCCGGTTGGTCTGGTGCAGGCGGCTACGATGAAATGCACCCAGAAATCTGCCAAATGCCTTTTCAGCTCCAGCAGACGAATCGTGGCCGGGTGCCCTCATCGATGTGGCAAGAAAGGATGTCGATCGTCCTCGCGGGTGGGAAAGGAGTTGCAGCGAATATTCCGCGCCGAGGTGAAGCGACTCGTAGATGAGGGAATATGAAGCGGCGAGATTGTTTGAAAAGAAGAAGGAGCTGACGAGGCGGCCGCCAGCTGGAGCTTCCGGCCTGGATGTTCGACCGGGCCGCTTGTCGAGATTTCTTTCCTTCGGCGACGACGCCCCATGTCTCCATGGCAGGGCTTCGTGCGTTGTCGGATGTTCTGAGGGATTCGCTGAGGAGACGCACCACGGCGTCGATCGCGTCTCTTTGTGACGCATCATGTGCCTCTCGCAACGAAGATGGGGAAGAGGCCCGTGTCAGCCAGCATGACCAGACGCCGAACGAAGGCATTGTATGGCGCGACAACCAGGATGAGAGCCCTCATCCTGGTTGTCGCGCCATAGTGCTGTGGAAGACGTTCGAGATGTGGCGGCAGCGCTCAGAGCTGGGCAACTCGCTGAGCACCGTGCTCGACGAGCTTAGCCCATCCGAGAACCAAGAATGTAGTGCCGACTTTTCGGCTAACTCATTGATTGAACTAAACCGCTGGCGTGGTGTTTGGGGTTCTGTATTGGTGTGAGAGCGCTCCTGCCTGAACGATTGCTGGTTGTGGAAGCCCACCCTTGCAGACAGGAGAACCGCGATGGCCGAGTTAAGCCCTCTTCGCCGCCGCATGATCGAGGGCATGACGGTCCGCAATCTGTCGCCGGCGACGCAGCAATCGTACATCCATGCGGTGGCGAACATGCGGTGGCGAAGTTCAGCCAGTATTTTGGTTGCTCGCTGGATCGACTGGATATCGAGGATGTGCGCACCTATCAGGTGCAGCTTGTGGCCGGCGGCATCTCGTGGCCGGCAGTCAATTTCACCGACCCCGAGAGCCGCATCTTGAAGACCAAGGACGGCTACATCCAGGGCTACAACGCCCAGGCCGCGGTCGACGGCGCCCATCGGATCATCGTGGCGCAGACCCTGACCAACAGCGCCAGCGATCAGGCGCAGCTGGCGCCGTTGCTCGACGGCATTAAGGCCAATCTCGGCCGGAACGCCGGCGAGGTGTCGGCCGGCAGTTCCTGTTGCGCGGTATTGACAAAGTGAGGGCCGAATGGGCGCTCATCTGCACCGCTCACAAACCTCGTCAAGCTGGCGAGGGCCGCATGAGCCTCTCGCCACCCTTCACCCGCCCCGGATGCCCGGCCTATCTGGACACGCTCCTAGCCCAATTGCACCGTCACTCAAAAATCCCGCGCGCTTAGCGACTGCAGGAATCGGAAGGTCGCTTTCGTTGAGGGGGGTGAGAAAAGCAGGATCACAAGACGGTGCACGAGGCGCGTGAACGGATGGCGATGCCGCCTTATTCGCACGCAGCATGGCCGGCCGGCGTCGTGGAAGCGAGCCGCCCGCCGTGCTTGCCGCACGACGCAGCAAGAATGTACCAATGATCCATAAGGATCATTCAAGACTGCCCTAGGCCCGCGGTGGTGAAATTTACCAGCCCACAACTAGGGTGAGTTTGGTCAGGCGCACGCTGCGAGGGCGCCGTCTGCGCGTCGTGCGACGTGTCAGTGGCGCCAAGCTCAAGGGGAAGGAAACGGATCGATGAACGTCCAGACGGCTGTTGCGGCTAAGACCGGGCCAGTTATGTACGACGCGGTCGTCGTTGGGGCCGGGTTCGGCGGGCTGTACGCCATACACAAGCTACGCAACGAACTTGGCCTGACGGTGCAGGGCTATGAGAATGGCGGCGATGTCGGCGGAACCTGGTACTGGAATCGCTATCCTGGAGCGCTTTCGGATACGGAAAGCTTCGTCTATCGCTACTCCTTCGACAAGGAACTGCTCCAGCAGGGCGCCTGGAAGAGGCGCTATCTCACCCAGCCGGAGATTCTCGCGTATCTGGGTCAGGTCGCCGACCGCTACGATCTGCGCCGAAGCTATCAGTTCAATACCAAGGTCACTGCGGCCCGTTTCGACGACGCATCGGGATCGTGGCGGGTGACGACCGACAAGGGATGGACGGTCACCGCCAAATACCTCGTCACCGGGCTCGGGCTGCTTTCAGCGACGAACAAGCCGGGCTTCAAGGGCCTCGACAGCTTCAAGGGCGAGCAATATCACACCGGCGCCTGGCCGGCCGAAGGTGTCGATCTGAAGGGCAAGCGCGTCGGAATCATCGGCACGGGATCGAGTGGTGTCCAGGCGATTGTCGCACTCGCGCCAGAGGTCAGGCAGCTCACCGTGTTCCAGCGCACGGCGCAATATGTCGTTCCCATCGCGAACTGGCCCGAAGCCGAGGACCAGATCAGGCAATACAAGTCGCGCTACGACGCTATTTGGGACCAGGTCAGGCGATCCGCGGTCGCTTTCGGCTTCGCGGAAAGCAGCGTGCCCGCGATGTCGGTTTCCACGGAGGAGCGCGAACGCGTCTTCGAGCAGGCGTGGAAGCGCGGCGGCGGATTCCGCTTTATGTTCGAGACCTTTTCGGACATCGCGACCAGCAAGGAAGCCAATGATGCTGCCGCCGACTTCATCAAGCGGAAAATCGTCCAGATCGTGAAAGATCCCGAGACGGCGCGCAAGCTCACGCCGACCGACCTCTATGCCAAGCGCCCGCTTTGCGCCGACGATTATTATGGCACCTACAATCGCGGGAACGTCTCGCTCCTGGATGTGAAGGCCGATCCGATCGCCGAATTCACGCCGGCCGGTATCTGGACCGAAAGCGGCGCGGAATACCGCCTCGACGCCGTCATCTTCGCCACTGGGTTCGACGCGGTAGATGGCAACTACACGAAGGTCGACATGCGTGGCCGGGGTGGCGTCACCCTGCGGCAAAAATGGCGGGACGGGCCCCTCGGTTATCTCGGCATGATGGAAACCGATTTCCCGAACTTCTTCATGATTCTCGGCCCAAATGGCCCCTTCACCAACCTGCCGCCGAGCATTGAGGTGCAGGTCGAGTGGATCGCCGATGTTATCGCCCATATGGAACGCAACGGCAGCGGCACCATCGAGCCGTCGGAAGACGCCGAGGCGGAGTGGCTGACGACGTGCCGCACCATTGCGGACATGACGCTGTTTCCGAAGGCACAGTCCTGGATCTTCGGCGCCAACATTCCCGGAAAGAAGAACGCCGTCATGTTCTATCTGGGCGGGCTCGGCAACTACCGGCAGACGATCAATGCGGTGAAGGAGTCTGGTTTCAAAGGTATGATCCTCGACAAGAACAAGCTCGCCGTCGCTGTCTAGAAGTGGCGTTGGCGCGGGATCTCGCGCCTGTCGGGACGGACTTTTATAGAGATCGAGCCGCCAGCATGACGGAAGAATTCGTGCGCTTGGCGTCTCTCAGGGAGGATGTCCGATGGATCGAGTCAAAGGCAAGGTTGCGCTGGTCACCGGCGGGGCGATGGGGATGGGACAGGCCCATTCTGAACTGCTCGCGGCGGAAGGAGCGCACGTGTTCATCTGCGACCGGGAAATTGAAAAGGGTGAGGCCGTCGCGCAGAACATTGTCGCGGCGAACGGCAGGGCCGAATTCCTCCGGCTCGACGTCACCAGCGAAAGCGACTGGGATGCCGCGATCGCGAGGATCAAGCAGAAGGCGGGGCGACTCGACGTTCTGAGCAACAACGCGGGAATCCTGGTGCTCAAGCCCGCGTATGAAACCACGACAGAGGAATGGGACCGGGTATTCAACGTCAACGTGCGTGGCGTGTACTTTGGCACGCGTGCCGCGGTTCCGCTTATGAAGGAGTCGGGCGGAGGCTCGATCATCAACATCTCGTCCATCTACGGGATGGTCGGCGCCCCATCTGCCGGCGCCTATATCGCCTCGAAGGGCGCCGTGCGCCTGTTGACGAAATCCTGCGCGGTGGACCTCGCGCCTTTCAACATCCGCGTGAACTCGATCCATCCGGGCGTCATCGACACGCCGATGACCAAGGATCTGCTGCATAGAGACGCGGCGACGCGAAGCGCGATTCTCGGCCCGACCCTGCTGCGCCGCCCTTGCCAGCCCAAGGAGGTCTCGCAGGCGATCCTCTTCCTCGCGTCCGACGAATCATCGTTTGTGAATGGCACCGAGTTGCTCGTGGACGGCGGCTATGTCGCGAACTAATCACACAAGCCCGACGTGGGCATGACATCTGGGGCGAACCGCCATGCAGCTCAATCTGAAGGTCTTCCTGGAGCGCACGGAGTCATACCTTCCGCAGAACGAGATCATCTCGCGACAAGCTGACGGCAAGCTGTTTCGCTACCGTTATGCCGATTACTGCCGGCGCACCCGGCAACTCGCCAGTGCCCTGGCGCGGCTCGGCATCAGGCCGGGCGACAAGGTTGCGACGCTCGGCTGGAATACATACCGGCACATGGAGCTCTACTTTGCCGTTCCGTGCCTTGGCGCCGTCCTGCACACGGTGAACATCCGCCTCACCGACCAGCACATCGCCTACATCATGAACCACGCCGAAGACGTGGCCCTCTTCGTGGATCCGGATCTATTGCCGGTCGTGGAACGGATCGCTCCTTCGGTGCGCAGCCTCCGCCACATCATCGTCATGGACGATCGGGCGGCGCCTCCCAGTGATCGCGATTACGAGAGCCTGCTCGCGACGGGCGAGCCGGATCTCGCATTTCCCGAACTCGACGAGAACAGTTCCTGCGGGATGTGCTTCACCTCCGCCACGACTGGGGATCCCAAGGGCATCGTCTACACTCAGCGTGGGCTCTATCTGCACACCTTAGCGCTCTGCCTTCGCGATGTCCTCGCCATCGGCGAGCATGACACTGTGCTGCCGGTCGTGCCCATGTTCCACGCCAATTCCTGGGGGCTGCCCTATGCCGCAGTCGCCGCCGGCGCGACGATCGTGCTGCCGGGGCCGCATCCGACTGCGGCGGACATTCTCGACCTCATCGAGGCCGAGCGCGTCACGTTCTGTGCCGCTGCGGTGACGATCGGCGTCGAGCTCTACGCGCAGCTCCAGAAGAGATCGCGCGACATCAGCAGCCTGCGCGGCCTCATGCTCGGCGGCTCGGCCACGCCTGAGGCGCTGATGAAGCGATTTCACGACGAGTACGGTGTTACCATCCTCACAGCTTGGGGTGCGACCGAAGCCGCCCCTCTCGCGACGATCACTCATGTGCGGCGAAGCGTATTTGCGGCTGGGCCGGAGGAGCGGATCAAGGTTCGGGTGCGGCAGGGCATTCCCGTCCCCGGGGTGGAACTCAAGGTGCTGGACGAGTCCGGCAGGCCGGCGCCCCGCGACGATGGCCACCCCGGCGAGGTGCATGTGCGCGGCCCCTGGATCGCCACCGAATACTACCACGACACGCGCAGCCGCGACGGATTCGTCGATGGATGGTGGCGAAGCGGTGACATTGCGACGCAGGGACCCGACGGTTCGATCCGGCTCGTCGACCGCGCGAAGGATCTCGTAAAGTCCGGCGGCGAGTGGATCTCCTCGGTCGACCTCGAGAACGAACTGGCCGCCTGTCCCGGCGTCCGGGAGGCGGCGGTTGTGGCGATGCCGGACGCACGCTGGCAGGAGCGGCCGGTGGCCTTTGTCGTGCCCTTGCAGGAGAGTGGAGAACTCGACCCGGACGTACTGAGCGCGTGGCTCGCGCGCCGCTTCGCGAAGTGGTGGATACCAGACCGCTTCGTCTTTGTGGCGGCACTGCCGAAAACCGGTGTCGGCAAGGTCGACAAGCGCTTCCTGCGCGAGCGCGCGGCGGAGCTCGCCCCGTGACCGTCCGCGCCATCCGCAGACCCGTCGCGCCTCGTCATGAGCAACAAGTCGATGCTCGGCGTCGCGCTCTACGAACCATTCACGCTTGGCAAAGTGCTCCGCTTCCTCGAGCGCAACCGCGACAGGCTGCCGCTCGATCAGCTGCTCAGCGCCAAATTTCCGCTCGACCAGATCAACGAGGCTTTCGCTCGGGCGGACAGGCAAGCCTCGTTCCTTGAAGGGAACCGCCGCGTGGCTACACGTGGACGGGACCGGAAACACCTCACTCACGAAAGGAAGGAAGCACCGATATGCCAAGCAAGGAATCCACAGAGCTCGCCGATCTGTATCGGTCATGGGTCGCCGCGATGACGGCCAAGCCGGACATGGGCATCGACGAGATCCGACGTCTGTTCAGCCATTGGGGTGACGTGACGGCCGATCCGAAGGGCGTCGACTACTTGGAGATCGAGATTGAAGGCATTCCGGCGATGTGGGCTGTCCCCCACGGCGCCGTGCGTGATCGCGTCCTGCTCTGCTCGCACGGCGGCGGCTACGTCGTCGGCTCGATGTACACCCACCGCAAGCTTTTCGGCCACATCGCCAAGGCCGTTGGCTGCCGGGCGCTGATCGTCGACTATCGCCTGGCGCCTGAGAACCCGCACCCGGGGCCGGTGAACGATATGGCCACCGCCTATCGCTGGCTGCTCAAGCACGAGAAGATCAAGCCAGGCCATATCGCCCTCACGGGGGATTCCGCCGGCGGCGCACTGGCCCTCACGACGATTGCCCGCGTGCGCGAGCTCGGGTTGCCTTTCCCTGCCGCAACGATGCCCATGTCGCCATGGGCCGGCTGGGACACGTCTGGCGCTACCTATGACACCAACAAGGACCGTGACGCGCTCGTTTCCCGCGATACGACCAACAGCTTGGGCAGCCTCTTTGTCGGCGAAGGCGGCGACCCCAAGCACCCGCTCGCCAACCCGCTCTATACCGACTATTCGGGCTATCCGCCGATCTACTTCCAGGTCGGTGATGCCGAGACGTTGCTCGACGACAGCCGCAGGATGGCCGAGCGGGCGAAGGCCGCAGGCGTGGAAGTGCGCATCGACGTGTTCCCGGATATGCAGCACGTCTTCGAGTTCCTGGCCGGGACCGCGCCGGAGGCTGACGAGGCGATCGCCCGAATGGCGCAATGGGTGAAGCCGCGGCTCGGCCTTGCCTGATCCATGCCAGCGTCACGGAAAGCAGGGCCACGGCCCTGTCTTCCGTGATCTGCCTTGGTTCGCATCCCATTAAGTGGTGAAACGCCCGAGAGGACGAAGGAAGGATTCATGAACGCCGTATCGAATGGAGCACTTGACGTATTGGTCGTTGGCGCAGGCTTCGCCGGACTGTACCAGCTGCGCAAGCTGCGCGAGCTCGGCTTGTCTGTGCGTCTCTACGAGGCAGGCGGCGGCTGCGGCGGCATCTGGCACTGGAACTGCTATCCAGGCGCGCGTGTGGACACGGATGCGCCCATGTATCAATACTCCGACCCGGCACTCTGGCGGGATTGGAACTGGAACGAGCTCTATCCGTCCTGGAGGGAGCTGCGGTCCTACTTCACGTATGTGACCGAGAAGCTCGGCCTCGAACGTGACATCTCATTGAACAAGCGGCTCGCGGGCGCGGAGTTCGACGAGGGCCTGCGGCGGTGGCGCGTGCGCATGGTGGACGGTGAGATCGTCGAGGCGCGTTTCGTCGTTCTGTGCACTGGGTTCGGCTCATCGCCCTATATCCCGCGCTTCGAAGGGCTGGACCAGTTCCGAGGACGGGTGCATCACACAGCGCGCTGGCCGCAGGAGGGCATTGATTTCACCGGTCTGCGGGTGGGCGTGATCGGCACCGGCGCGAGCGGCGTGCAGGTCATCCAGGAAGCGGCTCGCGACGCAACGCGCGTCGTCGTGTTCCAACGCACGCCGATCCTCGCCCTGCCCATGCGTCAGCGCGCCCTCTCCTCAGCGGAGCAGGCCACAATGAAGCTTGACTATCCCCGTCGCTTCGCCCGCAGGGCCGAGACCTTTGGCGGCTTCGATTACGACTTTATCGACGAATCTGCCCTTGAGGTTTCCGACGCGAGGCGGCGCCACGTCTATGAGGAGTTGTGGGATCATGGCGGCTTTCCGTTCTGGCTCGGCACCTTCAAAGACGTGCTGCTGGACGCCAACGCCAACCGCACCGCCTATGATTTCTGGCGGGACCAGACCCGTCCGCGGATCCGCGATCCGCGCCTGGCCGAAATGCTGGCGCCGCGGGAGCCGCCGCACCCGTGGGGCGTGAAGCGCCCGTCGCTGGAGCAGAACTATTACGACGTCTTCAACCAGGACAACGTGGATCTTGTGAACACGCGCGAAACCCCGATTCTCGGCTTCACGAAGCGCGGAATCAGGACCTCAGCCGGTGAGATCGAGCTCCATGTGGTGGTGCTAGCCACGGGGTTCGACGCCGTGACCGGCGGCATCACGAGCATCGACATCAAGGGCCTGCAGGGGCGGACAATCGGCCAGAAATGGAAGGATGGCGTGAAGACCCAACTGGGCGTGGCGACGGCGGAATTCCCGAATCTACTCTTCCTGTACGGACCGCAAAGTCCGTCCGGCTTCTGTAACGGGCCGAGCTGCGCTGAGTTGCAAGGCGATCTCGTCGTCGATCTGCTGAAAGACATGCGCGATGCGGGGATGGAGCGCATCGAAGCCGAACGGGAAGCAGAAGAGACTTGGGCCGGGCTCAATCACGACATCGCCGACATGACGCTCTTTCCCAAGGCCGATTCCTGGTACATGGCCGCGAATATCCCAGGCAAGAAGCGCGAGATTTTGAATTATCCAGGCGGGCTTCCCGACTACATCCAGAGGTTCAGGCAGGCCGCCGAGAACGGATACACGGGGTTCCGGCGCAGCTGAACCACGGCCCGCCCTTCGGAGCATTTTCGAAGCTGGAAGCGAAGCAGCGGACGAACCGGCCCGATAGGCCGGTTCGTTCTCCAGTCAAGCGCCCGCCATCAGCCGCGAGTCCGCCGGTATTCAGCGGGCGTCATTCCGTAAAGCCGGCGGAAGAGCCTCGTCATGTGACTCTGATCGGCGAAGCCCGCGTGGAACGCGACCTCCTTCAAGGACAGACCTCGCCGCTTGACGAGGTCGCCCGCGAGCTTGACCCGTTCTTCTATCAGCCACCGATGCGGAGGACAGCCGAACTCCGCACGGAACTTGCGCGAGAAATGGAAGTCGCTGAGCCCGACCACTCCAGCCATCTCGGCGAGCGAGACATCGCGCGTCAGATTCTCGGCGAGATACTCGGTCAGGATCCTACGCTCGGCGCGGGTGAAAGTACCCGAACTTTTCGGTTCGCGGAACCGGGTTTGGGCGAAGCTGCGCAGGACATGTACGCAAGCCTGCGTTCGTAACGTCTCGACCATCACGCGTCCGCCAACCTCGCCGCCGCTCAGTTCCTGCCGAAGCGCATGGCTGACCCCAGGGAGGAAGTTGTCGATCGCGCGGACCTTGTCGCCGACTTCGACATCCGCGATGTCGCGGTCGTAAATGTCGCCGGCGACCTTGGTGATCGCATCATGAGAAAGATAGACGTGTGACACCGTAATCGGCCGTGACCACGCCCATTCTGACTGTTCCGCGCGCGTCAGAAGGGAGACCACACCGGGCTCGACCTGATGATACTCCCAAGGCCCACCGCATCGTCGTCCCATACGGGCCGGCTCGCCTTCATAGACCACGATCATGTAGTCACGCATCGTTGGAATGGCGACATGAAGATCTGCGTAATTATAGCCTTTCAGTGTCACGCCCTCCCACCGGCGTCCGCTGCTGTCCAGCGTCAGTTCTCCCGGAATCCACTGAGGAATGTCATCTGGCGGCACCAGCCTCTTCATGGTTGCGTACTCCTTCCCTATTCCATTTTTGGCGTGACTTGGTAGCGATGTCCCGGCCGATGTTGAAAAGGGGCTCGGCGAACGTCGCTTGTGAGGAGGCTATGCAGCCTCCCGGTCGTGGTCAAGATCGGCCCCATTGGCGCACTTGGTCTGGTGGGCGCGAGGCGCGAAACGCAGGCTGGGGTCTTGTGGGCCTTCAGTCGGCGGAAGCCCTTGGCGGCTTCGATCGTGGCGGCAGCCGTCCACCGCAGGGCCATGGCGACATCACGCTATCGCTTCACGCGACCCGCGCCGCCACGCCAACCGCCTGCGCCTGCCCACCAAGCTGCGCCGTCCTTTGCCCTGTACCAACATCATCGAGAATGTGAAGGTACCATCCGCCGAATCTGCCGAAAACGCTTCTCGCGCTTCAGTCCGCGAGACAAATGGATCACCACCGAAGTTTTTGAGCTGCGCATCGTCGATGACGACTTGTGGCGGGCCGCGAAGGCACGGCAGGGCGAGCTTGCAGAGAAGTATGCCCACGTCATCATCGCGCTTGCCGGTTGCCGGGTCTTTGGCGTAGCGGAGCCGGTTCCAGACCAGCTTGCCAACATAGAGTTCGTTGTTGATGAGGCCAGTGCCGCGCGCCGCGTGGCCACGCAATGTGGAGTCCGTCCACAATGCGCCGTCAGGGCCGGGAACGCCTTTCTCGTTCAAGCGCTGGGCGATTGCACGCGGGCTGATGCCGGCGGCGAAGGCGTGGAAGACGCGACGGACGATCTCGGCCTGTGTCTCGTTGATGGTGCGCTCGCCGCGGATCGGCGCGCCTTCAGCGTCGGTGTGCTTCACCACGTCATAGCCATAGCAGAGGCCGCCGCCGGACTTGCCCTTCTCGACCCGGCCGCGGATGCCGCGATGCGTCTTGGCGGCGAGGTCCTTCAGGAACAGCGCGTTCATCGTGCCTTTGAGGCCGACGTGAAGCTCGGTGATCTCGCCCTCGCTCAAGGTGACGATCTGCACGCCCGCGAAGCGCAGATGCTTGAACAGCGTCGCCACGTCGGCTTGGTCGCGGCTCACGCGGTCCAGAGCCTCGGCCAGCACGATCTCGAACCGGCCGCGCTGCGCGTCCTGCAACAGCGATTGAATGCCGGGACGGAGGATCACGCTGGCGCCAGAGATGGCGGCGTCGTGATAGGTGCCGACGACCTTCCACGTCTCGCGCGCCGCACGCTCGTGGCAGACGCGGACCTGTGGCGGGCCAACGTGTTCCCGCGCCGCACGCAACATATCTCATTGCTCCGACGGCTGGGCGTGCAGGCCTCATCCACCGGTTACGGCATGACCGAAACGTCGGGGCCCACAACGCACGTCGGCAGCATGGACGAAGGCACTCTCTCCAGCGAGGGCGTTCCTTGGCCGGGCAACGAGATCCGCATTCTGGACAAGGACAGCAACCCTGCCCCCATCGGCGAGGCCGGCGCCATTGTCGTGCGCAGCCGGCAGGTGATGCTGGGGTATTTCAACAATCCCGAGGCGACGCGAAAGGCCATCGACGCTGACGGATGGCTGCATACGGGCGACATCGGCCGCTTCAACGCCGACGGCACCCTGACCTGGATCGGCGGGGCGAACGAAGTCTACAAGTCGTCGGGTTTCAATGTGGCAGCGCTGGAAGTCGAAGCCTTCTTGAGCCAGCATCCTGGGATTGCCGAGGTGGCGGTCATCGGCGTTGCCGACCCGTCAAAAGGAGAGGTCGGCGCCGCCTTCGTCGTCGCTCGGCCAGGCCACGCCATCGACAAGAAAAGCGTCGTTCAATTCTGCAAGGGGCGAATCGCGTCCTACAAGATCCCCGGGCATGTGATCGCACTGGACTCGTTTCCAAAGACGGCAAGCGGCAAGGTCCGCAAGGTCGAGCTGCGGGCGAGGTACTTCGCGTGAATGAAGCGTACGGTAAGGAGTCATCCAAGGCGGGAGGAAAGGCTAATGAGTATGCATCTCTCCGCGGCGCCAAGGGAGCGGCGGCGGTAGATCGCCATAGAGCCGGTGACGACCACGATTGGTGCCGAGATCAGGGGCGTCGATCTCGGCGAAGCGATCGACGACGAGCTTTTTCAGGTCCTCCACGAGGCGTTGATGGTCCATCAGGTCATCTTCCTGCACGACCAGAACCTGACAACCGAGCAGCATCTCGACCTAGTCGGTCGCTTCAATTAATTTGAAAGGCATGTGTTCTTGTGATTCGATTCTGTCGCGACAGGAGCGACGGAGACGACGATGGCTGCCGGAGAGATTTCGGTAAAGAAGTATGTTGTGCGGCTGAGCGGCGAGGAATGCGAACAGCTCGAAGCGTTGCTACGGAAGGGCAAGAGCGCGGCCCACCGGCTGCTGAAGGCGAGAATATTGTTGAAGGCCGACGTCTCGGAAGCCGGAGAAGGCTGGAGTGACAGCCGGATCATCAAGGCTTTGGACACCAGCGTGTCCATGGTTTACCGGGTGCGCAAGCAGCTGGTGGAAGAGGGCTTCGAGGCTGTGTTGAGCCGCAAGCAACGGGCGACACCGGCGGTTGCCCGGATCTTTGATGGCGAGAAGGAAGCTAAACTGATTGCCCTGGCCTGTTCCAAACCTCCCAAGGGACGCGCCCGATGGACGCTGCGGCTGCTGGAGAAGAAGGTCGTGGAGCTGAGGATTGTCGATCGCGCCAGCGACTCGACGATCGGAAGGACGCTCAAAAAAACATTCTCCAGCCCCATCGCCGGCAGTGCTGGGTCATTCCGCCGAAGGCCAATAGCGCGTTCGTAGCCGCCATGGAGGACGTGCTGTCGGTCTACACGCGGCCGCGCGATCCCGATCGCCCACTCGTGTGCCTGGACGAGAGCTCAAAGCAACTGCTCGCCGAGACGCGATTGCCGATCCCGATGAAACCGGGACGTCCGGCCCGCTGCGATTACGAGTACGAGCGCAACGGCACCGCCAACCTCTTCATGATGTTCGCCCCACTCGAAGGGTGGCGCCATATCAAGGTCACCGATCGCCATACCGCCGTGGACTATGCCCACGTCTTGAAAGACCTGGCCGATGTCCACTTCGCCAACGCCACAACCATCGTTCTGGTCCAGGACAATCTCAACATCCACAGCAAGGCCTCGCTCTACGAAGCCTTTCCCGCCGCCGAAGCCAGGCGCCTGGTCGAGCGCTTCGAATGGCATTACACGCCAAAGCATGGCAGTTGGCTCGGCGTCCTGTCGTCCCAATGCCTCGATCGCCGCATCCCCGACAAACAAACCCTCGTCGACGAAATCGCCGCCTGGGAGCACGACCGAAATGCCAGCAAAACCAAAGCAAACTGGCACTTCACTACTCCCAGCGCTCGCATCAAACTCAAGCACCTCTACCCATCAATCTGAGTGAATCGGGCGACTAGTCCCCAAAGTCCGGCGAGCCGGCCTCGTCCAAGACGTTGCCGATGTACGACGGAATCGAGACCGTGTCGCTGCTGGAGAACGACGGCAGCAAACGCGTTGTCGGCGACATCTGGCATACCGATAATACGGACTTCGAGAATCCGCCGATGGGCGCGCTGCTCTATGCCGAGGCAGCTCCCTCGGTCGGCGGCGATACGAACTGGACCAGCATGTACGCGGCCTACGAAGCGCTGTCGGACGGCATGAAGCGCTATCTGGAGAAGTTGACGGCGCTGCATGACAACTCCGCCGTCAAGCGACGCTACGCGGGAGCGAATACCCTGTGCAGCGAGGGCATCGCTGTGGCCGAGTCCGTCGAGCACCGATCGTGCGCGTAATCCGGTCACCGGCCGGCGCAGCTTGTTCGTGAACTCGGTCTACACCCAGCATGTCGTCGGGGTGCAGGGCATCGAGAGTCGGCACATCCTTTCCATGCTGTTCGAGCACGTCATGCGGCCGGAATTCCACGTCCGGTTCCGCTGGCGCCGCGGGTCGCTGGCGATTTGGGACAATCGCTGCACCCAGCACTATGCCGTAGGCGACTACCGGGAGCTGCGGCGCATGCGCCGGGTCCAGATGGTCGGCGACAGACCGCGCGGCCCGGCCTAGAGTCCGGCAGCGTCTGTGTCCATGTCGCCTGGGAGTGTCCGAAGCTTCGTGTATCGGCAGCTCGTGGCCTGCCGGCTTGCGGCGTCAGCGCGCTGACGCCGCAAGCCGATCGCCGAACAGTATCGCAAACTGGTTCAGCGCGGCAGTCCATTCGCGGGTCGATCGCTTCCAGCCCTTCTTGATGTTGCGCAGCGCCAGGTACAGCAACTTGGTCGCCGCATCGTCGTTGGGAAACGAGCCGCGTGTCTTGATGATCTTGCGAAGCGTCATGTGCAGGCTCTCGATGGCGTTCGTAACCGGTATTAAGATCGCGGTGCTGATGTCCCGGTCGTAGCTCGAAGGGCTGCGGCGTATGGTGCGACCATCCGGGACAGAGGCACCGGGAGCACGCAAGTGTGGGCAGGCCGATGTATTCGATGAGCTTCGAGCTCGCGTTAGTAGCTGGCCGCCTCTGCGACTCGCCCGGTTGCGCCGAGAGCGCGGATCCGTAGGTGTCGTGTCGCCCGCCGCTCCCGTCACTTTGGCTGACAGGAGGAGGGCACGCATGCGACGTGTAATCGGTATCGACATCCACCGGACCTTCGGTGAGGTGGTCTTCTGGGAGGACGGCAAGCTGCCGGCCGCGTCGACATGACCCGTACGGGGTTGGAGGGCTTCGGCCAGAGCCTCCGAGCTACGGACGAGGTGGTGGTCGAGGCGACAGGCAATTCCATGGCACTCTCGCGGGTGCTGTCGCCCTTCGTGGCGCGGGTGATCATCGCCAATCCTCTGCAGGTCAAGGCGATCGCCCGTGCTCACGTGAAGACTGACAAGGTTGATGCCGGCACGCTGGCGAGCCTGCGGGCGGCAGGCTGTTTACCCGAGATCTGGACGCCGGATGTTGCCACCGAGCGCAAGCGTCGATTGGTGGCTCGGCGCTACCAGGTCGTGCGTCATCGCACACGGCTCAAGAACGAGGTTCACGCGATCCTGCACGCGCATCTGATCCCGAAGTGCCCGCATGCGGACCTGTTCAGCGCCCGTGGCAGGACGTGGCTGGGACGCCAGCCGTTACCCGACGATGAACGCAGCGCCATCGACCGGCACGTCCGTGAACTCGACAGGCTTGCTGAAGATCTTAACATCCTCGATCGCGAGATTGCCCAAGGCGCCCTCGATGATCTGGCGATCAAGCGGCTGATGACGATCACAGGCGTCAATCTCACGGTCGCCGCCGGCATCATGGCGGCGGTCGGCGACATCGGCCGGTTCGAAAGCCCCAGCAAACTCGTGAGTTACTTTGGCCTGAACCCACGGGTCCGGCAGTCGGGACTGGGTGCCGTTCATCACGGGCGTATCAGCAAGATCGGTCGCAGCCATGCCCGGGCCATGCTGGTCGAAGCGGCCTGGGCAGCAGCCAAGGCAGCTGGACCGCTGCATGCCTTCTTCGTCCGCATCCGCGCCAAGCGAGGCCATCAAATCGCTGCCGTTGCCGTCGCACGCAAGCTTGCCGTTCTGTGCTGGCATCTGTTGACCAAGGACGAAGACTATCTGTGGGCGCGCCCGGCGCTGGTCGCCAACAAGACCCGTGCCATGGAGTTGCAGGCCGGCAAGCCACAGAACAAGGGCAACCGGCGGGGACCAGCCTATGCCTACAACGTCAAGACGCTACGCGACCAGGAGATGCAGATCGCCCGCAGGCCGAGCGCAACTACGCCCGCTTCGTCGACCGTTGGAAAGAGCGCCCTCGGAAGGATCGACGAGAAGGGGCGCGGGTGCCTCAAACCGGCAAGGCATGATGCAGGCTGCCCGGCGGCGCTTCCAGCCGACACGCCGCGCTTTCCCACGAGGTCGCCCGCGCCAGAAAAATACCACGCCAAACACCAAAGCGCTTGTCGATCTCATCCGTGGAGTAGATCACCCGGCGAACCTCGGTTGGATAGGCGAAGAACGGTATCACCTGCTCCCAATTGCGTCGCCACGACTGCACGATCGGCGGGTATTTGCTGCCCCACTTCTCGGCAAACTCGGCAAGCCTGGCCTGCGCCATCGTCTCGGTCTCGGCCCGGTAGATCGTCTTCAGATCCGACGCCACCGCCTTGCGGTCCTTGTACGAGCAGTAATCCAGCGAGTGGCGCACCATGTGGACGATGCAGGTCTGGACCTGGGCCTGCGGGAACACCGTGTGGATCGCCTCCGGGAAGCCCTTCAGCCCATCGACGACGGCGATCAGAACGTCCTGCACGCCGCGGTTCTTCAGCTCGTTCATCACCTTGAGCCAGAACTTCGCCCCTTCGGTCTGCTCGATCCAGATGCCCAGCACATCCTTCTCGCCACCCGTCGTGATCCCCAGGGCCAGGTAAACCGCCTTGTTGCTCACGATCCCTTCGTCCCGGATCTTCACCCGCAGGGCGTCGAAGATCAGCACAGGATAGACGCAGTCCAGTGGCCTGGTCTGCCACTCGCGGACCTCCTCGATCACCGCGTCCGTGACACGGCTGATCAGATCGGGGCTGACCGCAAGCCCGTACAGCTCCTCGAGATGGCCCTGGATCTCGCGAACCGTCATGCCGCGGGCGTACATCGAGATGATCTTGCCGTCGAAGCCGTCGAAATGCGTCTCGCCCTTCGGCACCAGCACCGGCTGGAAGCTGCTGTCCCGATCCCGCGGCACATCGATCGTCAGCTCGCCTTCGCCCGTCTTCAGGGTCTTCTCGCTGTAGCCGTTGCGGCTGTTCGATGTGCCCCGCTTGGCAGCATCACCGCGTTCGTAACCCAGGTGATGCGTCAGCTCGGCTCCCAATGCCTTCTCGATCAGCGCCTTCTTCAGCTGCTTGAAAAGCCCTTCGTCACCCAAAAGATCCTCAGGCTTCTCGTAGCCCTTCAGCAGCTCGTCGATCACTTCCTGCTTGATTGGCATTGTCGTGGTCCCTCTCCAATTGGGATTCACCACGAGCCCCTCGAGTACACAAAACTTCGGACACCCTCTGTCGCCTCGGCGTAGCTGTAGCTCGACGACCTTAGCACCGCGACGAACACCTGGGCGCGGCGGATCTCCCCGTGCTGCCGTCGACCAACTCCACCGTCTGGCCGGCATAGTCGACGAACAGCCGCTTACCTGCCGGGTGAATGGCCGGCGACAGCCGTCGTTTCCAGCCGTCATACAACTCGCAGAACCTGTACCCGTAGCCGTCGGGCTGGGCCTCGCGGTACTCCTGCCACAGCAGCATCAACGTGACGCCAGCCCGGCCTTGCGCCGCGTGCCCGGTGCCATCCCCGCACTGGCGAACAGCAGCGCTTCCAGCGCCGCGTCGGTCAGCTCCGGCGGCAACGGCCAGGCAAGCCCGGCCGCCCCGCGCTCGCCCTGCGTATTCGCTCACAGTTCTGCGTGCCACGCCTGTACTGCGCGCAATCGCCCGATCACTGAGGCTCTCCGCCCTCAGCCGCAATATCTCTCTGACGCAACGCATCGACGTTCTCTCGGCAGCCATATGCTTCCTGCAAGGCCAGGGAATCTAGGCGCTGCGCCTTGATGTATGTCGAAGCGATCATCTGCGTTCGCTTTGATCGACCTCAAACGGCGAGTCACCGGAAAGGCCTGCCGACTAGTCACGCTTAGCTCACCGCGTGACGCAGGGGGAACTATCAAGTCGCGACCGCCTCACTGAGCGGTCGCGACTGTGCCCGTCAGATCTAAAAGGCGGCGACCCGCTACCAGCCAAAGTCGCGCGTGGACGGGGGAGACCATAGACCGCGTTCCTCGAGAATCGGCAGCACGAGCTTTCCAAGACGTTCGATTTCCTCGGCATTCCACAGCGGCAAGGTAATCGCGATGCCGTCGCAACCAAAATCGGAGATCAAGGTCGCGATACCATCGGCGACCTCGACCGGGCCGCCATGGATCCTTCTCGCGCCCGATACCGACCCGATCTGCCGCATCTGCAGCTCGCCCAATGAGGCATAGATGTCGTCATAGGTTGAAATGTTGGAGCGCACGGCATTGAGGTACTCGGCGACGCCCTGAAGGTCCACGGATTGCGCGATCCAGTCCGAGTATTCCCTAGCCTCCGCATTCGTCTCCCGGACAACGATGCTCGCATGCATCTGCACCTTGATCGCATCGGCCGGCCGCCCGGCCACGGCGGCGACCTTTCTGATCTCCTGCATACGCGCACGCATCTCGTTGCGCGAAGTCCGTCCTGGCATGAAGATGCAATCGGCATGGCGGCCCGCGAAGTCGCGGCCGGCATCCGATGCGCCCGCGCTGACGATCAGCGGACGCGGCTGCTGGATTGTCGGCGGACCGACGATGGCTCCCTTGATCCGAAAATGATCGCCGTGGTAGTCGATCGTGCCGGTCGACCAGAACTGCGTCACGACGTCGACGAACTCCGACGCGCGGCGATAGCGGGCATCGTGCGAGAGGGTTTGTGTGTCAGTCGTGATTTGGTCCGCGAAGCCCGACCCGGAAACGATATTGATTCCCCATCGCCCGTTGCTCAGCTGATCTAGCGCAGCGCCCATCCGGATATACTGGAGAGGTTCGAACCACGACGTATGGACGGTCGTAATGAACCGGATTTTGTCCGTCACGGGAATGAGCGAGGCTGCCAAGATCGGGGGGACAAGCATGGGGTTCTGCAAGCCAATTGCTGTCGTCTTGGGGCCATAGAAGCCCCAGGCGTCCGCCATGAAAAGATAGTCGAGGCCAATGCGCTCCGCGGCTCCGGCGATATCGACATGCTCCTTCATGCTCAGAACGTCGGGGTTCCGGGCGGCTACCTTGCCGGAGATGGTGTGGATGGCTTTCGCGTTGGGGTAAAACAGGCCGAGTCGAACGCTCATCGGGGCTTCTCCGGGAATGCGCCATGGTGAATATAGCAATTGATGTAATTGTAAAGCGTGCGCTCTTGTCGCGCGCGCGCGTTGCTGCTAATTGACTGCGTATGAAGGCGGTTTTGATGGACTGAGAAGCCGCATTGCGGCAAACGTGCCGAAAATGGCCGGTGGCGGACATCAGCTGGTCTTGGCGCATTGGTGCATTTGACTGTCGCGTCCTGGGCGGGCGCCGCGAAATCGGCGAGGGGGATGGTGGAGAAGCATCAATGGATAGAGGCAATCAGCCGACAATTCGGTCCGCGCTACATCGCGATCGTCGAGGCCCTGGCCGAGATGATCGAGTCCGGGCAGCTGCGTGAGAAGCAGCAGATCCCGACCCAGCGCGAACTGGCCAAGATACTTGGCCTGACCGCCGGCACCACGGCGCGTGCCTACGCCATCGCTGCCGAGCGGGGCCTGATCTCCGGCGAGACCGGGCGTGGAACGTTCGTGCGCAAGGGCGCCGCTGCACCCCGGCTGCCGCAGGACGCCATCTACGTCGAGGAACGGGCGAGCGTTTCGGGTCCGAAATCCAGCCCCGCCGAAGCGGCGTTGCTCGGCGATCTCGCCATTCCCAATGTGGGCGCGGGCAACCTTTTGGACGAGTTGCAGCGGGCGATCAAGCGAGCGAGCGAGGAGCTCCAGTTCAACGCCGGACGCTACTACCCTCATAGCGCGCAGCTTCCGGAGCGCTTCCGCGAGGTCGGCGTCGACTGGTTCGCCCGCATGGGGCTCAAGGTCGACATTGAAAACGTCGTGATCGCCAGCGGTGCCCATGCCGCCCTCTACCTGATCCTATTCTCGGACAACCTGCGTCGGCTGCCGGTCATGACGCCGGTATTGACCTACGCCGGGTTGCGCAACATCGCGCTGGCCCATGACCATCCGCTTATCCCGATCGAGGTCGACGAATCAGGCCCGATTCCCCAGTCGATCGAGCGGGCCTCGGCGCAAGGGGGCGGCCGAATGCTCTATCTGCAATCGATTGTCCACAACCCGACCTGCTTCTCTGTGACCGAAACGCGCTTGCGCGAGATCGTCGACATCGCGCGCAAATTCGATCTGATCATCATCGAGGACAATGCCGCGCCGCTCGCCTTCGAGAAGAATCACGTGCCGGCGGCCGCCCTCGCGCCAGAGCGGACCTTCCTGATTTCGAGCTGCTCCAAATCGGTCAGCCCCAGCATCGATGTCGGATTCGTCTCGGTGCCGCGCGGCTGGGCATCGCAGCTGAACGTCGCTATCAAGACACACCACGTCTATGCCTCGATGCTCAATGTCGAGATCGTCAAGGTCCTGCTCGAGGCGGGTGCCGTAGACCGAATCGCAGAACAATCAAAGGCGCTGGTCGCCCATCGTACGGCCGTGGCCCGGGAAGTGCTTGCACCGTTCCCGCTGAAGACCCATCCACAGAGCTGGCTTGCCTGGCTCGAATTGCCAAGCCTGTGGACGTCGGAGGCTTTCACCACAGCGACGCGGGTCCAGGGTCTGGCGCTGGGTGGCTCGCAGAATTTCGTCATCGCGGGATCGGCCGCCGACAGGAACGGTGTTCGCCTCGCCCTGACGTCACCCACCACGGAAGAGGACTTCGCCCGCTATCTGGCGACGATTCGCGACCTTCTCCAGATCGAGGGCGGCCGGGGGGCCAGCAGCACTGCGATCTAGGGATCACTCGCGCATCGCAGGCGCTGTAAATGATTTAATTGCATCAATTGATCAAATGTGATGTCATCCGATGTTGTCGTAATCGGAGCCATCGCCTGTGCCTCACCAGATGCACCTCGCCACGATCCTCACGCATAGCCCGTCGCCGCATTCGATCGGGGTGTGGCGACATCCCCGGTCATTCAATGGCTTCAGCTACAACAAGGCGCCCTATTGGGAGCATCTGGCGCGCGCGCTCGAGCGCGGCTGCTTCGACATGCTGTTCCTCGCGGACACATTCCATCTGCACGACGTGTACAAGGACAGTCCGGACATGGCGATCAAGTATGCGCTGCAATTTCCCCGCAGCGACTCGGCCCTCTTGATCCCGCTGATGAGCCGCGTGACGTCCAACCTCTGCTTCGGGCTGACCGCCAACACGAGCTACATCGAGCCCTACTATCTCGCCCGGCAGTTCGCGACGCTCGACGATCTGACGGATGGCCGGATCGGATGGAACGTCGTCGCGGGCTTCAGTCGGACCGAGGCCGCCAATTTTGGGCGCACCGACGTTTTCAACCACAAGGAACGTTACGAACGAGCCGACGAGTATCTCGAGGTTTGCGACAAGCTCTGGAACAGCTGGGAGCCGGATGCCGTCGTCATGAATCGCGAAAGTGGCGTCTTCGCCGATCCTGCCAAGGTGCACAGGATCAATCACGCCGGCAGATACTTCCGTTGCCTTGGTCCGCTGAGCGTGCCGCGGACGCCGCAGGGCAAGCCCACGATCATCCAGGCAGGGGCGTCGGCCGACGGCATCGAGTTCGCGGCCAAGCACGCCGAGGTTCACTTCGCCGTGCGTGCTTCGGTCGACGGGATGAAGCAGCATCGGCGCAAGCTCGATCAGGCCTTGGCCAACGCCGGGCGCCGACCGGAGAGCATGAAAGTGCTCTGGGGCCTGACCGCCTTCATTGGAGAGGACGAGAGGTCGGCGCGCGAGCGTGAAGCGGCCATGCTGGCGCGGGTGGTCCCGGAAGCAGGCCTGTCACTGATGGCCGGCCATCTCGGTTTCGACCTGTCGAAGCTGCCGATGGACAGGCCCCTGGAGAAGATCGCGATGTCGGGGATCCAGGGAATCCTCGATTCCATCATCGGCGATTTCGGTCCCGAAGTGACGCTGGCCGAGGCGGGGCGTCGCTATGGCTGCGGCCTTGCCGGCATGCGCATCTTCGGCTGCCCCTCCCAGATTGCCGATCAGATGGAGGAGATCTTCGACCAGGCCGGCGACGGCTTCATGATGCTGACGACCGACAATCTTCCGGGTAGCGTCGATGAGTTCGTCGATCTGGTCGTGCCCGAGTTGCAGAAGCGCAAGTCCTTCCGGTCGGCCTACGAACCCGGTGTGATGCGGCAAAAGCTGTTCGGCGACGGCCCATCTCCCGTATCGGCGCGGGAGCAAAAGGCAGCGGATTGAGGCGATGTCTGGAGGGCGTGCGATGGAGAATATTCGGTGACTGCTGGCGGGTCAGGGTCGAGTCGCCCCTTGCTTGGGGTGTTCATGCCCACCGGCATGGGCGCGTTTTCGATCAGCACCCATCCGCGGTCGACCGTGCCGACCTGGGAATACAACCGCTCCGTGGCGCTCACGGCGGAAGCGGCGGGGTTCGACTACCTCCTTGCGGGCGCCCGCTGGACGACGCTCGGCGGCCGCATCGACTTCCAGGGACACCGGTTGGAATCCATGACCATCATCACGGCGCTCGCCGCCGCGACAAGCCGCGTGCGTCTGTTTCCGACGGTCCATACCTTCGTTTTCCATCCCATTCTCGCCGCGCGCATGGTCAACGACGTCAACCGCATCAGCGGCGGCCGTTGCGGGATCAACATCGTGTCGGGCTGGGTTGGCTCGGACTTCGCGATGTTCGGTGTGCCGCAGAGGGAGCCCGCAGAACGGCTCCGCTACAACACCGAATGGCTCAGGCTGCTCAAGCTGGCCTGGACCGAGGACGACTTCGAGTTCGACGGGGCATACTTCCAGTCACGTCAGGGCTATCTCCGGCCCAAGCCACATCCCCTGCCGATGATCTCGAAGGCGGGAGAATCGAAGGAAAGCCGGCAGCTCGCGCTCAATGACGCGGATTGGCTGTTCATCACGCTGCCCCACAGCCCGGAGGAGCTGCGCGAGCGCGTGCAGAGCCTGAAGGACGACGCCGCGCGCCTCGGCCGG
The DNA here is from genome assembly GCA_049323495.1 of Pseudomonadota bacterium. Taxonomy (GTDB): domain Bacteria; phylum Pseudomonadota; class Alphaproteobacteria; order Reyranellales; family Reyranellaceae; genus Reyranella. The sequence goes on from JBMONG010000008.1 coordinate 351,102, forward strand.
CAGGTCAAGGTCCTCTCCTATGGTTTCGTTCTGCCGCGCCGCACCCGCGAGGAAGCGTTTCGCGCGCGCGATGCCATCCTGGCGGCCGGCGACTGGGATGCTGCGCGGAACATGGGGCGGCAACGTGGATGGGGGCCGTCGCACGAGGATCCGGAGGAACTGAAGAGCATCGTGCTCTCGCTTGGGACGCGGGCCTTCATCGGCACGCCGGAGGACATCGTCGCCGAGCTGCGTGCCTACTTCGCCACCGGTCTCGACGGGCTGCTGTTCACTTTCTACGACTACGAAGAGGACCTCGGCATCTTCATCGATGAAGTGATGCTGCACCTCTAGGCGGCGCGGCGGAGCCGCTGGGCCTGATGGCGCAACTGTGCAATGGGGCGATTGGTCAGGATTGCGAACCTTCCGCGAGAACTTGATATAATGGGCAATTGCAATTGATATAATATTCGATACAGTTCAATTGATGCATTGTTCTCGCTGCCGGTTGGTCAAATGCTCCCGCCCATTCTCGAAGCACAAGGCCTGACGAAGTCGTTCGGAGGGTTCCGGGCGGTCAACGACGTCTCGCTCACGGTCGCGACGGGCAGCATCCACGGCCTGATCGGACCCAACGGAGCAGGCAAGACCACGCTCTTCAACCTCCTGACCAAGCTGCTGGAGCCGACATCGGGCACCATCCTGTTCCAGGGGGCGAACATCACGGCGCTGCCACCGTATGATGTCGCCCGCCTGGGGATCGTGCGCTCCTTCCAGATCTCGTCGGTCTTTCCCGAGCTCACGCCGTTCGAGAACATCTGCATCGCGCTGCAGCGTCCGCAGGGGCTGGCGATGAAGTTCTGGCGCAGCGACATCGTGCTCGATCGCTTCCGCGAGAGGTGCCACGCCCTGCTCGTCGACGTCGGCCTGAAGGACGTTGCGGATCGGCCGGCCGGACAACTGCCCTATGGCGAAAAGCGAGCCCTCGAGATCGCGACGACGCTTGCCCTCGAGCCGACGCTGCTCCTGCTGGACGAACCGATGGCAGGGCTGAACCACAGCGGCATCGACCTGATCGTCGATCTCATCCGCCGCGCGGCGGAGAATCGCACCGTGATCATGGTCGAGCACAATCTCGGCGTCGTGGAGCGCCTGTGCGACAAGATCACGGTCCTGCAGAGCGGCCAGGTCCTGACGGAAGGCGACTACGCAACGGTCGCGTCGGATCCACGGGTCATCGAGGCCTATATCGGTGGCGACCTGTTCGAAACGCCGGCGGCCGCCGATGTCTAGCCTGCTGGAGATTCGCGACCTGCATGCCTACTACGGCGATGCCGTGGCGCTCGAGGGCGTCAACCTCGACGTGCGCAACGGTGAGGTCATCTCGCTGCTGGGCCGAAACGGCGCCGGCAAATCGACGACCCTCAAGGCCTTGATGGGCATCCAGGTCCGTCGGCGCGGTTCGATCACCCTTTCGGGGCGACAGCTCATCGCCGCCCCTCCCTATGAAATCGCCCGCTGCGGCATGGCCTATTGCCCCGAGGATCGAGGCATCTTCGCCGCCCTCAGCGTGGCGGAGAACCTGTTCCTGCCGCCCCAGATCAAGACGGGCGGGCTGTCCACCGAAGAGATCTTCTCGCTGTTCCCGAATCTGCACGCGCGGCGCGCCAGTTCGGGCACCAGCTTGTCGGGCGGCGAACAGCAGATGCTGGCGATCGCCCGCATTCTTCGGACTGGCGCCACTCTCCTGCTGCTCGACGAGCCTTCCGAGGGCTTGGCGCCGACCATCGTGGCGCAGATCGCCACCCTGGTGCGGCAGTTGAAGCGGAAGGGCTACACGATCCTGCTCGTGGAACAGAACCTGCGCTTCGCCCGCGCGCTCGCCGACCGGCACTACGTCATGGAGGGCGGGCGAATCATCGACGAGCTCTCGAATGACGCGGTGGGCGGCGAATCACAGAGGCTGGAGAAGTATCTGGCGTTGTGACGCCGCCGATCTGAAAAAATCAACGATCCATAGGGAAGGAACGAGGGGCATGGGAACTTTCTGGAAACTGGCGGTGGCGGCGATCGCGGGTGCCACGCTCGCCGGTGGCACGGCCGGCGCGCAAAGCGTGAAGCTTGCCGTCAACACCGACATGTCGGGAATGCAATCGACACTCACCGGAGCGTCTGCCGTCCACGCCGTCAACATGGCTGTCGAGGACTTCGGCAAGACAGTCCTCGGCAAGCCGATCGAAGTCGTGGTGGGCGACAACCAGACCAAGGCCGACCTCGCCGTGTCGCTGTCGCGCCGCTGGTACGAGAACGAGAACGTCGACGCCATCTTCGGAATCAATCTCACCCCGGCAGCCGTGCAGATCGCGCACCTCGCCGAGCGGTTCAACAAGGTGGCGATGATATCCGACGCCGGCTCGACCCGCCTGGTGCAACAGGATTGCACGCCCAACCACGTGCTGTGGGGCTGGAACACCTATGCCTACGCGGCACTGGCGGTGAAATCCATGCTGGCGCAGGGCAAGAAGACGTTCTTCTTCATCCTGGTAGACTACGCCTACGGCCACGACATGCTGAAGGACGCCACCCGCCTGATCGAAGCGGGCGGCGGCTCGGTCGTCGGCTCCGCCGCCCATCCGATCGGCGCCACCGACTACGCCACGTATCTGCTGAAGGCGCAGAACTCGAAAGCGGACGCCATCTTCGTCGTCAGCTTCAGCCTCGATACCATGGCCGCCGTCAAGCAGGCCGCCGAGTTCGGCATCATGAAGAAGCAGGTCGTCATTCCGGCAGTGTTCACGCTGCAGGATATCGACACGCTCGGCCTTGAAGTGACGCAGGGCCTGAACGTGCCGGTGTCGTTCTTCTGGGACCGAAACGACGCGACCCGGGACTTCGCGGCCCGCTTCGAGAAGCGGGCCGGCAAGAAGCCCAACTATTTCATCGCACAGGACTATTCCGCCACGCTCAACTACCTGCGCGCCGTACAGAAGGCGGGCACTACGGACGGCAGGGCAGTGGTCAAGGCGCTGAAGGAAATGAAGATCGATGACATGTTCGCCAGCCACGACGCCTATGTGCGCGTAGACGGCCAGCTGATCCACGACATGTATCTCACCCAGGTCAAGACGCCCAAGGAATCGCACGGCAAGTGGGACTACGAGAAGCTGGTCGCAACGCAGCCGGGCAACGACGTCTATCAGCCGGTCGACGACAGCTGCAAGCTCGTCAAGAAGCCGTAGGGATCGCGACAAGGGCGCAGGACGTCCGGCGGCGCGCGATTCCCTTCGGCGCAGCCGGGCTCCCGCCAACGAGGACGAGAGGGCGGCGATGGGCGATCTGACACTTGAATTCGCGCTGACACAGATGACCCTGGGACTGGTGAATGGCTCGTTCTATGCCCTTCTCAGCCTTGGCCTCTGCATCATCTTCGGGATTCTCGACGTGGTGAATTTCGCCCACGGCGCGATGTATATGATGGGTGCCTTCATTGCCTGGATGCTGCTGCACTTTCTCGGTCTGAGCTACTGGTGGTCGCTGATCCTGGCGCCGCTGGCGATCGGGGCGCTGGGAGCGGTGCTCGAGCGCACGATGTTCAGTCGGCTTTACGGCTCGCACCACATCTTTGGGTTCCTGCTGGCGTTCGGGCTGGTCCTCATGATCGAAGCCATCTTCCGCGTGGCGTTCGCCGGCGTCGGCACGCCCTATGCGGTGCCGCCGGAACTGCGCGGCGTATTCGATCTCGGCTACATGGTGCTGCCGATCTACCGCGCCTGGGTCCTGGCGATCTCGGCGGCGGTCTGCTTCGTGACCTGGCTGGTGATCGAACGGACCCGGCTTGGCTCCTATCTGCGCGCCGCCATCGACAAGCCCGATCTGGTCGCGGCCTTCGGCGTCAACGTTCCGCGGCTCATCACGCTGACCTTCGCGTTTGGCTGCGCCCTGGCGGCGCTGGGCGGCGTTCTCGCGGCGCCGATCTCGCCCGTGTCGCCGCTGATGGGCCAGTCGATCATCGTGGTGATCTTCGCGGTCGTGGTCATCGGCGGCCTGGGATCGATCGTGGGCTCCGTGGTCGGCGGCTACCTGCTCGGCATGGTCGAAGGCCTTTGCAAGGCCGTTTTTCCCGAAGCCTCCTATCTCAGCATCTTCATCATCATGATCGTCGTCCTGATGACCACTAAGTCCGGCATCGCCGGCCGGAAGGCGGTCTAGATGAAAGCCGGTCTTCCCGTCCGCAACGGCTACGAGCTTGCCGTCATCGCCGGCCTGCTGGCCGTCGCGCTGGTCGCTCCGTTCTTCCTTTATCCGCTCTTCCTGATGAAGGTGTACTACCTCGCACTGTTCGCGATCGCGTTCAGCCTGCTGTTCGGCTTCGGCGGCCTGCTGTCCTTCGGGCACTGCGCCTACTTCGGCACCGCGGCCTATCTCACCGGCCATGCCATCAAAATTTGGGACTTCCCGCCGGAGCTCGGGATCCTGTTCGGCGTCGCCTGCGGCACGGTCCTCGGCGTGGTGTTCGGCGCGATGGCCATTCGGCGCAGCGGCATCTACTTCGCGATGATCACCTTCGCACTCGCCGAAATGATCTACTTCCTCGCCAACCGCCTGCCGTTCACCGGGGGCGAGAACGGCCTGACGCAGGTTCCGCGCGGCGTCTTCCTCGGCCTGTTCAACCTCAAGAACGAGATCACGATGTACTACGTGACCCTGGCCGTGTTTGCGCTGGGCTTCTTCGTGTTCGTCCGGGCGATCCGATCGCCATTCGGCCTGGCGCTGCGCGCCATCAAGCAGAACGAAACCCGAGCCGAATCGCTCGGTTACAAGGTGTCCCGCTTCAAGCTGCTGGCCTTCGCGCTTTCGGCATTCCTGGCGTCGCTGGCCGGTGCAATGAAAGTGGTCGTCATCGAGTTCGCCTCGCTGTCGGACGTCCATTGGCAGCTCGGCGGCCAGGCCATCCTGATGGCATTGCTGGGCGGGGTCACGACCTTCCTGGGACCGCTGCTCGGGGCGGTGATCGTCCTGCTGCTGGAAGAGTACCTGGCGTTTCTAGGCCAGTGGGTCACGTTCATCACCGGCGCTATCTTCGTCATCTGCGTCTTGACCTTCCGTCGCGGGATACTGGGCGAATTGCCGGACCTTTGGAATCGCCTGCGAAGCCGGCAGGGTCGGACGGACCCTGTCGTCGCGGCGCGTGCGTCGGCCGCCACCGACGGCGCCGCATCCTGACTTGTCCGCCAGCGCAAATTGCTGTCGCCGCGCATCAACGGCAGGAGATGAAATAGATGAGCATCCTTTCCGCCAGCAGTCTCGTCACCCGCGACGCGGCCGCATCGATTCGCGTCAAGCCGCTGACGCCCGGCATCGGCGCGGAGATCTTGGACGTTGATCTGTCGCGTGGCGTGGACGACGTGCTATTCGCCGCCCTGCACCGGGCGTTCCTCGACTATCAGGTGATCTTCTTCCGCGACCAGGACCTCACCACCGAGCAGCATCGCGACCTGGCGCTGCGCTTCGGCACGCCGGCCCTGTCGAAGAAGCTGAAGACCTACGACGGCTACGAGGACGTGTCCCTGCTCGAGAACGACGGCAGCAAGAAAGCCATCGGTGCGCTGTGGCACGCCGACAACACGGACTACGAACGCCCGCCGCTCGGCTCCCTGCTCTATGCCGAGATCGTCCCGCCGGTCGGCGGCGACACCATGTGGGCCAGCATGTATGCAGCCTATGATGCGCTGTCCGCCTCGATGAAGGCCTATCTCGAGGGGCTTTCGGCACTGCACGACAACTCCCTCGTCCGCAAGCTCTACGCCGCCGACCAGTCCTTGCGCAGCGAGGGGATCGTGGTCGAGAAGGCGGTGCGGCACCCGGTGGTGCGCACCCATCCCGAGACGGGCCGCAAGCTCATCTTCGTCAATTCGGGCTACACGCAGGCCATCGCCGGCGTTTCCGATATCGAGAGCAGAAGCATCCTGCAGGCGCTGTTCGAGCACATCGCCAAGCCGGAGTTCCAGGTGCGCTTCCGTTGGGAGCGCGGGTCGATGGCGATCTGGGACAACCGCTGCACACAGCATTACGCCCTGGACGACTACGTCGAGCTGCGCCGCATGCGGCGAGTGCAGATCGACGGCGACATGCCGTATTGATTGCCGACGCCGCGTCGGTTGCCCAGCGAAGGAGGGAAGATGGCGATTACCGACCAACTGGCATCGCACATCGCGTCGGTGCGCTACGAAAGCCTGCCGCCAGACGTGATCGCGGCCACGAAGCGACTGATCATCGACACCCTCGGGACGGGCTTTGCCGGCGCAGGCGAACCCGGTTGCGCGGCGGTCGCCGAGACCGTGCTGGCCGACGGCGCCGCGCCGCACGCCACCTTGTGGTCGACCGGGGAGCGCACCTCGGTCATGGGGGCGACGCTGGCCAACGGCACCTGCGCCGCCGCCCTCGACTACGACAGCCTGCACTTCGACGGCGTCATCCATCCCGAGATCGTCACCGTGCCGGCCGCGCTCGCAATCGGCGAGCGCGAGGGCCGCAGCGGCCGGGACCTGATCACGGCGGTCGCCGTCGGCGGCGACCTGATGTGCCGTCTTGCGATGTCGACCGGCCGCAACGCGGCATGGTTCGTCACCTCGACGAACGGAACCTTTGGCGCTGCCGCGGCGGCCGCCATGATGCTGGGGCTGAACCAGGCGCAGTGCCGCGATGCGCTGGGCCTCGCGCTGTGCCAGGCGTCGGGGACGATCCAGGCCGTGCTGGAGAAGACCCTGGCGAAACGGATGCAGTCAGCCTTTGCTGCGCGCAGCGGAGTGCTGGCGGCCGAACTGGCCCGGCGTGGCGTCACCGGACCTGTCGAGGCGCTCGAAGGCCAGGCCGGCTACTACGCCGCCTTCGAGGCCGGAGATGCCGACGTCCTGCTGGCCGATCTTGGCCGTCGCTACGAGACGCTCAACACGGGGATGAAGAAGTTCCCGAGCTGCGCGTGCAATCATGCGGCCATTCAGGCCTCGATCGATCTCAGCCGAAGCCACGCGATTGCGCCGGAGAGCATGGAGCGCGTCCGGGTGCGCATCACGCCCTACATGCAGCAGGTGGTCGGCGGCGCGTTCGATCCGGCGGGCGATCTGCAGGTCGCCGCCCAGTTCAGCGTGAAATATTCGGTGGCCTGCGCACTGTTGCGGCAGGAACTCGTCCTGTCGGATCTCACGAACGATCGCGTCCTCGAACCGCGGGTCCGCGCGCTCGCCGATCGCATCGAGATCGAAGTCGATCCGCGGAACACCGGCTTCCTGTCGCCGGCCACTGTCTTCGTGGAGTCCGGCGGCAAGATCTTCGAACGGACGATCGATGTTGTTCCGGGATCGGCACAGGCACCGCTCAGCGATCGCGAGGTGGCGGCCAAGTTTGATGACTGCATGTCGTACGGCGCCGCGCGGGGAACGACGATCAACGCCATGCGCCTGTTCGACGATCTGTCGGCACTGGAGGAGGTCGAGGACCTCAAGGCGATGATGTCGTCCGTCTTTGCGCCGGCCCACAAGGCGGCGGCAGGCAGCGCGCTCGCCGCGACGAGCTAACGGGGAGAGTGATGCGAGAAAGCAAAAGCGGATCCGAAGTGGCCGGTGCCAGAGGCAGGAAGCCTCTCGACGGCGTAAAGGTCCTCGAGTTCGGGCATTTCGCTGCCGGACCGTTCGCGGGACTGGTGCTGGCCGACTGGGGCGCCGACGTCGTGAAAGTCGAGCCGATGGGTGGCGAGGGTCTACGCGCTTGGCCGCCTTTCTCGCCTGGCGACGACGACCATCCACCGTACAGCCTGAATTTCGCGTCGGTCAGCCGTAACAAGCGCAGCATCACGGCCGACTTCAAGAACCCGGCCGACATGAAGCGCCTGCGGGCCTTGTGCCAGAAGGCCCACATCGTGATCGAGAACTTCCGGCCCGGCGTGATGGCGCGCCTCGGCCTGGGCTACGAGCAGCTCGCCGCGCTCAACCCGCGCCTGGTCTATTGCTCGGTCTCGGGTTACGGCCAATCCGGTCCCTATAGCGGCAAGGGCGCGTTCGACGTCGCGATCCAGGCGATCTCGGGCATCATGAGCGTCACCGGCGAGGAGGATGGACCACCTGCCAAGTGCGGCGTGCCGCTGGCGGATTTCTGCACCGCCGTGTTCGCCGCGCTGAGCTCGGTCGTCGCCTTGCGCCAGGCCGAACAGACCGGCAAAGGCAGCAACGTCGATTGCTCGATGCTCTCCTGCATGCTGGCCATCTCGGCGCTGCAGAGCAGCGAATTCTGGGGCACCGGAATCCCGCCGAAGAGATTGGGATCAGGCCATCCGCGCAACGCGCCCTATGAAGGCTTCCTCGCCAGTGACGACAAGTGGATCGTGGTCGCCGCCGGCAACGAGCAACTCTGGCGGCGCATGTGCAATGCCATGGCGGTCGAGGAACTGGCCGAGGATCCGCGGTTCGCCATCCAGGCCGACCGCGCGCGTAACCGGAAAGAGCTGGCCGAGACGCTGGCGCCGACATTCCGGACCCGGACGGCCGACGAGTGGCTGTCCGTTCTCGAGGCGGCAGGCATTCCCTGTGCGCCGATCTGCGACTATGCCGAGTCGCTGGACAGCGAGCATGTCCGGGCGACCGGGCTGGTCCGCGACATGATGCTGCCGAACGGCAAGACGACCCCTACGGTCGGCAATCCGATTCGCATGACCGGCTACGAGTTCGAGGTGTTCCGCCGCCCGCCCAACGCCGGCGAGCATAACGGCGTCGTCGACGCCGAATGGCTGGGCTCGAAATCCGCCGCCGCAGAATAGTTTCGGAGAGTAGCTTCATGGTTGATGAGAGCGGGCTCGTCGTCACGCGCCCCGGTCCATTCCGCCTCGACGTGCGGATGAACCGCCCGGAGCGGTCCAATTCCCTCGACACGCCGAGCGTCGCCGCCCTGACGGAGACCGTGCTGGAGGCCTACGAAGACGATACGAAGCTGCTGGTCCTGAGCGGCACGGGCCGGCATTTCTGTTCGGGTTTCGACACCGGGCAAGGCGGGTTCGCGAACAAGAAGGAGCGCAACAACCGCATTCTGGCGATCGAGACGCTGCTTCAGCTGATCTGGAACGCGCCCTACGTGACGGTCGCTTTCGTGCAGGGTGCAGCCATCGGCGCCGGCGCCGATCTGGCTGCGAGCTGCGACTATCGCGCCTGCAGCTCCTCCGCCTATCTGCGCTTTCCAGGTTTCCGCCTTTCCGGCGTGACGTTGGGCACAGGACGGCTGACCCGGATCGTCGGCGACCATCGCGCGTTCGACCTCGTCTTGCGCAATCGCAAGGTCGATGTGGAGGAGGCGATGGCGAACGGGCTGGCGACCGACCTCGTCGAGCCGGCGGACCGCGCGCCGTTCGTCGATGCCCTGGCCGCCGACCTGCAGGAGGTGGAGAAGAACTCCATCATCGCACTCAAGTCCGCGGTGCGGGCGCCCGATCGCTGGCAGAGCATGGCGCGCATCCCGCTGTCGCTGCGCCGCTAGGAAATGCCGGAGCCCGGCACTCGGAGGGAGTGAGAGATGGACGACGGCGTTGCTGACCGGCTTGAGGCTCGACGCGAGCAGGCACGGAAGATGGGCGGCCCCGAACGGCTGCAGAAGGTCCGGTCTGCCGGCAAGCTGTCGGTGCGCGATCGCCTCGACATCCTGTTCGATCCCGGATCACTGGACGAGATCGGGCTGCTGGCCCACAGCCAATATCCCGGTCTCGAGAAGCGCACGCCGGCCGACGGTGTGGTCACCGGCTCCGGCCTGATCGAAGGCCGGCGCGTGTTCGTGATCGCGGATGACCCGTCGGTGCTGGCCGGCACCCGAGGCCGCGTCGCCGAGGACAAGCTGGTCCGGCTGAGGGCGCTGGCCCTCAAGGAACGCCGGCCGCTGGTGATGCTGAATGAGGCCGGCGCGGCGCGCGTCCAGGAAACCCAGGGCGCCTACTCGGCTGGCCTCGGCGCGGGCTTCGAACAGCATTTCCAGTTGAGCGGCGTGGTGCCGCAAGTGTCCGTCCATATGGGCGCGTCGTTCGGAGGACCGTCGTTCGTCGGCGCGATGGGCGATTTCACCGCGATGGTAAAGGGCACAGGCTTCATGGGCATGTCCGGCCCTCCCATCGTCAAGGTCGGCATCGGCGTCGAACATAGCGCCGACGAGATCGGCGGCCCCGAGATGGCGATGCAGGCGACCGGCCAGATCCACTACCTGGGCGCGGACGAGGCTGACAGCTTGCGGGCCGTTCGCCGGTATCTTTCCTATCTGCCGTCGAACTGCTTCGAGCGGCCGCCCGCGAGCGCCGTCCGCACCGCGCTGTGCGAGACAGCCGAGGGAGCGCTGGCGCTTCGCCGGCTGGTGCCGGATGCGCAGCGGCGCGCCTACAGCATGCACAAGCTGCTGCAGCTTGTCGTCGACGAGGGCAGCCTGTTCGAGCTGCAGGCCGACTACGGCCGCAATCTGATCACGGCGCTGGCGCGCATCGATGGCCAGACCGTGGGACTCGTGGCCAACGATCCGTCGAGGCGCGCGGGCGTGCTGGATGAGAAGGCGGCGATCAAGGCGCGCAAGTTCATCGACGTCTGTGATGCGTTTCACGTGCCGCTGGTGTTCTTCTGCGATACGCCCGGCTTTCTGGTCGGACCGGAGATCGAGCGCCAGCGCATGGTGAGCCTGTGTGGACGCCTGATGATGTCGCTGCTCTCGGCATCGGTGCCCAAGATCACGGTCGTGATCCGCAAGGCCGTGGGCATGGCCTACATCGCCATGTGCGGGCGCGCCTGCCGTCCCAACGCCATCGTTTCCTGGCCGACCGCGTTCTTCGACGTCATGGGCCCCGAGGCGGGCGTCATGCTGGCCCATGAAAAGGAGATCATGGCAGCCGCGGATCCGGCGGCGAGGAAGCAGGAGATCCTGGCCGAATTCGAGGCTGCGGCGAGCGCCTACGCAGCCGCCGGGCTCGGCATGATCGACGACGTGATCGCGCCCGAGGAAACTCGCCGGTCGATCGCGAGGACGTTGCAGCGCGCCGGCCACTGCGATCCGTCCGGGTTCAAGCGCCGCATCGAACCCTGAGAAGCGGCCGTCCGGTGCGTCAGGAGAAGCCCGCGATGCGCGCGATGGTGCGCAACTGGATCTCGGTCGTGCCTTCGGTGATCGGGTAGAGCCGGGCATCGCGGAAATAGCGCTGGATCGGCAGTTCGTTGAGATAGCCGGCGCCGGCCACGATGCGCATGGCCTGGTCGGTCACGCTGACCGCCGCCTCGCTGGCCACTACCTTGGCAATCGAGGCGTCGAGCTGGCAGGCCAAGCCAGCATCGAACTTCAGGGCCGCCTGGCGCACCTGGAGTTGCGCGTTGGTCACCTCGATCAGCATCTGCGCCAGCTTGTGCTGGATCGCCTGGTATTGATTGATGGTCTTGCCGAAGGTGGAGCGCAGGCGGGCGTAGCTTTCGGCGTCCTCCAGCGCGGCGCGCGCCACGCCGAGGCTTCGGGCAGCGTGCATGATGCGGCCGTCTTCGAGCACCGACATGACATAATCCATGCCGCGGCCTGGTTCGCCGATCAGCGCGTCCTGCGGCACGAGGCAGTCGAGGAACACCGCGCCCGTCTCCATCGACCGATGGCCGAGCTTGTCCAGCTTGTTGATCTGGATTCCAGGCAGGTTGCTGTCGACCAGGAACAGGCTGATGCCACCGCGCCGGGCCTGTCGGTCGGTATAGACCACGACGATCATGTAGTCGCTGAACGGCGCGCCAGTGATGTACATCTTGTTGGCGCGGATACGCCAACCACCCGCTTCCTGCACGGCCGTTCCCCGCATCGCCAGCACGTCGGAACCGGCGTCCGGCTCGCTCATGGCGAAGGCCGACGACTTCTCGCCGCTCAGCAGCGGCAGGAAATACCGCTCGATCTGCGCGGGGGTTCCAACGCGCGGCAGCAATCGACTTCCGAGGCCGATGAAACCGGTGGCGAGACCGGCGCAGACGCGCGCGCTCTCCTCGACAAGTATGCATTGATAGAGCAGGCCGGCGCCCGCGCCGCCGTGCTCCTCAGCCGCGGTCACCGCGAGCAGGCCTTCCGCTCCCGCCTTCGCCAGCAGCTGCCGAGGGTATTTGCCCGTGCGTTCGGCCTCGTCGATCAGCGGCCGGATCTCGCGCTCGGCAAAGCGCCGGCATGTCTCGCGGAACGCCGATTCCTGTTCGGTTTCAAGCATCGCGTCTTCCGCCTCTTCTTGGCAAATTGATGCGATATTGATCATATTGCCAAAATTCTTCTTCTGCAATTGCTGTATTTTCGCTAAGCTTCTTTGATCGAACCATTGAGGCGATCCTGGTTCGACATCATCCGGGCAGGGAAACAGGACGTGGCACGCATCGAAAGCTTCAAGGACCTCGACAGGGCGCTGGACGAGATCGTGCCCGTTCTCAAGGAGCGCGCGGTGGCGGTCGACAGCGAGGGCGCCTTTCCCCACGCCAACATGAAGCTGCTGCGCGAGGCCGGATTGCTCGGTATCTGCCTGCCAAAGAAATTCGGCGGCCTGGGTATCGGGCCCGGCGGAGACTTCCGGCCGTTCTTCGAGATCAACGACCGGGTTGCCGCTGCCTGCAGCAGCACGGCGCAGGTCTTCTTCGTGCAGAATGCGTCGGCGGCCACCTTGGGCGTCCTGGCAAACGATGCGCAGATGGGGCGTTTCGCCGATGCCGTGCACAACAACGGCGCGACCTTCTGCTATGTCGGGGCCGAGCCCACGGAGCGCTTCACCAAGGACGGCAAGCGGCTGTTTTCCGAAACGGTGGCCGAGCGGACCGATGGTCGATGGACCGTAAATGGTCGCAAGGCCTTCGCCACCGGATCGATGGGGGCCAGCTTCGCCGTCTTCTATTGCATGCCGAAGGGCGAGGACGATCCGCAGAAGATGATGGTGGCGGTCCTGCCGATCGATGCGCCGGGCCTGAAGGTCATCGACAGCTGGAACAACATGGGCCAGCGCGCCACCTCGAGCGGCATGCTCGAGTTCCACGACTGCTTCGTGCCTGACGATATGATGTTGGGCAAGCCGGGCTCGTTCTTCGAGGTCAAGGTTCTGGGTGCCCTCTACCAGCTCGGCTTCGCCTCCTTGCTGACCGGCATCGCCCAGGGCGCGCTGAACTTCACCCTCGATTATGTGAAGAACCATCTTCAGCCCACGATCGGCTACGAAAATGCAGCCCAGGAGCTGAACGTCCAGATCCACGTCGCGGAGATGGCGACCGGTATCGAAGCGTCACGCGCGCTGGTGTTCCGCGCGGCTGGGCTGGTGCAGCGGGCGGACGACGGGACCGGTTCGCCGTTCGAGGCGATGAACGCGATCTACCAGGCCAAGACCTTCGCGACCGAGATGTCCGTCGCGACCGGCGCGAAGCTGTTCCAGATCTGCGGCGCCCGGGCGACCAGCCGGCGATACGGGGCCGATCGCTTCTGGCGCGATGCCCGCACGCTGTCGCTGCACGACAATCTCGATCGCCAGCGCGGCACGATCGGTCGCTTCGTGCTGGGCGTCGAAAACCCGGCCATCTCGACTCGCTAGGCGGGCAGGGGGAGAGCGGCGTGCTGGGCGAGAGAAGCGGGTTCCAGGACCTGGTCCTGTTCGAGACCACGGTGGACCAGATATTTTCCCGTGCCGTTGCCTCGTGGCCGGACCGGGAGTTCATCGTCTCCGACGGCAGGACGATCAGCTACGGCGAGATGGCCGCGCTGGTCGATAGCGTGGCGCAGGGGCTGCTGGCGCTGGATGTGAAGCCGGGCGATCGCGTCGCCTTGTGGATGTCGAACGTCTGGGAATGGGTCGCCATCCAGTTCGCCGCCACCCGCATCGGCGCGGTGCTGACGCCACTCAACACGCGCCTGCGGGTCGAGGACCTGCGCTATACGCTCAGCGACTCGGGCGCCCGTGTCCTGCTCACGCAGGCCGGCTCGCTGGAATTCTCCTACGTCGACGTCATCCGCGAGATCCTGCAGGATCGCGGGTCGGTGCCCGCGCTTCAGCACGTCGTCGTCGCCAGATCGGCGACGGCTGGTGAACCGCCCTTCTTGGCCTGGAACGATTTCCTGGCGCGCGGCGCGGCCGATCCCCGACCGTTCACGCCGGCCACCGATCCCGACGCGCTGGCCTACATTCTCTATACGTCCGGCACCACGTCGCGTCCCAAAGGCGTCATGCTGTCCCATGCCAACCTCAACAATTCGCTGCGCATGGCGCACGACCTGCGGGACGGCGATTGCACGTTCCTCATCTATCCGCTGTTCGCGATCACCGGCTGCCACAACGCCATGCTGCCGACATGCCTGGTGGGCGGATCGATCATCCTGCAGGAACGTTTCGACGCGGCCGAGGCCGTCGATCTCATCGAGCGCCACCGCTGCACGGTGATCGGCTGCATCATCTACATACTGGAAGAGCTGCTGAAGGTGCCGGGGTTCTCGGCCGAACGGGTCTCGAGCCTGAGATTGGCGAACGTCTTTCCGCGCCGGCCCTACCATCGCGAGCTCCTGGAGAAGTTCGGCCTCGAGGCGGCAGCCACGGGTTACGGCATGACCGAGACCAGCGGTCCGGTCGTCTATGCGGTCGATCTCGATCCCGAAAGCATGCTGGGTGAAGGCGTCGCCTGGGCCGACGTTCTCGTCAGGACCGTGCTGCCCGATGGAAGCGACGCGCCGTCAGGTGGCGAGGGCGAGATCATTGTCAAAGGACGCCAGGTGATGCTGGGCTACTTCAACCTGCCCGAGGCGACGGCCAATATCATCGATCGCGACGGCTGGTTGCATACGGGTGACGTCGGTTTCTTCGACGAGAAGAAGCGCCTGACCTGGCTCGGCCGGAACAGCGACATGTACAAGTGCTCCGGCTTCAACGTCTCCTCGCAGGAAGTCGAGGCGTTCCTCGGCCGCCATCCCGCCGTGATGGAGGTCGCCGTGCTGGGCGTGCCCGACGCGGCCAAGGGCGAGGTCGGCGCCGCCTTCATCGTGGTCAAGCCCGGCACCACCGTCGATCGTTCCGACATCGCCCGCTTTTGCTCGGGAAAGATCGCATCCTACAAGATTCCCGGACATGTCTTCGTGCGCGACGGGCTGCCGAAGACCGCCAGCGGCAAGGTCCGCAAGGTCGAGCTCAAGGCCGCATTCGCGGCCGGAGACGCAACTGTTGCGAAGGTGCATCGAGACAATCACGGCAATTGATCTTTTTGGGGTCGAAGAATCGGCTGATCGCCGGCGTCTAGGAGGAAACAGATGATCGCCTTGTCCCGCATGAAATCACTCGGCTGCCGCGCGGTCGCCTCGTGGGCCATGACGTTGGCCGTGCTCGCTGGCGCGGCCGGCGTGGCGCCCGGCACCGCACTGGGCGAAGATCTTCCCGCCAAGCTCGCCGTCGGTGGCCTGTTGCCGCTGACCGGGAACGCGGGCTTCATCGGTGAGGAGCTCCGCCAGGGTCTCGACACCTACTTCGCCGAGTACGGCAAGACGCGCGCCGCGCAGGGGTTGCCGGAGGTCACGCCGGTCTATGTCGATTCCCAGGCCGATCCGCGCGTCGGCTTCCAGGGTTTCCAGCTTCTGCGATCCAAGCACGACGCGCAGCTCGTGTTCCTGACCTACACCAGCGTCGCCATTGCCGCGGCGCCGGCGGCCAATCGCGACAAGGTGGCGATGCTCAACGTGACGCAGGGCGAAGTCACCAAGCTCGGCCCGCTCTTCACCAGCATCCTGCCCGCCTACTCGATTCAGGGCGAGATCATCGTCAAGGAAGCCGTGAAGCGCGGCGTGAAGACGATCGCGCTGCTTTACGAGAATTCCGAGGCCTTCGTCGTCGAGGCCAAGGCGATCCAGCAAGAAGTCTGTCCGCGGCTCGGCTGCAAGGTGGTGGCGTCGGAGCAGATTCCGGCCGGCAGCACCGATGTGGCCGCCCAGGTCACCGCCGCGCTCGCCGCCAAGCCGGACGGCGTCCTGCCCATCGGGATCGCCACGCAGCTCGTGCCAATCGTGCGTGAGCTCCACACCCGCAACTACAAGGGCCAAGTCTTCAGCATCAGCGACATGGGCGGGGTCGTCTCGACTGGCAACGCCAACCTCATCGAGAACGCCTTCTACGTCAACTTCGCCTTCGACGACGCGGACCCGGATTACAAGCACCTGCGCGAAAGCTACAAGGCCAAGCACGGCAAGGAGCTCTCGCAGTATGTCGCTATGGGCTACCAGGCCGGGCAGATCATGGCCGGGGCGCTCAAGAAGATGAAGGCCAGCGGCAAAGGCTGGAGCGGGACGAACCTCGTCGCCGCGCAGAAGAGCGGCGAACTGCCGACCATCGCCGGGCCGGTCAGCTTCCTGCCGGACGGTCGGATCGTCGAGCCCATGACGCTGGTGGAGATCAAGGACGGCAAGCCGGTTGTCGTAAAACGCGTCAGCCTGAAGGACTGACGCCGTCCGCATTGGCAATGTGAGAGTTGCAATGACTGGTGAACGAGGGACGCGGGAGACCGTTCTCGAAGTCCAGGGCCTTTCCGCCGGCTATCGGGGCTGGGAGGTGCTGCACGGCATCGACCTCAAGCTCTTTGCCGGCGAGACGATCGGCATCCTGGGTCACAACGGCGCGGGAAAGACCACGCTGTTGCGCAGCATCGCCGGCTTGGTGTCGGCGTCACAGGGCAAGGTGATCTTTCGCGGCGCCGACATGACAAGGGCGTCGGTGCCGGCGCGCGTCAAGAAAGGCGTCGTGCTGGTGCCGCAGGGCCGGGCCCTGTTCGCCGAGATGAGCATCAAGGAGAACGTGATGCTGGGTGCCTTCACGCGAACGCGCGAGGACGCCAGCGCATCCTGGCAGCAGCTCTCGGCCAGCGAGCAGCTTCTCTCCAAGCGCCCGGGTGAGGTCGTCGGCCGCCTGAGCGGCGGCCAGCAGCAGATCGTGGCCAACGCGCGCGGGCTGGCGTCGCGCCCCTCGGTGCTGATGGTGGATGAGCCGTCGCTCGGCCTGTCGGGCGTCGCGGTGTCGGCGCTAATCGAGTTCCTGGCAGGGCTGAAAGCGGCCGGCATGACGACCGTCCTGGTGGAGCAGAACGTCGGGTTGGCAGTGAATGCCTGCGACCGGTTCGCCGTGCTCAAGGGCGGCTCCCTGATCGGCGTCTACGAGAAAGACGCCTTGCCGAAGGAGCAGCTTTGGTCGCTCTTCTGACGCGGGCTGCACGCAACAGCGCCGGAGCGTGGTGCCACGGAACATGACGCACGTCCTCGAAATACTGATCCAGGCGCTCTACACGGGCGCCGAATGGGCGCTGATCGCAGTTGGTTTCGGATTCATGGTACGCACGACCAACATCTACCATCTCGCCCTGGGCGCGCTGTTCAGCGTTGGCGGCTACAGCGTCTACTTGCTGTCGGTGCGGAACGGGCTGCCGATTCCGCTCGGCGTCGTGGCCGGCGCCGTCCTCGCAGGCCTGGTCGGATCGGCCATCGACCGCCTGATCTACCAGCCCGTGACCGGTCTCTACGGCCAGCGCCGGGTCAACCACCTGGCGCCGTTCGTGACCTCGCTCGGCATCCTGATCGTCATCCAGAACGGCATCCAGATCTGGTTCGGCGCCTCCCCCCTGTACGTAACTCCGCCCGACTTCGGCGTTACGGAAATCGCCGGTACCCGCGTGCTGACGTGGAACCTGTTCAAGGCGGGCCTGTCGCTTGCCGCCTGCGCCGCCTTCGCCATCTGGCTGAGCCGTACGCGCACCGGTGCCAGTGCGGTGGCGCTCGGCCAGAGCGCCGAAGGCGCCAGCGTCGTCGGCGTCAGCGAGGCCTCGGTGCGGTTCCAGATCTTCCTGGCGACGGGCGTGCTGGCCGGTCTGGGCGGCGGCCTCGCGATCCTCAGCCATCCGACGCTGCCGCAGGACGGATTCCCGATCGTCCTCTACGGCGCGCTGATCTCGCTGATCCTGCCCAAGGCGGGCGTCATGGTGTGGTGGGTCGCCTCGGTCGGCGCCGCCTACGTCTACGCCCAGTCGATTGCCACGATCGGCGGCGGCTGGCAGGACACGATTCTGCAGTCGCTGCTGATGGGCGCTATCGTCGTATCGCGCATCCTCATTCCCTGGATGCAACGGCGCGCCCGGCTGCGCGCCAGCATCGCGGGCGTCTGCGCCGCGAACGCCGAATCCCGGCAGGCAAGGAGCTAGGTCATGGACTACTGGATGGCCGTGCTGACCTTTGCGCTGATCTTTTCCTCGCTCTCGATCTCCTACAACATTTCCGTCGGGTACGTCGGCATGCTGTCGATCGCCCACGCCGCCTTTTTCTCGATCGGCGCCTATGCCTACGGCTATCTCGGCACCAAGTTCGGCGGCGGCGAGCTTTTCCTGCCGTCGGTCGCGCTCGCGGTTGTCATATCGCTGGTGATCGCCGTCGCCGTCGGAACGATCATCACGCTGTTGCCCGAAGAGTTCGTGGTCATGGGCACCTTCGCCCTCCAGGTCATCTTCACCACGCTGCTCGTCAATATCTCGGCGATCACCAACGGCGTGCAGGGACTTGCGGGCATTCCGGCGCCGATCATCGGTCCCTTCGAATTCGTCTCCCGCACCGAGACGCTGATTCTCACGGCGGTGCTGGTGTTTGGCTCGCTGCTGGTCGCCTGGCTTCTCCTGAACAGCAATATCGGGCTGCGCGCTCGGGCAGTCCGTGAGGAGCCGGCGGCGGCGCTGTCGATGGGCGTGTCGGTAAGGCTGATCCAGGTCTCCTTCTTCTCCATCGGCGCGGCGTTGGCCTCGGTCGCCGGCAGCGTCTATGCCGGCGTCATCGGCTTCATCGATCCCAGCAGCTTCACGATTCACGCCTCGATCCAGCTGCTGGCGATGGTCGTCGTCGGCGGTTTGGGAAATCCGTTCGGCGCGATGGCAGGCGGCTTCCTGATCTCGGTCCTGCCGGCGCTGCTGATCGAGATGAACATCGGCGAGAGCGCGGCGGCGGGAATCCAGCAGATCCTGTTCGGCGCGGTCATGATCCTCGTGATCATGCTCAGGCCGAGCGGCATGTTCCCGGAGCGGACCATTGCCCGAAAGTAACTTCAGTGGGGCGGAGGTCGCGCATGAACGCCGATAGCCTGCGGCTCGACCGGATCTCGAAGCGGTTCGGCAATATCGTCGCGTGCAACGAACTGTCGATGGAGTTCCGGCCGGGTACCTGCACGGCCGTCATCGGTCCCAACGGCGCGGGCAAGACCACCGTCCTCAACGTCGTCGCGGGGTCGCTGATCCCCGATCTCGGCTCGGTGACCTGGGGCAACGTCGAGCTGGTGGGGCTGAGCCAGGACACGATCGCGCGCTTGGGTATCGTCCGAATGTTCCAGGATCTCAAGGTATTCGACAGCCTGACGGTGTACGAAAATCTTGTCACAGCCGCCGGGCGCGCGCCGGGGCTGTCCGGCACGTGGTCTCTCTCGAAAGTCAGGGCCGCTTCGGACGGCAAGATCGCGGCCGTCATGGAGCGTCTCGGTCTCGCTGCCTCGGCCAATCGGGTGGCGCGCGACCTGTCCTACGCCGAGCGCAAGCTGATCGCGCTCGGCCGCATCATGTGCAGCGAAGGCAGGATCCTGCTGCTCGACGAGCCGGCGAGCGGCATGGACAAGGCCAGCCTTCAGCTGGTGCTGGACGCCGTGATCTCGCTGCGCGAATCGGGCGCCATCATCATCATCGTCGAGCACAACCTATCGATAGTCCAGGCGCTGGCCTCGCACGCGCTCCTGCTCGAGGAAGGCAAGATCGTCGCCTCGGGCGAGCCGGCTGAGCTGTACCGGGACTCGAATTTCGGGCGGGTCTATTTCTCGATGCTGCAATAGGAGAACGTCATGGCCGGTGCGGACGAGGTGCAGCGCGAAGAGCTGATGGCGATCGCCCGGAGTCTGACGGCGAAATTCGCCGCCCGGGCGGCCGAGTACGACAGGAACAACAGTTTCCCGCACGAGGACTTCGCCGACCTGCAGGCGGCTGGCCTGCTGGCGACCGCGGTGCCAAGGGATCACGGCGGCCACGGAATCTCCATGAGCAACGGCGATCCGCTGACGCAATGGCGGATCACAACGGCCGTCGCCGCGGGCGATCTCTCGCTGGGCCGCTGTTACGAGGGGCATGTCAACACCGTCGACCTGATCAATGTCTTCGGCAGCGAGAGCCTGAAGCGGGAAGTCTATCCGCTGATCGTGGAAGGCCGGATGCGCTTTGTGATCTGGGGCTCCGAGCCGATCCAGAAGGACACGCAAGACCTCTACAAGCGCCTGTCCGGCCAGACGACGGCCACGCGGGTCGAGGGCGGATGGTTGCTGAACGGCGCCAAGGCCTTCGCGACCAGTGCCGGCGCCGCCACTCATGTCGTCATCACCGCCGCGGTCGACGAACCCTCCGTCTCACCGCTCGAGCAGCAGCAGTGGTTCCTGGCCGACGCCAACGCCGAAGGCATAGCGATCGACGCTTCGTGGTGGCACTCGCTGGGCATGCGCGCGACGGCGAGCCACAAAGTCGATATCAGGAACGTGTTCGTCGCCGACCGCTATCGGCTGTTCTCGACCGAGCAATATCGGCAAGCTCTGGCAGGCGCGCTTCATTCCGCATTTCTCGGCCAGCTTCCTCGGCGCCGCGACCGCGGCCTACGACTTCGCTTGCGCCTATCTGCATGAACGCAACAAGACCGACGACCCGGTCCTGCAGAATCTCGTTGCCCAGGCCCGGATGGCGCTCGATCTGCTCGATGCCCATCTGCTGGCGACGGCCCAGTCCTGGACCTCGGGCGACCTCGCGGCCGCTGCCTTGCGCTCCAACATCTGCCGTGCCGCTGGCGAGGAGCAGGCCATGAAGGCCGTGGCCCTGGCGGTCCGCGTTTGCGGAGCCACCGCGCTGCTCGAGCAGTACCCGCTCGGCCGGATCCTGCGCGACCTGCAAACCTATGTGCGGCACGAGAGCATCGACCGCATCCTGACGGCGATCGGGAAGGGCTGCCTTGGCATCGAGTACGATCCCAATTTTGCCCGCTCCGGCCAGGGTTGGACCCCGCCGGCATCGAACTCCGTACGACGGCCGGCGCGGCAGGCGACATGAAGATCGGCTTCCACATCCATGGCACGCAACTGCCGCCCGCGGCGGGCACGACCGGGACGGCCGTCGACCACGCCGGCGCCGATGTCTACCGCCTCGTGCGTGACGGCATGGGGTGCGACTTCCTGCTGGTAGGCGGCGGACCCGTGGAGGCCGCTTCGCAGATGGGACGGGCGTCGCAGTTGATCGTGCCCTGGGGCGCGGCTGCCCTCAGCGTAAGCGCACCGCATATGGAGATTGTGACCAGGCTGAATGCCTGGGCTTTCGACCCGGCGCACGTCGCCCGGCTGGGTGCCAATCTCTGGGCCCTGTCGGGCCGGCGCTGGTCGCTCTGCCTCGACACCCACCCGGCGTTCTGGCCCAGGGAAAGCGCAGGCCATACGCCCGCCACGATGGCGGCCCGTGCACGGGAGTTTCTCGATATCGTGTTGCAGCACTGGCGTGGGCGCGCCGACCACACGGGACAGTATTTGACCTCGACGGGTCGCATGGTCGGCCCGCGTCCCGGCAGCACGCGACCCAAAGTGTGGCTTGATGCGGCCTTGTCCACCGGCTGGCAATCCGGCGGGATCGAGCCCGACGGCTACATATCGTTCGATGGCACGGATCGCCCCAGGAGCGACCATGTCGGGGAAACCATGCTGACCTGTTCGGTCGTGCTCGGCCGCACGACGGGCGAAGCCCAGGCCATCGCGAGCGAACATCGCCTGCTTGCCGCAGCCCGTTTCCTCGTCGGCGATGTCGAGAGCGTCGCTTCCCAGATCGCGGCCCTGACGCAGGACGCTGGCTTCGATCGCATTGCCATCGGGCTGCCGACCTTGCGCGAGGCCGAGTGCCGGCTGTTTCGCGATCGCCTCGTGCCAATAGTAAGCGCCGCGTTCGGGAAGGAGCGCGCGTCATCATGATCATGAGCCGTTCCGAGGATGCACTTCTTCGGCTGGGGATTTTCTATCCGTCCTCGACCGGCATTCATATGATTGCGCCACGGATATCGGCAGCCAATCCCGATCCGTTCGACGCCCAGGTGCAGTGCCGACTGGCTGCGGCGTGCGAGGAGGCCGGGCTTGATTTCCTGTTCTTTGCCGACCGATGGGCGCCGTTCGGCGAGCACTGCACGGCTGCCGGCTTCCAGGATCCGTTCTGGTACGCGCCGTTGCTGGCCTCGGCACTCGCGAGCGCGACGCGGCACATCGGCCTCGTCAGCACGGTACACACCACCTATCACCGGCCCGAGCAGGTCGCCAATCTCGGCGCGATGCTCGATCAGCTGAGCGGTGGCCGGTGGGGCATGAACATCGTCACCGGCTTCAGTTCGAACGAAGCCGCCATGTTCGGCATGACGAACGTCGGCCACGACGATCGATACGCGATGGCCGAGGACTTCATGAATGCGACGAAGCATCTGTGGTCGGGCCAGGCCGGTGGCTACCAGGGGCGCTACTACAAGGTCGACGAGCAGGCCGTCAGCCTGCCGCCGTTGCAACGCGATCCCCTGCTGATCAATGCCGGCGCCAGTGCAGCCGGCCTCGACTTCGCTGCCAGGCATGCGGACTGGATCTTCCTCACCGGCTCCGACGCACCGGAAGTAACCGGCAAGTTGGCCAAGGTGAATGCCATCGCCCGCGACAAGGGGCGGTCCAATTCGGCGATCCGCGCGATGATGCATGCCAACCTGATCGTCCGCGACAGCGACGACGAGGCACTGGCGCTAGCGGAGACGATTCGCAGCCAGGTCGATCTGGATGCTGCGCGCGAGTTCGCGGCCGAGCTAATGAGTGGGATGGATACGTTCCGACGGATGCTGGGCGTCCAAAGCGAGAGCGACAGGCTGATCCGCGTCGGCAGCCGTGGCGGCGGGCAGTTGCTGCACGGCTCGCCGCGCACCGTCGTGTCGGAGATCGTGAGGCTGCACCGCGAGTATGGCTGCCGCGGACTGGCGTTTTCTTTTCCGGTCTGGAGCCCTGAAGAAGTTCGCCGCAGCCTGCTTTCAATTCTGCCCCTGCTTGTCGAAGCCGGGGTGTGGATCAGCCCGCACGAAAGGGGCTGGTCTTGGTAAGGCTCGGTGCCGTGCGCCCGCGGGTGCCGACGCCCTGACCGATGACTTTGCCCTGCTCCCGATTGCACCTACCTTGCGAGCCTTGAAGTCTGCTGGCATGGTGCGACACGCGGACGTGGCGCGCGGCTTGCGCTGATGCAGGCCGAGTTCCACCAGGGCGAGGTGTGGCGGGAAACAACCCGAACTATTCACCCGCAATCCGCTCCAACGATCCCATCTAAACATCTAGGAGGGTCGTGTCCCCGGTGGTAGTGTAGCTGATTGGAGCAAGGCCGCGAACGAGCGCGCCCATAGGGTGCGCTGTAGCGAGGGAGTGGCCTTGCGGCGGTCACCGGCGATTTCCGGGTTAGGGTCGGGTTGCGAAGACCAACTCTGAACCTGGGACACCACCGATGACCGAAGAGATGATGAACCTGCGCACGCTGGTGGAGAAGACCCCTGACGCCGATGTTCTGCGCGAGATGATCGCGTTTGCCGCCAAGCGGCCGATGGAGATCGAGGTCGGGGCGCAGATGTCGCCAATGGCTCTCCAGAGCGCATTGATGGTCCTTGCGCCGATGCGCCTGAGATGAGCCTTGAGCTTGGCAAAGACCATCTCGATCGGATTGAGGTCCGGGCTGTAGGTCGGCAGGAACAGGAACCAAGGCCCGCGCTGCTTGAGGATAGCCTCGGCCTTTGCGCTCTTGTGGCTGGGGAGATTGTCCGCTGAGTCGCCGGCGACAAATTGCGGACCGTCATGTCCTCGACCATGCGGCGGCGAAGAGGGCTCAACTCGGCCATCGGGGTTCTCCTGTCTGCAAAGGTGGGCTTCGACAACCCGCAATCCTTTAGACAGGAGCGCTCTCACGCTAGGCCGAACTTTACCGTTTTTTTGGTTCAAGTGCTTGAAAAGGCTCGCATGTCGGGCCGGCCTGTAGTCATGTATCGCATGGAACGTTGTGGTTTCGGTTGAGATTTTTGATATGATTGGTACATGTACGTCGCCGTGGTGCCGAACCGGGGCTCACCCCCTGCCATCCTGTTGCGGGAAAGCTATCGCGACGGCACGAAGGTCAAGAACCGCACGCTGAAGAACCTGTCGGATTGGTCGGCCGAGCAGATCGAGGCCTTGCGCGCCGTGTTGCGGGGCGATCGCCTGGTGCCGGCCGGCGAGGGGCTGCAAATCGTGCGCTCCTTGCCGCACGGCCACGTGCTGGCGGCGCTGGGGACGGCGCGGCGTATCAGGCTCGATCGCTTGCTGCCGCGGGCGCCGGAGCGGCGCGCCCGGCTGGCGCTGGGGCTGATCGTCGGCCGGCTGCTCGAGCCGGCCTCGAAGCTTGCGACGGCGCGCGGCTTGGACGAAACGACGGCGCTGAGTTCGCTGGGCGCGACCTTGGGGCTGGGCCGTGTGCGGGCCCATGAGATCTACGCCACGCTCGACTGGCTGGGCGCCGCGCAGGCGGCCATCGAGGAGGCTTTGGCGCAGCGCCATGTGAGCGACGGCGTGCTGATGCTCTACGATGTGACGTCGACCTGGCTGGAGGGGCGATGCTGCGCGCTGGCGCGCCATGGTTACAGCCGTGATGGCCGACGCGACAAGCTTCAGATCATCGTCGGCCTGCTGTGCGCGGCAGATGGTTGCCCGATCGCGATCGAGGTGTTCGAGGGCAATGCCGGCGATCCGTCGACGCTGGCGGCGCAGGTCGACAAGCTCAAGCGTCGGTTCGGCTTGCGTCACGTGGTGCTGGTCGGCGACCGCGGCATGATCACCGCGGCGCGCATCGCCGAGGACCTGGCGCCGGCCGGGCTCGACTGGCTGACCGCGCTGCGGGCGCCGGCCATTCAGGCGCTGGCCGCCGACAACGGCCCCTTGCAGCTGTCGCTGTTCGACCAGCGCGACATGGCCGAGATCAGCAGCGCCGACTTCCCGGGCGAGCGGCTGATCGTCTGTCGCAACCCGGCGCTCGCCGAGGAGCGAGCACGCAAGCGTAACGAACTGCTCGAGGCCAGCGAGCGCGATCTGCGGCAGATCCAGGCGCGCGTGCGGCGCGCCAGCAAGCCGTTGCGCGGTGCCGCCCGCATTGGCGTGGCGGTTGGTGCCGTGATGGGACGCCGCAAGATGGCCAAGCACTTCCAGATCACCAGAGAGTGTCAGATTAGTTGTGTGAGACCGATCCATGGAGATTGGTCATCAGCGGATAGTAGTCGTCGTGCGGCGCGACAATCAAGGTGAGAACCCAGCGACAATCAGGATGAGAAAGCGTCGGAGGGGGTGGGGCGAAGGGAGGGCGTAGCCCGACCGTGGCCCACCCCCTCCGACGGTGCGTTTCTTGACCCGTCTGGCGGTCGGCTGGGTCGGGCAAGGTGTCGATCTGTTCGAGTACGAGGATCGACAACTTGCCTGGCCTCCACATCAGCGACCACCAGACGAGGCTATACATGAGCTACCGACAGACACTGACCGTCGAGGCCGCCGCGGCGAAGGCCGGGTTCTCGACCGCCAGATAGAGCTCGTACTCGTGGCGATCGTGAGTGCCGCAGTACTCGGTGCCACGATCGGTCAGCACGCGCTGCAGCGGCACGCCCCTGTCCTCATAGAAGGGAATGACCCGATCGTTGAGCAGATCGGCCGCCGTGATCGGCGTCTTGCGGTCGTACAGCTTGGCGAAACCGACCTTGGTGTAGGTATCGATGAAGGTCTGCTGATAGACGCGCCCAACGCCCTTGAGCGTGCCGACATAGAACGTGTCCTGGGCGCCGCAGTAGCCCGGGCACTCGGTCTCGAACTCGCCATGAGCCTCCTTGTCGGCCTTGGCCCTCTCCAGAGCCGACAGCTGCGCGTCGGTGAGGATCAGGCGTTCCTGGGCCATCTTGGCCTCCAGCGCCTTCAGCCGGTCCTTCATGGTCGCCAGGTCGTTGCGCAGCCAGATCGAGCGCACGCCGAACGGCGATATCGAGAGGCCCCGCTTGAGCAGTTCGTTCGACGCGCGGGCCTGGCCGTAGGCCGGTTGTTCAAGCGCCATGGCGATGACCGCCGCTTCAACCTCCGGTGCCGCGCGGGTCTTCAGCAGCGGCTTGCGGCGAGACAGCTCCTGCAGCGCGATCTCGCCGCCTTTGTCGTATAGTTCCTTGAACCGGTAGAAGCTGTCGCGCGAGTAGCCCATCATCTTGCAGGCTTGGCTGACATTGCCCAGCTGCTTGGCCAGCTCGAGCAGGCCGGCCTTGGCGCGGATGATCTTCTGTTCCTTGGTCATAGCGGTGTCTCCTGAAGACGCCGTGGCGGGGACTACGCAACCCCGACCAGCTCCGTCCCCGCCACGGCTCAGCATGAACCGGGAAACACCGCCTGTCAGATCTAGTCGAAACTTCTACAGCTATTGCAGCCTCATGCGCCACTACGGCATGGCGCCGTCACGCAACAACGCCGGCATCGCCCACGAGAACGGCTCCATCGAGAGTGCGCACGGCCACTTGAAGAAGGCGCTGGAGGATGCCCTGCTGCTGCGCGGCAGCCGCGACTTCGGCGACCTCGACGCTTACCGAGCCTTCGTCGACCTGATCGTCGGGCGGCGCAATGCCAACAACCGCAAGCGCATCGCCCTGGAGCGCGCCGCTCTGGCGCCTCTGCCGCAGCGACGCACCACCGACTTCGAGGAGAAGGTCATCTCCGTCACCTCGAGCGGCGGCTTCATCCTGCGACGCGTGTTCTACACCGTGCCGTCGCGCCTGATCGGCCATCGCCTGCGCGTGCGCATTTACGACGACCGCCTCGAATGCTTCCTCGGCACCACGCCGGTCGCAACGCTGCGCCGCGGCAGGCCGCTGTCGGAGAACAAGGGCGGTCATGTCGTCGACTACCGGCATGTGATCCACGCCTTGCGCCGAAAGCCGATGGCGTTGCTCAACCTGGTCTACCGCGACCAGCTGTTCCCGTGGCCAGCCTATGCCCGCGCCTTCGAGGCGTGGCGAAGCCAGGGCGACGACCGGCGCGCCTGCAAGGTCACTGTCGAGCTGCTTGGCGCTTGACCATGAATGGGCCGGTGAGGCCGAGTTGGCGAGCCTGATCGGCGCCGATCTCGACGCCGGCCGATTACCCGACCCGGCCGAGCTGCGACGGCGGTTGCGACCGCAATAGGCCGCGATCCCCGCAGTCGCCGTCGAGCTGGCGCCACTCACGATCTACGACGAGCTCGCCGCGGTCGATGCCACGCCGACACCGCTCACCGCAGAGGCCGGCCTGGAGGTCGCACCATGACGGCATCCATGACCGTCGACGCTGCCCGCGTCGAGCTGCTGCTCGCCGAACTGCGCCTGCCGAGCATGAAGGCCATCTGGCCCAAGCTCGCCGCGCAATCCGACAAGGAAGGCTGGCCAGCCGCAAAGTTCCTCGCCACCCTGGCCGAGCACGAGGCGGCGGACCGCAGCCGTCGCCGCTTCGAGCGACATCTGGTCGAGGCCCGCTTGCCGCCCGGCAAGACGCTGGCCAGCTTCGACTTCGAGGCCACCCCGATGGTCTCGAAAGCCCAGATAATGGCACTCACCTCCGGCGACGTCTGGCTCAAGAGCGGAGCCAATCTGCTGATCTTCGGCCCACCGGGCGGCGGCAAGAGCCACCTCTCGGCCGCCATCGGCCTGGCCCTGGTCGAGAACGGATGGCGCGTCCTGTTCACCCGCACCACCGACCTCGTCCAGCGCCTGCAGGTGGCGCGCCGCGAGCTCGCCTTGGAAAGCGCCATTGCCAAGCTCGATCGATACGACCTGCTGATCCTCGACGACATCGCCTACGTCTCCAAGGATCACGCCGAGACCAGCGTGCTCTTTGAGCTCATCGCCGCACGATAGGAGCAGCGCTCGCTGCTCATCACCGCCAACCAGCCGTTCGGCGAGTGGGGCAAGATCTTCCCCGATCAGGCCATGACACTGGCCGCCATCGACCGCCTCGTCCATCACGCAACCATCCTCGAGATGAACGTCCAAAGTTATCGTCGAAAAGCCGCCGTCGACCGCAAGCGCGGACCAGGACGGCCGCCAACTCACGCCACTCCCAAGGAACTCGAAAAGGCCTCCGATGATTGACGCAGCGACAACCAACCACCCTCAGCGGCAATCATCTCGCCAACCGGCCGCCTCTTCTCATCATGATTGACGTGCCGTTCTCATCCAGATTGTCGCGCCATAGAGCGGCTCGAGCTGCCGCAGCCCGTTGGTGATGGAGGCTACAAAGCGTTCGCGCTCCACCAGACGTTTGCGGTTGACGAACGGAGCCGCGCCCAAGGCTCGAGAGAGCCGGAAGAAGCCACCGGGCAAAACGATGGCATCAAGGGGATGCCATTCGGCGTGTTGGCGTAGCAGAGCGACGACCTCCTGAAAGATCGCACTGCGTACGGCGTTGTCTTTTGTCGAGCCTACCGTGTTGGCCTTAAGGCATAGCGCGGCAAGGCGAGGCGACCGATCGGGTCGTCGCATAATTTGGTCTCCTGATTGCCTGTTACGTGAACGCCGCTGTTGTCTTGAATAAGCTGGTCTCGGCCCGGCGGCTGGCGACGACAACAGGAGTGCCGGTCAGACCCGCCCAGAGCAGGCTAGAGCAGGTTTACGAGGCGCTTTTGGGCCCGTGTGTTCGCCTCGATGTACCCTTGCGTGTGCTTCAAGCTGCGATGACCTGCAAGCATCTGTACGTCGCGGATCGACCCTCCGGCTTTGGCGATACGCCGGGCGGCAATGGTGATGAACGTTCGACGGCCCGAATGCGACGAGCAGCCATGTAGGCCGAGCCGCGCATAGAAGGCGCGGAACCAGTTCACGACGCTGCCAGGGCCCAACCCTCTGCCTCGCTCAGACTTGATGACATAGCCTTCGCTTCCGTCTTGGCGCCGAAGGCGAATGAGCGCCGCCCGCAAAAGGGGATGTATAGGAATGGTCCGGCCAGACCCCTTCTTGGCAATGTGATCGCTGAGAGCGATGTGATCGGCCAGCCGCCCATCAGCCGCCGTCAGCATCGGCCAAGTCAGCCCCGCAATCTCGGCAGCGCGCAGGCCCGCCTTGGCCGACAGCAAGAGCATGGCCCGATCTCGAGCCGGATAGCGTGTTGTGCGCGTTGCCTTGAGTGCGGCCGATAGCTGGCCTTCTGTCAGTATTTTGGCTTGTCGCCCTGCCACTATGCCTCTCTTTTCTGCGGGAAGATTCCCGCAATAGTAGCATATCAGAATGGCAAAAGCAGTCAATAAGTGAATTTTTACAATGAGTTAGACGACTTTGCCCGCCCAGGAGATTCTCCCCGAGTTCGAGACAGCTGCGATTTCGACTTTGTCAGATCAGGAGGTTTTGAATGCTCCGCGCCAGAGCCTATGGCAACGCTTTGCGTCTCTTCGGCGATATCTCGCGCTTGCCTGACGCTGCGGCATCGGGTCCGGAGATGGGGCGAGCATTGGCTGGCTCATCGGCCAGCACTGCTCTCATCGTTGACCTGCCTTTGAACCACTGAGTGCAATAGCGGCAACTCAGTGCAGAACAGCTCTTCTATACTAGGTGCGCCGCCTATCGAGCTTGCGCGACGCTCCTCGTCTCACCTGTCTTCGACCGCTCGATTTGGCCTCGCACCTGGCAGCGGCTCACGTTGTCTCGCCCGCCACCAGCTCGAAGCCGAGATCTGCGCTCAACGGTACGCGACGGCCAGCCATCTGCTCGAGCAGTAATCGTGCTGCTTCCTCGCCCATACTGTACTTGGGAATTCGGACCGTCGTGAGACGTGGGCTAATTGTACCGGCGATCTCGAGTCCCCCATAGCCGACCACAGAAAGCTCATCGGGAATCGTAAGCTTCAGTTCGCGTGCGCGCAGGATCGCGCCGGCTGCGGGTGTGTCGTTTGAGAAGATGAGTGTCCACCCAACGCCGAACGAGTCGACCACTGTGTCGACCGCCAGCGCGCCGTCGCTGAAGCCGAATGGAATCTCGGTCGGCAATTCGACGATCCGGAAATCTGCCTGGCCGGCGATCGCCGCCTGCAATGCTAACTGTCGCTTCTGTAGACGCTTATGCGTCAGCTTGGCCGAGCAGATCAAAGCGATGTTCCGGCGGCCGCGCCGCAGCAGATGATCGGCAAGGCTCTCCATCGACTCATCGCTCGAGAAGCCGACGGCGCTGACACCCCCGCTCGCGCGCGTGGTCATCACCGAACAGGCGACGACGCCGGCATCCTTTAGCAGCCGTCGGCTGATTGCCAATCGCTCGCTGCCAGTGAAGATCATGCCGCGAACGCGCCAGCCCAACATGCTGCGGATCTGCCCTTCCTCGCGGGACTGGTCATAGCGCGTCTCGGCAACGAATACCTGGTAGCCCGCTGGTTCGAGGCGGTCGACCATGCCGCGATAGATCTGATGATAGGTGGCGTCGAGTAGGTTTGGCAGGAAGAGGCCAACCACCCGGCTGCTGCGTGAGGACAAAACGCCCGCCGCTTGGTTGGGAATGAAGCCAAGTGCCTGCGCCGTCTTGAGCACGCGCTGACGCGTCGTTTCAGCGACCTTGTCCATGTCGTGAAACGTGCGGGACACTGTCATGACGCCGACGCCCGCCGCGCGGGCGACGTCGGTCATGCGGATGGTACTGGCCTGTCGGCTTCGGGTTCGCAGGGCTGTCTTGCCGTCGATTCACTTGCAGGATGGTATCGATACCAATAACGTGTCAATAGCGCGGACACCCCGGATACCAATGATCGGGGACCGTGATGGAGAAAATGCCATGAAGACACACGGAATCACGCGGCGTGATTCCTTGCAAGGCCTCGCCTACGGGGCCTTGGCCGGGATATTTTCCGGCACCGCTCTTGCGCAGGGCGAACCGGGAGTTGGCTCGCTCGCATTCCCCAACTGGTGTCAGCTTGCGGCGGCCGCGAAATTCGGCTGGCTCAAAGAAGAAAGAAGAAGGCGTCGAGGACAAGTTCGGCGTGCGCTACTTCGAAAGCGGCCCGCCCGAGATCGAGGCCGCGATTGGCGGCAACCTGCAAATGATGGGGATCGGCGCCGGGCCAGTCGTCAATGCGCTGGCGAGTAGTGCTCTGCCGCTGCGCATTCTGGGCTCGGTCAACGAGGTAACCGCACTGTTCGG
Source organism: Pseudomonadota bacterium (assembly GCA_049323495.1). Lineage (GTDB taxonomy): Bacteria > Pseudomonadota > Alphaproteobacteria > Reyranellales > Reyranellaceae > Reyranella. The sequence continues at coordinate 382,338 of JBMONG010000008.1, forward strand.
TTTGATGGCGCAAAAGGAGATCGGCACGATGGCCGATCTGCGCGGTAAGAAGATCGCGGTGACCCTGGGCGCGAACTACCAATACTTCCTTGAAGCCGCACTGGCCGATGCCGGCATGTCGACCAAGGACGTGACCCTGATCGACTCCCAGCCCAACGAGGGCACGATTGCCTTACTCGCGGGCCGCGTTGATGCGACGGTCCCCGACTACACCGACATCAAGCTGATCCCGCGGCGCCGAGAGGGTGCCCATGTCCTCGTGGCGGGGCCCGACATCGGCAAGAAGGGGGCTCGACGTTCCGTATATTTGATCTCTGGGTGGCGCCGCAGAAGGCGCTCGATGCGAGCGGACCGGTGCTCAAGGGTGTGCTGCGTGCTGTTGGGCGCTGGGCGGATTTCGTCGGCAGTCCAAAGACCCGCGACCAGGCAGTCCAGTTCGCGGTCGAGTGGGGCGGCAAGATGTCGGGCAAGGCACTAAACAAGGCCGATATCGAAGCCACCATGGAAGGCGCCCACTTCTACGATTCGGCTGGCCAGAAGCAGATCGTCGACAGCGGCGCGCTCGCCGCGGCGCTAAAGCAGCATGCCGAGTTCCTGTTCAAGCTCAACAAGTTGAAGCGCGTGCCGGACTTCGACGCGGCTGTCGACAAAAGTTTCTGGTCCTAAGGCCGCCATGGCCCGCCGTTCGAGTCGGCTGCCAGGTTGGCTACCCCGGCGTGTACTACTCGGCCTTCTAAGCTTCGGCACGGTATTGATCGTTTATTCGATCGTTTCGAATCTGCCGGGCGCCAATCACGTCATAACGCCGACACCACAGGAGATCGCGGCGACCCTTGCTGAGAGCATCTCGGATGGCACGCTGTTTAGCGCGATCGGCGCGAGCCTCGTACGGGTGTTGGTGGGCTACGCGTTGGGCTGCAGCGCAGCTATCGCGATCGGCGTGCTAATGGGCTGGTTCCGCACCTTCGAATACCTGGTCGATCCCATCGTCGAGGCGGTGCGGCCAACCCCACCCCTCGCATATATCCCACTGGTTATCATTTGGGTCGGCATCGACGAGCGCTCGCGCATTTTGGTGATCTTCCTAGCCTCGTTCCTGACTTGCATCGTCAGCACGGTAACCGGAATCAAGCAGGTGCCTCGCGTGTTCGTCGAGGCGGGGCAGACGCTGGGGGCAGGCCAGACACGGCTTTTCCTGACCATCGCCATCCCCTCGGCATTGCCCTACATTTTTGCCGGCTTGCGTGTGGTGCTCGCCGCCTCGTGGACGACGCTAGTCGCGGCCGAACTGGTAGCGGCCCAGGACGGGCTCGGCTGGATGCTCCAGAACGGCCGACGCTTCCTGCGCACCGACGTGGTCATGGCCGGAGTCGTGGTGATCGGCGTACTCGCCTTCTCAATGGATCGTGTCCTGCGCTACCTACAACGCCGCTGGACGCGATGGGCCGATGTCCGCTGAAGCCGGCGCCTTGATTGTCGAGGGCGTGAGCCACGTCTTCGAACGGGCGAATCAGCCCGACCTCACCGTGCTCGACAAGATCTCCTTGTCCATCGAGCAGAACTCCTTCGTTTCGCTGGTAGGCCCCTCGGGCTGCGGCAAGTCCACATTGCTGCGTATGATGGCGGGGCTGGAGCATCCGACCAGAGGTCGCGTCCTGCTCGATGGCCAACTGGTGAAGGGTCCGAACGCGCGTACCGGAATGGTGTTCCAGCAGGATGCCGTCTTCCCCTGGATGACCGTGCAAAGGAACGTCGAGTACGGTCCGCGCAGCCGCGGCTTGGCACGCGCCGAGTGCGCGCGTATTGCAACGCAGTCGATCAAACTGGTCGGGCTCGAGGGCTTCGCAGCGTCATACTCGCGCGAGCTGTCGGGCGGCATGCGCAAACGCGTCGATCTCGCGCGTGTCTATGCTAACAATCCGCGCGTGCTGCTGATGGACGAGCCGTTTGGCGCGCTCGATTCGCAGACTCGCGAGACCATGCAGGACGAACTGCTGCGCATCTGGGAGCGCGAGCGCAAGACCGTGGTGTTCGTAACGCACGACCTCGAAGAGGCGCTTTACCTTTCCGACAAAGTGATCGTGATGTCGCCTCGTCCGGGCCGTATCGTCGCCAACGAAGCAGCGAAGCTGAAACGACCGCGGGCCGCGGACATTCGAGTTGGCGACGAATTTGTCGCGGCGCGCCGCCGGCTATGGACCCTTCTCAGCAGCGTGCGCGACGGCCACTGATTTTCTATCCGAGTGAAGCGCCATGTCGTTCGCAAGCTATCCCAGCCTGAAGGATTGTGCCGTGTTCATCTCCGGCGGCGGCTCGGGGATCGGCGCCTCGCTTGTCGCACTTCGCGGCACAAGGCGCGAAGGTCGGCTTCGTCGATATCGATGAGGCCGTGTCCCAGGAGATCACCGCTAAGACCGGTGCGAGATTCCGCAATGCAACATCCGTCACCTCGCCACCTATCTGGGGACGATCGTCGAGTTGGCCGAGGAACTCTCGGGCCGCCGTTGGTCTGCTCCCCTGAATCGGTACCGGCTTGAGAGTTAGAGCCCGGCCATTTTAAGCTTCGGAGGAGCGAGAAATGGCACGCAAGGACTACGCCTAAACAGGCGATCGGAATGCTGCGGGAAGCCGAGGTGCGGCTGAGCTAGGGCGAGAAGATCGGCAAGATCTATCGCCGTGGGCGGCGTTTGTACGGTGGGCTAAGGTCGACCAGGCACGTCGGCTGAAGGATCTGAAGCGGGATGCCCTCTTTCCCCAGGCTCAAGGAGTTTCGCATCGAACTCACGGCTGGCCGTATTTTCCATATCGTATTCGACATGCCCGGCCGGTCGATGAATGTGTTCTCGAATGCAGCGATCCACGAGATCCTGTCGTTGGCCATATGGCTCCGGACAGCGACGTCCGGGGCGTCGTTCTGCGCTCGGCAAATCGACCGCCTTCTGCGCTGGCGCTGATCTTGGCGAATTGGGCAACGCTTACGACAATCCACGAGAGCGGAGGCACGCGCTGGCCGTCGAGCATTTCGCGCCCATTGGCCGCGCGTTCCGAGCGACGTTTGGGCTGCTCGTCGCTAGATGCGTGTGGGGGCGAGTCTCTCACTGCCGCATTGCTCGCTTCCGGCCTGCGACGGTGGCTGCGAAACACAGGCTTGATGTCGTCGCGTTCGACGAGGCGTCATTGCCAAACGGTCGAGTGTACCGCGCCCCTGCCGGCGACGGGGCTCGGGCCTGACCACGCCGCCGCGGAGAGATTTCGGCCCGCGCTGGCCGCATCGGGAGCCCACCTCGCGCTTGGCCGAGCGAGTCTGAAATATCTCAGCCGATTTTTCGATAAGCACCGCCGGCGCGGGCCGGATCCGAAGCTGGCGCGCCAAAGCGAGCGGGTGAGATTTGTGGGCACGTTTGAGCTTGAGCGAAGACCCCTTTGGTCGTTTGAGGATGTTCCTTTTCGGAACGGATAGGCATCGTCAGCGCGAGTGCGACGTAGGCAAAGTCGATGCAAGAGGTCAAAAGTATCTATTGCGTAGTGATGGATGCTCGTTACCCAGCGTTACGTACCGCACGCGCCACTTCGCCCCAGCGCGCCAGGGTCTTTGAATCTATCTCTCGCCAGTGCGACGCGAGATAGATGACGAGACGCGAGGCGATGCCCTTGTAGCGCTCGATCATCTTGTCGGCGACATCGTCCCAGCGCGCCACGACGGCGAACTCGTCCAGGATCTCGTCGGTTATCAGCGTTTCGGCGCGCGCATTGTCATTGGCCCTGAGCGCGTCGCGCAGTTTGTCCCGCAGGCCGGTGTGGCCGAGGTCATCGAACTGGAAAGCGTAGTTGGGCGTGGCGCCGTAGAAGCCAATCGTGGTCTTTGCTTCCCGGATTGGCTGGGTACGCTCCTCGGGCGTATCGCCCGCCGCGACAACTACAGGCACGATCTTGTCGATCTTTGCCGGATCGCGGCCGGCGCGTGTTGCGCCCTCGGCCAGACCCGGCAGCAGGCGGTGCCTGATGTAATGCATCGAATGCATGGGATGCACATGCACGCCGTCAGCCACTTCGCCAGCAACCCGGACCATAATCGGACCGACGGCCGAGATGTCTATCTTGACGTCCTCATGGTCGTGCCGTGGCGGCGTCCACTGTTCGGGCAGCAGGCTTAGCTTATAGTAGGGGCCGTCGTGCCTGAGCGGCGCCTCGCGGCGGAAGGCGCTGAGGCAGGCCTTTACCGCCAGCACATAGTCCTTCATCTGCGGCGCGGGCTTGTCGAACAGGCTGGTGTAACGCCGCTCGATATGAGCCTTCACCTGGCTGCGAGACCGAGGCGGAATTTGCCTCGTGTATTTTGCGCCAGCTCCCAGGCGATTTCCGCCGAGACCATCGGGCTCCTTGCAAAGGCGATCGCGATGCCGGTCGAGAAATGCAGCGATGGTGCCGCTAGCGACGCCGCCGCGATGTTCATCCATGGCACCTGATGGCCCTCGGTAAACAGCATGCCGGAGAAACCCGCCGTCTCCACTCGACGGGCGAGGTCGGCGACATTGGCCCATGTGGTCGCGCGCGTCATGACGTCGAATTCCATGGTCTTCTTCCTGTCTGTCCAGCTTTGGCACTTAGGTTGATCGCTCTGATATACCTTTCATGGCCTTTCCAGAAATTTCAAGGAACGAGGACCGACCGACGGCATTTCGGTTCTCAAGCGGGTTCAACGCCTGCGGCACGGGCTCCAAGCCCATCGTTTGCGCAATGATGGGTCGGATGGACCCTTGCTCGTAGAGGGTGACGATCTCCTCGTGCGCAGCATCGACGACACTCTTATGGTGCCGTGTGTAGGCGGCCCAGTGGACGCCGAGGCGCCTCTGCGGAGCCAATCACAGCGTGAGCCCGGCCGGTCGTCAACAAGTGTCTATCCGACGTGGCGTGGCGGAACTATGATCTCTTCGTCTCCTCGGTGCTGCTGCGGCTCAAACAGTGCGATATCGGCGTTCGCCATGCGGCGCCGGCGCAGGCAGCGGAGTAACCGCGCAAGAACAGGCGGCAGCTACTCGACCGCGGCATTGATCGACGAGTGCAGATGGACGAGGGCCGGTTCGATCCGGCCATAGACCACCTCCGGCAAGGCGCCGGAGAAGAGGTTCGCCTGGACCTTTTCCTGCAGCGGGAAATCCTCCTTGCCCGTCACGTCGAGCAGGATGTCGAGATTGTTCTTCCAGTAGGTGCGGGCCTTGTCCGTAGTCGGCGCATCGGGCGCGAACAGACTGGTCGATACCTGGCATGATCCGACATCGAGTGGCGTCACGCGCCACACCTCGACGTGATCGAGCTGGTAGACGAGCAGCCCATTGGGCACCAGGAAGTACTGCACGGTCCCCGTCGGCGTTGATCAATGCTCGCTCATATGCTTCGAGTGTCTCGGTGCCCTGGGCGCGGACTTTGTCGGATCAGAGGTTCTGCTTCCTGGTCAAATGGGCGGCCGATTACGACTTTGCCGGCAGGGCAGTTTCGGTGGCTGGGTCGTGAGCATACCAATGGGATATTCGCTATTGCATAGGCATCGAGGCGGTCCATGGATTTTGCCTATGGCATTGCGGCCGGGCGATGCTCTTCGCGAGCTGCACGAAACTTGGCGAGCCGCGGCCGCGTTCATCGCATCGATGGCGAGGCCGATCATCAGATCATGCAAAGCGCCAAACGAAAGCGATCAGCACACCGGCACCGACGATCGCGACATTGGCGATCGCATGCGAGCCGACAGGAATGCTGCCTTTGTCAGGCTTCCCCGGTGATGGCAGTAGCGGACCAACAAGGAAGCAAAGACAAGATTGATCGCGAGGGCTCCAGCCCGGTTGCCGAAAGGCCCTTAAGGTGGGTGCGCCGGCAGACATGATCGTTGCCCAAGCCGTCCAAACCGTCGCGACCCAGGGGAGGGAAGGAACGCGGCAAGTGCATGCGAGCCGGACCGGGTTGTTTGTCGTCCAAGAAACACCAGCAGGATCCTGAGACCGTCGCGCGGTTTTGACCGTCGCCCCCTGGAATTCGGTTGATTTTCTCGAGGACTCTCGCTCAGGCTTGACCTGGCCTATGCCTCCGAAGCAATCGGCCGTATCCGCGAAATGGTCGCGCGAGAGCAGGAGTGCTGTGCCTTCCTGTCCTTCGAGATACGTGAGACGCCAGCGGGCGCCGTCATGAGCACTATCGTCTCGGAACGGGCGCGGGAGTCTGCCGATCAGCTGCTCGCGCCCTTCCTCTCCAAGGGGTCGCCAAGGCCGGCGGCGCTCGTTGCGGAAGAGCGATATGAGCGGCGACCTTGGGCTCCCGGCAGCGTGTCTAGCCAGCAAAGAAGCGGACTACGAGCGTCTGGTCGCTATCATAGACCCAGCAGTGATGAAGCCTGTCGTCTTTGATCGTATAGACGAGAACACGAACTAGCTCCGCATGCGTGCCGTCGAGGTCAAATACTTGCTCAGCAAATTGAGCGGTTGGTTCAGGAAGTTGGCAAACAAGCTTTGCTTATTCCCAGTGATGTCGGCGATGCCGATCATTGCCAGGCATTGGTTGCAAAAGCCGTCGATCAATGGGGTTACATCGACATTCTAGGTCGCATACTCATAAACGCTTCCGACGAGTTGGGAAAAGTGATTCAAGGTTCCGCAAGGAGTCTTGTTGATGGCGCGCTACGACCTCACGGAGTTTGAGTGGAAGACGATCCAGCCGCTGCTGCCGAATAAGCCGCGCGGCGTGCCACGGGTCGACGACCGCCGAGTGCTCAACGGCATCTTCTGGGTCTTGCGGTCAGGCGCGCCGTGGGCCGATCTGCCGGAACGCTATGGCCCACCGACCACGATCTACAATCGCTTCAGCCGCTGGCGGAAGGCTGGCGTCTGGGACCGGTTGATGGACGCGATCATCGCCGCCCATGACGGCAAAGTGCAGATGATCGACTCGACCAGCGTGCGGGTGCATCAGCAGGCGGCCGCCCAAAAAAACAGGTTGGAGGCGTTTGTATCGGTCGAAGTCGTGGAGGACTGACCACCAAGCTTCACGCCCGCGTCGTTGGCAACGGCCTGCCGGTGCAGCTCGAACTCTCCGCTGGCCAAGCCAACGACGCGCCGATGGCGGAGCTCCTGCTCAACGATCTGCCCAAAGGCGCGGTCGTGCTCGCCGACCGGGCCTATGACGCCGACTGGATCCGCGACGTCATCGACGACCAGGACTGCCGAGCCTGCATTCCGCCCAAATCAAACCGGACCGAGCCTCTTCCCTACTCGAAACGGACCTACAAAAAGCGCAACCTCATCGAACGATTCTTCAACAAGCTCAAGCAGTTCAGGCACATCTGCACACGCTTCGACCGCCGCGCCTTGAACTATCTCGCAATGGCAAAGCTCGCTTCCATCAGACTATGGCTCAGACATTATGAGTCTGCAGCCTAGTAAACAACGTTGCACATCAGGCCTTGTTCAAGGAGCTTTCCGACATCAGCGGCGCAGAATAAGAAGCGACGTTTCGCACCAACATTCATGTCATGTTCTACATAATCAAAGCTTCAGTGCCGCACATGCCGCGGATAAGCGCGATCATCAATACAGCCTCGATCAACTCGGATCAGCCGAATCCGACCTTGTTGGCCTACGCAACAACCAAGGGCGCGATCCACAATTTCACGGCTGGTCTCGCCCAGCTGCTTGCTTCCAAAAACATAAGGGTTAACGCGGTAGCCCCGGGGCCGATTTGGACGCCACCGATCTCATCGACCATGCCTCCCAAGGCGGTCGAGAAGTTCGGTGCCAACGTACCGATAAAGCGGGCAGGCCGGCCGAACTGGCAACCGCTTAAGGTATGCTGGCCGATCCGCTTTCCAGTTACACTTCGGGGGCCACATCGCCGTGACGGGCGGCCGTCCGTTTCTCTAGAGCTCGTCCAGCGAAGCAAGTTTCGGTCGCAAATTGCGACAAAGTTCCTAGTTTGCGCGCAACTTTGTCTGGTGCCGTTGCATTGATTTCGTATGTCCCAAGAGGAAGGCAATGTTGTTCAGGCCGATGAGGTTGAGGCTCTTCGGGCTTTGGCCAGATCGCGCCGCGCCTATGCTTTTGCTCTGTATCTTCGGCGGTACCGGATGCAGGGCAAGACGACTCGGGCGGTTCTCCAAGGTGGAGACCATTCCGCTGAGTCACCAAAGCCTAACGGCGATGCTTCGGGTCTATGCCCATTGTCTGATGAGCGCTCAATCTGATTTAGCCGAGCGGCAATCAAAGGCGGGCTCATATCGAACAAAGACTGCTTCCTCATACTTTACGTGAAGCTCCTCGGATCTTGCATAGATCCAACCGACTTCCTCGATTGAAGAGGGGCGACCTCTGACCCATCGTGAGCATCTTAAGAGATGCTCCGAGCGCCGATCAAGGTCATAAACGAGGTGCGGAGGGCTCCGTCGCCCATCTGCCGTAGGCCAGGCTTCCGGGCTTCTTCTTGTCGGCCTCGATCAGCTCCTGCAGCGTCCTGGCCGGCACGGCGGGATTGGCGAACAGAAACTGCTCTGCGCGTGCCATGATTGCCCATGTAGATCTGGTCGGCGGTGGTGGCGAACAGCGAGTAACCATCGGGCGAGGCATTGGCCGAAAGCCTCTCAGGCTTTCCGCACTGCGGTCGACACCTGTTCTTCGTCGGTGACGTCGCATGTGATCGCGAGCGCCTGGCCGCCGCCGCACTTCAAGTAGTTCGCGCAATCGTTGGCGTTGTCGGGGCGGGCATCAATGGCGACGATGATCGCTCCCTCGGCGGCCAGCCCTTCAGCGATGCCGCCGTCAATATTCGGGCTGGTGCCTGTGACGATCGCGACCCGGTCCTTGAGTTTCATGGCGTTGCTTCCGGCAAGGCGATCAGGAACGCCTTGCGCTTGGTTACCTGCACCTTGAAGATATTGCTGGGCCCGACTTTGCCGGCGCGGTCCTGGCGGGAATGGTCGACTGCTCTCCATTGGATCCGAGACAACATTGCCGAGTTCGGCGATGATGCGCGCAATGTGACCCTGTTCGGGCAATCCGATGGCGGCGCCAGTATCTGCACATTGATGGCGATGCCGCCGGCGCGTTGGCTCTTCCATAAAGCGATCGTGCAGAGCGGGCCAGCCCTTAGATGGCGGATAGGCACGACGCGACCATTACAGCGACAGCCCTCCCCGAGGGTTTGCAGCTTCGGCCTGAACGAGCGAACGAACTGCGCGATCTTCCGTTGGAGCGAATCCTTGCGGCTCAGGGAAGGGTTGCCGGACGCGCCGGTATGTCGCGCTTCGCCGATCGCCGCCGAGTCGGCTTCAATCCGTTCTTTGGATCGGTGGATTCCCCTCAGGCCCCTTCGACCAGGTTGCTCCGGCCTCGTCGGCGCAACATTTCCCTTCTGGTCGGCACCACCGAGCACGAGATGACGGTCTTCTCCGCCCGCGATTCGTGGCTTGCCGAACTCGACGACGGGGAACCGCGGCGGCGCCTGACGCCGTTTATCAGCGTACGGGTCATGCGCTGGTCGATGGCCCATCGATTGTTGTATCCGAAGGCAACCGCCGGCAAATTTATTCAGGACCATCATCGGCCATCAAGGCATAACGCTGCGGTCCTTTGCTATCACAGATCTCAAGATGGCTCAGAATGGAGCGCGGGTCTTCGCCTATCGTTTCCGCGGCGAGGCGCCTGCGCTGAACGGCCGTCTGCGGGCTGGCCATATAGTCGAAGTTCCTTATGTCTTCAGACAGTCGCGGATGCGCCCTTCCTGGCTGATTCACCCGAAGATCGCCAGCGTGGCGACACGATCAGCGCCGCATGGGCGCAGTTTGCCCGCACAGGGCGGCCAGCCGCTGACGGCATGCCCGAATGGCCCTCCTATAGCGGTGATAAAAGGGCGACGATGTTGCTCGATCTCGAATGTCGGGTCGAGGCCGATCCTTTTCGAGGCGTGAGGGAGGTTTGGGGCATGCAGGCGGCCTCTAACGTTTCCGAGCGCACGGCTCGGTCGTGACCACCGCGGCCCCGAGCGAGGTCGCGCGGCTATTGCCTGCATTGCAGGCTTATGTCGTCCGTAAGTTAGGCGACGGCGTCCGCGTGCAGAACCTCGCGGTGATGGAAATGGGTCATGCGGGCCTGACCTTCGGCTTCGAGGTCGCCGGTCCGGCCGGCGAAGGCTTCGCGAGCCTCGTCCTGAAACTGGCTCCGCCTGGCGTACGCCGCCTCGGCAACACCGATGTCTATCGCCAGGCGCCGCTGCTGCGCGCGCTGCACGTGGCTGGCCTGCCGGCGCCCGATGTTCCTTTCGCAAGCGCAGACGAGACGGAGCTCGGCACGCCGTTCATCATGATGCAACGACTGCCCGGCCGACCGTTCCTCGTCTGGGATCCAGATCCGAGCTTCGACCGTTCGCCGGCGCCGTGGCCTCGCTCTGGTTGCAATGCACGCGTGTGCTCGCCGACCTGCACCGCTTTGATTGGCGTCGGAATCTAGCCGATTGGGAAGAGCCCCGATCGTTGCGCGAGGAGGTCGAACGTTGGGACGGCATATTGGCCAAGGCACCAGACACAGCGTGGATCACGGCCGGGCGGCGCGTGCGCGAGCGGCTATTGGCCAAGCTGCCGAATGGCGATCCGGTGGGCTTAGTACACGGCGACTATCAGCCAGGCAATGCGCTCTACGAGGGAGTGAGGCTGACCGGCATTATCGACTGGGAGCTGGCATCGATCGGCAGCCAACTGCTCGACCTGGGCTGGCTGATGTTCATGTCCGACCGAGCCTCCTGGCATGAGGAATGGGCGCCCCTCATGCCGCCACAGACCGAGATGCTCCGCGCCGTCTACGAGGAGAGCATGGGGCGCCGTTTCGCCGACGCCGTCTGGTACCAGGCGTTCGCCGGCTACCGGCTGGGCGCCATCTCATGCCTCAACGTGCGCCTGCATCGTACCGGCCGACGGCCGGATGAGATGTGGGAGAAATTCGCCCTCGCGGTGCCGGCAATGTTCGCGCGGGCGGAAGCGCTACTTGCGACGTTATGATGTGAATAGGAGTCGCCATGATTGACTTTTCGCTTTCCGCTGATCTCGTCGCGCTCAGGCAGCGGGTCGAGCACTTCATCGCCGAGGAAGTGATACCACGCGAACGCGATCCGCGGCAGGATAGCCACGGCCCGAGTGACAAACTGCGCGCAGAACTCGTAAGCCGTGCACGCACGGCCGGCCTGCTATCACCTCATGCAGCGCAGAAGTGGGGCGGTCTTGGACTCGACCATCGCGGCATGGCGGTGGTGTTTGAAGCGGCCGGTTACAGCCTGCTCGGTCCCCTGGCGCTGAATATCCAGGCACCGGATGAGGGCAACAGCAATCTCTTGGAGAAGATCGCGACGCCAGCACAGAAGGAGCAATGGTTGAAGCCGCTGATCGCCGGCGAGCTGCGGACGGCGTTCTGCATGACCGAACCCGACAACGGCGCCGGCTCCGACCCATCGTTGATGAAGACGGAAGCGCGCCTGGTGGGTGATGACTTCGTCATCAACGGCCGGAAATGGCTGATTACTGGAGCGCCGGGGGCAGGCGTGATGATCGTCATGGCCCGCACGTTCGACGAGGGCGGCAAGGATGTTGGGGCCACCATGTTCCTTGTAGAACGGCTTTTCGATCGTGCGTATGCTCGACACGATCGACGCAATTTCACCGGGTGGCCATGCAGTGGTCGATTTCGTCAACGTACGCGTGCCGCAGTGGCAGGTGCTGGGCGAGGTCGGTAAAGGGTTCCGTTATGCTCAGGTACGTCTCGCGCCGGCGCGCCTGACCCATTGCATGCGATGGCTCGGCGCCGCTCGCCGCGCGCATGATGTCGCCGTAGCCTACGCCCGCGACAGGCGTGCCTTCGGCAAGCCCATAGGCGAGCATGAAGGTATCGGTTTCATGCTCGCCGACAACGAGATAGATCTGCATGTTTGCCGTCTTGCCGTTTGGCATGCCGCGTGGCTGCTCGATCAGGGCGACAAGGCGAACATCGAAACCAGCCAGTGCAAGGTTTTTTGTTCCGAGGCTTTGGGTCGCGTCGCAGACCGGTCCCTTCAGGTGCTGGGTGGGCTTGGCATCACCGCCGATACAGTGGTGATGCGCATCTACAAGGAAATCCGGCCGTTCCGCATCTATGACGGTCCGTCCGAGGTACATCGCTGGGCGTTGGCTCGGCAGATTATGAGTAACAATAGAAATAGCGCAAGCGCAGGGTGAGAACAGAACTCCAACCCGAAGCTTTGGCCTCGCTGGGGAAGATGTCGACCATGTCGGTGCGGCGCTTGATCTCGCGGTTGAGGTGTAGTCTTGTTGATTTATAAAATCTCGGCCATGAGTCGGAACGCCACGGAGCAGGAGGTCGAGCAATTGTTGTAGCTTGGGAAGCATCAAGAATTGATCCAGCGAGGGTTGGATGGCTTCTCGAGTGGCAACGAGCGAATCGCGGTTTTCGGCGTATGTCGAGGGGCTTATCAGCGTGATCGGGCATGCCGACCGAGCGACCGAGCGAAGCCGCTGCGCGACTATTGCCGTGGGCTGACGGTGCCCGGCGAGCGCAAGAGCGTGGAGCCGGGGGCAGCGGTGACGGCACCGAAGCGAACAGCAGCGCAACATCAGTCGCTTTTGCACTTTGTCGGCGACGGGCGCTGGTCGGATGAGGCGGTACTGGCGAAAGTCCGAGAAATGGTGCTGCGGCCATCGAGCGGCAGGGACCGATCGAGGCCTGGATCATCACGACACCGGCTTTCCCAAGAGTGGCGCGGCAATATTGCGGTCAGTTCGGCAAACAGGACAATTGCCAAGGCGCGGTGTCGCTGTCGCTGGCCAATCATGCCGCCAGCCTGCCTGTTGCCTATCGTCTTTACCTTCCCGAGGACCGGACCTCGGACACGGCGCGGCGCAAGAAGGAGGGCGTGCCGGCTCGGGTTCGCCACCAAGCCCGAGATGGCGCTGGAGCAAATCCGCGCAGCCTGCGCTGCGGGCCTGCCGCGCGGCGTCGTACTGATGGATGCCGGCTATAGCGTAAGCACCGACCTGTGCGAGGCATCACGGCATTGGGGCTGACCTATGTGGTCGGCATCCTGCCGCAGACTACGGTCTGGTCAGCCGACGCGGCGCGGCTGCCGGCCAAGCGCTGGTCGGTCAATGGTCGGCCTCCCACCCGCTTGTGCCGCAGCGACAAGCATCGACCGCTCGCGCTTAAGGATCTCGCCTTCAGTCTGCCGGCGAGGGCCTCGCGTACCATCAAATGGCGCGACGGAACGAATGGGCTGCTGGCCTCGCGCTTTGCGCGCGTGCGTGCGGCCCATCGGGATTATCAGCTCAGCACCCCGCGGCCGACGCAATGGCTTCTCCATCGGATGGCCCAAGGGCGCTCAAGAGCCCACCAAGTATCGGCTGTCCTCGTTTCCGCAAGACATCGCCTTCGGTCGCCTTGTCGATTTGACCAAGCTGCGCTGGCGCATCGAGCGCGATTATCAGGAACTCAAGCAGGAGATCGGGACATGTTGCGACTTTCGGAGGCTGGTTTGCGTCTCGCCAAGGAGGGAATTAACGCCTTATTGTCCACCGCCAGCTTGGAAGAGATTCTCGCGCTCAAGGGCTGGGGTCAAATCATCTGCTCAACTGATAGATAAAGGGAAGGAAGGTGTAGCCGGCATTCTGTCTAATATAATACCAGCGTATTGCTGCCCGGCGCCAAGCCATTGCCGCCCAAGCCGTGGTCCGGTCGAGGACGGCCGCCGACACGGCCGCGGCGCAGCGCCAAGCACAAGCCGGTCTTGGTCAAGCAGCTTGCGCTCGGATTGCCACAGCGGGCTTGGCGGACGCTGGCGCCAAGGCACTTGCGAGCGGTTGACCTCGCGCTTCGCCCGATTGGGCGTGTGCGTCGCTCATCGCAACCGGCCGCACGACGAAGAATGGCTGCTCATCGAATGGCCCAGAGGCTGGCGGCAGGACGACCACGAGGAGCCCTCATGGGGCGGCTTGATAGCGATCAGGCGCACCTGCATATGCTGCTTCTGGAGGGACCCCATATGCCGTCTTTCACGTTCGCCTCGGAGTGGCGAGATGACGGAAGTGGTGCCTCAGAGCCAGGGGCCTAGCGTTGTGGTTCAATCAACGAGAGGGGCGGCAAATCGATTAAGACTTGGTGTTGAGCATCGCGGTCGTAGCGTTTGCTGGCGCCGCAGCCGTCGTTGCCTGGTGGTCGGGAGGATCGTCAATAGGATTCGTCGGCGGCAACGGCCAGGCGATGGAGATCGACATCGCCGCCAAGACTCCGGCACGCTCGCTGGGACATGGCTGACGAGGCGATTTTGCCCGCGCCGGACAGTTCTGACGGAACTGCCACACCCTAGCCAGGACGAATCTTGGGCCTGCAATCGCTAAGCTCGAACGGATTACTCCTTACCTAGACGGCTTCAACGTACGCCTGTTGATTTCGATGCTGCTCCCGTTGAGGTTGACGGCATCAAGGGTTCACTTTTTGCTCGTTGGTTCGATCTGCACGGCTTTTTCCGGCACGGTCACGCGGCCGGAGCGCATCGTCGCATTCTTGAAGGCCTGGAACAGTCAGCTCGGAAGGTCGGTAATACCCAAGGGGTGCGAGGGCGTCGAAAGTCGGGCTGTCCAGACAGGCGGCCGGACAAACGTTTCAAGCGTGGGTCATTTCAAAGTCCTCCATGTCCAGCTCGGTCGGAGACTGGGTCAATAGGCAAGCTTCCGGTAGCCCTCCGCAGCGACGGCGTCACAGTATTGACGATAGGCGGGATGTCCGCCGCTGTAGCGCATGATCCGCGGCGCCTGTTTGCCTTCTACGTTGCGGTTGACGCCCGTCATCCAGGAGCCGACCTCGTTCATCAGCTGACCCTGGCCGAGGGCAAGGACATGATCGGTCCATTCGTTGACGGCGGCCGGCGTGGCCTCGAGGCGGGTCAGCGCCCGCTCGGTCGCAAACCGGATCACGCCGGTGACCCAGTCGACGCTGTATTCAGCGGTGCGCGTGTAATTGCTGAGCCCGGCGTGTGGACCCATCGCCATCAATAAATTCGGGAAGGCTGCCACAAAGACTCCGAGATAGGTCTGCGGGCCGTCCTTCCACACCTCCTTGAGCCGGACGCCGTTGACGCCCCTGATGTCGATGCGGTCGAAGGCACCGGTGATGGCGTCAAAGCCCGTCGCGTAGATAATGATGTCGAACTCTCGCTCGCGGTCCGAAGTTCGAACACCACGCGGGATGATGCACTCGATCGGCGTCTCGTTGACGTCGACCAGCTCGACATTGGGCTGGTTGTAGACCTCATAGTAGCCGCTCTCGAGGGGAATGCGGCGTGTGCCGAACCCGTGATTCTTCGGGATCAGCTTCTCGGCGACGACGGGATCCCTGACCCGTTCACGGATCTTGCGCGCGGCGAATTCGGAGGCGAGCGCGTTGGCCGCGCGATCGGTCAGCATGTCGCTGAAATTAGCCTGCCATTGGCCGAAGCCCGGCGTACGGTAGAGCTTTTCCCAGAAGGCTTCGCGATCCTCGGGCGACACCTCCAGCGTCTTGCGCGGATCCGGGCCGTGGACGTAGCAACTCGGCGTCTCGCGGCAGCGCGCCAGGATCTCGGGATAGCGGGCGCGGATGTCGCGCATCTCCTCCGGGGTGATCTTGCTATTGTTGAGCGGAAAGATCCAGTTCGGGGTGCGCTGGAACACGGTCAGGTGGCCGACCGTTTTTGCGATGGTCTGGATCGTCTGCACGGCGGTGGCACCCGTCCCGATGATGCCGACCCGCTTGCCGGCGAGCTCGATGCCCTCCTTCGGCCAGCGGTGGGTGTGGCACGACTCGCCCGTGAAGCTGTCGATGCCGGGGATGGTCGGCATGACGGCCGCCGAGAGAACGCCGATCGCGGTGACGAGAAAGCGCGTCGAATGGTGCGCGCCGCTCTCCAGCACGAGTTCCCAGCTGCGTGTCTCCTCGCGCCAGTGCGCGGCGACGACGCGGCTGTTGAACTGGATGTCGCGCCGTAGGTCGAACTTGTCGGCGACATAGTTGAGGTAGCGCTCAGTGTGCGGCTGGGCCGAGAAGTGCTCTTCCCACGCCCATTCGTCGAGCAGCTCCTTCGAGAACGAATAGCCGTACGTCCAGCTCTCCGAATCGAAGCGCGCGCCCGGGTAGCGGTTCCAGTACCAAGTGCCGCCGACCGCGCTGCCGGTTTCAAAGGTCCGGACCCGCAGGCCGAGCTCGCGCAGCTTGTAGAGTTGATAGAGGCCGGCGACGCCGGCCCCGATGACGACCGCGTCGAACTCCGGGCTGATGCCCGACGGTGCCTCGTGCCGGACCGCTGTCACCGTATCCATGCTGTCCTCCTTTGTCTGTCAGGACCCGTTGAGATCGCCAGGAGCAATGCTGCCCCATCCTGTCCCAAACGTCTCGGCAGTCCTTTGCGTGGAACGCCGCGTACAGCACTTGGGCTTGATGTTGCCATGGAGGTTGACCTTGCGGCTTGTCCGCCAGCCTCCGACTGCCCAGCCACGCGACCCGTCGCCCGCCAGTCGGCGCTCGGAGTTGGATGAAGTAGTTCTATCTAATCGCATTTTCCTCTCAGTCACTGGTTCTGTCACCGACACTGGTCAGGCCGCGAGATCGAAGTCCGCAAAGTTGGGGCAGCTCATCTCTTTGCGGAAGCGATCGAAGCTCCAAGGCCACAGCGCAGGATTGCCGTTACGGTCGAGGTACCAACTCCGGCAGCCACTCACCCAGATCGTTTCTTTCATGGCCTCACGCAGCGCGGCATTGAAGCCACGAGTGGTTTCCTCTTTCGGCATCACAGAGTGGCATTTCCCGGCCAGTACCAGGTCGACAAGCTGCAATATGTAGGCGACCTGGATCTCGGAGATCAGGATCACCGAGAAATTGCCGATTGGGCTGTTGGGACCGACCAGCATGAAGAAGTTGGGGAAGCCGGGCACTGCCACGGAGCGGTAAGCTTCATTGGCCCCGGCCCAGGCGTCGGCGAGGCGCCGGCCACGCTCGCCCACTACTTCCATTGGCCGCAGGAAGGCATGCCCATCGAAGCCTGTCGCCAGCACCAGCAGATCAAGCTCGTGCAGGACTCCATCCGCAGTGCGTACGCCACCCGCCTCAATGCGCGCGATGCGGTCGGTCACCAGTGCGACGTTGCGCTTCTGCACGGCAGGGTAGAACGTGTCGGACATGATAAGCCGCTTGCAGGCGGCGCGATAGCCGGGGGTCAGTTTCCGCCGAAGATCGGCATCGGGGACGTTCTGCTCAAGGTTGGTTCGGCAGGCCTCTTCGATCTTCCGCAGCTCGTCCTGGTCGCCAATGACGGCGCGCGCGAAGGTATCGACGAATCGAGCGGACCAGAACTCGTACGATTGGCGTAGGCGTTCCGGAGCCGCGCGATACATCGCTTTCTCATCCTCGCTATAAGCAGGGTTGGCGAGCGGTAGAATCCACTGAGCGGTGCGCTGGAAGAGCGTTAGCTGGGACACGGTATCGGCGAGAGCCGGCACGATCTGGACGGCTGTCGAGCCCGTACCAACGATGCCGACCCGCTTGCCCTCGTGCGGCACGCAATGATCCCAGCGCGCGGAGTGGAAGCACGCTCCCTTGAACTCACCGAGCCCCGGAATGTCGGGATAAGCGGGGTGATGCAGAACTCCGGTCGCACAGATGACGAAATCGACGACGTCTATGGCGCCACCCTTAGTCGAGAGATGCCAACGCCGATCGCGATACTCGGCGCGCGCGATCTCGCTGTTGAAGCGGAAGTGGCTGTCGAGCTCGTACTTCCTTGACACGCCCTCGAAATAACCCTGGATTTCCGCGCCTGGCGAGAAGCGGTGTGACCAGTCGGGTTTGAGCTCGAAAGAGTAGACGTAGACGTGGCTTGGCACGTCGCACGACAGGCCGGGATAAGTGTTGTCCCGCCAGGTACCGCCAAGCCGGTCGGCTTTCTCGTAGATCACGAAGTCTCGAATGCCGCGCTGCTTGAGCTTGATCCCCGCCAAGATGCCCGACATGCCCGCACCGATGATCGCAAAACGCCTGCTCACGCTATCGCCTTTCGTTCATCCTGGGATCGCACACATGAGCCCGCCAACGAAACAAGGTCACTATCAACCTCCAACTTCTTCGGCGTCCAATTCTACCGATAGTTAGAATTCCATCCGGATGCAAGGCGATTCCCCGAGGCACGCTTTTGCGGGGTCAGAAGTCGGCAATTCCCAGCATCAATCGGACGCGGAAGCAGCCCTCGCCAAATTTGTGCCAAATTCTTGCGTTCGAGCAGCGGAAGTCGTTTGGATTCATTCTTCTTGACGGCTTTGATCGACGCCGATAGCGTCACTCAAAATCGAATAAGTATTCGAAAAGTGTTGGGGTGGAACGCTGGATGTGGAGCAATACACTTCGTCTTGGCTCGCGATTCTACCATGCTGGTTCTGCTGTGCTGCCAAGTCGGTGGCTGCCTGAAGATTGCTGCCGTCGCGTGAGTTCGAGGATTTGCAACGGGCACTCGAAGGCGTTGAAAGGCAACGAGAGTTGAGTGGCCTTTCAATTCTCGGCGTCGCTGACGTGTCCAAGAAGTTCGGCGGCGTCACCGCTGTGCAGGACATGTCGCTCGATGTACCCCGCGGGGGCATTCTTTCCATCATCGGCCCCAACGGCGCCGGCAAGACCTCGCTGCTCAATATGATTTCGGGCTTCTACAAGCCCGATACCGGCCAGATTGTGCTGGAAGGCCAGGATATCACCCAGAAAAAGCCCAGCGACATTGCTGCCCTGGGTATCGCCCGGACCTTCCAGAACATTGCCTTGTTCAGCGGGCTCACCGTCCTCGACAACCTGATGCTGGGCCGTCACGTGCGCATGAAGGCCGGGGTGCTGGCCTCAATCGTCTACTGGGGCATGGCACAGAAGGAGGACATCGCCCATCGCGAAGTGGTCGAGGAGATCATCGAGTTCCTCAAGCTCCAGGACTTGCGCAAGCTTCCGACCGCGGCGCTGGCCTACGGCCTGCGCAAGCGGGTGGAGCTGGGCCGCGCGCTGGCGCTCGAGCCCAAGGTGCTGCTGCTCGACGAGCCGATGGGTGGCATGAACCAGGACGAGAAGGAGGACATGGCCCGCTACATCCTCGACGTGAACCAGGAGCGCGGCGTCACCGTCGTGCTGATCGAGCACGACATGGGCGTAGTCATGGACATTTCGGACCGGGTGGTTGTGCTCGATCGAGGTCGGCGCATCGCCGCCGGCACGCCAGAGGAGGTGCAGCGCGATCCTGCGGTGATCGAGGCGTATCTCGGCACGGGCAAGGGAGGAGGCCGCGCATGAGGCTGGTTGACTCGTCCAAGACCGACACGCTCCCCAAGCTGCTGGAGCGCAATTCCACGACGGATCCGCGCGGCGCCGGCATGCGCGAGAAGACGAGGGGCATTTGGCAAACCTATAGCTGGAGCGACTACCGCGACCAGGTACGCGACTTCGCGCTCGGCCTCGCGTCGCTGGGGTTCAAGCGCGCCGACAAGCTTTCGGTGGTCGGCGACAACCGCCCGCAACTCTATTTCGCCCAGCTTGCCGCACAAGCGCTCGGAGGCGTGTCGGTGCCGGTCTACCAGGATTCGATCGCCAGCGAGCTGGTCTACGTGCTGAACCACGCCGAGACCTCGATCATCGCGGCCGAGGACCAGGAGCAGGTCGACAAGGCGCTGTCGCTCAAGGACAAGCTGCCGAACCTGCGCTGGATCGTATTCGACGATCCGCGCGGCCTTGCTTTTTATGACGATCCTATTCTGCGCTCCTTCGACAGCGTACTGGAGGAGGGGCGCAAGTTCGGCCAGGCTCATCCCGGCTTCTACGAAGCCGAACTGGCCAAGGGTTCCGCCGACGACACGGCGATGATCGCCTACACCTCGGGCACCACGGGCAACCCTAAGGGCGTGATGCTCAGCCACCGCAATATGATCGCCACGGCCGAGTCCTTTCTGGAGGTGAACGAGGTCAAGCGGGGCGATAACTGGCTATCCTACCTGCCGATGGCGTGGGTGGGAGATGCGGCCTTCACGCTTAGCATGGCGCTGGTGGCGCGCCTGACGGCGAACTGCCCCGAGAACCCGGAGACCGTGCAGCGCGACCTGCGCGAGCTCGGCCCCGACGGCATGCTTGCACCGCCGCGCATCTGGGAGAATATGCTCACGATCATGCAGGTGAAGGCAGGCGACGCCTCGCCTTTGAAGCGCAGGGTCTTCGAGCATTTCCGCGCGTTGGCCGAACGCTGCGAGCTCAAGAAGACCGACGGCAAGCCCCTGACGCTCGGCGAACGGCTTGGCCTCGCTGTAGGCGAGTTCTTCATCTATGGGCCGGTGCGGGACCAACTCGGATTGCGCAAGGCGCGATGGTGCTACACAGGTGGGGCGCCGCTGGGTCCGGACACATATCGTTTCTTCCGCTCCTTCGGCATCAACCTCAAGCAGGTTTACGGGGCTACCGAGGCCTCGGCTCTGATCGCCTGCCAGGCCGATGCCGAAGCCTATCCCAACACGGTGGGCCGGCCCATCCCGTCCATCGAGGTCAAGGTCGACGACCACGGTGAGGTCCTGCTGCGCGGGCCCAACGTCTTCAAGGGCTATTTCAAGCAGGAAGACGTGACGCGCGAGACGGTGACGCCTGACGGCTGGCTCAAGACCGGCGATGCCGGGTTCTTCGACAAGCAGGGCCACCTGGTGATCATTGACCGTGCCAAGGACGTGGGAAAGCTCGCCGATGGTACGGCCTTCGCGCCGCAGTTCATCGAGAACAAGCTGAAGTTCAGCCCATTCATCCGCGAAGCCGTCGCCTTCGGGCATGAGCGCCCCTTCGTGGTGGCCATGATCGCCATCGACATGCAAACGGTTGGCGCCTGGGCCGAGAAGAGGGGCTTGCCCTACACGAGCTACATGGATCTCAGCCGCAAGCCCGAGGTGGCTGAGCTGATCGGTGGCGAGATCGCCAAGGCCAATGTCACGCTGCCAGACGTACAGCAGGTCAAGCGCTTCCTGCTGCTCAACAAGGAGCTGGAAGCGGACGATGCGGAAATGACGCGCACCCGCAAGGTGCGACGCAAGTTCGTCGCCGAAAAGTACGCCAGCATCATCGACGCTTTTTATGGCGGCAAGTCGTCGGCCGACGTCACGATGGAGATCACATTCGAGGACGGCCGCAAGTCGACGCTCAGCTCGACCATCGCCATCCACAGCAAGGCGGCGGGCGAGCCCGTTCGCCAGGCAGCCTAACATGGGTTCGCGGCTATCGGTTTCACACGCCGGGTCCCTCTCGGCTGTGTGCACGCCTGTGACGGTGCGGAGCCGGGGACGAGGGGCTCCTTTGCTAAGCAATGCAAATGTGAGGTGGTCTTCGAGGTGGAGACAATGCTTTGGGTGCAACAGGCACGCCCGCTCCTCCACTCTCTGCGCTCTACTCGTGGGTCGCCTTCCTCTCATCCTACTTCGTGGGAGGAGCGGGCCTCAGAGCCGAGTATCGGCGTTGCCATGCAGCAGGTACTAACGGAGCGACGATGTCGGAAGACTTGGAATTCCTGCTGGCGCTGGTCCTGAACGGAGCGTCTATCGGCCTGATGTACTCGCTGATCGCGCTGGGCTTCGTGCTGGTCTACAAGGCGACGGACGCCATCAACTTCGCGCAGGGCGAATTCGTCATGCTGGCGGGGTTGATCATGGCGGTGGTGCTGGGCTTTGAGGGTGCACCACTGATTGCCGCCATCGTGGTCGTGCTGGCGGCGATGATCGGCTTCGGCTTTGGCCTGGAGCGCGTGGTGCTACGGCCCCTGCTGGGGCGCCCGGTCGTGGCCGTGATCATGGCGACCATCGGCCTTGCCGCCATGATCCGCGGGCTGGGGCCGGTGATCTTCGGCAACGAGACGCGCGCGCTGCCGCTGCCGATTGGCGACGAGCCAGTCGTGATCGGGCCGGCCAGCCTGCCGCCGATCCAGGTGCTGGGCGCGGCCGTGGCGATCGGGTTCTTCCTGGCCTTCAGCTGGTTCTTCAAGAAGAGCCGCATGGGCGTGGCCATGCGCGCCGTCGCCGACAACCAGCAGGTGGCGCAGGCCATGGGCATCAACGTCGAGCGCTACTTCGCACTGGCCTGGGCGATGGCCGGCATCGTCTCGGCGCTGGGCGGCATCGTGTGGGGCAGCATGCTGGGCGTTGACGTTCATCTCGCGCTGGTCGGCCTGAAAGTCTTCCCGGTGGTCATCCTGGGCGGCCTCGATTCGATCGGCGGCGCGCTGGTCGGCGGGCTGATCATCGGCATCGTCGAGAGCCTCGCCGCCGGCTACCTCGATCCCTATGTCGGCGGCGGCACCAAGGACTTCGCGCCTTACGTGCTGATGATCCTGGTCCTGATGGTCAGGCCGTACGGCATCTTCGGCCGCCGCCAGATCGAGCGCGTATAGCCATGTTCCATCGCGAAGCCGGAGTCTTCAAGACGACCTACGCCGCCGACATGGCGCTGTATCCGCTGCCGATCGCCAAATGGACGATGATCGCGCTGGCGGCCATCTTCGTGCTGATCATCCCGCTGATGGTCCACGAATACTATCTGTCGATCCTGAACCTGATCTTCATCGCCGTCGTCGGCGCGCTCGGGCTCAACATCCTGGTGGGCTATACCGGCCAGATCTCGATCGGCCATGGCGCCTTCATGTCGGTCGGCGCCTATACCGCGGCCAACCTTGCGGTGAAACTCGACCTGCCGTTCTGGCTGACGCTGCCAGCGGGCGGGCTGATGGCGGCGCTGATCGGCGTGATCGTCGGCATGCCGAGCCTGCGCATCAAGGGCCTGTATCTGGCGATCGCCACGCTGGCGGGCCAGCTCATCATCGAATGGACCATCAACCGCGTGCCGGCCATCTCGGGCGGCGCACAGGCCTCGATCGAGGTCGGCCGGCCGACGCTGTTCGGCTTCGCCTTCAACACCCAGGGCACGCTCTATTTCTTCCTGCTGTTCTTCGCCGTCGTCGCCATCGTGGCGACGCTGAACCTGGTGCGCAGCCGGGTCGGGCGAGCCTTCGTGGCAGTGCGCGACCAGGACATCGCGGCCGAGATCATCGGCATCAACATCTACCGCTACAAGCTCCTGGCGTTCGCGATCTCGTCCTTCTATGCCGGGGTCTGCGGCGTGCTCTACACCTACTATTTCGGCATCGCCAACTACGAGCAGTTCCAGCTCATCGTCTCGATCGACTACCTCGCCATGATCATCATCGGCGGACTGGGCTCGATCCTGGGGTCGATCTTTGGGGCGATTTTCGTCACATTGCTGCCCATTGTGATCCGCATCTTGATGGAGGACGTGGGGGCGCTGTTCTTCACCTCGGCCGAGATGGCTAACGTGATCTCAGGCCTGCGGCTCGGCGTATTCGGCGGCCTGATCATCTTCTTTCTGATCGTCGAGCCCGAAGGGCTCAACCGGCTGTGGAGGAATATCCGGAGCTACTTCCGGGTCTGGCCCTTCTCCTACTAGAGCGGGGCGTTACGGCGAAGAAGGGAGGAACCCATGACGAGGTTCGTTAGGAGTTGGCTAGGAGTGTCGGCGATGGCTGGCTCCCTGATGTTCGGCGGAGGCCAGGCCTTCGCGCAGAAGGAACTGGTGTTCGGTCTCCAGTGCGATCGAACTGGTGTGACCGCCACCGTGGGCGTCAACCTCTGCCCAGGTTATCACGACTACATCGCCCTGGTGAACAGCAAGGGCGGAGTCGAGGGCTTCAAGATCAAGGTTCTCGAGGTCGACAACGAGTACAAGGTGCCGCCCGCCATGGAAGCGCACGAGCGCTTCAAGAAAGAGGGTGCGGTCCTCGAGGGGCTCTTCGGAACGGCCTCGACGATGGCTTTGACTAAGAAGCTAGAGGAGGACAAGATTCTCGGTACGTCTCCGGGCTTCGGATCCGCCTCGGCCGCCGACGGCAAGCGCTTCCCTTATACCTTCCCGATCGCAGCCAGCTACTGGTCGCAAGCCGGTGCTGCGGTGGCATTCGCCAAGGAGAAGCTGGGCGGGAATCTCAAGGGCAAGAAGATCGCCTACCTGTTCTTTGACAACCCAGCGGGCAAGGAGCCGATGCCGATCTTCGAGGAACTCGCCAAGTCCGAGGGTTTCGAATTGCGGACCTTCGCGGTGCCTGCACCAGGCCTAGAGATGGGGGCGCAAGTCCTTGATATCACCAGCCGCTCCAAGCCGGACTTCGTCATCACCCACCTGTTCGGCCGCTCGCCGTCGGTCTCCATCAAGGAGCTGAAGGGCAAGGGCTATCCGCTGAGTAAAGTCGTCGCCTTCGTGTGGGGTAGCGCCGAGGCCGACATCATTGCAGCTGGCGGCATGGGCGTGGCTGAAGGTTATAATGGCATCCAGTTCGCCGGTGTCGGCAAGGACTTCCCGGTGATCAAGGAGATCGAAGCCATGTACAAGGCGCAGGGCAAGAATCCTCCCAAGGAGATGGACTCGACCGTTTACTATAATCGCGGCGTCTTCATTGCGGCGTTGCATGTCGAGGCGGTGCGCAACGCCATCAAGGCCAAAGGCGGTGCGGCGCCGACTTCTGAAGAGGTCAAGAAGGGCATGGAGTCGGTCAAGGGCTTCACCTTAGGTGGCCTCGTCCCGCCGATGGAGATCACGCCGGCTGACCACGAGGGCGGTGGCTGGGTCCAGATCTGGACGGTCAAGGGCGGCAAGCTCGTGAAGACAAAGGATTGGTTCCAGGGCTACCGCCCGGTGATCTTGAAGCACCTCGCGGCGGAAGCCTCAAAGTCGTAGTGTCTCAAATTGCCCTCACTGTGGGGGGGCGAGGTCAGGTGAGGGGGCAGTTCCAAGACTGTCTATTCATCAGCTCTCACCTGCCTCTCTCCTCAAACGGCGAGAGGGCCATGAAGGGACAGACCACATGCTTTCCGTCAACAACATCGAGGTCGTCTACGACCGTGTCATCCTCGTCCTCAAGGGCGTGTCGGTCAACGTCGGCGAGGGCAGGATTACGACCTTGCTCGGCGCCAATGGCGCCGGCAAGACCACGACTCTCAAGGCGATCTCCGGCGTGCTGCGCAGCGAGCGCGGCGAGGTTACCAAGGGCACGGTGCAACTCGGCGACCAAGGCATCGACGGCATGCGCGCGCACGACGTGACGCGGCTTGGCCTGGTGCAGGTGTTCGAGGGACGCCGCGTCTTCGAGAATCTCACTACCGAGGAGAACCTGATCGCCGGCGGCCACGTCCAGACGGCGGCGGCGGTGAGGCAGGGCATCGACCTCGTCTTTTCCTATTTCCCGCGGCTGAAGGAACGGCGGCATCAGGTGTCGGGCTACCTGTCGGGCGGCGAGCAGCAGATGCTGGCGATCGGCCGCGCGCTGATGAGCCAGCCCAAGGTGGTGCTGCTGGACGAGCCGTCGCTTGGCCTCGCCCCCATGCTGGTCGAAGAGATCTTCGGCATCGTGAGCCGCCTGGTGAAGCAGGAGAAGCTGTCGGTCCTGCTGGTCGAGCAGAACGCCACCATGGCGCTCGCCGTCGCCGATCACGGCTACGTCATGGAGAACGGCCGCATCGTGCTGGAAGGCCCGGCCGAGAAGCTGCGCAACAACTCCGACATCAAGGAGTTCTATCTCGGGCTCAATGAAGGCGGGACGCGCAAGTCGTACCACGACACCAAGCACTACAAGCGGCGCAAACGATGGCTGTCATGACCTTCCATTGCACAAGAGCCGGCAGCCGCACAGAGCTTTGCAAGTTCGACTGCTTGGCCGCCAGCGTTGACTACTGGCTGACAGTGTCCAGACGATGCCGAGAAGGGAATCTCAGCTTCCCGACATGATCGAGCGCAAACTCTGATGGTCTTCGACCAGCTCGCGCTTGCCCCCGATCACTCAAGAACGAGCACGCCGCCCTTTGGGCGAACGCTCGAGATGGTCGCTGTTCAAGCCTGCGCCGTTCAGCACGATATCGCATACATTCCGAGCCAGCTCGGGAACAGCCAAATGACCTGGACGATACCACGTAGCCGCCCAATTCATTGCACCGAGCAGCAACAAGCGCAAAACCATCAAGTCGACGTCCTTTCGAATCGCTCCGGCGCGCTGTCCCTCGGAAAGCAACTGGCCCCAATACCCGCCATATGCGGCGCGAAGCTTGCGATTCTGTTGTTTGACAGCGGTAGGCGCTTGCTCGAACACTCGTATATTGGCGGACGTATAGTCGCTCTGCTGCAAAAGCATCGTAAGATGGGCCGTCACAGCCGCTTCGAGCTTTTCACTAAATGCGGACGAAGCCGGCAGGGACCCGATGGCGAGACGGACCGCCGAGAACACTCGGGTAATGCCTACATCGAGCACCTCCTGCAGGATGTCGTCCTTCGACTCGAAGTAATAGTAGATGCTCCCACCCTGCATCTCTGCAGTCATTGCGATGTCGTTAATGGTCGTTGTGGCATATCCTTTGAGACTGAACGCGCGCGCCGCCGCATCGAGAATGCGCTGCCGCGTGATAGCCGATTTCGGATGAGACATGCGACGGGTCCGCGTCGACACTTCCTGTTGACTCACCCAAACCCCCTTTTGGAGCCAGCGTGGATTGGCTCAAACCCGATAAGATCGCGGCGTTTGTCGCCGCCGGACTCGGTCCGCGAAGCGCCGCTTTAATGTCTCATAATACCGATATGCGGCCCAAATCATAGGATGCTCCGTTGTCGCCAGTCCCTTGACTCCCTGGCACGGTCGTGCCTAGCGTATCTAATGGTCATTCGAAAAGGCCTGCGTACGGGATTTCGACGTCCATGTATCTCCAGATGGTAGATCCTCGAAGCCCTTACCTCGGTTATGCGACAGTGGTGGAGAGGACCGGCAAGTTAACCTCCGGAGAGCACGTAACGATCGATCCTGAAAGTACAAACGTCCTTCAAGTTAGGACCAACCTACATGATCAAACGCTTCCATGTCCTTTATGTCGGACAGATCGACCTGGACAATATCGGTCTCGAGGGCACGCCCGCCAACGACCGCCGCTACTCGAACCAGCGCCTGAGCGAGGTCTTCGAAACCGCCCGCGACGTGGCGCGCACCATGGACGATCTCGGCTACTACGCGCTGTGGGCGGCGGAGCACCACTTCCAGCGTGAGGGCTACGAGTGCCTGCCGAACCTGATACAGCTCGGCCTGTGGCTCGCCACGCAGACCAGGCGCCTGAAATTCGGCTGCGCCTTCAACGTTCTGCCGATGTGGCATCCCATTCGATTGGCCGAAGATTACGCTATGGCCGACATCGTGACGGACGGCCGCGTGATCATGGGCGTCGGCCGCGGCTATCACAGCCGCGAAGTGGAAACCTTCGGCGCGCCGCTGCTCGATGCCGATGCCAACCGCGAATACTTCGAGGAGCAGCTTCAGCTCCTGCTGAAGTGCTTCAATGAGGAGGCGTTCCACTTCAAGGGCAAGTACTTCGAGTGCCCGCCGCCCGTCGACTACCGCGGCTACCGGCTGAAGGAGATCACGATGGTGCCGCGGCCCAAGCACCTGCCGGTCGAGATCTGGATGCCGATCGCCAGTGGCAGGACCATCGACATGATGGCGCGATACGGCCTCAAGGCCATGGTGACCTTGAACGGCGAGAAGATCCTCGACGACGTCGCGCGCGCGTACCATGCCGCCTGCGCCCGCCACGGTCGGCCCAAGCAGCTCGGCGAGGACATGATCTGGGGCGCGGGCCTCTACCTCGCCGGCAGCCAGGAAGAGGCGATCCGGCGCGTCGAGCCGGCGCATGACGAGCGCTACAAGTGGTTCGCGCCGTTCGGGTTCGTGCGCTACGCCGATGACCAGGGTCGCACATGGGGCACTCCTGGTGCGCCGTCAACGATCCCGTCGATCCGCGAGGGTGTGAAGCAGAAGGCCTGGTTCTGCGGCCCGCCGGGCGAGGTCATCGACGGGATCAGATCGATCGAGGCCAAGTATCCGGGGCTCGAGGATTTCATGATCCACTGGGCTGAAGGATTGTCGCCAGCCGAGTTCAAGGAGCAGCTGCGCTGGTTCGCGCGCGATGTCATGCCGGCGTTCGGGAAAGCAAAGCTTGCCGCAGAGTAGCGCGCCAGAACGAAGCGCATGAGGTAACGCGATGGTCCGACGTTCTCTGGTAGCATTTTGTCTTCGTGGCGCTCCTGCGATGGGCAGTCCAAGGCAGAGCACGGGTACGTCCAGTCGGCCAGATTCCCGGGGCGGCCGACAATCGTGACGTCGCTCGCATGATCGATTGCCGAGCGGACGAACAACGCCAGGCGCAGAACTCGTGCGACGCGTGGCACACGCGAGCAAGTCACCGTGCGCGCCCAGGAGACCGATGCCAAGGGCGAATATCCGCAGGACATGTTTGACTTGCTGCGTGAGCTTGGCCTGTTCACATTGCCGTTCCCGACGGGCTACGGCAGCATGAACAGCGTCCGGGCAGCCTGCTTGGCGATCGAAGAGTTCAGCCGCGTTTGTTACAACACTGCCCGGGACAAGAGCGAGGAGGAACGAAGTGAAAGCCCAGGCTGCCGTCATGTACGCCGTCAACGAACCGTTGAGGATCGAAGAAATACTTCTCGACAAGCCGGCGCGCGGCGAGGTGCTCATTCGCACCGCGTTTGCGGGCGTCTGCCACAGTGACCTGCACTACATAGAGGGCCTCTACACGCGTCCGTGCCCGTGCGTCCTAGGCCACGAATCGGCCGGCGTGGTCGAGGCGGTCGGGGACGACGTGACGTACGTGACACCGGGCGATCATGTGATTACGTGCATCTCTACGTTCTGTGGCGAGTGCGAGTATTGCATGACTGGCCGGTTGTCTCTTTGCCTCAGCCCAAGCACGCGACGCGATCCGAATGGCCCACAGCGCATCATGCTGAAGGGAACGCCGTTACCGCACACGAGCAATCTTTCGTCGTTCGCCGAATACATGCTGGTGCATGAACGTTCGATCGTGAAGATCCGCCCCGACATGCCGCTGGACCGGGCAGCCGTGATTGGATGTGCCGTCATGACGGGCGCGGGGGCAGTGTTTCGAACCGCAAAGGTCGAGCCGGGATCAACGGTCGCGGTGATAGGCCTCGGTGGCATTGGCCTGTCGGCCGTGAACGGCGCCGCGATCGCTGGCGCCGGTCGCATCGTCGCGATCGACAAGGTCGCCTCCAAACTCGAGTTGGCGAAGGAGTTTGGCGCGACGGACATGTTGGACGCGAGCGCGACCGATCCGATCAAGGCGGTTCGCGAAATGTCCTCCGGCGGGGTCGAATACTCATTCGAGTGTGTCGGCTCGAAGGCAACGGTTGAGCAGGCATTCCGCATGTTGCGGCGCGGGGGCACGGCCACGATCATCGGCATGATGCCGCTTGGCACCCGATTTGAGGTCTCCGGGGCGGAGCTTCTTGGCGAGAAGCGCATCCAAGGCTCCGCGATGGGATCCAACAAGTTTCGAATCGATATGCCACGGTTGGTCGACTTCTATTTGCGGGGCGATCTGAAGCTCGACAAGCTCATTTCGGGCCGCATCCAGCTCGCCGGCATCAACGATGCATTCGCGCAGCTCAAGACTGGCGAAACTGCGCGGACAGTCATCCAATTCTAAGGCCGCCTGCGCCGAGGCGGCCGCTGCGTGTGAACCTGGGATTTGTCCTTCACTCGATCGAGGGTTTCCAAGAACCCAAGTACGGCGTCCGAGAAACGATCGTTCTGATCACCGACCACCATATGCCCTGCATCCGCGACATTCGAATACCTTGCGCCTGGGACAAGCTCCAGAAATGCCTTGGTGACCTCTTCGCTGACCAGGTCGCTCATTCCTCCTCGAACTAGGTGGATCGGACAGTCAACGCGCCGAGCGGCATTTTCCAGTCGCTCGAAGCGCCGTTCGTGCTCTGGGGGCTGCACATTGGTGATGAAGCGTGGATCCCAATGCCATCGGTAGCGACCGTCTGGTCCGAGCCGCAGGTTCTTGGTGAGACCATTCAGGTTTCGGCGTTGCTGGCGATGAGGCAGGTAGTCAGCAATGACGTCTGCTGCTTCGTCGATTGATCCGAAACCTTTCTGGACGTGGGCGGTCATGAAGCCCACGATGCGATTTATTCCTGCCATCTCCATTCTTGGCGTCACGTCAACCAACGTCAGACTGGAGAATGTTCCCGGCGCTTTCTCTCCCTCGGCAACAAGAGCGGCAAGTCCGCCGAGCGAGGCGCCCACCACGGCGGGCGGGCGGCCGAGATGTTGTGCAACTGCGATCAAGTCCTCGGCGAATGCGTCCAGTTGGTAACGCCCATTTTCCGACCAGTCGCTGTCGCCATGTCCACGCAGGTCGAGCGCGATAGCACGATAGCCGCGGGCGCAAAGCCTTCTCATGGTTCTGTCCCACGCATGTCGGGTCTGGCCTCCACCGTGGGCGAGCAAGATCGCCGGCTGCTCAACTCTCCCGACGACGCTAGCGGCGAGCCGATTTCCATCAACGCCTACTAAACTCAACTCTTCCATTGACTGTCTCCTGCACGCACCTAACCAGACCCGAGCCAAATGCTAAGGCGGGAATATATCCACGCATTGGTTGGCAATTCACATGCTTGTCTCAGGCATCGCCTCCCTCAGGGATCTCGCCGTCCGGCGGCCAGCCCTTGACGCCTTCTTCCAAAGGGATCTCGAGGCTTCGAAGAAGCTGTGAGAACATGTTCCAGTTTCCGATCGCGATGACCATTTCGAGCAACTGCTCGGAACTGCCGACGTGGCGCATGCACTCGGCCCACACCGCATCCGAGATCTTGCCGTGCTCCAGCGTATCGTCGACCGCGGCCAGCACCGCGCGGTCTGCTGGACCAAGCCGCGTCGACGAACGCCAATCGCGGACCGCGAGGACGTCCGTGGCGGGCAGCCCGACACGTTCCGCGAAATGCCAGTGCTGTGTCCATTCGTACTTGGCGCCCGTAATCCAGCCGATGCGCATGATCAGCAGCTCGCGAAGACGCACGTCCAGCTTGTTGCCGGCGAACAGAAGCGTGCTCAGCAAGTGATTGATCGCAGCCGCAAGTTGCGGATGACGCAAGAGAGTTCGATAAACGCTGAGGCCAGCCATCGACTCCCGAATACCGCATTCTCCGGCAACGACCTTTGCTTGATCGATTGACAACATCTCCACCCGCGCGACCATCCGATCTTCCCTTCCTGCTCGACCAACCGCCACCGCGACGGCCAATTTCCATCACGCACCATTCATCTATGTGATGGCGTATCCACCTTGGTCTCGCCGCTTGCTGAGGCGCCCGACGAAGAGCAGCTGCGCGGAGCCGCCAAGTCGGGAACGAACAGCGTCGCACAAACTATCAACGAGCATCAAGAAGCGAGCGAAGCTCCCAAGTTAATTTAAAGACCAGGGGAAGCTTTCGAGGACCGCGGACCGGGCCGTGCGACCAGATCACTGAGGCAGGATCAGTGAGCTCGAAGTCAGGAATGCGGGCGAGCCATTCCTCGAGTGCAACGGTGATCTCCATGCGGGCGAGATTCGAGCCGATGCAACGATGAATGCCCAGCCCGAAGGCCGCATGGCGGTTCTCAGTCCGATCAATGACAACACGGTCAGCCTGCGGAAAGATCTCTGGGTCGCGGTTCGCCGCCGGAAAGGACAGCAACACCATTTCGCGTTCCTTGAACGGGCAGCCGCCAACCGTAGTTTCCTTGGCGACCTGGCGGGCCATCGTCACCGGGGCGTAGGCTCGCAGAAACTCCTCTACAGCAGTCGGCATGAGCGCCGGCTCGCTGAGGAGCCGGCAACGGTCATCGCGATGCTGGGCCAGATGCCATAGGCATGAGCCGATGGCGCTCCAGGTCGTATCGATGCCCGCAATCAGCAGCAAACGAAGCGTGCCGAGTATGTGCTCATCGGACAGCGGTTGATCAGCCATTCGGGCCTTGAGAAGGAACGTAATGAGATCCTCGCCACCTGCCGAGCGTCGTTGGGCGATATGTATCCTGAAGTAGTCGTCCATCTCATCGAGCGCTTTGCGGAAGGACACATCTTCCGCTATGCCGTCGTGGAGAAGCAGTTGGATCCAACGCCGAAACCTCTCGCCATCTTCCTCTGGCAGTCCGAGCATGTGCGCTATGACAGCGATGGGAACATGCTGTGCGTAGTCTGCCGCCGCGTCGCAGCCATCGTCTGATGCGAAGCGGTCGATCAGGCCGCGGCAGATTTTTCGCGTCGTGGGTTCCAGGCGGCTTATCGCGTCAGGCGTGAACGCAGGCAGCAACAGCATGCGCGACGGCCGATGATGCGGCGGATCAGAGGTGATCGGTGGCGACGCGAGCGTCGATTGCGCCCCAGAGGACTTCTTTTTCTCCGAACCAGAAGGTGCGCGAGGTGGCATCTCGCGAACTACGACGCGGCGCGAAGAAAAGTGTTCCGTATCGTACGCAATTGCCCGGATATCGGCGTATCGACTGGGAAAGTAAACGCCGCCATATCTTTCGGTGTGGGCAATCGGGCATTGCCGGCGCAACTCGTCCCAGATCTGGTGGGGCTCAGTGACCCAGCGTGGGTCCAGATGATCAAAATCGGTGGTCCAGTCCAGGACAGGCGGGCGATCCGTCATCGTGACCTCCTTTATGCTAAGCTTGCATCACCTTGATTGCGAATTCGGGGCAATTGGCTTCTGCAAGCCGGGCCTTGTCCTCAAGGCCGGCAGGCACCGTGCCGTCGCCGACCGCGTGTGCATGCCCGAATTCATCCAGTTCGAACAATTTCGGCGCTATCGCCTTGCACCTGTTGTGTCCCTGGCATAGCGCTGGATCGACGACGACTTGAAGGACCTTTTGCTCGGGCATCTCCAGAATCCTCCCTGCACAGCGCCCAATAAACCACTGCGGAGTCTGCTTGCGTCACGGTTCTGACCCAATTGACCACTTCGACGCTTGCCGGTGGCGATATTCTCTAATGAACGTTAGAAGTTCTGACGCAGCTCGTCAATTGGCGCAAACGGCTTGCTTGTCCCAAGGCTGTAGCCAAGCATCATCGATGCCTGTCGACTAGGCGTGCCGCTAGGCATTTCGCATGGGCGATGGACTTGCTTGACACACTGATAACATCTACCTAGGTTTCTAATGAATATTTGAAAACCATGCGTGTGGGCTGGCGATCCCAATCGCCCAGCGGCTAGTATGTGTTTTGGGATGGCTGTGACCAAGATGCGCGGACTCAAGGACAAACCTGTCATTGTCACGGGAGGGGCGAGCGGGATCGGCCGCGCGATCGCCGTGCGTCTCGCCGCCGAAGGTTCCATCGTCGGCATCTTCGACATCAACGGCGAAGCGGCGGAAGCTGCCGCGAGCTCGCTCCGAGAAAGCGGCGCTCGCGCATTCGGGTACAAGGTCGACATTGTCGACTATGACGCGGTGGCACGGGCCGTTGATGCATTTGAGGCAGCAGCCGGACCGATCGGAGGGCTGGTGAACAACGCGGGTTGGGACAAGGCGGTTCGCTTCGTGGAGACGGACCGGGCCCTCTGGCAAAAGGTGATCGATATCAATCTCTGGGGCCCACTCAACGTCACGCATGTTGTGCTGAAGAAGATGGTCGAGCACGGCAAGGGCCATATTGTCAGCATGGCCTCCGACGCGGGCCGGGTCGGCTCATCGGGCGAAGCGGTCTATTCGGCCTGCAAGGGTGGCATTGCTGCCTTCGCCAAGACGGTGGCCCGGGAAGTCGCGCGTCAAGGGATTGTGGTCAATACGATCTGTCCGGGACCGACCGACACGCCTTTATTCGCGACCGTCAGCGAATCGGCGGCAGGGCTTGCCGAGGCGCTCAAAAAGGCAATCCCACTCCGCCGCTTGGGCAAGCCCGATGATTACCCCGGCCTCGTATGCTTCCTGTTGAGCGACGATGCCAGCTTCATCACCGGCCAGACGATCAGCGTCTCCGGCGGCCTTACGATGCACGGGTAAGCCGATGGACTATCAAGACATCCTCTACGCAGAGGCCAACAACGTCGCCACGATTACGATCAACCGGCCGAAGGTGTACAACGCGTTTCGCCCGCGTACCGTCGTTGAGCTGCTGGACGCCTTTCTGAAGGCCGGATGGGCGGACGACATCGGCGCCATCGTGCTGACGGGCGCCGGCGACAAGGCATTCTGTACCGGCGGCGACCAGTCGGATCACAGCGGCCAATACGGCGACGGATCGACGCGCGGCACGGTCGGCATGCCGGTCGAGGAACTGCACAGCGTCATGCGCGACGTCCCCAAGCCGGTGATTGCCAAGGTTCGCGGATACGCGATTGGCGGCGGCAATGTTCTGGCCACGATCTGCGACCTCACCATTGCCGGCGAGGGCGCCATTTTCGGCCAGGTCGGACCGAAGATGGGTTCCGTCGACCCCGGTTTCGGCACCGCCTATCTGGCGCGCGTGGTTGGCGAGAAGAAGGCGCGAGAGATCTGGTACATGTGCAGGCGCTACACGGCGCGCCAGGCGATGGAGATGGGGCTGGTCAACGCCGTGGTGCCCGACGACAAGCTCGACGCCGAGGTCGAGGCTTGGTGTGCCGAACTGGTGCAGCGCAGCCCGACGGCCATCGCCATTGCCAAGAAGTCCTTCAATGCCGATAGCGAGAGCATTCGCGGCATCGGGGGGCTGGGCATGCAGGCGTTGCGCCTCTACTACGCCACCGCCGAATCCCAGGAAGGGGTCAAGGCGCTCAACGAAAAGCGCCCGCCGCGCTTCCGGGACTTCGCCAAGTAGGAGCTGAAGGTTGGACTTTTCCCTGACCCCCGAACAGCAGCAGATCGGCGAGACGGCGCGGCGCTTCGGCGTCGAGAAGCTCGCCCCGGGCTATATCGCTCGCGAAAAGGACGGACGCATTGCGCCGTCACTGATCCGCGAGATGGGCGACCTCGGGTTGATCGGAATCGACCTGCCACAGACGTTCGGCGGGCTCGACGCGGACGGCGTCACGGCCGGGCTCGTGATCGAAGGTGTGGCGGCGGCCGATCTTGGCGTCGCCTACGTTCAGCTCCTGGGGTCGCTGATGGGCTCGATCCTGGTGCATCACGCGCCGATCGAGATCGCGAAGGCGGTCGTGCCTAGAATCTGTCGCGGCGAGACCGTGGTGGCGCTGGGCCTGACCGAGCCGCGTGGGGGCTCCGACGCTGCGAACCTTCAGCTCAAGGCACGTCGCGACAACGAAGGCTATGTGCTCAATGGTGAGAAGACCTCGATCTCGATGGTCGAGCAGGCGCAGTCCATCGTCGTGTTCGCGCGCACGGGCGAAGCCAGCTCCGGCGCCCGCGGCGTTACGGCCTTCCATGTGCCGCTCGACCTGCCGGGCATCAGCCGCTCCAGCTTCAATGACGTAGGCTCGAAGGTCGTCGGGCGCGGGTCGGTCTTCTTCCAGGATGTCAAGGTACCCTACGAATGGCGCATCGGCGCCGAAGGCGAAGGCTTCCGCACGGTGATGCAGGGGTTCGATTACAGCCGCGCGCTGATCGGGCTGCAGGTGCTGGCGCCCGCCGGCGCGTCGCTCGAGGAGACCTGGCAGTACGTCACCCAGCGCCAGGCCTTCGGCCATCCGCTGGCGCGCTACCAGGGCGTGACAGAGCCGCTCGCCGAGGCGGAAACGCTGCTCACGGCCGCGCGGCTTCTCTGCTACCGAACGCTGTGGCTGCGGGATCGGGGACTGCCCCATACCTCAGAGGCCGCGATGTGCAAGTGGTGGGCTCCGAAAACGGCCTTTGAGACCATTCACCGTTGCCTGCTGACGCACGGTCATTCCGGCTACTCCATGGATCTGCCGCATCAGCAGCGCCTGCGCGACGTGATGGGCCTGCAGATCGGCGACGGCACCGAGCAGATCCAGAAGTTGATCATCGCGCGCGAGAAGATCGGGCGCGTGGCGGTGCCCTACTAGGCGGAGGATGCCGATGGCCGTTCCGCCCGTCCTCGTCGAGCTGCAGGAGCAAGTCGGCGTGATCACGCTGAACCGGCCAGACAGGTTCAACTGCATCTCGCGCGGTTTGGCCGACGGGCTGCGGGACAGCGTGCAATCCCTGGAGGCGAACCCGGCCTGCCGGGCGGTGCTGATCAAGGCCAACGGCAAGCATTTCTGCACCGGCGCCGATCTGGACGAAGTCCTCGCGGCGCGCGCGACCCGAGCCTCCCTCGAAACATTCATCACCGCAGGCCACGACGCGCTCGCTGCCCTTGAGTACTCGCGTCTGCCGATCGTTGCGGCCGTGCATGGCCTGTGCCTCGCCGGCGGGCTGGAGCTCATGATGGCGTGCGATGTCGTGTTCGCCGCCAATTCCGCGCGTTTCGGTGATCAGCATGCGCAGTACGGACTGATTCCCGGATGGGGCGGTACTCAACGTTTGCCCCGCTTGGTCGGCCTGCGGCGGGCCCTGCATCTGATGTACAGCGCCGAGTGGTTGGACGCGGTCACAGCGCGCGAATGGGGGTTGGTGAATATTGTGGTCGAGGAGACGGCGCTTGCCGAGCGCGCCATGACCTATGCGCAGACGCTGGCGGCTCGCAACCCGCAGTCCATCGCGGCGATGAAGTCGCTCGCCCGCCAAGGCCTCGACGTACCTCTGGCCGAGGGGCTGGCGCGCGAGTGTGGGTGCGTCGTCGACGCCCTGCGCACGCAAAGCGTCTCGGAAGGACTGGCGGCCTTTCAGGCCCGTCGGACGCCAAAGTTCAGTTAGTCGGTACGCCGCATGTCGGCGATCAGGAGAACGCTTATGGAGCATGCAACACAAGTCAAGCTCGCGCATACCCTGTTCACATACGTCGACAAGGGCGAGCAGGCGCGCGCCGCAGCCACCTTTGCCAATCCGGTGCGGGACTACATCTGTCCCGATCAGGCCGCGCGTGAACGCGACTTGCTGTTCCGCGACCATCCCCTCATTCTTGGCATGACTGCCGATCTGCCGAAGCCCGGCGATTTCTTCACCAATGATTTCATGGGCCGGCCGATCCTCGTCGTTCGCGGCAGGGACGGCAAAGTGAACGCGTTCCTCAACGTCTGCCGGCATCGTGGAGCCAAGCTGGCGACAGCCGATCTCGAACAGGGTTGCGCGCACGCCGGCGCCTCGTTCACGTGCCCCTATCATGGGTGGGCGTACGGCCTGGACGGGCAATTGCTAGGCGTCCGCGAGCCCGAAGCGTTTGGGGATGTCGACCGCAGTGCGCACGGTCTGCGACGCCTGGCTGCGGTGGAACGCCACGGCTTCATCTGGGTCAGGCCAGGTGGTGACGCGCCCTTCGATCCTGACGCAATTCTCGGTGATCTCGCGCCGGAATTCGTGGCGTACGGCTTCGAGAAATACAGCCACTACGAGACGCGGACCTTGCGGCGGGCGATGAACTGGAAGCTTGTCATTGGCACGTTCCTAGAAGGCTACCACATCAAGGTCCTTCACCGGAACACGATCGCGCCGCTGCTTCTCGGCGCGCACACTACCTTCGACGCCTATGGCCGGCACGTGCGCATGGCGGTGCCGCGCCGGGAACTGGAGACGCTGCGCGGGAAGCCAGAGCGCGAGTGGGACGTGCTGAGGCATACCGCGGTCGTCTATGTACTGTTCCCGAACACTGTACTGGTCTGGCAGGGAGACCACATGGAGACGTGGCGCGTCTTCCCGGGCAAGACGCCGGACGAGAGCGTGATGCACGCTTCTCTCTATGTTCCGGAACCGGCACTCACTGACAAGGCCAAGCGCCACTGGGATCGCAATATGCAGATCCTGCTCGACACCGTGGAGAAGGAAGATTTTCCGCTGGCCGAGGATATGCAGCGCGGCTTCCATTCGGGCGCCCAGGACAACCTTCTGTTCGGCCGGAACGAGCCGGCGCTGGCGCATTTCCATCGCTCGGTCCGTGAGGCTATCGGCCTGCAGGCTGCCTGACCCTCTTGCCCATCGATTCACGAGCTCAACTGAGGAGACGACCATGAAGCAGCTTCCGATCTCGGCCGATTCGCACATTACGGAGCCGCCCAACTGCTACCGTGACCACATCGAGGCCGCCTACCGCGAACGCGCGCCCCATATCGAGCGCGACCCCAAGTACGGCGACGTCTACGTCGTCGAAGGCATGAAGCAGACCATTCCGATGGGCCTGGTTGCCGCGGCGGGTGTGGATCCAAGCAGCCTCCGCGCCGGCGGCGCCCGCTTCGAGGACTTGCATCCGGGCGGGTGGGACCCGGCCGCCCGCCTCGCCGACCAGGACCGCGACGGTGTCGGCGCGGAGATCATCTATCCTACCGTCGGCATGGTGTTGTGCAATCATCCGGACCTGGACTACAAGAAGGTCTGCTTCGACGCCTACAACCGCTGGCTCCAGCAGTACACGGCGCACGCGCCCGACCGCCTGATCGGCATCGGCCAGACGGGCATCCGAACCGTCAAGGAAGGCATCGCCGATCTGGAGCGTATGAAGGAAATGGGCTTCAAGGGCGTCATGATGCCGGGCAATCCCGGCGAGCTCGACTACGACGATCCGGCGTATGATCCCTTCTGGGAAGCCGCCGTCGCTCATGAGCTGCCGCTGTCGTTCCACATCCTGACGTCGAAGAGCGACAGCATCAATGCGCACCGCGGCCCCAAGATCAGCGGATTCCTGTCGATCATCCGCGGCTGCCAGGACATCATGAGTATGCTGATCTTCAGCGGCGTGTTCGAACGCCATCCTAAGCTCAAGGTGGTCTGCGTCGAGGCGGATGCCGGCTGGGCACCGCACTTCATGTACCGCATGGACCATGCCTACAAGCGCCACCGCTACTGGATGAAGGGCAAGGAGCTGGCGCGGCTGCCGTCGGAGTATTTCCGCGACAGCATCAGCCTGACCTTCCAGGACGACTACATCGCCTTCAAGCTCGCCGATATGATGGCGCCTCACCAGCTCATGTGGGCCAACGACTTCCCCCACAGCGATTCGACCTGGCCGTGGAGCAAGGATGTGCTCGCTGAACAGGCAAGCCATCTCGATCCCGCCCTGAAGCAGCGGATCCTGCACGATAACGTGGCTGAGCTATATAAGCTGGCTGCCTGACCAATCATTGTTCCGGTCGACCGCGGAGAAGGCAATGAAATTCGACTTGTTTGTCTATTGCACGGTTGGCCGTAGGGCGGAGCTTGAGGCCGGCATGGCTGGCCGCAGGCCCAAGCTTTACCAGCGCATGCTCGACGAGATCGCCGAGTATGCGCGATTCGCCGACGAGGCCG
The DNA here is from genome assembly GCA_049323495.1 of Pseudomonadota bacterium. Lineage (GTDB taxonomy): Bacteria > Pseudomonadota > Alphaproteobacteria > Reyranellales > Reyranellaceae > Reyranella. The sequence goes on from JBMONG010000008.1 coordinate 421,611, forward strand.
GGTATTTCGGCTTCGGTCATCCCGAGCATCATCTGCAGATCGAGGGCTTTGAGGCATCGAATGATCCCCGATTGATGGGCATGTGGCTCGGCAAACACACCAGGAAGCTGCGTGTGATCACGTGCGGATTTGTGTCGACGACACACAATCCGCTTCGCGTGGCCGAGGACATCGCGACCATGGATCACATGCTAGGCGGCCGTTTCGGTGTCGGCTTAGTGCGCGGATACCAGGCGCGCTGGGTCGAGAACTTCAAGGTTCGCGATGACCTACATGCCGTCGGACCGTGGAACAAGGATTCGACGGCCGATATCGCGAATCGAGAGTATTTTGGCGAGTTCGTCGATGTTGTAATCAAAGCGCTAACGAACGACACTTTCAGCCATCGCGGGGCGTACTGGAATTTTCCTCCCGTAGGGATGGTCAACCCCCATCCCCATGGTGTCTACACGGCGTATGGCCAAGGCGTTGCGCCGGACATGCGCGTCAACGAGATCGGCATTGCTCCACGACCTCTGCAAAGCCCGCATCCGCCCCTCTATGGCGGCTTTGCCGCTTCCATGCGCACTGCTCTGTTCTGGGCAAAGCACGCCGGAAAACCGATTGTCTTGACCGACAACCTCGACTTTTACGGCCATCTTAATCGCGCTTATCACGACGAGGCCGCCAAGCACGGCCAGACGGTCAAGCCCGGACATGCGACAGCTTGGGGTGGCATCTTCATCTGTGCACCTACTGACGCGGAAGCACACGCGCAACTTGCGGACATGAGATGGTTCTGGGACCAGTGGTCTGCGCCCTTCGGGCAGGGGCTGCCTGAACTACTGGTCGGATCGCCGGACACGATCTCGCGGCGCCTCGAGGCGGTCCAGAAGGTCGTCCCGGAGCAGGATGAGGTCGTTCTGTTGATCCCCCAGGGACTGCATGAACGTGATCAGATACTCAGATCGCTCGAGTTGATGGCGACGAAGGTCATGCCCCGCTTTGCAGTTTCCAACTGACCATTGCTATGATCAATTCGAGTTCCGCCAGTAACCGCCAATTCGGCTTCGGCGATACTGAGCTTGTTGATCATCCGACCGTCTTTGGCTCCGACCTGTTCAAGGGCCGGGTTGTCCTGATTTCAGGCGGAGGCAGCGGCATCGGCAAGGCGATCGCCGTTCTGTTCGCGCGATTGGGTGCTGATCTCGTTTTGTGCGGCCGCAAGCCCGAGAAACTCGAAGCCGCGGCCGCCTTGCTGCGCGGCCTCGGCAGCGACGTCGACGCGATGGCGATGAACATTCGCGAGCCGGACGAGGTGGAGGCCCTCATGGAGCGCGTGTGGTCGAGACACGGTCGCCTCGATGTGCTCGTCAACAACGCTGGCGGACAGTTTGCGCAGCCGGCAATTGATTTCACCGTCAAGGGCTGGAAAGCCGTCATCGACACCAACCTGAACGGCACATGGTACATGATGCAGGCCGCCGCCCGGCGCTGGCGAGATCGCAACCAAGCAGGCAACATCGTGAATATCACCGCCACGATCGATCGCGGATTGCCGCACATGGCGCATTCGACGGCGGCGCGCGCCGGAGTAATCTACTTGTCGAAGACGGTGGCAGTAGAATGGGCGCCCTTGGGTATCCGGGTAAACTGCCTGGGCGTCGGTGCGGTGGAGAGCAGCGGCTTCGCGCAGTATTCCGAGGAAGGCCGCAAGACGTTCTACGAGAGCAACCCCATGCGCCGCCCAGGGGACGTCTGGGACGTCGTCGAAGGCTGCGTCTACCTGGCCGGTCCCTCGGGCAAGTTCATCACCGGCGAAGTCCTGACCATCGATGGCGGGCAGCAGATGTGGGGCGACTTCTGGTCGGCCGGCCGTCCGGACTACTTCAAGCTCGGCTAGAGGTGACGCGATGCTGCCCAAGAAAACGATGGCCATGGTTCAGACGGGTCCGCGCCAATTGGAGCGTCGTGATCTCCCGATCCCACCGATAAGCGCCGACAGTGCCATCCTCAGAATCGAGGCTTGCGGCATCTGTGGCAGCGACCACGAGCAATACGAAGGCGCGCTGAACACGCCTTATCCAGTCGTCCCCGGCCATGAGCCGTTGGGTATCATTGCGGCCATCGGCGATGTTGCGGCGAAGCGCTGGCGCGTCGATGTCGGCGACCGTGTCTGCGTCGAGACGATGCTGTCCTGCCACTGTTGCAACACGTGTCTCGGCGGGCACTACCATCTGTGCGACCGGCGGCAGATCTATTCCTACATCCCGCTCACTGTGGCGCCGGGAATCTGGGGTGCGTACTCGCAGTACATGTATCTCGCGCCCAACGCGATCGTTCACCGCATCGACAAGTCCTTGCCGCCGGAGATCGCGGTCATGTTCAATCCGCTCGGCGCCGGTTTTCGCTGGGCGGTCGAGCTTCCCGGGACAAGCGTCGGCGATACCGTGATGATTCTGGGGCCTGGGCAGCGTGGATTGGCCAGCGTCGTGGCCGCACGCCATGCTGGGGCGGGCACCATCATCGTTACCGGATTGGCTTCGGACGCCAAGAAGCTGGCCGTCGCGCGTGCACTCGGCGCGGACTACACGATCGACGTAGACAACGAGGATCCCAGGGAGCGTGTCCGAGAGATCACGGCCGGAAGAGGCGTGGATGTAGTTGTCGATGTCACCTCGTACGCCACCCAACCCGTGCGAGGGGCGCTCGACTACGTGCGTCGCGGCGGGACGATCGTCCTTGCCGGCGTGAAGGGATTCACCATGCAGGACGGAAAGAGGCGTCAAAAGACGGTGCCGGACTTCGTCTCCGACATGGTTGTCTGGAAGGAAATCACCATTAAAGGTGCCATTGGTGTTCTCAGCTCAGGCTACCGCAAGGCGATCGATCTAATTGAAAGCCGCAAGGTTCCGCTTGCGCTGATGCACACGCACGATTTCGCGCTGGAAGAGGCGGATCTGGCGATCCGAACGCTCGCCGGCCAGGCCGATGGCGAACGGTCGATCCACTCTTGTCTTATCCCACCCTCGTGACGCTAAGGAAGAACCAGGTCCGGAAAGACAACACCATGAACATTCCGCCACGGCTTCCGCCCTTCAATCAGGAAGTGGCTCGCCGTTTCCTCGAATCGACCATACCTTCATCCGGCCTTCCGGAATTCCTCGGCCTACGCACCACGCTCGTCGAGCCCGGGCGCCTGCGCATCGAGATGGTAGCAGATACCAGGCTGCTGACGCGTTTCGGCAATCTGCATGGTGGCGTGCTCGCTGCTTTGTGCGACCATGCGCTTGGACTCGTATGCTACCCGCACATGCAGGCGGGCCAATGGGCAGCCACGACGGAGTTCAAGCTGAACCTCCTCGCGCCCGTCTCTTCTGGTAAGGTAATTGCCGAGGCACGCATTGTCGGCATGACGCGCTCGACCGCAGTAGTGCGTATCGACGTGGAGAACCACGGCCGGACCTGCGGCGCTGCTCAAGGCACGGTTCTGATCATGCAACCAAAGTTACCAGAGTCCCGTGGCTAGACTTGGTTTTCGCCCTTTGCCAAGCGACCGGCGACGGTATTCGCTGACAAAGCACAGAGGCGATGGCTTCAGCTCCGCCCCGCCATCATGCGGGTCACATTGTAAGTTATCACCACCTCGTTGCGCTGATTGACGATGCTATTGATCGTCGTGACGATTCCCCGGTTCCCCTTGCTGGTTGGCCGGATCGCCGTCACTTCCACTTCGCCGTGAATGGTGTCGCCGACATTGGTCGGAGCATGCACCTTCATGGTCGATTCCAGCATGGCGAGCCCGGTATGCTGCATCGTGGCCTGAACCAAGAGGCCTTCGACGAAGCAGTAGCAAAGAGCACCCGGCACCGGACGGCCTCGCATGGCGCCATGTTGCTCGCTGAACGTCACGTCGGTGAAGATCATCTCGACCATACCTGTGGCATTGATGAAATTCACCAGATCAGCTTCGGTGATGGTGCGATTGATGGTGCGAAACTTCTGGCCGACCTTGAGATCAGTCCAGAACAGCCCAAGGCCGACATACTCCATGCGCTCTCCCGAATGCCCGCAGCAAGGATGTGGTGACCCTCGCTCCTCCAATGAGGAGGGTGTACCATGGCAGTGTTCTAATGTTAATTCGAATTAGGTCACCCACGTTCATAGCTGAATGGCTGTCCTTGGAAAGCATGCTCATTGAAATTCTAATGAAGGTTCGGTACCAATAGGACGAGCAGCAATAGATTGGGTGCAGTACCGCAGACCTTGGCGGTCTTGGCGGATCAGCAGACACCCGCAGTTGGGGCGCTAGATATGGCACGCACCGAACATTTCGACGTTCTTGAAACACGTTCGTCCGAAGAACGGGACATCGCATTGGCCGCCGCTCTTGAGGCGCAAGTTGCGCATGCCAAGACCAATGCGCCGTTCTTCGTCGAATGGCTGAAGGACGTCGATCCGGCCACGGTAACAAGCCGCGCTGCGCTCGCACGCCTTCCAATTCTGCGTAAAGCGGACCTAAGTGCCGTGCAGAAGAGGAGTCCGCCGATGGGAGGGCTGCTCAGCGTGCCGCTCGCGCAAGTCCAGCACATTTTCATGTCGCCAGGGCCCATTTTCGAGATCGATACCGCTGAAAAGGACTATTTGCGCGGCGCACGGGCCATGTATGCGGCAGGGTTTCGCGCCGGCGATGTCGTTCACAATACCTTTTCGTACCACCTCACGCCGGCCGGCCTCATGATGGAGGCCGCAGCGCGGTCATTGGGCTGCGCGGTCGTGCCGGGAGGCGTCGGCCAGACCGAGTTGCAACTCGACGCCATAGAAGCCATCCGACCGGGAAGCTATGTTGGAACACCCTCGTTTCTGAAGATTCTCCTCGAGAAAGCTGATGACCTTGGCAAGGACATTTCGTCGATTCGAAAGGCCTTTGTCAGCGCCGAGGCGCTGCCACCTTCGCTCCGCCAAATGTTTCGCGACCGTGGCATAGCGGCCTTTCAGAGCTATGGCACGGCAGATGTGGGCATCATCGCCTACGAATCCCAAGCCCTGGAGGGCATGATCGTCGACGAAGGCGTTCTGGTCGAGATCGTGCGGCCGGGCACCGGCGATCCCGTTGCCGACGGCGAGGTAGGCGAAGTGGTCGTTACGACCTTCAGCAAGGCCTATCCTCTGGTGCGCTTCGGAACCGGTGACCTGTCCGCCGTGCTGCCCGGCATCAGCCCTTGTGGCCGCACAAACATGCGCATCAAGGGTTGGATGGGGCGTGCCGACCAGCGCACCAAGGTCAAGGGTATGTTTGTTGACCCAGCACAGATTGCGCTGGTCGCCCGGCGTCATCCGGAGTTCGGCCGCGTGCGGCTGGTCGTCGACTGGGTCGATCAGCAAGACGTCATGATCTTGAAAGCCGAGCTCATCGGGGGCTCCGCCGACTTGGCTAAGGCGGTGGAAGGCAACATCCAGAATATCTGCAAGGTCCGAGGACGCGTGGAGTTCGTGGCGCCCGGCAGCCTGCCTAACGACGGCAAGGTGATCGACGATGTGCGCAAATACACCTGATCGGTCGACGTTCTGGCGGACGAGTCGGTGTTCCGTCGCGACGCCTTTGCGTGAACGGAGGCAGGCGACGGGTTTAGCCACCGCTCCGTCGATGACGTCGGGGGAACGGAGCCGAGCGCCAATGTGAAGGAGAATGATGATGGCCCAGACTGATCTGACCGGCAGGGTAGCGGTTGTAACGGGCGCGGCGAGAGGCCTCGGCCGTGCCTATGCGCAGGGGCTTGCCAAGGCTGGGGCCACGGTAATTGCGCTCGATCTCTCGGATTGCAGCGATACGGTTCGCGATATTGAGACTAACGGCGGTCGGGGATTCAGCCGGCGATGCGATGTTGGAGACATGACCAGTTGCCGCGCCGCGGTGGACGACGCCCTCACCCGGCTTGGCCGGGTGGACGTGCTGGTCAACAACGCGGCACTGTTTGCGACGCTCAAGTCGGGTCGCTTTGATACTATCGCCGAGGATGACTGGGAGTCATGCATGCGTGTCAATGTCACCGGCGTGTGGAATTGCTGCCGTGCGTTTGTGCCGCCCATGCGCGAACGGGGTGGCTCCGTGGTCAACATCTCCTCGTTAGCTGCAACATACGGTTTGCCCAACGCCCTGCATTACACGACGTCTAAGGCGGCCGTGATTGGATTGACGCGAGGTCTCGCGCGCGAACTGGGCCGCTTCAACATACGTGTCAACGCGGTGGCCCCTGCGGTCGTTGAGACAGACGGCATGAGCCAATTCTTCGGCGAGAAGAAGGAAGACGCCGTGAAGGCTATTGTCTCTGGCCAGTCCATTCGCCGTGTCCTCACAACCGACGATCTGGTTGGCACAATCCTCTATCTTGCTTCCGATGCCAGCTCGATGGTGACAGGCCAAACGATTGCCGTCGACGGCGGGACGGTCTCCCTCTAATCCCACATCAGGTCAGGCTCTGTCGGGTTTGGGAATGCGCGTGTGTGCTCCGAAGCTGCACCAGGCAACCGACAATCGTTAAAGGGATCACATTGACCGCCATTGCCGTTCCGATTCCTGACGACATCATCGCAATAGCGGATGGCATCGAAGGTTTCCTTCGCAGAGAGGTGTTCCCGCGTCACCAGAGCGATCATGCGCTGCTGTCCGATCCGCGTCGCACGTACAGCGAGGATGGCCGCTATGTCCCTGCTGTGGTCATGCGCCACCGCTGCTCTGCGTCGTCGCCGAGCGAACCCTAAATGAGGAAGGCAACCATGCGAATGAAGGGTAAAGTGGGCATCGTTACCGCGGCGGCCTCGGGAATGGGGAGGGCAGGGGCAGTTCGTTTCGCTCGCGAGGGCGCCGCCGTCGCCGTTGTCGATCGGGACGAGGCAGGCGTTGCTGCCACGGTCACAGAGATCGTGAGCTCTGGAGGCCGGGCGAAGGGTATCGTCGCCGATCTGGGTGAAGACGACGCGGCCCGCCAGATCGTCAAAGAGGCCGCCAACGCCTTTGGCGGCCTCGATTTCGTCTGGAACCATCTCGGCCATCCTGGTCCCGCTTCGGTTGAGGGCCTGGATCTGGCGGATTTCGACTTGGCGGTCCGCCTCAACTTGCGTTCCGTGCTGATCACCACCGAAGCAGCCATTCCAGAATTGCGAGCGCGAGGCGGCGGTGCGCTGCTCTTTACGGCCTCGACATCCGGCCTGCATGGCTCGCCATTTAGTCCTGTCTATTCTGCCATGAAATTCGGGGTCGTTGGTCTCACGCGCTCGCTCGCCAAGCGCTTGGCCGGCGATGGGATTCGGGTCAACGCTCTGTGCCCCGGCCCAATAGATACGCCGATGCTACGCGTGTTCGTCGCCAGGCCTGACCAACAAAGTACACGCGGCCAGGATCCAGAGGAGCTCATCCGCAGGCACGCCGGCATGACGCCCTTAGGACGGCCGGGCAGACCTGAGGAGATTGCCAACGCGGCGCTGTTTCTTTTGTCCGACGAGGCTTCTTTCGTGACTGGCGCGGCTCTACCAGTCGATGGAGGATCAACGGCGTGAATAAGCTGGGTGCGATGGTGCACGCGTGAGTTCGGCACGAAGATGCCGACGGGCAATCATCGTAGGCAATCAAGCGGGACAGCCTGCGCACTCGTCGCGTATCCAACCCTCAAGGGCTGCAATCAGCGAGGGGCCAAACTCCCGACAGATGGCAAACCGCTGCTTGCCTGGTGCTACTACCACCCTCGGTTTCGCGACAATCTGCCAGTAAACACAGCATCGTGAGTACTCCTTGCGCTCGGCTGTACCTCAAGATAACCGGATGCATTCACAGCGTGAGATTGAAGGCGACGGAGATCCGCTCGGCGGTTCCGTGATAGGGGCGCACCTGATGCATCAGCCAGGCGGGGAACATCACAAGCCGGCCGGGCTTGGGCCACAGTGCCTGAATGGAGGTATTCGAAAGGCCGCTCGGCCCAACATAGCCGAGATGCGGCGCTAACATCATCGGCAAGGGCCCACGTGGATCCATGAACTCCAGCTCACCTCCAAGCGACGGATCGGCGTCAATGCCGCCGTCGTCGACATAGTAGACTCCTGACCAGAACGCGCCGGGGTGGGAGTGAAATGCGTTGCCCTCGCCCTTGCGGTTGATGTTCGCCCACATGTTCGCTCGCCACGTTACGGCAAAATGCTCAGGGTGCGGTCCTCCGCCCGGATTTCCCTCGCGATCTGTCGTCATGCGGTTCGCGACGTTTCGGCCGAATGCCAGCAGCTTGATGGCCGCCGTACCGCCCCAGGTTTCCATATCGTCGCTCGACTGCCAGCCACCCAGGTTGGAGCGCACGCGGCCGGCGGGATGAGTTCTCTCGCGCTGCTCGATCACCCGGCGCAACTGAGCGTTGAGCGATACCGCGTCCGGCACATCGAACCGGCCGATTACCGTCACGAACAGCGAAAGGATATCGAGCTCCGTTGCGGCCTTCATGTCCGGTCCCCACAGTTCTAACGAGACAGGAGACTTGAATGGCGAGCGCAGCTGCAGCCGTGCGCGCTAGGTGCTTTCGTTTGACATTACGTCGCCAAACAGCTCCCAAGTCTCGCCCTGAAAGCGTTGCAGGCGCTCCGACTGGATGGGATAGAAGTCCGTTGGACTGGTGTTGACGGTGATGCCGGGCAGCAGCAGCGGGACGGTGAGCTTTTTGAGGTTGGCCGCCTGCTTCATCAGGTTGGCGCGTGTGAGTTCATTGCCGCACTGCTCCAGTGTCTTGTGCAAGGTGTAGGAAACGGCATACGCATAAACGTTGAATGCGTCGGCCAAACTGGCACTGGGATTGTATTTGGCCATCCACATGCGCCAAGCTTTCATGTCGTCTGAATTGTCCCACTGCTTGTCGGTGGGGTCCTTCAGATAGGCCGCTGTGACGATGCCTTGGCTGTTCTCGAATCCGGCTGGTTTCAGCACCGCCGCTACCGAGGAGGATACGTTGTTCAGGTAATGGACCGGCTTCCAGCCGATGTCGGCCGCCTTGCGGATAGCCTGGGCCGCGAATTTCGGCGTCGTGATGTTGAAGAATACGTTGGCGCCCGAGTCCTTAAGCTGAATGATCTGAGAATCGACCGTGGGGTCGGTCACTTCATACGTAACGTGCTTGACGATCTTGCCGACGTCCTTGCCCAGCCCGTCGCGCAGGCCATCGTAATAGTCCTTGCCGTAGTCGTCGTTCTGCATCAGCACGGCGACCTTCGGGTCCTTGACGGTAGCCAAGATATGCTTGGCATAGATCACGGCCTCGGTGTGGTAGTCGGGCTGCCAGCCCATAGTCCACGGGAACTCCTTCGGCTTGCCCCATTTGGAGGCGCCCGTAGCCACAAAGAGCTGCGGCACTTTCTTGGTGTTCAAGTACTTCTGGATCGCAGTGTTGCTCGGCGTCCCCAGCGTTTGGAACATTGCGAACACCTTTTCCTGCTCGACCAGTTGACGCACCACTTCGACGGCCTTGGGCGGGCTGTAGCCGTCGTCCATCGTGATGAACTTCACCTTGCGGCCGTTGACGCCGCCCTGGTCATTGACCATCTTCCAATAGGCATCGATGGCCTTGCCAATCACGCCATAGGCGGAGGCCGGCCCACTATAGGGGTTCGCATTACCGATTTTGATCTCGGTGTCGCTGACGCCATCGTCATACCTTGCCTTTTGCGCATATGCGCCAGCGTTACCGAAAACGGCTGCCATCGCCGAGGCGCCGCCTAGAAACCCGCGTCTTGTGGCTCCCATAGTGGAATCTCCCAATCAAAAGCGAAGCGTCCATTGTTTGAATGCTTGTTTGATTTTGGACGACTAGCAAAACGGCTCGGTACCTGATAGGTGCCGGAAGCGTAGATCAGCTCTGCAAAAGTCGCATGCAATATATATAATAAGGAGTACTTATTATATAAAACCATTTCGGGAGGCTATCGTGGCGGATCCAGATTCGAGCATTGGGTTTCTCGTGGGGGATGTCGCACGCCTGCTGCGGCGCAATTTCAATCGACGGGCGCAGGCACTCGGTCTATCGCAAGCCCAATGGAGAGCGCTTGCCTACCTGTCACGCCAGCAAGGCGTGAGTCAGGCCTCCCTCGCAGACCGCTTGGAGATTCAGCCGATCACCCTCGTCCGCCTTCTCGATCATCTTCAGGCAGCCGGTTTGGTGACCCGTAGGGCTGATCCGCATGACCGGCGCGCGTTCCGGCTCTACTTAACGGACAAGGCGCAGCCTCTGCTCGCACGGATGTGGTCCATCGCTGCCCAAACTCGGGAACAAGCACTTGCAGGTATGCCGATCCAACGACAACGAATGCTCACGAAGTCGCTGCAGCATCTAAGGCAGAACCTTCTTCAAGCCGAAGACAGCACCACGGCCAACGGCCAAAAGGACAAGCGAATCAGAAATGCGGCAAACGCGTGATCAAACAGCTCCGGCCACAAACCCGGTGCCATGCGCGCCCGAGAGCGGGCGCGCATGGCACCGCCGTGATCGTTTCAGTTTCTCATCTGGCGTACAAACGAGCTATGAATGAGCGTCTCCATCGAAGGCGCAATACGCCGTGACTGACGATACCGTTATCAATCTCGTGCAACCAGGGTCGTTCGAGGACCGTCTGACCGAAGTGCTGCGCAATGGGGCGCGGGCGCTTGCGGCGCAGGCCGTGGAGCCCGACATGGCGGCGCTCCTGGGTTGCCACGCCGATCTCAGAACGCGGGGACGGCCGTGCTCGCATCGCGCGTCATCGCCGGAGCGCGAGCTCCTGACCGGGCTGGGCCGCTGGCCGTTCGCCAGCCGCGGGTTCGCGATCGAGGCGCGGCGGCCGGCGATCCGCAGTGCCATCCGCTTTAGCTCGACTCTGCTGCCGCCGTAGGCACGGCGGACCAGGAGCCTCAATGTGCTGCTGCCGCTTCTCTACTTGCGGGGCCTGCGGCGGCAACTTCCAGTAGGCGTTGGCGGCCCTGCCGGCAAGGACGCGCCGGGGCTGTCCGGGATCGATGATCTCGCGCCTGAAGGAGATGTGGAGTGACGAGCACGAGCGCTGGCGTCGGCGCGACCCCGGAAGGTAGGAAGGAGCTGATCGGCTTCACCGATGGCGCTCGCGAGAGCGCGCAGGACTGGCGCCAGCTGCTGCTCGACCTGAAGCGGCGAGGATTGCCCGTGCCACCAAAGCTGGCCATCCCCGATGGCGCGCTCGGCTTCTGGACGGCAGTCGGCGAGCTGTGGCCGCAACCACGTTGCCGAACCGGAATGTGCCCTGCCGAAAATCTTCTCCGCTCTCAGCGGTCTGGTTTAGCGCTTCGATTACTCAGCTGCGCGGGCATAGCGGTGATCCGGCAACATACCTGCGCGATCGATGGCGGCACCGGCGTCAAACCTCTTGAGCTCGGGCATCACTGTCTTGGCGAACAGCTGCATGTTGCGTACTGCTTCGTCATGGCCCATTCCCGCGTAGGAGAATACGCCAACATAAGCCGAGTTCTTGGTCTGCCGGTGAATGGCCATGATCTTCTCGTAGACTTGATCTGGAGAACCGTAGACCTGTAGCTCGGCGAAGAATTCTATTGCCTTTTCCTCACCGTAACTATGCAGCTTCTCGTTCATCTTGGCATAGTACTCGTAGCCTTTGGTGTTCTTGATGTGCTCGCCCGCGAACTGATAGTGGGCGAGCACGGTGCGGTAGTAGCCACCGATGTATTTCAACGCCATCTCACGCGCCCGCTCCGGGCTTTCATCGACGAAGGTCCACCCAGCCGAAATGGGCTGCGGCGCATCCGTGCCATTGATCTCGCGATAGAGCCGATTGTACTCCGCAAGCTCCTTTTCGACCTCACGCCAGGGCTTTTGCGGGATGATCAGCAGGCCGACACCAAGCTTGGCCATGATCCGCGAGCTCTCCGGGCTTACCGCCGCGGCGTAGGTGCGGCCCCGGAAACTCTTGAAGGGAGCTGGCCGGATTGCTGCCGGCGGCTGCCGATAGAACTTGCCATCATGTTCCATGAGTCCCGTCTCAAGGCCGTTCAGCAACGCCTCGGCGTACTCGACAAAGCGCTCCCGGCTTTCACCCATATCCAGTCGAAACCCATCAAACTCGACCTTGCCCGCGCCACGACCCAGACCAAGGATCATGCGACCTCCCGACAACTGGTCGAGCATGGAGACCTGCTCGGCAGCGCGCATGGGATCGTGCCAAGGCAATACCACGACCATCGACCCCAGTCGTGCGTTCTTGGTTCGCCCGGCCATATAGGACAGGAACTGCACGACATCGGGGCACATCGTGTAGTCGGTGAAATGATGCTCGACCGACCAGATCGACTCGAAGCCTAGCGGTTCGGCCATATCGGCCAGCGCGAGCTCATTCAAGTACACCTGCTGGTCCGTGAGCTGGCGTCCGGTATTTTGGAATATGGTGGCCATTCCGACATGCATTGTCTTTCTCCTCGCCTAGAACTCAACCTTTGAGACAACCTCTTGCTGGAACCGTGCGTCTGCGGACATGCAGCGCACCTACGTCGAACGAGATGGCTCAATGCCCGATGTGATGGTCATTCCCGCCGTGTTTACAGTCGCACCTCAGGGTGCAGCCATCTGGTGCCGCCTGCCGACGCTAGGCGGCTGCGCGACCTCCGCGGAGCACCATGCCTGGCAGTGGCCCCGCCGGATCGACTGCGTCGACGCCGCGGCTGCGAATCACGGTTCCGTTGACGACCACGCCTTCGATGCCGGATGCATCCGAGATCAGTCGGTCAGCTCCAGCCGGGAAATCGTTTATGCGGCGCAGCTTGCTCGCACCGATCGTCGCGGGATCAAAGATCACCAGATCGGCCGGTGCACCGAGCGCCAGGCGACCGCGATCTACGAGGCCGAACACCTCGGCAGGCCGCGATGTCAGCATGCGAACCCCTTCCTCGAGGCTGAAGGCGCTCTTCTCCCGTACCCAGTGCCCGAGAAAATAGGTCGGCAAGCACGCGTCACAAAGCTGGCTGGCATGCGCACCGGCATCAGACAGTCCCACCACGGTGCAGGCGCTCTTCAGCAACGGCTCTACTTCGCTCTCCTCGTGGTTGGCCACCGGCATGCGGAAGCGCGCTTCGAGTCCGGTACGCAGCGCCATGTCGAGCGCCAAATCCGTCGGCAGGACACCGCGTTCACGCGCGATGTCGAAAAGCAGGCGCTCCTCCAACGCCGGCTCTGGCGTGTACTGGCCGACCACCGTCTTGGCGAAGGTGGCGCGGAACGTAGGAGGACCGTTCGTCAGCAGCCGCTCTGCGAAGGCCCGTCGAAACTCCGGATCAGCGTAAATGCGGGCCTTGCCGGCGGCATCTGCGGCTGAAATCGGCTTGAACAGGCTCAGTGGCTCGAACGGGAACGGTGCCTTGAACTGGTACTCGAAATTGAGTGGCCGGGGCGTGACCTGTGGCACGATCTTCAATCCCTCAGCTGCGATGGCCTCCGAGCGCGCAAGCTGTTGGCGATGGTCGCCGACGCCGAACGAAAGGCCGGCGAGGAGGGCCGTCCATGTGATCGGCCGTCCGGTCGCTCGGGCAATCTCCACGAACTCGTCCAGGAACAATTCCTTGCCGATCGTTGCCTGCATGATCCCACGGCCGGCTTCGCCCAAAACACCGGCCAGGGCTTTGATTTCGACCAAGTCGGCGACTCGGCTCGGCACAGGTCGCCCGCCATAGCCGACATGGGTCGAGGCCTTTGATGTCGCGAACCCGATCGCTCCGGCATCGATCGCTCCTCGCACGATCGCCTTCATCTCGGCGATTTCCGCGGACGTGGCCGCGCGTTCGGTAGCCGCTTCGCCCATCACCCAAAGGCGCACCGGTGTATGACCGACGAGGACTCCGATGTTGATCGCGATGCCGCGCTGCTCGATCGCGGCGAGGAACTCCGGGAAGGTCTCGAACGGCCAATTTGCGCCAAGACCGGCCTCGAGCGCGTCGACACTCATGCCCTCGACCTTCTCGAGCGTCCGCACGATCAGGTCCCGGTGCGCCGGCCGGGTCGGGGCGACGCCGAAGCCGCAATTGCCGAGCACGGCCGTCGTCACACCGTGCCATGGCGAGATGCTCAGCATACGATCCCACATGACCTGGGCGTCGTAGTGGGTGTGGATGTCGACGAAACCCGGCGAGACGACCAGCCCGCCGGCATCGACGGTACTGTGGGCCTGCCCAGGCGCGGCGCCCAACGCGACAATGCGCCGATCCTTGATCGCCACGTCGCCACGATAGCGCTCTCTGCCGGACCCGTCGACGATCTCGGCGCCGACAATCTTTAAATCATAGTCCATAGCTTCCTCCTTAGATAGCTGGCAACCGCAAGAGCTCACTGCACTGAGGAGTCGCAAAGATCGGCATCTTCATGGGATCCTCTTCCGTTTGGCGTTGTGGGAATAAAATGCAGCCCGTCGGCACCAGAGCCGTCCACGAACACGGCTCGCACAGGCATCGAGACCCACAACGCGTCTGTCGATCCCGCGCGAACTTCCGAAACGAGCCGGATTCCCGGTGCGTCTGGGAATTCAATCAGGCCGACGACGTAGGGCAGCCTGTCGACGAACGTAGGCGCGAAGGCATGCCGTACAACCGTCCATGAATAGAGTGTGCCCCGGGGCTCGACGGCGCACCAGTCGATGTCCGCGGCGAGGCAATATGGACAACGTGTCAGCGGATACCAATGGAAGCGACCACACGCCTCGCACCTTGGAAAGCACAGCCGGCGCTCCGCGACGTTGCGCCAGAACGGGGCGAATTCGGGCATCTGTTCGTCTGTCATGGGCCGCTCCATCATCGTCCCAGCAGCAGCACGCCGAAGTCAGGCATCGACAATCCGGTCACGAGGCCGACTTCGGCGTCGGGAACCTGAGCCCTGCCAGCCTCATGCCGGAGTTGTCGCACCGCTTCGGTTACATGCTCGATTCCAAGGCGATAGCTGTATGCCAGAAACCCGCCATGCGTGTTGACCGGCAGGGGACCGCCTGGCGCGATGCCGCCGTCCTGGATGAAGCGGCCGGCCTCGCCCTTGCGGCAGAGACCGGTGTCTTCAAGCTGCAACAGACAGGAGATCGAGAAGCAGTCGTAGATCTCGGCGAAGTCGACATCCTTCGGGCCAAGGCGAGCGGACGCGAAAGCGCGTCGCGCGGCTTCCGCTGCGCCAGGCATAGCGGTGAGGCAGGAACCCTGCGTGAACACCGAGTCGCCGGTAACGGGCGCCGAGGCAAACCCCGTCCCGAGCACTTTGACCGGCCGTTTCGAACAATCGCGGGCGCGATCCATGGCTGTCATCACGAAGGCGCCAGCTCCGTCGGTAATAAGGCAACAGTCTGCCGCCCGAAGCGGCTCCGCGATCATGCGTGAGCCAAGGTATTGCTCGGCCGTCAGGGGGTCGCGAAGCTGGCCGCGGCCGTTGAGCAGGGCGTGTTGGCGGTGCGACACAGCCAAGGCGCCGAGCTGGCGCTCGGTGAGACCGTACTCGTGCATGTAGCGCCGCGCCCAGAGGGCAAAATAGATCGGCTGCGCATTGAAGCCGTAAGGCTTCTCGAACGCCTGCTTTGCAGGGTAAAGGTCGTGAAATGCGTAAGGTCCTCCGGCGCGGGTTCCCCAGTCGACTCCGAAGTAGCCAACGACGACTTTTGCGAGGCCCGACGCGATTGCATGCTGTGCGAGCATGGGCGCACAGACGATTCCTGCGCCGCCCAAGGAAGCGGAAGCTGCGAAACAGTTCGAAGCGCCAAGCTGACCGGCGAGGTAGTCGAAGGGCACCTGTGTCGGCATGATGACCGCGTCGGTGACCAGACCGTCGACATCCTTCGGGCAGATGCCCGCGTCGGCGAGGGCGGCCATCACGGCATCTACCACCATCGCACGTAAAGTCCGGCCCGAGCGACGCACTGGCGGCGTTTCGCCAATCCCGACGATCGCGATCTCGCTGGTCATGCGTGCTCCCGCGTCAGCCAGCGCTCCACCTCATGGCGTTGGATCTTGCCCGTGGTGCTGCGCGGCAGGGCATCGAAGGCGACGAAGCGGATGTCCTTCGGGCGCTTGTAGCCGGCGAGATGCCGGCGGCAGAGCTCGACAAGGTCGTCGGCGGTCAGGCCTTCATCCCGCCGCGCGACGAAAGCCACAGGCACCTCGCCCCACTTCTCGTCTCGACTGCGGACCACGACAGCGTCGGCGACGCGATGGTCGGCGAGCAGGACGCGCTCGATCTCGGCTGGGTAGATGTTCTCGCCGCCCGACTTGATCAAGTACTTGGCACGGTCGACGAAATCGAGCCTACCGTCCGGTCGCCGGATGAACATATCACCCATGTGGAACCATCCGCCGCGAAAGTCCCTCGTGTTCACATCCGGGGCGTTCCAGTAGCCGCTGAATAGCGTCGGACCGCGAAATGCCAGCTCTCCAGGTGTTCCATCTGGCACGTCCCGGTCTTCAGCATCGACGAGTTGGAACTCGCACAGCGAGTTTTGGCTTTTCGACAGGTCGGTCGGCACCTCACCGATGGGGATGCGACCACCCGACATCGGCGGGATCCCGGTTTCGGTCGAGCCAAAGGTATTGGCGTAGGGTGCCTGCAGCAGCTGCGTGATCTCGGCGATCTGCGCCCGCGGAACGAGATCGGCCATGGCGCCAATCAATTTGATTCCTTTAGGTCTGATGGTTCGCGCACGAAGTTCACGAATAACTTGGTCGATCATGCCGGGCATCAGGACAAGCCACCATTGCCGCTCCGTCTCAACGCTCTTCAAGATCCGGGCAACGTCGAACCCATCGACGACGACCACCTTCCCGCCGATGCTGAGCAGGCTGATCGATTGGTCCAATGACACCATGTGAAACATTGGGGGCCATGCCACGAAGGCATCAGTGCGATCGAGGTCAAAGTCGAGGCAGTTCACGTGCAGCCTCGCGATCTCGGCCCGGTGGCTGATCAGGGCGCCCTTGGGCAGTCCGGTTGTTCCGCTGGTGTAGATGATGACCAGACCATCCTCTGGCTGTGCCGCGATGTCGGGTTCGTCAACGGGCTGTGCCGCCATCCGTTTCTCGTAATCGGCCCCCAGTTCGATGATGGTGTTACAGCCATGTTCAAGGGCCCTTAGCGCACCCGCGAACCGCTCCGAGACCATCGCCACCTTTGGCGTCGTCAACCGAATGCAGTGAAGCAGCTCTTCTTCTGTAAGCCGCCAATTCAAAGCACAGAGAATCAGCCCGAGCTTTGCGCAGGCGAAAGCCAACTCAAGGTATTCGCAACGGTTCTCGGAAAGGATTGCGGCGCGATCGCCTCGCTGCAGCCCGAGGGCGGTCAGAACGTGCGCCAAGCGATTTACGCGCGCATTGAATTCGCCATAGCTCCACGTGCGGCCTCGATCGACAACGGCTGGTGATTTCGGCCGCATGCGCGCTTGCGCCCGCAAGAGCTCGCCAACAGTGATTCGGGCGGCGAGGGCGGCGTCTTGACCGAATGGCGCATGCGACATGTTCAGTCCGCCATGACATAGGAGATGACGAGCTGCTTCATGCTGCGCGTCACGAGTTCGTCGTGCCATTCCGGTTGAGCCGTCTCGAGCCGGATTTCCGGCAGCCTCGAAAGCAGCCGGTCAAACGCAATCCGAGCTTCGAGGCGTGCGAGCGGTGCCCCAAGGCAGACGTGGATGCCCAAACCGAAAGCAACGTGGCGGTTGACGCGACGGTCAACCTTGAAAAGGTCGGGGTCGGCGAAGACGGTCGAATCTCGAGCGGCGGAATTGAGCGCCACGAAAACACGCTGCCCTCGTCGGATATCCGCATCACCCAGACGCAGATCTTCGGTAGCAATCCGCGTCACCGTCTGAGCAGGCCCCTCGTACCGCAGCATTTCCTCCACAGCGCCTGGGATGAGGGAATGATTGCGCCGCAGCGCCTCAATCGAGGCCGGGTTCTGCAGGAGCCAATAGAGCCCGTTGGCCAGCAGGCTGGCCGTTGTTTCGTGGCCAGCAAAGAGCAGGAGGACGAGCGTGGAAACCATTTCATCTTCACTCAGCCCCTGGGGCCCGGTCCCCGATTCGAGAAGCCGCCCAGTCAAGTCGTCACGTGGATTGCGGCGGTGGTCATGGAGCGTCTCGCAAAAGAATGTGACCATCTCACTTGCAGCCGCGCTTGCCCGGTCGTACTTGTCCGGCGTAGCGCGGGCCAAGGCGACGAAGTCCTTGAGGTTTTCGGACCACTTTCTGAGATCCTCGACCCGCTCCCTGGGAACACCGAACAGGTCCGAGATCACGCGCGCCGGCAGCGGAAAGGCGAACGCCTCGATGAAATCCACCCGATCGCGCCCCCTAAAGCCGTCCAGCAGTTCTTCGACGCGTTGCGTTATCATCGGCTGGAGACGCGCGATTTCCTGCGGCAGGAAGTACTTGGCAAGGGCCCTGCGCAGCTTCTCATGGCGCGGTGGATCGTTGAACACCATCCAATCCGACAGCACAGCGGTTAGCCGCTCGATCTTGCCTCTCGTGTCCGGTCCGATATGGCTCAGAAAGGGATCCAGCTTTGCCGCCGAGAAGCGGGGGTCTTTCAACACGAGAGAGGCATCGGCGTGGCGCGTGATCACCCATCCCTTAAGGGATGGGTTCCAGTGAAGAGGTTCTTCTGCGCGCAGCCGCCGATACACGTCGTGCGGATCAGAGATGAAGTCTGGATGCGTCAGATCGGGGGCAGTTTCCATGGGCCCTCACTGCTTATAGCTCCTAAATCTAATGTTCATTTGAAATGTTGGCGGAGTCAAATGGACAGTAGGCGGAGAGTTTAATCTTCTGTCAGCCGCCCCCGCCCGACTCATTCGGCGATTTCGGCAAAGTTTCGAATGACAATTCGAATTGCCTACCTATAGTGCAAGGTATGTCAATGCAGACCAAGAGTTGGTTTGCGCATAAGACCAGCGACGACGCGAGTAAAGGAACGAGAGGCTAGGCGGTTAGACCGAACGACCCGAGTGCCAGCATGAGCCGCTTTGCGGTAGCGATACCGGAGCGAATGCTGTCGATGAAGGCGATCGCCTAGTTCGCATCAGGGAAGGACCTTCATGACGCCGACGAGGGAAACGTTGGCCACACTGGCCCGACACCGCCTGCTGACACCGCTCTGCAGGCGACTCGGCTTGGAGCACCCGGTGTTCCAGGCGGGCATGGGCTGGGTTGCGCGCGCAGAACTCGCCGCGGCGGTATCAGCCGCCGGTGGTCTCGGTGTGATTGGTGCCGGATCGAACATGACGGCAGACGAGCTACGGAATGAGATCCGTGCTGTGCGGGCGCGCACGGACAGGCCATTCGGAGTCGACATCTTGTTCGCAACCGTGCGGGCCTCCGGGGCAGATGTCGAACATTATACGGCCTCTGTCGCTGCGATGGTGGAGGTGGTCCTTGATGAGCGAGTCCCCGTGCTCATATCAGGGCTCGGTAGACCCGCCGCCGTAGTGCCGGAGGCGCATGCGCGCGGCATTTTCGTGATGTCGGTGGTCGGCGCCGTGCAGCATGCGGAGCGTGCCGTTGCAGATGGCGTTGATGCAGTTATTGCCTCGGGTTGTGATGGCGGCGGCCATGTTGGCCAGATCGGAACTGCGGTGCTGGTGCCAGCGGTCGTAGACGCCGTGGAGGTGCCAGTCCTGGCGGGCGGTGGCCTTGCAGACGGCCGCGGGCTCGCTGCAGCATTGGCGTTCGGCGCACAAGGGATCTGGATGGGCACGCGCTTCATCGCCACCAATGAGGCGCGGGCGCACGAAAACTACAAGAAGAAGATCGTGGCAACCAGCACCGTAGGGACCGTCGTGACCCGAGCCCACAGCGGCAAGCCTTGCCGTCTGATTCGCAACCGTTTCACCGACTCCTGGGTTGGGCGCGAGCACGAGATCGAACCCTATCCCTTGCAGGCCATGCATGTGGGTCAGCCGGCTTCGGAGCGCGGCCGGCTGGAGGGTGATGCGGAGAACGGCGTCTTGCCCGCAGGCCAAAGCTGCGGTCTGGTCGGGTCGGTTGTGCCGGCTGCTGAGGTCGTCCAGGGAATCGTCCGAGAGGCGGAAGCCACGCTCGACCGCCTGTGCCGGCGGATCGCAGCCTGAATGCCGACGAGCGGACCATGCGAGGGGTGGGCGCGATGCAGGTGTTTACGATGCTGCCGGTGAACGACTGGAACCAGACCGGATCGGCAGCGCGAGCGGCGGAGACGGCTGGGTTCGACGCGCTCATGACGGTGGAGGCGAAGCATGACCCATTCTTGCCGCTCGCCGTCGCGGCGCTTGCGACCAAACGGATCGCGCTTACCACGTCTGTCGCAGTCGCCTTTCCGCGCAGCCCGGCGGTGACAGCAATGCAGGCTTGGGACCTGCACGCCAATTCAACAGGCCGCTTCGTGCTCGGGCTGGGGAGCCAGGTGAAAGGCCACAATGAACGCCGCTTCGGCGTTCCTTGGAGCCCGCCGGCACCGCGTCTGCGCGACTATGTTCGAGCCCTGCGCGCGATCTGGCGCTGTTGGCAGACTGGCGAAGAACTGCGTTACGAGGGCGAGCACTATCGGCTCACGCTTATGACCCCGGACTTTTCGCCCGAGCCGACCGGCCTGCCGATGGTGCCGGTGACTATTGCAGCGGTTGGGCCGGCAATGTTGCGGGTGGCCGGTGAGATCGCCGACGGTGTGCGGCTGCACCCGATCTGCTCGCGGCGCTATCTTGAGGCAGTGTGCATGCCGCGCCTGGTTGAGGGCATGCGCCGCAGCGGCCGCAAGCGCGAGCACTTCAACGTGCATGGCGGCGGTTTCATCGCAACCGGCCCGGACGCCGCGTCGGTGGCGAAAGCCATGGACTGGGTGCGCTTCCGCATCGCCTTCTACGGTTCCACGCGTACCTATATGCCCATCCTGGAGCTGCATGGGCTCCAGGATCTCGGGGCGAAGCTGCATGATCTCTCCGTCCAGGGCCGCTGGAAGGAAATGGCGGCACTTGTCTCGGACGACGTTGTGCGCATCTTTGCGGCCTGCGGCACTTACGACGAGATCGTGCCTGCTATCGAAACACGTTTCGGCGGAGCGGCTGACGCTATCGAGCTGAACTTCGCACCGGCAGCGGCGCCCGGACTGATGCGCGAGCTCGTCGCCGACATCCGCCGGATACCGCATGCCTTCCAGGGCTTTGCCACCACCTGAGTTCCAGTCCTCGGGGAAACGTCCATGCTACTGCCACTCGATGCTCGCCTGCGGATCGGCATCCAGACCATCCACCGTCGCACCGAACCTGCGACTGGCCCATGGCTTCCCCGCATCGACGAACTGGTCTCGCTGGTGCAACTCGTGGACCGGAGCGGCTTCGACTCGCTGTGGGTCGGCGATCACATCGCCTTCGCCATCCCCATCCTTGATCCGCTGCTACAGCTTGCTCAGGCTGCCGTCGCCAGCCGGCGGCTGCTGTTCGGGACATCGGTCTATCTACTGCCACTTCGGCACGCGGGGCCGGTGGCCAAACAGGTTGCGACCCTTGACCACCTGACCGAGGGGCGCCTCATCTTTGGCGTTGGTGTCGGCGGCGAGTTCCCCAAGGAGTACGCTCTGGCCGGCGTGCCAATTCGCGAGCGCGGCGCGCGGCTCAGCGAAGGGATCGTGGTACTGCGCAAGCTCTGGACGGGCGAGCCTGTCACGCATCACGGAAGGTTCACCACCTTCAGCGAAGTTCAGATGCAGCCACCCCCGCGGCAATCGGGAGGCCCGCCGATCTGGTGCGGCGGACGATCGGAAGGAGCGCTGAAGCGCAGTGCGCGCTTGGCCGATGGCTGGATGTCGTACGTGGTAACACCAGAGATGTACCGAAGCAGTCTCGATGTGATTGCGATGGCTGCGACGGCCGCAGGCCGCAAGCTTGCCCGCTTTGGCACGGGCCATCTGCTGTTCACGCGGCTGGACGACACATACGAAAAGGCGCTCGACGCGGCGGCCGAGACACTAAGCGTCCGCTACGCCATGGACTTCCGCAAGGCGGCGCAACGCTACTGCGCCCTCGGCCCGGCGGCCAACGTTGCCGAGTGCGTGCGCGCCTTCTACGCCGCCGGCGTGCGGCATATCGTGCTTGACTTGCTCGGCCCCTATGAGCTGCGCCAGGCGCAGATCGAGCGCGTCGCCGCCGAGGTTCTGCCGCTGCTGACGGATTTGACAGGGACAGACAGGCCGGCCGCTGCTCAGGAAAAGCAGGCAGTCGAATGAGCTATTCCAGCTGACTTGAGACATCGCTCGCGCCAGTTTTTCGTTGGGAGGAGATCATGCTTGGCCTTATCCAGGACCGACCGCTGTTGATATCGTCACTGCTCGACTTTGCGGCGACCTATCACGGCGAGGTCGAGATTGTCTCGCGCAGCATCGAGGGGCCGATCCACCGCTACACTTATCGCGACGCGCAGCGGCGCTCCAAGCAGCTCGCCCAGGCGTTGCAGCGGCTCGGCGTCGAGCCGGGCGACCGCACTGCCACGCTGGCCTGGAACGGCTACCGCCACTTCGAGTGCTACTACGGCGTCTCCGGCATCGGCGCCGTGCTGCACACCATCAATCCGCGGCTGTTCGCCGAGCAGATCATCTACATCGCGAACCATGCCGAGGACCGCTACATCTTCACCGATCTCACTTTCGTGCCGCTGCTCGAGCAGATGGCGCCAGAGCTGAAGTCGGTCAAGGGCTACGTGATCCTGACGGACCGAAAGCACATGCCGGAGACCTCGCTGCCCGACGTGATCTGCTACGAGGAGTTGATCGCGCCGGAGAGCGGCGAGATGGAGTGGCCGAAGCTCGACGAGCGCACCGCCTCGTCGCTCTGCTACACCTCGGGCACCACGGGCAATCCCAAGGGCGTGCTCTACGCCCACCGCTCCACCGTGCTGCACAGCTTCGCCACCTGCATGCAGGACGTGCTGGGCATCAGCTCGCGCGACACCATCCTGCCGGTGGTGCCGATGTTCCACGCCAACGCCTGGGGCATCGTCTACGGCGCCCCGATGTGCGGCGCCAAGCTGGTGTTCCCGGGCCGCGAGCTCGACGGCCAGAACGTCTACGAGCTGATGGACCGGGAGAAGGTGACCATGTCGGCGGGTGTGCCGACGGTCTGGCTGATGCTGCTGAACTACATGAAGGAGCACGACCTCAAGCTGCCCTACATGAACCGCACGGTGATCGGCGGGTCGGCGGCACCGGCCTCGATGATCGAAACCTTCGAGAAGCAGTACGGCGTCACTGTGATCCATGCCTGGGGCATGACGGAGATGAGCCCGCTGGGCACCACCGGCGTGATGAAGGCGAAGATGGCGGACTGGCCATTCGAGAAGCAGCTCGAATACAAGGCCAAGCAGGGCCGTGCCGTGTTCGGTGTGGACTTGAAGATCACCGACGACGGCGGCAAAGAGCTGCCGCGCGACGGCAAGGCCTTCGGCCACCTGATGGTGCGCGGGTTCTGGATCACCAGCGGCTACTTCAAAGGCGAGGGCGGCCAGGTGCTGGATGAGGGCGGCTGGTTCGACACCGGCGATGTCGCCACCCTCGATCCCGAGGGCTTCATGCAGATCACCGACCGCGCCAAGGACGTGATCAAGTCCGGCGGCGAGTGGATCAGCTCGATCGAGCTCGAGAACCTGGCGGTCGGCCATCCCGACGTCGCCGAGGCCGCGGTGATCGGCGTCGCCCATCCCAAGTGGGACGAGCGGCCGCTGCTGGTGATCGTGCCGAAGCAGGGCAAGAGCCCCACCAAGGAGGAGATCCTGGGCTATCTCGACGGCAAGATCGCCAAGTGGTGGGTGCCCGACGACGTCGTCTTCGCCAAGGAGATCCCACACACCGCGACGGGCAAGATCCAGAAAGTGGCGCTGCGCCAGCAGTTCAAGGGCTACGCGCTGCTGACGGCGCGGTCGGCCGCCGAATAGCCGGCGCCGACGCTTCCGAAGGAGGCATTCGAAAGGAAAGACAGCACGGGCCGGCCCTTCCGAAACAAATGACTTCAATCGATACTGCAGCGACGGATGTGCCGATAGAGTGTCGTTCGAGCGATGCCTAGCGATCGAGCGGCGCGGCTGAGGTTCCCGCCCTCGCGCCGAATGGCGGCTAGCACCATCTGTCGCTCGGCGCCGCGGATCGTCGAGGCGAGGGGTAAGCCGCACGGCGACTCATCCTCAAGAATTGCCGTCGGCAGAAGCTCGAGGCCGAGTACAGGGTCCGCCGCCAGCAGAACCATGCGATCCAAACAATTGCGCAACTCGCGCACGTTACCAGGCCAACGGTAGTGCAGGAAGACATCCATGACCTCCGGTGCGATCCGTGTCCCAGACGCCGCACCAGCGATGTCGCGCAGCATATGCCCGACAAGATGCGGAATGTCGCCTGTCCGTTCGCGCAGCGGCGGCAAGCTCAGCCAAGTGACGTTGAGACGATGATAGAGGTCGGCGCGGAAGCGCCCGGCCGCCATGTCCTTGACGAGAGGACGATTGGTGGCGGCAATGACTCGCATCGCGATCCTGCGCGGCGCCGCCTCGCCGAGCCGCCACACAGCGCCTTCCTCCAGGGCGCGCAGCAGATAGGGCTGCAGGTCGCAAGGCATATCGCCGATCTCGTCGAGGAACAGCACGCCGCCATGGGCCTGCTCGAAACGGCCGCGGGAGCCGCCGCGGCGCGCGCCGGTAAAAGCTCCTTCGGCATGGCCGAACAGCTCGCTTGCCAGGATATCACGCGGCAAGGCAGCGCAATTGACAGGCACGAAAGGACCCGACCGGAAAGGACCCGCCGCGTGCACGGCACGTGCCAGCACATCCTTGCCGGTGCCGGTCTCCCCCTCGAGCAGCAACGGTGTGCTCGCTGCGGCGAAACGCTCGGCCTGCCGCAGAAGGCTCTCGAGCGATGGTGATGTCTGAAGCAGCGCTTGGAAAGCTGGCGCCAGCGGCTCCTTTGCCTCCGTGCGGTGCGGCCTCGTGCGCTGTCCGCGACCGGTCGTAGGCAAACGCAGGATGGCGCCGACGCAATGCCCATTCTCCCTGAGCGGGGACAGCCATTCCGGCCGGATTCCCGGCGCCAACGATGCCAGCCATTTCGGCGCGACCTCTCCGCGCGGTGCCGCGACAAGCTCGCCCATCGCTTGGGTCCGGCCGAGGCCATGCTCGCGCAACGCCGTGGACGCTTGCGCCGTGCGCGCGACCACACGGCCCTCGACGTCGAGCAGAACGGCGGCGGTCTCGCGGCCGCCGACGGCGGCTTCGAACAGCTCGATCAGCCGCCCTCGCTTGGCCAGCGCCTGCTTCTGCAGATGGCCCTGCAGCTGGCCGACCAGGGACATGACGAACGGCCAAGTCTGCCCATTGACCGTATCTGGCGGCCCGGTGATGTCGACCACGCCGACGATGCGCCGGTCGAACGGATCGCGGATTACGGCGGCGGTGCAGCTCCAGGGCTTGGCGACCTCGCAGAAGTGTTCCTCGGCATGGATGTGGAGCGAACGGCCGAGCGCCAGCGCCGTGCCCACCGCATTGGTGCCGCTGCTGCACTCGTGCCAGGCGGCGCCAGGAACGATGTGGTCAGCGGCCAGCCGGTCGGTGAGATGCGGATCGCCGTCGACCGACAGCAGGGTGCCGTCGGGATCACTGGTGATCAGGATGGTGCGCGAACCCATGAGATGGGGAACGATCGGCGGCACGCACGCGCGCACCGCGTCGTAGAACGGCGCGTTGCGCAGCTGGAAGCGGTCGACGTCAGGACCGTTGACCCGCAGTGGCGCCGATTTGGTCGCCGGATTGACGCCGTTCTGCCGGCAGCGGCGCCACGACTCGATGACGACATCGCGCACGGCATCGTCGTCGACCGGACGGTCGGTGACGAACCTTTCCCAGACCCTGCCGACGGTGCGGATGTAGTCCTTGGAGCACAGCTGAGCGAGCGGGATATCTTTCATCACCAAGCCCCTCCCAAGGGCTGCCGCCGATCGCGGCGCACCGCTTCGGCTCTTCGTGACGAGATGCTCGACGCGGGGATCGACGGTCGAGGAGGCAGCTTGCTTGCCGAGAAGGATAGGCGCCCGATTGTGGCCCTGTAAATCAAGTGGTCTGTAGCGTTTCGCAACAGTCGTGGCGCGAACATGTAGCGCTGCGCATCACGCTATCATGCATGCCATCCAGCAAGTCCTTGCCGTACCGTGATTTTCCTTCTGGCACGCCAGTTGCGCTCCAGCATCATGCCGCGTGCGGCATGGAAGGAAACGCAAAGAGGAGATCAGGACATGCTTGAAATCGGAGTCTTCCACAACGGCGCTTCGAGCCTGCCGGTGACCATCACCAAGGAGGGCGTCGCGGTGAACGACGGTTCGCTCGACGACGTCCATCGGGCGGCGCAGGAGACGCTGGTGAACCAAGTGCGCCAGGGCATCCTGGCCGAGAAGCTGGGCTTCCAGTCCTTCTGGCTCACCGAGCATCACTTCCAGCCCGAAGGCGCGGAGATGAGTCCCAATCCGCTGCTGACGCAGATGGCGATCGCCACGCAGACGAAGAAGATCCGCCTGGGGCAATGCGCCAACATTGTCGTGTGGCATCACCCGGTGCGGCTGGCCGAGCAGATCGCGCTACTCGACGTGATCAGCGGCGGCCGGGTCGAATGCGGCATCGGTCGCGGCTACCAGCCGCGCGAGAACGAGACGCTAGGCCGGCCCTACGGCTCGACCATCCAGGACCAGGAGCGCAACCGCAAGTCGTTCGAGGAAGTCGTCGCCGTGATGAAGAAGTGCTGGACCGAGAATTCCTTCTCGCACCACGGCGAGAACTTCTCGGTGCCGCCGACCTACACCAAGTGGAACCACAAGCAGACCCTGGCCTATTTCGGCATGAAGAAGGCGGGGCGGGCGCTCGAGGACATCGTGGCGATCGGCGAGCCCGACATGTACTCGGCCGGCAATCCCGTGCAGGCGACGACGACGACGCTGAAGGAGCTGCAGGTCTTCCCGCAGCCGGTGCAGAAGCCGCATCCGCAGCTCTGGGAGCCGGTGACCAGCTCGCGCTCGATCAAGTGGGCGGCCGAGAAGGGGCTGAACGGCGTGATGATCGTCGAGCCCAACGACCGGCTGCGCAAGAATATCGACCTCTACTACGAGGCGGCCGAGAAGGCCGGCTGGCCCGACATGCACGGGCGCGGCCGCTTCAAGTACGGCTGGGACGCCGCCAAGCGCCGCGGCATCATGACCAGCCGCTACATCCACGTCACCACGCCCGGCAAGGAGAAGCAGGCGCTCGACCGGGCGGCGCGCGCGATGGAGCTGCAGTTCGACTATTACGGCCCCTTCGGCTTCGGCGCCGTGGTGGCGCGGCTGAACGAGCCGATGTTCGATCTCAACAAGCGCGTCACGGCTGAGATGCTGCGCGAGCGTGAGATCGCCATCCAGGGCTCCACGCAGTTCGTGATCGACAAGATCATGAAGATGAAGACCGAGTGCGGCTACGAGGACTTCTCGTTCCTCGCCTGGTTCGAGCTCGGCGGCTTCGAGGGCCGCGAGATCGAGGACCAGATGCAGCTCTTCGCCGAGGAGGTGATGCCGGTCATCGCCCGCGAGTGCGGCGGCAAGGTGGAGCTGCCGAGCGTCGGCATCGACTATGTCGGCGCGCCAGCGGCGCAACGCGCGGCGGCCGAGTGAGGGAGGGCGAGATGCCGAGCGTACAGTCGGAGGAGCTCAAGACGCTTTACAAGGGCTGGGTGGCGGCGATGGCCGCCAACCCGTCCATGGAGCTCGCTGAGATGCGCCGCATGTTCGAGCACTGGGGCGACGTCACCGCCGAGCCCGGTGGCGTCGACTATCTCGAGGTGACGGCCGGCGGCGTGCCGGCGTTGTGGGCGACCCCGAAGGGCTGCGCGCAGGACCGCGTGCTGCTCTGCACCCACGGCGGCGGCTATGTCACCGGTTCGATGTACACGCATCGCAAGGTGTACGGCCACTTCGCCAAGGCGATCGGCTGCCGCGCGCTGATCGTCCACTACCGCCGCGCCCCCGAGCACGTGCATCCGGGGCCGGTCGACGACGTCGTCGCAAGCTACCGCTGGCTGCTCGACCAGGGCGTGAGGCCGCAGCACATCGCGCTCACCGGCGATTCAGCGGGCGGGGGACTGGCGATCACGACCCTGCTGCGGGCGCGCGAGCGGGGCTTGCCGATGCCGGCCGCCACCATGCCGCTGTCGCCGTGGGTGGACATGGAGGCGACCGGCAAGAGCTTCGCCAGCAACGGCGAGAAGGACGTGCTGGTGTCGCGCGACATCATCAAGGTGATGGCCGGCACGTTCCTGGGCGAGCGCGGCGACCCGAAGGACCCACTGGCCAGCCCCATCCATGCCGACCTGAAGGGCCTGCCGCCGGTCTACATCCAGGTCGGCGGCGACGAGACGCTGCTCGACGACAGCCAGCGGCTCGCCGAGCGGGCGCGCAAGGCGGGAGTCGATGTCACGGTCGACGTCTATCCCGACATGCAGCACGTCTTCCACTTCCTGGCGGGCGTCGCGCCGGAGGCGGACGACGCCATCAGAAAGCTGGCCTCCTGGGTGCGTCCCAAGCTGGGACTCGGTTAGTTGCGCCATCCTGATGGCTTCGCGCGTAAGCGCGCTTGCAGTCGCTCGCAGCCACCTATAGAGGCCACGCCGATATCGTGAAGAAGGGCTTTCAGATTTCGCATGAATGACCGAAACTAGCGACGGCGGGATTGCCCCACTGGCTCGGGAAGAGCGGTATCGGTCAGCTGGCCGATACCGCGCCCGGCTCCGCTAGTAGACGGTCCCCACGACCGAAGAAGCGGCACCCCTTCCCAAAGTCAGTATGCCTAAGTGGGCAATCTGGAATCAACAGGGGGCCTTGCCCGATAAGAAAAAATTCCGAAAACCGCAACTTTCGCGCCGCCCGCATCGCCGAGCATCGCCAGCAGCAGGACTGGCCACAGATGGCAGATGCTCAAATGCTGGGGGTACCGCCAATTGGTAGGACCGTCGTGACCAAGAGCAGCGTCGGGCCAACGCTTCAGCCGACACGGATGGCACGGAGACTTGACCGAGCGTTTGGTTGATGTGAGGGTTGGAGCGCAGTTTGCGGCTTGTCAAGCGGGGCAACCGGGGCGCCCGCCTCTGCTT
Organism: Pseudomonadota bacterium; assembly: GCA_049323495.1. Classification (GTDB taxonomy): domain Bacteria; phylum Pseudomonadota; class Alphaproteobacteria; order Reyranellales; family Reyranellaceae; genus Reyranella. Next base: position 450,751 of record JBMONG010000008.1, read on the forward strand.
GTGCCAGCATGCCCGATCCCGCACTCGGCAACCGCGAACCATCGGAAGGTCGTCGGAAATGGCGTTCGAAACCATCCTCACAAGCCAGGACGGCGCGTCCTTCGTCATCACGCTGAACCGGCCGGACCGACGCAACGCCTTCAGCGTCAGGATGATGCAGGAGATCGCGACGGCTTGCGCCAGCGCGGACGAGAATCCGTCGGTGCGCGGCGTGATCGTCACCGGAGGTCCGCGATATTTCTCCGCGGGGGCGGACCTCAACGAAGCCATGGCAATCAAGTCCACTGCGGATGGCGTCGCCTATATGACGCATTGGGAGACGCTGAACAACGCGGTCGAGCGTCTTGCCAAACCGGTGATCGCGGCGATCGAAGGCTTTTGCATGACCGGCGGCTGGGAGTTCGCGATGGCCTGCGACATCCGGATCGCGTCCGAGAATGCGTCCTTCGCATTGACCTCCTCCCGAATCGGCACGGTGCCGGGCGCGGGCGGAACCCAGCGGCTGCCGCGACTCGTGGGCGTGGGACGTGCGCTCGAGATCCTGTTCTCCGGCGAGCCGATCGACGCCAACGAGGCCTACCGGGTGGGCGCCGTGAACCGGGTGGTGCGTGCAGGCGGGACCCTGGATGCTGCCAAGGCGATGGTGAAGGTCTACGAGAAGCGGGCTCCCCTCAGCCTTGCCTATGCCAAGCGGGCCGTGCGCGCCGGCGTGCAGATGGATCTCGCCTCCGGGGTGGAGTTCGAGCGCTTCCTGGTGACCGCGATCTACAACACCGCAGACAAGAACGAAGGCATCGGGGCCTTCCTCGAGAAGCGCGAGGCCAAATTTCTCGGCCGGTGATCATCCGCCGCGCCAGGGGCTTGCGATGACGGCAACGGAGAATATGACGCTCGACTTCGCGCGACAGGTTCTGGCGATCGGCCGCGACGGGCTGGCGAGCGCAGACCGCGAGCAATTGCGCCGGCTCATCCTCGATTGTCTCGGCGTCTCCTGGGTCGGCGCCACGCTTCCTTGGACGCAGGAACTGATCGAGTGGGCGGGCCGCTTCGTGGGCAGCGGCTCGGCGCCTCTGGTCGGTACGACGCTCGCCGTAGCGCCTAGCATCGCCGCTTTGGTTAACGGCACGGCGTCGCATGGCTACGAGCTCGACGACACCCATGATGTCTCCATGAGCCATCCCGGCGCGGTCGTGATCCCGGCGGCGCTGGCAATCGCGACCGAACGCGGCTCGTCCGGAGACGAGACGTTGGCGGCCATAGCCGCTGGCTACGAAGCCATGGCGCGCGTGGGCATGGCAGCCGATGCGGCCCGAGTGCTGCATGGCGGCCGTCATCCAACGGCGTTGTTCGGCGGGTTCGGCGCCGCCACGGCCGCCGCACGACTGCTCGGTCTGAGGGAGGAGGGGCTTGTGTGCGCCTGGGGGCACGTGCTGTCCCTTGCCGGCGGCTCGATGCAGTTCTCGAACGAGCCGGATGGAACCACGATCAAGCGCCTGCACGCCGGCTATGCCGCGCACAATGGCGTGCTCGCGGCCGAGCTTGCCGCACGCAATCTCAGCGCGCCGGGGCGAGCGCTCGACGGCAAGTACGGCTTCCTCGCGCTGTTCTCCACGGCACCTAGGCTGTCGGAGCTGAGCATCCCGTCCGATGGGCCTCTGCAGATCCACAGCATCAGCTTCAAGCCGTATTCCTGCTGCCGGCTGTTCCATTCGCTGATCGACGGCCTGAGGGAGGCAAGCGACGGTTTCCGCCTTTCGCCAGAAGCGATCGCGCGCATTGCCGTGCGGGGCCCCGCCGTGCTCGCCGAGCAGCACATGCTGCGGCGGCCGACCTCGGTCATGGCGGCGCAGTACAGCTTGCCCTTCGCTGTCGGGGCGACGCTTGTCTATGGCCCGCATCACTATGAAAGCTATCGCGAGGACAAGCTGGCCGACCCTGCGATCCTGTTCCTAGCCGATCGCGTCGACTGTGCGGCGGATAGGGACATCGAGGCGCACTACCCGGCGCACATGGGCACGGCGGTGGAAATCACCTGGGCCGATGGAACGCGGCGGAGCGCCAAGGTAATGGACAGCCGTGGGACAGCCGCCAACCCGCTCTCGACGGAGGCACTCTACGCGAAGGCAGAAGGGCTCGTGAAAGATATCAAGCCCCGAATCGACCTGCGCAAAGCGCGAGACAAGCTGTGGAGCGATGCCAGCGGCCGTGATCTCGCCGGACTATTCGGCTCAGGATGACGAACGGCTTGCTGCCTATGGCATCGCGAAGCCGCCATTGACGCTCAGCACCTGACCGGTGATCCACGAGGCGCTCTTGCTCACCAGAAAGGAGATAGCTGATGCGATGTCTTCCGGCTCGCCCAGCCGTCGGGTGGGATACATCCGCAGCACTGTCGCTTGCCGGCGGGCATAGCGCTCTTCTCCCATCTCGGCGCGCATCTTCGCCTCCCGCTCGCTGCGCAGCTCAGTGTTTGTGGCGCCAGGGGACAGGACGTTCAGCGTCACACCGCTTGCGCCTACTTCCTGGGCGACCGACTTCGTGAGCGCCACGACGCCCGCCTTCGCCGCCGCGTAGTACGAGAGCCGCGCCTGCCCTATCCGCGCCGCATCCGACGCCAAGCACACGATCCGGCCGTAGCGGCGCGACATCATGCCGGGGAGGATCGCGTGAATGACGTTCATCGGCCCGAACAAACAGACGTCGATCATGCGCTTCCAATCCGCAGGCTCGGATTCGACGAACAGCTTGTCGTCGAGCACCGCCGCAGAGTTGATCAAGATCGAAAGCGGGCCTACTGCGGCTTCGGCTGCCGTCACCAGGCGACGGACCTCGTCGCGATCGGTGATATCCGCCTGGAGCCCGATCACCTTGGCGTCGGAAGCGGCGGCGAGGCGTTTGGCGGATGCAGCCACCGCAACGCCATCGATATCGGCGAGAGCCAACGCTGTCCCTTCGCCCGCCAGCACCTCGGCCGTTGCATAGCCGATGCCGCGCGCTCCTCCCACGATCAGGCATGCCTGCCCGCGAATGCCAAGGTCCATACTGCAGCCTCCTCGGTTCATGGCGTTGCATGCCGCCCCTGCGGCGATCACTGTGCATCGTGTTGGAAGTTGCCTGCAAACATATTTCCTCGCAGCCGCGCCGCAACGCCAGGGCAACCAAAGCGTGCGCCGCTGGCATGGAGGCGCTCAAATTTGCTTGACGCTTAACCAACCGTTTGGTCACCTGAGGCTCAGAGTAGCACGAAGATGAGGGCGTAAATCGGGACCGCACAGCCTGCCGATCCGCGAAACATTGGCAGCGCTTTGTCGTCGAGCGCTCGCCTGCTGGCAGTAGCAGGTTGCAGTCCCGAGGACTAGGGTCAGTAGAAGGAGATGCCACCCTTGGGATCGAAGCTGTTCTCGCCGCTGACGCTCAGAGGGCTGGAGCTGCCAAACCGCATCGTCGTCTCGCCCATGGGGCAGTATTCCGCTAAGGAAGGCTGCGTATCCGAGTGGCACCTGATGCACCTCGGGTCGCTCTCCGTCTCAGGTGCGAGCCTTTTGATCATCGAAGCCTCGGCAGTGCATCCTCGGGGACGTCTGAGTCCCAACGATCTTGGTCTGTGGTCGGACGAGAATGCGGCCGCGCTCGAGCCCGCAATCCGGTTCTGCCGCAGGTTCGGCGGCGCAAAGCTCGGGCAGCAGCTGTGGCACGCCGGCCGCAAGGGTTCTGTCACGGTCGCCTGGGAAGGGCAGAAGCCCATCCCGAAGGAGGAGGGCGGTTGGACGCCGCTTGGGGCGTCGCCCATCCCGTATCTGGGACGCAACATGCCGGAGGCGCTCGATGCCGCTGGCATCGAGCGCGCGATTCAGGACTATGTCGCCGCGGCGAAGAGAGCTGATGCTCTCGGGATCGACCTGCTCGAGATCCACGGCGCGCACGGCTACCTCATCCACAACTTTCTCTCGCCGCTCACCAACCAGCGCACGGACGCGTACGGCGGGCCCCTCGCGAACCGCATGCGGTTCGCGCTGGAGCTGTTCAAGGCCGTCCGCGGAGTCTGGCCGGAGCGCAAGCCGCTCGGGGTCCGCCTTTCCACGACCGATTGGGTCGACGGCGGCTGGGAGGTCGAGGACAGCATCGAGCTCGTGCGCAGGCTGGGGGAGCTCGGCTGCGACTACGTAACCGCTTCCAGCGGCGGGGCGGTGCCGGAACAGCGGCTCAATGTCCATGCGGGCTACCAAGTGCCCAACGCCCAGCGGATTCGACGCGAAACCGGCTTGTGCACGATGGCTGTCGGGCTCATCACGGAGCCGCGGCAAGCGGAGGAGATCGTGGCCTCGGGCAAGGCCGATCTCGTCGCGATCGGCCGCGGCATGCTCTACGATCCGCGCTGGCCATGGCATGCGGCGGTCGAGCTCGGCCATGAATACTTCTATCCGAAGCAGTATGAGCGCGCCCATCCGAGCATGCGTACCGGCGATTTCCTGAAACCTGCGCGCTGATCGACGGCCAATCGGAACGACCGCAGGTCATTCCGCTGAGAGGTGCAATGTGAGCGAAGCCTACGCCGATATCCTGTACAACGAGAAGGATGGGGTCGCGACCATCACCGTGAACCGCCCTGAGCGGATGAACGCCTATCGTATGACGACCTACGGCGAGGTGACGGATGCCCTCTATCGTGCCGGCTGGAACAAGCAGGTCGGCGCGATCGTGCTGACGGGCGCCGGCACGCGCGCTTTCGGCACGGGCGGCGACGCGGCCGACAAGAAATCCGAGCGCGCAGGACGCGGCACGATCGGTGTGCCCATCGAGGAGCTGCACTCGGCCATCCGGGACATGCCGAAGCCGGTCATCGCCAAGGTGCGTGGCTACGCGATCGGCGGCGGCAACGTCATCGCGACCCTGTGCGACCTGACGATCGCGGCCGAGAGCGCCGTTTTCGGCCAGGTCGGGCCAAAGGTCGGCTCAGTCGATCCGGGGTTTGGCACGGCCTACCTCGCACGGGTGGTCGGCGAGAAGAAGGCGCGGGAACTCTGGTATCTGTGCCGGCGCTACACTGCGGCCGAAGCGGCTGCCATGGGGCTCGTCAACAAGGTCGTGCCGGACAGCGAACTGGACGCCGAGGTCGCGCGTTGGTGCGCGGAAATCATGGAGCGCAGCCCCACGGCGATTGCGCTGGCGAAGCGCTCGTTCAATGCCGATACCGAGAGCATCCGCGGTATCGCGAGCATGGGCCTGCAGGCGCTTGCCCTCTACTACGGCACGGCCGAGTCGAAGGAGGGCGGGAATGCATTCCGTGAGAAGCGGAAGCCCCGGTTCCGTGAACAGGTGCTCTCCGGCTGAGCCCTGCCGCCCGGCCGCAGCCGTGACGGCGCAAGGGAGTAGAACCGATGGACTTTCAGCTCACGAGCGAGCAGCGGATGATCCAGGAGTCGATCCGCCGCATGGTCGATCGCGAGGTCCGACCGATCCTGGACGCGAACGACCCGGACACCCCGTTGCCGAAGCATGCCATGCGGCAGATCCTGCAGCTCTGCGCTAGGCAGGGGTTCATTGCCGCGCGCGTACCGGAATCCGCCGGCGGCGCCGGGCTGCCCCTGCTCGTCTACGGGCTGATGATGGAGCAACTGCCCCCTGTCGTGACACTGGCCGTTCTCGGGCAGGAGGTCACGGTCGCGCGGATCCAGTTCGAGAGCACGGCAGAGCAGCGGGAGCGTCTGCTGCCCGATCTGATGGCGGTGCGCAAGATCACCTGCACCGGGACAACGGAGCCCGATGTCGGGTCCGACCCGCGCAGCGTGAAGACGCGTGCCGAGGTGGATGGCCAGGACTACGTGATCAACGGCCGCAAGACGTGGATCACCAATGCCAGCATCTGCGACGTGATCAACGTCACGGCTTCGGTGGGAAAGGACGCGGCTGGGCTCAGTCGCATGATGCGCATCGTGGTCGACCGGGAGCGCTCGCCGTTCGAGGCCTGTGAGATTCCAACGCTTGGGTTGCGGCAGGGTCACCTCGGCGAGGTACGCTTCGAGAATTGCCGCGTGCCCAATGCCAACCAACTCGGCGAGATCGGGGATGCGGCGCGCGTGCTCACGCTGACCTGGCTTGCCAACCGGCCGATCCTCGGCCTCTGCGCGGTGCACATGGCGGACGCGGCACTCGGCGTCGCGCTCGAATACGCAAAAGACCGGGTGCAGTTCGGTCGCCCGATTGGTTCGACCCAGCTCGTGCAGGAGATGCTCGCCGACATCGCGACCGGTGTCACCACGAGCCGCCTGCTCTGCTATTACGCGCTGTCCTGCATCGACAAGGGCGATCGCGCCAACCAGGTCTCGGCCATGGCCAAGCGCTACGCGATCGCTACCTGCCAGCGCGCCGTCTCGCTTGCGATGGAGGTCCACGGCGCCATGGGCATCAGCCGCGAACTGGGCCTCGAGCGTCACTACCGGGACATCCGCATGTTGCCGATACCGGATGGCACGAACCAGATCCTGACCCTCATCGAGGGTCGGGAGCTGACGGGTATGCAAGCGTATCGCGCGTGAGCGGGGTCGGACCAGTGCTGCGAGGGCGGAGAGTCATGCGGGCGCAGGATATGGTTGTCTTTTCCCAACGTTGCGGCGCCCTTGTCAGGTCGGACGGGCGCAGCGCAGGTTGCGAGAGGGTGGCATGACCGGCCCGGTCGCGCTTGACGGTGTCGTGGTCGCGGAACTCGGCGCGCGTATCGGCGCAGGCATTTGCGGTTCTCTCCTCGCCCAGCTTGGCGCAACGGTGATCGTTCCGGAGTGGTCGGCCGCTCGCGATGGCAAGCACCGCCATCGCGCTCTGATGATCGCCGGGAAAATGAGCCTGCTCCTGCACCCGGACGATGCGGCCGATGCCAACATCCTGCGTCAGCTCGTGGCGCGCAGCGATGTCCTGATCCTCTCGAGCGACCTCGATCCGGTGCAACGTCCAGGCGCTTGGCCGGAATCCGCTTTGCGGATCGAATGCGATGTCACGGCCTTCGGCCAGGGAGGGCCGATGGCCGGCAAGCCTTTTTCGGATGCGCAGATCCAGGCGTTGTCCGGGATCGCGGATACGACCGGTATGCCGGATGGGCCGCCGGTTCCAATCCGACTGCCGATCGTCGAGTTCATGACGGGGGCGTACGCTGCCGCCGCGTGCCTCGCTGGCTTGCGCGTCCGCAAACAGGGCGGCGAGGGCCAGGCGATCGACATGGCGTTGTACGATTGCGCATTCGCCGCCATGGCAACCTTCCTGCCGCGCCTGCTCGACGGCAGCGGATCGGTGGTCGGTCGGTTGGGAAACCGCCACGCCATGGCCTCGCCCTGGAACGTGTATCGGGCCATCGATGGATGGGTCTTGGTCTGCGCGGCGAGCGACATGCAATGGCACCGCATCTGCGCGGTCGTGGGACGGCCGGAGCTTGCTGGGGATCCACGCTACCTTCGGGCCTCCGACCGCGTGACCCGTTGCGACGAGGTCGATGCCATACTGCAGCAATGGGTCAAACGCGGCTCGATCGAGCACTGCGTCAAGATCCTGGGCGGCGCCGGCATTCCTTGCGGTCCCGTGGCGAAGGTCGACGGATGCCCGCGGGAGGCGAACCTGGACCACCGCGGCATGATCCGGCGGGTATCCGATCCCAGCGGCCGCGGCGCACTGTTCGTCCCCGCCTCGCCACTGCGCATGAGCGTTACGCCCGGTCGTTCGGCCGAGCGTATTGCGACACCGGACCAGGACAGGTCGGCGGTTACCAGGCTGGTCGAGTCCGCGCCCTCTGTACCGGCGATGAAGAGAGGGGTCGTCGGGGCAAAGCTGCCACTGCACGGTCTTCGCGCCCTCGAGATCGGCCACTACACGACGGCGCCGCTTGCCGCGCGCCACCTCGCCAGCCTCGGTGCCGACGTGATCAAGATCGAACCGCATGAGGGCGAGGCGGTGCGAGGTTGGCCGCCGATCAAGGATGGCACCGGCTATTTCTTCACGTACACCAACGCCGGCAAACGCAGCCTTGTGCTGGATCTCGAGCGTCCGCACGAGGTCGAGATCCTGAAGAATCTCCTCGGGCGATCCGACGTGCTGATCGAGAACCTGAAGCCGGGCGCCCTCGCCAAGCGGGGCTGCTCCAGCGAGCAACTGGCACGCATCAATCCGCGCCTCATCTACTGTGCCGTTTCAGGCTTCGGCGCGGACACGATCTATCCCGGGCGGCCGGCCTTCGACACTGTCATTCAGGCCATGTCGGGCTTGATGGACCTGACGCGAGCCGGCGACGTGCCGGTGAAAGCTGGCATCTCCGTCGCCGACGTGATGGGGGCCGAAATTGCAGTAGTCTCGATTCTTGCCGCTCTGGAGGCACGTGACCGGACCGGGCTCGGCCAGTTCATCGACCTTTCCATGCAGGATGTCTGCGCCTGGCTCTCGGCAACTCTCTGGAATGGCGAGCAGGCAGCACCGATGTCCATCGCCGTTCCCGCAAGGGACGGATTCGTGCTGGTCGAGGCGGACGGCATGGCGGACAAGCACATGCTGCCAGCAGGCTTAACTCGCGAACGCGCCCGGGGCATGACGCGGGCGGCGCTTGCCGCCGCTCTCTCTGAGGCCGGCTGCCGCACTGCGCCCATCCGCTCGGCCGCAGAGATGCTGCAGGCGCAGCAGACCTGCGCGCGCCGCCTTGTGATCGACGCACGGGATGCCACGGGCCAAGTCTGGCCACTCTTGGCAAGCCCCCTGCGCTTGCAGGGCACCCCGCCCATGATCCATCGACCCATGGGGACCCTAGGGAGCGATGGGCCGGAAATTCTTACGGAGCTTGCCGCGAAAACTGCGCAATAACGGACGTGCATTTCCCGCAATATCGGTACATCGAAGTGGCAGTTCGGTCGCCTAGAACCGCATCGATCCTTCGCGGGGCACGATCCTCGGTTCACAGAGCTTCGGGGAATCGTCCGATCGCGGGCGAGGCGGTCCCGGATAGAATCGCCTTCTCCTTCTTCCGGGACCGGCTCAACTGCCGCAAATAGACTTGGCGCTTTGCCGGGATGATCCTATGCGATCAATTGATCAGTCCGTAAAACTTGGCGGCGTTTTCGCAAGTCATCTTGTGGACCACATCCGGTGGCAGGCTGTTGAACTGGTCGTCAATATACTTAGCCGACTCAGGCCACACACCGTCCGGATGCGGATAGTCCGAGCCCCACATCAGAGTCTCGACGCCCATATCCTCAATCAGCTTGGTGCCGATTCGGTCGTACTGGAACGTCGCTTTGCATTGCGCACGCCAATACTCGCTCGGCAGCTTCTTGAGCTTGAGGTCCCGATACTGGTCCTTGTACTCGAAATCCATGCGCTCGAGCACGTAGGGAATCCAGCCGATGCCGCTCTCGCCAAAGACGACGCGAATCTTCGGGAACCGCTCGAACACCGCTGCAGCCATCAGCGCGGTCAGGATGTTGCTGAGGTTCATCTGGAACACGCAGAGACCGGCATAGGTCATTTGGCGCTGCACCAGCCCCTCGTACTTTTTTCGGAGTTCAGGATCGATCGCGGGGAAGGTGTGGAAATGCAGCGGCAGCTGCGTTTCGTTGACCGCTTCCCACAACGGGTCCCACATCGGATGCGACATCGGCGTCATGTGCCACGAGCACGACAATTCGACGCCCTTCATGCCCATCTTCGCGACCCGCCGAACCTCGGCGGCGGCGGCGTTGATGTCACTGTAGGGTAGACAGGCCAGGCCGATCATTCGGTCGGGGTAGTGGCTGGTAAAGTCCTTCATGAAATCGTTGTAGATGCGCAGCATCTCGTTGGCGGCCTCCGGGTTCTTCATCTTCGCGCAGGCGGCGAGAATACCGTAGATGACCTCCGCATCCATGCCGTCGCGGTCAAGCTCCTTGACCCTCAGGTGCGGGTCGCCGGGACGGCGCAGCCCCTTGTTCTTGAAGTCGTCGTAGAGACCGGCCTCCGCCATTTTGTCGACACGTAGTTGCTTGCCTGGGACATAGGGCGTGCCCGACGCGCCGACGAGGCCAGGTGCGCCGAAATCCCCGCCGTTGTTGTCAATCCAGCGCTTGGTGCCGTCCTGCTGATCCTTGACGAACGGCATCTGGTCCTTGAGCGCTTGCGACGCGTGCGAGGTGAACAGATCGGGCGGCAGCCAGATCATGTCGAGATGGCAATCGGCGGAAATTCGCTTGTACTGCATAACTTTCTCCTCTCTGTGCGCGGGTTCAGTTTGGATAGGGCGTACAGGTAGCGCAGCGGATCCAGCAGCCCCCTCTAGGTAGTGTGGACACTTACCTAAGCCACAAGACGATAGCGGCGAGAGTGATGACGGCGAAGTAGTTTCGCGCGGTCTTCTCGAAACGGGTGGCGACGCGTCGGAACTGCTTGAGCTTGGAGAAGC
>JBMONG010000009.1:0-8347 GCA_049323495.1 Pseudomonadota bacterium
GCCTCCCGCGCGGAGGCGTGGGTAGAAACGACCGCATGCGACCCGTGATGACACTCGGCCGAGTCGCCTCCCGCGCGGAGGCGTGGGTAGAAACTGGCGGCCCGGCTGCACGTCAGCGTCGGCCGGATCGTCGCCTCCCGCGCGGAGGCGTGGGTAGAAACGTGCTGAGCGGGACCTTGCCGACCGGCGTCGACGGTCGCCTCCCGCGCGGAGGCGTGGGTAGAAACGGCGTGCACCCCAACTCGATATGGACCTGGCGGAAGGTCGCCTCCCGCGCGGAGGCGTGGGTAGAAACGCTCCTGATCCGGCTGCGCCGTCAGGTCCTCCAGTCGCCTCCCGCGCGGAGGCGTGGGTAGAAACAGTAGCTTGACGATTCGATCGGCCGTCGGTCCCGTCGCCTCCCGCGCGGAGGCGTGGGTAGAAACTTCCATTGGGCCGCCGACTCCAGCTTGGCGATGCGTCGCCTCCCGCGCGGAGGCGTGGGTAGAAACGACTATGCCGACTACAAGCGCGATTGGAGCGACGGTCGCCTCCCGCGCGGAGGCGTGGGTAGAAACTGCTCATCCGGCATCGATCCGGAGACGGAATAGGGTCGCCTCCCGCGCGGAGGCGTGGGTAGAAACAACCCGCTGAAGGCGGTTAATTCGACAAGCCCCCGTCGCCTCCCGCGCGGAGGCGTGGGTAGAAACCGCGCCATGGCCCGGTGATCAGCCGGTCGTGGCCGTCGCCTCCCGCGCGGAGGCGTGGGTAGAAACGCCCGCAGGTAGGACAGCGCGCGTGTTGCCGCCATGTCGCCTCCCGCGCGGAGGCGTGGGTAGAAACTTGCGCGGCAAGGCTTGCCGGGGGCGAGGCGCTGTCGCCTCCCGCGCGGAGGCGTGGGTAGAAACTGATTGTCCGCAAGGCCGACGCCGCGAGTGTCTAGTCGCCTCCCGCGCGGAGGCGTGGGTAGAAACCGCGTCGGCGCCGTCAACACGATCAGGGATCGCGCGTCGCCTCCCGCGCGGAGGCGTGGGTAGAAACGGTGTAGATCGAGGGGCGGCCGGGGCCGGACAGAGGTCGCCTCCCGCGCGGAGGCGTGGGTAGAAACGGTGCCACGCGCATGCCGGCGGCAAAGGCACAGAGTCGCCTCCCGCGCGGAGGCGTGGGTAGAAACCTCTACGACCACTTCGGAAGCACCGCCGTCGACAGTCGCCTCCCACGCGGAGGCGTGGATAGAAACACGAAGGACGACAAGGATGCGCGGCGCCGCGAGGTCGCCTCCCGCGCGGAGGCGTGAGTAGAAACACGAGAACCGATGCGATGATCGAGGGCCAACCGCAACCGGTAGATCGCCATCCGGACGCCATCCTCGAGCCCGATCGGGCGGCTTGTCGTGGAGAGTAGGTCTCTCCGCTCCGCCGCGCTGATGCGCGGCTCCGGTCGAGACGACGAAGAAACAGAATCCACATGATCCGCAAGGCAACGCTCGCCGACCAATCCCGCATCACCGAAATGCGCGCCGTCGTGCGCGAGAACCGGCTGGCGTGGCGCGCGCGGCGTAGACGGCGCGCTGGATCTACGAGAACGGCACCTTCTGGGTGTGGGAGCAGGACGGCGCGATGCAGGGCTTCGCCGTGGCCGACGTGCGCGACGGCACATCCGAGCCCCGTCACCCCCGCCCGGCATAGCGCTCCGCCATGTAGCGGCCCGGCGAGATGCCGAGGGCCTTGCGGAACATGGTCACGAAGCTGGGCACGCTCTCGTAGCCCAGGTCGGCGGCGACCTGCTGGATCGAGGCGCCGCCGGCCAGCCACTTGACGGCCAGCACCACCGCGAGCTGCTGGCGCCAGCGGCCGAAGCTCATGCCGGTCTCGCGATGGATGAGCCGCGCCAGGGTGCGCTCGCTCAGGGCCGCGCGCCTCGCCCAGACGGGCAGCGCCGCGCGGTCCGCCGGCGCGGCCATCATCCGGTCGACGATCCGGCGCAGCCGGGCATCGTTCGGCATCGGAAGACGGAGATCCTCCACGCGGGCCGCCGCGATCTCGTCGAGCAGCACCGCCACCAGGCGCGCGGTGGCACCGTCCTCCTCGTAGAGAAGCGGCAGCCGGGCCACGCGCATCATGAGCTCGCGCAGCAGGGGCGTCACGCAGACGGCGCAGCACGTCCGCGGCAGGTCCCGCCCGACGGCCGGATCGACGAAGGCGTTGTAGCCTTCGAGCGCCCCCGCCGCCCTGACGGCATGGAGCGCCCCGCCGGGAATCCAGATGGCGCTGCGCGGCGGCACGATCCACAGACCGCCTTCCCCCTCGCACGTGAGCGCCCCGCGCTGCACCAGCAGGAACTGGCCCTTGGCGTGGCGGTGGAAGTCGAGCTCCATGCCGTCGAACTTCTCGGCCACGAATCCATAGCTCACGACCGGCCGCGGCACGTCGTCCGGTTCGGTCCAGTCCATCGGCCGGGAAAGCTCGTTCAGGATCGGCATCGATCCAGCATCGCCCCCGGACTCCTGCCCTGGCAAGATCCGATAATATTCTGGCCAGCCTTCGCAATGACGCCAGGACCGGCACCTTCTATGCCTGCGCCGAAGACCGGTCGAGGCCCTCTCGACCGCACTCCAGCGAAGGGACCTGCATGAACGCCTTGATCGATGGCCGCATCGCCGGCGTGCTGGAAACGCTGCATCGGGAGGCCGCAACGGCCGACCGCGAACAGTTCGAAGCGATGAGGGCCGCCATCGAGGCCTCCGACGCCTCGGCGGAGCAGGCGATCGCGGACCTGCTCGCCCGGGAACGCGCGGACTACCGGGCCGTCTATCGCGGCCATGCCGCCAACTTCCTGGCCGTTTCGCCCGCCTATGGCCGCTTCCTCTACATGATCGCGCGCGCCCGCAGGGCGACGCGGATCGTCGAGTTCGGCACCTCCATGGGCATCTCGACCCTCTATCTCGCCGCCGCGCTGCGGGACAATGGCGGCGGGCGACTCATCGGCAGCGAGCTCGAAGGCGCCAAGGCGGCGCGGGCGCGCGCCCATCTCGATGCGGCCGGCCTCGGCGACCTGGTGGAGATCCGCGAAGGCGACGCGCTCGATACGCTGCGGGATGTCGGCGGCGCGGCCGACCTGCTGCTGCTGGACGGCGCCTTCTCGCTCTACCTGCCCGTCCTGACGCTGATCGAGCCGCACCTGGCGTCCGGCGCCGTGGTGCTGGGCGAGAATGCGTTCGACGCCGCCTACTGCGACTACGTGCGCAATCCGGCGAACGGCTATCTCTCGCAAGCCCTGCCGATCGACGAAGGACGCGGCGGCGAGTTCACCGTGAGGACCGCGTGATGCCGTCGATGGAGTCGGCCGGGACGCCCGGCCGGCTGAGCCGCGCGCTGCTGCGCCTGCTGATGAAACGCGCGACCGTCGTCGCGACCGAACCTCTGGCCGACCGCTTCCGGCTGATCACGCTCGAAGGCCCGGCCCTGCAAGGCGTCGCCTGGACGCCGGGACAGAAGATCCAGATCGCGATGGGCTCGGCCTTCGTCGCCCGGACCTACACGCCGCTCGACTGGGATGCGGCGGCCGGCCGGACCAGCCTCCTGGCGTATGCGCACGGCGAGGGACCGGGCAGCCGGTGGGTCCGCCGCGTCCGGGTGGGCGATCCGTGCGACCTGTTCGGCCCGCGCAAGTCGGTCGACGTGCCGGACGCGCGCGCGCCGCTCGCCCTCTTCGGCGACGAGACCTCGATCGGGCTCGCCTGCGCGCTGGTCCGCCGGGAACCTCCTCGGGCCATCGCCTGGCATTTCGAGGTGGACGACGCACCGAGCCTATCGCCGCTCGTGGCGACGCTGGGGATCGGCGGGGCCGCCCTGTATCCGAGGCGCGCGGACGACGCGCATGTCACGGAGATGGAGGCCGCGCTGCCGGCACCGATCGAGGCCGGCGCGACGTTCGTGCTGACCGGAAAGGCCGGCACCCTGCAGCGGCTCCGGCACAGCCTGAAGCGCCAGGCGGTCCCGACGGCGCGCGTCGTCAGCAAGGCGTACTGGGCCCCGGGCAAGTCCGGACTCGACTGAACGGGGAAAAGCGGGACGGTCACCGACAACATCGGGAGGGTTGGCGGCGCACGTGATTCGGGCGCAAGCTGGCGGCTTGCGGCCTCCCCTGGACAAGGCCATCGCATGAGAACGATTCCGTCGACGGCCTCTTGTCGTCGCTTCAACGATCTGCCGGCTGGTCGTGGCGCGAAGGTCTCTCCACTCCGCTTCGCTCCGGTCGAGACGACGGGCGGCCGATGACATGTAACCTACACAGGAGGAAACGATGAAATACGACGTCATCTCCGCCGACGGCCATGTCGACCTGATCTGGCTGCCGCCCGACCTGTTCACCAAGAACGCGTCGGCGGCGTTCAGGGACCGCATGCCGTTCGTGGAGGACGGGCCGGACGGGCCGCGCTGGGTGAGCCGCAACGGCGCGCAGTTCGGGCTGGTGAACGGCATGGGCTCGGCCGGCCGCAAGTACGTGCCCGGCGAGATCCACCGGTCGGACCGCATGGCCTCGACCGGCCTCTATGAGGACGGCAAGAAGGGCATCCGCCGACTCACCGAACCCGACCTTCGGCTGAAGGACCAGGATCTCGACGGCGTGCAGGCGGAAGTCCTGTACGGCATCCTGGGATCGAGCGGCCGCCTCAACGACGGCGAGGCCGCCTGCGAGATGCTGGCCATCTACAACGACTGGCTGCACGATTTCTGCCGTCGGCATCCCGACCGCCTGATCGGCCTGGCCAACATTCCCAGCCACGACATGACGGCGGCCGTGAAGGAAGTGAAGCGCGCCGCCGACCGCGGCGTGCGCGGCATCGACGTCGCGAACCGGCCGGACATGATCCCGCTGTACGACGACTTCTACGAGCCGCTGTGGCAGATCGCGCACGAGACCGGCATCCCCGTGCACTTCCACACGATCGGCGGGCGCTCGCCCGACTACACGAAGATGAGCAAGACGATGGCGCGGCGGGCCTTCGCCACGCACATCACCGGCTTCCAGATGCACATGAGCTACATGCTGATCCAGCTCATGTTCTCCGGCGCGCTCGAGCGCTATCCCAACCTCAAGGTCGTGATCGGCGAGGCCGGCCTGGGGTGGATCCCCTACGTGCTGGACCACATGGACCTGGAGTGGGAGGACCAGTTCAAGGACATCCTGAAGATGAAGCCCAGCGAATACTGGTACCGCCAGTGCTACGCGACCTACCAGTCGGACGTCATCGGCATCAAGCTGCTGAAGGAGCTGGGCGAGGACAACGTGATGTGGGGCTCCGACTATCCGCATCCCGACGGCATCTGGCCCGATTCGCGGGAGTACCTGGCGCGCGAGCTCGGCCACCTGCCGGAGGCGACGCGGCGCAAGGTCGTCTGCGACAACGCGGCGCGGCTGTATCGCCTGCAGTAGCCCTCGAGCGGAAAGGACACCGAGCACGGCCGGGCTGCGCGGCGCGTGACCGTGCGATCGCGCAAGAACGCCGCCGCTTCGCGCAAGCGCCGGCCGCCGGCGGCGACTATGTAGAGCGGGACCCGCTCGCTTCCGTCGGAGATCGAATGCCCCAGCCGTCGCGCCTGCCTTTCGGATCGCTCGCGTTCATCGCCGTCATCGTGGCGGCCGGCGCCGGCGCCTTCGCCTACACCGCCGGCTGGTTCTCGCCGCAGCGGCTGACGCCGGAGAAGATCGTGGGCTCGCTCGCCCCCGCCGGCGGGCCGGCGCTGGGCCACCGGCGCAACCACGCCAAGGGCATCTGCTTCACGGGCGTGTTCCTGTCGAACGGCAACGGCACCGAGCTGTCGACGGCGCAGATCTTCACGCAAGGCCAGTTTCCGGCGCTGGGCCGGTTCAATCTCGGCACGCCCAGCCCCGACGCGCCGGACGCGACCGTCCGCGTGCGCGGCCTGGGCCTGCAGCTCTCGACACCGGACGGCGAGGTCTGGCGCACCGCGATGATCGACCCGCCGATCTTCCCGGTCTCGACGCCGCAAGGCTTCTACGCGCTGCAGAAGGCGGCGCACAGCAAGGAGCCGGACGCGATGAAGAATTTCGCGGCCGCGCATCCGGAGTTCGCGGCCTTCGCGCAGTGGGCCGGCACGGCGCCCTGGACCTCGAGCTATGCCGAGGACCGCTTCAACAGCCTGAACAGCTTCGTCTTCACCGACAGCTCCGGCACCGATCGCACAGTGCGCTGGTCGCTCGTCCCCGCCGCGCCGCTGGTGCCGATCACGCAGGCGGAGCTCGCCAGGCGCGGCCAGAACTATCTCGAGCAGGAGATCGCGCAGCGCGTCGCGGCCGCGCCGCAGCGCTGGACCCTGGTCGTGACCGTCGCCGAGCCGGGCGACGTCACGGCGGATCCCAGCAAGGCCTGGCCGCCGGAGCGCCGCACGGTCGAGGTCGGCACGCTGGTCGTCCAGCGCATCGAGGCCGAGGCCGACGGGCCCTGCCGCGAGATCAACTTCGACCCGACCATCCTGCCGGGCGGCATGCGGGTCTCCGACGATCCGTTCCCGGCGGCGCGTTCCTCCGCCTACCGCGTCTCCTACGACCTGCGCACCGCGGAGGCCAAGGACTATCCCCGCACCCCGAACCCCAAGCCATGAGCCGAGACGCCATGAGCCGCGACCGCTTCACCGGCTTCCAGCGCCTGCTGCACTGGGTCATGGCCGTCTGCATCATCGCCATGCTCTTCATCGGCATCGGCATGGTCTCCACCATCCGGCCGGACTACCTGCCGCTGATCGCGACTCACAAGACCTTGGGCGTGGCCATCTTCGTGCTGGCCGTCATCCGCCTCGGCACGCGGCTGGCCTACGGCGCGCCCGCCCTGCCGGCGGACCTGCCGCCCGCGATGAAGCTCGGCGCCACGCTGTCGCACTACGCGCTCTATGCGCTGATGCTGGCCATGCCGCTGATCGGCTACGCGATGCTGTCGACGGCCGCCTATCCGGTGGTGCTCTATGGCGATATCCGGCTGCCCGCGATCCTGCCTCAGAGCGACAGCCTGCACACGCTGCTGCTCGCGGCCCACCGCACCCTGGCCTTCGCCTTCTTCGCGCTGATCCTGCTGCACATCGCGGCCGCGCTGTTCCACGCGCTGGTCCGGCGCGACGGCGTGTTCCAGGCCATGGCGCCCGTCTCCCTCGCACACCGCGACAAGGCCGCGCCGGCCGAGTGAGCGCGGCCGCCGAACGGCTGGCAAATATCCAATTGCGTCGACGCGGGCTTCATTGCCAAGGTGGCGGCCATGCGGAACCAACCGATGCGCCTCTACACCACGCCCGCCTCGCCCTGGGTTCGCAGGGTGGTCGTCTCGATCCTGGAGCTCGGGATCCGCGACCGGTTCGAGTTCGTCCCGACCCGATGGCCGCACGAATGGGCGACCCGGACCGTCGCGCACGCCGGCGATTTCGCGGCCGTCACCCCGGCCGAGCGCATTCCCGCCCTCGTGGCGGGCGACATCGTCCTGACCGACTCCCATGCGATCTGCGACTATCTCAACGGCGAACTGGGCGGCTATCGCCTGATGCCGCGCGACGGCGAGGCCCGCTGGCGCGCCCTCGCCGACATGGCCATCGCCTGCGCCATCATCGAAGCGCAGATCGCGCGGCGCGCCGAGCTCCTGCGCTCCCCTGACGAACGGTCGGGCGATTTCCTCGACAAGATGCGCGAGCGCACGCTGCGCTGCTTCCGCGCGCTCGACGCGCGGGCCGCGGACTTCGGCGCCACCTTCGACCTCGCCCAGATCACCACGGCCGTCGCCTGCGGCTATCAGGACTGGCGCTATGGCGACGATGGCTGGCGCGACGCCGCGCCGGCACTCACCGCCTGGTACGACCATGTCGCGCAGCGGCCGTCGATGGAGGCCACGCGGCCGGTCGAGACGCCCCAGAAATAGCCAGCGCGGTGGTCGGCGCGAGAGCCCCGATCAGGCGGGCGATCGGCCTCTCACCAGCGCAGCAACCGGCGGCCGGCGAGGGCGCCCACGGCGACCACCGGCACCGCCGCCAGCGGATACCAGGTGAGCACGAACAGCGGTGAGTCGTCGAAGCAGTGGAAGGCGTAGATCACCGCGCCGGCCGCCCAGGCCAGGCCGCCGGCGGCCGCCCCGGCCAGCGCCGGCGACCAGGGGGCCGCACGGCGCAGCGCCAGCAGCAGCCCGACGAGCGGCGCCGCGGCAAACACGGGAATCGCCGTGAGGCAGATGAGGGCGTTGGTGCCCACCAGGCGGGTCTCCCACTGGCCGCGCGGCACGACGCCGAGCTCGACCGCCACGGCGGCGAGCACGGCCACGAACGCCACCGCCGCCGGCACCCGCCAGCCGCGCGACGGCACCGGCCGC
>JBMONG010000009.1:8357-152061 GCA_049323495.1 Pseudomonadota bacterium
GAAGGCGGCGACGAAGGCCAGGCCGACCAGCAGGAGCTTGAGATCGAAGCGCCAGGTCGCCAGGGCGGCCACGAGATCGACGCGCGGGCCGAACTCGACGGCGAAGATCGCCAGCGACAGGACGGCGCCGGCGGCGAGCGCCCCTGCCAGGAGACGTCCGGGTGGCGCCGCCGGGGCGCGGCGGTCGGCGACGAGGGCGGCAACGAGCTGGTCGGTCCTCATCTGCTTCCCCTGCGATAGGCGGCGGCCAGCGCCTTGAGCGCGCGATGGAGCGCCACGCGCACGGCGCCCTCGCTCATCCCCAGACGATCGCCCACCTCGCGGGCGCTGTGGCCTTCCATCGATACGCCCTCGACGATGCGGCGTTGCCGCTCCGGCAGGCGAGCCAGCAGGCGCTGCATGTCGGCGGCGTCGCCCTCGTCGGCCGCCGGTGCGGCGAGCGTCTCGACGTGGTCCTCGATGTCGACATGGTCGGTGAAGCCACGGCGGCGCAGGTGATCGACCAGCTTGTGACGCGCGATCGCCCGCAGCCACGGCTCCAGCGGCTGCGTCTCGTCCCAGGTGTCGCGCTTCAGATGCATGGCCAGCAACGTCTCCTGCACGATGTCCTCGCTGTCCTCGCGTGGCCGGCCCGCGGCCGCGAGACCACGCCGCGCCACCACGCGCAGCCAGGCCGCAACCTGGACCAGCAGGCGCCGATAGGCCTCGTCGTCTCCCTGGCGGGCCAGCCGCATGAGCGCCGAAGGATCTTCCGGAAAGGACAAAGGCGCCCGTCTCTCACGTATTCGTGTTCGGTCGGGCGAACATTACAGAGCGTTTTCGTCCAAGAACATCGTCCGCCTTGTAACGTCGGCAGCCTTCCTCGCGAAAGACCTGATGCGGGCCGTTCCTGGCCCGCTCGCAAGGAGGATCCCGATGAGCAACCGCACCACCAACCTCGCCCTGGCCGCCGCCGTGGCGGGCGCCGCCCTGATCTCGGCGGGCGCCAATGCGCAGAACGCCGACAAGGAGCGCTGCTACGGCATCGCCATGGCGGGCAAGAACGACTGCGCCGCGACCGGCAACAACTCCTGCGCCGGCCAGTCCAAGGTCGACTACGACGCCAAGGCGTGGAAGTACGTCGCCAAGGGCACCTGCGCCACGACGGAAGTGACGCTGAAGGACGGCATGAAGCGCAAGGGCATGATGAAGCCGATGTAAGGCATGACGGCGGATCGTCGGCGTCCCCTGCAGAGAATTGCCATGCAGTCGAAGGCCATGACGGCGAAGGGCCGTGCCGGTGCCGGCCTGAAGCCGCGGCACTACGGGCAGATCCTCGAGGAGCGGCCCGATGTCGGCTGGTTCGAGGTGCATGCCGAGAACTACATGGGCGCCGGCGGTCCGCCGCATCACTTCCTGGAGCGCATCCGCGCCCGCTATCCCCTGTCGCTGCACGGGGTCGGGCTGTCGATCGGCTCGGCCGGCGGCATGACGCCCGGCCATCTCGGCCGCATGCGGTCGCTGGCCGACCGCTATGCCCCGTTCGTGATCTCCGAGCACCTGGCCTGGTCGACCCACGACGGCGCCTTCCTCAACGACCTGCTGCCGTTGCCCTATACGGAGGCCACGCTTGCCCTGGTGGCGCGCCATGTCGACGAGGCGCAATCCGTGCTGCGCCGACGCCTCCTCATCGAGAATCCCTCGACCTACCTGCGCTTCGCCGACGATCAGATGGCGGAGACCGACTTCCTGCGCGAGCTCGCGCGGCGCACCGGCTGCGGCCTGCTGCTCGACGTCAACAATGTCGTGGTCTCGGCCGCCAATCACGGCTTCGACGCCGCCGCCTACCTCGCCGCCTTTCCGGTCGAGCATGTCGAGGAGATCCACCTCGCGGGACACGCCGTGCTGGGCGGCGCGGAGGAGCCGCTGCTGGTCGACACGCATGACCGGCCCGTCGGGTCCACGGTATGGCCGCTGTTCCACGCGCTGGTCGAGCGCATCGGACCACGACCGACCCTGATCGAGTGGGACGGCGACGTGCCGGCCTGGCCGGTGCTGCAGGCCGAGGTCGACCGCGCCGACGCCATCCTGCGCCAGGCGGGGAAAGCCGATGCACGCGCCGCCTGATCCGCTGGCGGAACATCAGCGGGCGTTCGTCGTGACGCTGCTGCAGGCGGCGCCGTCGCCCGACCGGCGGATCGGCGTCTACCGCAACAACGTCCATGCGAGCCTGGTCGCCGCGCTGGCCGCCCGCTTTCCCGTTGTGCAGCGCCTCGTCGGCGAGGAATTCTTCGAAGCGACGGCCGTGCTCTTCATCCGCCGGCAACCGCCTTCCAGCCCGGTGCTGTCGGAGTACGGCGCAGGTTTCGCGGCCTTCCTGGCAGCGTTCGAACCGGCGGCCGGGCTGCCCTACCTGCCCGACGTCGCGCGGCTCGAATGGGCGTACGGGATCGCCTATCACGCCGCCGACGGTGCGCCGGTCGGCATCGAGCGGCTCACGGCCGTGCCGGCGGAGCGCCTCGACGCCACTGGCCTCAGGCTGCATCCCGCCACCGGCGTCGTCGCCTCGCCCTGGCCGATCGTGTCGATCTGGACGACCAACACGCACGACAGCGAGACGCGCCGCATCGGGCCCGATGTGCCGGCCGAGACCGCGCTGGTCACGCGCCCGCGGCTGGACGTGCAAGTCCGCTGCCTGCCGCCGGGCGGCGACATCTTCGTCGATGCCCTCGCCGATGGCCACCCGCTGGGCGAAGCGGCGGCCGCCGCCGCGGAGCGCACGGCCGGCTTCGACCTCCCGGCCATGCTGGCCGTCCTTTTCGACGCCGGTGCGGTGGCCGATCTCACCTGAGGAGCACTTCCATGACTACGCTGTTGAGGCGCCTGGACGCGCTGCTGGCGCGCATCCCGCACGAGCTGATCGCGCTGCTCGCGCGTCTGTCCGTCGGCACGATCTTCCTGCGCTCCGGACTCCTCAAGCTCGACGGCTGGGCCGAGGGCACGACGCTGGCGCTGTTCCAGGAAGAATACCGCCTGCCGCTGCTGTCGCCCGAGGTCGCGGCCTGGCTGGCCACGGCAGCCGAGCTGTCGCTGCCGCCTCTGCTCTTCCTCGGCCTGCTGACGCGCCCCGCCGCGCTGCTGCTGCTCGGCATGACGCTGGTGATCCAGACCTTCGTCTATCCCAACGCCTTCGACACGCACGGCGTCTGGGCGGTGGCGCTGCTCTATCTCGCCAAGTTCGGCCCGGGCTCGCTCGCGCTCGACCGGCTGCTGCGGGCTTGACCTGCGCCCGCAGCAGCGCGGCGGCGCGCCGCCCGAACCGGGGAAACGCTACTGATTGGCGAGCGGGCAGTTGCCCTCGGCAAGAGGCCGGAATGCCTGTTCGCCCGGCACGACGGAAACAAACTTGTAGTAGTCCCACGGCGCCTTGGATTCGGCCGGCGACTTGACCTCGAAAAGGTACATGTTGCGCATCACGCGACCATCCTTGCGGATGGACACGTCCTTGCTCATGAAATCGTTGACCGGCAGCTCGCGCATCTTTGCCGCGACGGCAGGACCATCGTCCGTGCCGGCCGCCTGCACGGCCTTGAGGTAGTGAGTGACCGCGCTGTAGACGCCGGCCTGGATCATGTTCGGCTTCTTCTTCGCGGCAGCCTCGAAGCGGGCACTGAAGGCGCGCGTGCCGTCATCGAGATCCCAGTAGAAGGATTCGGCGATGGTGACGCCCTGCGCGGCCTGCAGGCCCAGCCCATGGATCTGGTTGATCAACAGCAACAGGCCGCCGAGCTTCTGCCCGCCAGGGACGACGCCGAACTCGGCCGCCTGCTTGATGGCGTTGAGAGCGTCGTCGCCGGAGTTGGCGAGGCCGATGATCTTCGCTTTCGAAGCCTGCGCCTGCAGGATGAAGGACGAGAAATCGGCGGTATTGAGCGGGTGGCGTATGCCGCCCACGACCTTGCCGCCGCTCGCCGTGATGAATCTGGTCGCGTCGCGCTCCAGGGCCTGCCCGAAGGCGTAGTCGGTGGTGAGAAAGAACCACGTGTCGGCGCCCTGGGCGACGAGCGCGCGGGCGGTGCTCGCCGCAAGTGCGTAGGTATCGTAGCTCCAATGGAAGCCGGTCGGCGAGCAGGCCTTGCCCGTGAGATCGGACGTCGCCGGCCCTGAGAACAGGGCGATGCGACGGCGGTCGCGGGCGATGTCCTGGATCACGAGCCCGGCCCCTGACGATCCGCCGTCGACGATGGCGTCGACGCCGTCGACGTCGATCCAGCGCCTGACGACACCGGCAGCGACATCCGACTTGTTCTGATGGTCGGCCGTCAGCAGTTCGATCGGCTTGCCGAGCGCCGCGCCGCCGAAATCCGCGATGGCCAGTCGTGCGGCAATCACCGACCCCTCGCCGGTCACGTCGGCGAACACGCCGGACCGGTCGTTGATGACACCGATCCGTACGGCGCCATCGGATGCCCAAGAGGGCACCGATGAAACCGTCGAAGCGGCCAAGCTGACGGCCAGCATGGCGATGGTGGCAGGTCTGATCATGGAACCCCCTTGGCGTCGAGAAAGCCGGCGAAACGATCCAGGAAGCCGGCAACCGCATCGACCAGCGCCTGGTGATCGGCAGCATCTAGCGGCAGCGACAGGGTGAACATCGCGCGCCGCGCGGCGTAGATGCCGTGCGAGAGGAGGTGGAAGAACAGCAGCTCTTTCAGGCGCGGATCGCCGCCGGCAAGATCGCTTGCGGAATGCAAGGCACCGACCTGGAAGTGGGCCGTCATGAGGGAGCCTTGGCCGGTAAACTGCATCGTCGCATGCCGTGAGCGGCAGAGCGCGTTGAGGCGCATGCGCAGCTCGTCACCGCCGGCATTCAGTTCCACGGCAGCCTGTGGCGTGAAGACCTCGGTCAGCCCGGCGAGGCCGGCCCGCATCGAGAGGACATTGTTGTTGAACGTCCCGGCATGCGGTAGCGCCCCCGCGCGACGCGGGTCGAACCGTTGCATGATGCGGGCGCGACCACCGAACGCGCCGAAGCTCATGCCGCCGCCGAGATACTTGCCGAGCGTCGTCAGATCGGGTTGGACGGCGTGCACCTGCTGCAATCCGCCCGGCGCCAGGCGTGATGTCATGACCTCGTCGAAGACCAGCAGAACGCCGCATCGCTCCGTTGCGGCGCGCAAGGCCCGCAGGAAAGCCGACGTGGCGGGAATGCACCCGCCGGCCCCCAGCATGGGCTCGACCAACACGGCGCACAGCTCGCCGGCATGGCGCCGGATGAGCGCCGTGGCCGTTTCGATATCGTTGTAGGGCGCGATGACGGATGGGAATGGCAGGTTGCCAGGGCCTGTGCCGCCGCCGGGGAATGCGAGCCCGGCGCCATGATAGGCGCCCTCGAACACCATCAGGTGTGTACGGCCGGTCTCGGCGCGTGCCGCCGCGATGGCCATCAGGTTGGCCTCGGTACCGGAGTTGGTGAAGCGCAGCAACTCCATTGCCGGGAACCGCGCGCGAACCGCCCGTGCCAGCTCGACCTCGGCGACGGTGTGAGCCCCGAGACTGACGCCATCGTCTAGAGTGCGATCGATCGCCGCCCGGATCGCCGGATGAGAATGGCCGTAGAGGCCTGCCGAGTATTCGCCCAGGAAGTCCACATAGGCATGGCCATCGGCATCGAACAGCCGGCTGCCCTCGCCTCGCCGCATGACGAGCGGGAATGGATCGTAGAACAGGACGGTGCGGGTGTTGCCGCCCGGCATGACGTCCGCCGCTTCGGCGTGCAGGGCGGCACTGGCAGGGTTGCGCTGCACGAAGTCGGCCTTGGCCGCGGCGAGCGCGCGGTCGAGATCGAGGCTGTTGCGGCGGAGCGGCGGCGTTGGCTCGCTCATGAGGCGAGGAGCGCCTGCACGCCGACGAGGTCGACGAACTCGTAGTCCGGCCGTGGCGTCCACGGTCCCAGCCGTTCGTGCTCGCGGTTGATCCACGCCACCGCGAGGCCGAGCGGCTTTGCGCCCTCGATGTCGGCCCATGGCGAGATCGCGACATGCAGGATGGCGGAGGGCGGGAGATCCAGCCGCTCCAGCGCCCGCCGGAAGATGCGCTCCGACGGCTTGTAGGCCTGCGCCATCTCTGCCGTGGTGACTTGCGGGAAATACTCGACCAGAGCGGTCCGGCGCCAAAGGTCGCTGTCCATGTTCGTGATGGGCATCAGCGAAAGGCCCTGGCCTCGCAACGCGTCGAGAACCGCCGGCACCTCGGGCTGCGGCGGCGAGAGTTCGGCAAGCGCATCGAGAAACATCGCGGTGAGTTCCGTCGATCGGCTCGACGAGAGCGGCGTCTCGAGCAACGGGGCGAGGCAGGCAGCCATCGCCTCCGCCGCGACATCGCGATAGCGGCGGTACGGTCCACTCCGATAGCGCTGCACGTTGAGCTCGTCCCAGCGGAGATAGGCCTCGCGGGGATCGCTGTCGGCCCGGCCGATCGCTGCGAGAACCTGCGCCATACCGGCGCTGGCGCCACGCTCGACGTCGACCAGGGTTCCGAAATAGTCGAAGGTCACCGCCTTGATGTCTGCCAAGCGCATCGCTCTCCCCCCAGCGTCACCGTCCGTCGGAATGCCGCCGACAGGACACGGTCCATCATGTATACATCATCATACAGTGATGTATGTGACATATCATTGATTACGGATGAGTCAAGGAGGATCACCGATGGAGGATGCCGCTCCGCTGCTGCCGCTGGCGCAGGCGCTGGGTGACCCCGTCCGTCTCATGGTGCTGCAGCACCTGATGGGCGGCCCCACCACCGTGTCCGAGCTGGTATCCGTGACCGGATCCAGCCAGTCGAACATCTCCAACCATCTCGGCGTCCTGCGCCGCAGCAAGCTTGTCCGCGCCGCCAAGCAGGGCCGCCAGAACGTCTACGAATTGCGCGACGAGCGGGTCGCCCAGCTCATCGAATCGCTGTCGACGCTGGCCGGCGCTGCCCCCAAAGCGGTGCGCCAATCGCCGGCGCTGGTGAAGGCACGGACCTGCTACGACCATCTGGCAGGACAGGTCGGGGTGCAGCTCTTCAAGGTCCTGATCGCCCGGGAAGCCATAACCGAGCCCGAGACGCTGCGGACCCTCAAGAATCCCGGCTCGCCGATCGAACTCGGAAGACGCGGCCAAGAGATCTTCGGAAAGCTCGGCATCGACGTCGCGGAGGTGGAGCGCGGGCGCAAGCCCTATGCCTTCGGGTGCCGCGACTGGACCGAGCAGGAGCCTCATCTCGGCGGCCGCCTGGGCGCAGCCCTGTGGGCTCGCTTCATCGAGATGGGCTGGGTCGAGCGCCAAGCCGGCACCCGCGTCGTCCTGATCACCGCGGAAGGCCGCAGGGGGATTGAAAAGACGTTCGGCATCGCCGTCGACGCCTGAAGCGCCGACCGGGCGCTCAGGGGCGCGCAAGATGGTTGCGGAACCGTTCGCGCAGCGCGAGCTTGGAGATCTTGCCGGTCGCGGTCATCGGCAACGCGTCGACCGCCACCACGTCGTCGGGCAGCCACCACTTGGCGATGCGCGGCCGCAGGTGGTCGAGCACTTCCTCGCGCGTGGCGGGACGGTCGGCATCCGGCACGATGATCAGCAGCGGGCGCTCCTCCCACTTGGGATGATAGGCCGCGATGACCGCCGCCTGCCGCACGCCCGGCACGCTGCAGGCCAGGTTCTCGATCTCGAGCGAGCTGATCCATTCGCCGCCGGACTTGATGACATCCTTGGTGCGATCGGTGATCCGCAGGTAGCCCCGCGCGTCGAGCGTCGCGACGTCGCCGGTCGGGAACCATCCCTCGGCGTCCAGCACGCTCGCCTCGCTGCCGAAGTACCCCTTCGCCACCCAGGGCCCGCGCACCCACAGGGCGCCCGGCGTCCGACCGTCACAGGGCGCCTCGCTGCCGTCTTTGCGCACGATGCGCGCCTCGAGGCCCCAGCGGATGCGGCCCTGCTGCGCCAGCACGTCGTCGCGTTCGGACTCGGGCAGGGCGGTGACGGCCGGAGTCGGCGTGGCGATGGTGCCGAGCGGGCTGGTCTCGGTCATGCCCCAGAGCTGCAGCACCCTGCAGCCATGGCGCGCCAGCTCGTCGATCATGGCGCGCGGCACGGCCGAACCCCCGATGCCGGCGCGCGACAGCGGCGCGAGGCTCCCGCCGCTCCGTCGCAGGTGATCCAGCAGCATGGTGAAGATCGTCGGCACGCCGACGGTGAAGGTGCAGCGCTCTCCCGCGATCAGCGCCTGCAGGCTCTCGCCATCGATCTTGGCCCCCGGCAGCACCAGCTTGGCGCCGGTCATGGCGGAAAGGTAGGGGAAGCTCCAGGCGTTGGCATGGAACATCGGCGGCACGGCCAGCAGCACGCTCTCAGCCGAGATGTCGAACGAGCCGGGCTGGCAGGCCGACAGGGCATGCAACACCGTCGAGCGGTGGGAGTAGAGCACACCCTTGGGATTGCCCGTGGTGCCGGAGGTGTAGCAGAGCGTGGAGGCGGTGCGCTCGTCGAAGGACGGCCAGTCGAAGCCCTCGCGGCCCGCGGCCAGGAAGGTCTCGTAGTCGCCCGCGCCGGGCAGGCTGCGGCAGGTCTCGTCCATGCCGTCGGGTCCCGTCAGCACGACGTAACGCGTCACCTGGCGCAGCGCCGGCACCAGCGGCGCGACGAGCGACGCGAAGGCGGGATCGAGGAAAAGGATGCGGCTGCCGCCGTGGTCGACGATGTACTCGATCTGCTGCGCGAACAGCCGTGGATTGACCGTGTGCAGCACCGCGCCCATGCCCGACACGCCGAAATAGAGCTCGAAGTGGCGGTGATGGTTCATCGCCAGCGTGGCGACGCGGTCGCCCGGCCGGACGCCGGCGGCCTGCAGCGCCGAGGCGAGACGGCGGGCGCGTGCCGCCGCCGCGGCATAGCCATAGCGGTGCTCCGCACCATCGGCGTCGCGCGAGACGATCTCGCTCTCCGCATGCCAGCGTTCGGCGTAGTCGAGAAGGCTGCTGATGAGCAGCGGCGCGTCCTGCATCAATCCAAGCATGGCGGCCCCTCCTCAGGCGAAGCTGAAGCCCATGGTGCGGCCGTGGTAGTAGAGGCCGCCATCCTGCACGATCAGGGCCAGGGCGATATCGTCGTCCGGCACGACATCGCCGCTCGCCGGCGCATTGCGGTGATCATGCGCGACACCGGCGGGCGTCAGCAGCGTGACGTGCCGCGTCCAGGCGAACGACTTGCCGCCGATGGTCGAGGCGCAGCGCGCCTCCCGCAGCGACAGGACGAGCGCCGCCGCGTTGTGCCGATGCGGCCGCTGGGCCTCGCCGGGACGCACGGCGTTCAGCGTGAGGGTCATCGCCGGGAAGCAGGTACCCAGCCGCTCGGTCCGCGTGCTCGCCATGAACAGCGCCCGCCCCGGCGTGTCCGCGGCCATCGGCCGGTCGTAGAGAGCACGCAGCTCGCGCGCGATCTCCTCGCGGCGGTAGTGCGTGGGCTCCACCGGCGCGCGCGGCCCGGTCTCGGGACGCACCCCGAGAAAGGCGAGCGCCGGCTCGTCGGTGACCAGCCACAGCACCGAGTCCTCGTCGGCGCGCCACACGGAGGTAACGCCGCCGGGCAGGGCGAACATGTCCTCCTCGCGCCACGCTGTCGTTTCGGCGTCGCGCACGAGCGTGCCACGTCCGCGCAGAACGGCCCAGATCTCGCCACTGGCGGCGAGCCGGCATTCGAGCGACTCGCCGCGCCTCACCCGGGCATAGCGTGCCAGCATGAACGGGGTCGTCGCCGGACCGGCGGCGCCCAAGCTGTCCGAAAGATCCAGTGGAATGAAGCCGGTCGGCGATTCGTCCGCTAAGGCGCGCGTGGCCTGATCGACGAAGGCCTGCGGCTCGAGCGGCGGCCGCTTGATGTTGAAGCCTTTCTCCACCGGCACGTAGCGCGCCCGTTCCGCCAGCACAGACATCGTCGCTCCTCCGCTACAGGGCCATGAAGCCGCCGTCGGTGCACAGCACGTGGCCGACCACGAACGAGGAGGCTTCGGACGCGAGCCAGACCACCGCCTCGGCCACCTCTTCCGGCCGGCCCATGCGCCGCAGCGGCAGGCCGGCGGCAACGGCGCTCATGTCCATGATCTTCGAGGCCAGCATCATGTCGGTCACCACACGACCGGGCGCCACGGCGTTGATGCGCACGCCCTTCTCGGCGTACTCCATCGCGGCCGAGCGCGTGAGCGAGATCACCGCGGCCTTCGAGGCCGAATAGAGCGCGAGGCCGGGATTCGGATTGCGCAGGCCGCTCACCGAGGTGTTGACGACGATGGCGCCGCCTCCTTGCGCGACCATGTGGCGGACCTGATGCTGCAGGCAGAGATAGACCGACCGTACATTGGTGTCGAACACGCGCTCGTACAGGTCCGGCTCCTGCTCGGCGAGCAGTGACCGCGGTTCCTGGTAGCCGGCATTGTCGAAGGCGACGTCGAGGCGGCCGTGATCTTCGACGATCGTGCGGTGGAGCCGGTCGATCTCCTCGGGCCTGGTGACGTCGATCGGGAGGAAGCGGCCGGCGGCGCCGGCCTCGGCCAATGCGGCCACGGCCTTCTCGCCCTCGCTGCGACGGCGGCCGGCGATCACCACGGTCGCGCCGCGACGGCCGAAGGCGAGCGCCGCCGCGCGGCCGATGCCCGTCGCGCCGCCGGTGACCAGCACGACCTTGCCCTCAAAGTCGCGCATCGTCGCTCTCGCCGCCCACCCGGGCGCGTTCGACGATGGCGCGCTGGTCGACGCCTGCGGGCAGGCTGCCATAGACCGCGCCGCCATCCCCCTCGAGGCGCGTCGCGCAGAAGGCATCCGCAACGGCCGACGGCGCATGCCGCAGGAGCAGGCTGGCCTGCAGCGCGACCGCCATCTTCTCCACGATGCGCCGCGCCCGCGCCTCGTGCTCCTCGGGACGCCGCAGCTCGTCTTCGAGGCGCGCCACCATGCGGTCGAGCCGCCGGTCGGCGCCGCCGGCGCGACGCACCTCGTCGAGGAAGGCCGGCACGGTCGCAGGCGATCGGCTGGCCGCCCGCAGCACGTCGAGGGCGATGATGTTGCCGCTGCCCTCCCAGATGCCGTTGAGCGGCGCCTCGCGGTAAAGCCGGGCCATCGGCCCTTCCTCGACGAACCCGTTGCCGCCATGGCACTCCAGCGCCTCGTGCACGACGCCGACCACCCGCTTGCAGTTCCAGTACTTGGCCACGGGCGTGCCGATGCGCACCAGCAGGGAGGCGGCCTCGTCGCCGGACTGCTCCTCGTCGACCGCGCACGCCAAGCGGAAGGCGAGAAGGGTCGCCGCTTCGACCTCGACGGCGAGGTCGGCGATGACGTTCTGCATCAGCGGCTGGTCGACGAGCCGGCGCTGGAAGGCGCGGCGCGAGCTCGTGTGATGGATCGCCTCCGACAAGGCGCGCCGCATCAGGCCGGCCGACCCGATGGCGAAGTCGAGCCGCGTCAGGTGCGTCATGGCGAGCGCGGCCTTGATGCCCTGGCCCTCCTCGCCCACCAGCCAGGCGAGCGCCCCGCGATATTCGATCTCGCTCGAGGCGTTCGACCGGTTGCCGCACTTGTCCTTGAGACGCTGGATCACCAGCCGGTTGCGCGAGCCGTCGGGCAGCCAGCCGGGCAGCAGGAAGCACGACAGGCCGCGCTCGGTGCGCGCCAGCGTCACGAACAGGTCGCTGTGCGGGACCGAGAAGAACCACTTGTGGCCGTCGATGAGGTAGGCCGCGCCCGGCCCGCTCTGCGCCGACGCGGGACGCGCGGTCGTCTGCGTCGCGCGCAGGTCCGAACCGGCCTGCTTTTCCGTCAGCGTCATGCCGACCGTGCCCCCGGCCTTGCGCTGCATCGGCGCCGGCGCCGGGTCGTAGCGCGTCGACAGGACGAAGGGCTCCCACAGCGCGGCGAGATCGGGCTGGAGACGCAAGGCCGGCACCGCGGAGTAGGTCATGCCCAGCGGGCAGCAGATGCCGCTTTCGCCCTGGTTCCAGAGATAGGAGAGGACGCCGCGCGCGACATGCCCGCCGGGCCGGCCGGCCGTCCAGGACAGCGAATGCGTGCCGTGTGCGATCGCGAGCGACATCAGCTCGTGCCAGGCGGGGTGGAAGGCGATCTGGTCGACGCGGTGGCCGAAGCGGTCATGGCTGCGCAGCTCCGGCGTGAAGCGGTTGGCATCGCGTGCGAGATCGGCGACGCGGGCGCTCGCCACCGTGGCGCCCGCCTCGCTGAGGATCGGCTGTGCCCAACCGGCGCCTTCCCGTACCGCGATCTCGCGGAGAAGGCGGTCGCCCGTGAAGGCGTTGTGGCCGACCAGCGCCGTCGCCTGGTTCATCACCTCGTGCGTGGCGTAGCCGTCGAGCGGCGGCGGCGGCAGCCGCGCAAAGGGGTCGGCGTCGAGAGGCGATGCGGCAGCGTTCATGGGCTGTTGCTTCACGAGGGGTCCTCCGTGGCGCCCGCGCTCGCGCGCAGGCAGAACCGGGTGATCTGGTCGACGAGGTGGCGGTCGGCGCGAGGTCCGGTGCCTCTCGTTGGCGCCAGAGGCCCGACCAGCGCCTCCATGAAGGCGCCGACGATGCAGGCTGCCGCCACCGCCGGATCCAGCCGCGGGAAGGCGCCACGCATGATGCCTTCGCGCAGGATGCGCTCGAAGCAGCGCGCGAGCTGCGCCCGGTAGTCGAGACGGACCGCCTCCACCTCGGGATCGACGGGCTCCGCGATGAGGGCGTAGGCCAGCCGCCGTCCGCGCAGCGCCCGGCCAGCGAAGGCGCGAACGGCCGATTCGAGCTTCTCCGCGGGCGTGCCGTCGGCCTCCACGACGGCGCGCACGATCCCAACCTCCCGCGCCGACACGGTCGCCACGATCTCCGCGCAGAGCTCGGCCTTCGATGACCAGTGGCGGTAGACCGTCCCGGTGGCGACGCCCGCCCGGGCCGCGACCTGGTCCACCTGCGCCGCCGCCCAGCCGCCATCCGCCACAAGCTCGCGCGCCGCTTTCAGGATGCGCGCCCGCTTGTCGGCCAGCCGCCGCGTGGCGTTCTCCGTCTGCCGATAGACCATGCCTTCCCGCCCCAAGAAATGAACCGTGGTTCACATTGAAGAAATGAATACGAGTTCACTTCTTGAGTCAAGCGGGCACGATCGCTTGCGGATGGGAAGCTGTGGTGTGGATGGGCAGAAGGCGAACCGCCATCATAGCGCGATGACCGAACCGCTTCTCATCGTCATCGACCAGCAGAAGGCAATGGACCATCCGAAGTGGGGGCCGCGGAACAACCCGGGCGCCGAGCGCAACATTGCGCGCCTGCTGGAGGTGTGGCGCCGGCGGCGCAGCCCGATCATCCATGTGAAGCACGATTCGACCTCGCCCGAATCGCCGTTCCGTCCCGGCCAGAAAGGCAACGACTTCCTGCCGCTCACCGCGCCGCTGCCCGGCGAGACGGTCGTCGCCAAGTCGGTACACAGCGCCTTCATCGGCACCGATCTGGCTGCGCGGGTCGAAGCGATGGGACGGCCGCCGCTGATCGTGTGCGGCGTGCTTCTCGCCAATTCGGTGGAGGCGACCGTGCGCGTCGCGGCCAATCTCGGCTTTACCGTGCGCCTGCCGGGCGATGCCTGCTGGTCGTGCGACAAGCGCGACCTGACCGGCCGGCTGTGGCCGGCCGAGGACGTGCATCAGCTCACGCTGGCGCTGCTCGACGGCGAGTATGCGTCGGTGACCACGACGGCGGGCGTCCTGGGAGCGGACGGATGACGGGTCGGCCGGCTATTCCCGGCTGCACCACGCCATCATGCGCCGCATGAATCCTTCGCAGGCCTCGATCTGCGAGGCCAGGATGAACTCGTTGGGCTGGTGCGCCTGGGCGATGTCGCCCGGGCCGCACACCACCGTGGGCACGCCCAGCGTCTTGCGGAAGATGCCGGCTTCGGTCGCGTAGACCACGCTGCCGACGGTGTTCGAGCCCGACCAGCTCGCCGCCAGCGCCTTCGCCTCGTCGTTGCCTTCCGCCGAGAAGGCAGGCGTCGAAGAGCGCAACTGCGTGGTGATGGAGGCGGCAGGGTGCTTCGCCTTCATGCGGGGCAGCAGCTCCTTCTCCAGCCAGTCGATGGCGCGCTGGCCCAGCTTCTCGATCGGCTCGGTCGGCAGCTCGCGATAGCCCCACAGCACCTCGCACTCACGCGCCAGGATGTTGCCCGCCGTACCGCCGACGATGGTGCCGACGTTGAAGGTCGCGGCCGCCGGCATGAACTCGCTGTCGCGGGGAGCGGCGGCATCCAGCTCGTCCTGCACCGTATTGAGATAATGGATGAATTCACCGGCGAAATGCACGGCGCTGACGCCGAGATGCGTCATCGACGAATGCGCCTCGAAGCCGGTGAACTTCGTCACGTAGATCTGCGCGCCCTTGTGCGCGTGAACGACCGTCATCATGGTGGGCTCGCCAATGATGATGGCGCGCGGCTTCGGCACCTCGGCCGCCATGCGGGCGGCCAGCGCGTGGGCGCCGATGCAGCCCACCTCCTCGTCGTAGGACAGCGCGAAATGGATCGGCTTGCGCAGCTTCGCCTTCGTGAATTCGGGCAGCATGGCCAGCCCGATGGCATAGAACGCCTTCATGTCGCAGGTGCCGCGCCCATGGTACTTGCCGTCCTTCAGCGTCAGCGTCCAGGGATCGGTATCCCAGGGCTGGCCGTCGACCGGCACGACGTCGGTATGGCCGGAGAGCACGACGCCGTCCGGCGCCATCGGTCCGACGGTGGCGAAGAGATTGGCCTTCTTGCCGTCCTCGCTGGGCACCAGCCTGGACTCGATGCCGTGGTCCTTGAGATAGCTCCGGACGTACTCGATCAGCTCCATGTTGGAATTGCGCGAGGTGGTGTCGAATGCCACGAGCCTGCGCAGCATCTCCACCGAATCGACGATCTCCCCTGCCATGTCACTCCCTGCTCTGCTACTCAAACCGACGCCCGGCCGATCATGGTCAGGAATTCGCGGCGTGTCTCGCCATTGTCGCGGAAGGCGCCCAGCATGCGGCTGGTCACCATGGCGACATCGGACTTGTGCACGCCGCGGGTGGTCATGCACTGGTGCGCCGCCTCGATGACGACGGCGACGCCGCGCGGCTGCAGGACCTCCTGCAGCGTGTTGGCGATCTGCGCCGTCAGCTTCTCCTGGATCTGCAGGCGGCAGGCATAGGCATCCACCACCCGCGCCAGCTTGCTGATCCCCACGACGCGCCGATCGGGCAGGTAGCCGATATGCACCCTGCCGATGATCGGCACCATGTGGTGCTCGCAGTGCGATTCGAGGCGGATGTCGCGCAGCATCACGACCTCGTCGTAGCCTTCGACCTCTTCGAAGGTCCGCTGCAGCATCTCGCGCGGATCCTCGTCGTAGCCGCGGAAGAACTCCTCGTAGGACCGCACGACGCGGTCGGGCGTGCCCACCAGCCCCTCGCGGTCGGGATCGTCGCCCGCCCAGCGGATGAGGGTACGCACGGCGGCCTCCGCCTCCTGGCGCGAAGGACGCGTCACGCCCGTCGCGAGCGAGACCACCTCGCCCTTCTTCAGCATCTTGTTCATGGTCGCTTCCTCAGTTCAGCCGGCGCTCGGCGGTGGGCATGTCCAGCGAGAAGGTCGGGATCTCGATATCGAAGCGCTCGCCTGTCTCGCTGACCATCTGATACGTGCCGCCCATGATGCCGGATGGCGTGGAAAGCGGCGTGCCGGAAGTGTACTCGAAGACCTCGCCCGGGCGCAGCAGCGGCGTCTTGCCGACCACGCCGGGCCCCTTCACCTCCTGGAAGCGGCCGACGCCGTCGGTGATCTTCCAATGCCGCGAGCGCAACTGCACGGCCACGTCGCCATTGTTCTCGATGCGCACACGGTAGGCCCACACGAACTGCGA
The DNA here is from genome assembly GCA_049323495.1 of Pseudomonadota bacterium. Classification (GTDB taxonomy): domain Bacteria; phylum Pseudomonadota; class Alphaproteobacteria; order Reyranellales; family Reyranellaceae; genus Reyranella. The sequence goes on from JBMONG010000009.1 coordinate 24,281, forward strand.
CTTCGCCGGATCGGACTGATCGGCTAGATATTGCGGGCTTACGGTCACCTGGATGGCACGGGTTGTGGCTGTATACATGGCGCGATGCTTCCTGCGCTTGCTGATGTGGGATCATCCCCGCAAAAGGTCAAACGGAGCAAGCCCTGCCGCCGACGCGGCTCGCCGGTCCCCGACCGCGTAAAAGGGCGCAGGAGCCGTCGTTCCGCCGCAGGCCGAGGCACGGCGGTGCGATGACACATTCCGCGACCGCAGAGCGGTTTCCACTATGATGAGACCGCAAGCTGTTCCGTCATAGTGGAAACGCGCGCACGGTCCGTTCAGCTGATTCCAGGCGAACGGAACATGATCTAGATGGGGAAGATCAGGCAGGTGGTCGTGCCATGGGCCAGCAACCGGCCGCTGCCGTCATGGAGGCGTCCCTCGGAGGTGGCGATGCGCGAGCCCACATTGATCACCTTGCCTTCGGCCTTCACGGGCCCGGTCCCGTCGGTCATGGCGCGAACGTAGTTCACCTTGATCTCGACGGTAGTATAGCCCTTGCCCGCCTCCAGCATGGTGTGGATGCAGCAGCCCATCACCGAATCCAGCAGCGTGGCGGCGATCCCGCCGTGCACGGTGCCCAGCGGATTGTAGTGATCGAACACCGGAGTGTAGTCGAAGACGACGCGGCCGCGTTCGACCTCGGACACCGCGAAGCCCAGCGCGCGGGAGATCGGCGGCGCCGGGAAGCGCCCTTCCAGAAGGCCCCTGAACAGCGTCAGGCCGTCCATCGTGCGGGCCTGCTCGATCGGCACCACGCCGTAGGTCACGTCGCTCATCACGTTCTCCGATGCTATTTGAGTGCATATACACGTTTGGACTTGGCCGCCGCAAGCCACGGCACTAAGCTTCACCGATGTCCAACCCGCCGCGCCTGTCGCCCCTCGAATGCACCTGCTTCCGCGTCCGCAGCGCGGCGCGGCGCGTCACCCAGATCTACAGCCGGCACCTGTCGCCCGTCGGCCTCAAGATCTCGCAATTCTCGCTGCTGGGCTACATCACGGCCCAGGGCCCGGTCTCCATCGGTCAGCTGTCGGAGCTGCTCAGCACCGATCGCACCACGCTCACGCGCAACCTCCGGCCGCTGCTCAAGGACGGGCTCGTCGAGCGCGCCGCTTCGGGCGATCGCCGCCGTCACGAGCTGGTGGCGACGCCGGCCGGGCGCGCGCTGTTCAAGCGTGCCCTGCCGCTGTGGGCCGCGGCGGAGCAGGAAACGCGCGACGTGCTGGGGGCGAAGCTGACCGCCGATCTGCACGGCACGCTGGAGCGCTCGATGGAAAGGCTGGCGACGCTCTAGGAAGCTAGAGGTTGGCGTCGAAGAAGCCGTATTCCAGCTCCATGGCGCGCCGGTAGTTGGCGCGCACCGCAGCGCCGTCGGCGGCATGACGGTCGAGCAGGGCCTCGAGCTGGCCGGCCAGCGCGTCGAAGCCTGGATCGGCATAGGTCCTCACCCACTCGGCATAGGCCGGCGCCACCTCGCCGTTTGCCAGCGACTGCCCCAGGAAAGCATAGAGGCGCATGCAGGGCGTCATGGCGGCGATGGTCTCGCCGAGGTCGCCACGCCGCGCGGTCGCCAGCAGGAAGCTCACATACGCCGTGGTCGCCGGCAGCGGGCTCACGCCGTCGAGGTCGATCTGCAGGCGCTCGGCCTGGCTCCTGTGCAGCCTGAGCTCGTCGACGACGCCCGCGATCAGCCCGGCGAAGGCGTGGAGATCGTCGCGCGAGGTGCTGTCGGCGAGGCACAGCGCGTAGGCGCGCGCGAACGCCTCGAGGAAATACGCGTCCTGCGCCACGTAGGCCTTGAAGCTCGCCAGCGGCAGCGAGCCGTCGCCCAGGCCGCGCACGAAGCCGTGCGCAAGGATGCGTTCGGCCCAGTCGGCGTTGGCGTCCCAGAGCCGGCGTGCCAGCGACATGCCTAGCCCAGCGCCTGCATCAGGTCGGCGATGATGTCCTCGACATCCTCCAGGCCGACCGAGATGCGCACGGTGCCGTCGGTGATGCCGAGCCTGGCGCGTTCCTCGGTTCCGATCCGCATGTGGGTGGTGGTCGCCGGATGAGTGACCAGGCTCTTCGCATCGCCCAGGTTGTTGGAGATGTCGACGATCTTCAAACGGTTCAGCGTCTCGAAGGCTGCCCACTTGCCGGCCTTGAGATCGAAGGTGACCACGCCGCCGCCGCCCGAGAGCTGCTTCATGGCGAGCGCGTGCTGCGGATGGTCCTTGCGGGCGGGATAGAGCACGCGGCCGACGGCGGGATGGCCGGCGAGCGCATCGGCGACCCTGGCCGCATTGGCGCAGTGGCGCTCGACCCGCAGGCCCAGCGTCTCCATCCCCTTGACCAGCACCCAGGCGTTGAAGGGGCTGAGCGAGGGACCGGTGTTGCGGATGATCGGCTGCAGCTTGTCGATGATGAACTCCCGGGAGCCCAGCACCGCACCACCCAGGGTGCGGCCCTGGCCATCGATGTACTTGGTGGCGGAGTGCACGACGATATCGGCGCCCCACTCCAGCGGCCGCTGCAGGATCGGTGTCGCGAAGGCATTGTCGAGCACGACCTTGGCGCCGGCCTTGTGCGCGAGGTCGCAGACGGCGCGGATATCGACGATGTCGAGCATGGGGTTCGAAGGCGATTCGAACAGCACGGCCTGCGTCGGCTTCGACAGCGCCTTCTCCCATTGCGCGAGATCGCCGCCGTCGACCAGCTCGCTCTGGACGCCGTACCGGGGCAGCAGGTCGGACACGATGTAATGGCAGGAGCCGAAGAGCTGGCGGGCGGCGACGACGCGGTCGCCGGCCTTGAGCAGCGCCAGCAGCGCATAGAACACGGCCGACATGCCGGTCGACGTGGCACGGCAGGCCTCGGCCCCTTCGAGCGCCGCCAGGCGGTTCTCGAACATGCTGACCGTGGGATTGCCGAAACGCGAATACTGGTAGTGCGTGCTCTCGCCCTTGAAGGTGGCCTCCGCCTCCTCGGCGCTGGAATAGGCGTAGCCCGACGTCAGGAAGAGCGCCTCGGACGTCTCGTCGAAGTTGCTGCGCACCTGGCCGCCACGCACGGCACGGGTCTGCGGCCGCCAGGTCGACGTGTCGGCTGCGGCCTTCTTGCTGGGAATCGATCCGTCCATAGTCTTCTCCTCGCGTTCACGCCGTCGGAAGAGAAGGCGCAAACAAAAACCCCCGACCGAGCAGGACGGGGGCTTGCGAGCCGCTCCGACCTTTTAGCGATGTTTAACGTGGTCGCAAGCCGGTCGGCTCAAATCTCCACGATGCGCGTCCTATATAAGTGAAGACGGCGGCGGGCAAGCGCGATCTTGTGACATTTGGCCAGGTTAGCTAAGTTAGCCAACATGAAGTACGTCAACACGCACGAGGCCAAGACGCAGCTTTCCAAGCTGATCGCCGCCGTGCGCGCGGGCGAGGAGGTCGTGATCTGCCAGGCCGGCAAACCCGTGGCCCGGCTGGCGCCCTATGAGCCGGTGCGCAAGAAGCCACGCCTCGGCGCGTGGAAGGACAAGGCAGTCCTGCATCCTGGCTGGGATTCGCCGGAAACGGATGCCGAGATCGAATCCATGTTCGACGTCCTGAGGGAAGACTGACGGCGTTGCGACTGCTGATCGATTCCAATGCGTTGATCTTTGCCGTGGCACGACCCGCCGCTCTTTTGGCGGTGGAACGTCAAGCCCTCCAGGATCCGGCAAACGATCGCTTCGTCAGCATGGCCGCCCTGTGGGAGATCGCGATCAAGCTGTCTCTCGGCAAGCTCTCCCTACCCGGCAGCCTCCTGGAGGCGCTCGACATCCTCGGCGCAACACCGCTCGATATTACGCCCGCGCATGTCGTTCGCGTTCAGAGCCTCGCGTTTCATCACCGCGATCCGTTCGACCGCATGATGATCGCGCAGGCCCTGGAGGAGAATCTCACGATCGTGACGCGCGACCGCTCCTTCAGGGCCTACGGGGTGCCGCTGCTCGCGGCCTGACCGTCACTTCTGCTTCTGCAGCGACTGCTCGCGCAGCTGGCTCAGCGTGATGCGCGAGGTCAGCGCCTCCGGGTCGGTCTTGACGTGGATGATGGCCGGCTTGTTGGCCGCCACCGCACGCTCGAAGGCGGCGGCGTAGTCGGCCGTCCTCTCGACCGTCTCGCCGTGGCCGCCGAAGGCGCGGGCATAGGCCGCGAAGTCGGGATTCTTCAGCTCCGTGCCGTGCACGCGCGTCGGATATTCCCGCTCCTGATGCATGCGGATCGTGCCGTACATGCCGTTGTCCACCACGGTGATCACCACGTTGGCGCCGTGCTGCACCGCCGTGCCGAACTCCTGCCCGTTCATCAGGAAACAGCCGTCGCCGGCCAGCGACACCACCATGCGGCTGGGTTCGGCGATCTTGGCTGCCACCGCCGCCGGCACGCCGTAGCCCATGGCGCCGCTGGTCGGGGCGAGCTGGGTCTTGAAGCCGCGATACTGGAAGAAGCGGTGCAGGAACGCCGCGTAGTTGCCGGCGCCGTTGGTCACGATGGCATCGTCGGGCAGGCGCTCGTTCAGCCAGGCGATGACCTCGCCCATGTTGACCGCGCCGGGCAGCGGGCCAGGCTTGATGTTGTCGAGATACTCGGCGTGGCCGGCCGCCGTCTCCGCCTTCCACCGGCTGCCGTCCACCGGCTTCATGGCCTTCGCCGCGGCGGCGAAGTTCGCCATGCCGCTGTTGATCGGCAGGGTCGCCTGATAGACGCGTCCCAGCTCCTCGGCGCCGGCATGGATGTGCACGAGCTTCTGCCTCGGCACGGGAATGTCGAACAGCGTGTAGCCGCCGGTCGTCGCCTCGCCCAGCCGCGGCCCGACGGCGATGATGAGATCGCAGGCCTCGAGGCGCTTGCCGAGCGCGGGGCCGACGCCGACCCCCAGGTCGCCGACATAGTTGGGATGACGGTTGTCGAACAGGTCCTGGTTGCGGAACGATGCGCAGACCGGCAGGTCGTTGGCCTCGACGAAGGCGCGGATGTCGGCGCATGCCTCGGCCGTCCAGCCGCCGCCGCCGACGATCACCATCGGCCGCTCGGCGGCCGCGAGAAGCTCGCGCAGCGCCGCCATGTCGCCCGGCGCCGGCGCGCCGCGCGCCGTGCGGTAGGGACCGGCATCGGCCACCTCGACCTCGTCGACCAGCATGTCCTCGGGCAGCGCCACGACGACGGGGCCGGGCCTGCCGTTCACCGCCGTATGGAAGGCATGGCTGATCAGCTCGGGAATGCGGCGGGCATCCTCGATCTGCACCACCCACTTGGCCATCTGGCCGAACATGCGGCGGTAGTCGATCTCCTGGAAGGCCTCGCGATCGGCCGCTTCCCGCGCGACCTGACCGACCAGCAGGATCATGGGCGTCGAATCCTGAAAGCCGGTATGCAATCCGATGCTGGCGTTGGTGGCGCCGGGACCGCGCGTGACGAAGCAGACGCCGGGCCTGCCCGTCAGCTTGCCGTAGGCTTCGGCCATGTTCGCGGCGCCGCCTTCCTGGCGACAGATGACATAGCGGATCGAGTTGCGCTGGGCGTAAAGGGCGTCGAGCGCGGCCAGGTAGCTCTCCCCCGGCACGCCGAAGATGGTGTCGGTGCCGTGGATGCGCAGCTGATCGATCAGCACCTGCGCGCCGCTGCGGCGCGGGAATGTCGCTGTCATGATGTTTCCTTCACTTCGTAGGTGAGAACGGGGCCGGCACCAATATCTTGTTGTTCATGTGCAGCAAATATTCACGGCTCTTCTGCAAATAGCTTTGCCAGGCGGGATCGGCCGCCATCGCGGCGCGCCGCCGGGCGCGGTCGGCGAGGTCCTCATAGCCCCAGATATGCACGATCTCGTTGACGTTGCCGACCTCGGTGGTGAACCACCCGATCAAGTTGCCGAGATGCTTCCTCTGGATCGGCAGCCCCTCTTTTTCGTACAGCGCCAGAAACTCGCGCAGCATCCCAGGCCTTAGTTCGTACGTCCGATGGTCGACGATCATTGCTGTTTCCTCCAGAAGGCGTGGCGATTGTGTGGCTTGCAGGGGTCCCGCTCAACCTTGGCGCGCTCGCGGTAGACTTGAGCGGCGATTCAGCGCATAAAAGCTGCAGTGCGTCTTCTGCCGAAGAGTATCCGCAAGAGTCTCGGCAGGGTCGCGGAGCGCAATACCGGTCAACGTCGTCTCGTGAGCTTCTCGGTCTTCTGTCCAAAGTCGTCGTATCCACGCCTGGATGCCCTCGTCCAGAAAGCGAGCGCCGGACTCCGCTCTCTCCTTACTCCAGCCCTGGGCCTTGAATGAGTCGCAAACTGTTCGTGGGCAACCTGCCCTATTCGGTCACGTCTGAGCGTCTGTCTGAAGCCTTCTCTCAGTTCGGCACCGTTACATCTTCGAAAGTGATCGTGGATCGCGAGACCGGCCGCAGCCGCGGCTTCGCGTTCCTCGAGATGGAAACCGATGATCAGGGCGCCGCGGCCATGCAGGCCATGAACGGCGCGCTGCTTGATGGACGATCGATCGCCGTACGCGAAGCCGTGGAGCGCCAGCCCGGCGGTGGCGGCGGCGGGTTCGGCGGAGGCGGCGGTCGTGACGGCGGCGGCTTCCGTCCGCGCGGTCCGCGCCCGCCCTATGGCGGCGGCGGCGGTGGTGGCGGCTACGGCGGCGGCGGCGGTGGCGGTGGCTATCGCGGCGGCGGCGGCGGTGGCGGCTACGGCGGTGGTGGCCGCGAAGGCGGTGGCGGTGGCTACGGTGGTGGTGGCCGTGAAGGCGGCGGCGGCCCGATGCGCGACCGCCGCGCCGACTTCTCCGGCGGCCCACCGAGCGGCGGCTTCGAGCAAGGTGGCGGCGGTGGCGATTTCGGTCGTCCGCCGCGCCGTCATACCAGCCCGGATCGGCCGCGCCGGGAGCGCGACTACGAACCGCGCAAGCGCGGTTTCGACGACGACCAGTAGGCCGAAGCAGACGGTCGCTTCTCGCGACATCCTCAGGAACGCCGGAGTGTCCCTCCGGCGTTTTTTGTCTGGGCCGGCTTGTTCGGCCGGCGCTGCCCGGTGCTATGCTCGCGTCCTCCTCAGGAGAAGGGCATGAAGCGACGGACCGCGCTCTTGGGCTCCCTGTCGGCGTCCCTGTCCGCGGTCGCCGCGCCGGCGGCCCGGGCTGAAGACACGCCGGTCGACCTGCAGCTCGTGCTGGCCGTCGACGTGTCGCGATCTATCGACGAGGTCGAGGCCGAGCTGCAGCGCCGCGGCTATGTCGAGGCGCTGACCAACAATCAGGTGGTCGATGCGATCCTGGCCGGCGAGCACCGTCGCATTGCGGTCTGCTACACCGAATGGGCGGGAACGCACTACCAGGCGGTGGTGGTCGACTGGACCGTGATCGACAGCCCTCAGGCAGCACGGCGCTTCGCCGAGAAGCTTGCCGAGGCGCCGCGGCAGTCCCAGAGCTGGACGGCGGTCGGCGCGGCGCTCGCCCATGCCGGCCAGCGCTTCGAGGGTTCCGGCTTCGTCTCCCCCCGCCGCGTCATCGACGTCTCGGGCGACGGTCGCACCAACGACGGGCCTCCGGCCGAACTGGTGCGCGACCGGCTGGTCGGCCGCGGCATCGTGATAAACGGCCTGCCGGTGATGATGAACCGGACCAACTTCGGCCGTCCGCCCGACCTGATGCTCGACAAGTACTATGAAGAGAGCGTGATCGGCGGCCCCGGCTCGTTCCTGATCGTCGCCGAGAGCTTCGAGCATTTCGGCCGCGCCGTCCGGACCAAGCTCGTCCGCGAGGTCTCGGGCGCCGACACTACGCCACGTCCATCACCTGTCTGAGCCGCTCGAAGGGCGCCGGATCACGCATGAGCTGGACCGGCATGCCGAGATGGCCGAGCGGATAGCGGAAGACGTTCTCCGGCGGCAGCCGCCAGGTCTGCGCGACTGCCAGCCCCTCATTGAACGGCAGCCAGCGATCGGTCTCGCCCAGCACCGATACGATCTGGCCTGGCGGCAGCGCCGGCGCCGCCGCGGGATCGACCAGCCGTGACAGGCGCGACAGCGCCTCGCGCGACCAGCCGGCCTTCACGAGCGCCTGGTCGAGCCCGAGAGACAAGGTGAGCGCGCCGTCGAAGGTCACGTCCTCGATGCTGCCGGAATGGCTGATCAGCATGACGGCATCCGGCCGCGCCTCGGCCGTCCAGATACCGCAGCGGCTGGCGACCTGCTGCGCCACGAAGGACGTCATCGAGATTCCGGAGAGTGCAACGGGACCACCATAGCGGGCACGGCACCAGGCCACGATCAAGCCCCACTCGAGAGCGTGCCCCGCTACCAGGTCGATCGCCGCCCCGGGCGCCTCGGCGTAGAAGGGCTCTCCACCGTAGCGCCCGGGCATCGCGCGCAGCCCGTGATACGGAGCGATCGGCTCGACCACCCGCCATCCCTGCGCCGCGAGCCGCGTCGCCGGATCATGGGACAGTGTCAGGAGCTCCAGCTCGAGCCCCAGCCCGCCGCCCAGCACCAGCGTCGCGGCAGCCCCGCCGTGGCGCGGCTCGACGAGCCGTGCGTAGAGATGCTCGCTGCCCGGCCGGCGCCGCAGCCTGTCGGCAGGGGTGGGTGCGCGCAGCCACCGCTCGCGCACGGCGCCGCGCTCGAAAGGACGGGACGCCGACACGGCGGCGATGTCGAGGGGCTGGCGGTAAAGCCGCTCCGGCTCGGCAAGGGCCGTCGCCAGCGCCTGTTCCAGAGCGGACGGCGGGTCGATCCGCCAGCGGGCGGGGGGCGGACGGCGCGGGAAGAGGAGCGGATAGAACGCGGCGCGCATCGCCATGTGGCTCGAGCTCGACGCGCGGCGGCGGGCGTCGAGCAGGCCGGCGTCCGCGGAGGGATCGACACGCGGCCCGCCATCGAACAGCGCACTTTCCCAGGCCGACCGCGCCTGCGCGGCCGTCCCGCTCCGCACGGCATGGCCCTCCAAGATGCCCCTCAGGCGGCGGTCGGTCCAAACCGCCCCCAGCGGTGCCCCCACCTCCTCACGAAAGCGCGCGACGTCGGTGCCGGCGGCGTTCGCCGCCGCCCACAGGCGGGACAGCGGAAAATACCACCGCTCGAGTCCGAACAGTCCTGCCCGGTCGAGCCATGGCCGTGCGAGCAGGGCGCCCAACGGCGAGCGTAGGAAAGCATCCATGGGCGGGCTCCGGGCCGCCGCCGATTTCGCTTGGCCGCGCAACATGCTTGGCAACATCATCGCCAATCGCTACGACCTTCGGCAATTGGAGAGAGGCTGATGCTGGCGAACGACCCTGTGACCCAGGCGCGCATCGATCTGACGACGGCATTGCGCGCCGCCGTGCGGCATGGCCTGAACGAAGGTGTCTGCAACCATTTCAGCATGACCGTGCCGGGCCGCGAGGACCTTTTCCTCGTCAACCCGCAGGGGCTGCACTGGTCGGAGATCACGCCCTCGGATCTGGTCATCGCCGATGGCGACGGCAATGTCGTCGACGGCAAATACGAGGTCGAGCCGACGGCCTTCTTCATTCATGCCCGCATCCATGCCGGAAATCCGCGCGCAAAGGTCGTGCTGCATACCCACATGCCGTATGCCACCGCTCTGACCTCGATTCGCGACGGCCGCCTCGAGATGTGCACCCAGAATGCCTTCCGGTACTGGAACCGCATCGCCTACGACGAGGCCTATGCCGGGGTGGCGCTGTCCAGCGAGGAAGGCGACCGCATGTGCCGCGCCATGGCCGGCAAGGACATCCTGTTCCTGCGCAATCACGGCGTCATCGTCTCCGGCCCCACCGTGGCCCAGACCTACGACGACCTGTACTATTTGGAGCGGGCGGCGATGGTGCAGGTGCTGGCCATGCAGACCGGCCGGCCGCTGCACAACATCGACGACAGCCTGGCCGAGTACACGGCCCGCCAGATCGCGGGCGAAGCGCAACAAGCCTTGCTGCATTTCGAATCGCTGAAGCGCATGCTCGACCGCGACGAGCCCGGCTGGCGCCGGCTTGCCGCCGCCTAGGGGAGGACGCGATGCGCATCATCATTGCCGCACTGGGCCTGACGCTCGCCGCAACGGCCGGAAGCGCTCCGGCCTGGTCGCAGAGCTACGGCGTGCCGGCCGGCCCCAAGCTCGGCGAGATCGAGGTCAAGGCGTACCAGAAGATCCCGAAGGCCAAGGTGGCGGTCCAGCTGACGTCGGACACCCATCTGTCGCGCGAACTGCGCCGCCAGGTGATGATCCGGCTGTCGCAGCGCGGAAACGAGGTCGGCTTCTCCGGCGGCAACGTCATGCGCATGGACGTGACATACTTCGACTTCTCCGGCGGCGGCGGTAATTACGGCACCCAGGGCGGCCAGCCGGGCTACGCACCACCGGGTTCCAACCCGCGCATGGACCTGCCCAGCAACCCGATCCGCCGGCGCGACAGCATCTCGCCCTCCAGCACGCCCACCCTGCGCATCAGCCTGACGCTCTATGCCACGGATGGCGGCAAGGTGCTGTGGGCCGCGACGGGCTCCTGCGCCACCTCGGCCGACAAGGCCCAGGCGGCAGGCGAGGCGATCATCAACCGAATCTTCGACAACGCCGACCAGAACGCCACGACCAGCGCCGCCTGCCCCCTCTGACCCGACCCGCCGCAACGACAAAAGGAGGAAACCATCCCATGCCGCGTCTGGCTCCCCTCGACCTCGACCAGCTCACGCCCGACCAGAAGAAGGTGGCCGACGCCATCGTGACCGGTCCGCGTGGCGGCCTGCGCGGCCCCTTCGAGCCCTGGCTGCGCAGCCCCCATCTGGCCGATCGCGCGCAGAAGCTGGGCGAATACTGCCGCTTCAACAATTCGCTGCCGAAGGACCTCTCCGAACTCGCGATCTGCCTCGTCGGACGTCACTTCAAGGCGCAGTTCGAGTTCTATGCCCATGCCCGCCTCGCCCGCGAGGCCGGCCTCTCGGCCGACATCGTCGAGGCGATCCGCACGCGCGGCACGCCGCCCTTCACCCGCGAGGTCGAGAAGGTCGTCTACGATTTCGTCACGGAGTATCTCGAGACCAACCGCGTCGCCCAGCCCAACTACCGGCGCGCCATCGAGGCCTTCGGCGAGCAGGGCGTCGTCGACCTGGTGGGCGTGTGCGGCTACTACATGCTGGTATCGATGACGCTCAACGTCTTCGAGGTGCCCCTGCCGCCCGGCGAGCCCGAGCCGCTGGCCTGACGGCGCTGGCCCGCCGTCGCCGCCGCCCTTCCGACCTATTCCTCGAAGATGGCCACCGCGCGCGTCCAGCCGGCGGAGGCGCCGCGGATCTTGTGCGGGAAGCAGGCGATCGTGAAACCGTCGCCCGGCAGCGATTCGAGATTGTGCAGCTTCTCGAGGTGGCAGTAGCCGATGTGGCGGCCGGCCTTGTGGCCTTCCCAGATGATCGACGGATCGTGGTCCTTCGCCCACTTCTGCGCCGTGAAGAAGAACGGCGCGTCCCAGCTCCAGGCATCAGTGCCGGTCAGCCGGATGCCGCGCTCGAGCAGGTACATCGTGGCGTCGTAGCCCATGCCGCAGCCGGCGTTGACGTAGTCGTTGTTGCCATAGCGCGAGCCGGCCCGCGTGTTGACCACGACGATCTCGAGCGGCTTCAGCTCGTGGCCGATGCGCTGCAGCTCCTCCTGGACCTCTGCCGCGGTGATGACGTGGCCGTCGGGCTTGTCGCGGAAGTCGAGCTTGACGCCGGGCTGGAAGCACCATTCGAGCGGCACCTCGTCGATGGTGATGGCGCGCTCGCCCTTGTTCATCGTCGGATGGAAGTGGTAGGGCGCATCCAGATGCGTGCCGTTGTGGGTCGAGAGGTTGACGTTCTCGACCGCCCAGCCCTGCCCGTCCGGCAGGTCCTCCTTCTTCAGGCCCGGGAAGAAGCCGGCGATCTGGCCGGCCGTGTCCTCGTGCTTGTGGTACTGAATCTTCGGCCCGAACGGCGGCGGATCGGAGATCACGTCGTTTTCGAGGTAGATCGACAGGTCGACGAAGCGGCGGGGCATTGGCGATACCGTCAGGGTCCGTTGAGCGACTTCAGGATGGCGCGGGTCAGGAGCTGCCCGATGCACTTCTGGCCGAAATCGTTGAGATGCAAGCCGTCAAGCTGCACGAACTGGGCATACGGCATGCCGTCCTCGTACCAGCCGCGCATGATATCGTAGCGCCGGAACAGGCCGGCGTCGAACTCCTTGGCCGCGGCCGCCATGATCTTCTCGTAGGCCTCCTTGTCGGCGACCGCCACGACGGCCGGCACGTATTGAAGGTTCATCAGCACGAAGTCGGCACCCAGCGACTTGCCGAGCTTCAGCCCTCCGCGCAGCCAGCGCTCGAACTTCTCCAGCGGCATATGGCGGATGGCGGCATTGGTCCCGGTCTGCCAGACCACCAGCGAGGGCAGATTGCCCTGCATCTCCTCGCGCATGCGGGCAGCCATCTCCTCGACATCCTGCCCGCCGATCCCCCGGTTGATGACCTCGATCTCGATGCCGGGCAGCGCCTTTTCCAGGCCCATGCGCAGCTGGGCCGGATAGGCATACGCGGGATTGGACACGCCGTAGCCTGCCGTCGTCGACGACCCGAGCGCCATGATGCGGAGTTTCTTCTGCTGGGCGATCGACTTGCGAGCGATCGCCAGCGGATTGCCGAGATCGAGCAGCTCGGGCGTCGTGCGGCAGTGGGCCATGGACTGCGCGCCAGCCCATCCCGGCAGCAGGCAGAGGAAAAGGGCCAGCCAGCTCGCGGCCAGCCATTCCGCGGCGCGGCTCATGCGACCTGCGCGGCCAGCGGCGGTCGGCGCGTGCCGCCGCCTTTGAACCAGGCCGCCATGTAGGCCGCGGCGCACATGATTGCGATGCCCGCGATGCTCACAAGAACCTGCGACAGGATCGTCCCCTCGTACTGCTCGACGATAACTTGCCCTGTCAGCGCAAGAAAGGTGCCGATGCAGAAAATCAGCAGCGAGTGCTCCCCGCAGCGGCGCAGCGGGTGCAGGGCACGCCAGTTCAGCCAGCGCGCCCCGACCGGCACCGACACCCGGACGAGCCAGGCGATCGCCAGGAAGTGCAGGAAGCGCAGGATGTCGATGTTGGTCTTGTCGATGGGATAGATGAGGCGTCCGATCCAGTGGGGCACCATCCGGCCCAGGGCGTTGAACTGCCACGACAAGGCGATGAAGGCCGCAAACAGCAGATACAGTCCCGCCAGGATGCTGAGCGGCACGCGGAGGCGATCGAGCCGCGCGATCTCGCCGCCCAGCACGGCGCAGCACGCCCCCACGTAGAAGACGACCTGCCAGGCCATCGGGTTGAAATACCAGACCTTGTGGTCGGGATAGCCGGAGAGATTCCAGTTGTAGCGGCACGTCGCGGCGTAGAGCAGCAGCGAGACGGCGATGACGGCGAACGGCCAGCGCACGATCGCGGGCAGCACGAAGGGAAAGGCGGCGAGCAAGACGATGTAGAGCGGCAGCACGTCGAGATTGACCGGGCGGAACTTCAGCAGCGCGGCCTGCAGGATCGCCTGGTAGGGATTCTCCCCCAGCCCCATCAGCTCCATCTCGTCGATCAGGGCCGGCATGTCCCGCGCTTCCGACACCCAGACGATCTGGGCGGTGAACGCCACGAACAGCAGGATATGCGCGACGTAGAGCTGCCAGACCCGGCGGTATATGCGCGCAGTCGCGCGGATCCACCCCTCGCGCTCCATCATGCGGGCATAGGCGATCACCGCCGTGTAGCCCGAGATGAAGACGAAGATCTCGGTCGCGTCGCTGAAGCCGTAGTTCCGCACGGTCAGCCAGCTCGCGACGTTGCTGGGGATATGGTCGACGAAGATGAACCACAGCGCCAAGCCTCGAAAGAGATCGAGGCGGATATCGCGGCCCGCAGCGACGGAAGGCGAGACGGCCATGGCCCGCTATTGGTATCGCAACGGCGACATCCCGGCTACGCTGACGATGGGAGGATCCGATGAAAACACCGCTGCTCCTGGTGCCGGGCGTGCTGTGCTCGCCGCGCCTTTTCGCCCGGCAGGTGGAGGCGCTGGCGCCGCACGCCGACATTGTCGTTCCGGACTGGCGTGACGCCCCCCTGTCGATCTGGGACACCTGGGAGAGTGCGGCGCGCTGGGTGCTGGCCCAGATGCCCGCCCAACGCTTCGCCCTGGCCGGCCTGTCGCTGGGCGGCATGCTGGCCGTCGAGATCATGCAGATCGCCGCAGACCGCGTGACCCGGCTCGCCCTGCTCGACACCGGCATGCGCAGCCAGAGCGAGGGCGAGCGCGCGATACGGCGCGCCCGCATCCGGCTGGCGGAGGAAGGTCACTTCCAGCTCGTGCTGGGCATGCAGATGGCACGCTTCATCCCCACCTACCGGTTGCCCGACAAGGCGCTGGTGGACGAGGTCGTCGCGATGTGCGGCGAGATCGGCGTCGATATCTACAAGCGCCAGGAGGAGCTGGCCGCCATCCGAGCCGACCGCCGGCCCGACCTGCCGAGGATCACCTGCCCCACGGTGGTCGTCTGCGGCCGCGACGACGCCGCCACGCCGCTGTTCCTGTCGGAGGAGATCGCCGCCGCCATTCCGGGCAGCGAGCTGGTCGTCGTGGAGAAATGCGGGCACCTCGTCACGATGGAGAAGCCCGAAGAGACGAACGCCATCCTGGCGCGATGGCTCGGCGGGTGATGGCGGCCGACGTCAGGCGATGACCTTCTTCTCCCGCAAAGCGGCGATCTCCGGCGCCGACAGGCCCGCGACCTCGCTCAGCACCTGATCGGTGTGTTCGCCCAGCGTCGGCGGCGGGCGCGTGTCGTCCACCGGCGTATCCGAGAAGTGATAGTTGGAGCCGATGATCGCCATCTCCCCGACCGTGATGTGGCGATAGGTCTTGAGCATGCCGCGCCGCTTGACCTCGGGTTCGTCCAGCGCCTCCTTCATGGTGCGGATCGGCCCCGCGGGCAGGTGGCGCAGCTTCTGTGCCCAGTTCTCCTTCGTGTCCGTCCTGAGCACGTCTTCCATCAGGCGCGTGAGCGCGGGCTTGTTCGCGACGCGGTCCGCGACCGTGGCGAAGCGCGGGTCCTGCGCCCATTCGGGATGGCCGAGCGCCTTGCAGGTATCCACGAACAGCTTCTGGTTGGCTACGGCCATGTAGATCTTGCCGTTGGCCGTCTCGAAGGAATTGTTGGGCGCAGAAGCGAAATGACCATTGCCGGCACGCCGCGGCTGATCGCCGCCGATCAGGTAGTACGAACCCAGGTTGCCCAGCGAGACGAGCGCGGTGTCGTAGAGCGCGAGATCGATGTGCTGCCCCTTGCCCGTTCCGGTGCGGGCATAGAGGGCGGCATTGATCGCCGCCACCGAGTGGATCGCCGTCATGGTATCGACGATGGCGATGCCGTGCCGCAGGCCTTCGCCATCCGCCTCGCCATTGACGCTCATCATGCCGGACTCGGCCTGCAGGACGGGATCGTAGCCGGGACGGTCGGACAGCGGACCGGTCTGGCCGTAGGCGGAGATCGAAAGGTAGATCAGGCGCGGATACCGCGCCTGCAGGCTCGGAAAATCGAACCCGTACCGCTTGAGCACACCCGGCCGGAAATTCTCGACGAGGACGTCCGCGGTCTCCAGCAGCCTTGCGACCACCGCCTGTCCTTCGGGCTTCGTGAAGTCGAGCGCCACGCTTTTCTTGCCGCGGTTGAAGGTCATGAAGAAATGGCTCTCGCCGCCCACGCGCGGTCCCGCGCCCTTGCGCGTGTCGTCGCCGCCGTCCGGGTTCTCGATCTTGATGACCTCGGCCCCCATGTCGGACAGGATCTGGGTGCACATCGGCCCCGCGATCACGCGGGAGAAATCCACGACGCGAATACCGTCGAGGGGCGGACGACCGGACATTGACATGAACGCAAGGTAGGACTGCAGGCGGCGCGCTGTCCATGCGCGACCAATCGCTTAGACTGCATGCCATGACCACGTTTCGCATGTCGCTGTCTCGCCGCGCCGCCCTGGCCCTCCCGCTGCTCGCCGCCCTGCCGTCAGCACTGCGGGCGGAGGACTACCCCACCAAGACCATCCGCATCATCGTGCCGTTCGCCCCCGGCGGCTCGGGCGACATCACGGCCCGCATGGTCGGCAAGTACATCGAGGACAAGACCGGCCAGCCGTTCGTGGTCGAGAACCGGCCGGGTGCCAACGGCATCGTCGGTGCACTGGCGGTCAAGTCCGCGCCGCCCGACGGGTACACGCTGATGCTCGCCACCACCTCGACCAACGCCGCCAACATCCACATGTACAAGAGCCCTGGCTATGACCCAGAGAAGGACTTCCAGGTCGTGGGCGTCATCGGATCGAGCGGCGCCTTCCTGGTTGTTCCGGCCGACAGCCCCTACAAGACCCTGGCCGACCTGCTGGCCTACGCCAAGGCCAACCCGGGCAAGCTCAACTTCGGCTACTTCAACGCAAGCTCGCAGGTGCCGGCCGAGGTGCTGGGCCGCAAGGCCGGCGTCGAATGGCAGGGCGTCGGCTACAAGGCAATCGGCAACGCCTGGAACGATCTCTACGCCGGCGCCATCCAGTTCTTCTTCGTCGACCTGACGGCCGGCCGCGGACAGGTCGTGGCGGGCAAGGCGCGGCCGCTGGCCATCACGCTGCCGGCGCGCAGCCCGCTCTACCCGGACCTGCCGACGCTCGCCGAGAGCTTCCCCGGCCTCACGACCACGGGCTTCCTCGCCATCGCGGTGCCCAAGGCGACGCCTCGGCCGATCCAGGAGAAGCTGAACGCGCTGATCAACGAAGCGCTGTCGTCGCCCGACATCCACCAGCGTCTGACGCAGGAATTCGCGCTGAACTCCCGTCCGCTCACGCTGGAGCAATGCGCCGCGCAGGACCGCGAGGAACGCGCCAAGTGGGGCGAATACGTGAAGATCGCCCGCATCGAACCGCAGTGACCATGCGGCTCGTTTTCGCTTGATCGGCCGACGGAATACCCCGACATAAGGCACCATGTTGCTGATCCGCCGCTCGCAACGCGCGAACAACGCCGTCCGGACCGCGTCCGCGAGCGGCGAGCTGTTCGTGGCGTCGGTGGTGATCTGCATGATCCTCTCGGCCTTCGGCGATTCGGTCGATCCGACGCTGTTCGGCGAGGCCGGCATCGAATTCGCCATCTTCGACCTGGCCGGCGAGTTCTCCGTGCTCACGATGCGGCACTGGCACCTGCTGCAGTTCCTCTTCGCGGGGGCCGTGGCGGCCGCCGGCATCTGCGTGCTGCGGGTGTGCGCCGCGCGCTTCGCCAGGGCCCTGAATCCGGCGCCCAAGCGCGCCATCGACAAGGTGCCGATCTAGCTCCGATCCGAAGTCCGCCCTTTCGCGTCCTTTGCATCGGAGTTTGCCATGGAAACCGATTTCTTTTCGGCCGCCTTCCTGTCGGCCCTGCTCTCCATCATCCTGATCGACCTCGTGCTGGCGGGCGACAACGCCCTGATCATCGGCCTGGTCGCCCGAAACCTGCCCAAGGAAACCCAGCGGAAAGTGATCCTCTGGGGCACCTTCGGCGCCATCGCCATCCGCGCCCTGATGGCCATCCTCGTCGTCTACATCCTCGACGTGCCCGGCTTCATGCTGGTGGGCGGCCTGGCGCTGATCTGGATCGCGCGCAAGCTGCTCACGCCCGAGGAGCACGCCGAGGAAAGCCATCTGGTCAAGGGTCCGGCGACCAGCCTGTTCGGCGCCATCCGCACCATCGTCATCGCCGACGCGGTCATGGGCATCGACAACGTGCTGGCGATCGGCGGCGCGGCGCATGGCAGCATCCTGCTGATCCTGATCGGCCTCGCGATCTCGGTGCCGATCATCGTCTGGGGCAGCCACCTCGTCATCAAGCTGGTCGACCGCTTCCCGTCGGTCATCCTGCTGGGCGGCGCCGTGCTGGCCTGGACCGGTTACGGCATGATCGTACGCGAGCCCTTCTTCGCGGGCTGGTTCCAGGCCCATCCGCCGGCCAAGTTCCTGATGGCGGTGCTGGTCTTCTCGCTGTCGCTCGCGCCCTGGTACACCGCCCGCGCATCCGAGACGTTCAAGCCGCTGGCCGCGCTGCTGCCCGGCATCGTCGTGTGGATGCTGGGCTTCGAGGTGGCGGGCAGCATCTGGAAGATGCAGGTCGACTATCTCATGGCGACGGATGTCGGCGGCTATGCGATGGAAGCCGCACGCTGGCTGGGCTGGCTGCCGCTGGCCGCGCTCTACCTCTGGCTATACGAGCGCTTCTTCATGCGCCGCCAGCAGACCGCCAACGGCTGATCCCCCAGGGGATCATCTGCCGGCAGACGGGCGCCGTCGTGCGGCGGCGCCCGATCGAGCAGCCCCGCTATTCCGCGGCAGCTTCCACGAGATAGGGATCATGGGAGACCGCGCCCTTCTTCTCGGCCCCCCAAAGCTTGCGGGTCGCCTTGAAGCGCGACATTAGAAACTCGCCGGACATCACCGGCTCATATTGGGCGTCGGCCTCGCTGATGCCGAGGTCGCGCGGGTCGACCTTGGTCCGGAAGTTGGGATTGCAGAACAGAGGCATCGAGTAGCGCGGCATGTCGCGCAGGTGCACGACGCGATGGACGGTCGCCTTGAAGCGGCCATTGGTCCAGCGCTTCATGAGCTCCCCCACGTTGATGACGAAGCTGCCACGCAGGGGAGTCGCCGCCATCCATTTGCCGTCCTTGCCCACGACCTCGAGGCCACCCAGCGAATCCTGCCAGAGGATGGTCACGATACCGTGGTCGGTGTGCGGACCGGAGGCCTGGTCCGACACATGGAGGCCGGCGCTGCCGAGGTAGTGGTTGATGACCATGTCGGCGACCGGCTTCGTGAAGTGCCGCGTGAAGAAGCCCTCCTCCTGCCCGAGATAGAGCGCGAAGCCCTCGAGGATCTTCATGCCCAGCCGGTAGGTTTCGAGGTAGTAGGACTCGATCGCCTCGCGGAACCCGGGCATGTCGGGCCACACGTTGGGGGCATAGAAGGGCGTGCCCGCCTTCACCTCCGGATCGTCTGCCGATACCGGAAAGCCGAGATCGAAGCTGTCCTTGGCGTTGGTCTTCCCGTTGCGGTGGACGCTGTCCCAGATATCGCGGTAGCCGCGGTTGTTGCTGTCGGCCTTGATCCTCAGCCGCTCGGCCTCGGGCAGTCCGAAGAAGCGATCGGCCATGGCCACGGCCCGGTCTATGGTTTCGAGCGGGACGTTGTGGTTCACCACATAGAAGAAGCCGATGTCGTCGCAGGCCGCGCCGATGCGCTCGGCGACGGCCGCCTTGGCGGCCGGATCGTCGGAGTAGAGGCCACCGATGTCAATGACCGGGATGTCCTTGGGCATCACGCCCACCTGCTGACCATCGGGAACCGAAAGACCTGCCGCCATGTGCGCCTCCAGGATGACTTGCGCGCTAGCCGCGCCGCTGTTCGCTCGCACGCCAGTCGAGCCGGCGGCCGAGCCAATGGACGAACGTGTAGATGAGGAAGGACAGGGCCGTCGCCAGCAGCGCGACGGCATAGACCTTGTCGCCGCGGTAGTTCTGCATGGCATGGTTGATCACATAGCCGAGTCCCGTCGACGAGATCATCCATTCGGCGGCGACGGCCACGATGATCGAGCCGGAGCCGGTGATCTCCTGCGCCGCGACGATCGACGGTAGCGCATAGGGCAGACGCACTTCGCTGAAGGTCTGCCACCAGCTGGCGTTCAGGATGCGCATGCGGTCGAGCTGTACCTCGTCGGCTGCGCGCAATCCGGCCATGGTGTTGACCAGCACCGGGAAGAAACCGGCCAGCGCGACGATGGCCGTCTTGCTCAGCATCGAATCGCCGAACGCCAGCATCAGCACCGAGATGAGGGCGATGTACGGCACGTTGCGCAAGGTGATCGCCGCCGGCATCAGCAGATGGCGCGTCAGCGGCATCATGTCGAACAGCACGGCCAGGCCGATACCCGCCACGTTGGCCCACAGGAAGCCGACTGCCGCGACCTGCAACGTCGCGAGAAGATGGCCGAAGATGAAGGCGCGGTCGGTCCACAGCACCTCGAGCACGCGCTCGGGCAGAGGGATGACGAAGGCCGGCAGGCCGGAGAACCAGATCGCCAGATACCAGAACCCCAGGACCGACAGGACCGGCGTCGCCAGGCGCACGGTCCAGGCGGCCAGTCGCCGGCCGGCGCGTGCCCCGGCGGCACGCGGGGCGGCGGCGGAGACGGCAATGTCGGCCGGCATCAGGCGGCGACCCTGTGCATGAGCAGGCTGCGCACGTGCCCGGCGATGGCGACGAAGCGCGGGTCCTGGCGAAAATCCGGCTCGCGTGGACGCTGCACCGGAACCGAGACCACTTCGAGGACGCGGCCCGGCGCGGGCGAGAAGACCAGCAGCCGGTCGGCGAGCATCACCGCCTCGTCGATGTGATGCGTGACGAACAGCACCGTCTTCGGCCGCTGCGCCAGCTCGCGGTCGAACCAACCCCCGATCTCCTCGCGCTTCATCTCGTCGAGTGCCGAGAACGGCTCGTCCATCAGGAGCACCGACGGGTCGTGCGCCATGGCGCTGGCGATGTTGACCCTCTGCAGCATGCCGCCTGACAGTTCCCGCGCCCGCTTGTTCTCGTGGCCCTGCAGCCCGAACTCGCGCAGCACCCCGGCGGCGTCGAAGCCGACCCGCCCGGCGATCCTCTGCGTGAAGCGCACGTCATCGATGGCGCGCTTCCAGGGAAGCACGGCGGGACGCTGCGACACCAGTCCGAGCAGCCGCTGACGCCGTGCCTCGCCGGACGACAGGTCCCCGATCCGCACCTCGCCACTCGACGGCTCGACGAGATCGGCGACGATACGCAGCAGAGTGGTCTTTCCGCATCCCGACGGTCCGACCAGGGCGACGAACTCCCCCGCCGCGATCTCGAGATCCACCGGCCGCAGCGCCCAGGTGTCGCCGAAGCGGCGCGAGACATTGCGGATCGAGATCGGGGCGGCCATCGCTACTTCGACAGGAACGCGTTGGTCATGGCCTCGCCCACCGGAATCGTGCGCGGGATCTGCTCGCCGTCCTTCAGGAAGCCGATCATCGCCTCCCAGGTCGACGGGTTCATCCACAGCAGGCCGTTCTTCTTCGTATCCTCGCTCTGGAACAGCGGATTCTGCAGCTTGAAGCGCCATGCCAGCTTCTTGGCATCCTCGATCTGGCCGGGCGACTTGGTGAGGAGTCCAACCGTCTCTTCGGGATGGTCGATGGCGTACTGCATGCCGCGACGGACGGCGCGAAGATAGCGTCGCACCAGTTCGGGATTCTTCTTCAGGGTGTCACCCGAGGTGAAGATGACATCGGCATAGGTCGGCACGCCCCATTCCGCCAGCCGCAAGGCTCGCCACGTCTTGCCCTTGATGGCGGCCGGCGCGTCCGGCTTCGCTGCCTCGGTTTCGATCTGGTAGGTCTGGTTGATCATCCAGCCGCTGAAATAGTCGACCTGGCCCGCCATCAGAGGCTCGGCCGTGGCCTTCACGTAGGTGATCTTGCCTTTCGAGAGGTCGATGCCGTTCTTCTTGGCGAAAGCCTTGTAGACGAACTCCGCCTCCGCCTGCAGGCCGATGTTCTTGCCTTCCATGTCCTTCGGCTTGGCGGGGGGCGCATCTGCGGCGGCGACCGTTATGTAGGCCGAGGGTGCCTGCTGAAACAGGGTGCCGACCGCCACGATATCGACCGGATCACGCGCCGTGCGTGCCGAAATGATCTGCATGCCCTGCGTTGCGAGGCCGAACTGCGCCTGCCCCACGGCGACGATGGGAATGGGATTCTTGCCGGGTCCGCCATCCACGGTCTTGTGGTCGATTCCCTCTTCCTTGAAGAATCCCTTGGCTTCGGCAACCAGGATCGGCGCGTATTCGCCGATGCGCAGCCAGCCCAGCTGGGTGACCGCCGTCATCTGCTGCGCCTCCGACGCCGAGGCGGCAAGACCGGCGAGCACGGCCGCAAGCGCGAGCGATCGCAACGAAGCCCTCATCAGATCAGATCTCCATCTCGATTCGATGCGGACCCGTCCTAGCAATTGCCGTGCCTTCCCCACCTCTTCCGGAGACAAGGTCTTGCGCCTTCGCCGGCGAACGCCTAACCGATTCGCATGAAGCGTGAACGTTTGTCCGCGGTAGGCTTCGTGCTGGCTGTCGCGTCGAGCGGCATTGCCGGCGCAGGGGCCCAGGGAAATGCCGACGACATGGCCTACTGCGCCGAGCTGTCGGCGCTGTACCGGCGCTATCTCGGGACGACCGGCCAGGGCCGGCAGTTCCCCGACGTGGATGCGTCCGTCGCGATCGACGCGTGCGAGAGGGGCAACACCGCCGCGGGCATCCCGGTGCTCGAGAAGAAGCTGCGCGATGCGCGCTTCACGCTGCCGAAGCGGAACTGAGCGCGCGTCCGGTAAGCCTTCGATAGGCGTCGAGATAGCGCCGGCTGGTCGCCTCCACGACCTCGGGCGGCAGCGCAGGCGCCGGCGCCTCGCCGTTCCAGCGGCCAGCATGGCGCTCCACGTCGAGCCAGTCGCGTAGCGGCTGCTTGTCGAAGCTGGGCTGCGGACGTCCGG
The DNA here is from genome assembly GCA_049323495.1 of Pseudomonadota bacterium. Taxonomy (GTDB): domain Bacteria; phylum Pseudomonadota; class Alphaproteobacteria; order Reyranellales; family Reyranellaceae; genus Reyranella. The sequence goes on from JBMONG010000009.1 coordinate 46,923, forward strand.
GCGCGTAGCCCTCCACCGGCCAGAAGCGCGAGCTGTCGGGCGTCATCACCTCGTCGATCAGCAGGATCTCGCCGTTCGCGGCGCGGCCGAACTCGAACTTGGTATCGGCGATGATGATGCCCTGCTTCAGGGCCACGTCCCGGCCGCGTCCGTAGACGAGGCGCGTCAGCCGCTCGAGCTCGGCCGTGACCTCGACGCCCAGCACCTCGCGCATGCGGCCGACCGTGATGTTCTCGTCATGGCCGCTCTCGGCCTTGGTGGCCGGCGAGAAGATCGGCGGATCCAGCCGGCCGCTTTCCTGCAGGCCCGAGGGCAGCGCTTCGCCCGCCAGCGTGCCGGCCTTGGCGTATTCCCGCCAGGCGGAGCCGGAGAGATAGCCACGGATGACGCATTCGATGGGGAAGACCGTGGTACGGCGGCAGAGCATGGCGCGGCCGTCGATCTCAGCGCGGTGCGGCGCCAGCGCCGGCACGGCCGCGGCGATCTCGCCGGCGTCCGCCGAGATCATGTGATGGCGCACGGCGTCGCCCATCTGGCGGAACCACCAGGCGCTGACCTGGGTTAGCACGGCACCTTTCATCGGGATCGGCTCGGCCATCACCACGTCGTAGGCGCTGACCCGGTCGGTCGCCACCAGCAGCAGCCGCCCGGCATCGACCTCGTACACGTCGCGCACCTTGCCCCGGGCGATCCGCTTCAGGGGCAGGTCGCTCGCCGTCATCAACACCATGGATCCCCCGATCTCCCTCGCGCCGACGCATCACGTCTCGTGGCGCATCTCCTCGAACACTTCCTTCGCCGTCAGCATGGCCTCGCGCACCGACGGCAGGCCGATATAGCCGCCCAGGTGCAGCAGCGCCTCCGCAAGTTCGTCCTCGGTCCAGCCCTGGTTGCGTGCCATGCGCAGATGGATCTTGAGCTCCGGCCAGCGGGCCTGCGCCGTATCGGAGATGACGCAGATCAATGCCCGTGTCTTGAGATCGAGGCCCGGCCGGCTCCATAGCATGCCGAACACGGCCTCGCGGGCGTAGTCGCCGAACTTCTGCATCATCGGGTCGGCATAGACGCTCTTGTTCATCTGGTCGGCGTACTTCTCGCCCATCAGCTTGCGGCGGATCTCGGTACCCTTCTTGTAGTTCTCGCTGTCGGCCATCGCTTCCTCCTGGATGAGGGACAGGGTAGCGGCGCCCCCGCTGGATTCATAGGTCGAGAGAGATGAAGACGAACAGTCGAGGCCCCGGCCGGATGGCTCAGGTCTCCTTCAGGAGACGCGTGAGATGCTCCAGCGCCATCTTCGCGCGCTTCTCGCGGGCGCTGGGGCCCGGCTGCGGCACGCGGCCGATGATGCGCCGGACTTGCAGGTCCCCGACGAGGAGGCTCAGGTAGAGATCGACCGCCTCCCCCGTGCTCCGGAAGGCGAGCTGCCCGTCTGCCCGTGCGCCTTCCAGCACCCTGCCGATCAGGGGGGCGATCGTCTCGCGGCCTGCCTGCGAAAGGGCGGCACCCAGCTCCCTCGTCGGGTCGGCCGCCGCGGCCCTGTTGAGGGCGACCGCACGCTCTCCCGTCAGCAATTCCAGCAGCTTCGGTCCCAGCAGGCCCAGTATCTTCAGCGGATCGCGCTGCTCGGCGATGCCGGATTCTAGGAGGTCCCGCACTTCCGCGGCGTTCCTCACGATGAGAGCACGAAACAGTCCCTGCTTGTCGCCATACCACTTGTACAGGGTTTCATTGGACGCATTGGCTTGGCGCGCGATGGCAAGCATCGAGGTGCCGGCATAGCCCTTTTCCTCCAGCACGCGATAGGCGGCCTGTTCGATCGCCCGCTGGCGGCTGGCTCTTCCTTCCTTGCGCACGATGCTCCTCCGCCTTGTTGACAGAAAGCGTACATTGAATTACGGATTTCGCAACCGTACACGAAATTACGCCTCTGGAGCCCGCCATGACACCGCAACCTCGCGCCGCCGTCGCGGCCTTGGCGTCACTGATCGTCCTCCAGGCGGTCATGCTGCTTGCTCTCTACGCCAAGGTCGAGCCGCACCCTCCGGCCACGATACCGCTCTTCGGCATCGCCCCGTTTCTCGGAGCCGCCCTGGCGGCGGCAACCGCGGCCCTGATCATCGGACCCGCACGCGGGCTGTCGGGACGAGGTCTCTCCCTGTCGGCTGCGGCAATGGCGCTGGGTTCCTTCGGACCGCAGAAGTACTTCGACGCGCAGTTTCCGACGATCTGGCCGGCGGTGCTGGCCGGGCAGATCGCGGCGGCCGTCGTGATCTACGTCGCCTTGCGCGCGGCCCTGACCAGGCGCTTCGTGCAAGACGCTGCGCAAACGCGATGATGGGTTGGCCACTCCCCCTCTTCGCGCACCTGTCGCTGCTCTCGACCGGAGCGATCTTCGGCTTTTTCTATGCCTGGGCATGCTCGACGATACGGGGGCTGGACGCTGCCGATCCGTCGACGGCCATCGCTGCCATGCAGGCGATGAATGCGTCGGTCAGGAACGTCGTCTTCGCACCAGCTTTCTTCGGGACGCCCGTCCTGTTGCTGACTACGGCAGTGCTGGCGCGCCAATCGGGACGCCGGGTTTCAGCGCGAGCCTTCCTGGCAGCGGCGCTGGTCTACCTGTCCGGCGGCCTGGCTCCGACCGCGCTCGTCAATGTTCCGATGAACCAGGCTCTGGCCGATATCCCGTGGCCTTTGGATCCGGGTGAAGCGCAGGCAGTCTGGTCCGCCTACTCGGAACCTTGGCAGGCATGGAATGCGGTTCGGGCCTGCGCCAGCGGCCTGGCCTTGATGCTGACCGGGTACGGGCTGTTCCAATTTGGCAGATCGTCCCCACCGAACGAGCTCGCAGCCTACACCAATCGGTAGCCCACTCCGGGTTCCGTCAGTACATGGCGCGGCGCCGACGGATCGGCCTCGATCTTCTGGCGCAGCTGCCGGACATAGACGCGCAGGTACTGCGGATCGATCGATTCGTCGCGCCACACCTCGCGCAGCAGGTGGCGATGGGTCAGCACCTTGCCGGCATGGATCGCGAGCTGCTCGAGGATGTCGTATTCCTTGGGCGAGAGCCTGACGTCCTCGCCGCCGCGCCTCACGATCCGGCGCACGAGGTCGATGCCGAGATCGCCGCTTGCGAAGGTCCGCTCGGCGCCCTGCTGCTGCAGGCGGTGGCGCAGGGCCGCGCGCAGGCGCGCCATCAGCTCCTCGGCGCCGAACGGCTTGGTGACATAGTCGTCGGCGCCCCCATCCAGCGCCGCCACCTTCGCCGCCTCCTCGCCGCGGCTCGACAGGACCACGATCGGCACGGGCGAGATCGCCCGGATGCGGCCGATCAGTTCCTGGCCGTCGATGTCCGGCAGGCCGAGATCGAGCAGCACCAGGTCGGGGCGGTGATGGCGCAGCGCCGACAGCGCCTCGGCGCCGGTAGCGGCCTCCACGGTGCGATAGTCGTGCGCGCCGAGGGTCGCCCGCAGCAGGCGGCGGATCGGCGGTTCGTCATCCACGATCAGGATGGTGGCGTCGTCGGCCGTCATGCCGGGAAGCTCACGATGAATTCGGCCCCCGTGCGGTCGGTCCGGTTGCAGGCCGTGATGGTGCCGCCCTGCGCCTCCACGAAGCCCTTGGCGATCGCCAGCCCCAGGCCGGTGCCGGCACGGCGGCGGTCGCCATCGTCGGCACGATAGAACTTGTCGAACAGGTGCGGCAATGCCTCGGCCGGAATGCCGGGCCCCTCGTCCCGCACGGCGATCTCGACGCGACCGTCGGCGCGGCGCGCCGCGATCACGATGCGGCCGCCGGGGGGCGCGTATTTCGCGGCATTGTCCAGGAGGTTGAAGAGCGCCTGCTCGGCCAGCACGAAATCGAGCGAAAGCGACGGCAATCCCGGTTCCAGGGAGGTCTCGACCACGTGCTCCTCCAGGAGGGGCCGGGCGCGGCGCAGCACGGTCGAGACCAGGTCGCCGGCATCCACCGGCTCGCGCCGCGGCGCGATGGCACCGGCATCGAGCCGGGTCATGTCGAGCAGGTTTCCGACGAAGCGGTCGAGCCGCCGCGCCTCGCTCAGGGCGGTGCCCAGCAGATCGCGCCGCGTCGCCTCGTCGTAGCGGTCGCCATAGCTCTGCAGGCTCGACAGCGAGCCGATGATCGACGCGAGCGGCGTGCGCAGGTCGTGGCTCACCGAGGTCAACATCGCCGAGCGCAGCTTCTCGCGCTCCTCGCCCAGCCGCGCCTGGTCGATGTCTTCGGCAAGAATGACGCGCTCGATGGCCACGGCGGCCTGGTCGCCCACCGCGTCGAGCAGGCGCCGGTCGCGCTCGCCGAGGCCGCCGCCTTCGTTCTTCGCCAGCACGCCGACGACGGCGACCGCGGCGCGGCTGGTGCGGATGGGCACGAACAGCCAGCGCCCGCCCGGCAGCGTGTCGGTGCCGCGGCCCGTCGGGCGGTCGGCATCCCATGACCAGCGCGCGGCCGCCAGCTCGGCCTCGTTCAGCGTGTCGTCCGGCGGGAAGGCGGCGCGCATGTCGAGCTTGCCGTGGGCCGGGCCCTCGCCCTTGTCCGGCATCAGGATCACCACGTCGGCGTTCAGGAGCCGCGCCAGGTGCGTCACCACGATCCACAGCAGGTCGTAGAGGTCGACGACGCCGGCGATCTTGCGGCTGAAGGCATAGAGATCGGCCGTGATGCGGGCCTCGCGCCGCGCCGCCACGGTCTGCGAGCGCGTGCCGGCGGCCAGCGTGCTGGCCATGATCGCGACCAGCATGAACAGCAGCAGCGCGACCACGTTGGCGGGATCGTGGATGGTGAACTCGTAGAGCGGCGGCAGGAAGCAGAAGTTGTAGGCGAGCACGCTCAGCGCCGACACCCAGAGCGACGGCACCAGCCCGTGCCGCGCCGCCGCGACCAGGACCGGCAGCACGTAGACCAGGGAGATGTTGGGCAGCACGATGTAAGCGTCGATCAGCTTGCCGAGCGCGGTCGCGGCCGTCGTCGTCAGGATGCCCTCGAGGTAGGGCCCGGGCGTCAGCGGCACGTCGCGCAGCCAGTCGGTGGGACCGCCGGCCGGCGGCTCTTCACCCGACGGCGCCACCTCGATGGCGAGGCCGGAACCGCTGCGCACCAGGTCGTCGACCACCGAACCGTGACGCATCTCGAACCAGCGCGAGCGCCGCGACTTGCCGACCACGACGCGCGTGGCATTGCGCGACCGGGCAAAGGCCAGGATCTCCTCGACCACCGAGCGGCCCGGCAGGGTGACGACCTCGGCCCCCAGCTCTGCCGCCAGTCGCATCGTGTCGGCGAGATGGCCGCGCTCGGCTTCGGTCAGCGAGGCGTGGCGGTCGGTCTCGACATAAAGCGCGATGAGCTCGGCATCGAGGCCGACGGCGGTGCGCCGGGCGGCGCGCACGGCGTTGGCGGCGGCGGGGCTGGGATCGATGCAGACGATGACGCGCTCGCCGGCCGCCCACGGACCGGTGATGGCGTGCTCGCGCATGTAGCTCAGCATCTGCCCGTCGACGCGCTCGGCGGTGCGCCGCAGCGCAAGCTCGCGCAGCGCCGTCAGGTTGCCAGGGGAGAAATAGTGCCGCAGCGCGCGCTGCGCCTGCTCGCGCACATAGACCTTGCCCTCGCGCAGGCGCGCCATCAGGTCGGCCGGCGTGAGGTCGACGAGCTCGACCTCGTCCGCGGCGTCGACGATGCGGTCGGGCACCGTCTCGCGCACGCGGATGCGGGTGATGCGCGCCACCACATCGTTCAGGCTCTCGACGTGCTGCACGTTCATGGTGGAATAGACGTCGATGCCGGCGGCCAGCAGCTCCTCGACGTCGATGTAGCGCTTGGGATGGCGGCTGCCCGGCGCGTTGGTATGGGCGAGCTCGTCGACCAGGACCAGCGCCGGCCGGCGCTTCAGGATGGCGTCGAGATCCATCTCCTGCAGCGACCGGCCCTTGTACTCGACCGGGCGGCGAGCGATGACCTCGAGGCCTGCAAGCTGCGCCTCCGTCTCGGCGCGGCCGTGCGTCTCGACGACGCCGACCACGACATCCATGCCCTCCTTCTGCCGGCGATGCGCCTCCGACAGCATCTCGTAGGTCTTGCCGACGCCGGGCGCGGCGCCGAGGAAGATCTTGAGCTTGCCGCGAGTCTCCTTCTCCGCCGCCTTCAGGAGCGCGTCGGGCGACGGACGGATCTCCTCACCGGGACTGGCCATGCACCGCGATCATTGTCACTGCCGGGGCAGGGCGTCGAGCGCCAGGTTGAGCGCCAGGACGTTGACCCGCCGCTCGCCCAGCACGCCCAGCACCCGCCCTTCGGTGTGCTGCGCCACCAGGCGCTGCACTTCGGCCTCGGGCAGGCCACGGGCCTTGGCCACGCGGGCGACCTGCCAGGCCGCCGCCTCGGGAGAGAGGTGCGGGTCGAGCCCGCTGCCCGAGGTCGTCACCAGGTCGACCGGCACGCCCTGGCCGAACCGGCCGACATCCTCCTTGACGCGGTCGATCAGCGCCTTGGAGGTCGGACCGAGGTTGGAGCCCGAGGAATTCGCGGCATCGTAGGGCGTGCTGCCCGTCGCCGAGGGCCGCCCGTGGAAGTACCGGTCCCCGGTGAAATTCTGGCCGATCAGGCTGGAGCCGATCACCTTGCCGTCGCGCACGATCAGCGAGCCGGCGGCCTGGGCCGGGAACAGCGCGCCGGCCAGGCCCGTCATGGCCAGCGGATAGGCGAGCCCCGTGAGCATGGTCATCAGCAGCAGGATGACGATCGAGGCGCGGATGGGGCGAAGCATGACTCTCTCCTTCGGGCCGGGGTTCAGGCGAGGCCGGCGGCGGCGACGAGGACGTCGATCAGCTTGATGCCGACGAACGGCACGATCAGGCCGCCGACGCCATAGACCAGCAGGTTGCGGCGCAGCAGGGCCGCCGCGCCGCTCGGCCTGTACTGGACGCCGCGCAGGGCCAGCGGCACCAGGGCGATGATGATCAGCGCATTGAAGATGATGGCCGACAGGATGGCCGATTGCGGCGTGGCGAGCTGCATGACGTTCAGCGCGCCGAGCTGCGGATAGAAGGCGATGAACATCGCCGGGATGATGGCGAAGTACTTGGCCACGTCGTTGGCGATCGAGAAGGTGGTGAGCGCACCGCGGGTCATCAGGAGCTGCTTGCCGATGGCCACGATCTCGATGAGCTTGGTCGGATCGCTGTCGAGGTCGACCATGTTGCCGGCCTCGCGCGCCGCCGAGGTCCCGGTCTGCATGGCGACGCCGACATCGGCCTGGGCCAGCGCCGGTGCGTCGTTGGTGCCGTCGCCGCACATCGCCACCAGCTTGCCCTTGGCCTGCTCCTCGCGGATCAGGCGCAGCTTGGCCTCCGGCGTCGCCTGGGCCAGGAAGTCGTCGACGCCGGCCGCGGCGGCGATGGCGGCCGCCGTCTGCGGGTTGTCGCCGGTGATCATCACCGTGCGGATGCCCATGGCGCGCAGCTCGGCGAAGCGCTCGCGGATGCCGCCCTTGACGATGTCCTTCAGGTAGACGACGCCCAGCACGCGGCCGTCGCGGGACACGGCGAGCGGCGTGCCGCCCTCCTTGGCGATGGTGCCGGCGATGCGCTCGATCTCGTCGACCGGCACCGTCGTGCCCAGGTCGCGGGCATGCGCCACGACCGCGTCGACCGCGCCCTTGCGGATCACCGCGCCGTCGATGTCGACGCCGCTCATGCGCGTCTGGGCGGTGAAGGGCACGAAGCGGGCGTTGCGCTCGGCCACGTCGACGCCGCGCAGCCCGTACGTCTCCTTGGCCAGCACCACGATGGAGCGGCCCTCCGGCGTCTCGTCGGCCAGGCTGGCGAGCTGGGCGACGCGCGCCACCTCGTCCTCGCCGACGCCGGCGACCGGGATGAACCGCGTGGCATGCCGGTTGCCCAGCGTGATCGTGCCGGTCTTGTCCAGCAGCAGCGTGTCGACGTCGCCCGCCGCCTCGACGGCGCGGCCCGACGTGGCGAGCACGTTGAAGCGCACCAGCCGGTTCATGCCGGCGATGCCGATCGCCGACAAGAGCGCGCCGATCGTGGTCGGGATCAGGGTCACGAACAGCGCGATCAGCACCACGACCGAGACCGCGCCGCCGGCATAGGCGGCGAAGCTGGGCACGGTGACGACGGCCAGCACGAAGATGAAGGTGAAGGCCGCCAGCAGCACCGACAGCGCCAGCTCGTTGGGCGTCTTCTGCCGCGCCGCGCCCTCGACCAGCGCGATCATGCGGTCGAGGAAGCTCGAGCCCTGCTCGGCCGTGATGCGCACCTTGATGCTGTCCGACAGCACCTTGGTGCCGCCCGTCACCGCGGAGCGGTCGCCGCCGGATTCGCGGATCACGGGCGCCGATTCGCCGGTGATGGCCGATTCGTCGATCGTGGCGACGCCTTCGTAGATCTCGCCGTCGCCCGGCACCAGGTCGCCGGCCTCGACCAGCACCTTGTCGCCGACCTTCAGCGTGTTGGCCCGCACCGGCTCGAACGTGTCGCCGACGCCCAGCAGCAGCTTGGCCATGGTCTCGGTGCGCATGCGCCGCAGCGTGTCGGCCTGCGCCTTGCCGCGGCCTTCCGCCACCGCCTCGGCGAAGGTGGCGAACAGCACGGTCATCCACAGCCAGGCGACGATCTGGATCTCGAAGCCGACGTGCGGGGCACCGGCCACGATGTCGCGTGCCAGGATGATCGTGGCCACCAGAGCCACCATCTCGACCGTGAACATCACGGGATTCTTCACCAGCTCGCGCGGGTCGAGCTTGGCGAAGCTCGCGCCGATGGCGGGCTTCAGGATCGCCGCGTCGAACAGCGACGGCGACTTGTCTTTCTTGCTCATGACGAGGCCTCTCAGAACAGCGTGCCGGCGAGCAGCGCGTAGTGCTCGGCGATGGGGCCCAGCGCGAGCGCCGGCAGGAAGGTGAGTCCGCCCACGATCAGGATGGCGCCGACCAGCAGGCCCACGAACAGCCCCCCGTGCGTGGGAAAGGTGCCGGCCGACGCGGCGGCCTTGCGCTTTCCGGCCAATGAGCCGGCGACCGCCAGCATGGGGACGATCATCGCGAACCGGCCGATCAGCATGCCGACGGCCAGCGTGGCGTTGTAGAAGAGCGAGTTGGCCGACAGGCCGGCAAAGGCGCTGCCGTTGTTGCCGGCGGCCGACGTGTAGGCATAGAGGATCTCGCTGAAGCCGTGCGGACCGGCGTTGAGCGGCCCCGCGAGGCCCGCGGGCACGACCGTCGCCACCGCGGCGAAGCCCAGGATGGCCAGCGGCGGCGCCAGGATGGCCAGCATGGTGAACTTCACCTCGCGCGCCTCGATCTTTTTGCCGACGTACTCCGGCGTGCGGCCGACCATCAGCCCGGCCAGGAAGATCGCCAGCACGGCGAACAGCAGCATCCCATAGAGGCCGGCGCCGACGCCGCCCACGATGATCTCGCCCAGCAGGATGTTGAGCAGCGGGATCATCCCGCCCAGCGGCATGAAGCTGTCGTGCATCGAATTGACCGCGCCGCAGGAGGCGGCCGTGGTGATGACGGCGAACAGCGCCGACAGCGGCGTGCCGAAGCGCACCTCCTTGCCTTCCATGTTGCCGGCGGTCGTGTCGACGCCCAGGCCGGCCATCAGCGGGTTGCCGCCGGCCTCGGCCCAGTAGGCGACGACGACGCCGGCCAGGAACAGCACGCCCATGGCGGCGAGGATCGCCCAGCCCTGGCGCTCGTCGCCGACGGCACGGCCAAACAGGTTGGTGAGCGCCGCGCCGAGGGCGAAGATCGTCACCATCTGCACGAAGTTCGACAGCGCGGTCGGGTTCTCGTACGGATGCGCCGAATTGGCGTTGAAGAAGCCACCGCCGTTGGTGCCCAGCATCTTGATCGAGAGCTGCGAGGCTACGGGCCCCTGGGCGATGGTCTGCTTGGCGCCCTCCAGCGTCGTGGCATCGACATAGGCCGACAGGTTCTGCGGCACGCCCTGCCAGACATAGAACAGGGTCAGCACGATACAGGCCGGCAGCAGCACGTAGAGCGTGATCCGCACCAGGTCGGCCCAGAAGTTGCCGATGCCCTTGGCGCCGGCGCGCGCGAAGCCGCGCACCAGGGCGACCGCCAGCGCGATGCCGGTGGCCGCGCTCAGGAAGTTCTGCACCGCCAGGCCGGCCATCTGCGACAGGTAGCTCATGGTCGATTCGCCGCCATAGGCCTGCCAGTTGGTGTTGGTGATGAAGCTCATCGCCGTGTTGCCGGCCAGGTCGGCCGGAACGGCGGCCATGCCCTGCGGATTGAACGGCAGCAGGTCCTGCAGGCGCAGCAGCAGGTAGAGCAGGACATACCCCGCGACATGGAAGATCAGCATGTCGCGGCAATAGGCCAGCCAGCCCTGGTCCTCGTCGGGATCGACGCCGGCCAGGCGGTAGAAGCCCTTCTCGACGGGCAGCAGCAGCGGCGACAGGAAGGTGCGCCGCCCGGCCATCACACCGTCGAGATAGCCGCCCAGCGGCCGCGTCAGCAGCAGGACGACGCCGACGAAGAGTGCGATCTGCACCCAGCCGTTGAAGGTCATTGTCGTAAGCCTCGGAACGTCAGAATTTCTCGGGGCGCGCCAGCGCCACCACGAGGTAGACGAGCAGGAGCGCGGCCAGGCCGCCGCCCAGGATGTAGTCGAGCATCATGGTGCGCGCTCACAGACGGTGGGTCAGACGGGCATAGGCGATCAGCAGGCACAGCAGCAGGACGCCGCCGCCCAGGAACAACAGGTCGAGCATGGGACTCTCCTTGAAGACCGCATATGAAGGCGCGAGCGCATAGGAAATCGAGCGGGACGGCGGCACCCGGGCATAGGCGCGGCATAGGAATCCGCCCGTATGACAGTTCGGTTCAGCCGCCAGTTTCGCGTTGCTCCACCGGACTCCGCCGCGCAAGATCGCGGCAGAGAGGGGAGCGTTCGGGGGACATGAGTACGACGGCAGCGACGCGGCCCGCCGGCGCCAGGCGCGTCGCCGGCCTTGGTTTGGCCGCGCTCGGCGTGGTTTTCGGCGACATCGGCACCAGCCCCCTGTACACGGTCCAGACCTGCTTCAGCGCCTTCACCGGCCTGCAGCCGACGCAGGACAACGTCCTGGGCATGCTGTCGCTGATCACCTGGGCGCTGATCATCGTCGTCTCCCTCAAATACGTGACCGTCGTGATGCGCGCCGACAACCACGGTGAGGGCGGCGTGCTGGCGCTGATGGCGCTGGTCTCGCGCGAACCCGCCATCTCGGCGCGCCGACGGCAGGTCTATGTGCTGCTGGGGCTGGCGGGGGCCGCCCTGTTCTACGGCGACTGCCTGCTGACGCCCGCCATCTCGGTACTGAGCGCCGTCGAGGGGCTCACCGTCGCCGAGCCGGAATTCGGCCCCGTCGTGCTGCCGCTGGCGCTGGGCGTGCTGATCGGCCTGTTCCTGATGCAGCGCTTCGGCACCGGCGGGATCGGCAACCTGTTCGGGCCCGTCATGCTGCTCTGGTTCGCCGTGCTGTTCGTGCTGGGCGCGCGTCAGATCGTGGAGCAGCCCGGCGTGCTGGCCGCGCTCTCGCCGCTGCATGCAGTGGAGTTCGCGATGCGCCACGAGGTGGTGGCCTTCGTCTCGCTGGGGGCGGTCACCCTGGCGCTCACCGGCGCGGAGGCGCTCTATGCCGACATGGGCCATTTCGGCCGCCTGCCCATCCGCCTGGCCTGGGTGGGCATCGTGCTGCCGTCGCTGCTCGCCAACTACTACGGCCAGGGCGCCCTGCTGCTGCTCGATCCCTCGGCGGCGTCGAACCCGTTCTTCCGGCTCGCCCCGGGCTGGGCCCTCTATCCGCTGGTGGCGATCGCGACCGTCGCCACGGTGATCGCCTCGCAGGCCACGATCTCCGGCGCCTTCTCGATGGCCCAGCAGGCCACGCTCCTCGGCCTCAGCCCGCGCGTGCGCATCCAGCACACCTCGGCCAGCGAGGTCGGTCAGGTCTACGTACCCGCCGTGAACTGGCTGCAGCTCGCGGGGGTGATCGCCATCGTGCTCTCCTTCCGAACCTCGTCGAACATCGCCTCCGCCTACGGCATCGCCGTGACCGGCACGATGCTGATCACCACCGTCCTGGTCCTGGTGCTGGCGCTGCGGCATTGGCGGTGGAACCCGATCCTCGCTGCGCCGCTGTTCCTGCTGCTCCTCGCGGTCGACGGTTCGCTGTTCTCGGCGAACCTGCTGAAGTTCGAGCAGGGCGGGTGGGTCCCGCTGGCCATCGGCTCAACGCTCTTCGTCGGCATGTGGACCTGGTATCGCGGGCGTCAGGCAGTGGGCATCCGCGAGAAGGAGCGCGCCGTCCCGGTCGACACGCTGCTCGAGGCGCTCGAGCCCAGACGGCTGTACCGGCCGCCGGGCACCGCGATCTACTTCACGACCTATTCGGACTACGGCTCGAACTCGCTCATGCTGAACCTGACGCACAACGGCGTGCTGCATGAGCAGGTGGTGCTGCTCACGGTGCAGGTGCCGGACGACCCCTACGTGGCGCCTGACAAGCGCCTCGAGGTAAAGGAGCTGGGCAGCGGCCTCTATCGCGCCATCCTGCGCTACGGCTTCATGGAGCAGCCGCAGGTCGGGCGCGACCTTGCGGCTCTGGCCGGCCGCGGCATCCCGCTCGATCCGATGCACACCTCCTGGTTCATCGGGCACAACAACCTGATCGGCGGCGAGCGGCCGCTGATGCCGCGCTGGCAGCGCAGGCTCTTCCTGCTGCTCGCGCGCTTCGCAGCCAGCGCCGGCGATTTCTGGGGCGTGCCGGCCAACCGCGTGGTCGAGCTGGGCAGCCGGCTGGAAATCTAGAAGGGTCGGCCCGCAAGCCCGCTATGCGTCGAACGCGGTGAGGCAGACCGCCTCCGCCGCCGCGGGCTGCAGGCCACGCGTCAGCAGCTCGGCCAGCCGCGCGAAGATGCGCCCGGCCTCGGCGAAGCCGACATCCTGCGCCACCGCCTCGGCCGCGACGTTGAGCAGCGCATTGCCCGCCAGGTCGCGGCACTCCGCCGGCAGGTCCTCGACCGCCGCGCTCAACAGGCGCATGGCGTGCTGCAGGTCGGACAGGCGGTCGTCCGCCGGGGCGCTCAATGCAGCCTCCCGCCGGCATCCCCGGCCGCCGGTGCCAGCCGCAACCCGGCGTCGGCCAGCGCCGCGGCGAAGGTCTTCAGCCGCATCGCAGCGACGCGCGAGGCCGCAGGCGCCACCAGCGCGTCGAGCGAGGCGAGCAGCGGCCGGTCCATCCCGCCCTGCGCGAGGCCGCAGAGGGCCACCAGCGTCGCCTCATCGCGGCTGACCTGCCCGCAGGTCGGGAGATGGATGTGCATCGTCCGGCGGGTGCCGAACTGCAGGGCATCCATGGCGATGGCGAAGTCGGGCAACGCCTCGAGCAGCCCCGCCATCCTGAATCCGCGATGCAGCGGCGAGCCTTCGGCCGGCACGGCGCGGTCCTGGTGCCATTGGCGCAGCGCCCACAGCACGAACCGCTCGCCCAGAGGCAGGCGGCAGGCACAGCCCGGCCGGCCGCACTCGGTCCGTGTCCCTCGTGTGCCGACCATTTCCCGATCCCGAAGACTTTCCATTGTTCACCGCGATGTGATGGCCGTTGACAAGCCGAGCCACTCTATGCGATTGCGAGTCAGTCGCAAGACAAAAATATGGGGAAGCACTGCGGCTATGAGTCGATCGATGCACGGCACGCACCGGGAGCCGACCCGACAACTGCCGCCGGAACGACAGCCGGGCGGCAAGGTCCTGGCCCTCATGCGCGGGCATCGCGACCTGCTGATCCGGCACGGCAGCGAGATCTACCGCGCGAGGCCGGCCGCCTCCCACAAGCTGATCATGACGACATGAACGAAACCCCGGGAAGCCATCCCTTCCCGGTCAAACTCGCCCAGCCCGCCTGACTCCCCGAGGGTCGCGCCAGCCAGGCGTCTCTTTTTTTGGGGACCCACTGGCAATGCAGAGCAGGCGACTTCTCCATCTCCTTCTGGCGGGCACCGCGATCAGCGGCATGATCGCCCTGCCGCTTTCGGCCCAGACGCCAACCGCCGTTCCGGCTCCGGCGCAGGGAACGCCGTCGCCAGCCACACCCGACGCCACCGGCAACACCACCCCGCCGCCGCCCGCCGCCACCTGGCCCGGCACCGACACCACGCCGGTCGTCACACCGGGCCAGCCGGTGCCCACCCAGCTCGACGCCGTCACCACGGCGGCCACCCGCACCCGCCGCCCGCTCGACGACGTGCCCGCGACCGTCTCGGTCATCACGACCGAGGACATCGACCGCGAGAACATGCAGGACATCCGCGACCTCGTGCGCAACGAACCCGGCGTGACGGTGGGCAGCAACCCGACGCGCGCCGGCTTCCAGAACTTCATCATCCGCGGCATCGGCGGCAACCGCGTGCTGCTGATGGTCGACGGCATGCGCATGCCCGATTTCCCGGACAGCAACATGGGCGCGGGCACCTACACCCGCGAGCAGCCCGACCTCGAGGACATCAAGCGCGTCGAGATCATCCGCGGCCCCGCCTCGGCGCTCTACGGCTCCGACGCGCTGGGCGGCGTGGTCGCCTACACGACCAAGGACCCCGGCGACTACATGATCGGCGGCAAGAACCTCTACGCCAGCGTCAAGGGCGCCTACTCGGGCGCCAACCAGCAGTTCGCCGAGACCTTCACCGGTGCCGTCAAGCAGGAGAACGTCGAGTTCCTCGGCATCTATACGCGGCGCGACGGCCACGAGTTCTATCCCGCGCAGTCGTCGCTCGCGCCCAATCCGACCAGCTGGTACAGCAACGACTTCCTGGCGAAGCTGGTGCTGCGCCCGACCGACGTGGACACCATCCGCATCACCGGCGGCTACACGCAGGGCCAGCAGAGCACGCAGATGCTGTCCGGCGTCGGCATCTTCCCGAGCCTTTTCGCGCGCATCTGGGACGAGTGGGGCCAGGACTACACCAACACCTACCGCATCAGCGCCCAATGGGTGCATGACGCGCCGGTCGGCTTCATCGACCGCGTCGACTTCCTGGCCTACTTCAACTCGATCTACCAGCAGGCAGACACCTACCAGCTGCGCGGGACGGTCGCCGGCGCCAGCCCCTCGAACGCGCGCACGTCCCAGTTCTGGTACACCCAGAACGTCTCGGGCGCCGAGCTGCAGATGAACACGGACCGGCTGCTGTTCGGGACGCGCAACGTCTTCACCTACGGGCTGAGCTTCGCCTATACGACGACGACGCGGCCGCGCAATCGCTGGCAGATCACGCTCGCCACCGGCGCGCGCACGCAGAACGTCGGCGGGGAGAAATATCCCAACAAGAACTTCCCCGACACCGACACGATCCAGGCCGGTGCCTACGTGCAGGACGAGATCACGGCGCTGGGCGGGCGGCTCAGCATCACGCCGGCGGTGCGGCTGAACTACTACAAGCTCAATCCGAATCCCGACCAATACTTCTGGAACTCGACCGGTGCGGCCTTCAACTACCTGCCGGCCTCCAGCACGTACGTCTCGGCCTCGCCCAAGCTCGGCGTGATCTACCGCTTCTCGGACATCTACTCGGCCTATTTCCAGTACGCCAACGGCTTCCGCGCGCCGCCCTACGACAATGCGAACTTCGGCTTCACCAACGCCGCGTCGTTCTACCAGATCCTGCCCAACCCCAATCTCCAGCCGGAGACGGGCAACAGCTTCGAGGTGGGCTTCCGCGGCAAGTACGCCGACGGCTCGAGCTGGCAGCTCACCGGCTTCTACAACCTCTACAACAACTTCCTGGAGACGGTGACGGTCGGCCAGGTCGGGCCGATCACCCAGTTCCAGTACGTCAACCTGTCCAACGTGACGATCTGGGGCGTCGAGGCGCGCGGCGAGTACCGCTTCGCGCCCGACTGGTCCGTCCTGGGCTGGACGGCCTTCGCGCAGGGCTGGGACACGCGCACCGGGCTGCCCGTCGATTCGGTCTCGCCATGGGCCACCCAGGCGCGCATCCGATACGGGTCGGACCAGGGCTTCGTGGCGCAGCTCATCGGCACGATGACGGCTCAGCACAACATGGTCAGCAACCCGAACTACTTCCAGACGCCGGCCTACTTCAATCTCGACGCCACCATCGGCTACGTCTTCAAGGAGCACCTGAAGATCAACGCCGGCGCCTTCAACATCACCAACGCCAAGTACTGGAACTCGGCGGACGTGATCGGGCTCAACAGCACCAACCAGCAGCTCGATCTCTATGCCCAGCCCGGCCGCTACTTCGGCGTCAACCTCACGGCCAGATGGTAGTTCCGGCAGCCCTCTCCGCCGAGCGACTACCGGCGCCATCGACCCGCCCGCCCGGCGCGTCGATGGCGCTGTCGCTTGCGCTGCACGGGCTCGCCGTCGTCCTGCTGTTCGCCGCCGGCGCCTCGGGAGGCGCCGGAACCGGCGATGCCGCGCTCGTCGTGGATCTCGCCTTCGCGGCCGCGCCGGCCACATCGCCGTCGGCGTCCCCTTCGCCGTCTCCGGCAACGTCAGAGGGTCCTGCCGAACCCGAGAAGGAGCAGGTGGAACCGCCCCTGGAGCAGGCGGCGGATCACCCGCTCGCGCTGCCGGCGCCCGACGAACCGCCTCCTGTCGAGCTCTCGCGGGAAAGGCCGGTCGAGCTGCCGGCGCCCGAGGAACCGCCGCCGCCCGACTTCTCCGAGCTGAAGGCGCCGGAGCCTCCGCCCCCGCAGGACCCGCCACCGGCCCGTACAGCCGACGCGAAGCCCGCGGAGCCGCCCCGGCCCGCGCCGCAGCCGCAGCAGAAATCGAACCCCGCGCCCAGGCCGCCCGCCGCGAGCGCCGACAAGGCCAGGACAAGGACCGGGGCGCCGGCCGCCGCGGCCTCCTCCCGGGCGACGGCTCCGAGCGGCCCGCCGCAGCAGACTTTCGGCGGCAGCGGTGCCGCCCAGCAGGCGGCTGCCGGATTCCTGCCGGTTCCCGCCATCGTCTTCGAGGGCAAGCCGCGCTTCCGCCACCCGCCGACGCCGGCCGTCTACCCGCCGCGCGCCATAGAGCTCAACCAGCAGGGCGAAGCCCTGGTGCGCGTCCGGCTCGACGCGCAGGGCAACGCCGTCGAGGTCGTGCTGCACCGTTCCAGCGGCCACCACATGCTCGACAAGGCCGCCCTGGCCGCCGTCCGGGGCTGGCACTTCCTCCCCGCGGTGCGCGACGGCCGTCCCGTGCCGTCCTGGGTCGAGATCCCGGTCCGCTTCCGATTGCGCTAACCTTTGCCAACCAAGGAGTCTGTCATGCTTTCCTCCTCCCATGCCGAGCTCGCGGCCCGCTGGAGCCGGTTGCGCGGCGAGCAGCCGGCGCTGCGCATCCGTGATGCGGCAGCGACGCTCGGAGTCAGCGAGGCCGAGCTCGTCGCGCTCGGCGTCGGCAATAGGGGCGAAGGCCAGAAGGCCGTGCCGCTGGCGCCGGACTTCCGGGCGCTCCTCCGCGACCTGCCGTCGGTCGGACGCGTCATGTGCCTGACGCGCAACGAGCACTGCGTCCACGAACGCCGTGGCCGCTTCGAGGACGTGCAAGTGGCCGGGCCGCAGGGGCTGGTGCTGGGCGCCGACATCGACCTGCGCCTGTTCCTTGGCAACTGGCGGTACGGCTTTGCCGTGCGCGATCCCCTGAAGCGCAGCGAGCGGCTGAGCCTGCAGTTCTTCGACGCCGCCGGTGATGCCGTGCACAAGATCTATGCTACCGACGAGACGGACCGGAAGGCCTTCGATGCCCTGGTCGCGCGTCACCGCACCCATGAGCCGGCCGACGTCGGCGTCGAGCCGCGCAAGGCCGATACGCCGGACCGGCCGGATTCGGCGATCGACCTCGAGGGCCTGCGCGCCGCCTGGCGGGCGATGAAGGATACGCACGAGTTCTTCGGCATGCTGCGGAAGTTCGAGGTCGGCCGCGTGCAGGCGCTGCGTCTGGCCGGCGAGGAATTCGCGCGCGAGCTGCCGCCGCGCGCGCTGCGCGGCGCCCTGGCGCTGGCCAGCGCCCAGGGCACGCCGATCATGATCTTCGTCGGCAACCACGGCTGCATCCAGATCCACACCGGGCCGATCGAGCGGCTGCTGGAGACGCACGGCTGGTTCAACGTGATCGACCCGGCCTTCAACCTGCACCTGCGCGAAACGGCCGTCGCGCGCGTCTTCTCCGTGCGCAAGCCGACGGAGGACGGCGTCGTCACCTCGATCGAGGCGTTCGATGCGAACCACCGCAACATCCTGCTGATGTTCGGCGCCCGCAAGCCGGGCCAGCCCGAGCTCGAGTCCTGGCGCGGTCTGGTCGCGCGCATCGAGAAGCAGGCCGCGTCGTGAGCCACCTGCAGGCAAGCGGGCGGACCGGCCGGCGCGCCGTCATCGCCCTGACTTCGTCGTTTGGAGTGGCGGCAGCGTTCATGTCGCCCACCGCCTTCGGCCAGAAGGCACCGCGCATCGTCTCCGTAGGCAGCTCCCTCACCGAGATCTTCTACGCCCTGGGCGCGGAGAACCTGCTGGTCGGAGTCGATTCGACCAGCCTCTACCCCCCGGCGGCACGCTCCCTGCCGCAGGTCGGCTACATGCGCGCGCTCTCGGCCGAAGGCGTGCTGGCGCTCAAGCCGACTTTGATCATGGCCACCACCGCGGCCGGGCCGGCAACGACGCTCGATCAGCTGCGCTCGACCGGGATCGAGGTCATTGTCCTGCCCGATCACTACGACTACGAGAGCGTCGTCGAGAAGATCGAGGCGGTCGGCAAGGTCACCGGCAGGACCGCGGAGGCCGCGTCGCTGATCGCCGAAGGCCGGCGCGAGATGGCGGCGCTGAAGGCACGGCTGGCCTCCGCCACCAGCAAGCCGCGCGTGCTCTTCCTGCTGTCGATGAGCGGCGGCGCGCCGCAGGCGGCGGGCCGCGGCACTGCCGCCGACGGCATCATCCAGCTCGCGGGCGGCGTGAACGCCATCGACGGCTACAACGGCTATCGGCCGTTGACGCCCGAGGCGGTGATCGCCTCGCGTGCCGACTATGTACTGATGCCGCGCCAGAGCGTCGAGGCCATGGGCGGCGTGCAGGCCGTGCTCGACCAGCCGGCGCTCAACCGCACGCCGGCCGGCCGCAACGGCAAGGTGCTGCAGTTCGACATGCTGCTGCTGCTGGGCTTCGGCCCGCGCACGCCACAGGCCGCCGCCGAGCTCGCCGCCGCCCTGCACCCGGAGCTCAAATGAGATCGCCTCTCTCGCCTCCCCCACACCGTGGGGGAGGTGGCGCGCAGCGCCGGAGGGGGTCATGGGTGACGACGATATCGCCGCTCCATGCCTGGCCCGGCCACTTGGACCGTCCCAGGGACGCCGCATGACCTTTCCTCTCGTCCGCCCCATTCCCCTCTTCGCCCTCGCCGCCGCGGCGAGCGTGCTGGCCGGGCTGTGCATCGGCGCCTTCCCCGTCGGCCTCGGACAGCTCCTGGCCGCGATCGGCCTGTCCGATCAGCCGCTCGATGACACGACGGCCGCCGTCGTCTACGCCATCCGTGCGCCGCGCGTCCTAGCGGCCTTCGCCGTTGGTGCGGCGCTGGCGGCCGGCGGCGCGGCCCTGCAGAGCCTGTTCCGCAACCCCCTGGCCGATCCCGGCCTGCTCGGCGTCTCGAGCGGCGCGGCCCTCGCCGCCGTCGCGGTGATCGTGCTGGGCGAGCGCGTGATCCACGTCCTGCCGACCAACCTGCGGCCCTGGCTGCTGCCGCTGGCCGCTTTCCTGGGCGGCCTCGTCTCGACCGTCGTCGTCTACCGGCTGGCGGCACGCGAGGGCGTCACCCTGGTCGGCACGCTCCTGCTGGCCGGCATCGCGGTCAATGCGCTCGCCGCGGCCGGCATCGGCATGCTGGTCTTCCTCGCCGACGACCAGCAGCTGCGCACCCTGATCTTCTGGACCATGGGCGGCTTCGGCGGCGTCACCTGGACGGCCATCGTGCCGGCCCTGCTGGTCATGGCGGTGGCCGTGCCCACGTTGCTGCCGGTGGCCCATCTGCTCGATGCCCTGGCGCTGGGCGAGCGCGAGGCCGGCCATGTCGGCGTCGATGTCGAGACGCTCAAGCGCCGCCTGGTCGCGCAGGTCGCGCTGGCCGTGGGCGCCGGCGTGGCGATCTCCGGCACGGTGGGCTTCGTGGGCCTGATCGCCCCCCACATCGTGCGTCTGCTCCTGGGCCCGGCGCATCGCACGCTGTTGCCGGCGGCCGCCCTGTTCGGCGGCGCCTTCCTGGTGCTGGCCGACGCGCTGGCCCGGACCATCGTCGCCCCGGCCGAACTGCCGATCGGCGTCCTGACGGCGCTGGTCGGCGGTCCCTTCTTCCTCTGGCTGCTGGCCGGCCGCGCCGCGCGGGAGGGGTTGTGAGGCCGCCCGTCCTGCAGGCCGACGCCGTCACGGTGCGCGCCGGCGCCAAGGTCCTGATCGCCGACATGTCGCTCGCCCTCGCAGCGGGCGAGTTGCTCGCCGTGATCGGCCCCAACGGCGCGGGCAAGAGCACGCTGCTCGGCGCCCTCGCGGGCGACCGCCTGCCGGCCAGCGGCCAGGTGATGCTCGCCGACCGCCCGCTGGCGCACTGGAGCAAGCGCGAGCTCGCGCTGCGCCGCGCCGTGCTGCCGCAGCAATCGAGCGTCGCCTTCGACTTCACCGGCCTGCAGGTCGCCATGCTGGGCCTGCTCGCCCATCGCGACCGCCTCTCCGAGAGCCAGATGCGCGGCCTCGCGGAGCAGGCCCTGCAGGAAACGGAGGCGCGTGCCTTCGCCGAGCGGCCCTACACGGTGCTGTCGGGCGGCGAGCGTCAGCGCATCCAGCTCGCGCGCGTGCTGGCGCAGTGCGATGCCGATCCCGCGGCGCGGCCCTTCCTGCTGCTCGACGAGCCGATCGCCGGCCTCGACCTCTCGCACCAGCATGCCGCGCTGGCGAGCGCCCGCCGCCGCGCCGACCGCGGCCTGGGCGTGCTCGCCGTGCTGCACGACCTCAACATGGCGGCCCGCTATGCCGACCGCGTCGCGATCGTCGAGGACGGCCGCCTGACCGCGCTCGGCCCGACCGCGGACACGCTCGACCCGGAGCGGCTGTCGGCAGTGTTCGCGACGCGCATCGTGCGGGTGCAGTCCGACGGCATGACCGCCTTCGTCAGCCCGGGTTGAGTGGCGCCGACAATCTCGTCATCCCGACCGGAGCCTCGCTCCGCGAGGCGTAGTGGAGGGATCTTCTCTCGACAATTAGCCGCCTGGTCGCTGAGATAAGGTCCCTCGGCGACGCCCCCTCCGGCGGCTTCGCTCGGGACGACGGTTTGGCGCTCAAGTCGTCACGCTCTGGAATCGCCACAGCCTTGGCGGAGGAACACGCGATGGGATCCGTCGTCGCCGCAGTCCACTGAGCCGCAGCAACGCATTGACCACGTTGTTGCGGCGTCCCCGCCCCTTTTGACGATCACCAGGATGAACGAGGTCGCCGCTTGTCTCGACAAGCGAAGGCTTTGCCATGCTCGCTCAGTGCTGGAACTACTCCCTTTTCAAGTCGGTTCTGATCCTCGCGCCGTTCGTGCTGCTCGCGTCGCTCGGCATGGATGTCTATCTCCCCGTAGTGCCGGACATGCAGGCTGCGCTGGCTACCACACCGGATATCGTCCAGCTCACGCTGAGCCTGTACATGCTGGTGCTGGGCAGTGGGCAGCTCGTGTTTGGTCCGCTCTCCGACCGCTTAGGCCGGCGCCCTGTCCTGCTTGCAGGCGCTGCCGTGTTCGTCGTCGCGTCGGCCGCCCTTGCTCTGGTGCAGACCGGCCCCAGTTTCGCCGTGTTGCGCGTCGTGCAGTCGGCCGGCGCTGCGGCAGCCTTGGTCGCCATTTTCGCAACAGTGCGGGATGTCTTTTCCGAGCGTCGAGAAGGCGTCGCTATCTACGGCCTGCTTGGATCTCTGCTGGGCTTCGTTCCCGCGTTCGGGCCAATCCTGGGCGCCGTCGTCGCACAACAGTTCGGCTGGCAGGGCATATTCTGGATGCTTGCGGCGTTGGGCGCTGTCGCCGGCATCCAGGCCGCGATCTGGTGGCCGGAGACGCGGTCTCCCCACCACACCGTCGTGCGGTTCGCCGATGCATCGGCAATCCTCGGCAACCCCGCCTTCCAAGTCTACACACTTGGTTACAGTGCCGCCCTGGGTGCTTTCTTCGTTTTCTTCTCGACCGCGCCGCATGTGCTGATCGACCGGGTCGGCATGACATCCACCAACTTCAGCCTCGCCTTTGGAACGGTGGCCGTCGTCATGATCTGCACCTCGCGATTCGCCACTCGGTCGGTTGGACGATGGGGAGAACGGGGCTGCCTGATGCGCGGCATGAGCTTGCTCGTCGCCGGGGCGATGTTGCTCGCGCTGGGACAGGCCTATGCCTGGCCCAGCCTCTGGGCGTTCATTGGCCCGATGTGGATCGTCGCGATCGGCATCTCGATCACCTGCGCCGTCGCAGCGAACGGCGCGCTGCGCGCCTTCGGCCATGTCGCCGGAACAGCCAGCGCACTCTTCGGCTGCGTGGAAAGCGTCATTGTCGTCGTCGCGGGAACGGCGGCTGTCGGAATGCTCCCTTCCGATGGCGCATGGCCGTTGGCCGTCTTCTGCGCGACGTTTGGGATGGCGACGATCGGATTGATGAATTTCCTCATTTCAAGGAAGCATCCTTGATCCGCACGGTTCGAGCGACCGCCTCGGGCAGCTAACGAGCTATGCCCAGAAATACCGCGAGGAGACGGCCGACTTCGAGCATGAGTCGATCGTCCGCCTCGCCGAATGGCGGACCGATCCGCTCGCGCCGCAAGGTCATCGCCTTATCGATCATCACCTGCGATACTGCTCTCAGTCCGTTCATGGGTGTTGGCGCTACATGCACGCGGATCAACGGCGCATCGACAAGCGTACTGGACACTAGCAGTACGGTGACGGTCGCGTGCTCATCGAAGCGGTCCGATTGAATGACCAGTGCAGGTCTGGGCTTGCCGAAGTCTCCGGGCGCCGCCACCGTAACGAAACTTCCTCTCTTCACGTGGCGTCGTCTTGAAAGTCATCGAAGGCGTCATCCATGAACTTCATCAATTCACCGTCGCGCCTGTCAGCTTCTGATGCAAGTTGCGACTGGCGACGGCATTCGGCGCTAAAGCCGCGCCGACGGGTATCAGGCACCCAGAGTTGAACGGGCCGAAGCCCAGCCTTGCGAAGGGCCAGGCGACGCTTGCGAACGCGAGCTGACGACGGCACCGGCACAGCAGCCTCCTCTACCGAGAAGCGTTACATGTAGCGATCGCGATCGTTACATGCAACCCGTTCACGGATGGCCGGGCGTTGCGCTAGACTCACGACAATGAGGAGCCCGGGCGGTGCCGAACTTGCAAGCATTGTCCCAAGTTGGAAAGGCCGGACACGTGACGCAGAACGACAATTGGGGATGGCGGGCCCGCATCGGCATGTTCATCGTGGGCAGCGAGGCGGTGCCGGAGGCCGAATGGTGGGCCATGGCGCCGCCCGGCGTGTCGGTGCACGCCGCCCGCGTCACCGCCCGGGCGCCGTGGGCGCCGTGGCGCGCCGATCGCAGCGGCGTGGAGCTGCCGGAGGACCTGCTGCGCGGCTGCCGCCAGTTCGGCGCCATGCGCCTGTCGGCCGTGGTGCTGGGCCATACATCGAGCAGCGTCGTGGGCGGCAAGGGCTGGGACGAGGCCGTGGTCGAGGCGCTCCGGGCGGCGCTGGGCACGGACGCGGTCGTCACCACCAACGGCCTCGACACGCTGGCCGCCCTGCGCGCGTCGGGCATCAACCGTCCTCTCCTCGTGCTGCCGCCCTGGTTCCCGGACGACACGCTCGAGGCGGCGCTGCGCTACTACCACGACCACGGCATCGCGCCGGCGGGGCACCTGCGGGCCGATCCCGGCCGCAAGTGGCGGGACCTGCCGCCGGGCGACCTCTACGGTCACGGCATGGGCTTCGCACAGGAGATCGAGCCGCTCTACGACCAGATCCGTGCAGCCTGCCCGACCGGCGCCGACGGCGTGCTGATCGGCGGCACCGGCTTCCGCTGCGTCGGCATCGTCGAGGCGCTGGAGCAGGATCTCGGCCTTCCGGTAGTCACGGCCAACCAGGCGAGCCTGTGGCGCTGCCTGCGGCTCGCCGGCGTGCGGACGCCGGTCGCCGGCTACGGCAGGCTGCTGGCGTCGTAGCGCGCCGCGCGCGACACGGCCGCACTGGCCGTGACGAAGCCGTCGCGATATTCCATAAGCCATCGCATGGGGGGACAGCACAGAAGCGGCATGGGGCCGAGGCGACGGCTGGCAATCGCGAGCCCGTTCATCCTGTTCGCCTATCCGGCCGCGGCGCTGCTCGGCGGAACCTCGCAGACGGCCCTGGTCCTCGGCCGCTATTCCTACGCCGCCGCCGGCTTCATCCTGGCCGCGGCCCTGCTCTACGTCCTGTTCGCGATCGGCCTGCTGAGGCGCAGCATCGTCCTGCTGATCCTGGCCACGCTGGCGCTGGTCGGCCTCACATTCGTCCTGCCCTCCAGCAACAACGTGCTGGCCTGGCCCGGCACGCTCACGGTGCTGGCGCTCGTCCGCATGGCATCGGCCGTATCGCTCGTGGCCGTCGCCGCCAGCGGCGCCCGTTTGGGTGCAACCCGCTGGCAGACGACGGCTCTGATGACCGCCGGCCTGCTGGCGGTACCGTCGGCGATCGACGCCGGCTTCCTGGTGAGCCAAGGCACCGGCGCTATCGACGGCTCGGTGAAAAGCCTGGGAGTCAGCTATCGTACCTCCTATGACCTGACCCGGCTCGACGCGCACGACGTGGTGCTGGTGGGCGATTCCTTCGTCTGGGGAGAAGGCGTCGAGATGGGCCAGCGCGTCGGCGAGGTGCTGCAGGCACTGCTGCAAGAGCAGGATCCGGACGCCCGCGTCTACAGCCTGGGCGTCATCGGAGTCGGGCTGAACGACTATGTGAAGTCGCTGCGCCAGGTGCCGCCAGACCCGAAGGTCCGCCGCGTCATCGTCGCCTTCTACCAGAACGACATGCCGGCGCGGGAAACCTTCGCGGGACGCCTCGAGGCTTTGTCCCTCGCCATCGGCCGGTCGTCGATTAGTGCCCGCCTGCTGCTCGATGCGGCACGCGTGTCGCTCGCTCCGACCGTCGAGGGCTACATGAAGCAGCTCCTCGGCGATTTCGACGAGAACGGTCGCGACTATCCCGCGCGCTGGGCGATGCTCGCCTCCGCCTTCGACGAGCTCTTCGCCCTGGCGGACCAGCGCTCGATCGGCCGGCCGGTGATGGCGATCATCCCGGCGCTTTCACCCACGGACGGCGAGCGGTGGCGCGCCATCCATCGGCGCGTGGCGGCCCGCGCCCGGGCCGCCGGTTTCGAGGTCGTCGATCTCTACGACGCCTTCGCCACCGGCACGCCGGCGACAGTGCGCTATCGCGCGACGCCGAACGACCTCCATTTCGACGTCGAGGGCAACAGGATCTTCGCCGAGAAGCTCTTCGAGGCGCTGCAGCCCCGGCCCGCTCGCAACTGACATCTCGGGCAAAGCGCATTGCCCGCAAATCAGAACTCGCCGTAGGTAGCCGCCAGGATCCAGCAACCGATGACGGCGAAGACCACAGCGGCGCCGATGCGGACCCAGGAGAGCGGCACGACGCGCAATACCGCCTGGCCCAGGAACACGGCCGGCACGTTGGCCAGCATCATGCCGAGCGTCGTGCCGGCGGTGACCAGCACGATGTCGTCGAAGCGCGCCGCCAGCAGCGACGTCGCGATCTGCGTCTTGTCGCCGATCTCCACCAGGAAGAAGGCCACCAGCGTCGCGAGAAAGATCCCGTAGCGTCCCAGGCCCTCTCCGGGCACGCCGTCCGCCTTGTCGGGTATCAGCGCCCAGGCCGCCATGACGATGAAGGC
Organism: Pseudomonadota bacterium; assembly: GCA_049323495.1. GTDB lineage: Bacteria > Pseudomonadota > Alphaproteobacteria > Reyranellales > Reyranellaceae > Reyranella. Next base: position 72,924 of record JBMONG010000009.1, read on the forward strand.
GATGCCGACGGCGGTCTGGAAGGCATGGCCCGTCAGCCACTGCGCCGCGAGATATCCCACGGTGGCCGCCGCGGCATGGTTCAGCAGAGTCGCGGCGAGGATGCCCAGGATGATGGGGGCGGGGCGTCGGAACTTCGCCGCCAGGATCAGGGCCAGCAGCTGCGTCTTGTCACCGATCTCGGCCAACGCCACGAGACCGGTCGATACGAGGAATGTTTCCAATGCCGCAATCCGGGGCCTGACGACACGACGATGCGCGACCCCGCCGGCCCTGACGCTGGAGGTCTGCATCGTCGGTCTCGCCAATCCGGACCTGTGGTCCGACACGTGCACCATGGTCCGAGGACCAAATATGTTGATGCACGTTCCGCTTCAGCGGACGGCTACTCCCCGAGCAACGGCCGGAGAGGTAGTCGACGCGGCCGACGGCGTCAACCGTCCGTCGGCACGACGACGCGCATCAGCGCAGCGTCAGCGAGTCGAGAAAGCGCGCAATCGCGGGATTGTGCCGCTGGTCGTCGCGCACCAGCGCCATCTGCTGGAAGAGGGCGGCATTCGTCACATAGATGCGGCCCAGCAAGGTTCCCTGCAGGTGTCCGATGTGCAGGGTGAAGGAGCGGCCGAGCGCCGGTCCCAGCTGGACCGGGGCCTCGCTCTCCATCTGCCCGCCCGGGATGGCGCGCACGGCGAGATCCACCGTCTCCTGCAACATCGCGGCAGTCTCGGCCGGCGACCGGTTCGCGGACGCGAGCGGCTCGACCGAGAAGTCGAACCCGAGCCCGGTATTCGTGGCAAAGCCATACTGCTCGCGTATCAGGCCATCGCGCCGGGGCACCGGCGTGCGCCGGTAGCCGCGCGGCATCTCGATCCGCCAGCTGCCATCCGGCGCCGCGATCGTCTCCCATCCGGCCGGCTGCGCGCCGGCACGGCCGCCGCCCGCGGCTGTGGCGATCATCCCCGCCGTCATCAGGACCCTGCGTTGCACGGCACGTCTCCTCCCCTGCTCCGAAACAGTCGCGATCCTAGAGCCCGGCAAGAGGAAGAGCATCGCCCGGTGCATGCATCGCCTGCAGCACGCATCCGGCCACATCCAGCTATGGATACCTTACGCGCGTCACACCCTACATCTTGTGGAAGGCCGCAGCGGAAGAAGCGCCTCATGCCCTGCTGCGGAGCGCAAAAAGTCGTCGAGTTCTCTTGTTATTCGTAAGAACTTCCGTTATTCTCAATTCCTGCCGCGATTCATCGCGATGCCTTGGTCAGTCGGACATAAACCCGCCGGAATCCGTGGGCGTTATGGGAGCGGAGGGAGCATTCGGCAGCGCATGGGCGATCGCCCCACCCTGATCCTGACGACTCGGCTGGGCGTGCGGCCTCTCGGCGTGCGCGGCGACCCCCTGCATGCGGTTGCCGGCCAGCTTCTCGCCGTCATCCGCCGGCGGCTGGGCGACGGCGCCGCAACGCTGCTGGCCGAACCGCAGCTGCGCGAGGGCGGCGACGGCATCGACTGGTATGCCGCGCGCGGCGGCGAGGTCCGGCGGCTGGCCGATTTCGACGATGCCGCGCGCGCCGCGATCCTGGACACCGTCGAACAGCGCCTCTCGGCCATCCGCACGCTTGGCGGCCAGCTGCAGCAATCGCCGGGCAGCGACGCCGGCCTGATCGGGCGTTCGCTTGAGCTCGCGACGGTGCGTCCGTCGGACGACTTCATCTTCGTCGTCGATGGCGAGCCGGTGATCGTGGCCTGGGGCTACGAAGCCGATGCCGCAGACAGCCTGCAGGGCTTCGCGCCGCCGCCCGTTCCCGTGCCGGCAGCTCCCGCGCCGGTTCCCGCGGCCGTGCTGGCGAGCGCGCCGGCCGCCGTCCTGCCGGCACGCCTGGCCTGGGCGCCGTGGCTGAGCGCCCTGCTGTTCGGTCTGCTGCTGCTGCTCCTGCTGCTCCTCGCGTCATGGCTGCTGCGCACCTGCGCGCCGGTCGATCCCAATCTCACCGTTGCGACCATCGAAACGCCGGCACCGCCCGCACCGGAGCCGCCACCGGATCCGACGCCCGTGCTGAAGGCCTCGCTGGACGAGGCGGCCGGCGAAGAGAACAAGCTCAAGGCGGAGCTCGCCGCGCTGGAGCTCGACCTCAAGAAGAAGGTCGAGATGTGCAAGCCCATCGAACCGCCGAAGCCTCCCCCGCCGCCGCCAGCTCAGAAGCCGCCGCCGCAGGCCGCCAATCCGCCTCCGCAGCAGCAGGCGGCGGCGCCGCGCACCCCGCCCGCCCCGCCGCTCAACCGGCCGCCCCCGGGACAGCTCCCCTGCAACTGGTCGGGCGATTCCGGCGGCGAGGGCGTGACGCGCAACCGGCATTATCTCGGCGACAGGCCCGGCTTCGTGGCGATCAATTACAATCTGTACGTCAAGCCGGACGACATAAAGGTGGTGTATCGGGGCCAGGTCATCGCCGGCACCGGTGGACCGCGCAGCGGCCGCGGCGGATTCGGCTTCGACTGGAAGCCCGTGGCCGGGGATTATTCCGTGGACGTGATCGTAACGGGAGAGATGTGGGGCACGCGCTGGACATACGCCATGGTCTGCCCCCGCTGAGGAATCGTGATGGCCGCAGGTCCCCTCCTCGTCAGTGAATCGCTGCAGCGCTACCGGGCGCTGGGCATGGCCGGCGACCCTGTATGGCGCGCCGCGGGACAGCTGCGTGCGGCGGTCGCGCAGCGCCTGTCGCGGCGCCATGCCGACCTGCTGGCGGTTCCCGAGGTCGAGCCCAGCGGCCGGCGCATCGACTGGTATGCGCCCTTCGAGGGCCCGGTCGCCAAGCTGTCCGACCTCCCCGACGAGGAGCGCGCCCGCATCCTGGACGAGGTGCATCGCCTGCATGGCGACATGAGCACCCTCGCCCAGTCGATGGAGGCACCGGAACGCTCGGGGGCGGAGCGCAACTTCGCCCGCCTGCTGCGCAACGCGCTCACCGCCCCCGGCGAGGAGACGCTCTACGTCGTCGATGGCCGCCCGGTCATGACCTTCTGGGGCTTCTCCGCCGAGGCGAACCTGCCCGGCGTCTTCCTCGCAAGCCCGCCGGCCGTGCCGCGGCCTGCGGCGATCCCGCCCGCGGCGCCGCAGGCGGCCGTGCTCGCCTCCGCCCCGGCTGTCGCGGCGGGCACGCGATCGGCGTGGTGGCAATGGCTGCTGCTCGCCGTGCTGCTCCTCCTGCTGCTGGCGCTGCTCGCCTGGCTGATCCGGCCCTATCTGCCCCGCCTGGAGCCGTGGCTCGAGGCCGAGGCACGCGAGCGGGCGCTGAGCCTTGCCGTGCGCCAGCCGGTCGAGATGCAGAAGGTGCGCATCGATACGCTGCGGCAGGAGAACGAGGATCTGCGCCTGGAGCTGGCCCGTCTCACCGACGAGGCCGCGCAGCGCGGCACCGACTGCGCAGCCGCCGTGCTGGTCCCGGGCGGCGTGGCCGTCGGCAGCGTGGCCGGCAGCGCGCCCATCGAACGCGGCGCGCCCGCCGACATGCCGGGAGCCGCTGCCGACCAGGCGATGGCCGACAAGGACCAGGGCAAGAACGGCGGCAAGGCTCCCGACGACAAGTCCGCCGACAAGGACACCCCCAAAGGTCCGGATGGCCAGGACAAGGCGGCTGACAGCAAGGACAAGGACGAACCGAAGCCGATGGTCGTGCCGCCCGAGGCCAAGCAGAAGCAGGATCTCGCCTTCCTCAAGGGCGACTGGCGCTCGCGCACCGGCCTCGCCACCGCCACCGGCGAGCGCGACCTGCGGCCCAGCTACACGCTCGATGACAAGGGCAAGGGCAAGGTGACCTTCGTGCAGAAGAACGGCTCGACCTGCGAGGCGCCGGCCGAGGCGCGCTGGGACGGCTCCAGGCTGGTGATAGAGGAGAAGGCCAATCCGAAATGCGCCGACGGCAAGACCTATGCCCGCAACACCGTCAACTGCGAGGTCGGGCAGGATGGCGTCGCCAAGTGCACCGGCAGCCAGCCGGGGGACAAACGAAGCTATAATGTCCAGATCGGCCGTTGATCCTTCTCCGGACAGCATGATTCGAAAGTGACATGAGCGAACTCGCCCGCCTGCCGAGCTATCCCAGTCCGACGACGCTGATCGCCCGCTCGGGCATCCAGTTCCTCGACCTCGGCTTCGATCCCGTGCGCCTGAGCATCCGCGAATGGGGCTTCCACGATGCCGGCGCCGGCGCGGGGGTCGACGATCTCGTGCAGCTCGATTTCGACGAGGGCCGCGGCCAGTACGAGATCGTCGAAGGCGGCCGCCGGCGCGCCGCCGAACCCAACCTCGTCGTCACGGCCAAGGACGCACTCGCCCCGTTCATTGACAAATGGGTGCCGGTGCCTTTCCTGCAGGTGCGGCCCAACAACCAGTTCCGCGAAGGTCCGGCCGACTGGGCACGAGTCCGAGTGGTCGACCTGGAAGCGCGCTACGGCGCGGGCTATCGCGACGAGCAGGGCAACCGCTATCGCGTCGTGCTGGCCTTCGACACCGGCCTGATCGCCGAGGCCGAGGGCCGCGCCTATCTGGCGCCCTCGTCCAAGGACGTGACGGCCGGCGCGCTGTTCGCGCTCGCGCCGCAGCAACGCGCCAACCACTGGCTTCTGCGCCAGGGCTGGCTGAACCAGTGGCTCGAGGAGCTGTTCCGCGAGCTGCATCCACGCGCCACGGCCGAGGAGATCGACAGCGACATCAAGCAGAAGCCGCAGGAAGCGACGGCCCGCTATCTCGCCTTCCTCGGCCTGCTCGCCGCGGCGGTGCGTTTCCCGCCGGTCAAGCTGGTGGGCGACGCCGAGCGGCCGGGGCGCGGCGCCATCGAGGTCGACCTCGTCCTCGACGTCGGCAACTCGCGCACCTGCGGCCTGCTGATCGAGGCGGCGGGCGAGCTGGGCGTCAATCTCAACGATTCCTACGAGCTGTCGCTGCGCGACCTTTCCCATCCCGAGAGCGTGCATGCCAAGCCGTTCGAATCGCGCGTCGAGTTCGCCCAGGCGTGGTTCGGCAAGAACCACCTGTCGCGCCTTGGCGGCCGCTCCGACGCCTTCGTCTGGCCGACCATGACACGCGTCGGACCGGAGGCGACCCGGCTCGCGGCGCGCCGCCGCGGCACCGAGGGCAACACCGGCATGTCCAGTCCCAAGCGCTACCTGTGGGACGAGGAACCGCAGGCACGCGAATGGCGCTTCAACATCGCCTATGCGCAGGACCAGACGACGATGCCGGCAGCCGCCGGGCCGATGGCGCAGCTCATCAACCAGAAGGGCGAGCCGCTGCACCTGGTCGAGCCCGAGGCCGACAGCGCCGACCATCTGCCGGTGTTCGAGCCGCTCTACTCCCGCTCCTCGATCATGACGTTCGTGCTGTCGGAGATCCTGCTGCAGGCGCTGACGCTGATGAACTCGCCGCAGCAGCGCGGCCGGCGCGCCCATGCCGAGACGCCGCGGCGGCTGCGCCGCATCGTGCTCACCCTGCCCACCGGCATGCCGCTGGCCGAACGGCTCATCTTCCGCAAGCGCGCCGAGGCGGCGCGCGATCTGGTCTGGATGATGCTGGGCTGGAAGCTCGACGATCCTGCCGCGCCGGCGCCGCGCGTGCTGACCGACTGGGACGAGGCGAGCTGCACCCAGCTCGTCTATCTCTACACCGAGGTGGCCCGCAACTTCGGCGGCGACGCCCGGCGCTTCTTCCAGGTCACGGCCAAGCCGCGCAGCCGGCCGGCCGACGGGACGCTGTCGATCGCCAGCATCGACGTCGGCGGCGGCACCACCGACCTTATCGTCAACACCTACCGGCTCGAAGGGGCGGGTACGTCGGTGACCCTGTTCCCCGAGCAGCGCTTCCGCGAAGGCTTCAGCGTGGCGGGCGACGACATCCTGCTGCGCGTCGTGCAGGCGCACGTGCTGCCGCCGGTCGAGGCGGGTCTGCGGGCGGCCGGGATCGCCAATCCGTCGGACCTCATGGCCGAGCTGGTGGGCGGCGACCGCGGCGGCGAGGACGTCATCCAGCGCAACCTGCGCCAGCAGTTCGCCTTGCAGGTCGCCCATCCCATCGCCCTCGAGCTGATGCGCGCGGCCGAAAGCTACGATCCGGCGTCGGGCGTTGTGGCCGCCGAACCGCGGCCCTACGAATCGTTCTTCCCTGAAGGCTCGCGCCCGTCGGAGGAGGTGATCACCTTCTTCAACGAGGCGGCGCGCAAGCGCGGCGCGCGCGACTTCGACGTCAGGGCGACGATCTTCCCGATCGACCTGCCCGGCCTCGACAAGACGGTGCGCGCCGAGATGGGCCGCGTGCTGGCCCCGCTCGCCGAGATCGTGCACGCCTACGACTGCGACGTGCTGCTGCTGTCGGGGCGACCCTCGCGCCTGCCCGGCATCCGCGCGCTGCTGATGGAGCTGCTGCCGCTGCCGCCCGAGCGCGTGATCTCCCTGCACGACTACCGCGTCGGCGCCTGGTATCCGTTCCGCGACGCGCGGCTTCGCGTCGAGGACCCCAAGACGACGGTCGCCGTCGGTGCAATGATCGCCGCCCTGGCGCAATCGCAGTTGCCGGACTTCTCCTTCCGCTCCGATCTGCTGCGCTCGCGCAGCATTGCGAAGTTCATCGGAAAGCTCGACGGCGGCGGCCGCCTGCAGCGCGAGGATCTGGTCTATCGCGACGTCGATCTCGACAACCGCGAATACGAGCTGCCGGAAGTGACCTTCGATTTCCGGGGCCCGATGTGGCTCGGCGCGCGCCAGCTCGACCTCGTGCGCTGGCCCGCGGCCCGGCTCTATGCGCTGGAATTCGCCCGGCCGGAATATGCCGAGCGCCACGCACGCGAGACGCCGTTCAAGATCACGCTGGCCCGGGTGAAGCCCAAAGACAAGGACTCGGGCGACGTCGAACGTTTCCGCCTGCGGCAGGTGACCAACCGCGACGGCCGCGCCGTCGCGCTCGATCGCCTGACGCTCCGTCTGCAGACCTTGCCGCGCCGTGAGGGCTATTGGCTCGACACGGGCATGCTCAAGACCGGGTAAGCGTAATGGACACCGTCGATCTCAAGCTCGCGCAGGATTGCGAAGCCCTGGCCGTGGCGGCCAGCGAGGGCGTCGCCTGGCTCAAGGATGCAGCGCAGGAATCGCCCGCCGTGGCGCAGCAGGCGCCGTCGCTGGTGGGCGAACTGCAGAAGGTCCGGAACCAGAGTCGCAAGCTGGCGCGCGCAGCGCGCCGGCGCATGTGCGTCGGCGTGTTCGGGCCCAGCCAGGCCGGGAAGTCCTACCTGGTCTCGATCCTGGCCAGCCGGGACGGCCGGCCACTGCAGGCCCGCTTCGCCGACCGCAGCTACGACTTCCTGCGCGACATCAATCCGCCCGGCAACCGCGAATCGACCGGTCTGGTCACGCGCTTCGGCCTGGGGCTGAGTGGCGGCGACGCGGAATTCCCGGTGCGGGTGCGCCTGCTGACGCAGACCGACATCGTGAAGATCCTGGGAAATTCCTTCCTGCTGGACTTCGACCACCAGAAGGCGGCCTTCGAGCGGCCCGACGGCGCGGCGATCCGCCAGCGGCTGGCCGAGCTGCGCGCCAAGGCGGCGAGCGTGCCGTATGGCGACCTCGATTCGGACGACGTGCTGGACCTGATCGAGTATTTCGACACCTTCTTCGCGGGCGTCACGGCCGAGCTGCGCACGGACTTCTGGCGCGAGGCGATCGATCTCGCCCCGCGCCTGACGGGACACGACCGCGCACGGTTGTGGTCGGTGCTGTGGTACGACTTCCAGCCGTTCACCGACCTCTACCTCACGCTCTACGACGGCCTGCATAAGCTCGGCTTCGCACCCGAAGCCCTGCTCGGCATGGATGCGCTGATCCCGCGCGAGAAGAGCATCGTGGACGTGCTGACGCTCGATCGTCTGGGCGCCGATTCCGCCGACACGCTGCTGGTCCGCCCCCGGCAGGCCGACGGCCGCCACGCTCCCGACGCCGAGCTGCCGCGCTCGCTTATCTGCGCGCTGACGGCCGAGCTCAGCGTGGCCATCGCCGAGAAGCCGTGGGATTTCTTCGAGCACACCGACCTGCTGGACTTTCCCGGTGCGCGCTCGCGCCTGAAGCTTGCCAACCTGGGCGACATCGCCAAGGCCAAGGGCGTGGCCGAAGGCGCCAACCCGTTGCGCGAGCTGCTGCTGCGCGGCAAGGTCGCCTACCTGTTCCAGCGCTACTCCGCCGAGCGCGAGCTCTCGGCCATCCTGCTCTGCATTCCGGACGGCAATCAGGAGGTCCGCGACCTCTCGGACATGATGTCGGCCTGGATCGACCAGACGATCGGCGCGACGCCTACCGAGCGCGCCCGGCAGAAGAATGCCCTGTTCCTCGTGCTCACCAAGATGGATCGCGAGTTCGAGCAGAAGGCGGGCGAGACCGAGGAATCGCGCAAGCTGCGCTGGTCGGCGCGCCTCAACAATTCGCTGATCAACAACTTCCGCGGCGAATGGCCGGCCAATTGGGACGGCAAGCCATTCGACAACACCTTCTGGCTGCGCAATCCCACGGTGATCGACGAGCGTCTGATGGACTACGACGATGGCCGCGAGCGCGGCATCGCCGAGGCCTTCGCCGCGCGGGCGCGCGAGCTGCGCGATCACTTCGTCGCCAATCCCGACGTGCGGCGTCACTTCGCCGATCCGGCGCGCGCCTGGGACGAGGCCTTCCGCGCCAACGACGGCGGCGTCTCCTATCTGGTGCAGCGCCTGACGCCGGTCTGCGATCCGGCGATCAAGCGCGCGCAGGTGCGCGGCCAGCTCGATGTGCAGATCCGCCGCCTGGTCGATCGGCTCGCCGGCTTTCACAGCGCCGCCGACGGCGATGCGCGCAACAAGAAGCGCGACCTCGTCCACACCGTGCTGCGCGGGCTGGCCTCCTGCATCCAGCAGCAGCTTTTCGGCGAGCTGCTGGCGGCGCTGCAGGTGGCCGATGCCGCCCTGCGCGAGATCTACTTCCGCATCTCCACGGCACGAGCGGCCGACGAGGGCAATGGACAGGCCGGCAAGCCACCGGGTCAGGTCACCCAGGCGACCGGCGCCGCGGTTGATCTCGGCGCCATCTTCGCCGACGTCTTCGGCGACGACGGCGGCCATGCGGCACCGCCGTCGGGCGTGCTGGAGGACCGTGCGGAACGCTTCGCCCGGGAGGCGGCCGACTACTGGCTGGACAACATGCGCCGCGTCGGCTCCGACGAGAAGGCACTGTCGCACTTCGGCGTCGACCGGCAGCATCTCGGCTGGCTGATCGACGAGCTGATCGTGGGCGCCCATCGGCTGAAGCTCATCGACCAGCTCAGCCACGAGGTGCGCGAGCTGGAGAACGCGGCCAACGCCAAATGGGAGGAGATCGCCGAACGCCAGGTGCGCACGGCGGCATCGGCGCTGAACGGCTATGTCAGCGCACTGGGCTTCGACCGCCTGCCGCTCGACCAGCGCCCCGGGCTGCCGCCCAATGCGCCCACGCGGCGCGTGTTCGAAGGGCCGCCGGTCGTCAATGGAATGCCGGTGCTGACCGAGAATCCGGCACCGATCTATGCCGACTACTGCAAGGACTGGATGCGCGCCTTCCTGCAGCTTGCCATGGACAATGTCGGTTATGAGGGCGGCCGTGAGATCTCGCCCGAGAAGAACGACAGACTGGGCGCCATCCTGCGCACCGTGCCGGCCTGACGCGATGTCCGTGCGCGCCTCCGTCCAGCCTCTGGCCGAACCCGGCCACGCCATCCTGCGCATCAGCGCGCTCGATGCCGCGCCGGAGGGGCTCACGCTCTCCATCCAGCGCCAGCAGGGGCCCGACATCCACCTCGCCGACGACGGCTGGCGACGCACCGAGGCATGGCTGATGCCCGCACGCGTCGAGCGCCGCGGCGAGATGCTCGAGTTCCAGCTCGGCCCCGAGATCTGCGACCGTCTGGCGGGAATCGCGACGGTACGCCTGCGCATACGCGAGCCCGATATCGGCGTGGTGGGCACCACCGTGGTCGCCTGGCCGGCGATGCTGACCTCGGGGGCAGCCGATCCATCCAGCCGCCCGTCGGACGAGACGGTGCGCCTGCACCGTGCCCCGGCGCTGGAACCCCCGCAGGCACCGCAACCGGAACCCGCGCCGGAGCCGCCGCCTCCCGTCAGACCTCCGCCACGCCCCGAGCTGCGCGCCTCGCGCGCCCTCGATCCGGGGCCGCCCCCGCGTTCCGGCGGTCGCGGCTGGCTTGTTGCCGCCCTCGTCCTGCTGGTTCTCGGCGGCGCGGGATACTACGCGTGGGCAACCTACCTGCAACCGGCAGCTCCGGACTCGGCGGAGGCGGCCGCGCCACCGGCCGCGCCACCGGCCTCGCCTGCGGCGACGGCGGCCCGCACCGCGCCCGCCAGCACGGTACGCGACGTCGTCGCGGGCTATCTCGCGACCAGGCCGACGCCCGAGGCGATGCTGGCCAAGGCGCGCGACTATGCCAAGGCCGGTGAATGGGCGGCGGCCTTCCTGGTGTTTCGGCGCGCCGCCGAAGCGGGCAACGTCGCGGCCGAGGTCGAGCTCGCCGCCTTCTACGATCCCCTGTCGACGCCGGCCAAGGGGGACTTCGCGCCGGACGGGCCGCGCGCCGCCGACTGGTACGAGCGCGCGGCACTGGCGGGCTCGGCGGAGGCGCAGCGCAGGCTTGGCCTTCTGCTCGCGAAAGGAGGTGCGGGCCTCCCTGCGGATGTGGCAAAGGCAAGGAGCTGGCTGCAGCAGGCGGCGGCGCAGAACGATGCCGAGGCGAAGAAGGCGCTCGGAGCCCTGCCGAAGTAGCGCGGCGTGGCAGCGTGGTAATCGTACCGGATTGGTGAGAGATGGCTGAACCCTACGAGGACGAAGTCGCGGCGCTCAGCGGCGTCGATGCGAACGGACTGGTCGCGGCCTATTCGTATGCGACGTGGCGGGACTTCCAGCCCCATCCGTCAGTGCCACCGCAGTATGGCAGCACGGCCGACGTGTTCAAATGGGGGAGCGCGACCCCGGGCACCGGCGCCACCATCACCTATTACTTCGATCCCGCGGCCGGCTGGACGGCCGACGAGCAGTGGGCGTTCCAGAGCACGATGGCGCTGTGGGCGGCGGTCGCGAACGTCACGATGGTGGCGACGGCCGACTCCTCGACTGCCGATTTCTGGATCAAGCGCGGTCTCGGCACGGGCAAGGCTGATTGGGACAACGCGCCGTTCGACCATCCTGAGGTCGGCAGCAGCCAGGTCGGCTCCGTCCCGGCGGGACCGGACAACCGCATCATGGTGGACACCAGCAACCCTTCGTACGGGCCGCTCGGGCAGGACCTGTCGGTCGGCGGCGGCTATCCTCTCTCGACGCTGGTTCATGAACTCGGCCACATGCTGGGGCTGGGCCACGGCGGACCGTACGACGGCACCGTCGACGCCATGACGCAGCAATTCTCGGCCTACGACACGCGTCTATGGACGCTGATGTCCTATATCGATCCGTGGACCGAGGCGACGAAGTTTTATGACCAGTATCCTGTCACCGGAACGGATTGGCGCGTCGGATCGGAGACCTACTACGCGCTCACGCCGATGATGCTCGACATCCTGGCGATCCAGCGGTTGTACGGCGTGGCGACCAGCGGCCCCTTGATCCCGGGTGGCCACGTTTTCGGCTTCAACGCCAACATCGGCGGCGAGATCGGCCGCTTCTACGACTTCACCGCCAACACCCACCCCGTCGTGACGCTGTGGAGCGCCGGCACGGGCAATACGCTCGACCTGTCGGGGTTCTCGCAGAATGCGGTGATCAACCTCAATCCCGGCACCTTCTCCAGCGCCGGAGGCATGACGAACAATATCGGCATCGCCTTCGGCACGGTGATCGAGAAGGGCATCGGCGGCAGCGGCGACGACCGGATCACCGCGTCCGACGTGGCCTCGATCCTGATCGGCAACGCGGGCGACGACACGCTGGTCGGCGGTGCCGGCAGCGACCAGCTCTTCGGCGGTCCGGGCAACGACGTGCTGACCGGCGGCGCCGCTCCCGATACGTTTTACCCTGGCGATGGACTGAACATCCTGCGCGACACGCTGGCCAACATGAACGGCGACACCGTCTTCAACTTCGGCCAGTCCACCACCATCGACGTGCAGGGCGTCCTGATCGGCCGCACCGGCCTCACCGTCACGCCGTTCGCCGGCGACACCACCCTCGGCCTGGGTGATATCCAGATCCTGCTCAAGGGCACCTACGCCGGCGGCGACTTCATGAACGTGGTGCGCAACGGCGAGCAGACGCACACCATGATCACCTTCAACCCGTTCCTGCCCGCCCTCTACGAGGGCATCGCCGTGAACCAGAACGCCGTCAACGGCGTGGCCAACCAGGGCTTCCTCACCGGCGACGGGCAGGTGCAGTTCAGGGCCACGCTGGATGCCGCCATCTCGCAGTTCGCCAACACGCTGGGCTGGTACAAGGTCGGCACTGACGGCCTGATCTTCGATGTCGAGGTGATCTACGCCAACACGCTGAGCGTGCCCTACGACCGTCTGACGGTCGATCTCGGCGCGCCGGGCGATGGCGTCCAGCTCGGCTTCTTCCTGATCCAGAACGGCTTCAACCAGTTCGGCGCCCTGCCCGACGACCTCTCCTTCATCAACCCGGTCACCGGCGCCCAGGCCCATCTCGGCGACGGCATGCCGCTGCTGCTCAGCAGCGCCGGCAGCGGCGTGATCTCCGGCGCCGGCCTCTTCCATTCCTTCGCCAACCTTAACACGGACGGCGCCTACCAGGTCCTGTCCGGCACCGAGCCGGGCGGCCGCGTCCTCAAGATCGGCTTCGAGGACGTCGCCTTCGGCACCGGAGACAACGACTTCCAGGACGTCGTCCTGTCCCTGCGCGTGAACAACGACGGCTATTTCTTCACATAGGCAATGCCCGGCCGCGATGGCATGGTGCGCCGCGCAGCGGAGCGGGACGGCGGGCATGGCGACCAGGCGACGGACGAGGAAGCCGACGGGCGGCGGCGGGCGGCCGAAATCGCCGCGATCGGCCCCGCCGACCGGCGGCGCCACGACCGGCGGCGGGCGCCGCACACGGCGTCCGGCGGCAGTCCCAGCCCCTCCCCCGCCTCCGATCGATGCCCAGAAGGAGATACTGGAGCTCGCGCGCAGCGCCGGCCTCACCATCCGCCAGGCGCTGATCGGGCTGGTGGTGCTCGCGGCGCTCGCAGGCGCGCTGGCCGGGCTGTGGACGCTGCGGCCCGTGCCGAGCTACGCGTCGGGCGAGATCTCGGCCGGCTCGCCGTTCGACGTGACCTTCCGCATCCACAACACCAGCGAGCTCTTCCCGCTGGCCAATCTCGAGATCTACTGCGTGCTCGCCTATGTGCGCGCGTCGTCCTTCCAGCCGGCCATCGTCGCCGCCGCGAACGTCGCGCTGCCCGGCGACGGCCGCGGGCTGGCACCCGGCGCCTCGGGGAGCTTCACCTGCCCGTTCCGCGCCGCCGTCAAGGACCTGACGGAGGACGATCCGGGCGTCGCCCAGCGCGCGGAGATCTATTTCCGCAGCCGCTACGACCTGCCGTTCCTCGAGGTCTTCCGCCTCACCGACAACAGCACCCCCTTCACGGTCAACACCCGGCTGCTGCCGCCGCGCTGGACTCCCAAGCCGGCCCCATAGCGGCTGCCGCTCACCACGTGAACCGGACGCCAAGGTTGACGGTGTGGTTGTCGCTGCCGGCGCCGACCTCGCCGTCGTAGCGCAGGTAGAGCTGCGCGCTGTCTGCGATGGCCGTCCGCGCCGAGAAGCCGACCGCTGCGGAGTCCCGCTGTGGCGTCGCGCCGTAGACCGTGAAGCCGTAGGCCGGCGCGCCCGAGAACGCCGCCGTGATCGGGCGGCCGACGTCGGCGAACTCGTGCAGCCAACCCAGGCGCAGCGCCAGATCGAGTGCCCGCCCGTTGCCGAGCCCGACCGCGCCCGTCACCTCGGCGCCGAGCGTGCTGCGCAGGGAGTTCGTCGTCTGTTGTGCCACGTTCAGGCTGAGCGCGCTCGCGCCCCATTCCGAGAAGGCGTTCTGGGTCACCGTCGCGGCCTGCAGGCGGCCGAACGGCGTCACCGCCGCGCCCATCGGCGCGGGGAGGGCAATCCTGTAGCCCGTCTCGATCTGCCCCAGCGCCTGGTTGGCGCCGGTGCTGCCGCTGGCCGTGCGCGGCTGCAGCCCGGCGATCGTGATCTGCCGCTGCATCTGGTTGTTCGAGTAGGCGTAGCCGGCCAGCGCGTCCACGTAGAAGGCGCCTTGCATGAAGCTCCCATAGGCCGACACGGCGACGGTGCTGGTCCAGCCGCGGCCCGTGAACCCGTCCACCCACTGGTTGCCGGCGAGGTAGCCGATGCCCAGGCCGGCCAGGAAGCGCGGATCGACGCGGTAATCCAGGCCGGCAGCCGCGCCGCCGGAATTATAGGTCAGGCTGCCGGCGTTGCCGTTGCCGCTGACCCCACCGAAGCCGCCGAGCCCGCTCGCCCAGGCGCTCCATGGTCCCCGGCCCTCGCAGCGATCCATCCCGCAGGCCTCCGCGAGCGCCACCCGCTGCCCGCTCCCCGTGCCGGCGCGCGCGACCGCCATCTGCTGGCCCAGCGCGTTCATGAACAGGTTGCCGGCCTGGATGTTGGTCGTGCCGAAATCCGCGTACGGCTGGCCGCTGATCGCGTCGAGGGCGGACGGCCCTTGCGCCGCGCTGAGCGAGCTCAGGGCGTTCAGCACGGTGTCGAAATCGCCCATGGCGCCGGCGTTGGCCCGGTCGAGCGCGGTTCCTACGGCGTACTGGTTGGCCGTCCGGGCACCCGCGGCGAACGCGCCCTGGTTCAGGAGCAACGTCAGGTACACGCTGTCGGCACCGTAGCTCAGCGACGGAGTGAGGAAGGCAAGATTGCTCGTGACGCCCGAATAGGTCCCCGTCACGCCGCCCGCCGCGGTGAGGATCGTGTAGGTGGTGTTGCGCGCGTAGGCGCCGGGCTGCGCCAGCACCTGCACCGCCGTGCCGCCGATCGTGGCGCCGCCGCCCACCGCGATCAGGTCGCTCTGCCCCGAACCGTTGACCTCCACCTGATAGAGGCCACCGGCATGGGAGAAATTGCCGCCGACGGTCATGGTGCCGATCGAGTTTCCGGGCGCCACGGTCGCGCCATTGGCGGTCAGGCCGCCGAAGGCACCGCTGCCGGAGAGCGTCCCGCCATTGGCCGTCACCGTCCCCGTCACGCGCCCGTCGAGCGAGGCTGTTCCACCGTTCAGCGCATAGCCGCCGAACACGTTGCCGGTGAGCGAGGCGCTGCCTGCGTTCTGGACGATGTCGCCTGTCACGCTGCCGCTCACCAGCAGGCTGCCGCCATTGACGATGATGCCGCTCGCGAGGCTGCCTGACACCGTCAGCCCGCCCGCAGCGAGGACCGTGCCGCCCGAGTAGCTGTTCGCGCCGCTCAAGGTCAGGGTGCCGCTGCCGATCTTGGAAAGCCCGCCGCTGCCCGAGATCACGCCGGAGAAGGTCGTGCTCGTGTTGTCGTTGCCGGTCGTCAGCGTCGCCGCGCCGAGGGTGACCGAACCGGCGCCGGCGAGCGACCCGATGCTCTGGTTGAACCCGGCCAGTGCCAGGGTGGCGCCGCCGGCGACGATGTGGGCGCTGGCGGGAGAGAAGGCATTGACGGCGCCGGCCTGCAGGGTGCCCATGCCGACCGAGGTCGCGCCAGAGTAGGTGCTGCTGCCCGTCAGGGTAAGCGTGCCGAGCCCCGTCTTCGTCAGACCGCCTGTCCCGGCGATCGCACCGGCCAGCGTCGCGTCGTTGCCGTTGGTATCGACCGTGGCGCCGCCATTGCCCAGCGAGACGGGCGTGCCCAGCGTCAGATTGTCAGTGGTCACGAGCAGCGTGCCTCCGGTGAAGGTCGCGGTGCTGCCGGCGCAACCGAGGGCGCCGGCGGTGCTGGCGACGAAGGTGCCGCCGCTTCCCATCATGGCGCCGCCGTTGCCGCACAGGCTGAGCATCGTCGGCTGCGTTGCGGCAGCGACGGTGCCCAGGGAGGTGAGCAGGCCGGTCGACGCATCGATGGAGAACGCCTGAACCGTGTTGCCGACGAGATTGGTCGCGTAAAGGGTCGATCCATCCGGGCTGATGACCACATCGAAGGGCTGGCTGCCGGCGCTCGCCGTGCCCACCAGGGTGTTGGTCGCCGAGTCGAAGATCGAGATGGTGTTGGCGCCGCGGTCGGTCGCGTAGAAGTATCGACCGTTCGGCGCCACGGCAACGCCCCACGACCCGCTTCCCACCGCCAAGGTGGTCACCACGGAGTTGGTGCTGGTGTCGATCACCGTCAGGTTTCCGCTGGTCGTGTTCGTGACGTAGGCGCGCGTGCCGGACGGATTGATCGCGATGTTTATGGGCTGAAGTCCGGTCGATACCGTGGCCGTCACCGTATTCGTCGCGGTGTCGACCACGACGACACGGTCCTGATTCTGGTCGACCACGTAGAGTTTCCCGCCGTCGGGGCTGACGGTCAGGTCCCGTGGTCCGGCACCGGCGGGAAGGTTGACGCTCGCCGTTTGCGTGAGGAGACCGGTCGCCGCGGCGATGGCGTAGACGGAAACGGTCCCCGCCGACTTGTCTGAGATATAGAGGGTGGTGCCGTCAGGGCTGACGGCGACGCCGAGGGGGCCGGCGGCCGTGGTCACGGTCTGGACCACCGACCGGCTCGCCGAGTCGATCACCTGCAGCCTGTTCGAGCCAAAGAAGGCGACGTAGGCAAAGGCCTGGTCACCGCGCACGGCAGATGCCAGCGCCGAGCCGCTGCCGCCGCTGCCGACCGTCGCCGTGGTCGTCAGGGTGCCGTCCGGGTTGGTCGTGAAGAGGTGCGTATTGCTGCCGGCGGTATTCGTCGGCACAAAGAGCAGGAGGTCGGACTGGGCGCGAGCCGTCCAGGCGGCCAGCAGCAGGGGCATCGCGGTCGCGAGGGCGGTGAGAGTGGCCTGCACATGCCGCCACGCCAACGAACCTGGCGGCGGACGGTTGGATGCTGCGAACACGGAACGGGCCTCCTGCCTGTCGGTATCGCAGTCGTAGCGCCGTCATGTATCCGCTGGCCTTCGCGGGACGCGTGATTGGTTTCCTCTGTTTCGCCGCGGCAGGCTCCGGCCTAGAGCGCCATCCGGTGATGCAGATCGATCATGATCCAGAAGCTGCCGCCCACCATCAGGAACAGCAGCACGCCGGTGAAGACGAGCGCCACGAGGTTCTCCTTCGGCGTCGTGAAGTCGATGTGCAGGAAGAAATGCAGATGCACCAGGATCTGCAGCACCGCGGCACCGGCGATCACCAGGAGGGTGCGGCCGGGCGGCAGGGCGTGCGTGTAGACCAGCCAGAACGGGATCACCGTCAGCACGACGGCGAGCACGAAGCCCATGAGATACGAACCGATGCCGTGGCGTTCCATCACAGCACTCCCGGCAGGTAGACGACGGAGAAGATGCCGACCCAGGCGATGTCGAGGAAGTGCCAGAAGAGGCCCAGCCGGTGCAGGCGCGAGGTCACCGGCAGGGTGAGGCCCTTGATCGCGACCTGCACCGACAGGATCACGATCCAGATCAGCCCCATGCTGACATGCAGGCCGTGCGTACCGACGAGCGTGAAGAAGGCCGAGAGGAAGCCGCTGCGGTCGGGGCCGGCGCCGATGGCGATCATGCCAAGGAACTCGCGCACCTCGAGGAACACGAAACCCGCGCCCAGCAGGAAGGTGATCGCGAGCCAGCCCAGCACCGTCGAGCGCTCCCCCGTCTGCCGCGCCGCCAGCGAGGCGAAGCCGAACGTCATGCTGGACACCAGCAGCAGCGCCGTCTCGACTGCGGCGTTGTCGAGGTTGAAGAGCTGCCGACCCGTCGGACCGCCGGCCGTGTTGCCGACCATGATGCCGTAGGTCATGAACAGCAGGGCGAAGATGACGGCGTCGCCCATCAGGTAGAGCCAGAAGCCGAGCGCCCGCTGCTCGTGGATCTCGGCGGCCTCCGAGTGCGGACGGCCGGGTTGCGCGGTCACGTTGCTCATGTGCGGCCGGCCATCTTCGCCGTCTCGACCGCCCGCAGGCGCATGACCTCCATACGCTCCACCTCTTCCGCCGTCAGGACGAAGTCGGTCTCGTCATCGGAGGACCGCCAGATCATGGTCGCCCACATGGCGAGCCCACAAAGGGCGGCGAGCCACCAGATCCACCAGACCATCGCGAACCCGAACACGAAGGCGAACACGCCCATCATGACGCCGGCCGGAGAGTTCTTCGGGATCTCGATGTCCTGGTAGACCTGGGGCTTGAGCCAGGACACCCCGCGCTCCTTCATGTCGTACAGCGGCTCCCGATCCTGCACCTGGGGCAGGACGGCGAAATTGTAGGGCGGCGGCGGCGAGGCGGTCGCCCATTCGAGCGTGCGGCCGTCATAGGGATCGCCCGTCAGATCGACCGCCTTGTTCCGATCGCGGATCGTGGCGACGAGCTGCATGACGAGACAGCCGATGCCGATCAGGATCAGGACCGCGCCCATCGAGGCCGCGACCAGCCAGGGCTGCCAGGTCGGATCGTTGTACTGCTCCATGCGGCGCGGCATGCCCATCAGGCCCAGCATGTAGAGCGGCATGAAGGCGAGATAGAAGCCGACGATCCAGAACCAGAAGGCTGCCCGTCCCCAAGGCTCGTTGATGCGGAACCCGAACGCCTTGGGGAACCAGTACATGTACCCTGCGAGGTAGCCGAACAGCACCCCGGGGATGATCATGTTGTGGAAGTGGGCGATCAGGAAGGTCGTGTTGTGCAGCAGGAAGTCGGCCGGCGGCATGGCCAGCAGCACGCCCGTCATGCCGCCGATCACGAAGGTCACGATGAAGCCCACGGTCCACATCATGGACGGGTGGAAGGTGATGCGGCCGCGATACATCGTCAGCAGCCAGTTGAACACCTTCACGCCCGTGGGCACGGCGATGATCATCGTCGTCACGCCGAAGAACGCATTGACGTTGGCCGACGAGCCCATGGTGAAGAAGTGGTGCAGCCAGACCGTGAAGGACAGGATGGCGATGGCCATCGTCGCATAGACCAGCGATTCGTAGCCGAACAGGCGCTTCCGGCTGAACGTCGCCACGACCTCGGAGAACACGCCGAACGCCGGCAGGATCAGGATGTAGACCTCCGGATGGCCCCAGATCCAGAACAGGTTGGCGTAGTTCATCATGTTGCCGCCCAGCTCGTTCGTGAAGAAGTGCATGCCGAGCAGGCGGTCGAGCGCGAGCAGCGCGGTCGCAACGGTCAGCGCCGGGAAGGCGAAGGCCATCAGGATGGAGGCGCACAGCGCCGTCCAGGTGAAGGGCGGCATGCGCATCAGGATCATGCCGGGCGCGCGCCGCTTCAGGATGGTGACGATGAAGTTGATGCCGGAGAGCGTGGAGCCGACGCCGCTGATCAGCAGCGCCCAGATCCAGTAGTCGACACCGACGCCCGGATTGTACTGGATGCCCGAGTAGGGCGGATAGCCCGTCCAGCCCGCGGTCGAGAACTTGCCGATGACCAGCGAGACCAGGACCAGGCCGGCCCCCGAGGCGCTCAGCCACAGGCTGAGGGAATTCAGGAACGGGAACGCCACGTCGCGCGTGCCGATCTGCAGGGGCACCACGATGTTCATCAGGCCGGTCATGAACGGCATGGCCATGAAGAAGATCATGATCGTGCCGTGCGAGCTGAAGATCTGGTCGAAATGCTCGGGCGGCAGATAGCCCCCGTTGTTCAGCGCCATCGCCTGCTGGGCGCGCATCATGATGGCGTCGACGAAGCCGCGCAGCAGCATGATCAGCGCCAGCACGATGTACATCACGCCGATGCGCTTGTGGTCGACGCTGGTCAGCCACTCGGTCCACAGATACTTCCAGGCCTTGAGCCAGGTCACGACGATGGCGACCAGCAGCGCACCGCCGACCGTCACCGCGGCGCCGCTGGCGGCGATGGCGCTGTAGAGCGGCAGGGCTTCGATGGTCAGTCTTCCGAACATGGCCCTCTATCTCCGCGGGGACGGGCTGGCGCCGTGGCCGGCATGCGCGGCATGGGGGCCCGCGAACTTCTCGATGATCGTGTCGAACAGACGCGGCTCCACCGCCGAGTAGTAGACGATGGGGTTGAGCCGGCTCTTCTGCGCCAGCTTCGCGTAGGTCGGTGGATCCAGGCGCGCCGGGGCCTGCTTGGCGTTCGCCACCCACGTGTCGAAGTCCGTCGCCGACATGGCCACGACCTCGAAGAACTGGTCGGAGAAGCCCCCGCCGCTGTACTGCGAGTTGCGGCCGACGAATCGACCCGGCTCATTGGCCAGCAGGTTGAGCCGCGTCTGCATGCCAGCCATGGCGTAGATCTGCCCCGCCAGCGCCGGCACGTAGAACGAGTTCATCACCGTGTCGGAGGTGATGCGTAGGCTGATCGGCCGGCCTGCCGGGATCGCCATCTGGTTCACGGCCGCGACGCCCTGCTCCGGATAGATGAACAGCCACTTCCAGTCCTGGGCCACGACCTGGATATCGAGCGGCGGCACCTGGGAGGCGATCTCCCGGTACGGATCGAGCCTGTGCGTGCTGCGCCAGACCAGCACCGCCACCGCGATGACGATCAAAGCCGGAATCGACCAGACGACCGCATCGACCTTGGCCGAATATTCCCATTTCGGCTCGTAGCGCGCGTTGCGCGACGCGCGATATCGCCACGCGAACAGCAGTCCCATGACGATGACGGGCACGATCACGGCCATCATGACCACGAAAGCGTCGATCAGCAGGCCGCGCTCGGCATGAGCGATCGGCCCCTTCGGATTGAGCACCACAGCGCGATCGCAGCCACCGACCAGGAAGGCCAGCAACGCCGCGAGCGTCGCGCGATGCATCATGGCTACGGCTTGCTTCACTCCCCCGGCCCGCACGCTTCCTTGATACGTGCAGCCAGATTGAAGCTACATGTTGCCTTGATCAAATGATTCTTTTGCTCACTCTCGCAGGGCTCACCGCCCGTCAGGTGCGCCGCTCGGGCTGCCCGCCGCCGGAAGGGGGCGTCGGCGGCGGGGCGCCCTTGCCCGGCGAGTCCTTGCCCAGCGGATCCTTCAGGGTGCAGACGTCGGCCTTCAGCCGCTCCTTGAGCAGCGCGATCTGTTCCTCGATCTGCTTGTTGGCCGCCTTCTGCTTGTCGATCTGCTCCTCCAGCGCCTTCACCTGGGCGGCATCGGGGCCCGGCGGCGCCGGCGGCGGAGGCGGTGCGGGCAACTGAACGGCGACATTCACGATCGGCCGATAGAAGAGGTACCATCCCAGCGCCAGCCCGGCCGCCAGCAACAGGAAGCCACCGACAAGCCCGCCCAGGATCAGCGGCCAGCGGGACGTCGGGCGTTGTTGTTCGGGCGACGGCGTGTTCTCGACCATGGAAGGAAGTGGCTCCGCGGGGAAGCGGCAGTCAATACCACCGGCAGGGCGGAATTTGGGCACGCAGGCCTCTTGCATGGCCGGCGCGCCGGTACAAGTGTATATGCACATTGATCGGATGGCTCGACCCGGCACGCCGCGGCGTCTAGGGTCGCCGCTGCGCAGCGAAGGAGAGTTCCATGACGGCCTGCATCGTCGGTTGGTCCCACAGCAAGTTCGGCAAGCTCGACGGCGAGACCAGCGAATCCCTGATCGTCAAGGCGGCGACCGATGCGATCGCCCATGCCGGAATCGAACCCAAGGACGTCGACGTCATCTATGTCGGCAACATGAACGGCGGCTTCGTGCGCCAGGAGTTCCATTCCTCCCTGCCGCTGCAGGCCCATCCCGACCTGCGCTTCAAGCCCAGCACGCGCGTCGAGAATGCCTGCGCCACCGGCTCGGCCGCGATCCACATGGGCCTGAACACGCTGGCGGCCGGCAAGGCGCGGTTCGTGCTGGTGGTCGGCGTCGAGAAGATGACCGAGCTCAACAGCGCGCAGGCAGGCGAGGTGCTGATCAAGGCGTCCTACGTCGCCGAGGAAGCCAACATCGAGGCGGGCTTCGCCGGCATCTTCGGCAAGATCACCTCGGCTTACTTCCAGCGCTACGGCGACAAGTCCGACGCGCTGGCCAAGATCGCGGTCAAGGCGCACCGGAACGGCGCGAAGAACCCGTTTGCCCATTTCCAAAAGGAATTCGCCTACGATTTCTGCCGCACGCCGTCGGACAAGAACCCGTTCGTGGCGGGACCGCTGAAGCGCACCGACTGCTCGCCGGTGACCGACGGCGCGGCCGCCGTGGTGCTGGCCGACGTCGGCACGGCGCTCGGCATGAAGCAGGCGATCGCCTTCCGTGCGGCCGAGCACGTGAACGACTTCCTGCCGATGAGCCGTCGCGACATCGTCAGGTTCGAAGGACCCGCCATGGCCTGGCAGAAGGCGCTGGCGGCGGCGCGGCTCGACCTGCTCGACCTGTCCTTCGTCGAGAGCCACGACTGCTTCACCTCGGCCGAGCTGATCGAGTACGAGGCGATGGGCCTGACCGCGCCCGGCGAGGGCGAGCGGGCGATCCACGAAGGCTGGGTCGAGCGCGACGGCAAGCTGCCGGTCAACGTCTCGGGCGGCCTGAAGGCGAAGGGCCATCCGGTGGGCGCCACCGGCGTCAGCATGCACGTCATGTCGGCCATGCAGCTCGCCGGCACGGCCCCCGAAGGCCTTCAGCTCCCCAAGGCAAAGCTCGCGGGCGTGTTCAACATGGGCGGCGCCGCCGTCGCCAACTATGTGAGCATCCTCGAGCCGCTGCGCTAGCAGCGGATCGCGGGCTCAGTAGGCCGCCAGGCTGACGCCGGATCGATCCTTGGCCTGACCGAAGTTCATGCGCCGGTACCAATCCATGTAGGCCGCATAGGTGATCGGTTCGTAGCGCGGCGCCTGGCCCACCTCACGGCAGGTCGGCAGGCACTCCATTACGACGTCGGCGCTGCAATCGAAGAAGAACGGGATGGCATAGCGCTCCCTGCCGGAGCGATTGGTCACGCAATGCGGCGTCGCCAGGAAGCGGTCGTTGGTCCAGCGGCGCATCAGGTCGCCACCATTGACCAGGAAGGCGCCGTCGATCGCCGGCGCATCGACCCAGCGTCCGGTCGGCAGGCGGATCGACAGTCCCGGCACCTTGTTCTGCGCCAGCAGCGTCATGAAGCTGGTGTCGGTATGCGGTGCCAATCCGAACTCGTTGTCGGCCGGCGCGTCATGCTGCGGATAGTGCGACATGCGCAGCGTGTACATCGGCTTGGCGAACCGGGCGTCGAAGTAGTCCGCCGGCAGACCGAGGGCCACGGCATAGATCGGCAGCAGTGACTTGCCGAGCGTCTCCAACGCCGCCTGGTAGGCGACGACGGTTTCGCGGAAGCCCGGCAGGCCCTCCGGCCACTTGTTGACGTCGCGGCGGCTGAAGAACGCCTCGTTCACGTTCGGCTTGTTGTTCGGATTGATGCCCGAATGCCGCGTCGTGGAGCCGCGCACCGGCAGATACCCCACCAGGGTGTCATCCAGCCGGACTGCGAGCTTCTTTTCGAGCGGCTGCGCGTGG
Source organism: Pseudomonadota bacterium (assembly GCA_049323495.1). Lineage (GTDB taxonomy): Bacteria > Pseudomonadota > Alphaproteobacteria > Reyranellales > Reyranellaceae > Reyranella. The sequence continues at coordinate 96,537 of JBMONG010000009.1, forward strand.
AAGCGCTCAGCCTCGGCGAAGGCCGCGTCGATGAGCGACTGCGGCACGCCGTGCCCGACAATGAAGTAGAATCCGATCTCCTCGAAGGCGCGGCGCAGCTCGCCGGCCAGCCGCGCAAGCGCGCCCGGCTCGCCGGCGAGGTAGGGGGCGATATCGAGGACCGGTATCTCCTCCGGCGCATCGGGGCGGACGGGCGGCAGGCTGGGCGCGAGAGACTGCATGGCTTCCTCCTGAACGATCATCGGGCGGCCGACCTCAAGCCGAGGGCGACGGCGGTTTCGGCGGTCTTGAGGGCGGCGATCACGGGGTTGACGACGGGCACGCCGGCCTCGTCCTGGAGGGCGCCGCTGAGGCCGGGCAGGAAGCCCATGCCGAGGCAGCCCATCACCAGCACGTCGGCGCCGTCGGCGACGCAAGCCCTGGCAGCCTCGACGATGCCGCCCATCACCTCGTTGCGGCGACGCGACAGGTCGAGCACCGAACAGCCGACCATGCGCTCCGAGACATACAGATCGCCGACGCCCATGGCCCGGAAGCGCGCATGCAGGCCCTTTGGCGTGGGCTCGCTCGACAGCACGCCGAAGCGCTCGCCGAACTGGGCAGCGACATGCACCGCACTCGCGCCAGGCCCGACGACGGGGATCTCGATCAGGTCTCGCAGGGCGGCCAGACCGGGGTCGCTGAAGCAGCCGATGACCACGGCGTCGTAGCCGCCGTCGCGCCAGCGCGGCACCTGGCGCACCAGCTCTGCGCCGACGACCGTGATGTCGGCCAGGGATTCGACGGCCGGCGGCCCCTCCTCCAGCGGCTCGACGGCCACCGTCGTGCCGGGCGCCACGAGCGTCGACAGGATTTCGCGGCGTCGGTCGATCTCGCCCTGGCCCAGCGTGCGATGCATCGGGCTGGTGAGCTGGTAGAGGATGCGGGTCGGCATTGTCTCTCCTCAGAAGGCGCGCTGCAGGCCGACGAGCTTGTGGATCACGGCCACGCCGACGAAGGCGAGCAGCACCGACATGGTTGCGGCTGCCGCCGCGGTCGGGCTGAACTCGTAGGTCAGGAAGTCGAACAGAGCGAGCGGCAGCGTGTTGCCGCCGATCGGCTTCAGCAGCAGGGACACGGTGTACAGATCGAACGAGGTGATGAAGGCGAACACCGCCCCCATCACCAGCCCGGGCATGGCGAGCGGCAGCGTGACATGGCGAAAGGTCTGCCAGCCCGAGGCGCCCAGGCTGCCCGAGGCGTCGTCGAGCGCGGGATCGATCTGACGCAGCGCCGCCGCCACCGATACGTAGCAGTAGGGGAAGGCCAGCACGATGTGGCCGATCTGCAAGCCGAGCACCGTCTTGCCCAGCCCGATCTTGTAGAGAAAGAACAGCAGGCCGATGGCCGTCAGCAGTTCGGGGATCAGCAGCGGCAGGGTCATGCCGATCTGGAACCAGACCGCGAGGCGCCTCGACAGCGCCTGGCTCGCCAGCGCTGCCATCAGGCCCAGCACGCTGGTCACCAGCGTCGTCACCAGCGCGATGCGCAGTGACATCAGCAGCGCCTCGACAAGATCGCCGCGCTGGAAGAAGCGGGCGAACCAGCGCAGCGACAGGCCCTCGGGCGGCAGGCGCATGAATTCGCCGGCCGTCAGCGAGGCCGCGACCACCGCGACCAGCGGCATCAGCAGGAAGGTGTAGAGCAGGACGATCACGCTCGAGCCGGCCACATGCGCGGCGCGCGACCTCAGCGCGGGGAGACCAGTCATGCGCGAACCCGCTCCATGAGGCGGTGGGTGGCCAGCGAGAAGAGGACCACGGCGATCAACGCGGCGGTCGCCATGACGACGGCCAGCGTGGCGCCGAGCGGCCAGTCGAAGGTGCCGACCAGCGTCTGCACGACCAGCGTCGGCATCATGGTCACCATCTGGCCACCGAGCAGCGCCGGCGTCACATAGGCCGCGGTCGACAGCACGAAGACCAGGATCACCCCCGGCTGGATGCCGGGGAAGCTGAGGGGCAGGATGACCTTCCAGAAGGTGGCGGCGCGGCCGGCGCCGAGCGAGCGCGAGGCATCGAGGACGGCGGGGTTGATGTTGCGCAGCGCGTTGTTGATCGGCAGCACCATGAACGGCGTGAAGACATGCACCAGCGCCAGCGCGACCAGGCCCTGCGTGAAGAGAAGCCGCAGAGGCTTGTCGATCACCCCAATCGACAGCAGCGCGCGGTTGAGCGGGCCGTCGACGTTGACGATGATCATCCAGCCGAAGTTGCGGATCAGCACGCCGATCATCAGCGGTGACGCCACGCAAGCGTACAGCAGCAGCGCCTTGCGGCCCTTGGCGCGCGAGAGGTGCCAGGCAATGGGATAGGACACGATGAGGCAGGCCAGGGTGATCGCGCAGGCCATCAACAAGCTGCGCGTCAGCGCCTCCAGATACACCCCGCCGGTCATCGCGTTGCGATAGTGATCGACGGTGAATCCCGCGCCGTGCATGGCCCCGGGCTGCGACGTGCGGAAGCTCATCGTGATCATCTCTGCATAGGGCAGGATGAGGAACACGAACAGCAGCAGGATGGCCGGCAGGCCAAGCGCCAGGCGAGGCAGGCGACGCATCACGGCGACCCTGTCATGGCGCGGTATCCGGCATCAGCCAGGCGCGCTCGACGTCGAGCCGCACCGAGACGGTACCGTCGGCCGGTAAAGGCCGGTCGGGCGGCATGCCCAGCCGGATCGCGGTGCCGTCGCGCAGCGACACCTCGCAGTGCTGCACGGCACCGAGGAAGACCGACTTGGTGACGCGTCCCTCGAGCTGGCCCGTGCCGTCGCCGACGATGCTCAGGCTCTCGGGGCGGGCCAGCAGGGCGGCGCGCCCAGAGAACGGACCGGCGCCCTTCACGTCGAGCGTCGCTCCGGCCGCGCGGACTCGGAACATGCCGTCGCCCAGCCCGCGCTCGACCTCGGCGGCGAGGAAGTTGGCCTCGCCGGTGAAGGAGGCGACATAGCGCTCGGCCGGCCGCTGGTAGATCTCGCGCGGCGAGGCGAACTGCGCGACCTTGCCGTTCTTCATCACGGCGATCTTGTCGGAGATCGCCATCGCCTCGGCCTGGTCGTGGGTGACGTAGAAGGCAGTGGTGCGGCTGGCCTGCTGCACGTCGCGGATCAGCCAGCGGACATCGTCGCGCAGGCGGGCGTCGAGATTGGCGAGGGGCTCGTCGAGCAGCAGCAGTCGCGGCTGGATGACCAGGGCACGGGCCAGCGCCACGCGCTGCTGCTGGCCGCCCGACAGCTCGCGCGGCAGGCGATGCTCGAGCCCGGCCAACTGCACCTGTTCCAGCACCGCGCGGACGCGGCGCTCGCGCTCGGCCTTGCCGCAGGCGCGGAACAGCAGGCCGTAGCCGACGTTCTCCGCCACGCTGAGGTGGGGAAACAGCGCGTAGTTCTGGAACACCACGCCGAAGTCGCGCTTGCTGGACGGCGTGGCGAGAATGCTGGTGCCGTTGGCGCGGATATCGCCGCCGTCAGGTTCGATGAAGCCCGCGATGCAGCGCAGCGCCGTCGTCTTGCCGCAGCCCGACGGCCCGAGCAGGCTTACCAGCTCGCCCTGCGCGGCCGTCAGGCTGACGCCGTCGAGCGCTACGGCTGGGCCATAGCGCTTGCGCAGCGCGCTGATCTCGAGGCTGCTCATCCGCCGCCTAGATGGCCTTGGCCCAGGCGGTGGCCAGGTCGGCGGTGAGCTTGTTCGCCTCGGTCCAGTCGAAACGCTTGGCCTTGGCGATGGCCGCCGGCGTCAGCGGCAGCGATTCGAGCTCGGCCGGCAGCGCGACCTTGCTGTTGGTTGGCGCGATCAGCCACTCCTTGGCCATGAAGAGCTGGATCTCCGGGCTCAGCACGTAGTCGAGGTACTTGGCCGCCGCCGCCTTGTCGGCGCCCTTGGCCAGGATGCTGAAGGACTGGTCGAAGATCATCATGCCTTCCTCGGGCACGACGAAGTCGAGCGGCACGCCCTTCTGCTTCAGCGGCACGATCTCGCCCAGGTCGATCGGCGCGACGGCGATCTGGCCCTGCACCAGCAGCGGCGTCAGCTGCGCCGAATACGCGATCTGCGGAAAGGGCTTCAGCTCGGCGAACTTCTTCACCGCGGTGTCGATGTCGGTGATGCCCTTGCCGAACCGTTCGGCCGCCCACAGCGCCAGCATGACCGCCGCCGAATTGGTGATGGCGTAGAGGCCGATCTGGCCCTTGAGGTCGGGTCGCCAGAAGTCAGCCCAGGCACGTGGCGGATTCTTCACCAGGTCGGTGCGGTAGGCGATCACCATTGGCGCCAGCATGCCCGACACGGCGGTGTCGCCCTTGAGCTTGGCCGACGGCACGACGTCGGCGAGGTTGGGCACCAGCGACGGCGTCAGGACCTCGAAGTAGCCCTCGTCACGCAGCATCGCGGTGAAGCGCTCGTTCAGCATCAAGGCGGAGAACGGCGGATTGTCCTTCCCGGCGGCGCGGAAGTTGGCCACCCAGCGGGCGCCCAGGCCGATGTCCAGCGTGACCGGGCGGCCGATGGTCTTGGAGAACGGCGGCAGCACCTTCTCGCGCCAGGTGTTCTCCCAGCGGCCGCCATACATGTTGGTCGTGAAGCTGGAGGGCTGGGCAACCGCCCGTCCCGAAAGCGCCGTCGCCGCGAGCCCGGCCAACGCATGCCGACGATTGAGACGAACCATGAAGCCCCCTTCGAATGTCTGGTGGCATCGAGTAAAGTCAGGTTGACGATTGTCGTCAATCGGCAATAATGATCGCGTTTTGTGCAGCGCCTCCCTGGCTAGCGCATTGAAATGCCGCCACTTTCCGGCGATGTGCTTGTCCGGCGGGCGCAGAGCGCTGAAGTTTTGATCTGTCCGTCGCCGCCCGCGGCGTCGGCCGAGCAAATGAGTTGACCCCATGCAGAAGTCCGCGCTCCGTCCGATCCCCCGCCTGTCGGCCGAAGCACGGGCCACGCTCAGCCTGCGCGATCACATTCTCTCGGGCGCGCTGAAGCCCGGCGCGCGGCTGACCGAGACGCCGCTCGCCGAGCAGCTCGGCATCGCCCGGGCGACGCTGCGCATGGGGCTCCACCGGCTGGCGTCGGAGGGCATCGTCGTGCAGATCCCCTACACGGGATGGCAGGTGGTGGCGCTTTCGGCCCAGGACGTCTGGGAGCTATGGACGCTGCGCAGCAGCCTGGAGAGCCTCGCCTCGCGTCTCGCCGCGGAGCGCATGACCGCGGAGCGCGCGGCCCGTGTGAACGATGCCCTCGAGGAGCTGGCGACCGCCTGCCGCCGCGGCCGTGTCAACGACATCAACAAGGCCGATTTCGCCTTCCATCGCACGATCGTCGATCTCGCCGACCACGCGCGGCTGTCCGAGCACTACAGGCAGGTGGAGCAGCAGGTGCGGCTCTATATCGCCAGCACGAATCTCTACAACGAGCCGGACGACTGGTCCGTCGTCGTCGAGCACCATCGGCCTCTCGCAGCGGCGCTGATCGCCGGCGACCCTGATCGCGCGGAAGCGGAGGCGCGGCTTCACAACGAGACCTTCGGGCAGAAGCTGCTCTCGGCGATGCGCGACGCGCAGGACGTCTGACGCGATCGGAGCCTTGCCGGAGGAAGCGCCGGGAATGCATCCTGCGCGAAGATGCACCTCCGTCCTGCCTTTGAGAAAGCGACGATGCGGCAAGTAGACCACCGTGGAAGCGATGCCATTCTCGGCGCCATGCGCCAGGTGGCGGTCGCATCGGACCATGCCATCACCTATGCGGACACCGTCAGCATTCTGGCCGCGGCGCGCTACCTGCTGCGCCGCCGTGACCTGACGGATATCGGCCTTCTGCCCGCCGTGGCGCCATCCGATCTGGTCGCGGCCATCGGCGCCGACAGAGCGCTGGCGGGCGAGGCGGTGAAGTATCTGGCGATCATGGCGCTGGTCGACGGCTCGCTCGAGCACCGCAAGCTGGCGCGGGTGCTCGACTATGCGCGAGCGCTCGACATAGAGGCCGATTATCTCACCGAGCTCGTCGCGGCGGCCTCGGGCCATCTGGCCTGGGCGACCGCCGACATGTGGCGCAAGAATTTCGACAGCGTACTCGGCCGCTCGTCGGAGGGCCTCGACCCGGCAAGCTGGATCAGGCCCTACGACGGCGCCAACGCCGACGCCAGCCTGGTGGCGCGCTACGAAGCGCTGGGCGGGCTGCCGCAGAACACCTTCGGAAAGGCGCTGTGGGACTTCGACAAGAGGAACGGGTATCCGTTTCCGGGCGATCCCCAGGCGCTCAATGCCGGCTTCGGCACGCCGCACGATTCGGCGCACGTGATCTCGGGCTATGACACCAGCGCGCGCGGCGAGCTGCTGGTCTCGACCTTTACCGCCGGCATGCATCCCATCAATCCGATGAGCGGCCACATCCTGCCGGTGATCTTCTTCTTCCACTTCGGCGAGCAGCTGAACGACATCGGCCACGCCAGCAAGGGCGGGCTCGATCCGGACGAATTCTGGCACGCCTGGGCGCGCGGCGCGGCCATGACGGTCGACATCTTCGGGCCCGACTGGAACTTCTGGCAATGGGTCGAGCACGACCTTGACGAACTGAGGCGCGCCTGGAACGTGACACCGGCGGGACCGGCGCGATGAGGCCGCGACCGTGAGGCAGGCAATGTGCTGCCGGTTGGGCGCGGCCGGCCTCTGTCTCGGCCTTGCAAGAGGCAGTATACTGGCATCATGACGCTCGACGAGTTTTTCAAGCGGATCGACAGCCATCGCCGCGAGCCGGCGAAGGCCGGGGTGCGCCGGTTGGGCGTGTACGGTTCCGTCGCCCGGGGAGAGGCTCGTCCCGACAGTGATGTCGATATCCTGGTTGAATTCGACCGGACTCCCGACCTTTTCGAGCTCGCTGGACTGCGCGAGCGCCTGGCCGAAATCCTCCAGCGGCCCGTGGATGTCGCGACACCGCAGGGAGTGAAGCCGCGGTTTCGCGAACGGATCTTGAACGAAGTGCGCTATGCCACGTGATCGTTCGGCAGACGTGCTGAACGACATCCTGAGCTTCATCGACGTATCGACAGCTGGACACCGACAGATCCGACGAGGACCAAGGTCGATGAAAAGACCCTTTATGCCGTCCTTCACGCGCTGCAATACATAGGTGAAGCAGTGGCCCGCCTGCCGGCCGATATCACCGACCAGGCACCAGAGACTCCGTGGGCAAAGATTCGAGCCATGCGCAATCTGATCGCGCATGATTATGCAGGGATCGAGACAGCCATCGTATGGCAAACGGTGGAACATCGGTTGCCGGAACTGCGCACCACCATCGAAGGCCTGTTGAAGCGGCTATCCCCTTGACCCGCCGCTTGCGGGCTGAGGCCAAGCTTACGCCTCGTTGGTTAGGACCTCTCGCGCCGAGCGCCAGCGAGCTCCCAGGACCTCGGCCACGGCATGAACCTAGACCACCGGGCTCGCGCCGCCATCGACGTTGATCGCGACGCCGGTGACGAAGGACGCGGCGTCCGAGCACAGGAAGCAGGCCATGCGGGCGAACTCCTCGGCCTTGCCCATGCGGCCGAGCGGGATGCGGCCCTTGGCCATGCCGGCCAGGAACTCCTCGTAGCTCTTGCCCTCGCCCGCCGCCGTCTGGTGGCGCCGCACCCACTGATCGCTCTCGATCAGCCCGACCAGCATGGCGTTGACCAGCACGTTGTGCGGCGCGTTCTCGTGGCTGAGCGCCTTGGTGAGCGCGAGGCCCGCGGCGCGGCTGACGCTGGTCGGCGTCGAGTTGGCGTTCGGCGCCTTGGCGCCGATGTTCAGCACGTTGACGATGCGGCCCCACTTGCGCGCGCGCATGCCGGGCAGCGCCAGGCGGATGGTGCGGATGGCGGCGAACAGCTTGAGATCAAGGTCGCCCTGCCAATCCTCGTCGGTCACGGTCTCGAACGGCTTGGCATGGCTGATGCCGGCATTGTTGACCAGGATGTCGACCTTGCCGAAGTCGGCCTCGACCTTCTTCCAGGTGTCGGCGATGGGCTGCGCCTTGGACACGTCGCAGGAGTAGGCCTCGATCTTGGCGTTGGTCCTGCCGGATGCCTTCGCGACCTCGGCCTTGGCCGAAGCGAGCACGTCGGCCTTGCGCGCCAGCAGCGCGACCGACGCGCCGGACGCGGCGAATTCCCTGGCCATGGCGAGCCCGAGCCCCGTGCTCGCGCCGGTGATCACGGCCACGCGGCCATCCATACGTACGTCCATTTCATCCTCCCCGTTCCACGGAAGGCCGCCACCTTATCGTCCGTGGCCGGGGAGTCGAGACGGTTCGCTGTCAGGCGGCGGAGCCTTGCCGCGCGTACTGGGCCGCGAACTCTTCCGACGGCGGAATGGGCGTGATGACGTCGATCGCGATGCCGTTGGGATCCTCCGTGATGAAGTGCCGCTGGCCGAACGGCTCGTCCCGCAGAGCGAGGTGAATCTTCAACCCCGCCGCCATCGCGCGTCGGTACTCGGCATCGACATCCTCGACCTCGAGGTTGACCAGCACCCCCTGCGCCTTGCGCCGGAACGGCGCCGGTATCGTCTCGTGGCGGAAGTCGAGGATGGCGAGGTTCGCCGCCGTCGACACGTCGGACGTGAGGTGGACATACCAGTCCGATTCGAAGGCCGGCGTGAAGCGAAAGTGCCGACTCCAGAAGGCGGCGGTGCCGGTGACATCGTCGGTGCACAGCACCGTGTAGAACTGCGTCAGCTTCATGGATTGCTCCTTGGCCGTCAGTTACATACTTTTTGTATGTAGGCTTCGTTTAGATACAGGCAGTATGTATGTCAAGCCCACGGACGCAGGCCGAACGACTGGCCATGACGCGCCGCGCCCTGCTCGCAGCGGCGCGCATCCTCTTCGCCAAGCAGGGATACGAGGCCGCGGCCACCGAGGAGATCGTGCGGCGCGCCCAGGTGACGCGCGGCGCGCTGTATCATCACTTCGCCGACAAGCGCGCCCTGTTCGACGCGGTCGCGAGCGAGGTCGCCCGCGAGATCGCGCAACGGATCGAGGCGGCCACGCCGATGACGGATCCGCTGCAGGCGCTGATCGCCGGCTCCATGGCCTTCCTCGACGCCTGTCTCGATCCGGCCGTGCGCCGCATCTATCTGGTCGACGCGCCGTCAGTGCTGGGCTGGCATCGCTGGCGCGAGATCGACGCGCCGCATGGCGTGCGCTCCCTGCGCGAAGGCGTGCAGGCGATGCTTGCCCGACGAACGGACAGGACGCTGTCGCTCGAACCCACGACCTTCCTGCTGTCGGGCGCCCTCAACGAGGCCGCCCTCTGGATCGCCGAGGCCGCCGACGAAGAGGCCGCGCGCCGCGATATGGAGCGGACGGTCCGCGCCCTGATCGAGCGGCTGTTCGCTACGGCCGGCGCGCCGCCTCGGTCGCCGCCCCGATCGCCGCGAGTACGCGCTCGGGCGTAGCCGGCGCGTCGAGGCGTACTGGAGACTTGCTGCCGGCCGCAGCGGCGATCGCGTCCTTGAGGGCGGTCCAGACCGCGGTGGCCAGCAGCAGGGGTGGCTCGCCTACCGCCTTGGAGCGGAAGATCGTGGCCTCGCGCGAGGGCGCATTGTCCAGCAGTCGCACATTGAAGACCGGCGGCACGTCGCGGCTGCCCGGGATCTTGTAGGTCGAGGGCCCGACGGTACGCAGCCGGCCCTGGGCGTCCCACCACAGCTCCTCGCAGGTCAGCCAGCCCTGCCCCTGCACGAAGGCGCCCTCTATCTGCCCACGATCGATCGCCGGATTCAGGGAGGCGCCGCAATCCTGCACGAGGTCGGCGCGCAGCACGCGATTCTCCCCCGTCAGCGTGTCGACCGCCACCTCGGCGATGGCCGCGCCGAAGGAGAAATAGAAGAACGGCCGGCCGCGCATGGCGACGGGATCCCAATGCAGCTTGGGCGTCTTGTAGAAGCCCGTGGCGGACAGCGACACCCGGCCCATGTAGCAGAGCCTGGCCATCTCGCCGAAGCTCATCACCTGGTTGCTGCCGGCGATGCGCACGTTTCCGTCGCCGAACTCGATATCCTCCGGCGCCGCCCCGAAATGCTCGGCGGCGTAGGCGACCATGCGCTGCTTGATGGTGCTGGCCGCCTCCCACGCCGCCCAGCCGTTGAGGTCGGAGCCCGTCGAGGCGGCGGTCGGCGAGGTGTTGGGCACTTCCGCAGTCGAGGTGGCCGACGGACGGATGCGGTCGATATCGACCTGGAACACCTCCGCCACGACCTGGGCGACCTTGATGAACAGCCCCTGCCCCATCTCGGTGCCGCCATGGTTCAGGCGGATCGAGCCGTCGGTATAGACATGGACCAAGGCGCCGGCCTGGTTGAGATGCGGCAGGTTGAAGGAGATTCCGAACTTCAGTGGAAAAAGACCGAGGCCGCGCTTGAGCACAGGGTTGGATCGGTTGAAGGCGTCGACTTCGGCGCGGCGGCGCTCCCATTCACCGATCTGCTTCACCTCCGCCCAGCAGCGCGCCAGATGGTTCTCGTCGACCTTCTGCCCATAGGGCGTCTCGTCGCCGCCGTCGCGGTAGAAGTTGGCGGCTCGGACCTCGCCGGCATCGCGGCCAAGACGGTGAGCGATGCGGTCGAGCGCGTCCTCCATCACCAGCACGCCCTGTGGTCCGCCAAAGCCGCGGAAGGCCGTGTTGGACTGCCGGTTGGTGCGGCAGGCATAGCCGACGGCGCGGACGTGCGGGATCCAATAGGCGTTGTCGATGTGGGTCAGGGCGCGCGCCACGACGCCGGGCGTCATGTCGAGGCTCCATCCGGCATCCGCCGCCAGCATGGCATCGAGGGCAAGCACCCGGCCATCATCGTCGAAGCCGACCGTGTAGCGGTACTCGAAGCCGTGGCGCTTGCCCGTGGTCACCATGTCGATCTCGCGGGGCAGGCGCAGCTTCACTGGCCGGCCTGTCACGGCCGCCCCGAGCGCCGCGGCGGCCGCAACGGAGGATGCGTTGCTCTCCTTGCCGCCGAAGCCGCCGCCCAGGCGCCGGACCACGGTCGTCACCCGGTTGAAGTCGCAGCCCAGGACCTCGGCGCAGACATGCTGGACCTCGGTCGGATGCTGGGTCGAGGAATGAACCACGACGTCGCCGTCCTCGCCGGGCAGGGCGAAGGCGACCTGGCCCTCGAGGTAGAAATGCTCCTGCCCGCCGACCGTGAACTCGGCGGTGATCGTGTGAGGGGCCGCCTGCAGCGCGGCATCGGGGTCGCCGCGCAGGATCGTCGAGGGCGCCTGGACGAAGGCCTGCCGGCGCAGCGCTGTCTGGACGTCGAGGATCGCCTCGGTCTCCTCTATCTCGATCGCCGCGCGCTCGGCGGCGGCACGCGCCAGATCGAGAGTCCGGGCCACGACGAGGGCCAGCGGCTGGCCGGCGAACTCGACCTTGTCCTCGGCGAACAGCGGCTCGTCCTTGCCGGCCCCGGCGATGTTGTTGTGCCCGGGGATGTCCGCCGCCGTCAGGACCGCGACCACGCCGTCGGAGGCGGCGACCGCCGCGAGATCCAGCCGGCGAAGGCTGCCGCTCGCGACCGGGCTGAGGACCAGCGCTCCATGCAGCGTGCCGGGCGGCTCGGCGATGTCGTCGATGTAGATCGCCTGGCCGGTCGCGTGCTTGAGCGCACTGTCGTGGCGCTGCGCGGAGTGGACGGGGCCTGTCACAGGGCCTCGACCTCCAGCGCAAGGTCGGGAGCGGCAAGTCGCAGTTCCAGCCGACGCAGCAGATTGCGCGCCGCCTGCCGCCGGTAGGCGGCACTGCCGCGCCAGTCGCTGATCGGCGCGAAGTCGCGTTCGATGGCGGCGGCAGCGGCGGCGAAACCGCCGCTGACCAGCGCTACCTCGACCGCGGTTGCGCGCTTCGGCGTGGCCGCCATGCCGCCGAAGCCGATGCGCGCCTCCACAACCCGTCCGCCCTCCATCTTCAGGCGATAGCCAGCGGCGACGGTCGAGATGTCCTGATCGCGGCGCTTGGAAAGCTTGTCGCAATGGAACGCCTCGCCGGGCCAGAGCCGGGGGATGGTGATGCTGCGGATCACCTCGTCGGGCGCCAGGGCGGTCTTGCGGTAGTCCAGGAAGAAGTCTTCGAGAGGCAGCATTCGGTCGCCGCGCGGCGATGCCAGCACCAGCGTGGCTTCGAGCGCGATCAGCACCGGCGGCATGTCGCCGATCGGCGATGCCGTGCCGATATTGCCGCCGATCGTGCCCATGGTGCGGATCTGCCGCGAGCCGATGCGCGTCATGTAGCTCTGCAACGCCGGAAAGGCCGCCGTCAGGACCGGCAGGGCGCGGGCATAGCTCACCGCCCCACCGATCACGATCTCCTTGTCCGTCTCGGCGATGCCGCCGAGCTCGGCCACGTGCGCGAGATGGACGACAGCGGCCGGCGGCTTGCGCGACCGGCTGGCCAGCAGCCCGAGATCGGTTCCGCCCGCCAGCAGCAGTGCGCCGGGATGGCGCGCGCGCAGCGCCATCAGCTCGGCGAGGGACCGCGGCGCGTGGAACCGGCCGTCGAAGGTGACCGATTGACGACGCGGCGTCGCCGCGGACAGCGGGGGCTCGATGGCCATGCCGGCGACCTTCGACATCGCCGCCACGATCGGACGGTAGCCCGTGCAGCGGCACAGATTGCCCGCCAGTGCGTCGTGGATCGTGCCGGAATCGGCCTTCTCGCCGCCGGCCGCGAAGGCGTAGGCCGACATCACGAAGCCTGGCGTACAGAAGCCGCACTGCGTGGCATCCGACTCGGCCATCACCGCCTGGACGGGATGCGGTGATTGCCCCGCGCCGCGCAGCCCCTCCACCGTCCGCAGCCCCTGCCCGTCGATCTGGCCCAGCAGCGCGATGCAGGCATTCATCGGGGCGCGCCGCCCATCCGGCTGTTCCAGAACGACCGTGCAGGCGCCGCAATCGCCTTCGGCGCATCCCTCCTTGGTACCCTTGAGACCGCGATGCTCCCGCAGCCAGTCGAGGAGCGTGGTCATGGGCGAAATGCCTTCCACCTCGACCGGCTCGTCGTTCAGGACGAAACGAATGCTCGCCATGCGATCGAATGTGCTCGTGGCTTTGTCCATGTGCAAGTCCGCAGCCGCTGGGGTGAAGTGGCTCCTTGCACACCTCATCGTCGCATGATGCACTTCGGATGCCACAACGCGAGTTCGAGCATGGATCCCTACCGGTTCGGCTATTCCCCGATCATCGAGCGACCGAAGCTGTCCTGGCCCAAGGGCGCCCGGGTCGCCGTCTGGGTCTGCCCCAACATCGAGCACTACGAATACCTGCCGGCCGAGGTGCGGGTCCGCAATCCCTGGCCGCGCACCCCGCATCCCGACGTGCTGGGCTATGGCGGGCGAGACTACGGCAACCGCGTCGGCCTGTGGCGCATGTTCGAGGTGCTGGACAAGCACGACGTGCGCTGCACGGTCTCGCTGTCGATGTCGGTCATCGAGATGTATCCCGAGATCCTCGATGCCATGGAGGCGCGGCGCTGGGAATACATGAGCCACGGCTACTTCAACACGCGCTACCACTGGGGCTACAGCGAGGATGAGGAGCGCGAGGTCATCGAGCACAGCAAGGCCACGCATCTCCGGCTCACCGGCCGCAAGCTGCGCGGCTGGTTCTCGCCCGCCATCTCGAACACGCTCGCCACGCCCGATCTCGTGAAGGCAGCCGGCCTGGAATATATCTGCGACTTCTATCACGACGACCAGCCGACGCCGCTCGCGACCCGGCACGGCACGCTGATCCACGTGCCCTACACGATGGACCTCAACGATGCGCTGATCTACCGCCAGCCTGTCGAGGCAGAAGAGTTCGCGCAGATGATCATCGACCATTTCGACACGGTCTATCGCGAAGGCAGCGAGAACGGCCGGGTCATGTGCATCGCGCTGCACCCCTACATGATGGGAGCGCCGCACCGGTTGAGGCATCTCGACCGCGCCCTGGGCTACATCCGCAAGCACAAGGACGCCTGGATCTGCACCGCCGAGGAGATCCTCGACTGGTACACGGAGAACGGGCTGAAGCCCTACCAGGACCATCTCGGGAAGGAGGCGTGACATGAGCGCTCCCCCGGTCCCCAAGAATCCGCCGCCGCTGAAGCCCGGCATGGACAATCCGTGGTACGATTATTCGCCCTTTCCGTTGCGTCCCAAGCTCCCCTGGCCGCGCAACGCGCGGGTGGGCTGGTTCGTGGTGCTTCATCTCGAATATTGGGAACTCGATCCCGATCCGACGAGCTACAAGGATCCGCGCTTCGTCGGCGAGTACGGCAGCTTCGTGCCGGACTATCGTACCTGGACGCAGCGCGAGTACGGCAACCGCACCGGCATCTTCCGCGTCCTGGACGTCCTCGATCGCTACCAGATCCGCGCCGGGGTGGCGGTGAACGCCCTGGCCGCCGAGCGCTATCCGTTCCTCATCGAGCAATTCAGGAAGAGGAAATACGAGTTCATCGCGCATGGCCACTCGGCCAACCGCATGATCACCTCGAAGATGAGCGAGGCCGACGAGAAGGCGGAGATCGCCGGATCGATCGCGGCGGTCGAGAAGGCCACGGGAGTGCGGCCGCGCGGCTGGCTGGGGCAGGACTACGGCGAGAGCGCACGCACGCCACAGCTCCTGTCGGACGCAGGGCTCGACTACCTGCTCGACTGGCCGAACGACGACCAGCCCTATCCGATGAAGGTCGGCCGCAAGTTCGTCTCCCTGCCCAGCCAGCCGGAGTGGGACGACGTGCAGCAGCTTTGGCTTCGGCGGATCCCGACGACGCGGTATCCTGACATCGTGGGCGAAGCATTCGAGCTGCTGCATCACGAGGGCGGTCAGGTCTTCAACCTGTCGATCCACCCATGGCTGATGGGCATGGCCCATCGCATCAAGTACCTGGATGAAGCGCTGCGCCGCATCGAGCGATTCGGCAATGTCTGGCAGGCGACGCCGGGCGAAATCGTTCAGCACTACGTCGAAAGGATGATGAACTGAGGAGGCGGCTCCTCACCCCTCCGACCCCACGGGCGAGGGAGCCTCTACTCCGCTGCGCGCGTAAAGCCCTGGTCCTGGCGTAGGCGGAACAGGCGGACCGCCTCGGCGTGCGCGGCCTGCGCCTCGGGCGACATGGGCGTGCCCAGACGCTTCTCGGGCAGGAAATGCCCATGGCGGTCCTGGCCGCGCACCAGCAGCGCCGACGGCTTCACAGCGCCGAGCGGCCGAACATGAGCGGGAATGAAGCTGATGCCCAGGCCCATGCGGCGGTCGTCATTGTCGTTGCCCGGCGAGCAATGGACCAGCGCCGTGTGGTGCAGAGACAGTTCGCCGGCACGCAGCGGCATCGACACACCCGCCTCGCCGTCGAAGCGATCGCTGATGCCCTGGCCGCGCTTGATCATGTTGTGGGCGTCGGGCCGGTCGTCGTGCGCGATCATCGGCAGACGGTGCGTCCCCGGAATGACGCGCATGCAGCCGGCCCGCTCCGACGCCTCGGACAGGGCGACCCAGGCCGTCACATGCTCCAGCGGCTCGAGGAAGAAATAGGCGCCGTCCTGGTGCCAGCGCACATAGGCCGGCGTGTGCGGCTCCTTGATCCACATGGTCGCGTGATAGACGAGGATATCGGGCCCGATGACATCCTCGACGGCGTCGAGCACCTTGGGGTGGTGCACCAGAGCATCCGCCCAGCGATAGAGCAGGTACGGCTTGCTCTTCTCGGGAAAGTCGAGCGGATGCCCTTGCTGCCGTTCCCAATGTTCGAGATCGTCGCGCAACGCACGGACCTCGTCGCTCGACAGGACCGGCACGGGAAATGCAAAGCCGTCGCGGCGATACTGCTCGACCTGGGCGGACGAAAGGATCCTGGGCATCGGCACGCTCCGCGGTTGGCGGTTGTCCCTGTTGTGGCGCTATCGTAGCGTCACCGGCACGGGGACTGAACCGGAGAACGAAAAGAAAGAGGCTCCACGATGACACGGACGGTCGAAAGGTTTTCGCGGCGCGGCTTCGTCGCCGGCGCCTCCGCAATGGCCGGCGGCCTGGGCTTTCCGGCAATCCTGCGCGCGCAGCCCGCGCCCATCAAGGTCGGCATGATCCATCCCGTGACGGGCTTCGTCGCCTACAGCGGTCAGCAGAGCCGGCTGGGCGGCTCGATGGCCATCGAGGATGTGAACAAGGCCGGCGGCATCAAGTCCATGGGCGGCGCCAAGCTCGAGGCACTGCTGGGTGACAGCCAGTCGAAAGTCGAGGTCGGCGTCGCCGAGGTCGAGAAGATGAACGAGCAGGGCGTGGCGGCCTATATCGGCTGCTTCCAGAGCCCCGTCGGCATCGCCGCCAGCCAGGCGGCCGCCAAGTACGGCACGCCCTTCCTGATCGACGTCGGCGCGTCGGACCTGCTGGTCAAGCGCGGCCTGAAGAACGTCTTCCGCCTGAAGCCGGGATTCGGCGTATGCGTCGACGACGGCATCGCCGCGCTCGGCACCCTCAACAAGGCGGCCGGCAACGTCGCCAAGACGGCGGTGATCGTCCACGAGTCGGGCGAGTTCGGCACCGGCACCGCCAAGCTGCTGGCCAGCAAGCTCCCCTCGATCAACATCCAGCCCAAGGAGCTGATCGCGCACGACAACCCCACGCGCAACTTCGACAATATCGCGCTGCGCATCCGCTCCATGGCGCCCGACATCGTCATGATGTCCAACTACGTGAACGAATACATGCTGCTGGCGCGCACGCTCTACCAGCAGAAGGTGAACGTGGCGGGCTTCTATTCGATCCTGGGCGGCGGGTTCAACTACAAGTTCGTCAAGGAGATGCCGGACGTCTCGCAGTACATGATGGACGTGAACCACTGGTTCAATCCCAGGAGCGAGAAGGCGCAGGCGCTCAAGAAGCGAGTGGAGGCGACGGGCGCGCTGTTCACGTTCGAGGTCTACCTGACCTACAGCAACGTGATGCTGCTGGCCGACGCGCTGGAACGGGCCGGCTCGGCCGACAAGGCCAAGCTCATCGACGCGCTGGCCAGCTCGACCTTCAAGGCGGAACTGCTTCCCTATGGGCCGACCAAATTCGTCGACGGCCAGAACCAGGGCGCCCGGCCGGCCGTCATGCAGGCCCTGAAGGGCGACATCGAGGTGATCGCGCCCGAGGAGTTCGCCTCGGCCAAGGCGGTGTTCCCCAAACCAAAGCTCTGAAGGACCCGCGAGGGCGTGCTCGATCCCGGCATCATCTTCGCTGGCGTGCTGAACGGCCTGCTGGCGGGGGGCATCTACGTGCTGGTCGCCGTGGGCCTGACTCTGATCTACGGCGTCCTGCATATCATCAACTTTGCGCATGGCAGCCTGCTGATGCTCGCCATGTATGCCGTGTTCTGGCTGTGGCGCCTGCTGGGCGTGGATCCCTACGCCGCGCTGCCGGTGGTGATCGCGGGCGCCTTCGCCGTCGGCTACGTGCTCTACCGTCTCGTGATCGGCCGCTTCAGCCACGGCCGCGACGAGAACATCCTGCTGATCACGCTGGGACTGTCCATCGTGATCGACAATGGCGCGCTGCTGTTCTTTGGCGGCGATACGCAGACCATCGACGTGCCCTATGCCGGCAGTTTCGTGGAGCTGGGCGTGGCCTTCCTGCCCCTTCCGAAGCTGATCTCCTTCGCCGCGTCGCTCCTGCTGTGCGGGCTGCTGGGCCTCTACATGGTGCGCAGCGATACCGGCAAGGCGATTCGCGCCGTGGCCAAGGAACGACAGGGCGCGCGCCTGGTCGGCATCGATGTCGACAACATCTTCGCCGTCTCCTACGGCATCGGCATCGCCTGCCTCGGCGCCGCGGCGTGCCTTTTGATGCCGACCTTCTATGTCACGCCGTCCTCCGGGCATGCGTTCGTTCTGGTGGCCTTCACCATCGTCGTGCTGGGCGGGATGGGCAGCTTCATCGGTGCCGCCGTCGGCGGCTTCATCATCGGCATCACCGAGGCGCTGGGCGGGCTGCTGCTGGGCGAGCAGCTGGGCCAGATCGGCATCTCGCTGATCTTCATCCTGATCCTGCTGCTGAGGCCCACGGGACTGTTCGGGAGCCGCGCGTGAACCGCCAGGCCGCCCTTTGCCTGGCGGCGCTCGCCGCCGCCGTGGTCTTTCCGCTCCTGGCGCCCAACTACCTCGTCAATATCGGCATGCTGGTGTTCTTCGTCGCCTTCATCGGCCAGTCATGGAACATCGCGGGCGGATTCGCCGGCCAGACATCGTTCGGCCATGTCGTCTTCTTCGGCACCGGCGCCTATACATCGACCATCCTGCAGGTGACCTACGGCTGGAATCCGTGGCTCGCCTGGCCCGCCGCCATGCTGGCCGGCGGCATCGTCGGCTGGTTGATCGCCTTCCTCGCCTTCCGTGCCGGCCTGCGCGGCTCCTACTTCGCCCTGATCACGCTCGCTTTCGCCGAAGTGTTCCGCATCCTCGCCAATTCCGTGCCGTTCACGCGCGGCGGCCTGGGCATGCTCATCAAGGCCGATCCGCGGCCGATGAACTTCCAGTTCAAGGACCCGATCTGGTTCTACTACGTCGCGCTCATCCTCTGCGTGATCTCGCTGGCGATCGCCTGGCACCTGACGCGCGGTCGATTCGGCGCCCGGCTGGTCGCCATCCGCGAGAACGAGGATGCCGCGCGGGCGCTCGGGATCGACGTGTTCGCGGAGAAGGTCAAGGCACTCACCCTGTCGGGGGCGATGTGCGCGGCCGGCGGTACGCTCTACGTCCAGAAGTACCTCTACATCGATCCCTCGATCGCCTTTGGTGTCGACAAGTCGGTCGAGATGCTGCTGGTCACCATGGTGGGGGGCGCGGGCACGATCTTCGGGCCGCTGATCGGCTCCATCGCGCTGACCAGCATCAACGAGGTCACGCGCGGACTGGCGAGCGTCATTCCGGCCCTGAAGAACGTCCAGCCCCTCAGCCTCGTCGTCTACGGCATCATGCTGGTGCTGATCGTGGCGCGGCTACCCGACGGCCTGATGGGCCTGTTCCGCCGGAAGCCACGCCATGCTTGAGGTGCGCGACCTGTCCAAGTCGTTCGGAGGCCTGAAGGCCGTCGACCAGGCGTCGCTCGATGTCCGCCAGGGCGAGATCGTCGCCCTGATCGGCCCCAACGGCGCCGGCAAGACCACGCTTTTCGCCGCCATCGCGGGCTTTCACAGGCCCGATGGCGGACGCGTCGCCCTCGACGGCAAGGACATCACCGCCCTGCCTCCGCACAGGATTTGCGCCGCCGGCATGGTCCGCACCTTCCAGATCACCCAGCCCTTCGCCAAGATCACGGTGCGCGAGAACATCATGGTCGGCGCCTATCTGCACACCGCCGACCGCGCGGTGGCGCGGCGCGAGGCCGAGGCGGTGGCCGGACTGGTCGGCATGGCCGGCCAGCTCGACCAGAGGGGCTCCGACCTCACCGTCGCCGGACGAAAGCGCCTGGAACTCGCGCGCGCCCTGGCCACCGGCCCCAGGCTGCTGCTGCTCGACGAGGTGATGGCCGGCCTCAATCCCACCGAGATCGCCGAGATCGTCGAGGTGATCCGCGGCATCCGCGACGCCGGCATCACCATCCTGCTGATCGAGCACGTCATGCAGGCCGTCACCTCGCTCGCACAGCGGGTCTACGTCCTGAACCAGGGCCGCATCATCGCCGAGGGAACCCCTGCGACGATCGCCGAGGACCCGCAGGTGATCGAAGCCTATCTCGGCCACGGCGCCGCCAAGGTGATGCGTGCTTGACGTCGCAGGCCTGCGGGCGGGCTATGGAGCGATCGAAGTGCTGCGGGGCGTCGACCTCACGGTCGGCGAAGGCGAGATCGTGGCGCTGCTGGGCAGCAACGGCGCCGGCAAGTCGACATTGAACAACAACGTCTCGGGCCTGTACCGGCCCTTCGGCGGGACGATCCGCTTCGGCGGCAGGGACATTGCCGGCACGCCGCCGATGCGCATCGTCGAAGCCGGCCTGGTCCAGGTGCCCGAAGGCCGCCGCGTGTTTCCCAACCTCTCGGTACGCGAGAACCTCGAGCTCGGCAGCTACCGGCGCGGCCGGGGATCGCGCGCGGCGAACCTCGAGCGCGTCCTCGCCGTCTTTCCCCGGCTGCGCGAACGGCTCGTCCAGTCCGCCGGCACACTGTCGGGCGGCGAGCAGCAGATGCTGGCGATCGGACGCGGCCTCATGGGTGAGCCCAGGCTGCTCATCCTCGACGAGCCGTCGCTCGGCCTGTCGCCGCTGCTGGTCGAGGAGATGTTCGCACTGATCGAGCGCCTCAACCGCGACGGGCTCGCCATCCTGTTGGTCGAGCAGAACGTCGTTCAGTCGCTGGCGATCGCCCATCGCGCCTACGTGCTGGAGAACGGCCGCATCAGCCTGTCCGGCACTGCCGCCGACCTGGCCCGCGATCCCGGGCTGCGCCGCAGCTACCTGGGACACTGACCGTCCCGGCCGGGTGCGGCTATACGGCCTCCCCGGCCGACCAGCCGCTCGACCACGCCCACTGGAAATTGTAGCCGCCGAGCCAGCCGGTGACGTCGACCGCCTCGCCGACCACGAACAGGCCGGGCACCTTCTTCGCCTCCATCGTCCGCGATGACAGTTCCGCCGTGTCGACGCCGCCCACCGTCACCTCCGCCTTGGCGTAGCCTTCGGTGCCCGTCGGGACGACCGGCCAGTTCTTCAGCCGCGCCGCCAGCGCCTCGAGATCGCGGTCGCGCTGGCCGGCCATCGTGCCCTCCGCCGCAAGGTACTGGGCCAGGCGCTGCGGCAGGAGTTCCGCCAGCACGCTGCGCAGCTCCGCGCGCGGCCGCGTGCGCTTGCGGTCCTTCAGGAAGGCGCCTGCATCGACATCCGGCACGATATCGATCGCGATCGGCTGCCCCGCCCGCCAATAGGACGAGATCTGCAGGATGGCGGGTCCGGAAAGGCCGCGATGGGTGAACAGCATCGCCTCCCGGAAGCGCGCCCGGCCGAGCGTCGCCACCACCTCGAGCGAGACGCCGGCGAGGTCCGGCACGTCGAGCGTCAGGGGCACCAGGGCAGGCCGGGTCTCGGTCACGGCGAGCCCGAAGCGACGGGCGACGTCATGCGCGAAGCCCGTGGCGCCCATCTTCGGGATCGATAGGCCGCCGGTGGCCAGCACCAGCGCCGGCGCCGTGACAGTGCCGTGGCTGGTCGCGACGACGAAGCCGTCCGCCCGCTCGACGCCCGTGATGCGGCGCGCCACCCGGACCTCGACGCCGGCCGCCGATGCCTCGGCCAGCAGCATGGCGACGATCTGGCGTGCCGAGCCGTCGCAGAATAGCTGTCCGAGGGTCTTCTCGTGCCAGGCGATGCGATGCCTGTCGACCAGGGCGATGAAGTCGTGCTGGCTGTAGCGGGCCAGCGCCGACTTGCAGAAGTGCGGGTTCTCCGACAGGAACGCCTCGGCGCGGCAGTCGAGATTGGTGAAGTTGCAGCGCCCACCGCCCGAGATCAGGATCTTGCGGCCGACCTTGTCCGCGTGCTCCAGCACCAGGACGCTCCGGCCGCGCTGTCCGGCCCTGATCGCGCACATCAGGCCCGCCGCGCCACCGCCCGCCACGATGACGTCGTACCGGCCATCGGCAATGCGGCTCACGCCAGCGCCGTCCTCATGATCCAGAGCCCCAGCACCAGGCCGGCCAGGGCGACAGCGACCGATCCACCGACATAGAGCGCCGCCATCAGGTGCTCATGGCGTTCCCAGAGCAGCACCGCGTCGAGGGAGAAGGCGGAGAAGGTCGTGAACCCACCGAGGACGCCGGTCGCCAGGAAAAGCCGCAGATGTCCTTCCGTCCCGAGCCCGCGTTCGGCGAACCAGCCGACGACCAGGCCCATCAAAGCGGAGCCGATGATATTGATGACGAGCGTGTGCCAGGGGAAAACGGTCCCCATCAGCTTGCCGACGCCGAGATTCATGCCGTGGCGCATCATGCCGCCGATCCCGGCGCCGACGAAGACGACGAGCCAGCTCATCGCGCCCGTCCTTCCGCGAATCGCGATCGCCAGTCGGGCAGCTCCGGCTTGCAGGGCAGCGCCGTCGCTTCATAGACGCCGCGCGCCACCGCCCGCGCCAGGCAGTCGGCCGCGGCCGTGCCGAGCTCCGCGAGCACGTGCGGATCGCCGCCCGGACCCGCATGACCGGTCGCAGCGGCGAAGACCGTGTCGCCGTCGTTGGGCGCATGCACCGGCCGCAGCGACCGGGACAGGCCGTCATTGGCCATGATGGCGAGACGCTTGCATTCGGCCTTGGTCAACGTCGCGTCGGTCGCCACCAAGGCGATTGTCGTCGCCGTGGCCGGCGCCGGCTGGCCCTTCATGCGCAGTGCCAGCGCATCGGCGGCAAAGGTCTGAGGCCAGCCGAGGCCGCCGAATTCGGCCTCCTGCTCGTAGGGTGCTGCCCAGAAGTGCGGCCCCTCGCCCACGGTCGCGGAGCCGACGGCGTTCACCGCCACCAGCGCGCCCACCAGGAATCCTCGCGGCGTGCGCATACTGGCCGAGCCCAGGCCACCCTTGAACGTCGAGGTCGTGGCGCCGTAGCCCGCGCCCACCGTGCCGAGTGCGAAGTCGTCGGATGCCGCCAGGGCGGCCTCGCGGCCGAGCTCCCAGTAGGGCGGTCGTTGCTCGAGCGGCTGCGTCAGCCACGGCTTGTCGCCGCCGTTGGTGAGATCGAACAGGATCGCCTGCACGGCGACCGGCAGGGTGAGCCCGCCGAACGTCGCGCCCTTGCCGGCAGCGCACAGAACCGCCGTCGCCCCACCCGCCGCATCGAGGCCGTAGAGCGACCCGCCCGACAGCACCACGGCGTCGATCAGGCTGCGCGTCATTTCCGGCTCGAGCAGCGTCACGGCGCGCGATCCCGGTGCGCCGCCCAGGGTCGCGACGCTGGCCACCACGCTCTGGTCGAACGTCGCCACCGTGACGCCGGTCGCCATCCGCGCATCGTGCGCATTCCCGACGCGCACGCCCGGCACGTCGGTGATGAGGTTCCTCACGTCAGGAACTCGCCGCCATTCACATGGACGGTCTGGCCGGTGATGAAGGTGCCCTCCGGCCCGACCAGCAGGCGCACCATGGCGGCGATCTCGTCGACCGTGCCGAAGCGCTTCAGCGGTATCGGTCGGTTGACGCGGTTGACCGGCGCCGGTCCCGCCGAGGCGCCGCGCGCCGTGTCGATCGCGCCGGGCGCCACGGCGTTGCAGGTGATGCGATACGGTGCGAGCTCGACCGCCAGAGCGCGCATCAGTCCTTCGAGCCCCGACTTGGAGGCCGACACGTGGCACCGGTTGGGCGTGCCGACATGGGTCGAGATTCCGGACAGCGCGACGAAGGCGCCGCCCTGGCCCTTGTTGACCATCTGCGGGATGAAGGCCTTGCCCAGCAGGAA
Source organism: Pseudomonadota bacterium (assembly GCA_049323495.1). Taxonomy (GTDB): domain Bacteria; phylum Pseudomonadota; class Alphaproteobacteria; order Reyranellales; family Reyranellaceae; genus Reyranella. The sequence continues at coordinate 119,996 of JBMONG010000009.1, forward strand.
GGCGCCATCGAGTGCCACCGCCATGATCTCACGCCATTCCTCGAAGGACATGTCGAGGAACGAGGTCTGGCGGCGCAGGCCGGCATTGCTGACCAGGATGTCGACGGCGCCGAGCGTCCCCGCAACCTGCTCGGCGAGCCGCGGCGGCACGGCAGGATCCGAGACATCGCCCATCGCCGCGACCGCCCGCCCCCCAGCGGCCTCGATCTCGGCGACCACGGCATCAACCGCCTGTCGGTCCGCCCGTCCGTTGACGGCGACGGCCGCCCCGTCTCGGGCGAGCCTGAGCGCGATCGCGCGACCGATGTTCCTGCCCGCGCCGGTGACCAGCGCGACCCTGCCCTGCAGGGGAAGTGAAGAAGTCGAGGTCATGCGATCGACACTGCCAGCCATGCCGAATGCTGTCGACTATTCCGGAAAGTCGAAATCCTGCCCGCCGCTGCCGATCCCCACCTTCTCGAACCAGTCGGGCCCCAGCAGGGTCACCGGCTTGCTGGTGCAGGCGAGGTTGGCCACGGGCTTGCCGCCGCGCTCGACGACCAGCCCCTCCTTGGTCCGCTTCTCGCCGCGCGGTCCCCAGTTCCCGATGCCCGTGTAGACCGTGTAGGTGAAGGCTCCCTTGGCGAAGCGCAGCCAGGCCCCGCCGCCGCCCGAGAACGCTTCGGTATTGCCGGTCGCCGCCTTGGCCGGCGCCACCTGTGACTCCGGCAGGGACAGTTCGAGGGGATCGCCGGGCTTGCCAAAGCGATACTGCAGATATCCCTTGCCGCGGCCGGCATCCCGGGAGGCGCAGACCGACACCATCTTGGCGCCGGCGCGGCAGGAGAAGACGACGGTTTCCGTCGAGGTGCAGAACGACGCCTGTGTCTCACCGGATGCAGGCGCCGCGGCCTGTGCCTGCTGGGGCGCGGGACGCGCGGCGCGCACGATCGCGACCGTCCGCGTCTTCTTGCAATCGGGATCGCCCTGGCAGTCGGGCGACATCACCTTCTGCAGCGCATAGGCGAGGGAGACGCGCTTGTTCAGCAGGCTGCGCTGCTCGCAGATCTCGAAATCCGCCATCTCCTGGAAGCGCGTGCCGCGATCGTCCCGCAGCGTGAGGTAGCAGGCGATGTCGCCAGCCTTCATGTCGACGATCGTGCCGGTGGTGCGCTTCGTCTCGCTGCCCACCCTGACCGTGTCCGCTTGCTGCGCTCCCGCCGAAGGCGCCCCTCCCGCCAGCGCCACCAACAGCACGAGGGCGAGGTGGGACCGAGTTGTCGAACCAGAAATCATACGGCGTCCTTCCAGCAGCGCAGCGCGCGTACACTACGCGGCAACGCCGGCCGGCCGGAAGGGGATGGCCGGCTTTTTGCAGCGGCCGCGACGACGTCATGGCGGAAGGAGCCAAGCGCATGCTTACGATAACGGCCATCATCCGCGCCAGGAAGGGCGACGCGGAGGCGATGCGCGATGCGCTGCTCGAGGTCGCGGCGCACGTGCAGGCGAACGAGCCGGACACGGTTGGCTTCTTCGTTTCGCAGGACGTCGCTGATCCCTGCGTCTTCACGACCTATGAGCGCTTCAGCGACCAGGCCGCCATGGACAGGCACAACGGATCGGCGGCGGTGGCGAAGTTCTTCGCCACCGCCAAGCCCCTCCTCGACGGAGACGGGGCCGTCACGCTGGTGACCAGCCGCGAGCTGTCGGCGAAGGCGTGACGGTTCAGCCGGCGACGATGTAGGCCTTGAGGGCCTCGGCCTCGTGGCGGGTCTCCTCGATCCGCGCCTTGACGACGTCGCCGATCGAGATCAGACCCAGCAGCTCGCCGCGCCGCACCACCGGAAGATGGCGAAAACGCTCGCGGGTCATGACCTCCATGATCTCCTCGATCGAATCGTCGGGATCGCAGGTCACGACGCCACGGGTCATGACCTGGTCGACGCCGAGGTCGAGCACGCCCGCGCCATGGGCGGAGAGTGCACGCACGAGATCGCGCTCGGACGCGATGCCCAGCACCGTCCGGTCCTCGTCCAGCACGAGCACGGCGCCGATGCGGCGGGCGGCGAGCTGCTTCGCCACCTCTGCAACGGACGTGCCCGGCGCCACCGAGAAGACGACATCACCCTTCTGACCAAGAATATCGGAGACGAACATCGTTCCCTCCTCTGCCAGCCGTCGAAAGCAAGCAACGCACGGAGAAAAGCGGCCCTCGTCCGCTCTCCGTGCCGCAGACTCCATCACTTGTGCGCGGCGAGCGCCATATCGAATTTGCGCATTTCAGGTGAACATTTTCGCAGGCCACGAACGGCACGGCATCGGGTTCCCGGCGGCCGGGAGACCTGCTAGGAGCGCGCGCATGACGAGGCCAGAACCGCTCTCCACGCCGCGCCGCAAGGCCGAGGCGATTCTCTACCTCCTGGGCTTCATCGCCTGCATTCCCGCCGCCAACTGGATGATCGGGCATGTCGGCACCGTCTGCGCCCCGCCGCACGGTCCCTGCCTCGTGCCGGTATGGCCCTGGGGTCCGAAGGACATTCCCCTGATGGCGCCGTCGGGCGTGCTGATGATCGGTCTGGCGCTGGTGCTGCGCGACATGGTGCAGCGCAGGCTGGGCCGCGCCGCCGCGCTGACCGCCATCGTCGCGGGCGCGCTGCTCTCCGGCGCCGTCGCGCCGCCGCCGCTGGTCTACGCCTCGGCCGCCGCCTTCCTGCTGTCCGAGCTCGCCGACTTCGCCGTCTACACGCCGCTGCAATCGCGCGGACTGGTACTGGCGGTGCTGGCCAGCAGCCTCGTCGGACTGATCGCCGACAGCGTCCTGTTCCTGTGGCTGGCTTTCGGCAGCCTCGACTACCTGGCCGGCCAGATCGTAGGCAAGCTCTGGATGGTGCTGGCCGCGCTACCCTTCATCCACTGGATCCGCCAACGCGAGATCGCGGCGACGAAATAGCGGCCAAGTCTCGGCTTGCATGTCGCACGGGAAGCGCTTCTAAATCGCGCCTTCGTGGTCTTGGGGGGATTTACCGGATGTTCAAGTCGATCCTGGCCGTGTCCGAAGGCGGGCCGGATGCCGGCATGTCGTTCAGGCTGGCGGCGCGCATGGCCGCGCTTTTCGACGGCGCCGTCGATGCGCTGCACCTGCCGGTCGGGCCGGCCGGCGGCATGGTGGGCGGCCTGGCCATGAGCGGCGAGGCGATGCCGCTGGTGATGAACATCGACGACGAGCGGCTCGAGGCGCGCGCCAAGGAGAGCGAGCGCCTCTACAACGAGGTGCTGGGCGGCATCAAGGGCGCGACCTACACCGCGGCGCAGACGGCGACCCTCGACACGATGGTGGCCATGGGCCGCTGCTCCGACATCCTGGTGCTGGGCCGTCCCGGCGCCGATCCGGAGAACGTGGCGCCGGCGACGGTCGAAGCGGCCATCTACGAATGCGCCCGCGCCGTCATGATCGCGCCGCCCACGCCCGGCACCGGGGGCTTCGCGCGGATCGTGCTGGCCTGGAACGGCAGCTTCCAGGCGGCGCGCGCCGTGGAGTACGCCCTGCCCGTGCTGGCCAAGGCCTCGGAGATCACCCTGCTGGTGGTCGGGACGACGCCCGACGAGGTCGGCGCGGCGTATCTCGCGCGCAATCTCGGCCGCCATGGCATCACGGTCACGATCGATGCCATCGATCCCGGCGCGGTATCGGGCCGGGCCCGCGGTCGCGCCCTGCTCGACTACACCCACGGCAAGGGCGCCGACCTGCTGGTGATGGGCGCCTATGGCCGCGGCCAGGTGCTGAGCTTCCTCGGCATGGGGGGCGCCACCGGCAAGGTCATCTCGTCCTGCCGCGTGCCGCTCCTGATGGCCCACTAGCCGGCGCCCACCTCCGGGGTGCCAGCCAGCGACTCGCCGATCTTGTCGAGCATCGAGGAGAGGCCCTCCTCGCGCCTGGCGGCGGTGTCGTTGCCGTCGAACAGCGCGACCTGCTCGACCAACAGAAGCTTCGTGTCCCGCCCCTCGGGCGCCAGCTCGACGGTGGTGAGCGACGCCGAGATCCGCGTGTTCCGCACCGTCAGCACGTAGCTGAACACGATGCGCCGGTCCGACACGATGTCGAGGTAGAGCGTCTCGGCGAGGAACCGCGGATCGTCGCGCGGCCCGAAGCGCTTGCGCTCGCGGCCACCCTCGCGGAAGTCGAAGGTCTGCTCGGTGATGACCCAGCGGCCCGGCACGTCCCATTTCGCGCGCGCCGCAGGCTCTGCCCAGGCGGCGAAGACGCGCGACGGCGCCGCCTCGTAGCGCCGCTCCAGGCGGATGGTGCCATGCTCGACCGTGCGGACCGTCATGGATCGGCCGGCATCCGCTATTGCGGGCAGGCGCCGGCCGCCTGCGTCACGACCTCCGGATCGCTGCAGGCGGTGCAGGCATTGCCATAGGTCTGCCGCGTGCCGTCGCGGCGCTCGCCACAGGCCGGCCGGTACTCGCGCGTGCACATCTTGGGACGCGGATCCGCGCACCGCCCGCCGGCGACCGGCAGCGATTCCGGCGCGAGCTCGGCGCGCGTCATCGAGAACATGAAGGGTTGGGGGCGGTAGTCCGTCAGGGTGCCGATGATGGCGATCTTCGAGCCGACGGCCGGCAGCGGCGCCAGCGGACGCGCCATGCCGATGTAGAGCTCGGGCATGTTGCCGGCCTGCGCCTCCTCCGTGATCGCCGCCTCGATGATATCGGGCGTGGCCGAGACCACCTTGACGTTCATCTTGATGCGGGTGGCGCCCCCCTCCTGCCGGTCGGCGATCGCCTGCCACAGCCGGTCGGCGGCGGCGCGATTGGCGGGCGTGGCATCGCGGTGGCGCAGGATGAGGACCCAGTCCGCGAAGCTGAGGTCGCCGGGATCGTTCTCCTCCATGATCTGGACGGCGAGCTCGGCAGCGGTGAGCGCCTTGGGGATGGACTTGACGAAGCCGCCGGGCGGCGCCCGCTCGCCCGAAACGACGCGCGCCAGCAGCTCGTCCCAGCCTTCCTCGCTGCCGCGATAGAGACGGTAGCGCGACCGCACGTACCGATCGATGTCGGCCGCCGCCGCGTCGTTCTTGGCGGCGCGCGCCAGCGCGATCGAACGGGCCGCGAACCAGAAGCCCAGCGCATCGAGCGGCGTGCCCTCGAGCTGCGCCACGGCGAGCTGGTAGACATCCTGCAGACTGTCGGGCTCGGCCGCCACCGACTCGCGGAAGTAGCGCCGCGCCTTGTCGTAGTCCTTGGCCTGCAGCGCGGCGTAGCCCAGCGCGCCGTTGAACACCGCGCTCAGCTGCTCGCGCGCACGCGCGAACGCCGCGTCGTCGAGATTGGCCGGCCTCTGCCACTTGTCCAGCGCGGCAAGGCCGTGCCGTGCCGCCTCGACCATGGGTGCGAGCGCCGCACGGTCGCCCTGCACCGCCTTGGTACGCGCCACATAAACCCGGTTGGCGAGCGCGCGCACGTTGTCCGGATCGAGCTGCAGCAGCTTGCCCGCGACATGGTCGGCCTTTGCCGGCTGCCCGGCGGCGTTCCAGGCCGCGATCGCCTGCTCGTGGGCGTCGATGCGCACCACGCTGCCGGGATACCACGCGATGAACACTTCCAGGGCGGTGGCCCGCTTGGCGGGATCGCGCGTCGCCAGCGCCGCCTTGTAGGAATCGTACTCGGCCGGGTTGGCGAAGCTGCTGCGATTCTGGGCCATCGCCCCGGGCACGACGGCAGCAAGCATCAACGACATCGCGAGCACGACCCAACGCCTCATGGGCTGCGTTCCTCTTCCTTTGCAAGATTCCGGAAATGCCGTGACCGTACCATTGAATTGGGGCAGTGTTGCGGAAGGGTACTATGGGCGGGGACGAAGGCAATGAGTGAACGGCGCTCACGGTGGATGGCGCTCGCGGTCGCGTGTCTGGTCGCGACCGGCGCCGCCGGCCCGGCAACGGCCCAACAGGGCGCGCCGCCGCCGGCGGTCCTCGTGCAGCCCGCCGAGCTGCTGCCAATCGCCGACCAGTTCGAGTTCATCGGCCGCGCCGCCGCCGTCGACAAGGTCGAGCTGCGCGCGCGGGTCAAGGGCTTCCTCGGACCGCGCCTCTTCAACGACGGCGACATGGTCAAGAAGGACCAGGTCGTCTTCACGATCGAGCCGGAGACCTACCAGGCCGCCGTCGACCAGAAGATCGCCCAGCGCGACGCCGCCAAGGCCGCCCTCACCAACGCCGACCTGCAGCTCAGGCGCGCCGCCGAGCTGCTGCGCAGCAACACCGGCACGCAGCAGACCTACGACCAGCGGCTGAGCGAGCAGTTGCAGGCCAAGGCCCAGCTCGAGGACGCCAACGCCCAGCTGCGCGACGCCGAGATCCAGCTCTCCTACACCCAGATCAAGTCGCCGATCGACGGCCGCATCGGCCGGGCGACGGTGTCGCCGGGCAACATCGTCGGCCCCGACACCGGCGTGCTGGCCACCGTGGTGAGCGAGGACCCGATCCGCGTGCTGTTCCCGGTCACCCAGCGCCAGCTCCTGGACGCCAAGCGCGAGGCGAGCATCGGCGATCCGCCCAGCGTGCGCGTCCGCCTGGCCGACGGCAGCCTCTACAAGGAGAAGGGCAAGATCGACTTCATCGACGTCACCGTCGATCCGAAGACCGACGGCCAGATCATCCGCGCGACCTTCGACAACAAGGAGGGCCTGCTGACCGACGGCCAGACCGTCCGGGTGCTGCTCGAGGACGACAAGCCGCAGACCGTGGTGGCCGTGCCCCAGCAGGCGATCGCCATCGACCAGACCGGCCCGTACCTGTTCGTCGTCGACGACAAGAACGTCGTCCAGCTGAAGCGGGTGAAGACCGGCGTCGCGCGCGACGGCCTGATCGCGATCACCGAAGGTCTCAAGGAAGGCGAGAAGGTCATCGTCCAGGGCCAGCAGCGCGTGCGCCAGGGCATGACGGTCAATCCGAGCCCGATGTCGGCAGCGCCCGCCAAGGCGCGCCAGTAGCGCCATGACCATCTCGTCACTCTTCATCCGCCGGCCGCGGCTGGCGTTCGTCATCTCGACGGTCATCACCATCGCGGGCCTGCTGGCGATCTCCGTGCTGCCGGTGGCGCAGTTCCCCGACATCGTGCCGCCGCAGGTGCGCGTCATCGCGACCTATCCCGGCGCCTCGGCGCAGGCGGTCGAGGAGAGCGTGGCCCAGGTCATCGAAGGCCAGGTCAACGGCGTCGAGCGCATGCTCTACATGAAGTCGACGTCGGGCGGCGACGGCAGCTATGCGCTGACCATCAGCTTCGAGGTCGGCTCCGATCCCGACCTCAACACCGTGAACGTCACCAACCGGGTCAACCAGGTGCTGGCGCTGCTGCCGCCCGAGGTGCAGCGGCTGGGCGTGACCACCAAGAAGCAGTCCTCCGCGCTGCTGCAGGTCGTCGCCGTCTATTCGCCCAAGGGCAGCCGCGACGGCCTGTTCCTGTCGAACTTCACGACCATTACGCTGCTCGACACGCTGCGCCGCGTGCCCGGCGTGGGCGACGCGACGCTGTTCGGCGCGCTCGACTACTCGATGCGCGTCTGGCTGAACCTCGACCGCATGTCGAGCCTCGACATCACGGCCGACGACGTGGTCAAGGCTGTGCAGGCGCAGAACGTGCAGGCCGCGGTCGGCCTCGTCGGCGCGGCGCCGCTGCTCGACGACGTGGGCTTCCAGCTCAACATCACGACGCAGGGCCGCCTCGCCACGGTCGAGGAGTTCGAGAACATCGTGGTGCGCGCCAAGGCCGACGGCGCGCTGGTCCGTGTGAAGGACGTCGCCCGCGTCGAGCTCGGCGCCAAGACCAGCGACTCGGTGGGCCGCTACAACGGCAGGCCGGCCGCCGGCATCCAGATCTACCAGCTGCCCGGCGCCAACGCGCTGGCGACGGCCCAGGGCGTGCGCAAGGCGTTGAAGGAGCTGGAGCCGCGCTTCCCCGACGACGTCTCCTACGACGTCATGTACGACACGACGGTGTTCGTCGAAGCGACGATCGAGAGCGTGATCCACACGCTGATCGAGGCCTTCGTCCTGGTCTCGATCGTGGTCTTCGTCTTCCTCGGCAACCTGAGGGCGACGCTCATCCCGATCATCGCCGTGCCGGTGGCCCTGATCGGCACCTTCGCCGTCATGCTGGCGCTGGGTTTCTCGGCCAACACCATCTCGCTCCTGGCGCTGGTGCTGGCGATCGGCATCGTGGTCGACGACGCGATCGTCGTCGTCGAGGCCGTCGAGCACATCCTGGAGCACGAGCCCGATCTCACGCCGGCGCAGGCGACCGAGAAGGCGATGGGCCAGGTCACGGGACCTATCATCGCCATCACGCTGGTGCTGCTGTCGGTGTTCATCCCGACGGCCTTCATCCCCGGCATCACCGGCCAGCTCTACCAGCAGTTCGCCGTGGCCGTGTCGGTGTCGATGGTGATCTCGGCGATCAACGCCCTGTCGCTGTCGCCCGCCCTCTGCTCGCTGATCCTGCGCCACCGCAGCAAGCCGCGCGGCGTGATGGCCTGGCTGCAGAACGGCATCGACCGCAGCCGCGACGGCTACGTCCGGCTGGTCACCCCGCTGGCGCGGCGCGGCGTCATCGCCCTCCTGCTGGTCGCGGGCTTCGTGGCGGCGACCGGCGGCATCGGCAGCCTGGTGCCCAGCGGTTTCCTGCCCGACGAGGATCAGGGCGCCTTCATGGCCGAGGTCCAGCTGCCCGACGCGGCCTCGACCAACCGCACGCTGGCCTCGATCGAGGAGGTCGAGAAGACGATCGAGGGCCGGCCCTGGCTGCAGAGCGTCTTCACCGTCACCGGCTACAGCCTGATCGACGGGCTGAACCTGCCCAACCGCGCCCTGGTCGTCGTGGGCCTCAAGCCCTTCGGCGAGCGCAAGGACGCGAGCCTGTCGGTCTTCCAGGCCCTGAAGGATCTCAACGCCGCCTTCACCCAGATCGCCTCGGCCAACGTCTTCGCCTTCAACCTGCCGCCCATCATGGGGCTGGGCAACTCGTCCGGCTTCGAGTTCGTGGTGCAGTCGCTGGCCGGCGCACCGCCTGCCGACCTCGCCGCCGTGGCGCGCGGCCTGATGGTGTCCGCCCAACAGGTGCCGCAGCTCGCCGGCGTGTTCACGACCTACGGCGCCTCGACGCCGCAGGTAAACCTCAAGCTCGACCGCGAGCGCGCGCAGGCGCTGGGCGTCGGCATCTCCGACATCTTTTCGGCGATGCAGACGACGCTGGGCGGCACCTACACCAACGACTTCAACCTGTTCGGCCGCACCTGGCAGGTCAAGGTGCAGGCCGACGCCGCCGACCGCAGCACCGTGAACGACATCTTCCGCGTCCGCGTGCGCTCGTCCAACGGCGAGCTGGTGCCGCTGCAGGCCGTGGCCAACGTCGACCTCACCACGGCGCCCTCCTCCATTGTACGCTACAACAACCTTCGCTCCGTCGTGCTGAACGGCGCGCCCGCTCCCGGCTACTCGTCGGGCGACGCCATCGCCGCGATGGAGACGCTGGCCAGGTCGACCCTGCCGGCGGGCTACGGCTACGAATGGACCGGCACGGCGCTGCAGGAGAAGGCGGCAAGCGGCCAGACCGGCTTCATCCTCGGGCTCGCCGTGGTGTTCGCCTACCTGTTCCTGGTCGGCCTCTACGAGAGCACCGCGATCCCCATCGCCGCCCTGCTTTCGGTGGCCGTCGGCCTGTTCGGCGCGGTGCTGGCGCTGTACATCGCCGGCCTCGACAACAACATCTACGCCCAGATCGGCATCGTCGTGCTGATCGCGCTGGCGGCCAAGAACGCCATCCTGATCATCGAGTTCGCGATGGAGGAGCGCGCGCACGGCAAGGACGTCGTCACGGCCGCGACAACGGCGGCCGGCCTGCGCTTCCGCGCCGTCATGATGACCTCCTTCGCCTTCATCCTGGGCCTCGTGCCGCTGGTCATCGCATCGGGCGCGGGCGCCGCCACGCAGCGTGCCGTCGGCACGGCGGTGTTCGGCGGCATGATTGCCGCCTCCTGCCTTGGCATCTTCGTGATCCCGGGCCTGTACGTCGCGTTCCAGACCTTCCGCGAGAAGATCAAGGGACTCGGCCGGAAGAGCTGATCGGGGGAGAACCGCATGGCCAGATCGCCCAACACCCTGTCGGCCAGCGAGGCCGTGCTGCGCATGGCGCGCGGCCGGCTCAGGGCGCGCGACCTGGTCGAGGCCTGCCTCGACCGCATCGCGGCGCGCGAGGGCGACGTCCATGCCTGGGAAGCGCTGGATCCCGACGGTGCCCGCAAGCGCGCCGACCTGCTCGACAGGCGCGCGAAGCCGGTCGGCCCGCTGCACGGCATACCGCTCGCCGTTAAGGACATCATCTCGACGCGCACCATGCCCACCACCTGCGGCTCGCCGATCTATCGCGACCACATGGCGGGGAAGGACGCCGCCTGCGTAACCCAGCTCGTGAAGGCCGGCGCCATCGTGCTTGGCAAGTCGGTGACCACGGAGTTCGCCGGCGGCCATGCCGGCAAGACGCACAACCCGCACAACGTCCGCCACACGCCGGGCGGCTCCTCGTCGGGGTCGGCCGCAGCGGTCGCCGACGGCATGGCGGCGGTCGGCTACGGCACGCAGACAGCGGGTTCGGTGATCAGGCCCGGCGCCTTCAACGGCGTGGTCGCCTACAAGGGCACGTTCGGCTGGGCCGACCTGAGCGGCGTCAAGGCCTACGCGCCCAGCCTGGACACGCTGGGCTTCTTCGCCCGCGAGGCCAACGACCTCGCCCTGATCCGCGCTGCCTACGGCCACGAGGCGGCCGGCCCGCCGGCAGCGGCGCCGCGCATCGGCCTGGTCCGCACGCCGTGGTGGGACCTCGCCGAACCCTACAACAGGAAGAACATCCAGGACGCCGTGCGCACGCTGCGCGCCGCCGGCGCCTCCGTGCGCGAATGGCAGGCGCCGGCCGACTGGTCCGGGCTCGTCGAGGCACAGAACCGCGTGATGACCAGGGAGGCCACGCAGTCCTATGCCCGCGAGCGCGCGCGCTTCGCCCATCTCTTCTCGCCCGTCATGCAGGCGGTCATGGCGGACGGCGATGCCGTGACAGCGCGCCAATACGCCGACGCCCTGAAGCTGAAGCGAACGGCGGTCGCCGAGCTGCAGGACGCCTGGAGCCGCTTCGACATCCTGCTGGCACCGGCCGCGCGCGGCGAGGCGCCGGCCGGTCTGGGCAGCACCGGCGATCCCGTGTTCAACCGCTTCTGGACGCTGCTGGGCACGCCCTGCATCGCGCTGCCCTTCGGCACCGGGCCATTCGGCCTGCCGCTGTCGGTGCAGCTGGTGGGCCCGCATGGCGCCGACGACGGCCTCGTCGCTTGGGCACGCTGGATCGAGGAGCGGCTGTCGTAGCGCCGTCCGCCCGCCGTCACGACTCCTTCGGCACCAGCGTCCAGATCGGCTCCTGCACGCGCAGCCGCCGTCCGTCGAGCGTCGTGAGCCGCTCGCGATAGCCCAGGACCTCGACGCGCAGGACGGATTCGAAACCGGGCGGCATCTCCTCCGGCGACACCACCGGCGAAAGACGGATCGGCTGATCCGCATTGAACAGTTCGGCCGCCGCGCGGGCCTCGCTGCTGCGCGGACGGAAGAAGGTCGAGAAGACTGAACCGTTGTTCATGGACTGCACCCTTGCGCTGTCGCGCGATCAGTAGCAGCCCGGCGAAACGGTTCTGTAGCGCTTGCCACACTGGCGCGCCGCGACCGATCTTGCGCCCGCGGCGTTGCAAGCGGGTCACACGTAGCCCGGCCCTTCGATCACGGGATGCGCCGCGAGGAAGCCCTCGTCGATCTCCACGCCGATGCCGGGCCTGTCGAGGGGCCGCACGCAGCCGTCCCTGCCGATCTTCCACGGCTCACTGCCCAGCTCGTCGCGGAACTTGTTGGCGACGGAGAGGTCCGCCTCGAAATAGCCACCGTTGTCGATCGACGCCAGGAAGTGGATCGACACCGCATGGTTCAGCCCGGTCATCGAGCTGTGCGGATGGATGGGCAGCTTCCACATCGAGGCGGCGGCGGCGATGCGCTGCACCTCGGTGATGCCGCCGCTCTTGGACAGGTCGGGCTGCAGGATCGTGATGCTGCCGTCCTCGATCACGCGATGGAATTCGAAGCGCGTGTAGTGGTTCTCCCCCGCCGCCAGCGGCGTGCGGCCGAAGCCGCGCGCCTGAGCATAGGCGCGATGGTCGTGCGCCGGGAACGGCTCCTCCAGCCAGCCGATGCCGAGCTCGTCCATCGCCGGCATCACGCGCCGCACGTCGGCCACCGCGTAGCCGGTGTTCGCGTCGGTGAGGATCGCGACCTCGTCGCCGAAGTGGCGACGCACCGCCGTCATGCGCGCGATGTCGTTGGCAACGGTGTCGCCGATGCGCAGCTTGAGCGCGCGATAGCCCGCCTCGACCATCGGCACCGCCTCCGCGACCAGCGCCTCGGGCGGCTGGTAGCCCAGCGAGATGCCGCCGGCATAGGCGGGCACCGGCCGGTTGCTGCCGCCCAGCAGCCGGTGGAGCGGCCAGCCGACGGCCTTGCCCTTGATGTCCCACAGCGCCTGGTCGATGCCGCTCATCGCCATGGCGGTCGCCGCGCCCATGCCGTGGCTGCCGAGCTGGAACTTGTAGATCTTCGCCCAGATGCCGACCGTGTCGGTGGCGTCCATGCCGACGACGAAGCCCTTGAGCGTGGTGTTGATCAGATGGCCGATGCTGCCCGGCGAGCGCGCGTGATGGCTCTCGCCCCAACCCACGATCCCATCCTCGGTGGTCACCTTGACCATGACGCAGTCGCGCTTGGTCATGGTGCCGATGCCCAGCGACACCTGCCGGTCCTTGGGAACGCGAAAGCTGGTGGGATAGGCTTTGACGTCGACGATCTTCATTCTTCACGCTCCCTCGCCGCGAAGGATTATAACCAATGTTCTTTATGATGCAATACTGAAGTATAGGATCCTGCACTTTTTTGCGCTCCGCAGAGGCGGCCGAAAAGCGGGGGCCGCGATCGTGCGCACCCCCTCACCAGCCTGCCCCCTGGCAGGGGAGAGGAGCTTGATAGTTGGGGTGAAATTGGTCCCTTCAAGCCCGTGATGGGCAGCGCGCTGGCGCCGCCTGCTTAGAGCGGTTTCCACGATGACGGAACCGCAAGCGGTTCCGCCATCGTGGAAACGCGCGCACGGTTGATCGACGTTTCACAAGGCATGTTCCGTTCGGCTGATTCCAGCCGAACGGAACATGCTTTAGCCCACCTTGTACTTCTTCAGCACCTCGCGATCGATCTCGATGCCGAGGCCGGGGCCGGAGGGGACAGCCACGAGGCCCTTCGTCTGCTCGATCGGCGTCGTCGCCAGATGGTCGCGCAGCGGGTTCGGCGTCTGCTCGAACTCCAGCATGGGCGGCATCGGCCGGAAGGCCGGCGGCTGGTCCGGCAGCGCCGCCAGGAACTGCACCGTGGCCGCCAGCCCGATCGCCGATCCCCAGGCGTGCGGCACGCACTCCACGCCGAAGGCGCTGGCCAGCGTCGCGATCTTGCGGCACTCGGAGAAGCCGCCCGCGGCGCAGAGATCGGGCTGCACGATGTCCATTGCCTTGCGCGCGATGACGTCGCGGAAGCCCCAGCGCGTGAAGTCGTTCTCGCCGCCCGCCACCGCCATGTCGAGGGCGCGCGTCACCTCGACATAGCCGTCATGGTCCTCCGGACTGATGGGCTCCTCGAACCACAGGATGTCGTGCTCCTCCAGCAGGCGCCCCAGCCTGATGGCGTTGGGCACCGTGAAGCAGTGGTTGGCGTCGACGGCGAGCTGCACGTCCGGCCCGATCGCCTCGCGCACCGCCGCGACGCGGCGCGCGTCGAGCTTCAGGTCGCCCAGCCCGATCTTCATCTTGATGGCGCGGAAGCCGTCGGCCTTGAATTCGAGCGCCTCCTCGACCGCCTCCTCGACCAGCCGGTTCATGTCGATGAAGTAGAGGCCGGTGGCGTAGGGCACGACCTCGCTGCGGTAGGCGCCGCCGATCAGCTTGTGCACGGGCTTGCCGACGGCGCGCCCCATGATGTCCCACAGCGCGATGTCGATGCCGGAGATCGCCGAGATCGCCATGCCGGTCGTGCCGTAGTCCTTGATGCGGTTGTAGAGGTCCTCCCAGATGGCCTCCACGTCGAACGGGTCGCGGCCGACGACGCGCGCCTTGTACTGCGTGTCGATGAAGGTCTTCGCCACGGCCGAAGGCCCGTAGCACTCGCCCCAGCCGGTGATGCCCTCGTCGGTCGAGATCTCGACCAGGCAGGTCGAGCGCGTGCCGTACACCCAGCCGCGCGCCGACACGAACGGCTTGTCGACCTTGCATTGCAGGATATGGCAGGCGACGTCGGTGATCTTCACGGTGTGTCCCCCCAAAGCCTAGGCGACCTCGTGCGGAGCTCGCCAAGATGCGTCGGCATTCGTACCGAGAGAATGCCCCCCGCTCAACTTGTCGACCGAACGCGGAAAGGCCAACCATAACGCACGCCACAACCTGACGCTGCGTAACCTGACAACTCCACGTTAGGTGATCACGTTTTGCGTGGCGCAATTCTCCCCTGACGACGCGAGCACACCCCCAGCAGCCGTGTCGCAGCCCGGAGATGCCTCAATGTCCAACGTCTCGTTCCACCCGTACCTGCGCTGGCTTCGCGGCAACGAACAGGACGACAGAGCGGACTTTAGCACCGGCCAAGGCGTGCTGCCGCCGCTTCCCCTGACGCAGACGATCGTCGGCTTGCCCGCGCTGGAAACCGGAGTCCTGCCACCGTCGGCTCCGCCGACCGGTCTTGAAGGCTTCAGGCTCGAACAGCCGAGCGAGATCAAGAGCTTTCGCGCAGGTCCGTGGGATGCGGTCCCGGGTTTCCACCTCAACGAAAACGAGGAGCTGGGGCGAGCGAGAACATGGCCGGATGGCATGGAATGGGCCAGGCCAGAACTCCCGGACATCACGCCAACATCGAACCACCCGTTTGACGTGCAGCAGCAGCGCCTGCCAGCGGCACAACAGCTTTCCGATTGGCTCTATCCGGCTGCAACGGCGCTACCCGGTTCCGCGTCGTTGCCAGCCGTCGAGATTCCTTCATGGCAAGCCGGCATCGTCCCAAGTTCCGATGCTGCAAACGCACCGGCCGGCTACCCGGACCCGATATTCCAGCCAACGAACTGGGGTGCCCGAGCGCCGTTGCCCTTGGACAGCGGGCTCTACGCACGAACCGGTGGCGACGAACGGCAGGCCCCCTCTGGCCCTTTGACCCGCATCGACGTTTTTCCGGTTCTGCCGGTCGGGCCTCCGCCCGGCTCAGACGTCATCCCTGCGGACTCAGGTCGGGCGACAGGGCTGAAAGCGCCGTTCACGCCGTCCGACGCCGCGGATACCGGCCAGCTTCCGGAACCCCAGACTGAAGAGGAGCTCTCGCGCTTCATTGAAGAGCATGGGCGCGCGGCCACCGATCTCTTTGAAGCAATTGGCAACGAGATCGCGGATTTTGGAACCCGCTTCTACGAAGACTCGGTCCTGAAGGCCCGAGACGATATCACCCGTCTCGTCGAGCGATTCGCCGTTGATCCGGTCAAGACGACGCTCAGCGTCCTCAACAGTTTTCCGCAGACGCGGATAGAGGGAGAGTTTCTTGCCAGCTTCGCCGCCGTATTCACCATACTGGCAAATGCGAAGAAGGGTCTTGAGTTCGAGCGGTCCGTGATCGCGGCATTGAACACCGAGAAGAACACGACAAAGATCGGCATCGAAGGCCTGGGGCGGTCCGTTCCCGATATCCTGCGCAAAGGCATCACGGAGATAAAGACCAGGCAGGAAGTGAACAATTCCCTTCAGATAAGGGTTCAGATTGCCTACGCTAGACTTTTCAAATTGCCTTTCAACCTCATCGTGAGTCCGACCACTAAACGCATCAGCAAGAACGTAAAGGATGCTGTGGAGCAGACTGGAGGAACGATCCGACGGTATGATCCCGCGACCGGCAGGTTTACACCGTACGAATGACCGACATCTTCTTCCAGATCCTCAGCCCTCTCCCGCTAGACAGGCACGAGGATGCTCGCAAGCTGTTTCAGCTCTGGGCTGAGAATCTGCCCGGCTTCCTGCCTGACCGATGGGGACTTTATGAACCCCTTCGGAATCGCTTTTCCTTGTCCACCCTCGAGGAAGCGATCCGGACGTGGGAACTCTCGTATTACGTGAAGCGGATTGCGCGTCCAAAGCTCCAGTCGAGCATCCATATGCAATATGGTCCTCATCGCAGCCATAGCCGATGGACCATCGACTTGAACAAGGCCGAGGAGTTCGTGCAGCCCGCCTTCCAGAATCTCCTGGAGCGTTCGGCGACGGTGTTTTCAGCGGACCTTGGCTACATTCACCGGATCACGGAAGCGGAGACGCCACGGGGCCGGGCGAACGGCACGGTCTGCTTTCTGGATACGGCCAAGACCGAGAAGGTCATGATCCTCGTCAGTCTCAAGCTGCAGAGATTCCTGCCGGACATCTACTGGACGACGGTGTTCGGGAAGCCCTACGTCAAGCTGTTTTCCCGCGAGCGACTCCTGTCCTGCCCAGCCTACCGCGTGAAGGAACTGGATAATGGCTCTATCGTTGTCCAGCTCACGCCAGACTTGAAGGACGTCGCGACCGAGGAAGCAGCTTTCGAGCGGGCGAGGCAAGATGCCCGGGCGCACCTCGACAACGACGCGTTCTTCGATCCCGACAAAGGCATGGACCACCAGTATCGCGTTCCTGAATTCGAATGGCTTCCTAGCCCTCACTGAGCGCACGTCGCCGGCGCATGGTCGGCTGCAAGTCGTGGCCTCTACGTGGCTCCTGTGGACTCAGCTTGGCATTGCGAACCGCCGCGCCCCGGACGTATGGAAGAAGCGTGAAGTCATCTGGCCCCCTGCAGCCGGGGCGCGGTATTCGAACGTCATGACCACGCCGACCGATGACGAGCTTGCCAGGCTTGGCGCTGCCTTCGAGGCGTTTGCGCGGCGCTACAAGCTGCTGGACGCGGTCGGCTCGGAACCGCAGCTCAACGAGCTCGACAAGCAGACGCTGCTCTACGTGGCGGAGCACCCCGGCTGCGGTCCGACCGACGTGGCACGATTCCTGGGCGTGCCCAACACGACGATCTCCTCGTCCACCGACCGGCTGGTCAAGCGCGGCCTGCTGGAACGCCATCGCCCGGAAGGCGACCGGCGCGCCGTGGCGCTGCGGCTGTCGACGGCCGGCAAGGCGCGCGCCGATGCCATCGCCATGGCCTATCGCGACCTCTACCGGCGGATGCTCGACCCGCTCTCCCCGGCCGAGCGCAAGAGCCTGATCCGCATGATGGGGAAAATCGTACGGGACGAGGATTGAATAGTACGAAGTTCGTATTAACTTCATAGCCAGGCGCGATTGACGCGTTCCAGGGCCTACTCGCGGAGGGACGACGATGGCGATCAGGATCAATGGCACCGAGGTCGCCGCGCCCGAGGATGCGCGCGTCTCCCTGCTCGACCTGCTGCGCGAGCGGCTGGGCCTGACGGGGACCAAGGTCGGCTGCAACCAGGGGGCCTGCGGCGCCTGCACCGTCCTGGTCGACGGCGAGCGCGTGCTGTCCTGCCTGACGCTGGCCGTCCAGGCCGACGGCCGCTCGGTGACGACGATCGAGGGGCTGGGCAGCGCCGAGGCTCCGCATCCGCTACAAGCGGCCTTCATCGAGCATGACGGGTTCCAGTGCGGCTACTGCACGCCGGGCCAGATCTGCGCGGCCGAGGCGATGCTGCGCGAGATCGAGGCGGGCATGCCGAGCTACGTCACGGCCGACCTGACGGCACCCGCCGAACTGTCGCGGGAGGAGGTGCGCGAGCGCATGAGCGGCAATCTCTGCCGCTGCGGCGCGCACAACGGCATCGTCGACGCGATCCTGCAGGTCGCGCAGGAGCGCAGGCCATGATGCCGGTGAGCTACGGCCGCGCCGCCTCGATCGACGAGGCGATCCGCCTGACGGCGGGCGGCGCGGGCCGCCTGCTGGGCGGCGGCACCAACCTCGTCGACCTGATGCGCAAGGGCGTGGAGCAGCCCGGCCGCCTCGTGGACGTGACGGCCCTGCCGGGCGCGATCGAGGAGACGGACGATGGCGGGCTGCGGATCGGCGCGGCCGCGCGCAACAGCGCCGTGGCGGCGCATCCGCTGGTCCGCAGCCGCTACCCGATGCTGGCCCGTGCCATCCTGGCCGGCGCGTCGGCGCAGATCCGCAACATGGCCACGGTCGGCGGCAACCTGATGCAGCGCACCCGCTGCCTCTACTTCCAGGACGTGCCGGGCTCGCGCTGCAACAAGCGCACGCCCGGCAGCGGCTGCGACGCGGCCGGCGGGTTCAACCGCTATCACGCGATCCTCGGCGCCTCGCCGGCGTGCATCGCCACGCATCCCTCGGACATGTGCGTGGCGCTGGCCGCGCTCGATGCAAGCGTCCACCTGGCCGGGCCGGACGGGACGCGGACCCTCCCCCTGGCCGAGTTCCACCGGCTGCCCGGCGACCGGCCGGACCTCGAGACCGAACTGGCGCCCGGCGAGGTGATCACGGACGTCGAGATCGGCCCCTCGCCCTTCGCGCGGTCCACCTACCGCAAGGTGCGCGACCGGGCGAGTTATGCCTTCGCCTTGGTCTCGGTGGCGGCCGGACTGACGATCCGCGACGGCCGCATTGAGCAGATCGGCATCGCGCTGGGCGGCATCGCGCCCAAGCCGTGGCGGGCGCGGAAGGCCGAGGCGGCACTGCGCGGCGGCCCCGCCGCGGCCGAGGCCTTCGCGGCAGCCCTGGCGGGCGAGCTGGCCGAGGCCCGGCCGCTGCCCGGCAATGGCTTCAAGGTCGAGCTGGCGCAGCGCACGCTGGCCGCCGTCCTCACCGACCTGAGCGGGAGCGAGCGATGAGCAGGGTACAGAACGTCGTCGTCGAATCGGTCAAGACGGTGCTGGGCTGGGTGCCGGCGCAATGGCTGCCGGGCGGCACGCCCGATCCCCTGATCCGGCGCCGCGCGGCGATCGGACGGCAGGCGTCGCGGCTCGACGGGCCCGAGAAGGTCGCCGGACAGGCCCGCTTCGCCGCCGAAGTGGCGATGGACCGGTTGTGCCATGCCAGCCTCGTGCACAGCACGGTGGCGCGCGGCCGCATCACGCGCCTCGACACCGCGGCCGCGGAAGCGGCGCCTGGCGTGATCCTGGTGATGACGCACCGGAACATGCCCCGCATCGGGACGCTGGCGCTGATCAGCCTGACCGACCTGTCGGCGGTCGGGAACAGCAGCCTGCCCATCCTGCAGGATCCGGAGGTGCGGTATAATGGCCAAGTGGTCGCCGCCGTCGTCGCCGAGACGCAGGAGCAGGCCGACCATGCCGCGTCGCTGATCCGGATCGACTATGCGGTGGAGGCCGCCCGCACCCGCTTCGACGACGCCAAGGCCGACGCGCGCACGCCCGCCTCGATCCTCATCGAGAAGAACCATGTCTCGGTCGGCAACGCCGAGCGCGAGCTGGAGCGGGCGGCCCATCGCGTCGACAACGTCTACCGGACGCCCGGCCACAACCACAACGCCCTCGAGCTGCACGCCGTCACCGTGGCGTGGCAGGGCGAGTCGCTGCTGGTGCACGACGCGACGCAGATGATCGCGCCCAGCGCCGGCGCGCTGGCCAAGCTGTTCGGGCTCAAGAAGGAGCAGGTGCGCGTCCTCTCGCCCTTCGTCGGCGGCGGCTTCGGCGGCAAGGGCCTGTGGGACCATCAGGTGGTGGCGGTCGCCGCGGCCCGCCTGGTCGGGCGCCCCCTGCGCCTGATGCTGAGCCGCGACGGCGTCTACCGCATGGTGGGCGGACGCAGCCCGACGGAGCAGCGCGTGGCGATCGGCGCCGATGCCGACGGCCGCTTCACGGCCATCCTCCACAGCGGCTACTCGATCATGCCGAGCTACGGCGCCTGTCCCGAGCAGTACACGCTCTGCACGCGCGCGCTCTATCGCGCGAAGAGCTTCGAGATCCTCCAGCGCCACCTCGATCTCGACATCGTGCCCAACACCTTCATGCGCGCGCCCGGCGAGGCGCTCGGCACCTTCGCCGTCGAATGCGCCGTCGACGAGCTTGCCCATGCCATGGAGATCGACCCGATCGAGCTGCGCCGGCGCAACGAGCCCGACCGGCATCCGATCCATGGCGCGCCCTTCTCGCAGCGCGCACTGATGCAGGCCTATGCCGACGGCGCGAAGCGCTTCGGCTGGGAGCGGCGGCTCGCCCAGCCGGGCGCGCGGCGCGAGGGCGAGTGGCGCATCGGCATGGGCTGCGCCAGCGGCAGCTTCCCCTATGTGCGGGTGCCGGGCGCCAACGTGCGCCTCACCCTGCACCGCGACGGCCGCGCCACGGTGGCCTGCTCGGCGCAGGAGATGGGCATGGGCACGGCGACCGCGCAGGTCCAGCACGCGGCGGACCGGCTGGGCCTGCCCGTCGAGGCGATCACCTTCGAGATGGGCGATTCCAGCCTGCCGGCCGGGCCGATGGCGGGCGGGTCGGCGCAGACCGTGTCGATCGCGGGCGCGATCATGGCCGCGACCGACAAGCTCACCGCCGAGCTGCTGCGGCTGGCCGGCAACGACAGCCCGGTGGCCGGCCTGCGCGCCGGCGACGTGCGGCTGGCGGAGGGCGGCATCGCGGGCCTCGAGGATCCCTCTCGGCGCGAGAGCTACGGCTCGATCCTGGCGCGCGCCGGGCGCGAGGCGGTGAGCGTCACCGCGGCGGGCAGCGCGCCGCTGGAGATGCTGAAGTTCGCGATGCACAGCTCGTCGGCCATCTTCTGCGAGCTGCGCGTGAGCGCGGTCACGGGCGAGATCCGCGTCGACCGGCTGCTGGGCGCCTTCGACTGCGGCACCATCCTCAACCCGAAGACGGCGGCCAGCCAGTTCCGCGGCGGCATGATCATGGGGCTGGGGCTGGCGCTCACCGAGGAGACGCTGTTCGACGAGCGCAGCGGCCGCATCATGAACGCGACGCTGGCCGACTATCACATCCCCTCGCACCTCGACGTTCCCGAGATCGACGTGATGTGGACCGGCATCCCCGACCCGCGCTCGCCGCTGGGCGCCCGCGGCATCGGCGAGATCGGCATCACGGGCGTCGCCGCCGCGGTCGCCAACGCAGTGTTCAACGCGACGGGAAAGCGGGTCCGGGACCTGCCGATCAGCCTCGACAAGGTGCTGTAACGCTGGAGGAGATGCACGGCCCAACGCAAGAAGCCGTCGTCATGTCCGCATTGCAATGCGCAGTTACGATCTTGCGGCTGAAAGGCCGAGTCGGTTTGCGATCACCCGATCAACCATGCGTTTGGGTAGGGCAAGAGGAATTGACCAGTTCCTGACACGGTGGGCGACCACCGCGTAGCGCGCCTTGGGACGACGGGTTGTCAGGGCATGATGGATCGCCCGCGCAATCGTCTCCGGCGAGCCCCCCTTTCGAGCTTCCTCCATCATTCCCTTTTCGAACTTTCCCAACGCGTCGCGGTAGGCCGTCGCCTCATAGGCGGACCGATCTTGCCCCTGGGACTTCTCCCAAATCGGGGTTTTCACGGCGCCGGGACCGACCACAACTACATCAATGCCGAACATCATCAATTCCCGGCGCAGGCTGTCGGAGTAGGCCTCCAGAGCATGCTTGGAGCCGGCATACGCTCCCAGAAAGGGGGCTGCCAACTTCCCCGCGATTGAAGATACATTGACGATTCGCCCGGGCGGCCCCTTGCGCGACGGGTCAACGCCGAGCAGGGGCGCAAAAGCCTGCACCATTCTGAATGGTCCAAGGACGTTTATGTCGAAGTGTCTGAAGAAGTCGTCGATCGGCTGATAGATGAGGGGCCCCTGTGCGGCGATGCCCGCAGAGTTCACAAGCCCAGCCAAGTTGCCTTCAGAAAGCTTCGCGGCGACCTGGTCCGCTGCCGCCACGACTGCGCTCGCATCCGTGACGTCAAGAATCAGCGGTGTGACGGAGGATGAACCAAGTTCCAGTACGAACGCATCAGCATCCGCCTTCTTTCGTACTGATCCAAACACATGGAAACCTTGCTTCACCAGGAGAGCAGCGGTCGACCTTCCGATGCCCGTCGAAACACCCGTAACCAGGACCGAACGCTTCTCCACAGCTGCCTCCCCTGCTCCCCCACGTGAGGAGCGACCCATATGGTCGCCACCGCTATGCGACCCAGACGTCGATCGGAACCGCTCGCCCGCGCAAACGGAGCTTGGGCACGCTTCGGAAGCCGCCCTTCGACCCGCTATCACCAGCACGCGACATCACGGCATCACTGGCGACGATGTGACAGCCGAGATCGCGGGTCGCCGCCTCCAACCGGCTCGCCACGTTGACGGCGTCGCCAAGAGTCGCAAATTCGAGGCGCCGCTCCGAGCCGATGTTACCGAGAATGGCAGACCCAAAATGGACGCCGACCGAGATACGCAACAGCGGCAGGTCGGCTGCCGCCAGTTCGGCATTGCCGCATGCGATGCCGTCCACGATGTCTCTGGCTGCGGCAAGCGCGTTGGCACAATCCGCCGGCGAGACCTCGGGCGTGCCGAAAGTCGCCATCACGCCGTCGCCCAGATACTTGTCCAGGGTGCCGCCGTTCGAGAAGATGGCCTGCTCGAAGGTGACATGGCAGCGCCTGAGCAGTTGCATCACCGTCTCGGGGCTTTCACGCTCGGCGAGTTGGGTAAAGCCGACGATGTCGGCGAACAGTACCGCAACGTCCTGGGAACGCACTGCGCCGATGTCACTGCTGGCGGATGCCAGTTGATCCACCAGGGATGGGGGAAAGTAACGCGAGAGATTGGCGCGTTCCGTGGCAATACCGGCCTGGCGGATCAACAGGGCGTTCGACCGCTGCCCCCGGAGGGCCAGGATTACCGAAACGAGGAAAAAGATGACCATCTCCTGAATGCGGATCGACCACACCACAGAGTTCGGATCGACGATGTCGTGCATACTGGGCACTGCGGCGAAAGCAGCGGCGACCTTGCTCCCCAGTTGCGCGTCAGTCGCGCCGAACAGCGCCACGCCGAGCACCGACAAGAACCAGATCACCACCAATGCCGCCCCCATGGTGACGATGGTCCGCCAGGAATAGGCCAGCGTCGCCAACGCGAGGATGATGAAGAAGTACGGAAAGGTCTCGAGGCGATAGATCATCGCCGCGGGAAAACCGCCCTGCGCGAAGGGATTCGGGACGGTCAGCGTCACCGCCAGCAACACAAGATCGGCGAGGATCAGCGCGAGTTCTACGCGAGATTGTCCCACTCTGGCATATCGCAATTGCGCCCAGCCGAGGGCGATGAAGACCATCAGTAGTCCGTGGAAGTACAGAACGCTCCAACTGGCGTTCTGGAAGGTGATCAAGACGCCGGTCGCGAGGAGCGCAACGGTTCGCGCCCAGGCGGCGATGCGCTGCCCCTCAAGCTTCTCCCTCAGGAGAGCCTCGACGAGAAACGGATTCTGACGCGCTGCCCGTTCCTCTTCGATGCGCCGGGCGCGCAGGGCTCGGACAATATCGGTAACACCGGACGGCAACATTGAACGGCCTCCGAAAGACGATCGGACGGCAAGCCGCGCAGCGCGACCGACGAGACACTGGTGTTCGGGCACAGGGAATCTGCGAACCTGGGCCGGGAATCTCGTCTCATTGGCGAGACAACCGCGCCAACCCGACCCTCGTGCATTGATGCCATGGCGCGCCTTCGACGTGGCCACGCTCATCGTCAGGCGACTCCTCACCGCCCTGGATATCCCCTTGGCCAACCGTGTCACTCCGGTCATCACCGCGGGCGGAGAGAACCCACCAGCGGCCCAGTTCGCGACCCAATCCCCGCTTCGAGCGTCCATGACGTTGGGCATCAAAGGTAACGCATGCAGTATCGTCCGAGCATGGTTTTGCGATCAAGGGACCGATTGGCAGTTCCTCGTTTGCGGTGCGCTGGCTCCTTTAACCTGCGGCGCACAACGAGCAGCGCGAACATTTCGGCCGTCAGAAGCGCCGCCAACATTCCCATGCCTGCTTCTGACGCCGTCCATCCATACTGACGCGCCGAATGACCAGCGACTGCCAGAGGCACTATCCAGCACAGAGCGCCGATGCTGGTCGCCGTGAGAAAGGGCAGCAGGGGCAGCTGAAGCACGCCGGCCGGAAGGGCCTGATAGATCCTGATTGTCGGGATCAGCTGGCCGATGAGGGTCATGCCAAAGGGCCAGCGCCGGTAGGTTGCGGCGATACGACCGTACACTCGAGGCGAGAGGAAGATCCAGCGCCCGTAACGTGCGACGAAGTGCTGGATTCGCAGCGGACCAATGAGAGTGCCAAGCAAATACCAACCTGCCGCGCCACCAACCGAGCCGACAGTCGCGATGACGCATCGCAGCAGGAGATCGGGAATTCCTGTCGCGCCCATGCCGATCGCTGGAAAGAGCACGTAGGACGGGAGTAGCGGTATGAACTTCTCCAGAAGCGCCACCAGGAAAACGCTCTCGAGATCGACCGCTGCCAGAAGCCCGTCGACCGTCGCGCCGATGTCCGCCGCCTCCCGCATCAAATGCGGGCCTTGCCTGCGGGGCCGGCGCGATGGCCCGCCAAGCGATAAGTCCAAACCCGGGCTGGCCACAGGTTGCGCCAGACCATTGCCGAGCCGTGAGCCCGCAGGCCCGGGCGTGGTGCCGGGACGGGCGAGCGGACGAAGTAGGTGAACTGGACGAAGGGTGCGCCGGGTGCGGCATGCCGAAGGCAGTCGAGCACGAGCTTCAGGCGATCCTTGGGGCGGCGAACCAACAAGGGTAAGCCAGCGATGACGGCTGCCGTGGGTTCGCCCAGATCCTGCATCACGGCCGGCGCAGCATACGCGTCGGCGTGGAGCACATGTGCACTCGGCCAGCGTTCGCGCAGCAACCTGCAGAACGTGGCATCCGCCTCGATCAGTACCAGTCGCGCCGGATCCACGCCGCGCGCGACGAGCGACGTCGTCACGACACCGGTGCCGGGTCCAAGTTCGACGATCCGCCCCGGCAGCGACGGGTCGATCCGGGCCGCCATTGCGCGCGCCAAGTCGATGCTGCTCGGCTTGAAGGCGCCGGCCCGCAGCGGATCGTCCAGCCATGACCGGAAGAACAGGGCGTTGTCCGACGGCGGTTTCTTGCCGCCCGCCCCGTATTCGGCGCGACGGCTCACCTCGTGGCCAGTGCTGGCCATCAGGATGCAACGACAGCGTGCTGGCCGCCCCGATGGGTAGCCAACATGGCGGGGGCGGCCTGGGCGAGTCGCATCGCGGCAAGTCCGTCGCGCATCGTGGTCCGCGGCGCGTACCCCAGATCGGCCCGGGCCTTGTCGGTGCGGATCGTGAATGGCTTGCCGATCAGTCGCAGCATCTGGCGGGTGACAGGCGGCTGGCCCTCGAGACGCAGCAGACGCCAGACCGTCCCCATGAGACCGGCCATCATCCAAGCCATTCCGAACGGGATTGCCTTGTCTGACACGGTCACGCCGCGCGTGGCGAGCAGAGCCGAGATGAAACCCTTGAGGGTGCTTTTTTCATCGTCTGCAATGAAATAGGCCTCGCCGCCCCGGCCGCGATCTGCGGCGAGGACAAGTGCATCGCAAAGGTTGTCGACGTGGCAGCTCGACATGGCCTGTTTGCCGCCGTCGACCCATTGCCAGCGGCCCGCGTGCACGGTCTCGATCATCTCGTGAAGGGTCGGCATCCCGAGCCCCCAGATGAAAGGCGGGCGCAGGGCGATCGTCTCGAGGTCAGGGCGGAGGCGGCGGTTGGCCTCCAATAGCACGCGCTCTCCTTTGGCCTTTGAGGAGCCATAGGGTGAGAAGGCGCGAATCTGCAGAGGCAGTGTCTCGTTCACATCAACCATCGGTTCGGGATCACCCATCACCACGGCTGCGGCGCTGACCGCGACCACCCGCCGTACGCTTGGGGTGGCTGCCGCTGCGTTCACGACGTTGCGCGTTCCGTCGACGTTGACTTGGTCGAAGAGTGCCTGCCTGCCCCAAAGCTTGAAGTGCGCAGCGACGTGGAACACGACCTCGCACCCCGCCATGGCCTCCCGCAGTACCCGCTCGTCACCAAGGCCGCCCTTGAGAGGTGTGGCGCCCAGCCCCGCAACCTGGGCCTCGCTTTGGGGGCTTCGGGCGAGCGCACGAACCTGCCAGCCACGTTCCAGAAGGTGAGCGATCAAGTGGCCGCCGACGAAGCCAGAGCCGCCGGTCACGAGTGCGGTGCGAGCCCGTGTGCATTGGGTCGTCAGTTTGGTCATGGGAGATCCTCGACGCTGCGATGAGCAAGGAATCTAGCACCACCCCGACCAGAATTCAATGAACATATTTCAGATTATGTTCTTGCTGTTCTACCTGGAGGATTTCAACTAAGCTCAATGAAAGTCCAAAGGCCGCCATGTCCGCCCCCTCTGTCCCCACCGATGAGCAGTCTTTTCGCGGCCAAATCCTTGAAGCTGCGCGCGCCCAGGTACGCCGCTTCGGCGAAGCCAAGACGAACGTGGTCGACATCGCCCGCGCGCTCGGAACCTCGCACACCACGATCTACCGGCACTTCCGCACCAAGGCGGACATCTTCGACACCCTGGTCATCGAGGCGATGCGTGACGAGGAGGAGATGGCCCGCCGCTTCGTCGAGACCGACGGGCCCGTCGCCGAGCGTCTGGAGGGCATGGTGCTGGCCCTGCACGCCAGCAAGCGCGACCGGTTCGGCACTGATCCCGAGGTCTACAGCCTCTACCGCCGCATCGTGGAAGAGCGGCCGGAGATCATCGCGGCCTACGCGGTGTCGATGACGGCCCTGATCGCCCGCATCCTCGCGGATGGCATTCGGCGCGACGAGGTTCGGATCGACAACGTCGAGGCCGCGGCGGGCGTCGTGCGGGACGCTGTGACCGTGTTCGTTCATCCTGCCCACGTGGCCACCGCCGTTGCGGCTGGCTTGCCCACCGAGACCATGGCTCGCAACGTCGTGCGTACGCTTTGCGCCGCGTTTCAAGCCGGGGTCGACCTGGTCTGACGCGGCCGATCGTCGGCGGCGCCCAGAACGCAAGAAGCCGTCCCTTTAGGGGATGGCTTGTCCGTTGGTTGCGCGGGATTTGGTTGCGGGGGCAGGATTTGAACCTACGACCTTCAGGTTATGAGCCTGACGAGCGGCCGGGCTGCACCGAACGAACGAATGCAATCAAGCCGATCGAGCTATTGGTGCCGCCAAGCTGTGTGACGTCGCTTTGCAGCCGCCGACAGCCTCACGTCGGCGCGTACAGGAGCGCGCAGCCAACAATCAGCAGGATCAGGAAGATCGGGAACACGACCGGCGGCAGAAGCCGTTTCTCCATCGCGCGACCTCCACCGTTCGGAGGCGGGCGCGCACAGGTCGTGGCATCTCATTGCTCGAGCGCACAACGTGCGTGGGCACTGCGTGGCAGGAACGGCCCCCTCGAAGTTCCCGGAGTCGAGTCTAATCGGTTGCTCCACAGGAAATATATAAGCCCCTGGTCACCTGTTCGTCGGCGCTCGCCGTCGCCATGTCCCTAGTGCGCTGTTCGAACGATCTCGTTCGAGGAACAGCCGCTCCCGGAAAGGGGACTCCCAAATGTCCGATCAATCGAAGTCGAACGCCGCGACGATTCCTGTCGCCAAGGGGATGGCCGACGCTGCGCAAGACAAGAAGGTGCTGCTGCAGGATATCCGCGTGAAGTGGGGCAAGTTCAGCGAACAGGAGCTGAATGACCTCTCGGGCAACGACGACCTGGTCACCCAGCTCGTCGCCAAGTACGGGCTCACCAAGGAGGTGGCGCAACGCGATGCCGACGCCGTGCGCAACGGCCGCAACATCTGAGGCACCGCATCTGACGCTGCGAGGCCGCCTCCCAGCGGCCTCGTTTGCGTGGGCGGCGGCAGGATCCCGCGGGACCTCCCCCGGAGAGAGTGCCGACGCCGCTGATGACTTGAGCAGGATCCATGACCTACTTCCGCTGCCGCACGGAGCTCTACTCGATCGCGCACGACGCGCTGTCCGGCCTGCTGGTTCTTGCCGCGCTGGGCGGCGTCATCAGCCTCTGGTCGTCCGGATTGCAGCTGTTCTCGGCCGGCTGAACCCGCGATCGCCGGAAGCCGCCGATGAACCTGCTCAATATCCGCCACCGCACGACCTATCGCTATCGCGAGCCGGTGCAGCTCGCGCCGCACCGTTTCATGCTGCGCCCGCGCGAGGGCCATGACCTGCGCCTGCTTTCGGGCAAACTCGATGTCGCGCCGGCGGCGACCCTGTCATGGACCAACGACATCTTCGGCAACGCCGTCGCCACCGCGCAGTTCGCGCAAGCGACCGACCGGCTCGTGATCGAAAGCCTGGCGGTCGTCGAGCTGGCCGCTGCGCCCTGGCCGGTCTTCGACATCGCAGCGTCGGCCGTCCGCTATCCGTTCGAGTATTCGCAGGACGAGAGGATCGATCTCGCGGCGCTCGCGGAGTCGCACTATCCCGATTCGTCGAACTGGCTGGCCCAGTGGGCGCGAGGCTTCGTGCGCGGCCAGGAGACCGACACGCTGGCCCTGCTGAAAGACCTGGCCACCGGCGTTTTCGAGCAGATCTCCTACCAGAGCCGCGAGGAGGAAGGCACGCAATCGCCACTGCAGACGCTGGAGCGCGGCTGGGGATCGTGCCGTGACCTTGCGGTGCTGTTCATCGAGGCGGCGCGCAGCCTGGGCTTCGGCGCGCGGGTCATCTCCGGCTATCTCTACAATCCCGATCGCCCCGCGACTGGCGCGGGCGACGCGGGCTCGACCCATGCGTGGGCCGAGATCTTCCTGCCGGGAGCGGGCTGGATCAGCTTCGATCCGACCAACCGCGGCGTCGGCGGCTTCAACCTCATCCCTGTCGCCGTCGGACGCATCATAGATCAGGTGATGCCGATCAGCGGTGCCTTCCAGGGAGCAACCGACGCGTTTCAGGGCATGTCGGTCGAGGTGCAGATCACGCCGTGAGATCTCCGGGTCGAGTGCAACGTGTCGGGCGCCTGCCCGGAACGCAAGAAGCCGTCCCTTTTGGGGGACGGCTTGTTGGTGGGCGCTTGTGAGGCGCGGGATTTGGTTGCGGGGGCCCGCAACCACCGAGACCGACATTCATTGGTGGTTGCAATTTGATCTTACATAGGTTGTTTCCAGCGGGTTTCCGATTGGGCTGTCGTCCGATTTCTTCGCTAGAGCCGCCTAATTCCACATTGGCCGGTTGTGGCCCAATTCCAGCCTGCGGCTGGCCTGCACATCCTCTTAACCCGCGTGATCGGATCAGGTCGCGACTATGGAGCCAATGAGCGCAACGAGTGCCTCCAAGGTGCCCGCATCCGCGGCGGTGATCGCCGCTTGATAAGGAATACCGCGATCCAAGCGGCTCATGTCGGCGCGACCGAAGGTGTCGATGCATTGCTGGAGCAACAGAGCCCGAGCTGTCCGACCGTTACCGTCCAGAAACGGATGAATCACCAGGAATCGATGGTGAAATTCGGCGATCGCCTCAAGCTGTGCTCTTTCGTTCACTGCCCCGGCGATCTGAACCGCCCAGTCCGCGCAAAGTGCCTGGACGGCTCGGGGAACCTCGTCGGGGGCCATAAGTGGCCGGGACGGTCCGCCCGGAAGCGCTAGGGATATCGCTTCGGTGCGGAAGCGGCCGATCAATCGTGACGGAAGCTCAAAACACACCATCCGGTGGGTCATCAAGATGAGTTCAGGGCCGAGCGACCAGCTGAGGCGCTGGACGCCAGGTTCCCCCGTTAGTTCGCCCAGCGAAAGTGGATCGACAAGGCGCATCGGCAGCAGCTCTCCAGGCTCTCCCGTCACTCGGCCAATCGTACGCATGGTTTCCGCCACCACCCGGCCTTGGGCCTCAAGCCGTGCCATCATCCCGCCAACACGACGGAGTTCTGCCGTGTTGCGGTCGAGGGCCGTTTCGGCAGCGTGCTCACGACGCGCGAAGTAGGAAATCTGCTCCGCATCACTCATGGGAAGCCCGAGGTATGCCGCGCGCAGGCCATATCCGGCGGCCTCATCAAGCGCCCCTGAAATGCGCTCGACGTCATAGACTTCACATTCGAGCTTCTTCTCGAGTGCCCGCTGCTTTAGCGCCTCCCTTTGGCTGCGGGTCAACCGCTGGTTAGTAAAGAAGGCGAAAGCGTTTCGGCCGCGGCGAATGGCGCCCACGAGGTCGTGGTCGAACTTCGCCATCACGTCGTTGAACGTCTGATCAGTGGGCGGGAAGTATACAGCCACGACGTAAGCGTATCCGCCGCGGGAGCAGAGGATATCGGCGCGTCCGTCGGGACCGCCAAGCGGCGCTTGAGGCGTCACATCGGCATAGCCCTCTAGTCGGAGAACGGCCGCGGCTAGCCGCTCGGCCTGCGTGGGGCCGCTCCGCCACATGGAGAGATGTAGTTCGGTGGACGCGTTAGCCATGGCGAGAGATCATGCCAACCGGATCCCAAGCTGGCTACGGCTCGGTCTGATGCCATGCGTATCAGCAAATGAATGAACAACAGGCGAAAGGAGCGGGCGACGCTGTTGATGCAGCCTATTTGGCGTTCGTCGGTGAAAACGCTTGCCGGGCCGGGTTGAAGCGCACGCTCCACACGTTACTGGCGACTCCGCCAGTCGGCGGTTCGATGCGAGCGAGGTCTTCACCCCCTTTGCCCGAGCGCCTCCTACTCCACTGGCGACATCTTCGCGAAGTTCCTTCCCAATGTCCAAAGACATATGCGTCACCAGGAGCACATGAGGAGACGATAGCTCCGTCCCAAAGGGAAAATGCGGTCACCGGCTGCGTTCGGTGATCACGTCCGACGCCAGCAAAAAATCCACATCGTTTGCGTTACCTGTCGAAATCCCTCTGCGACCGTACTAGCCTCTCGTGCGGTCATATCGATACCAAGATTGGTATCGGCTAGACGTGACCGCAAAGCCGCCCCTCTTCTCCCGCTGATTGCAAGCGACGCATAGCAGCTGCAGGTTGCTCACGTCGTTCAGCCCGAATTGGCTGATCGGCACGATGTGATCGTAGTTCTCGACGTTGTCGAGATTGATCAGGCTGGACAGGTCCGTATCACACAGCACGCAGCGTCCCCGGTCCCGAAAGAACACTGCTCGTCGAGCCCAGATCGGCGGCCTCACGCGCCGCAACCTGCCGTTCTGAGCCAGCCTCGATTGGTCGATGTCCTCCACCTTGTCCATGTCGACATCGGCGAGTATGCCGGACACGTACTCGTTGAATGCAAGCAAGAGACCTCTGTTCTGGAAGAGCACGTGAAATATCTCGATCACCGTCTGATGCAGCAGCTTCTCATAGGGTTCTGACGATCGCGTCTCGTTCATGAACTCGTAGACATCATCCGCATCAGCCTCGTTGAACCTGCGGCCGGCCTCGCTCAAATATTCGACGAAGCTCTGATGCTCGATGTCGTAGCGATCAAAGGCAAGCTCGATCGGCAGCTTGTCTGGCTTCAGATCCTCGATCGCCGCAGGAATATCCTCGTACGCGGCCATGGCAGCTTTTCGCTCATCCATGTCCACCGCATCAGCCTGCTCGGCATGGACACCCTGAACAATGAATTCGATGAATTCGTGAAACACCGTGTACTTCTTGTATGGCTGCAGCCACGACGTCCACTGCTCGTCGCAATGGAAGCCTTCCAGCTTCCGGAGATGATCGAACCGCCGACCTATCACCTCGTCCACCACAGCACAGAGCTCATATGTCTCGTAGAATCTGGCCTCTATATGCATGTGTCACCCCGAGCAGCCCGCTCACGCTGATTCCACTGGAACTAACTTCGGAGGTAAGCCTTCGCCGAGGGCCGCCTTGTTGAGGTGGCGGGATCGGGTAAGAGACAGCGCTTATGGCTGTGCTTACGGACAGAGCGGTATCGCGGCTTGAGGTCGTGGAGACCGGCCGTCGCCGGCGGT
>JBMONG010000010.1:0-382554 GCA_049323495.1 Pseudomonadota bacterium
CGGCATGACCGGCAAGGCTTGACGAAGCGGAGCCGAAAACCTTCCCGCCGACCCTGACCTCCTTGGATGCCGCCAAATCGACCCTCCGGCGCTCGACCCTCGACCACTTCTTCAACAGCCTGCTAGCTGCCCGGAGCCCGCCCCGTCACCCCGCGCGGCCCCCGTCATTGCCGGTGAGGCCGGCCGGGAGGGCCGCGGCGACGCAGGCCGCGCCCGCTCAAGCCTTCGGGTAGGCGATGCTCATGGTCTCGGCGACGCAGGCCGGCCGGTCCTTGCCCTCGATCTCGACGGTCCACTGGTAGGTCATGCGGATGCCGCCGTTCGGCATGTCGTCGGCGGCGAGCAGCTTCTGGCGGCCGCGGATGCGCGCGCCCACCTGCACGGGGCTGGTGTAGCGCACCTTGTTCGAGCCGTAGTTGATGCCGTTCCGCACATTGTCGATCCGGAGGATGTCCCGGCCGAAGGTGGAGATCACCGCGAAGGTGAGATTGCCGTGGGCGATGGTCTTGCCGTCCGGCATGTCGGTCTTGCAGCGCTCGACATCGACATGGATCCATTGATGGTCGCCGCTCGCCTCGGCGAACGTGTTGATGCGCTCCTGGGTCATGACCAGCCAGTCGCTGACCCCCAGCTCCTGCCCGACCAGCGCCTTCATCGCCTGCGGGCTCTCCACGATTCGCTTTGCCATCCTGCCCTCCCTCATCCGACCTGCATCTTCGCCCAGGTGTCGCGCAGCTCGATCGTGCGGTTGAACACCAGGGCGTCCGGACGGCTCGCCGGGTCGGCGCAGAAATAGCCCTGCCGCTCGAACTGCACGGCCTCGCCCACCGGCGTCTCCGCCAGCGAGGGCTCCGCCAGCGCCCCCGTCAGGACCTCGAGCGAGGCCGGATTCAGATCCTTGTCCAGGTCGCCGTCGGCGCCCGGGTCGGGCCGGTTGAACAGCGTGCTGTACAGGCGGACCTCGGCGGGGCGGGCGTCGCGGCCCACCCAGTGCAAGGTGGCCTTCACCTTCCGGCCGTCCGGCGCATTGCCGCCGCGGCTGGCCGGGTCGTAGGTGCAGCGCAGCTCCACGACATTGCCGTCCGCGTCCTTCACGACCTCCCGGCAGGTGACGAGGAAGGCGTAGCGCAACCGCACCTCCCGGCCGACGGCCAGCCGGAAGAACTTGTTCGGCGGGTTCTCCATGAAGTCGTCGCGCTCGATGTAGACCTCCCGGCCGAAGCGCAGGGTGCGCGTGCCGGCGGCCGGGTCGGCCGGATGGTTGACGGCCTCCAGCTCCTCGACATGGTCCTCGGGGAAGTTCTCGATCACGAGCTTGAGCGGCCGCAGCACCGCCATGCGCCGCTGGGCCGCCTGGTTGAGGCGGTCGCGAATCGCGTGGTCGAACATGGCGATGTCGACGGTGCTGTTGGCCTTGGACATGCCGATGCGCCGGACGAAGTCGCGGATCGCCTCCGGCGGCACGCCGCGGCGGCGCAGGCCGGCCAGGGTCGGCATGCGCGGATCGTCCCAGCCGCTCACGATGCCGCGCCGCACCAGGTCCGTCAGATAGCGCTTGGACAGGACCGTGTAGCCGATGTTGAGGCGGGCGAACTCGGTCTGGCGCGGCCGCGACGGGACCGGCAGGTGGTCGAGGAACCAGTCGTAGAGGGGGCGGTGGTCCTCGAACTCCAGGGTGCAGAGCGAGTGGGTGACGTGCTCGATGGCGTCGGACTGGCCATGGGCGAAATCGTAGGTCGGGTAGATGCACCACTGCGTGCCCGTGCGCGGGTGGGTCGCGTGCAGGATGCGGTACAGGACGGGGTCGCGCAGGTTCATGTTGCCGGACGCCAGGTCGATCTTCGCGCGCAGCACGCAGGCGCCGTTCGGGAACTTGCCCGCGCGCATGTCGCGGAACAGGGCGAGATTGGTCTCCACCGAACGGTCGCGATCGGCCGAGGCCCGGCCCGGCTCGGTCAGCGTGCCGCGCATCGCCCGCATCTCCTCGGGCGGCGTGTCGTCGACATAGGCGAGGCCGGCGCGGATGAGGTGCTCCGCCCAGTCGTACAGCGTCTGGAAATAGTCCGACGCATGGTGCAGATGCTCGCCCCAGTCGAAGCCGAGCCAGCGGACGTCCCGCTGGATGGCGTCGATGTATTCCTGCTCCTCCTTCACGGGATTGGTGTCGTCGAAGCGAAGGTGGCAGCGGCCGCCGGTTTCGACGGCCAGGCCGAAGTTCAGGCAGATCGACTTGGCGTGGCCGAGATGCAGATAGCCGTTCGGCTCCGGCGGGAAGCGCGTGACGATGCCCGCCACCCGGCCGCTGGCGAGGTCGGCCTGGACCATGTCGCGAATGAAATCCCGGGGCTCTTCGTTTGCAGCGGCCTCCGGCGTCGGCTTCCTGTCACTCATCTACCTGTCAACCTCCACGCGGGCGCGTACACGGGCAATCTGCGGCCAAGCGGATTGTAACACTGCCGGCGCGCCGGGCCATGTCTCGTTGCAGTGACCGCCGAGCGAATATAGTTTGTGGACCCAGGGTGTCGCCGGAGTGTCGCGAAACTCACGCGCTATTTACGGGGCCACATCGACGCTGCGAGTAGGTGATGCAATGAAGGAGGACGAGGCAAACAAGATTGCGCAGGCCCTAATTGCTGAATCGCGGATGGAGGATGCCGCGGCATATCTCGAACGCGGGCGGCCTTACAAGGATCTGTCCAAAGAGCAGCTAGAACAGGCATGGGCGGCGGCCTTCGAGCTCTATATGGGGTTGAATCAACAAGAGCAGCAGCATCTGTACCGGGATTTGGCAGCCGAGTTCCAACTCAGAGACATTGAGCCGCCTACGCACCTAGTTAAGGAGACGCTGAAGAAGCTGGAACAGCGGGTTGCTAACATGTCTCCCGAGGGACGCGATGCCGCGCGCGATGCCATCGGCGCTCTTTTAGGCAAGTGGGAAAAGCCCAAGAACTGAAGGCAGTCATGCCGTTCGGCCACCGCCTGCCGCTGCCACGCGCGCTTCTCGCGCATACACTCCCGGTTGCGTTTGCGCTCGGGCTCGTAGGCCTCAGCACAGAAGGCGCGATAGCTCGGCGCCGAGATGAACGGTGTCGAGCACACTCTGCAGGTCTTCTGAGATGACGCGCGTGTACTGGTCCGGCATACAGACAGGCGTGCACCCAGAGAATTTCAACCGAAAGGCCCTCTCCACACTCGCACCCAAATTCATCCGCTGGCATGATCTCCGCCAACACGCGGGGCAGATCACCAGATGACAATGCGCTCAGTCGCGCCACTCTTCGTTGTAATCTTCCTTCTAGGAATAGCCTTGGGCGCAAGTCTCCTATGGGCCTTTACACCGCAAGCGCCCGGACATCATTGGTCAGACATATTTACAAAGCACTTGCCTGATTGGTTTGTTGCCCTCTTCACGCTCGCCCTGACAGTTTCCACGACCTACCTTTGGATAGCTACCGCCGCCCTTGCGCAGGAAGCCAAAGAGAGTGCCAACAAACTCGTCAGCATGGAACGCCCCTATCTCACGGGCGGTGGTGATTTCAACAAGAAGATGTTCTTTCGCCTGGACGTCGAGAACCATGGAAAGACGGCCGCGTTCATGACGGGCTACGACATTCGTTTCGCCAAGTTGGCCGAACTGATCGACGAGGCAAAACAAGACAAGCCGGTGAGACCCTTAGAGAGAAACCGCTTCCGTCACATGGATGGCATCTCGCCCACAGGGGCGCGCAAGTACGTCTTCACCAACATTCCCATCGAACCAGGCGTCGACGTCATCTATGGAGCCGTCTACTACCGAGACCCCATACTGGGCGGCGACCACGATTCCCGCTTTCTCCTACGGATCGCTCCATCATGGGACATACCAGGCCACGGCATCACCCGCCTCGACGGTGTGAAGGACGTGAACGAGGGGTACTGGAGCTGGGACTATCAAACGAACAAGCAGCAACAAGCGGGAAGCAATCAATGGACTACCACCTAGAGCGCACGCTGCGGCTGCACACTGAGCCAGAGCACAAAAGCCTCTACAAGCGGGCCATCAACGAATTCGACGCCGATGGTAAAGCGCTCATTGTCTACATGCTTGGCGAGCAAGCCGTTGCGGTTCGCTGGTCTCACGCCGCTCCTCCAACACTCGTTGGTTTGGGGAACGATCCTAGCCTATCACTTGTCGCAGCGCGACACCTGCTGCATGCGACGCAAGAAACACTCTCAGAACGGCGATGCGATGATCATCAGCCATTGCACAACGTGGTGGACGAAGGCCTTTATCTGCGGTGAGAGCTGGAAGACGATGCTTCCGCCGATGCCAGCTGCAACAGTCCTAACGAGCGTATCCACTCCAACATCGAGCTTCTTGAGGATGTACTGCCAAGCCGCTTTTAGTCGCGAAGCAGACTTCGCCACCAAGAGAGCGGCGGGTACAGGCTTATCGAGTTCGGCCCGAATGAACTCTCCTTCAGTGCCGATGGTATCGAACGCGTCGTTGACGTCTTCGTCGTCTGGGGGAGGATTGTTGTGTCCTATGCGGCCACTGGGTCCTTCGGACCTGATCGTCTCTCTTATTCCCGCGATGTCAGCTCGGATCTGTTCGCGTCCTTGTTGATCACCGGGGCCTCCGTAGCTCGTCGTTCCACCTCTTTCGAGGCGGGCGATAAGATAGTCGAGGTCTTGCTCGACGTCGTCCTCTTGCTCTGCTGCTGCCTCGGCCGCCGCGTCTTGCTGATCTGAGTGGTTGCGTGAAGGGGCCCACTCGATGGTGCCCTCCTGCTCGACGCGCTTGACGGCATCTTCGATGACTTCCTCTGGAACTATTCCGTCGAACTCGTCATTCAACTCATCTCTCGCGTCGTAAGGTCCACCCCAGATGTATTGATAGCCGCCTTCCGCGCTCTCGTAAGGCGTTTCGTTCGCCGGGTCTTCAAAGTAGGTATAGAACCAGTA
Organism: Pseudomonadota bacterium; assembly: GCA_049323495.1. Lineage (GTDB taxonomy): Bacteria > Pseudomonadota > Alphaproteobacteria > Reyranellales > Reyranellaceae > Reyranella. The sequence goes on from JBMONG010000010.1 coordinate 4,945, forward strand.
CTCCAGATATGCGAGCTGATCCTCGCGCGAGAGCTTCCCCAGTTCAGCAGGGGTGACGCCAGCCTCAGGATTGTCAGCCGTGTAGTAGCGCTTCTCGTCGTTCAAAGGAGCCGTCTAGTTACAACTGATTGGCGATAAGTATTACCCTCTTGTGCAACCTTTGCCAACCGGAGGAACCATCGCGCCAGGCTTTTGAGGCTGTGTTCTTGCGTCTCAGGGCCACCAGGTAGGCTGGCTTGCCGGTCACGATGCCCTCGACGTGGGCAGCGCGGCGCTCAAACGCGGCGAGGTAGTCATACTTGTCGCTCTCTCGACGCCCTCCGCCGGAGAATGCACGGCTCTATTTCAAGTGCCGGCCGACGCGGCTGCGACTTGCCGCCGATCCCGAGCCACGACGACGCACCGCACCTATGGCGTGCCTAAGCCGGCAACGACGCCCGAGTTTAGAAGTCTAAAACTGCGGCGCTTGGGGAGCCTGCACATTCCAGTTAAGGCGCTTTGCGTATAGATCAAACTGAGAGCGGCGAAGGTAGGCAAAGCGTGAGATGGTCCTTTGGAGGGTGATGTTCTTTGCGTTCATGTGATGGGCTTCCGCTTTGCCCCACGGGTCGTCAGGCCGATGGTCGCCGGATCTGTAGAAGTTTACAAAGTCCTCCAGTTCGTCCTCATGCCAATCAAAGCCGTTGCCGCAGAGAGCCAGGAAAGTCGTAGTCTTGTCGTTCGCCAATCCGGCAGCAGAAATCTTGGCCTCAAGTTCCAATGTGTACTCCAGCATTCGCGACCGCGAAGCAAACATGGAATGCCAGATTTCACCGCCGAGCCATTTCTTGCCGAGAACGACCTCCACGTTGTCCGGCAGCCAGGACTCGCGCCGAGCCTGTTCGAACTGATCCCAGCGATCTCTGTACTTGGGGTTGATGGTTTTCACATCAACGTAAGCCTCGATCCCTTTGCCAGTCGTCCCCCGGTAATCGATTGTTTGGCCTGTGCCCCTCAAGGCGGGCTCGTAGTCGAGCTGCGCGAATTGCCCTGTAGCGAGAATGCCGTCTGCAATACAAAGCTCGTTATGCGCTTCGTCAACAGCGTGAAAGTGTGTCCGCCCTTGGGCGATGACCACATCAATGGCGGCCTGGAAGCGTTCGATCAACTGTTTCCAGTTGGGAAACTTGGTCCCCGATTTCTGGAACCGGCCCGAGTACTCGTCTGCGACATCCTTCGCGTATTTGCGAAGCCAAGCAATGTCATCCTGGTCCAAGTCGGCAGTCACATTTCCCCTCATTCCACGCAGGCGTGAGATCAGCTGTCGCCAGCAGTGCGTTATCATGCGTCACATGATCAGGTGATTCGCACGGAAGGCCAACCCAGGCGTGCCAGAAGCTCAGCGCCTTGCGAAAAAGATAGGTTTCCACAGCTTAGTGCGGTCCTAGATGGTGGCAAAGGCCGCTGCAGATGCAACTTCACTGTATTCAAAGCAATGGGCATCCGCTAGACTTCTCTCTTCCTCCATCTGTTTAGAGGCTCTCGGCAGGACGCTTCACAATGAACGTCCGCCAGGGTGAAAGCTGCGCACGATGGAATTACCAGTCGGCGGTCAATGGGGCTCTCAAAGATGGACTGGAACAACTTCGACCTCTGCACGAAGTTTCACGCGACGATCCAATCGTCCGGCGAAATAGCCCGCATCGGCTCGCTGCTTCAGCGCTTTGGCGCTTCGTCGTACGACTATCGCCTCTTCATTTAGCGGCAGATTCAGACCATGTCGGAACGATTTTCAGATCGTCATGGATACCGCGGAACGGCCCAACCGATCGCCGTTCGAGAGGATGCACCGGAAGGACTACGCTTTGCTATTCTTCTGATCGCTCAGGATGTGGGGCTGAGCCCGGGCGCAATGCGCAGAGAAGTTTGCGCCATTCTCCTTGTGCGGCCTGACCCCAACAACTGGTCCGAGTATCCAAATATTTGGGATGAGGTTAACTGGCTTATTGGCGATTGCCCGTGGTTCAAGGTTTACGACATTGCCGAGGCGCTGCACGCGGCCCTTGACCGACAATTCCCGAACCAAGCCGAAGCGTTTCAGAACAGATTGAACCAATATTTCCGGGAGAGTGGCATCGGCTGGCAAATGACCGATGGCAAAGTCGTTTATCGAGGGTCTGAGGCCTTTACCGAGGCGACTCGTGAGGCAGCCCAAGTTCTCACCCGAGCGGGTCGGACAGTCGCGGCAAACGAGATTCATGAGGCGCTGGCCGACATTTCTCGTCGCCCGCATCCAGACGTCACGGGGGCGATCCAGCACGTCATCGCGGCGCTTGAGTCAACGTCGCGCGATGTTACCGGACAGCCCAACCTAACCCTGGGAAGGCTCGTACCGCGACTCGCTCTCTTGCCGCCTCTCGACACGGCGATCGAAAAGCTGTGGGGGTACGCCTCTGAGCGCGCTAGGCATGTCCGCGAGGGGCAGAGCGTAACCACAGAAGAGGCGGAGCTCGTTGTTAGCGTGGCTTGCGCGGTGTGCACCTTTCTCACACGCAGGAGCACAACTTGACCGCTCCAAATCCACAACGACAACGAGTTGCCTTAAAGACCCTAGATCAATTATTCGCCGATGCCGCAAATGTTTGGGTCATTCACTACTCGTGTGAAAGTTTTTACGAGCGCCGCGAAGGCCGGTCGCCGCGCATTACGTCGATCGCAGTGCGCAAGCTCGACTCCGCGCAGACGGCTTCATTCTCAATTCATCAGACCGCAGAACGCCGCCGTACCCCCTTTGACCAGATTGAGCAGCACTACGACGATCTGGAAAAGGAAATGCTTGCCGCGTTCTTTACCCATTTAGGCAATCACCGTGGAATGAAGTACGTCCATTGGAACATGCGGGACGCAAACTACGGGTTCCAGGCAATTGAGCACCGATTCCGCGTTTTGGGCGAAGAGCCCTATGTCGTGGACGACGCTAACAAGACAGATCTCTCGCGGCTACTGATCGACGTATACGGTGTGGACTATATTGGACATCCACGTATGGAAAAGCTTCTGGAGAAGAATCATATAGCCCCTCTTGATTTTCTGTCCGGCGCGGGAGAAGCAGCAGCTTTCGAGAGGCGCGATTTCGTGGCACTGCATCAGTCAACTCTGCGGAAAGTGGATGTCATTGCAAACATCGCAGGACGTGCTCACGATAGAAACTTGAAGACAAACACGACGTGGTGGGGAATGCACGGCGGTCGCGTGCGGACGGCCTTGATATGGATGGCCGAGAACAAGACGTTTCAAGTTGTGGCTGGCATTGCAAGTATTGTTGGTCTGATATTAGCGCTTTTGGCGTTTCGCTAAGCGCGGATGTCCCCGCTCATGGCCCCAGCATCTTCTTCACGTCTTCCGGAGATGCATGAGCGAAGCCGAAAAGATCGCGGACTTTGTTGTAGGCATCCGTTACAAAGTTCAGCCGTGCTACCTCGCCCCATTCCCGCTGCTTGCATTCATACCTGCACGAGTTCTTCCGGGCAGGCGGTGACTCAAAATTGAATCGTCCGGGCCAACGGACTCCCTTCACGTCGTGCAAGCCAGCTTCAACTCGCCGAGCGGGGAATGCGCCGAAACGGCTAAGAACGCCCATCGCATGCCTGAGCGATAACTCCCAAGTGTAAACGAGCGGCTCCACTGCCAGCACCGCGCCATGGTTCCCCTTGGAAACCACGGTTCCGTGGATGATCCAGAACTCACCAGTCTGATCAAAGAACATGGCGACATTGCCGGTCGCCCTACCGTCACGTTCGTTATTGCCTGTGTACCAGTAGCGGACGAAGCCTTCCTCGCAGACGCCAAAGCTTCCGCTGCCGTTGCTCCCACGTGAGGGAGCAGGGACGGCAGTTCCATCAGGCAAGCGTGCGATGTCGCTGACCGAGGGTGGGCCGTTCTTCCAGCCGGAAGGGATGATCCGGATATAGGCGCGCGGCCCGTCGATCAATCGGACCGAGTCTTGATGTCCCTCACCGAATGAGTCGTTGTGCTCGATGCGATCGGACGCCGTGCTCCAGATAGAAGGATTATCCGGCTTTGCCGGAACTCCTTTGGTTTCCTGGGCGGAAGCCTGTTCCTCGGCAACCTGGCCAAGATTAGTCTTGAGAGCTTCCACCAAGTCTCTGGTCAGGCGCTTTTGAGCGTCGGCTTTGCCCTTCTTGTCAGCATTCGCGGGGAGGTTATAGGTCATCGTCCGTCGCCCGCGCATGTCGAACGGAAGGTTATCCGGCGTGTAACCGCTCGCCTCGTTGAGCACGACAATGATCCGGTCGGGCCCCAGTTCGCTGGCCGCCCAGCCCAACTCGACCATCACGTTGGGATTGGGCAGGGCCTTGCCTTCGCTTGTCACGCCGATAGGCGTTGCGTCCGCAACGAAGACGGCGGATCGCGAAATCTTCTCGAAGATCGTGCTGGCAATCTCAGCCCAACCGGGCGTGTTCTTCGTGTCGTGATCGACCTCGGGACGCTCGGCATCTTCGAGGCCGAGCTCTTCACCCGCCGTTTTTGTCGCCTGCTCAAGCGCCTGCTTGATGAAATGGCGACACACGCCGGGTTCGTAGTCGTTCTGCCAGGACCAAAAGACCTTCATGGCAGACCCTGCGAACTCAGGTTTCGATCTTCAGATCAAGCTTTACGGCATCAACCGCGATGCCGGAGATCGCAGCAATCCGCTGCCGCGCCCAACTCATCACGTCCGCTATCGTTCCAGGTTCCTTCATTTCAGGAACGCCTTGCATGGCTTCATCCGGATCTGCTGACGAGTGATCCGGCATCACCTCCCCGATGGGATAAACCGCGACAGGCTTATGTTTTGCCGCAAGGCCGGAGCCCGCGCTTGTCGGCAGGCGTCGATCGTCCTGATCGAGGTTGATCCACATGCCGAAGTTGTCCTTCACTGTGAGCCCCGCCTTTACGCGCGCCGCATAAGCGACGTCAAACGCGGCCCGCACCGCATCGCCATCGAAGAAATAAACTTCGACGTTCGTGGGATCGTCTTTGTCGTTAACGGAGGCGACGATCACGTCCTCGACATCGCTGAGCGTTTTCCAACGCGTGCCGCTCTTAAGGGGCGGGAACGCGAACCAGCGATTGCGGGTGGTCCGTATCGAGGTCTTGCGGCTCTTTCCCTTGCGCTCGATCTCCCAAACGTTCGAGCGGCCCCGGCCCGGTACGCGCGTTAGCGCAAATCCCTGTTCTTCGGCGGCTCGCTTCGCGGCTCCGACAAGGATTGCCCAGGCTTGGCTGTCATTCATCGTTTTGAATTGGTTTGTCATGCAGCGCCCCAGTTGATGTTTTGTTATATAACCAACTTCCAAACCAATTGCAACAGTAAAGACCATATACGAACCTTTTAGAAAGTGGCCGAACTGGCCGACGCGTTATCCTCGCTTTCATGCACCTGTGGAAACATAACGGGAACAATTTCTCGCATACCGGAAGAAACACGGTATACTTGTAGAATGACTAAGAAAATCACCAACAGCCAGATGTTGGGGGAGCTCGGCGAAACGGCGGTCAAAAAGATCGTGCTTGAAACCGGCTTTATCTACGAACCACGTGGACGGCTTGAGGCCGGCACTGACGGCCTTGTTGAGCTGCGCGACCCGGTAAGCGGTGCTCCCCTTGGCAAGCTATTGGGCGTGCAGGTGAAGGCAACAGAGCATGGGCAGTATGTCCGCGAGACAGACACGCGATTTGAATACCTGCTCAAGCCTGCCGATCTGAAGTATTGGGCTCAGACAAACATTCCAGTGATTATCGTCCTTTGGCGCAAATCGGATGGGTCTGCGTACTGGAAAGACGTGACAGACTCGGTACGCGGCGATGAGCGTCGATTGCAGTTCGATAAAAAGGCAGATGCGTTTGATGTGAGTTGTGCCGATCGGCTTGGCAGCCTCACGATAGATCGCCGTACGCCAGGCGTGTTTGTTCCTCCGCTAAATCAGGGAGAAACCGCAATCATAAATCTGCTGCGCATCAAGCTTCCTGACGAGATTTTCATAGCAACCTCACCCTTTGGCAGCGGCAGAGATGCGATTCCCGAACTCATCAAGCAGGGCAACACCCGGTTCGATTGGGTCATTCGAAAACGCAGGTATGTCTCCTTCTTTGATCCTAGAGAGCACGGCACGAAGGCAATTGTCGATGCAGACCAGGTCGAAGCCATCGACACCGACATCTTCACGTTGAATGAGGACTTAGACGATACCAACGACACTATGGACCTGCTGCGCAGAACAGTCGAAAGGCAACTGACGGCACAGCTGACGTATCTCCGTAAGGAGCGGCTATTTCATTTTCATGCAATCGCCGCCAACAAGTCGAGGAGCTACCGCTACACCGCCAACGTAAAAGAGACGTCAGCAAGGGTGGTAAGCGCCTATGCGAACAAGAAGAACCCTGACGGACAAGGATATGTCCGCCACCACGCAGCGGTATTCCGATTCGAACGCTTGGCGGACGAATGGTTCATCATCGTTGATCCAACGTACTACTTTACGCGAGATGGATTCCGCGCACATCGCTTTCCAGAGGCGCTGATGGCAGGAAAGAAGCGCCTGGAGCGTAATGCCGCCATACGGGGACAAGTGATCATGTGGCAGCATTTGCTGGTGGAAAGCACGAAGGCAGAAAAGGGCCTGTTCGACGCGGAAAGAACCGAAGCGCCCATCTTGAGTTTCGAGCATCTCCCTGTGATCGAACTCTCGAGGGCAGTGCCGGAGTCTTCCTGGAACAGAACCGACCCGCGCGCAAAGGAGATGGAGTCATCCGATCTTTTTGACGAAAGGACTCCGGGATGATCCTGAAATCACGCGTTTTCGATGAGCCGATGCTCGAATTTGGCGATGGTGGCCAACACTTTGACCCACGACAAGGTCTTAGAGAGTTCGGGCCCCTTCAGCCGAAGTCTGGAGATGTCGTGCGTGTCGGTGTCGTCGGCACGGAAGACACTGTTGCTGGATTTGCCGAGTTCTTGGAGGAGATGGCGCGCGGTATCGACAGTGACAACAAGCAGCTTATCAATCTCAACCCGGACTTCCCAGGTTTGACCAATCAGAACCCGTTTCGATGCAAGTTTGAAGTGCCTGACGGAGCAACCATCACTATGTCGCGACGCCAGGTGAATGAGATCAGGAGCATTGGGCGGCATGATGAAGCTGTCCGGCATGCAGTGGAATTGATAGCGGGCCAACTTTCCGCGCTCATCGAAAGTAGCGCGAAGCCCGATGTCATTGTGCTGGCGCTTCCGATTCCACTAATCGAGAAGCTTGTTAATGCTACGAGTGCCGAGCATGTCGAAGCCGCTGAGGATGGAGAGGAACGAGAAGATACAACCTTTAATTTCCGAGACCTATTGAAAGCTAAGACGCTGGGCTTGGATGTGCCGACGCAAATCGTCTGGCCGGATACTTGGGATGATGCGGCGAAAATTCCTCGCAAGGTGAAGCGCGACAGTAATCGACAGACACAAGCAAAAGCGACGCGCGCATGGAATCTCTCCAACGCCCTTTTCTACAAGGCAGGCAAGGTGCCGTGGCGCCTTCTTCCTGACCAAGCCGAGTATCGCACAAGCTTTCTCGGGATTGGATTTTACCGAGATCTCGATGGCCAGCAGCTTTGGACGAGCACGGCACAGATGTTCGACGAGAGAGGGAGAGGATTTATCGTTCGTGGTGCTCGAGCGCAGACCGAGACAAAGGGGCGTCATCCCTATCTAACCGCAGATGATGCCGCAGACCTTGTGACGCGGTCAGTCGCCGCCTACAAAGCCCACCATAGACATGTGCCTGCCCGCGTTGTGTTTCTCAAGACCTCGCGGTTTCGGCCGGAGGAAGCCGAGGGAATAGATCGCGCGCTCACTGAGCTAGGGATTGAGTTTTGCGATCTGCTTTGGGTTCAAGAGAGCTCGCCTATTGCAGTATTTCGCGATGGAAACTATCCCATCCTCCGTGGCACCTACGTGGATCTCAAGGAAAAGGCGCTTCTCTATACGCGAGGCAGCGTGCCCTACTACGGCACTTACCCTGGACTGCGCGTGCCAAGACCGCTCCTGTTGGTGCCGCATGAAAATTCAGATAGTGCCCTTGTTAGTGTTGCCGAGGAAGTGCTGGCCTTAACAAAGGTCAATTGGAATACCACTCAGTTTGATCAAAAACTGCCAGCGCCTATCAAAGCGGCTCGGGAAGTTGGGCGCGTTCTCAAGCACATCGAATACGGAGTCGAGATATCGCCAGACTTTAGAAAGTACACATGAGCGCATCCAAAACGAGCGACCGACGATTCTCTGACAGCTTCCTGCGCCAAACTGTGCGGAGGGGTGAACCTTCACGAACTCACTCTCAACGGATTTTAGATCGTCGGTATACACAAACTCAAGCGCGTGCCGGTCTTGCCTACTCAGGCATAGGGCGGGTCCTTTATCGCCATTGGCAATTTGTCGGCACGCCCCCAGAACCTGCTGCACGCTCCTGCGTAACGCACCACGTCGATTGGCCGCAGCAACAGCTGCTCGCTCTGTTCGGCGTTGGGCGGTAGCAGATCGACGTATCGGCTAGGATCATAGGTCCAGCGACCCGGTGCATGCATGCGGAGATCTTCGACCGAGTTCCCGTCCCCATGCCGGTAGATGTTCGCCACCAGGAACATCTCGATGAGGTTGTGGCCAATCGGCCCGTCCTGCAGGTCGACGTCGGCAACGTGCGCACACAAGAGCATATAGTCCCGGAAGGGCTCGCGCCCTAGCTTATGGCAGGCCATCGTGACACCCAGTCCACGTCCCCAGATTCTGAGCTGGCGCTCGAATAGCGCGGCAAGTGTCAAGGTGAAGGCCTTGGCTGCCTCGTTGGCCGTATAGTTGTCGACCTGGGCTGCTGCTCGGTCGAGAAACTCGTCCATTGATGCCGCTTCTCCAAAGACGAGAGCGGGATGGATAGGTAAGGCGGATAGGCCGGGATAGACCACCCGCTGGAAAAGCCGGTCGATGTTGGCTTGGAAAATTCTTGGAAGATTATCAAGTCCGGTCATGTCGCCACATCGCCTCGCTCACGCCGCAACGGCCTGAGCCGTCGACGCCAGCATCATCCGCGCCGCCTTCTCCCCGATCATGATCGACGGCGCGTTGGTGTTGCCCGAGGTCAGCGTCGGCATGATCGAGGCATCGGCGACGCGCAGCCCCGCCAGGCCGCGGACGCGAAGCTGGTCGTCCACCACCGCCATCGGGTCGTGACCCATCTTGCAGGTGCCGACTGGGTGGTAGGTGGTCTCGGCGTTGTTCCGGACCCAGTCGAGCAGCTCGTCATCGGCGCTGATGTTGAGGCCCGGCGCGATCTCGTCGGTGGCGATGTCTTTCATGGCCGGCGCCGTCATGATGCGCCTTGTGATGCGCATCGCTTCCAGGGTCACCTCGCGGTCGAGCGCCGCGCTCAGGAAATCGAAGCGGATCGTCGGCGGCGTGTCCGGCCGGCTCGACGTGACATGGATGCTGCCAGTACTCTCCGAGCGCGGGATGTTGGTGATCGCGGTGATGCCGGAGGTCCGGGCGAGCTGGAAGTTCTCGCCCACCAGAACGGGATCCAGGAGATCGCCGCATCCGGCGCGTCCAGCCCGGCGCGGGTGCGGATGTAGGCGCGGATCGGCGCCGCCGGCAGGCCGAGCAGCCCCTTGCGGGTGAGCGCATAGCGCAGCGCCTGGCTGACGCGGCCGAGGCCGCGCATCTTGTCATTGTAGGTGAGCCCGAGCGCCGGCGGCACCGTCCACTTCATCCGCGGCGAGTACCGGCTTGCCGATTCCGGCAGGCTTGTGATCGAATATCGGCATCGCTAACCCATTGTATCTTCTGGCTTCTTGGCCGGAGTCTTGCTTCCGGCCGAGCATGACCAAACCGTTTCATCTCGCCTGGTTTCTTGGCCAGAGTTTCGCTTCCAAGAACTGGCGCTCGACGTGGGCCGGCAGTGCCAGCGACGTCAAGCGCTGGATGATGCCCGACCTCTTCATCGACCTTGCCAAGGGGATGGAGCGGGCGTGCATGGACTACATGATCATCGAGGACTCCTCGAATGTGCCCTACACCTACAAGGGCAATCACGACACCTATCTGCAATACGCCCAGGGGACTCCCAAGCTCGATCCGGCGGTGCTCGTGCCATGGCTCGCACAGGCCACGCAGCACCTCGGCCTCGTGCCGACCCTCTCCGTGTCGGAATACCCGCCGTACCTGGCGGCGCGCCTCATCAATTCGCTGGACCACGTCACCGAGGGCCGCATCGGCTGGAACTGCGTCACCGGCAGCAACGACGGCACCGCGCAGAACTACGGCCACGACAAGCACCGGCCGCACGACGAGCGTTACGAGGTCGCCGATGAATTCGCCGACGTCGTCACCAAGCTCTGGGAGGCCTGGGACGAGGACGCGGTGGTGCTCGATCGGTCGATCCCGATGTTCGCCGACGGCAAGAAGGTCCGGCCGATCAATCATGTCGGCAAGTACTTCAAGGTGCGCGGGCCGATCAACGCGCCGCGCTCGCCGCAGGGACGTGTGCCGATCTGCCAGGCCGGCGGCTCGCCGGCGGGCAAGAAGTTCGCGTCGAAGTGGGCCGACACCATCATCACCGAAGGCAGCAACATCGAGAAGATGAAGGCCTATCGCGAGGAGGTCCGCAGCAATGCTGCTGCGATGGGGCGCAATCCCGACGATATCAAGCTTCTGTTCCTTTGCTCTCCGATCGTCGACACGACGATGGAAGCGGCGCGCGAGCGGCGCCGGCTGCAGCAGGAAGACTCGCTGAAGCATGTCGAGATGCAGCTCTCCGGCATGTCGCGGTTGACCGGCATCGACTTCTCCAAGTTCGATCTCGACGAGCCTCTGCCGACCACGCTCACGACCAACGGCCACCAGTCCTCGCTGGCCCGATGGCTCGGCAAGCCGCTGCGGGAGATCGTGCGCGGCTACGCCAGCAAGGGCAGTCTCGACTATACCGGCACGCCCGATCACGTGGCGGGGGTGATGGCCGAGGTCATGCAGGAAGTGGGCGGCGACGGCTTCCTGTTTTCCGATACGCCGATCGAGCGCCGCTCCATCATGGAGATCTGCGACGGGCTGGTGCCCGAGCTGCAGCGTCGCGGCCTGACCCGCGAGGCCTACGCGCACAAGCATCTCGCCGACAATTTGAAGGAGTTCTGAGTCGATGCTCGCCGCCGATCGGCGACCCGCTCATGCCGCGAGGGCTTGAGCGCTCGACGCCAGCATCATCCGCGCGGCCTTCTCGCCGATCATGATCGACGGCGCGTTGGTGTTGCCCGAGGGCAGCGCACCGCACGGTCGCTCTTCCGTTTGCAGATCCACTGCCATCTCGCCGATCGCTACCAAAACTCTCGCATCGCCTGGCGCCACGGCGTACACTGCCCTTGTCCAAGGGGGGTCCCGACAAGGGGCTGAGATACCGACGGTCTCTATCGAGGCAGCGCGGTGACCCTTTGAACCTGATCCGGGTCATGCCGGCGAAGGGACTGGATACGCCTCCTTTGCACGACAATTACGCCGGATCTCCGTTCGCCTCTTGCTTCAGGAGATCCTTCATCATGGACACCATCATCAATCCGCTGTCGCCGCAGGTGACGACCGGGCCGCTGCCATCCTCGCAGAAGGTCTATGTCACGCCGGAGGCCGCGCCGGACCTCAGCGTGCCCCTGCGCGAGATCACGCTCAGCACGCCGGCCGAGCCGCCGGTGCGCGTCTACGACACGACCGGCCCCTACACCGACCCCGCCGCCGTCATCGACGTGCGCAAGGGCCTGGCCCGGACACGCCGCGCCTGGGTGCTCGCGCGCGGCGGCGTCGAGGAATATGACGGCCGGCCGATCCAGCCGATCGACAACGGCAACGTGAAGGCTTCGGCCCTGCAGCCCTTCCCGGACACGCCGCGCCCGCTGCGCGGCCTCGACGGGAAGCCGGTCACCCAGCTCGAATGGGCGAGGGCGGGCGTGGTCACCAAGGAGATGATCTACGTCGCCGAGCGCGAGAATCTCGGCCGCAGGGCCGCTCTCGACGTGGCGCGCGAGCGGCTGGCCGACGGCGAGAGCTTCGGCGCGGGTCTGCCCGAGTTCATCACCCCGGAGTTCGTCCGCCAGGAGGTGGCGGCGGGCCGCGCCATCATCCCCGCCAACATCAACCATGCCGAGCTCGAGCCGATGATCATCGGCCGGAACTTCCTGGTGAAGATCAACGCCAACATCGGCAACTCGGCGGTCTCGTCCTCGATGGAGGAGGAGGTCGACAAGATGGTGTGGGCGATCCGCTGGGGCGCCGACACGGTCATGGATCTCTCGACCGGCCGCAACATCCACGACACGCGCGAGTGGATCGTGCGCAACGCGCCGGTGCCGATCGGCACCGTGCCGATCTACCAGGCGCTGGAGAAGGTCGGCGGCGATCCCACGAAGCTCTCCTGGGAGGTCTTCCGCGACACGCTGATCGAGCAGTGCGAGCAGGGCGTCGACTACTTCACCATCCATGCCGGCGTGCGGCTGGCGCACGTGCCGCTGACGGCGCAGCGCATCACCGGCATCGTGAGCCGCGGCGGCTCGATGATGGCGCAATGGTGCCTGACCGAGCATCGCGAGAGCTTCCTCTACGAGCATTTCGGCGACATCTGCGACATCATGCGCAAGTACGACGTGTCCTTCTCGCTGGGCGACGGGTTGCGGCCCGGCTGCAATGCCGACGCCAACGACGCCGCGCAGTTCGCCGAACTGGAGACCTTGGGCGAGCTCACGAAGGTTGCCTGGGACAAGGGCTGCCAGGTCATGATCGAGGGGCCGGGCCACGTGCCCATGCACAAGATCAAGGCCAACATGGACAAGCAGCTCAGGGAGTGCGGCGAGGCGCCGTTCTACACGCTGGGGCCGCTCGTCACCGACATCGCGCCGGGCTACGACCACATCACCTCCGGCATCGGCGCCGCCATGATCGGCTGGTTCGGCACGGCGATGCTCTGCTACGTCACGCCCAAGGAGCATCTCGGCCTGCCCGACCGTGACGACGTCAAGGTGGGGGTCATCACCTACAAGATCGCGGCCCACGCCGCCGATCTCGCAAAGGGCCATCCCGCAGCGCGCCTGCGCGACGACGCGCTCAGCAAGGCGCGCTTCGAGTTCCGCTGGCGCGACCAGTTCAACCTGTCGCTCGATCCGGCGACCGCGGAGAAGTTCCACGACGAGACGATGCCCAAGGAGGCGCACAAGACGGCGCACTTCTGCTCCATGTGCGGGCCGAAGTTTTGCTCCATGCGCATCACCCAGGACATCCGCGACTATGCCCGGCAGGGCATGGACGAGATGAGCGCGCGCTTCAAGGCGGGCGGCCATGCGCTGTATGTGCCGGACAGCGAGGCCTCGGGCGACTGACGAACGGGTCGCGCGGTCCGGCTGGAAGGCCGCGATGACCTCGGTGCCGGGGCTCAATGCCCCGGACACGGCCTCTGCGGTTGGCGTAAGAAAACCTTCGCCGGGCCGTAGCGAATCCACAGCTGTCGGCCGGGACACTGGGTCCACGCGAGAGGTCCGACATGCCCCTGTACGCCTTGGTACGCCGCATGGCCTTGCCATCGGGAGCTGCTGCCGTTGCACTGGCCCTGACGGCGCCGGCCTTCGCACAGGCACAGGGGCCGTCCACACAGGAGCTGCTCGAGCAGATCCGCCTCCTCCAGAAGCGGATCGATCAGCTCGAAGCGGCCGAGAAGCGGCGGCAGAACGCGGATGCCAACGCCCGGGCGGCGGCCCAGAAGCCGGCGGCAGCCCCGAAGCCCACGCGGGTGGAGGCGGCGGGTGCCGCCGCACCCGCTGGTGCACCGCCCGCTGGTGCACCGCCCGCTGGCGCACCGCCCGCCCAGCCGGCGCCCGAGACCACGGCAGCCAGCGCGGCGCCTACGCCGGCAGCGGCTCCGGCGGGCGACCCCGACAAGCCCAATGGCACCTTCATGCTGGGATCGGCCAAGCTCACGCTGGGCGGCTTCATCGACCTGACGGGCTATTTCCGCAGCCGCAACGAGAATCGCGGGACGGGCACCGGGTACAACAGCATCCCGTTCTACGGACCGACCCCGCAGGGCAACTCCGGCGAGTTCGGCCTGACCGCCCAGCAGACGCGCCTCTCGGCCAAGATCGAGGCGCCGGTCGGCGCCGATTCCCGAATCGTCGGCTACGGCGAGATGGACTTCAACAACGGGGCGGGCGGCGCCAACTCGGTCCAGTCGAACAGCTACACGCCGCGCCTGCGCCAGGCCTTCGGCCAGTACGAAGACGAAGCGTGGCAGGCCTACCTGCTGGCGGGCCAGGCCTGGACCCTGGCGACGCCCTTCAAGAAAGGCCTCGATCCCTTCAGCACGTGGCAGCCGCCCACCATCGATAACAACTACATGGTCGGCTACAACTATCTGCGCGTGCCGATGGTGCGGGCGGTCAAGGGCTTCGGCAATTTCTGGATGGGCCTCGAGGTCAACACGCCTCAGACCGTGTTCGGTGGCACCGCTGCCGTCCCGGCCGGCCAGACCGTTTATACCGGCTATCCGGGGAACAGCGGCCTCAATCCGCAGGTCAACTACAGCGTCAACGTGGCGCCCGACATCGTCGCGAAGGTGGCCCTGGACACGAAGTTCGGGCATCTCGACGTCTTCGGCGTCGCGCGCTGGTTCCGTGACCAGGTTTCCTTGAACACCACCAGCGTCAACTACGACGCCTTCGGCGGCGGCTTCGGCGTCAGTGCCTTCGTACCCGTCGGGAAATGGGTCGATGTCATGGGCAACTTCATGTACGGCAGCGGCATTGGGCGCTACGGTGCCGGTGGCCTGCCCGACGTCACCTTCGATGCCAATGGCGGGCCGGTGACCCTGCCGCAGGGCATGGGTACCGTCGGCGCGGTCGCCCACATCGTGCCGGACGTCCTCGATTTCTACGGCTTCTACGGGTGGAACTGGGTCGGGGCCAGCTACTTCCCCAACGGGGGATACGGCAATCCCAACTTCAACAATACCGGCTGCTTCAACCCCAACGCCGGCGGATCCAACTGTGCCGGCAACACCCAGACCCTCACCGAGATCACGCTCGGCCTGAACTGGAACATGCTGCGCGGTCGATGGGGCACGCTCCGCAGCGGGCTGCAGTACGGCAACATCACCCGCACCGCCTATTACGGGGTGGGTGGCATCCCGAGCGCGGCCGAGAACCTGTTCATGTTCAACTTCCGCTACATCCCCTTCGAATAGGCGCTCCTCGGAAGCCACTTGCCGACAGCGGGAGCGTTCGGTGGCCAGCGTGCCTATATGCTCCCCAACCTTGCGTGGCCGGAACCCGTGGGGGACACTTTCACCGAACGGTCCGTATCTCGACTGATCGGTAGCGCGCGTTGGGGCGAATGGGACAATGAAGAGGCTGCGGACCCTGCTCGGCATCGGCCTGGGGCTTGCCATCGTGGCAGGGGCGGGCTGGTATATATCGCAAAGCGGAACTACCCCGCCGCCGCGGCAAGGCGGCCGCTTCGGGCCGGGCATGCCCACGCCGGTCGGCCTGGCCACGGCAGCCAAAGGGGAGATTCCCGTCGTCATCCGGGCGCTGGGGACGGTGACGCCGTTGCACACCGTCAACGTCAAGACGCAGCTTACCGGCCAGCTGGTCCAGGTCGATTTCAAGGAAGGCCAGCTGGTGCACAAGGGCGATCTGCTGGCCGTGGTCGATCCGCGCCCCTATGAGGTCGCGCTGCAGCAGGCGCAGGGACAGCTCCAGCGCGACGAGGCCCTGCTCAAGAACGCCCAGACCGACCTGGAGCGCTACCGCAAGCTGGTGGCCCAGGATTCGATCGCCCGGCAGCAGCTCGATACCCAGCAGTCGCTGGTGCGCCAGTACGAGGCCGCCATCGTCATCGACCAGGCCCAGGTCGACGCCGCCAAGCTCAACCTGACCTACACCAGGATCGTCGCACCCATCACCGGGCGCGTCGGGCTGCGCACCGTCGATCCGGGCAACTTTGTGTCGATGGGCGATACCACGCCCATCTGCATCATCACCCAGCTCCAGCCGATCTCCGTCCTCTTCACCATCCCGGAAGATGCCCTGCCGCCGGTCCGCGAGCGGCTGCGCGCCGGCGCATCCCTCGAGGTGCGCGTGCTGGACCGGGCGCAGAAGAACGAGCTCGCGGTCGGTACGCTGCGCACCCTCGACAACGTGATCGACCTCACCACCGGGACGGTCAAGCTGCGCGCGGTCTTCGAGAACAAGGACGAGGCGCTGTATCCCAACCAGTTCGTCAACGTGCGGCTTCTGGTCGACACCGTGAAGGACGCGACCGTCGTGCCCGTGGCGGCCATCCAGCGCGGTCAGCCGGGCACCTTCGTCTACCTTGCCAAGGCCGACGACACGGTCGCCGTGCGCGTGGTGGAGCTCGGTGTGACCGATGGCGAGAAGGTCCAGATCGTCAGCGGCCTGCAGCCCGGCGAGCAGGTCGTCGTCGACGGCACCGACCGGCTGCGCGAAGGGGCGAAGATCCGCCGGCCGGGCACCGCGCCGCGCGCGTCGGGCGCGCCGGTCGCCGCTGCGCCCCCCGAAGGCCAGCCGCAGCGCCGGCGACAGGCTGCCGACGGCGCAGGCCGCGGCGCGTCGTCCGACGCCGCCGCCCCCAAGGCCCCCGGGGCAAACGCCCGCGAGTCGAACGGCAGTGGCCCGAGCGGTGCCCGCGCGAGTGGCGCCGATTCCGGCCGGCGCGTCCAACCCACGCAATGATGCGGACCGCGACATGAACCCGTCGCGGATCTTCATCGAACGACCGGTCGGAACCTCGCTGTTCATGGCCGCGATCCTGCTCGTCGGCATCATCGCCTACCGCTTCCTGCCGCTGTCGGCCCTGCCGCAGGTCGACTATCCGACGATCCGCGTCCTGACGCTCTATCCCGGCGCCAGTCCCGAGGTCATGACCTCCTCGGTCACGGCGCCGCTGGAGCGGCAGTTTGGCCAGATGCCGGGCCTGACGCAGATGACCTCGACCAGCTCGGCTGGCGCATCGTCGATCGTGCTGCAGTTCGACCTAGCGCTCGGTCTCGATGTGGCCGAGCAGCAGGTGCAGGCGGCGATCAATGCGGCGAGCAACCTGCTGCCCTCCGACCTGCCGTCGCCGCCCATCTACGCCAAGATCAACCCGGCCGACGCGCCGGTGCTGACGCTCGCGGTCACCTCCCGGACCGAGCCGCTCACCAAGGTCTACGATCTCGTCGATACGCGGCTCGCCCAGAAGATCGCGCAGCTTCCCGGCGTCGGCCTGGTCAGCCTGGAGGGCGGCCAGAAGCCCGGCGTGCGCATGCGCGCCAACCCGACGGCGCTCGCCGCCTATGGGCTCAACATCGACGACCTGCGGACCACGATTTCCAACGCCAACGTCAACACCCCGAAGGGCAATTTCGACGGGCCGGCGCGCGCCTACACCATCAACGCCAACGACCAGATCACCGATCCCGCCGTCTTCCGCGACATCGTCGTCGCCTATCGCAACGGGGCGCCGGTGCGCCTGTCCGACGTCGCCACGGTCGAGGAGGCGCAGGAGAACAACCGGCTGGCCGCCTGGAAGAACGACACCCAGGCGGTGATCGTCAACGTCCGCCGCCAGCCCGGCGCCAACGTCATATCGGTGGTCGACAGCATCAAGGCGCTGCTGCCGCAGCTTCGCGACACCCTGCCGAGCGCCCTCGAGGTCGCGGTGCTGACCGACCGCACCATCACCATCCGGGCTTCCGTGCGCGACGTGCAGATAGAGCTCGCCTTCGCCGTCGTGCTGGTGGTGGCGGTGATCTTCCTGTTCCTGGGCGACTGGCGCGCGACGCTGATCCCGAGCCTCTCCGTGCCCTTGTCGCTGATCGGCACGCTGGCCGTCATGTACCTGGCCGGCTTCAGCCTCAACAACCTGTCCATCATGGCGCTGACCATCGCGACGGGCTTCGTCGTCGACGACGCCATCGTCATGATCGAGAACATCGCCCGCTACATCGAGCGCGGCGACGGTCCGCGGGCGGCCGCCCTCCGCGGCTCGCGCCAGATCGCCTTCACGGTGGTGTCGCTCACGGTGTCGCTGATCGCCGTGCTCATTCCGCTGCTGTTCATGACGGACGTGGTCGGACGCCTGTTCAGCGAGTTCGCCGTCACCCTGTCGGTCACCATCCTGATCTCGGCCGTGGTGTCGCTCACGCTGGTCCCGATGCTGTGCGCCCAGCTCCTGCGCCAGCGGACCGGCCATGCCGCCGGCGCTCCGCCGGCCGCGCCGTCCGCGAGCATGGGCGCACGCTGGTTCGACCGGCTGATCGCGCTGTACGACCGCGCCCTCGTGGTCGTGTTCCGCCACCAGCCGCTGACGCTGCTGGTCGCCGTGGGCACCGTCGTGCTGACGGTCCTGCTCTACGTCGCGGTTCCGAAGGGCTTCTTCCCGGTGCAGGACACCGGCCTGATCCAGGCCGTGACGGAGGCGCCGCAGAGCATCTCCTTCCAGGCGATGAGCGAGCGCCAGCGCGCGCTGGCCGAAGCCATCCTGGCCGATCCCGACGTCGAGAGCCTGAGTTCCTTCGTCGGGGTCGACGGCAGCAACGCGACCCTGAACTCCGGCCGCATGCTGATCAACCTCAAGCCGCGCAGCCAGCGCACCGAGACGGCCACCGAGGTCATCCGCCGCCTGCAGCGCGAGACGGCGGACGTGCCCGGCATCACGCTCTTCATGCAGCCGGCCCAGGATCTCACCGTGGATTCGACCGTCAGCCGCACCCAGTATCAGTTCGTGCTGCAGAGCGTGCGTCCCGACGACTTCGACGTCTGGGTGCCGCGGCTGCTCGATCGCCTGCGGACCGTGCCCGAGATCATCGACGTCACGAGCGACCTGCAGGCCAAGGGCCTGGCGCTGTTCATCCGGCTGGATCGCGACGCCGCGGCGCGTTTCGGCATCACCGCGGCTTCGGTGAACAACGTGCTCTACGACGCCTTCGGCCAGCGCATCGTGTCGACCGTGTACACCCAGTCCAACCAGTATCGCGTGATCTACGAGATCGATCCCGCGTTCGGCGGCTCCATCGACTCGCTGTCCAACCTCTACCTGCCGGGATCGGGCGGCAAGCAGGTGCCGCTGTCGGCCGTCGCCACCTTCGAGCAACGCGCCTCGCCGCTGAGGCTCGACCGGCTGGGTCAGTTTCCCGCCACCACCATCTCGTTCAACCTGGCGCCGGGCGCCTCGCTCGGCCAGGCGGTCGACGCCATCACGGCCGCCCAGCGCGAGATCGGCATGCCGGCCTCGATCACCACCCATTTCCAGGGCGCCGCGCTCGCCTTCCAGCGCTCGCTCGACAGCCAGCTCCTCCTGATCCTGGCGGCCATCGTCACGGTCTACATCGTGCTGGGCGTGCTCTACGAGAGCTACATCCATCCCGTGACGATCCTGTCGACCCTCCCCTCGGCGGGGATCGGCGCGCTGCTGGCCCTGATGCTGGCGGGCACCGATCTCAGCATCGTCGGCATCATCGGCATCGTGCTGCTGATCGGCATCGTGAAGAAGAATGCGATCATGATGATCGACTTCGCCCTCGATGCGGAGCGCAACGAGGGCAAGAGCCCGCGCGAGGCCATTCACCAGGCCTGTCTGCTGCGCTTCCGGCCCATCCTGATGACGACGGTGGCCGCCATGGTCGGCGCCCTGCCCCTGATGCTGGGCAGCGGCACCGGCTCGGAGCTGCGCCAGCCGCTCGGGCTCACCATCGTCGGCGGGCTGATCGTCAGCCAGGTCCTGACACTCTTCACGACGCCGGTGATCTACCTCGCGTTCGACCGCCTGGGCCGCCGGCTGCGCGGCGTGCCGCTCGAAACGCCGCTTCACCCGGCGCGCCCGGATGTCGGCGAAAGGCCGCTGACGTGAACCTGTCCGCGCCTTTCATCGCCCGGCCGGTCGCCACGACGCTACTGACCATAGGGCTCGCCCTCGCGGGGCTGGTCGCGTTCTTCAAGCTGCCGGTATCGCCCCTGCCCAAGGTCGAGTTTCCGACCATCATGGTCACCGCCAGCCTGCCCGGCGCCTCGCCCGAGACGGTGGCGACCAGCCTGACGACGCCGCTCGAACGGGCGCTGGGCGCCATCGCCGGCGTCACCGAGATCACCTCGTCGAGCACGGTCGGCAACGCGCGCATCGTCCTGCAGTTCGACCTGTCGCGCAGCATCGACGGCGCCGCCCGCGACGTGCAGGCGGCCATCAACGCCGCCCGCATGGAGATGCCGGGCGACCTGCCGAGCAATCCCCAGTACCGCAAGGTCAATCCCGCCGATGCTCCCGCCCTCGTGCTGGCGATCACCTCCGACACGCTGGGGCAGGGGCGGCTCTACGACGCGGCCTCCAATGTCCTGCAGCAGCGGCTGAGCCAGGTGACGGGTGTCGGTCAGGTCACGCTGGGCGGCAGCTCGCTGCCGGCCGTCCGCGTCGAGCTCAATCCGACGGCGCTCGCCAAGTACCAGATCGGGCTGGAGAGCGTGCGCGCCGCCATCGCCGCCGCCAACGCGAATTCGCCGAAAGGCGCCCTCGAGGTCGGCGAGCGGCGCTTCCAGATCTATTCCAACGACCAGGCGCGGACGGCGGACGAATACCGTCCGCTGATCATCGCCTGGCGCAACGGCTCGCCCGTGCGGCTGTCCGACGTGGCCGAGGTCATCGACGCGACGGAGAACATCCGCAACGAAGGCCAGGCCAACGGCAAGCGCTCGGTCCTGGCCATCATCTACCTGCAGCCCAACGCCAACGTCATCGAGAGCGTGGACGAGGTGCGGTCGCTCCTGCCCGAGCTGCAGGCCGCCTTGCCCAACGACGTCGACCTGCAGGTCGTGAGCGACCGCACGGTCACCATCCGGGCCTCGCTGCGCGAGGTCGAGCAGGCGTTGCTGATCAGCGTCATCCTGGTCGTGCTGGTGACCTTCGCCTTTCTGCGCTCGGCGCGGGCCGGCCTGGTCGCGGCCGTCGCCGTGCCGGTGTCCCTGATCGCCACGTTCGGCGGCATGTACCTGCTCGGCTACAGCATCAACAACCTGTCCCTGATGGCCATGGCGATCGCCGCCGGCTTCGTGGTCGACGACGCCATCATCGTGCTCGAGAACGTGGCGCGCCATGTCGAGGAGGGGATGTCACGCATCGACGCGGCCCTGAAAGGGGCGCGCGAGGTCGGATTCACCGTCGTGTCGATGAGCCTGTCGCTGATCGCCGTGTTCATCCCGATCCTGCTGATGGGCGGGCTGGTCGGCCGGCTGTTCCGCGAGTTTGCCGTGACGCTGTCGATCGCGATCCTCGTCTCCATGGTGGTGTCGCTCACCACCACGCCGATGATGTGCGCCTACGTGCTGCGCTCGCCGGCGGCACACGCCCCCGGCCGCTTCTTCCGCTGGAGCGAGCGTGGCTTCGCGGCGCTCCAGCGCGGCTACGGGCGCAGCCTCGCCCTGGTGTTGCGCCACCCGCTCCTGACCATGATCGTCTTCCTGGCGACGGTGATCCTGAATATCCAGCTCTACGTCACCATTCCCAAGGGCTTCTTTCCCCAGCAGGACACCGGCCGCATCGTGGGCGGCATCCGTGCCGACCAGAGCATCTCCTTCCAGGCGATGCGCCGGAAGTTCCGGCAGTTCGTGAACATCGTGCGCGAGGACCCCGCGGTCGCGAGCGTGGCGGGCTTCACCGGCGGCTACTCGACGAATTCCGGATTCGTGTTCGCGACGCTGAAGCCGCTGGACGAGCGCGGGATCTCGGCCGACCAGGTCATCGCGCGCCTGCGTCCCAAGCTTGCCGAGGTGCCGGGCGCGCAGCTCTTTCTCGCCGCCGTCCAGGACATCCGCGTGGGCGGCCGCCAGAGCAATGCGCAGTACCAGTTCACGCTGCAGGCCGATTCGCTGCCCGAGCTCTACGAATGGGGGCCGAAGCTCGTCGAGGCCCTGCGCCGGGACCAGTCGGTCATCGTCGATGTCGATTCCGACCAGCAGCAGCGCGGCCTGCAGGTCAACCTCGCGATCGACCGCGATGCGGCGGCGCGTCTCGGCGTGTCGACGCGCAGCATCTCGTCGACGCTGTACGATGCCTTCGGCCAGCGCCAGGTCTCGACGATCTACAATCCGCTGAACCAGTACCACGTGGTCATGGAGGTCGCGCCCGAATACTGGAACAACCCGGAGCGGCTGAAGGACATCTATGTCAGCACCACCGGCGGCGCCATCAGCGGCAGCCAGGCGACCGGCGCGGTGGTCTCCACGGCCCCGCTGCAGGCGGGCGCCGCCGATCCCTCGCAGGCGGTGCGCAACCAGCGCACCAACCAGATCGCCGTGTCGGGCCGCGGCTCGGCCTCGACCGGCGCGGCCGTCAGCACCACGCCGGAAACGATGATCCCGCTGTCGCAGCTCGTGCGGGCCGAGTTCGGCACGACGCCGCTCGCGGTCAATCACCAGGGCCTGTTCGTCGCCAGCACGATCTCCTTCAACCTCGTACCCGGCAAGACCCTGTCCGATGCCGTGGCGTATGTGAACGAGACGATGCGCGACATCGGGCTGCCGGCCACCATCCACGGCTCGTTCCAGGGCACGGCGCGGGCCTTCCAGCAGAGCCTGGGCAACCAGCTCCTGCTGGTGCTGGCGGCGCTGGCTGCTGTCTACATCGTGCTGGGCATCCTCTACGAGAGCTACATCCATCCGATCACGATCCTGTCGACCCTGCCGTCGGCCGGCGTGGGCGCCCTGCTGGCGCTGCGCCTCACCGGCGTGGAGTTCAGCATCATCGCCATGATCGGCGTGCTGCTGCTGATCGGCATCGTGAAGAAGAACGCCATCATGATGATCGACGTCGCGCTCGACAGGGAACGTGGGGCGGGGCTCGACCCGTCGGTCGCGATCCACGAGGCGGCGCTGCTGCGCTTCCGTCCTATCCTGATGACCACCATGGCGGCCATCCTGGGCGCGCTGCCGCTCGCCATGGGCTTCGGCGACGGCGCCGAGCTGCGCCAGCCGCTCGGCATCTCGATCATCGGCGGGCTGGTGGTCAGCCAGGTCCTGACGCTCTACACAACCCCGGTGATCTATCTCTACCTCGACCGCTTCCGGCGCCGGGATCGCGACCGCCCGAGCCGCGTCGCGCGGCTGATGGGCGGCACAGCGCGCAGCGCGCCGGGCGCCGCGGCATGAGGCGTCTCGCGTTCGTCGCCTGCCTCCTGGCATCGGGCTGCACCGTCGGCCCCGACTATCAGCGGCCGCCGCCGGCCGATCCGCCGCCCGTGAGCTTCAAGGAGACGACGGGACCGGTGACGGGCGTCGCTGCGAGCTTCCAGCCCGCGCTGCCGCGCGACGCCATCGACCGTGGGCCGTGGTGGGTGATGTACGGCGACGCCGAGCTCGACCGGCTGGCGTCCGAGATCGATATCTCCAACCAGACGCTGATCCAGGCCGAGGCGGCCTACCGCCAGGCGCGCGCCCTGGTGCGGCAGGATGCGTCCGGGCTCTATCCGACCGTCACCGGATCGGCCGGCTATACCCAGAGCGGCAGTGGCAGCGGCAGCAGCCGCGCCGTCCAGGGCACCGTGGTCAATGCCAGCCAGGGCAGCGTCGGCCAGTACAGCGCCGGGCCTTCGCTGTCCTGGGAGATCGATCTGTGGGGCCGCATCCGCCGCCAGATCGAAAGCGATTCGGCAGCCGCGCAGGCGAGCGCGGCGGACCTTGCCAACGCGCGGCTGTCGGCGCAGGCCAGCCTGGCCACCAACTACTTCTCGATGCGCATCTCCGAGCAGCGCATCAGGGTCTTCCAGGCGTCGGTAGCCGCCTACGCGCGGTCGGCGCAGATCGTGCAGAACCAGCTCGATGCCGGCATCGTCTCGGGAGTCGACCTCGCGCAGGCACAGACCCAGCTCGAGCAGACGCGCGCGCAGCTCGTCGCCGAGGAGATCACGCGCGCGCAATTCGAACATGCGGTCGCGGTGCTGGTCGGCAAGGTGCCGGCCAGCCTGAGCATCGCGCCGGCGCCGCCGCCGCGCGACATACCGACGATCGACGCCGGCGTCCCGTCGACCCTGCTCGAGCGGCGGCCGGACATCGCCTCCGCCGAGCGCCAGATGGCGGCGGCCAACGCGCGGATCGGCGTCGCCCAGGCGGCCTACTATCCGAACATCTCGCTGGCCAGCACCGTCACCATGGTCGGCAGCAGCTTGAATGCGCTGCTCGCGCTCAGCAACGCGGTGTGGTCGGTGGGACCGCAGATCGCGGGCACGCTGATCGACGGCGGCGCGCTCAGAGCGCAGGTCGAAGGCGCCCGTGCCGCCTATGACGCGCAGGTCGCGCTCTACCGGCAGACGATCCTGGTCGCCTTCCAGCAGGTCGAGGATGCGCTGGTCCAGCAACGCGTGCTCACGCACCAGGAACGGGTGCAGCGCGCGGCCGTCGCCGCCGCGCGCCAGGCTGAGCAGCTCTCGCTGAACCAGTACCGTCTGGGCACCGTGCCCTACACCACCGTCGTGCAGACCCAGGCCGCGGCCCTGTCGGCCGAGCAGACGCTGCTCACCATCCGCCTGAACCGGCTGATCGCCAGCGCCAACCTGGTGCTGGCGCTGGGCGGCGGCTGGCGCGAGAGCGACCTGCCGGCGCCCACGCCCATCGGCGGCATCGAGCAGAAGCCGCCGGGCACACCGGCCGCTGCCGCCGCGCCGACGCGTCAGTGGTGGAAATTCTGGTGAAGCGGGCTCACCACTTCGCCATGAACTGGCGGATCGGTTCGGCGCCCGGATTGGTGAAGCGGCGATCGAGCAGGATCGCCTTGCTGTTGGCGCCCGAGCCGTAATAGAGCGCGTTCCAGTCGTTGTCGGGATCGAGATAGGAGCCTTCGATCGAGGCGCCGGCGAACAGCCCTGCCGAGCTCGCGAAGGCTATGATGTCGGCGCCCACGGCGGCGGTCGAGGCGCCCTCGACGCCGATCCCCACGACGGCCAGGGCAATGCCGGCTTCCGCTCCGAACTTGAACTTGTGGTCGATCAGCGCCTGCAGGCCCTTCTCGGTCTTGATGATGAAGATGACCTCGGAGACCTTGGCGCCGATCTGCAGGCCGACGCTGCCGGACCCCATGGCGTAGAAGGCGGGCGGGCTCCAGTCCCTCGGCGCGCTGCGCACCATCATCGTGCCGCGGCCGCCGGCGAGGCCGAAGATCAGGCCGCCCTGCACCAGCTCGGGCATGATCAGCACGCCGCGGGCATTCTCCATGTAGCGTGGCGCGTCGGGATAGTCCTTGCCCTCGAGGATCTTGCGGGCGGACTCGAGGGACGAATCCACCAGCGCCTGGCGCTTGGCGTCGGCACGCGCGGGTTGTGCGGACAGAAGCGGGGCGGCGAGGGCCGCAAGGCTGCCCGCCAGGACAGTTCGGCGTTCGAGCTTCATGGTCTCTCCTTGGGCAATGGCCGGCGCAAGGGGACGCCGCATGGCCATGACAGCCCGAATGTATCATATTCTTCAGGTGAATTGAGCCACTTAGGCGATTTGCCTCAGAAATGACTCAAGATCTGCGGGCAGCCGGCCGGTCCTTCAGAAGAAGCGGCAGCCCGGCGGCCATCAGGATCACCCGGTCTGCCCGCTCGGCCAGCCGCATGTTCAGGCGGCCTTGCGCATCGCGGAACGTACGGCCCAGCGGTGTGTCCGGGACGATGCCCAGTCCCACTTCGTTGCTTACGAAAACCACGGGAGCGTCGTGGCTCTCCAGCGCCAGGACGAGGTCGTCGGACGCCGCGTCGAGGTCGGCGCCGGCATGCATGAGGTTGGACAGCCACAATGTGAGGCAGTCGATCAGGACAGGCCCGCCGTGCCGCCGCGCCGACGCCAGTGCCTCGGCGAGGTTGACCGGCTCCTCGATGGTCGTCCAGGCGCCGCCGCGCCGCGCGCGATGCGCCATGATGCGGGTCGCCATCTCGACGTCGCCGGGCTGCGCGGTCGCGATATAGACGGCCGGCCGCGGCGTGCCGCCGAACAGCGTGCCGGTCGCGAGCTTCTCGGCATGCGTGCTCTTGCCCGAGCGCGCGCCGCCCAGCACCAGCGTCACCGGCGGCAGGGGAAACGTCGCCAAATGGTCCATGGGTTTTGGCCGCGGGCTACGATGCCTTCGCCTCGACCAGCCAGCAGGCGCCCGGCAGCCGGACGCCGTCCGGCGTCTCGTGCGGCGCGAGCACCTCCGCGATGGCCTGCTTGGCGCGCTCGATGGCGGCGGGTTCGGCGCCGGCGAAGGCACGGGCCAGCGGGCCGAAGCGGCCGGCGCCGGCCACCACCTCCGCGACGCTGTCGCCCATCCAGATCAGCCGGTCCACGGGCTCGAGTCTGAGCGCGGCGAAGCCCGCCTGCGTGAGGATGCGCTCGACGCGCGCCCGATCGCCGAACGAGAACTGGCCAGGGTCTTCGGGGCCCGGCCGCGGCTGCGGCGGCAGAAAGGGTTGCGCCGCGCGCACCGGAGTCGTCCCCCAGGGATTCTCCTGGGCGGTGCGCCAGGCGACGAACACCAGACGGCCGCCGGACTTCAGCGCGCGATGGATGTTGCGGAAGGCCGCGACGGGATCTGCGAAGAACATCACGCCGAAGCGCGAGAAGACGAGGTCGTAGTGCCGGTCCGGGAAGGGATGGGCGGCGGCGTCGCCGACGGCGAA
Organism: Pseudomonadota bacterium; assembly: GCA_049323495.1. GTDB lineage: Bacteria > Pseudomonadota > Alphaproteobacteria > Reyranellales > Reyranellaceae > Reyranella. The sequence continues at coordinate 31,659 of JBMONG010000010.1, forward strand.
GCTGGCATTGTCGAGCCGCTGCGCACGCGCGGCGGCGACCAGCGGCTCGGAGATGTCGACGCCCAGCACTTGGCCGTGCGGGCCGACGGCGCGGGCGAGCGCCGCGGTGGTGCTGCCGGTGCCGCAGCCGATATCGAGGACTTGTTCGCCTGCGCGGGCTGCGGCGGCGGACAGGGCCAGCTCACCGATCTCGCCAATGGCGCGCTGGATGCGCTCATAAGCCGCGAGCCAGCCCTCGCCGCCCGGACCATTCCAGTAGGCGGCCTGTTCGGCCGCGAGTTCCGCGGTGGTCTTCATGCCAGTGCCGCCGCCTTGGCGATCACCAGCTCGCGCGGCATGTAGTTCACGAACGCCACGCGCCAGGCGTGGGCCGGGTCGGCCTGCTCGAAATGCTCGATCATGGTCACCGATACATTCTCGATCTCGAAGCGCACGGCGGCCTCCGGGTGCAGGTTGAAGGCGTGCGCCAGCGCCGCGCGGATCGTGCCGCCATGCGCCGTCGCCACGATGTCGCGGCCGCGATGTTCCGCCGTCAGCCGGTCGATGCTGCGCACGGCGCGGTCGCGCAGGTCGACGAAGCTCTCGCCGCCCGGCGGGCGGTATTCGGGCGGCCCCAGCCAGAACAGGTGGTTGTTGGCGTACTTCTCGGCGATCTCGACGTAGGTGAGGCCCTGCCAGTCGCCGAAATGCTGCTCCGCAAGATCGGGCTCGATGTTGAGGACGTCCATCTCCGCGCCGGCCCGGGCGAGATGCTCGGCCGTCTTGCGCGCCCGCAGCAGGTTCGAGGCGTACCAGACGGCCCCCTTGGGCAGCAGCTTCGCCTGGTGGCGGAACAGCGCCTCGTTGCTGACGTCACAATCCTTGTCGGACTGGCCGTAGCAGCGCGCCTCGGGATTCGGGACCGGCGCGTGCCGGACCCACCACCAGCGCGTGACCCGTCCGGTGATCTTGGCGCCTGTCGCCATGGAATGTGCCCTCCTTGTACGGTGCCGGTTCGTTGCCGCGCGGGAACGCGGAAGCTCTTAGCGCCCGATGAGCAGCGCCGCCACCACGAGGAAGGCGATCTCGGCCTTCTGCTGGACGGCGCCGAGCGTGTCGCCGGTGTAGCCACCGATGCGCTCGGCGATCCAGCGTGTCGCGAACCAGGCGGCGGCGACGGCGGCGAGTGGCGCCAGGATGGCCGCGAAGAAGCCCTTGCCCAGAAGCAGCAGGAAAGCGAGCGCGGCCCCGATCCCGACCGTCAGCCAGACGTCGTTGTCGGTGGGCTTGCCGGCGCGCACCCCGAGGCCGTCGACGCGCACCGGCGAGAAGGCGAGCAGCGGATAGGCGATGGTCGCGCGCGACAGCGCGTGCGCGCCGATCATCACGACCAGCCCGGTGGCGCTGCCGAACTGGGCGAGGCAGGCCACCTTGACCAGCACCGACAGCGCCAGCGCCAGCACCCCGAACGTGCCGATGCGGCTGTCGCGCATGATCTCGAGCCGCCGCTCGGCGTCCATGCCGTGCGGGCCGAGCCCGTCGGCGGTGTCGGCCAGCCCGTCTTCGTGCAGGGCGCGTGTGATCAGGACCGCCGTTCCGACCGCCAGGACGGCAGCCAGCCAGCCCGGACCCAGGCCGCGCATGATGGCGAACACCAGGCCCGACGCCAGTCCCACCATCGCGCCCACCAGCGGCAGCACCGGTAGCACGTCGGCCAGGGGCCAGCGCGGCGCGCCGACATCGAGTTTCAGGCCGGTGAAGAAACTGGCCTGCTCCTTGAATGCCTGCAGCCATTCGTCGAAGGAAGTGGGCCGGCTGACCGGCGGCTCGCTGGGACTGGTCATGGTCCGGCAAATATAGGATGGTCCGCGCCCGTCATGAACGCCTCAGCCCCCACTTTCGAAGAGATGCGCCGCGTGCTGCGCGAGCTTCCCGGCCCCGACCAGGAAGCGGTGACGGCCGTCGTCAGTCGCCAGGTCGAGCTCACCAAGCCGCCCGGCTCGCTCGGGCGGCTGGAGGCGATGGCCGAATGGCTGGCGGGATGGCAGGGCCGCGCCGTGCCGCGTGTCGAGCGGCCGCGCATCGCGGTGTTCGCCGGCGCCCACGGCGTGGCGCTGCGCGGCGTGTCCGCCTATCCGCCGGAGGTCACCGGGCAGATGGTCCGGAACTTCCTGAACGGCGGGGCGGCGATCAACCAGCTCGCCCAGAGCATCGACGCCGACCTGCGCATATATGAGCTGGATCTCGATCATCCGACCAACGACTTCACGCGCGGACCGGCGATGAGCGAGGCCCGGGCGGCCAACGCCATGGCCTACGGCATGATGGCGGCGGAGCCCGGCATCGACGTGCTGTGCCTGGGCGAGATGGGCATCGCCAATACCACGACGGCGGCCACGCTCTGCGCGGCGCTGTTCGGCGGTACGGGTGCGGACTGGGCCGGCCCTGGCACCGGCGTGCAGGGCGAGGCGCTGCAGCGCAAGATCGGCGTCATCGACGAGGCTCTGGCGCATCATCGCGACCTGATCGCCGTGGGCGATCCGCTGGCGCTCCTGGCGGCAGTGGGCGGCGAGGAGTTCGCCGCCATCGCCGGCGCCGTCCTGGCGGCGCGCATGGGACGAATTCCCGTGCTGCTCGATGGCTATGCCTGCACCGCCGCGGCCGCGGTGCTCTTTGCTCTCGATCGGCGCGCGCTGGCGCACTGCCTGGTGGCCCATCGCTCGGCCGAGCCCGGCCACGCCAGGCTGCTGGCCGCGATCGGCCAGCGCCCGCTGCTCGACCTGGGGATGCGGCTGGGCGAGGGCTCTGCCGCGGCGCTTGCCGTCCCGCTGCTCAAGGCCGCGGCTGCCTGCCACAACGGCATGGCGACCTTTGCGGAGGCCGGCGTCAGTTCGAGGAGCAGCTAGGGCGCCGCGGCTTCGGCCTGGCGCGTCTCGTCCTCCGCGGCCGGCCGCGACGCGAGCGGCAGCGAGGGGGCGGGCTCGGCGCCGGCCCGGAAATTCTCCCAGCCGCCGCCGCCGACCCAGCCGCCGCTGCGATCGCGATTGGGATCGACGTAGCCCGTCGTCTGGCAGCCGGCGAGCGCCAGCGATGCCAGTGCGAGCGCGAATCTGGGGGTCATGACAGCCCATCCTCGACAGGGGCGGAAGACACGGCGCCACTATAAGGCCATGGCGGCCCCGCCGGCAGCGGGCGTAGAGTTCACGAATGCGTAGACGCTCGTTGCTGGCGACGCCGTTGCCCGCCCTTGCGCTGGTGGCGGCGGCGGAGACGGCGCGCGCCCATCCGCCACGCCAGCCCGACCGCGCCGAATCGCAGTCGCTGATCGAGGAGATCAAGGCCTTCCGGGCACGGCTCGCGAAGGCGGTCGCCGGAAAGGACCTGAAGGCGTTGCGGTCGATGTATGCGGATGCCTTCTCGCATACCGACGGCTCGGGCCGCGTCCACGGCAAGGCGGCGCGCATCGCGTCGGCCCTGGCGGGGGAATTCCTGATCGAGAACGCCCCGGCGAGCGAGCTGAGCTACCGGGTGTTCGCCGGCCCCACCGTGGTCGTGGCCGGCCGGAGCGCGATTCCGGATGCCGGCGATGTCCGCTGGGCCGCGGTCTACGTGACGGGCCGCGACGGCTGGCTTCTGGCGGTCAGCCAGGCGACCCCGCTGCCGTCTTCCGGATGAGCAATCGGAATCTTTCGGACCGCGAGCCTCCCGCTCGCTCATGAGGCGAGCCAGAGGCTCGCGGTCCCGAAGATCATGAGCCATCCGCCATCCCTGCTCCGACGGCAGCCTCTTTCGGACCGCGAGCGTCCCGCTCGCTCATATGGCCAACGGGTCGACGCCGGATCAGGAGACCTCGATCACGCCCGGCTGGTCGGCGGCGACGATGCTGCCGATGACGGCCGCCGCGGGCGTGCCGCGCCGCTTCAGGTCGGCGACCAGCGCGTCCACCTTGTCCGGCGCGACGGCGATCAGCAGGCCGCCCGAGGTCTGGGCGTCGGCCAGCAGCAGGCGCTGCGCCTCCGAAAGCGAGTCGGCGAAGCGCGCATGGGGCGCCGCGTAGTCGAGGTTGCGCCTGGTGCCGCCGGGGCAGAGGCCTTCCTTCAGGAAGCCCGTGACGCGGTCGAACACCGGCACGGCGGCATAGGACAGGCGCGCGCCGATCGGCGTGCCCGCCGCCGAGGACGAGGCGCGCAGCATGTTGCCGAGATGGCCCAGCAGGCCGAAGCCCGTGATGTCGGTGGCGGCGTGCGCGTCGGCCGCGTTCATCGCTTCGGCGGCGTGCCGGTTCAGGGTCGTCATCGACCGGACGGCGGTCTCGAGCACGCTTTCCGGCGCAGCATTGCGCTTCACGGCCGTGGTCAGCACGCCGGTGCCGATCGGCTTGGTCAGCACCAGCACGTCGCCCGGTCGCGCGCCGGCATTGGACACGACGCGGCGCGGATCGATCGTGCCGGTCACGAACAGGCCGAACTTGGGCTCTTCGTCGACGATCGAATGGCCACCCGAGATGGCGATGCCGGCCTCCTTGCAGATCGCGGCCGCGCCGTCGAGCACCAGGCGCAGCGGTCCCGTGCCCAGCGTATCGACCGGCCAGGCCACGAAGCTCAGCGCGTTCAACGGCGTCCCGCCCATGGCGTAAATGTCGGACAGCGCGTTGGTCGCGGCGATGCGACCGTAGTCGAAGGCGTCATCGACGATGGGCGGGAAGATGTCGACGGTCTCGACCAGGGCCAGGTCGTCGCGCAGCTTGACGATCGCGGCGTCGTCGGACGTGTCGTGCCCCACCAGCACCCGCGGATCGGCGGCGACGGGCAGGCCGGCCAGCGCCTTGTGCAGGTCGGCCTGGCTGATCTTGGCGGCGCAGCCCGCGAAGCGCGCCAGCTCGGTGAGGCGCGGTGCCGTGCTTTCGGCGATGCCGGGTGCGGCAGGATTGGTGGCGACGTTCATGGCAATCCTCCACGGGTTGGCCAGGGCGCGCGATGATCGGCCTCGTCACGGGGCGCGACAAGTCCTCGAACGTGCTGCGTTCCGCATTGACGCAAATGCCACTGACAATTAATTGCATATAGCTTGACTCCGCAGGAAGCCTTCGCCGCCATGCTGGCGCTGACCGATCTCGCGACCCCTCATGCGGTGCGTGCGGCGGTCGGCCTCGGCCTGCCGAAGCTTGTCGTCGAAGGGGTCGATACCCTCGATGCGTTGGCCGAGCGCAGCGGCGGCCGGCCGCGTGCCATACGCAGCCTGGTGGCTTTTCTGCAGGCGAGGGGAGTGTTCACGCAGCCGGCACCGGGCCGCGTGGGGCTGACGGCAATCGGCCGCGTGCTGGCCGGCGAACGCGCCGTCCTGAACCTCGATCCCGGCGAGGCGGCGAGCCACCTCGCCCAGGCCTGGCCGGGCTTGATGCATGCGGTCCGCACCGGTGAATCGGGCTACCGGGCGGTGTTCGGCCGCTCGCTCTGGCAGGCGACGGCGGCCGACCCCGCGCTGGCCGCCGGCTTCGACCGCTACATGGCCGCCTGGGCAGAGCAGTGGATTCCGGACGTCGCGGCGGCGCGTGACTGGTCGACGGCAGGTCATGTCGTCGATGTGGGCGGCGGCGCCGGCCGGCTGCTCTGCGCCCTGCTGGCCGTCACCCCTGCCTTGACCGGCACGCTGGTCGAGATGGAAGGGGCGGCCGAGCGTGGCCGGGCGGCCCTGGAGGCGGCCGGCCTTGCCGACCGCGGCGCGGTGACGGTGGGCAGTTTCTTCGATCCGCTGCCGCCGGGCCACGACCTCTATATCCTGGCGCAGGTGTTGCACGATTGGCCCGACGCCGAAGCCGTGCGCATCCTGCGCCATTGCGCCGATGCGGCCCGCCGGGCGCCGGCAGGCAAGGGGCGTGTCCTGCTCATCGAGCGCCTGGTCGGCGATCCGCCCAGCCCGGCGCACTTGCGATCGGACCTGTTCATGCTGACGCTGTTCGGCGGCGCCGAGCGCTCGTTGGCGGAGTTCACGGCATTGTGCGACGCTGCCCGGCTCGACATCTCGGCCACGCGGCCGATCGGCCACGATCTCTCCTTCATCGAATGCACGCCGCGCCCGGCTTGATGCCGGCTACGTCGCGTCGCTGCGCCGGATGATGCTGACCTGGCCGTCGGCTTCCATATAGGCCGCCTTCACGTCGCGACAGTCCTCCAGCCCCTGCTTGCGCAGCTGCGCCATCAGTTCGTCGACGGTGACGAACTCCTCGCGCATGTTCCGTCGCAGGAGGCGGCCGTCCTCGACCAGCTTCAGCTTGGGGCTGCGAACCAGCCGCTCGAAGCGCGGGAAGCGCGACTGCAGCCACTCGATGAGCGTGCTCCAGAACAGGATCGTGCAGACGAGCACCGTGCTCTCGACCACCGACTGGAAGTTGTCCGAGATGCCGTTGCCCGTCACCTCGGCGATCAGCACGATGACCAGGATGTCGGTCATGCCGATGCCGCCGACCTGCCGCCGCACGACCAGGCGCAGCAGCACGAAGATGACGAGGTACATCAGGGTGCCGCGCAGGAACAGCTCGAACAGCGCGTGCTTAGGCTTGAAGAGGCCTGTCCAATCCACCTGCCAGAGCCCGTCCATGGCGCCGAAAACGCAAACCGGCGGGCAGGGTTCCAGCCCTTTATCGATAATGATTATCACTTGCGCTGCGGCAGCCGGCAGCACATATGAAGGGCCATGGACCAGTCGATTGAACCGCGTGCCGGCATGCCGGCGGACGACCGCGACGCGCGGATGCGCGCCCTGGAATTGCTCATCGACCGCCAGTCGGTCGGCGTGCTGCAGGAGCCGGCGCCCGAGGGCGCCGAGCTCGACCTGATCCTCGACGCGGGTCTGCGGGCGCCGGACCACGGGAAGCTGCGGCCCTGGCGGTTCGTGCTGATCCGCGGCGAGCAGCGCAGGGCCTGGGCCGAGCGGGTCGCGGCGGCGGCACTGGCGCGCGATCCCGAGAACGGCGCGGCGATGGGCGAACGCTATCGCGCCTGGGTCGACCGCACGCCGCTGATCATCGCCGTCGGCGCCGAGCTCCGCGCCGGCCACAAGATTCCCGAGATCGAGCAGCTCCTGTCGGCCGGTGCCGCAGCGATGAACATGCTGAACGCCATCCACCTGCTGGGCTACGGGGGCATGTGGGTGACGGGCGTCAACGCCTACGATCCCGCGGTCGCGGCGGCACTGGGCCTCGAGCCGCCCAGCCGCCTCGTGGGCTTCCTCGCCGTAGGCACGCCGCGCACCTTGCCGCGTGCCGACCGGCCGTCGCGCGAGGCGCATACGCGCGACTGGCTCGGCTGAGCGCACGGCCGCATAATCGCGGCGACTGTCGTGATCGCCGGGATTCTGCAATGGGACGCGCCGCCACCACACGGATCGCGAAGGCATCGGGGCCTCGGGCCTCGGCAAAGGCCGCGCTGCATCTGCGCATCGACTTCGGCGATGAACGCTCGATCGGCCCGGGCAAGGTGCGGCTGCTCGAGCTGATCGGTGAGACCGGCTCGATCTCGGCAGCCGGCCGGGCGCTCGCGATGTCCTACCGCCAGGCGTGGCTGCTGGTGGACGAGCTGAACCGGATGTGCCGGGAACCGGCGGTGGTCTCGCAGGTCGGCGGTGGCGGCGGCGGCGGTGCGGCCGTCACCGACATCGGCCGCGACATCGTGCGCCTGTACCGCGACATGGAGCGCCGCGCGCAGGACGCGACGCACGCCGAGATGCGTTCGCTATCGCGCCTGCTGGCGGACGACTGACGCGACGACGCCCGCGCCCGCGCGGCAGGGCGATGGATCAGCCCGTGCTCTTCGCGCCGGGCAGAAAATCGTCGAGCGGCACGCCGAAGCTGTTGAGCGCCCACGAGACGAGATTGTACTGGCCGACCGTGAAGACGGCGTCCATGAGCTGCTCCGTCGAATACTTCTTCGAGAGGGCGGCCCAGGTCTCGTCCGAAACCACCGAGTTCTCGAACAGGTCGTCGGCGACCTGCAGCAGCGCCGCTTCCTCCGCACTCCAGCCCTTGGCCTTGGGTCCTTCCTTCAGCCGCGCGATATCCGCGTCCGAAATGCCGCCGCGCTTGGCGATCAGCTCGTGCTGCGCAAACTCGTACTCGGCCTGGTTCAGCCAGCCGATGCGCAGGATCAGGAGCTCGCGGTCGCGGAACGGCAAGGTCTGCTTGCCGAGGATATGGCCGGCGAACGGCGTCCAGCGTTTCACGAGCTGCGGATGGTGGGCCAGCACCCTGAAGATGTTGAAGATCTGGCCGTTCATCGCGTTCTTCTCGACCGTCGCACGATCTTCCGCCGACAGGGTTGACAGCTCGCGCAGGGGAATGCGCTGCTTGCGCTTGATCACCGTGATTCCTCCATTGATTCGAGACGGCAGTCTAGCGCGTCACCCAGGCCTTGAGACTCCCCGGCTTCCGCATCACGGCTTGAGCTCGACGATCATCTCGATCTCGACGGCCGCGCCGCCGCTCAGCGTCGCCATGCCGACCGCGGCCCTGGCCCCGCGGCCTGCCTCGCCGAAGATCTCGACCATCAGGTCCGAGAAGCCGTCCATCACCTTCGGCTGCTCGATGAAGTCGGGCGTGGCATTGACCATCCCCAGCACCTTGACGACCCGCTGGACGCGATCGAGCGATCCGACGAGCAGGCGGATGCGCGACAGCATGGCCAGGCCGACCAGGCGCGCGGCATCATGCGCCTCGGCGGCGGTGAGATCGGCCCCCACCTTGCCCGCCACCAGGCTGCCGTCGGCGCGGTGCGGCACGCAGCCCGACAGGAACAGCAGGGATCCTACCTGCACGCCGGGCACGTAGTTGCCGGCGGCGCGCGGCGGGGGCGGCAGATCGAGCCCGAGATCGAGGACCCTTGCTTCAGCACTCATGGGGGTTGCTCCTGTTGACGAGAAGATCGCCGAAGACGGCCGCGAGCACGATCGCCCCGCCGATGCATGCGGCGACGGGGGGCGCCTCCGCCGCGGCGAACCACACGAGGGCCGGCGCCAGCGGCGTTTCGATCGCGCCGACCAGCGCGGCGCGCGTGGCCGAGATGCGGCGCGCGCCGAGCGTGAGCAGCAGCAGGCCGAGGCCGAACTGCACCGTGCCGAAGAGGGCGAGCAGGACGAAGGTCTCGCCGCTGGCGGAGGCGGGGGTCGCCAGCGGCCAGACGACGAGCGCGCAGAGGAAGGCGGACAGCGCGGCCGCCGGCAGCATGCAGACGGCGCGATGGTGGCGGATCAGGACCATCATTCCGGAAATCAGCAGCGTCATCAGCAGCGCCAGCAGGTCACCCTGCAGGTGCCCCGCGCCCAGCGTCGGCGCGACGGTCACGAGGACGCCAAGCAGGGCGGCGCCGCTGGCCATCAGCGTGCTGCGCCGCTCGGGCGAGCCGCCCAACGCCCAGGCCAGCCCGGCCGTCATGAAGGGCGCCGTGGCGTTGATGACCAGCACGTCGGCGACGGTGGTCTCGCGCAGGGCGTTCACGAAGCAGATGGTCGCCGCTGTCGAGCAGCCGGCGGCGGCCAGTCCCGGCCATCCGATGCGCCGTACGGTCATCGCCGTCGCGGTGCCGTCGCGCCAGGCGACATATGCCGCGATGACCGCCCCGCCGAACAGGCCGCGCCAGAACAGCATCGTCCAGACATCGGCGTCGACCAGGCGCGTGAAGAGGCCGGCCGTGCTGAAGGCGGCAGCCGACAGCAGCACCAGGGTCGTTCCGGCGGAAGCCGTCCTTCGATCATCCATGGCGCGGGAAGGCTAGCGGGACCCTCCTGACAGCGTTATGTCAGGAGGATGCGCCGCGCCGATCGCCTGTTCGACGTCATCCAGTTCCTGCGCACGGCGAAGGGGCCGGTGACGGCGGCCGCCCTGGCGGAGGCGCTGGAGGTCACGGTCCGCACCATCTATCGCGACGTCGCGGCGCTGCAGGCGCGCCGCGTGCCGATCGAAGGCGCGGCCGGGCTGGGCTATGTGCTGCGCAGGGGCTTCGACCTGCCGCCGCTGATGTTCACCGTGGACGAGATCGAGGCGATCACGGTCGGCGCGAAGCTGGTCCGGCGCTTGCGTGATCCCGACCTGCAGCAGGCGGCGGGCCGTGTGCTCGACAAGGTGACGCTGGTGTTGCCGGAGAGCCTGCGCGGACACGCCGCGGGGACGCCGTTCTTCGTCTCGGATGGCACCACGGCCCCGCCGCGCGGCGTCGAGGCGGGGCAGCTCCGCGCCGCGATCCGCGATCGCCGCAAGGTCCGCATCACCTATGTCGACGAGAAGGGCCGGCGCACGCGGCGCACGATCTGGCCGCTGGCCATGGCCTACTACGTCGATGCGAGCCTGATCGGGGCCTGGTGTGAACTGCGGCGCGATCTGCGCAACTTCCGCATCGAGCGGATCGCCGCCTCGCGCGTGCTGGCGTCACAGTTCCGCGATCAGGACGGGACGTTGCTGTCGCGCTGGTTGGCGTTGCCCAAGGAGCGGTCTGCGTAGCGCCCGTCGGAGACCTGCGCTCTGTTGACCTGCGCCGCGGCCAGCCGTGCCAGGCCGGGCTTGGCGAACGCCGCGCCGTCCAGCGCCTGGAAGGGCGGCGAGACGGCATGGAAGCGGAACGCGTCGCCTTCCTTCAGGACCACTCCGGCGATCCGGCCCCACACCTCGACGATGAATGGTTCGTTCATGAGCGGCGGCGGCTGCGGAGTCATGTGGAACATGAGCCAACTCTCCCTGGTCCGTACCGACATGGTCACGATCCGGCGATTCGACAACCGACGGGCTTGCCGAATGCGTCTGGCCCGGGAGCAAACGCCGTGCGTTAGGCATCAATAAGGCGATCAGGAACTTTCCGCGCTGGCCAGGCCTGCGGCTTGTCATGAGAATGACATGCCATGCCGCTCCGCCTCACGCGCTCACACTTGCTGCGATCCGCCGCCGCGCTCATCGGCGGCGGCGGGCTGTCGGCATCGTCGCTGGGAACGTCGCCGGCCTGGGCGCGCGGCGAGGAGTTGTTCGAAGCCGTCGACGCCGAGACCGCCACCATCGACGGGCGTCACTGGGACACGCCGATCGTCGGCGGCACCACGGTCGACGCCGTGCATCGCTCTGTCCTGTTGCGCTTCCCGGGTGTGGCGGACGATATCGCGATCCTGCTGCGCAAGGGCCGCGTGCTCGTGAAGGCCGAGCTCTCGCTCGGCTATCACAGCTACGAGATCGTCCCCGAGGGCTACACCTGTCGCGATTCCCTCGGGCGCAAGCTCTGGACCGACGATCCGCCGACCTGGCACGTAGAGGTCTGGCCGCTGCGGCGCCCGTGGATCGCCGATGCCGAGCGCGGCCCCACCTTCAATGCCAGCGTGAACGGGCGCCGTTACTGGTCGCGCTACGGTGCCGCCGATGCCGCGCAGGACCGCTTCGCCGAGCCGCTCGAGGCGCAGGAGCTGTCGCTGCGCGCGCTCGAGGCGCGCTTCGACATCACGCATCTGCTCGCCAGCGACGTGCTGGCGCGCGAGGCGGGCCGGCGCCTGCTGCTGCTGGAGGAATGCGGCTTCCTGCTGCGCAAGGTCGAGACCTACGATTCGCGCTACCGCCAGCTGGGCGACGCCTACGAATGGGCGATGCCGACCGGCGGCCATGGCCTGCGCTTCGTGCGGCCGCGTCTGCTGCTGACCTGCCGCTCCATCGCCGGCACGGTGGCGGTGTCGCTGCCGGCGCGCATCGACCGTCAGGCCCTGCTGTCGGCCGACGGCTCACATCCCACGGCGGTGCTGCCGCCGCCCGCCGAGATCGCCGGGCGCGCCGCGCGTGCGCTGACGGCCGGCCTGGAGAACCGGACCGACTGGCAGCGGGCGCGCATCGCCGAGCTGCGGCGCGTGGGCGGCGACCGCGTCAGCGGCTGGGCGGACGCCGAGGGAGAGAAGGGTTACGCCGACTGGCGAGGGCGGCTGGCCCAGGTCCTGGCCATGCCGCCGCGCTACTGGGTGGGGTGGGAGATCGAGGACGAGCTGCTGCTCTGGTACGTGCTGCGCGACCTGCTGCCCGCGCCGGTACAGGATCACTTGAGGAACTACTGGCGGGCCTGGCTGCAGCCCGACCTGCCGACGTCGGCCTTCGTGCATCCGCAGAGCCGCGATGCCATCGACTACTGGCGGCGCAACCGCGACTGGCGCGGCCGCGCCTCGTTCTTCCGCGACGGCTACAATTTCGCGGTCAGCACCCAGAACTTCAATCACACGGCGGCGATGGGGGCGCTGCTGGGCGGCGCGCTGCTGGCCGACGCGGAAATCGATGCGGCCTTTCCGATCGCCGATGGGCGGCACGGGCTCGAGCACCTGCCGCTGCGCTTCTGGGCCTTCCTCGACGGGACGAGCCAGGAGATGCTCGACCACTACTACCTGTCGATCACGCTCAGCGCCCAGAAGATGTTCGCCGACTACGGGCCGGCCGCGCTCGACCGGCTGATGGGCCGCATCCTGGTCGACCGCACCATGGAGATGCTGACCACCGTGCATCATCCGCGGTTGCGGCGCCTGGTGTCCTCATCGGGCCGCGCGCGCCTGAGCGGCGTGCTGGTCGAGCAGGACGGCATCTACGGCGCCCTGCATGCCGCCTCCCGCGAGGGCGTCGCCAACTATCTCGACCGTCCGGCCGACGCGCGCGAGCACGGCATGCCGGTGTGGGGCTACGACTTTCCGCCGGGCCGCGCCGCCATGCAGAGCCTGGGCTCGCCCTGGATGCCGGCCTGGGCGGCCGGGCTGATCGACGACAAGCCCCTGCCGTTCGAGGAGACCTCGGCCGAGACGATGCGCGGCAACTTCAAGCCGCCGCTGTGGCGGCGCAGCTGGCTGGGCGCCTGGCATGGCCTCGCCAGCACCGACATCCGCGGCCGCACCGTCGACGTGCTGGCGCAGTGGGTGCGCGCGCCGGCGACCGCGACGCGCCTGGAGGATCTCGGCACGCTGACCGTGCGCTACCTCGCCAACGGTCCCGACCTCACGACCACGAGCGGCGGCATCGCGCCGGCGGCCGGCCTCACGCTCACCTTCCAGAGCCGCAACCGCGCCATCATCTTCGCCAAGCCGCATGCCGCCCGCGACCGGCTGCGCGCGGCGCTCGCCGACACCGAGGCGGAGGGCGGCGTCACCCGGCTGGCGACGGTGGTCGGCCTGTGGAACTTCGCGCAGCCGCGCACCTGGGCCGTGCAGGCCGGCGGCCGGCCGATCGGCTCCTTCCCCCATCGCCTGAAGGCGGGCGAGCGCATCCTGGTCCAGGACGGCGTCACCTATCTCGCCATCGTGCCGCTGCCCGCCGCCGATCTCGGCCGCGACGTCGACATCGAGATCGCACCCGGCGTGCCGGGCAAGGCCGAACCGACCGGCGCGCCGGTGGCGCCCGCGCTCACCGTCTCGATCTTCAACCTCAGGCGCGACCAGCCGGTGGCGCCGCGCAGCCTCGACCTGCGGGCGCTGGCCACGCGCACCTATGGTGGCCTGGTGCTCGAGATGGGCGACGAGCGGCAGTACGGCAGCTTCGACGCCTTTGCCCGCCATATCGACGCCGCCGAGCTCGCGGCCCGCTGGGACGAGGACAAGCGCCGGCTCGAGGTCGCCTGGCGCAGTGGCGGCGACCTGATGGAGGCGGCGTTCGGAACCGATTTCGGACAGTCGTCCGACCACTTCCCGATCGATCCCGGGACGCAGGAACGCGCCATCCCCTATCGCCGCCTGAACGGCGCCTGGCCTTACCTGCCGCCAGGCCTGGAGCGCGACACGAGCTGGTCGCAGCAGGGCACGAGCGGCCGCCTGGAGAAGAACGGTGCCGTGCTGCTGACCGAGCCGGGCCGCAAGGCCTACCTGCAGGCCGATCCCCTGAGCGGTGCCGTGGTCGCCTTCAACCCGCTGCCCGACCCGCAGTCCTTCACGCTGGAGCTGCCGGGCGGCGTGCGCTTCGCGGCCGACGGCAAGGTTGGCCTGCTGCGCGTCGAGTACCGGCCGCAGGACCGCGCCTTCGACATCGCCCATGTCCCGAAGCCCGGCCAGGACGGCGACGGCATGGTGCGCACCTTCACGATCTCGGGACTTGCCGAGCCGCCGCGCGTGACCCTCAATGGGCGCGCGACCGACGCCCGCAGCGTCGGGCAGGCCTACAGCGTTCACCCGGTATGACCATGACCCTGACGCGCTCTGCCCTTCTCGGAATCGCCGGCGCCGCGCTTGCGGCCGGGCGACCGGCCAAGGCCCAGGCGGCCACCATGCATCGTCGCCGCATCCCGTCGTCGAACGAGAGGCTGCCGGTGGTCGGCTGCGGCACCTGGCGCACCTTCGATGTCGGCGCGCGACCGGAAGCGCGCGCACCGCTCGCCGAGGTGCTGCGCATCCTGTTCGCGGCGGGCGGCTCGGTAATCGACAGCTCGCCCATGTACGGCTCGGCCGAAGGCGTCGTCGGCGACCTGCTGGCCGCCGCCGGCACGCGTGACAAGGCGTTCCTCGCCACCAAGGTCTGGACGTCCGGCCGCGACCGGGGCGTCGCCCAGATGAGCCGGTCGATGGAGCTGCTCGAGACCGACCGCATCGATCTGATGCAGATCCACAACCTGGTCGACTGGCGCGCCCATCTGTCGACCCTGGAGGACTGGAAGGCCGAGGGCCGAATCCGCTATCTCGGCATCACCCACTACACCGAGAGCGCCCACGACGACCTGGAGCGCGTGATGCGCGAGGAGCGCTGGGACTTCGTGCAGCTCAACTACGCGCTCGACGACCGCGCCGTCGAGCGGCGCCTGCTGCCGCTCGCCGCCGAGCGCGGCATCGCGGTGATCGTCAACCAGCCGTTCGGCGGCGGCGGCCTGCTGCGCCGCCTGCTGCCGCGTCCGCTGCCGGCCTGGGCCGGCGAGATCGGCTGCACGAGCTGGGCGCAGCTCCTGCTGAAGTTCGTGCTCGCCAATCCGGCCGTCACCTGCGTCATCCCCGGCACGGGCAAGCCCGAGCACATGCGCGACAACGTCCAGGCCGGCTTCGGCGCCTATCCCGACGCCGCCCTGCTGAAGCGCATGGTGACGGAGATCGCCGTCTAATCGCCTGCTGCTGCTTTCACCGCATCACAAGCCCAGCGTCATCTGCGGCGTGTCCGTCGCCGTCTCGTCGCGGCCCTGCAGGTTGTGCAGCGTCACGCCCAGCAGCCGCACGCGCTTGGCCAGCGGGAAGACCGAGCGCACCAGCTCGACGCTGGCCTGCCGCAGCGCCTCGCGGCTGGCGACCGGCGCGGCCAGCGTGCGGCTGCGCGTGACGATCTGGAAGTCGGCATACTTCACCTTCACCGTGACGGTGCGGCCCCGCACGCCGCTGCGTTCGCACCACGACCACACGTCGTCCAGCACCGAGTCGATGCCGCGCTCGACCTCCTCCGGCCGGCCGAGATCCTCGAGGAAGGTCGTCTCCGAGCCGACCGACTTGCGCGGCCGGTCGGGCACGACGCGGCGGTCGTCCTGCCCGCGCGCGATGGCATGGTACCAGGCGCCGGCCTTGCCGAAGCTCTGCTCGAGGAAGGGCAGGCTCTGCGCCTTCAGGTCGGCGCCGGTATGGATGCCCATGCGCGCCATCTTCTCCGCCGTCTTCGGCCCGATGCCGTGGAACTTCGCCACCGGCAGGGTCTCGACGAAGCCCGGCCCCTTCTCGGGCGGGATCACCGTCTGGCCGTTGGGCTTGCGATGGTCCGACGCCATCTTGGCCAGGAACTTGTTGTAGGAGATGCCGGCCGAGGCGGTGAGGCCCGTCTCGGCCAGGATGCGGGCGCGGATCTCGCGCGCGATGTCGCTGGCCAGCGGCATGTTCTTGAGATTCGTCGTGACGTCGAGATAGGCCTCGTCGAGCGACAGCGGCTCGACCAGCGGCGTATACTCCAGGAAGATCGCGCGGATCTGCTGTGACACCTCGCGATAGACCTCGAAGCGCGGCTTCACCAGCACCAGCTCGGCGCACAGCCGCCGCGCCGTCGCCGTCGGCATGGCCGAGCGCACGCCGAACGTGCGCGCCTCGTAGGAGGCCGCCATCACCACGCCGCGCTGCCGCCCGCCGACCGCTACCGGCAGGCCGCGTAACGACGGGTCGTCGCGCTGCTCGACCGACGCGTAGAAGGCGTCCATGTCGACATGGATGATCTTGCGGAGCTCGGGCGCCGGCATGGCGGGAAGGTAGCGCCGCGGCGGCGCTGGTGGATAGTCAGGAAGCGGCGGCCGCCTGGTCCATCGGCAGCGTGAAGGCGAAGGTCATGCCCGGTCCGGCATTGCGCATCGCGCTGAGCTCCCCGCCGTGGGCCTCGACGATCGAGCGGGAGATCGACAGCCCCATCCCCATGCCGTCGGGCCGGGTCGTGTGGAAGGGCGTGAACAGCCGCTCCAGCTCTTCGGGCGGGACGCCGATGCCGGCATCCTCGACGGCGATGCGCACGTGCTCGCCGCCCAGGCGCTCGGTGCGGACGATCACCGCCGTCCGGTCGTCGTCGGCCTGGGCCGCGGTCGCCTGCAGCGCGTTCAGCACCAGGTTGACGACCACCTGCTGCAGCTGGGTGCGGTCGGCCCGCACGGCCGGCAGTTCCTCGTCCAGCAGGCGCTGCAGCGGGACGCGGCGATTGAGGGCCTCGCGCTGCACCAGGGCGAGCGCTTCCTCGACCACGCCGTTGAGGTCGAGCGGCGACAGCGCGGGCGCCGCCTTGCGGGCCAGCGCGCGGATGTTCTGGATGACCCGTGCCGCATGGTCGGCGGCCGCCACCGCCGCGTCGATCGCCCGCAGCGCGCGGCCGATCTCGGGGACGGAGCGATCCAGCCAGCGCCGGCTGGCCTCCGCGTTGGTGATGACGGCGGCCAGCGGCTGGTTGACCTCGTGCGCGATCGACGCGCTCATCTCGCCCAGCACGGCGATGCGGCCGGCATGGGCGAGCTGGGCCTGCGCCGCCTGCAGGGCCTCGTCGGCGGCCCGCGTCGCCGTCACGTCGATCAGCGCGCCGACGATTTCCGAGTCGCCCGAGGCGTAGGTCACCCGGTGCGCGCGCACATGGACGTGCTTGACCGTCCCGTCCGCCATCAGCGCGCGGTTCTCGTGATCGTAGACATGGTCGTTCGAGAGGGCGCGGTCGATCTGCCGCCGGACCAGCGGCAGGTCCTCCGGATGCACGCGCTGCAGGACGGCCTCGAGGGTCGGCCGTTCCGCGGGGTCGAGCTGCAGGATGCGGCGGGCCTCCTCGGACAGCACCATGGTGCCGTCCGCCGGTGTCCAGGCGAAGCTGCCGGTGCGGCTGAGCTTCTGCGCCTCGGCGAGATAGGCCTCGCTGCGCCGCAGCCTGTCCTCGGCATGCTTGCGGTCCTCGATGTCGTAGCCGATCGAGTACCAGCGTACGACCTCGCCGCGATCGTTGTGCTGTGGCACGCGGTGCACCAGGTGCCAACGGTAGGCGCCGTCGGCGCGGCGGAACCGCTGCTCCATGACGGCCGGGCGCGCGGAGGCCAGGCTGGCATGCCACAGGCGCTGGCCCTCATCGAAATCGTCGCCATGCAGCGCGATTGCCCAGTCCCGCCCGCGCGCCCGCTCGAGCGGGATGCCGGTGTAGTCCTGCCAGCTCTTGTTGACGAAGTCCCGCGTGCCGTCCGGATGGTAGGTGGCGATCAGCACGGGGATCGTGTCGATGGTCGTCTGCAGCTCGTCCTGCGCCTCGCGGGTGCGGGCTTCGGCCATGCGCCGCTCGGCGTTCTCGTCCTGCAGGGCCCGGTTGGCGATCTCCAGCTCGCCGACCGCCGCCTGCAGGCGATCGCGTGCCTGGCGCAGCGCTTCGGCGGTACGCCGCTGGGCGGCGCCCAGGCCCACGACGAACAGGGCCGCGACCGCGAAGAGCATCACGGCCGGCACGGTGGACGGCGACACGGAGAACGAGTCGCGCGGCGGGACGATGACGTAGACGAAGACGAGCGCGGCCAGCGCGCTCGCCGCCAGGCCGGGCCCCAGGCCGCCGGACCAGGCGGCATAGACCACGGCGCAGAGCAGCAGCGGCGTGAAGGGGCCGGGGTCTACGGCGCCGCCGGCCAGCCAGCATGCGCCACCGGCCGCGGTGACGGCCGCGGTCGCGGTCGCATACTTTTCGAGCGCAGAACGTTCGGTCCCGGAACGGACCAGCTTCGGCATGTGTGAGCCCCCAAAGGCCACGCTTCCGGCGTGTTATAGCCTATCGTGGAAGAGGGCAATGTCATGGCTGCAATGCCCGGCGCCAGCCGCATCTTGTGAAAACCTGCTTCTCACGCGGAGGCCGCGCCGAAGTCGAGGACTGGCCCCAGTGGCACGATGCCCGTCGGATTGATGGTCGTGTGGCTCTCGTAATAGTGGTGCTTGATGTGCTGCAGGTTCACCGTCTGCTCGACGCCGGGCAGGCCATGGATGTCCCGCGTGAAGCGCCACAGCGCGGGATAGTCCACGATGCGCCGCAGATTGCACTTGAAATGCCCGTGATATACGGCGTCGAAGCGCACGAGGGTCGTGAACAGGCGGATGTCCGCTTCGGTCAATCGATCGCCCAGCAGGAAGCGCGATCGCGCCAGCCGCGCCTCCAGCGCGTCGAGCGTGTCGAACAGCGGCCCCACGGCCTCCTCGTACGCCGCCTGCGTGGTGGCGAAGCCGGCGCGGTACACGCCGTTGTTCACCGTGGCGTAGATGCGCTCGTTCAAGGCGTCGATCTCGCCGCGCAGCGGCGGCGGATAGTAGTCTCCCGGCGCCGCGCCCACGCCATCGAAGGCGCTGTTGAACATGCGCAGGATGTCGGCCGACTCGTTTGACACGATGGTTCCGCGCGCCTTGTCCCACAGCACGGGCACCGTCACCCTCCCGGTGTAGCGCGGGTTCGCCAGTGTGTAGATCTGATGCAGCACCTGGGCGCCGTTCACCGGATCGCCGGTGACGCAGGGACCTTCGGCGAAGGTCCAGCCGCTCTCCCGCATGCGCCAGTGGGTGACCGACAGGCCGATCGCATCCTGCAGTCCCTTCAGCCGCCGCAGGATCGTCGTGCGGTGCGCCCAGGGGCAGGCGAGGCTGACATAGAGATGGTAGCGGCCGGCCTCGGCGCGGAAGCCGCCCTCGCCGCTCGGGCCGGGCGAGCCATCCGCCGTCACCCAGTTGCGGAAGACGCTCTGCTGGCGCTCGAAGCGGCCGCCGCTGCCCGCCGTGTCGTACCAGACGTCCCGCCACTGCCCGTCGACCAGCATGCCCATCTCTGCCTCCTCGCGACCGGATGCGTGCGATGGCAGTCTACAGGCTGCGGGCGGCCACGGTGTGGCATCGTGCGGGTCACTGCCGCGGCGTCATTCTTCTCGCCGGCCATCGGCCGCTGGCGATCAGGCCGGCCGCCGCTGCCCCCGCGAGAAGCAGGAGGTCCATGCCGGCGACGGGCCAGAGGTGCCGCTGCCGGAGGCTGCGCCACAGGGGATCGTCCGTCGTGACCCAATTGAGCAGCACGGCGGCCAGCGCGAGTGCCGCGATCGCGAGGCACTGTTCGCGCCAGGCCACCCGAGGGCGCATCCAGGCGTGGACGAACGCCATGAGCCAGACGAGATAGAAGGCGCCGACCTCGAGGTCGGCACGCCCGAGCCCCCACGCGGACGCCGTCGGCGGCAGCAGCTTGTTGGCGACGAAGAAGGCGAGGGTCGCGCCGATGATGCCGCCGACCGAGCCGACGGTCATGCCGTCGACGAAGCGGACGCCCGCCAGGCCCAGCTGGGCGTGGCGTCTGCGCCGCGATTCGAGCCAGAAGAGGAACCCCGTCGCGATCAGCGCGCACCCCAGCAGGCCCAGCACGAAGTAGAGCCAGCGCAGGCTCCAGTGATCGAACTGGATGAAGTGGAAGCCGGTGATGAAGCGGTGGACGTTCATCAGGGGTTTGGCCGTGTTGCTCGACAGGACGGCGCCCGAGTCCGCGTCGAAGTAGAGAGCGTCGACCGGCATGGTCACGCGATCCGCGACGAACGACCGGCGCACCTCGACGTACGCGTTTGCGTCGCCGGCATGGAACACCCGCAGCAGCTGCGGCTTGCCGCCGTCCCAGCGGCGCGACGCTTCGGCGACCATGGCATCCAGCGACGCCAGGGGAGGCCCCGGCCGGCCGGCCCTGGGCCGCGCGTAGATGCCGTACGACTCCTGGACGAAGAGTTGCCGGTCGCCGCGATAGGCCATCTCCCAGGCGCTGGAGAAATACACCGTGAAGAAGATCACCAGGCCCGACAGGGTGATGGCGACATGAAAGGGTAGTCCGAGCACGCCCGCGACGTTGTGCAGATCCAGGATCAGCCGGCGCGGCTTGTTCCCGGCGCGGAAGGTGAAGAAGTCGGCGAATATCTTGCGATGGATGACGACGCCCGACACGCAGAGGGCGAGCCACGCCATGCCGGCAAGGCCGACGATCCAGAGGCCCAGAGATTGGAACCTCAGGTGCAGCGTGTAGTGGAAAGGATAGAGGAAGCCCGAGCCGCCCAGCGTGCCGGCGTCCGGCAGCAGGGCCGAGGTCGTGGGATCGGCCTGGCGGACGACGGGCAACCCCTGCTGCGTCCGGTAGCCGACACGGGCAACGGGTTCCCGCCGGCTCGGGAAGAGGACGAGCCATTGCGGCGACCCGCCGATCAGGGGCTGCAGTTCCCGGGCGAGGGAGTCGACCGACTCGAGGTCGGCCGGCGCCAGCCGCGTCGCGGGCATCATCCAGCGATCGATCTCGTGATCGAACACCGACAGCGTGCCCATCCAGAAGACGGCGAACAGCACCGCACCGGTGCAGAGGCCGGCCCATGTGTGCAGCCACTGCATGGAGGCGCGAAAGCCCGGCTCCGGAGAGCCCTCCACCACGTCGATCGGTCCCGCCCGGCGCGTTCAATCCCCTCCTGCTAGAAGTCGGCCGTGAGGGACAGGCGGAAGGTGCGCGGCGCGCCCAGGAACAGGAACGTCGCGGTCTGGTTGCTGCCGGCCCAGTAGTTGGCATCCAGGATGTTGTCGACGTCGAACCGGGCCACCAGCATCTTGCCCTTGGCGGCAGGATTCTCGAAGCTGTACCGCATGCCCAGGTCGAAGCGGGTCCAGCCCGGCATCATGCGCCGCGGGTAGGTCGTGTCGATGTACTGCGCGCCGGTATAGAGGGCGCGCCCGGCCAGCGTGAGCCCCGGCACGAAGGGCAGGTCGACCTCGCCCGAGAGGTTCAGCGTGAACTGCGGCGTGAAGGGCGCGACCCAGCCGTCGGTGAGGCCGCCCTGCGTCTTCGTGAGCACCGGGTTCAGGAACATGGCGCCGCCCAGGATCCGGAATCCCTTCGCCGGCTCCCCGAACACGTTGAGCTCCAGCCCCTGGTTGGTCTGCTGCCCGTTGACCCCCTGGGTGTTGGTGGCGAGGTTGGTGATGACGCTGGGCTGCGTGATCTGGAACAGCGACGCGGTCGTCGTGAACGTGCCCCAGTCGACCTTCACGCCCGCTTCGAGCTGGTTGGACACGAAGGGCGGCAGGATCGTCCCGGCATTCGCGAAGGGCGCCTGCACCACCGTGCCCTGCTGCAGGCCCTGGATGTAGTTGCCGTAGACCGACACGTTCTCCAGCGGCTTCACGACCAGCGCCACGGCGGGGCTGACGACGGTCTGGTCGTAGCTGCTGGTCAGGGCGCCGGTGATGGCGTTGAAGTTGGCCGCCTGGACGTTCTGCGCGCGCAGGCCGGCGGTCAGCTGGACCCGGTTGTTCAGCGAGGAGATGGTGTCGGCGATGCCGATACTGTTGAACCCGGAGGTCGAGGTCTTGTTCGCCGCCGGCGTCGGGATGTTGGGCCGGGCGATCAGCGTCGGATTGTAGATGTTGGTCGCGAAGGCGGCCGCGCCCTGCGATGTGTTGACCTGGCCGTTGTCCTGCTGGAGCGTCGAGGCCGTGATCGCGAGCTCGTGATTGGCGGGCCCCGTATTGAACAGGGCGCGCAGGCCGCCCTGTGCCGTCAGGACCGTCGTGTACTGGCTGAAGTTCAGCGGCGCCAGCGCCGTCCCGGCACCGTTGAAGCTGGTGATCGTCGTCGCCGCCGAATAGAGGCCGCCCATCCGGTAGTCGTGGCCGCCGGCGGATGCGTAGAGCGTGACGTTGTCGGAGATGTCCATCTCGAGCCTGGCCACGCCGAAGATGTCCTTCCGCCCCTGGAAGCCCCAGGGCTGCGCGGTGGGATTGCTGCGGACGTTTGGCGCATACGGGAGCTGCACGCCCGGCGCGAGCGTCAGGTAGGGCGTGATGCCGGAGATGTACTGGCTCTGGTAGCCCAGGTCGGCGGACAGCCGCACGCGCTCGCCGCGGAAATCCAGGCCGACCAGGCCCAGCCCCCGTTGATCCGCGTTGTACTGGACATCCGTCTGGCCGGCCCGGAACACGCCGTTGAACCTGACGCCGAACTGCTTGTCCTCGCCGAACCGGCGCCCGAAATCGACGTGCCCGCCGAACTGGCTGCCGGAAATGTAGTTCGCCGTCGCCTGGGTCAGGTCCTCGGCGGGCGCGCGCTTGGGGACGACGTTGACGTTGCCGCCGATCGAGCCGAAGGGCGGGATGCCGTTCAGCAGCGCGCTCGGCCCCTTCAGCACCTCCACCCGCTCGGCCATCTCCGCCATGATCGAGGCCGACGGCAGCATGCCGTACAGGCCGCCATACGAGAAATCCGAGTTGTCGACGGGAAAGCCGCGGATCTTCACCTGGTCGGTGCCGGGGCTGTTGTCGCCGCGGGTGCCGCGCACCGAGGGATCGTCGATCAGCACGTCGCGCACCGTCTTGGCCTGCTGGTCCTGCGCCTTCTTCGCCGTGTAGTTCGTCTGGTTGAAGGGCGTGTCCATGACGGGGCGGTTGCCCAGGAGGCCGAGCTGTCCGCCGGTCGCGACCTGTCCGCCGGCGTAAGCCGGCGGCGCGTTGTCGATCATCGCCTGCGGCGGCACCAGGAACGCGCCCTGGACGCGGACGGGGTCGAGCTGCAGCGCGCCGCTGGCATCCGGGGCGGCCGAGATCGTCACCGTGTTGGGCGAGGTGAAGCGATAGCTGACGCCCGTGCCGGACAGCATGATCTGCAGCGCCTGCTCGGCCGTCATGGCGCCGGCGACCGCCGTGCTGGTCTTGCCGGCGACGACCGACGCGGTCACCGCGAACTGCAGTCCCGCCTGCTGGCCCAGCGTTGTCAGGGCCTGCGCCAGCGGCTGCGACGGAATGTCGAAGGTCGCGGCGGGAGCCGCCTGCGCCTGCTCCGACGGTGAAGGCGACTGGGCCAAGGACTGGCCAAGGGCCGTCGCGTGGAAGGCCGCGAGCGAGCCGGCGGCAATGACGGCCGCCACGAGTCCGTTTCCGCCCGGCGCCGTCGATCGCTTGAAAGACACGTGAATTCTCTCCCCGAAAATCCGTTGCCGGCGGGTCACGGAACCTGGTGCGCGCGAACCGGAATCGATCGCGCTCTCAAAGCCCATGACTGGACGGCCGGGGCGGATTTGAAGGGCGTGGCGAAAAAAAGACGAAAGCGTCAGCGCCGCGAGACGATCAGCAGGTAGGGCGTGACCTCGGTGACCGACGCATCCTGGGACTGGGCCAGGGTTCTCAGCGCCTCGACCGGCTGCGTGAGGTCGAACACGCCCGTGATCGCCTGCCGCGTGAGCGTGCCGTCGCCGACCAGGACGACGCCCGGCAGGTACCGGCCGAGCGCCTCGACGATGTCGCCGAAGGAGGTGTCGACGACGACGAGCTTGTGCCGCCGCCACGACGCCACCGAGTCTGCCGCGATGCGATCGCGATGGACCGCTCCGTCCCTCCGGTCGACCGTCACGCGGTCCCCGATCGTGAGCGGATCGCCCGCGCGCCTGCCGTCCTGCAGCACGTCCACCGTCCCGGACCGGACCGCGACCTCGATCGTCGTCGTGGTCTTGCCGACACTGAAGGCCGTCCCGGTGACGACGACCGAGACGTCGCCCGCGAGGACCGAGAAGGGACGCCGCCCGTCGCGGGTGACCTCGAAGAAGGCCTGGCCGGAGAGCAGCGTGACCCGGCGGTCCGCTTCCGCGTAGTCGACGGCGATGGCGCTGCCGGCATCCAGCTGGACGACGCTGCCGTCGGGCAGGGTCACCTGCCGCAGCTCCGCCACGCCGGTCTCGAAGTCCGCGACGACGTGCCGGTGGAGGATCGGGGCCGCGACGAGCAGCAGGCAGGCGGCCGCGAGCGCCGCCGCCGCGGCATGCCACCGCGTCCGGCGCGGCTTGCGGACAGGGAGCGGGACAGGCAGCGGGACCGCGGCGGGCGTCGCGGGAAGCGCCCCGAGCGCGGCCCAGGTCGTCCGCACCGCCTCGTAGGCGGCGCGGTGCGACTCGGCCTCTGCGAGCCATTGCTGGAAGTCGCGTTCCAGGATCGCGTCGCGCGGCGCCGTCTCCCGGCGGAGCAGCCACTCCATCGCCCGCTCGATCGCGGCGTCCTGTTCGCCTGTGGGTGCGTCCACGCTATTCCGTTCCCGTTGTGGGCGCCCCGCCACGGGCTCCCAGCCTATAGAGCGAATCCGATGCACCGTTTTGAATGGCGCACCAGGAATTATTTCTTCTCGTCCTGTGCCGTGCCCTGCTGGGCGAGAAGGCGCCGCGTCGCGTGGGCGCCGGCGTCGCGGACCAGCTGAAAGGTGCGGGCGACGGAGATTCCGAGGTGATCGGCGATCACCTGCAGAGTCTTCTCTTCCAGGCGGTACATGCGGAAGGCGATCTGCGTCCGTTCCGGCAGCTCGGCGATCGCATCGGCCAGCAGGCGCAGCCGGTCGCGATGGAACACGACGTCTTCGGCGGACGGCTCTTCGTGCGGAATCGTGTCGTAGGGCGCCAGCGCCGTGTCGGCGACGGTTTCCCGCGTCTTCCGGGTCAGCGTGTCGAGCGCGAGATTGCGCACGATGGCGTACATGTAATGCAGGGGATTGAGGATTTCGGCGTCCTGCCGGTGCCGGGCCGAAAGCCGCATCCAGGCCTCCTGGACCACGTCCTCGGCCTTCGAGCGGTCCTGATGCAGCAGGCGGCTCGCATAATCCACGAGGTCGTCCCGGTACGCGACGTAGAGGGCAAGGGAGGGATCGGGGCGCGACAGGGAGGACATGCGAATGGTTCGCATTCCTATATGCGACGGCGGTCGAATGCAATCCATCCCTGGCGCGTGGGCGTCGCCGTCCGGCACCGGGACATCGGCATGGTTCGTTCCACTTCGCCATCCGCATCAAGCGATTTTCACGCGCGGATTACTGACTGAACTGAGACAGCAATTCCCTGACAGTCAGCGCGCACCCTGCCGACCGCGAACGCAAGTGTCTGTGCGGGTGGTCGGAGTGTCCTTGCCGCCCCCAGCGGGTTAGGACAAAGTTGCGATACCTCGGGCTGATTCCCGTCCCAGTGCAAGGAATTGCTTTGTCCCGCCGATATCGCCTCTGTTATCGAATGGAGCGCCTCAGGAAGGAACCGCTGACCCATTCTCCCCGATAGTCTCTGGCATTCCCATCAGAATTTCTCTCTCTAGGATAGCTGCAGTCTTGACCTGCCGGTCCTCTACAAAGCGGCACAGCAGCCTAGATATGATCTGGCGCACCTCAACCGTATGCGAACGAATGGCATCTGCCTTGAGCGCCTGCCCATGGACCACTTTACCGCGAAACCGATAGAGTTTCTTCATTCGGTCGAACACCTCTAATCGCGCTTCACCAGGCGCCTCCAACGCGACAGAAACACACAGCGACAACCGAAACGTAAGTTCCGCCTCTATGCCGAACAACGCGTCTAGCGCAGCCCAAAGAATGGCGACCATCATCCGGTCATCCGCCTGGAAGTGGTGCGTTGTAAGAGCATCGACCGCCAGCCTGAAACTCGGCATTTCTAGCAACCGAACAAAGTTGAGTAAGTTCTGCTCGGCCCAATCACAGTCTTCTGACGTCAGCCGCTTCGATTCCTCAATCTTTCGCGCCATCGGATAGTCTTCGAGCATAGCGATTTCGCATGAATCAGCGTCGACTCCGCCGATGACCGACCACGAGTAGTTCGCTGCCATGGGTACGAGAAAGTCCGACAACGATCTGACGCGGAGAAGCGAGATCAGCCACCAACCCATGGTAAGTCCGCGCTCACCCTCTTCATTCACGAAGAGTTCCGCCGTTGTGATATTCGAGTAGCGGCCCACGCTGCTTATTAAGCGCTTATCTCGAAGTGCTCCTGCAAGCTCAACTTCGCCTGGGCTTTCTTCGACTTGTCGCAAATGTGCTGTTCCCTCCAAAAACACATAGTCAGACACAGGAATCGCATGACCTACTATCGCGAAATACCACCCGCGCTCTTGTCGCTGGTCGAGACGTTCCTTCGCGCGCTTCTTACGACCTTCGAAGTGGTGGTGTAGTTCCCACAACTTTTCGATCTCGGTCTTCTTGATCCTCATTGCCCGCCGGCTCTCCTGCTCGCGTCTTCTACCACAAGTCGGGTAGCGCCCCACTTTTGCTTCTGGTCCATGCAACTCTCGCGAGGAAACGGGTCAGAGGTTCCTCACGATTAGGCCCTCCTGTGGAGAACAGAAGCGATATTTCCGGTGTCGCAACCTGTGGCGCATACCTTAAGGCTGGCCGAGAATGGTCAATTCGTTGTCCCAGCTTTCTCGTACGCCTCTCAAGAAGAGCTGGTGTGGCGCGTTGACGGCCGAGACCGGGCATTGGGGTCGAACCTAAGGCGAGGGCCTTTAAGACCGCCCATGTGGATAGTCGCGCCCACCAGCGAACCACTGCTTGCAATGCGGAGATAATTTGGCGAGCAGCGGCCCGATACTCGTTACCCCAGACGGTACAGCGCACGCGAACACGATGTGCCTCTTACCCGCAATCATCGGCCCCCTGTTGTCTGCGCAGCCCGGCGCGGACCTCCATCAGGACGCGTCCGGCCCAGTTGAGGCCGGCGCCGTCGGGGCCGGTGCCCCAGAACGGCTCGCCGGGGGAATCCTCGACCAGCTCGGCGTCGCCGGTCGCCAGCAGGCGGGCCGCCAGCTCGGCGTTCTGCGCGAACTTGGCGTGGTCGGCGCGGCGCATGATGTCGAGCTTCACCGTGTGCCAGTCGGGGCGCGGCGGCTCGCCGTGCCGGCGGAACCAGGAGTCCCGGGAGATGCGGCGCGGCGCGGCCGGCGGTGCCGCGAGGCGCTTGGCCAGGCCGGGATGAACGGCCGCCCGGATGGCCGCCCTGTAGAGAGGATTCGCCGACTTCTGCGCCTGATAGTAGTGTTCGACCGTCGGCCAGCCTTCGCCGTCGAGGACGATCGGACTGTGATAAAAATGCGAAAGGAAGCCGAATCCGTCGCGGTCCCGCGCGAAGTACAGTATCCGGTTGTCGGGTGGGATGACGACGTCTGGCGCGGAGACGACCATCGCGTGAACCAGGTCATGGGCTTTGCACCGGCGGGCGCATGAGAGATAGTCTTCCAACCCTGTGGTTGTCGAGGTCGCGGATGAAGCGTGCGTTTCTGATCGCGCTGTTCTGTCTCTTGGGCTTGTCGGCGGCCTTTGCGCAGGGCCTCGCGATGTACGACGTCGCGGGAAGCGATTTCGAGCAGAAGGTGATCGCGGAATCGGCCACCCAGCCGGTGGTCGTGCTGTTCCGCAGCGACAGTTGCTCGCCCTGCAACCGGATGGTCGTCGAGGCGCCCCAGATGGCCTTCGCCGCCTTCGCCGGCAGGGTGA
Organism: Pseudomonadota bacterium; assembly: GCA_049323495.1. Classification (GTDB taxonomy): domain Bacteria; phylum Pseudomonadota; class Alphaproteobacteria; order Reyranellales; family Reyranellaceae; genus Reyranella. The sequence goes on from JBMONG010000010.1 coordinate 59,359, forward strand.
AGTTCTACACGGTCGATGTCGGGGCCGAAGGCGCGCTGGCCGGGAAGTACCAGGCCACCGACCCGCCGCGGATCGTCGTCTTCCGGAACGGCGAGCCGGTCGCCTCGATCGCCGGGGCGCAGGAGAGGACTCCCCTGTTCCAGTTCTTCGCGGCCCAGGCCGGCCCGGAGGCGAAGCAGGCCTACCAGAAGCCGCCGGCGGCCTTCGAGGGCAAGCGCCCGCCCGGGGCCGAGCTCAAGACCATCGGCAGCTGGCAGATCGAGCGCAGCGGCGACGGCATCGCCTACGGCCTTCGTGCCGACAAATACCTGCGCCGGCTCGACGACGCGACGGCCGGCCGATGGACGGTGTCGGGTTCGGCCGCGCTGTCCCTGCGCTACGACGTCGGGAAGCGGGAGACGATCTGCGACGTCGGCTATTCCCAGGAGATCACGCGGCCCGCGAGCGCGGGCGACAAGGGCTTCGACTTGCAGAAGCAGGGCGCCAAGGTCGTCGTCGAGCACCCCGGTGGTCCGGTGTTCATGAAGCTCGACGGCGAGCAGGTGGCGAAGCTGCCCGATCCGCTGACCCTGCAGGCCGCCGAGACGGCGAAGACCATCGACGCCCGCCGCACCCTGCAGATCGCGCCGTTGCAGGGCAGGGCTCGCTTTCACTCGGTCGTGGCCAATCACTACCTGACAGGCATCGGCGGCATGACGCCGAAGCGGTTCGAGGAGCTCCTCGTCAAGGCCCGGTCCGCCTCGTTCTCGATCGTCGTCGACGGCCATAGCGTAGTCCTGAGCGAGATCGCCCTGGAGGACACGCAGAAGGCGCTCGCCTATCTCAAGGCGGAGCGCGCCTATGCGGCGCAGCGGCAGAACGCCATCGGATTGCCGCGCTGAGGAAGGCTTCGGCGCGCTGGTTGCCTGGGGAGAGTCGCATGATCCGTGGACACCGCCGCATCGCGGCCTTCGTTTCACTGCTCCTGTCGTCTACCGCGGTGGTTCCAGCCAGCCACGGGCAGGGCAGGGGCGACTACGACAGCAGCAAGCAATACCAGCCGCCCCGGGAAGCCCCCCAGAAGGTGCCTCTGGACATGTCGAAGGAGCGTCAGCGATGGCTCTTCGCCCGTGCGTGCGACTCCAGCGTGTCGACCTGGGAAGGCGGCGGGGACTGGGTTCTCTGCACGGGGTTTGCCGGCGACGGGACGCCGGCGGGGAAGGGCCATCTGTTCCTGGCGGACCGGGCGATCGCGGCCGGACCCGGCAAGACGATCAAGGACGCCAGCACGGCAGGCGCCGTCTGCGAGCTCGACATCACCTATGTGGAGTCCGCCGGCGTCCGCCCTGTGCTCGTGTGCGAGTTCCTCGGCGCCGATCTGGCGAAGCAGCAGATCCGCATCCTGGCGGACGGGGCGGATGTCGCCCGGTTCACGCCCACCGCGAAGGTCGAGAGATACGAGCTCGCTGCGGCCTTCGGGGGGGACGGCCGGCGGATGGCCGCCCTCCGCAACATCGAGGTCATCCTCACGACCGGCGGGAAAAGCGTGACCCTTCTCAAGGCGCGGGTCTCGGATCTCAGGGCCGGCATCAGCACGATGATCCGCGCGGTGAACGATCAGGACGCCCTCGCCGCCCTGGCCGCGCCGGCCCCCGGCTCGCGCCGTCCGGAGAAGAGCTGCTTCCTGACGGAGGCCTGCTGTGCGGCGGTGGGGTTGCCGGACGACTGCTTCGAGCTGACCGCCCTGCGGCGCTACCGCGATCGCGTGCTGGCCCCCAGCCCCGGCGGCGCCGCCGAGGTCGGCCTCTACTATGCGCTGGCGCCGGTGCTCCTGCCCGCGCTTCGGCGCGAGCAGGGCGGCCGGACCCTGCTGCGTCTCTACTTCACGCACATCCTGCCCTGCGCGCTCCTGGCGACGGCCGGGCTGAACGGTGCCGTCCACCGGCGATACAGGGACATGCTGGTTCGCCTATGCGAGCGCCTGGCGCCGGCTTGGCTGCCTCTGGTGCAGAGCTCTACTGCTTCTGCAATTCCTTGAGCAGTTCCTTCGTGCCCCCCGACGACCGGCAGGTCGTGCCGGTCCAGGTGCAGCCGAACAGGGCGCCCGTGCACGCTTCCTTCGCGAGCCCGGTGCAGCTCTGGAAGCGGTTGTTCTGGTAGATGCCGAACTGGGCGCAGACCGGCGAATACTTGGCCGCGCAGGCGTCCGCGATCTTCGCGCGCATCTGCGCGGGATCGTCCGCGGGCTGCTGACCGAGGGCGGACAGCAGGAAGGCCTTGAACTCCGCCCAGGGAATGAGGTTGGCCTTGGCCGTCTCGACCTCGGCCGGCGACGGCGGGGTCGGGGCCGGCTCGACGCCGTTCTTGGTGCCGAGGATGTAGGCGACGAGGTCGCTCAGCCCGACATCGAGCACCTTCTCGATCCCCCGCTCGATCACGACGCACGTGATGAGGACCTTCATGGAGCCGGCGCAGCCCTTGATCTCCTTGTAGATCTGCGCCTGGGCGCTGGCGGAACCCAGCAGCACGAGCGCCCCCAGCAACACGGCAGCAAGGCTTCGCATGATCCGTTCGCTCCTGGCCTGGGCCCCGAAGGCGGGAAGAAGTGGACTCTGGCACCACCGGAACGCGGGAACAACCTGTTTCAGGGCGATGCGGCGCACCCATCCTGTTGCAAGATTGTGCGGCGCGCCGATCCTGGGCTTCCGGCCGGGCGGCAAAGCGTCTATCGTGGCCTGCATCGATGACATCGCCTGTTCGATGGATCGTCGTCGATGCCGCCCAACGCGGCGACGAGCTGCCCTTCTTCATGCACCGCGACACCTGGCACCGATCTCGTGCCAGCCCTGGCTGTCTGCCGCCAATCACCAGACTCGGCCTGACCGAGGACAACCTGTTGAGGGAAGAGCATGCCCGATACCATGAAGGCGATCGTCCTCACCAGGTTCGGATGCCGGACGGGTGGTCAGCATCGTCGACATCGCACAGCCGCAGAACCTGATCGAGGCCTGGGGCAGGAATGCCGCCTACCATTTCGTCTTCACCCGGCAGAAGCGGGGCAAGCTCGACGCGCTGACGAACCTTGTCGAACGCGACCTGATCAAGCCCGTCGTCGGCGCGGTGCTTCCTCTGGCCCGGATCGGCGACGCGCATGAACTGCTCGAGGGCGGGAGCTCCCGCGGGCTCCGGGGCAAGGTGGCGATCGACGTCGTGGGCCAGACCGTCGAGCTTCCCGCGCCGCGATAACCGAGCTTCCCCGATATGTGGTGATTCAGCCAGAACACGTTTCCCTGGGCGGCCGGAAGCGCCTCGTGCGGGACCGGGCGCTGAGAACGTGATCGCAGCACACGGCTCGGGCGGTCAAGGACAACCCCAGGCAGAAGGAGCAAGCCCCATGAAGGTTCGCAAGTTCACCATCACCGACGCAGTGCTGGAGCGTTCTCCGGGACAGGACGGAGACGTGTTTGCGGGCAATGTGGTCGACCAGCGCCATGGCTCCCCGATCACCATCGGGTACGGGCGCTACGGGCCGAACCAGACACTCGAAGAGACAATGGCCGTCGATGATGTGATGGTCGTCCTCGAGGGGCGGCTGTCGGTTGCGGGAGAATCAGGCAGCGTCACCGCGGGGCCGGGCGAGATCGTCCATATGCCCAAAGGCCAGAAGGTCACGATCCGCTCGCACGAGCAAGGCGCGGTCACCGCCTATGTCACCTATCCCCACTGGCAGGAGGCACGGGGGTAGTCCTCCCGGCAATGCCGCCGAATAGGCGGCGGGGATTGCCTGTGCCGATCTGGCGCGCGGGCGCAGGCTTCGGTTGCTTGCATCGGGGAAGGAGAAGAGATGACGGACCAACCCAACGAGAACTGGCAGCGGCTGGGGGCCATCGAAGACCTGAAGAAATGCGCTCTTCAGCAGCTGGAAGTCGGCGGTGCCCACATTGCTCTTTCCTACCGCGACGGCGCGTTCGGCGCCGTGTCCGGTCTCTGCAACCATGCCGGCGGGCCTCTCGGCCAAGGGTCGCTGAAGGACGACTATATCGTCTGTCCTTGGCACAACTGGATGTTCCATCGTCTGACCGGGCAGGCACGGCCGGGAATTGCAGCCGCGGTGCCGAGCCACGCGTTGCGCATCCAGGGCGGAGACCTCTACATCGACATGACCCCGGCTACCCCGCGGATCCAGCCACGGCATGCCAGGCACCCGTTGAGCCGGCCCATCGTGCGCGAGCCGGGTCCGCTGCGGGTGGCGGGAATCTCCACGACGGCCATGAACCGCGAGTTCCCGCGCTATTCCACCTCCGAAGGCATGCTTCAGACCGCGCTTGGCCACGCCGAGGAAGCTGGAATGGAAGCGCGCTTGATCCGTCTCAACGATCTTCGCTTCCGCGCGTGCGAAGGCTACTACTCCAAGAGCGCCCATGCCTGCACGTGGCCTTGTACGATCACGCAGATGGACGCCACCGATCAGCTCGACGCGGTCTATGAAGCGCTGGTGTTCTGGGCCGACATCGTCTTGATCGCCACGCCCATCCGCTGGGGCGGCCCCAGCTCGCTTTACGTCAAGATGACGGAGCGGCTGAATTGCGTGCAGAACCAGATCACGATCCACGATCGTGTGCTCATCCGCAACAAGGTCGCCGGCTTCATCGTGATCGGCGGGCAGGACAATGTTCAGTCGGTCGTCGGCCAGATGATGATGTTCTTCGGAGAGCTCGGCTTCTCCTTTCCGCCGTTTCCCTTCATCGCCCATAGTCGCGGCTGGTCGGCGGAGGACATGGAGAATCACGTCGCCGAGGTCCGAAACAGCGTCGAGCTGCACCAGGGCGCTCGTGAGCTTGTCGACCGCTGCGTCGAGCTGGCGGGACGTCTGGCGGAGTCGGACCGGGACGCAACCCACGTCGCGCGAGGCGGTCGCAAGGCTCATCCTCTGGATTCCGAGGATCGCTAGCACTATGTCGGCCGCGCCGGTGACGGAGGACATTCGCCGCGCTTGACTCCGATGCGCAATGTTGTGGCGTGTCTCCACGACCTTCGATGGAGTGAGACCATGACATCGTCCGCCAGCGTCGTGTCGTTCGCCATGCTTGACTTCGTCACCGGAAGTTGTGGCGTATGCCTGCCGACGCTCTTCAGGAGGATCGGCGCGGTGACGGCTGACGTCGAGACGGTGCAGGCAATGCAAGCAATGCAGGCAGCCGCTGCATCCCGGCGCGCACCGGGTAGCGGCCGCGTGTCGCCACGGCCCCCGCGCGCCGCCCCGAAACCTTATACGCGCCGGTGTCCAACGTTTTCGCCGCCGGCGAAAAGCCCGATTTTCTGGGCCTCCCTACGGAGCGCAAAAAGTCGGCGGTCGGTGGCTTGGCTCGCCGAAAACCCCGTAGCGGAAATTGCGATAATTGCGGAAACCCCCGCCGGCGGGCTCCCTGGACCGGCGCCCTCCGGCGAGGCGGTGGAAAGGCGGGCAGGGCCGCCCGGCCTACGCCGTCTCCTTCACGCCCGCGCCGATCGCGAGCTTGGCCTTGGTCTTGGCCTTGACCTCCTCGACCGTGACGCCGTCGGCCAGCTCGACCAGGGTCACGCCGCCGTCGCCGTGCTTGTCGATGCTGAAGACGCCCAGCTCGGAGATCACCATGTCGACCACGCGCCGGCCGGTCAGCGGCAGGGTGCATTCCTGCAGCAGCTTCGAGGCGCCGTCCTTGGAGACATGCTCCATGGTCACGATCACCTTGCGCACGCCGGCCACGAGATCCATCGCGCCGCCCATGCCCTTCACCATCTTGCCCGGGATCATCCAGTTGGCGAGGTCGCCGTTCTCGGCCACTTCCATCGCGCCCAGGATCGACAGGTCGATGTGGCCGCCGCGCACCATCGCGAAGCTGTCGGCCGACGAGAAGTAGGACGTGCCCTTGACCTCGGTCACCGTCTGCTTGCCGGCATTGATGATGTCGGGATCGACCTCGTTGTCGAGCGGGAAGGGGCCGACGCCCAGCATGCCGTTCTCGCTCTGCAGCGTGATGTCGACGCCCTCCGGGATGTAGTTGGAGACCAGCGTCGGGATGCCGATGCCGAGATTGACGTAGAAGCCGTCTTCCAGCTCCTTGGCGGCGCGTGCCGCCATCTGCTCGCGGGTCCAGGCCATGGTCGCTTCTCCTCAAGCCTTGCGGGTGGTGCGCTGCTCGATCTTCTTGTCGTAGGGCGCACCGCACAAGATGCGATTCACGAAGATGCCGGGCGTGTGGATGTGGTCGGGATCGAGGGTGCCCACCGGCACCAGCTCCTCGACCTCCGCGACGCAGATGCGGGCCGCGGTCGCCATCATCGGATTGAAGTTCCGCGCCGCCTTGCGGTAGACGAGGTTGCCCGCGGCGTCGCCCCGCCACGCCTTGATCAGCGCGAGGTCGCCGAACAGGCCGCGCTCCATGACGTATTCCTGGCCGTCGAACACCTTGGTCTCCTTGCCCTTGGCGACCTCGGTGCCCACCCCGGTCTTGGTGTAGAAGGCCGGGATGCCGGCGCCGCCGGCGCGGCAGCGCTCGGCCAGCGTGCCCTGCGGGTTGAACTCGATCTCGAGCTTGCCCTCGAGGTAGAGCTTGGCGAAGGTCTTGTTCTCGCCGACATAGGACGAGATCATCTTCTTCACCTGCCCGGTCTCGAGCAGCAGCCCCAGCCCCTCGCCGTCGATGCCGGCGTTGTTGGAGACGCAGGTCAGGCCCTTCACGCCCGAATCGCGCACCGCGCGGATCAGCTTGTCGGGGATGCCGACCAGCCCGAAGCCGCCGCACATCACCATCATGTCGTCGCGCAGCACGCCCTCGAGCGCCGACTTCGCATCCTGGTAGACCTTGTTCGCCATCGCCTCGCCATCCTTGGTGCCTTGCCGTCATACGGCGGCGCAGGGGTCGGGGGCAACTGCCGCCTAGGCCAGCAGCAGGAGCTGCCGCGTCAGCTGGCCGTCACTGTCCCGCAGCTCGTGCGTAATGGTGAAATGGTCGGCGCCGGCCACGGGGATCAGCACGCCGGGCAGGTGCTGTGCGGCGCGCTTCGCGTACAGGGCGCGGCTGTCGCCGACCAGCGGCGGCAGCTCGGCCGTGCCGTAGGTGATGGCCAGCGGCTTGGGCACCATCGGCAGGCGCAGCGGCGACAGGGCCACGATCTCCGCGTCGGTGAGCTGCAGCTTCTCGTTCAGGTAGGTGTCGCGGATCGGTCCCATCTCGAAGATGCCGGACACCGCGAGGCCGGCGCTGACGCGCGGATGGCCGAGGCACATGGCCGTCAGGTGCCCGCCGGCCGACCAGCCCGACAGCACGACCTTGCCGCGGATGCCGTGCGCCGCGCCGTTGGCGGCCAGCCAGTCGAGCGCCGCGTTGATCTCGGCCACGATCTCCGTCAGCGAGGCGTCGGGCGCCAGCGTGTAGCCGGGCAGGGCGGCCGCCCAGCCATGGGCATGGACGCCGGCGATCAGGCTGGCGAACTGGTCGCGGCTGTTGCGCTGCCAGTAGCCGCCATGGATGAAGACCAGGCAGGGCGCGTCCGGGCTGGCGGCCGGGAAGAGGTCGCACACGTTGCGCTCGCGCGGCCCGTAGCGCAGGTCGAGATGGTTGGGATGGGCCTTGCGGAAGGCATCCGACGCCGCGATGCGCGCCGCGTTGAGCTCCGGGCTGTTCGGGACCGCGTCGCTGTTGTTGTACGCCGCATCCCGCTCGGCGCGGCTCATCCTGCCCCAATCCTTCATGCCGCCTTCCATCGCTCACCTCACCCCGCCTTGATCGGCCCCCAGGCCGAAACATATATCCGTATAGATGATCACGATCGCCAATTCCCGGGCCGAGAAGGCCGCTCGGAAGCTTGCCAGGCAGCTTGGCACGACCATCACGGAAGCGGTGGCCGTCGCCTGCGAGCGTCTGCTCCATGAACAGGATGCAGCCGCTCTGGGCAAGCGCCGCGGCGAGGCCATCGACCGGATGTGGGCCGATCTCGAGCGGCGCGGCATGCTCGAGGGTACGCCCGAGGAGCGTGCACGGCGGGCCGACCATCGGGACCTCTACGGACCCGACGGCCTGCCCCGATGACCGACATCGCAGTCGATACGTCCGCCATCGTCGAACTCATGATCAGGGGACCGCAGGCGCCTGCTCTGCCCATGACCCCTCCGTCCGCTTCACGGACACCTCCCCAGCCTTGCTGGGGAGGAAGCTACGCAAGCTGCGCCGCGTCGCGCGGCAGCGGTCCCTGGTTCAGGGGGAAGGGCAGGCGCGCCACCATCTCCTTGGGCACGACCTGCCAGAAGCGCTCGACCTCGCGGTCCCAGTCGTTCAGCAGGCGCGCGCCCAGCGGCGACCTGGTCTCCGCGACATGCTCCTCGACCAGCGCCTTCAGCACGCCCTCCCAATGGGGATGGTCGATGCGCTGCCAGGCCACCGTCTCGGGATTGACCTTGAGCGCGAAGACGTCCTCGGGGTCGTAGACGAAGGCCATGCCGCCCGTCATGCCGGCGCCGAAATTGACGCCCAGCGGCCCCAGGATCACCGCCGTGCCGCCGGTCATGTACTCGCAGCCGTTGCTGCCCACGCCCTCGACCACCGCATCGGCGCCCGAGTTGCGCACGGCGAAGCGTTCGCCGCCGCGGCCGCAGGCGAACAGCTTGCCGGCCGTGGCGCCGTACAGGACCGTGTTGCCGATGATGGCGTTATCCTGCGGCACCAGCGGGCTGGAGACCGTCGGCTTGACCACGATCGTGCCGCCGCTCAGCCCCTTGCCGACATAGTCGTTGGCGTCGCCGAACACTTCGAGCTTCATGCCGCGCACGGCGAAGGCGCCCAGCGACTGGCCGGCCGTGCCGCGCAGCCGCACGGTCACGGTGTCCGGCTGCAGCCCGTCCATGCCGTACTTGCGCGTGATCATGGCGGCGAGCCGCGTGCCCACGGCGCGGTGCGTGTTCCGCACGCTGTACTGCAGCTGCATCTTCTCGCGGTGCGTGAACAGCGGCTGGGCGTCGCGGATCATCTGCGCGTCGAGCGTGTCGGGCACCTCGTTGCGGCCCTCGACCATGCAGTGCACGGCCCCGCGGCCGCCGTCGGCGCGCGTCAGCAGCGCGTTGAGGTCGAGGTCGTCGAGATAGCGCGCGCCGCGGCTCACCTGCTTCAGCAGGTCGGAGCGGCCGACCACCTCGAGCAGCGAGCGGTAGCCGAGCTGGGCCAGGATCTCGCGCACCTCCTCGGCCACGAAGCTGAACAGGTTGACGACCTTCTCCGGCGTGCCCTCGAACTTGGCGCGCAGCGCCGGGTCCTGCGTGCACACGCCGACCGGGCAGGTGTTGGAGTGGCACTGGCGCACCATGATGCAGCCCATGGCGATCAGCGAGGCCGTGCCGATGCCGTACTCCTCGGCGCCCAGCATGGCGGCGATCACCACGTCGCGGCCGGTCTTGATGCCGCCGTCGGTGCGCAGCAGCACCTTGTCGCGCAGGCGGTTCAGCGTCAGCACCTGGTGCGTCTCCGACAGGCCCATCTCCCAGGGGATGCCGGCATACTTGATGCTGGTCTGCGGCGAGGCGCCCGTGCCGCCGCTGTGGCCCGACACCAGGATGACGTCGGCCTTGGCCTTGGCGACGCCCGCCGCGATCGTGCCGATGCCCGAGCGCGCCACCAGCTTCACCGTGACCCGCGCCTCGGGATTGATCTGCTTCAGGTCGTAGATCAGCTGCGCCAGGTCCTCGATCGAGTAGATGTCGTGGTGCGGCGGCGGGCTGATCAGCGTCACGCCGGGCGTGGAATGGCGCAGCCGCGCGATCATCTCGGTGACCTTCAGGCCGGGCAGCTGGCCGCCCTCGCCGGGCTTGGCGCCCTGCGCGACCTTGATCTCGAGCTCGCGGCAGTTGTTCAGGTACTCGGCCGTGACGCCGAAGCGGCCCGATGCCACCTGCTTGATGGCCGACGAGGCGTTGTCGCCGTTCGAACGCGGCCGGTAGCGCGCCGGGTCCTCGCCACCCTCGCCGGAGTCCGACTTGGCGCCGATGCGGTTCATGGCGATCGACAGCGTCTCGTGCGCCTCCGGTCCCAGCGCGCCCAGCGAGATGCCGGGGGCGACCAGCCGCTTGCGCAGCTCGGTGATGGATTCCACCTCGTCGATCGGGATCGGCGCCCGGTCGGTCTTGAAGTCCAGCAGGTCGCGCAGGTTGATCGGCGGCAGCCGCCGCACCTGCTCGCTGTACTTGCGGAACTTCTCGTAGGACTCGGTGTTCACCGCGTCCTGCAGCATGTGGATGAGGTTGCCCTCGAAGTTGTGCCGGTCGCCGCCGTGGCGCGCCTTGTAGAAGCCGCCGATCGGCAGCGCGATCACGTCCTCGTCGAAGGCGCGCCGGTGCTGCTCGGCGATCTTCTCCTGGATGCCGCGCAGGCCGATGCCCGAGATGCGCGAGGGCATGCCGGGGAAGAATTCCTGCACCAGCGAGCGCGACAGGCCGACCGCCTCGAAGTTGCAGCCGCCGCGGTACGACGACAGCACCGAGATGCCCATCTTCGACATGACCTTGAGCAGGCCCTCGTCGATCGCCTTCTTGTAGTTGGCCAGGCACTGGGCCAGCGACAGCCTGCCGAACAGGCCGCGCTTGTGGCGCGCCGCGATCGTCTCCTCGGCGAGGTAGGGGTTCACCGTGGTGGCGCCGACGCCGATGATGACGGCGGCATAGTGCACGTCCAGGCACTCGCCCGAACGCACGTTGAGCGAGGTGAAGGTGCGCAGCGACTGGCGCACCAGGTGCGAATGCACCGCGCCGGCGGCCAGGATCATCGGCAGGGCGGCGCGGTCGGGGCCGACATTGGCGTCGGTCAGCACGACGTGCAGGCAGCCGCGGCGTACCGCCTCCTCGGCCTCGCGGCAGATCCGCTCGAAGGCCTGGCGCATGGCGTCGAGCCCGCCCTTGCGGTCGCCGTGATGCGGGTCGAAGGTGCAGTCGATGCGCGCGGCGGTGTCGCCCATGTACTTGCGCATCGCCTCGAACTCAGCGTTGAGCACGATCGGCGACTGCAGCGAGAGCATCTCGCTCTGCTCGGGGCTCTCGTCGAGGATGTTGCCGAGGTTCCCCAGCCGCGTGCGGATCGTCATCACGTTGCGCTCGCGCAGGCTGTCGATCGGCGGGTTCGTCACCTGGCTGAAGTTCTGGCGGAAGTAGTGGTGCATGCCGCGATAGGTATCCGACAGCACGGCCAGCGGCCCGTCGTCGCCCATCGAGCCCACGGCCTCCTTCCCGTCCTCGACCATGGGATGGAGGATCATCTCGAGATCCTCGATCGACCAGCCGACGGCGAACTGGCGGCGGCGCAGCTCGTCGGCCGGGAAGTGCTCGCCGGCCGGCGTGTCCTGCTTGATCAGCGAATCGAGCTCGACGGTGCGCTCCGTCCAGCCGCCGTAGTCGTGCGTGTCGGCGAGCATGTCCTTCAGCTCGCGGTCCTTGTAGAGCTGGGCCTGGTCCATGTCGACGGCCAGCATCTCGCCCGGGCCGAGCCGGCCCTTCTCGACGATCCGGCTCTCCTCCTGCGGCACCATGCCGGCCTCGGAGCCGGCGATCAGCAGCGCGTCGGCGGTGCGCACGTAGCGCATCGGCCGCAGGCCGTTGCGGTCGAGCCCGACCAGCGCCCACTTGCCGGCGACCGCCGCGATCGCGGCCGGCCCGTCCCACGGCTCCATGACGCCGTTGACGTAGTTGTACAGGGCGCGGTGCTTGGCCGGCACGGTGCGGTTCGAGGACGAGGCCTCGGGGATCATCATCAGCTTGACCATCGGCAGGTTGCGATGGCCGCGCACCAGCAGCTCGAAGACGTTGTCGAGCGCCGACGAATCGGAGGCGTCGGGCTGGATGATCGGCTTCAGGTCCTCGATGGCCCGGCCGAACCCGTCATGGGCCAGCCGCGCCTCGTGGCTCTTCATCCAGTTCACGTTCCCCAGGATGGTGTTGATCTCGCCGTTGTGCGCCAGCACGCGGAACGGCTGCGCCAGCTTCCATTGCGGGAAGGTGTTGGTCGAGTAGCGCTGGTGGAAGATCGCGAAGCGCGACACGAAGCGCTCGTCGAGCAGGTCGGGGTAGAAGGCCGACAGGTGCTCGGCGAGGAACATGCCCTTGTAGACGATCGACCGGCAGGACAGCGAGCACACGTAGAACTCGCCGATATTGTCGGCGATCGCCGCCTTCTCCATGCGCCGGCGCAGGATGTAGAGCTGCTTCTCGAACTCGCGGTTGTCGAGCGCGGGGTCGCCGCGGCCGATCAGGATCTGCTCGATCTCCGGCCGCGTGGCGTTGGCCTTCTCGCCGATCACCGAGATGTCGACCGGCACCTGGCGCCAGCCCAGGATCGTGTGGCCGAAGCGCAGGATCTCGGTCTCGACGATGGTGCGGCAGCGCTCCTGCGCGGCGAGGTCGGTGCGCGGCAGGAAGACCATGCCGACGGCGATGCGGCCGACCTCGGGCGTCTCGCCGCTGGCATCGCGCACATGCTCCCTGAAGAAGTCCTGCGGGATCTCGATGTGGATGCCCGCGCCGTCGCCGGTCTTGCCGTCCGCGTCGACGGCGCCGCGATGCCACACCGCCTTCAGCGCGTCGATGCCGGCCGCGACGACGTCGCGCCGTCGCTTGCCGTCCAGCGCCACGACCAGGCCGACGCCGCAGGAATCCATCTCCTGCGCCGGGTTGTAGCCGTAGGCGGCGGTGAGCGTCGCGGTGCCGCGCCGGTAGTCGCGGACGAATTCCTCGGCGTCGAATTCACGTGCGGACATGGCGTAGTTCCTTTTGCCGTCATCCCGACCGAAGCGCCGCAGGCGCGGAGCGGAGGGACCTTTCATGAAGGGTCCCTCGACTGCGCTGCGCTCCGCTCGGGATGACGGCGTTGTTGATCAATCCGAAAAGAGCTTCCCGGCCTCGGCCCAGTTCTCTTTCTTCACGTCGGTCAGGATGATCTGCACCGCGTCGGGCGTGCAGCCCAGCGCGCGGCAGGTCGCGTCGGTCAGCTCCTGTGCCAGTTTTCGGCGCTGCTCGAGGGTGCGGCCTTCGAACATCTGCACGTTGATCATCGGCATGGCTGTCTCTCCCCCGTTTCCTGTGCCCTCAGTGCCTGAAATCGATCGTGACGTGGCCCGGCTGGCCGGCGACCCGCGCCAGCCAGGCGTTGACGTGCGGGAAGGCGTCGAGATTGAAGCCGCCTTCGCCCGCGACGTGGGTGTAGGCGTAGAGCGCGATGTCGGCGAGGCCGAAGCGGCCGTCGACGAAGAAGCGGTTGTGCGCCAGGTGCTTCTCCATGACGCCCAGCGCGGCATAGCCCTTGGCCATGCGCTCGGGCAGCTCGGCCTCCTGCAGCGGCGTGAGCTTGGGCAGGTAGTGCCGCCAGAAGCGCGCCACGGCGATGTAGGGCTCGTGGCTGTACTGCTCGAAGAACATCCACTGCAGCGTCCGGGCGCGCGCCAGGCGGTCGGCCGGGGCCAGGGCCGTGCCTTCGGCCAGGTACCAGATGATGGCGTCGGACTCGGCGAGGACGGTGCCGTCCTCGAGCTGCAGCGTCGGGATGCGCCCGTTGGCGTTCATCTCCAGGAACGCCGGCGTGCGCGTCTCGCCCTTCAGGATGTCGTGCTCGACCAGCCGGTAGGGCAGGCCAAGATGCGCCAGCACCAGCCGAACCTTGTAGCCGTTGCCCGAGCCCATGAAGTCGTGGAGCGTCATCATCGTCCGTCACTCCGCCGCAACGGCCGTCGCGGCCTGCGCCCGTGTGGCCTCCGTCCGCGCGGCCAGCCAGCCATGGATGCGCTCGGCGGCGTCGCGGCCGTCGCGCACCGCCCAGACGACCAGCGAGGCGCCGCGCACGATGTCGCCGGCGGCGAACACGCCGTCGAGACTGGTCATCATGCTGTTCCAGTCGATCTTCAGCGTGCCCCAGCCGGTGACGCCGAGATCCGGCGCCGCCATTGCTGCCGGCAGGTCCTCGGGATCGAAGCCCAGCGCCATCAGCACGAGGTCGGCCGGCACGTTGACGTGGCTGTTGGGGATCTCCTGCGGTGTCTGGCGGCCGGTGGCGTCGGGCATGCCGAGATGGATGCGCACCGAGCGCACGTGGCTCACGCGGTCCTTGCCGAGGAAGGCGGCCGGTGCGGACAGCCACACGAACTCGACGCCTTCCTCCTCGGCGTGCTTCACCTCGCGCTGGGAGCCCGGCATGTTGGCGCGGTCGCGGCGATAGAGGCACTTCACCGACGTCGCGCCCTGGCGCACCGCCGTGCGCACGCAGTCCATCGCCGTGTCGCCGCCGCCGATCACCACCACGTTCTTGCCCCTGGCGTCCAGCGCGCCCGATTCGAACGCCTCGACCGCGTCGCCCAGCCCGTGCCGGTTGGAGGCGGTGAGATAGTCGAGCGCCGGCACGATGCCGGGCAGGCCGACGCCGGGCGCGGCGATGTCGCGCGCCTTGTAGACTCCGGTCGCGATCAGCACGGCGGCGTGGCGGTCGCGCAGGGTCGCCAGCGACACGTCGCGGCCGACCTCGCAGTTGAGCTCGAACCGGACCCTGGAGTCGCGCAGCAGCGTCTCGCGGCGCTGCACGATCTCCTTCTCCAGCTTGAAGTTGGGGATGCCGTAGATCAGCAGCCCGCCGACGCGGTCGTAGCGGTCGTAGACCGTGACCTGGTAGCCCTTGCGGCGCAGCTGCTCGGCGGCGGCCAGCCCCGCCGGGCCGGCGCCGACGATGCCCACGCTCTCGGGCCGCTCGCGCCGCGGCGCGATGGGCCGCACCCAGCCCTCGTTCCAGGCCGTGTCGGTGATGAAGCGCTCGACCGAGCCGATCGTCACCGACTCGAAGCCCTTCTCGATGACGCAGTTGCCCTCGCACAGCCGGTCCTGCGGGCAGATGCGGCCGCAGATTTCCGGGAAATTGTTGGTCGCCGACGACAGCTCGTAGGCCTCCTCGAGCCGGCCCTCGGCGGTGAGCTTCAGCCAGTCGGGGATGTTGTTGTGCAGCGGGCAGTGGATCTGACAGAACGGCACGCCGCACTGCGAGCAGCGTGCCGCCTGCTCGGCGGCCTTCCCGCGGGCGTAGCCGGCGTAGATCTCGTCGAAGTCGCGCCGCCGCTCGGCCGGCGGGCGCTTGTCCGGCATGGCCTGGGGCGTGGCGACGAACTTCAGCATTCTCTCGGTCACGGGGCTAATCCCAGTTGGCGGTCCGTGAAATTTTATTACGCAAGAAGCGCGCCGCAGGCGCTCTTGGTGCGTCTCGCATCGCCTTACAGCAGTCCCGCAACGAAAAGTCAATATGGTTGACCTATTTTCCGAACGCTGCGGTTGGAGGAGATTGGCATGGAATGGTTACGACTCCAAGAAAATGCCATATTGTACCGATATAGGACTATATGGTGCGGGCACAGAAGCGGCATCGCCGGCCGGGAGGGCGAGGTGCTAGGCCGGGGCGTGCTTGTTGTAGCGGCCGCCGACGCGATAGCGGTCGAGGTAGGTCGGCAGGATGGCTTCCGCCGCCGTGGGCGTGATGCCCAGGCTGGCCAGCGTGTTGGCGCTGGCGCCGACGACGCTGTCGTGGCGCATCAGCTCGACCTGGCCGCGGGTGATCGCCGGCGTCAGGCCGACGATGCCGGGGAGCTCGGCGAAGAAGGCGGCGAGCTTCATCAGGCCGGCCGGAACACCGACGATCGGCTTGTCGCGACCGATCTGCTTCAGGGTGAGGGCGGTCAGCTCGCGATAGGTGTAGACGCGCGGGCCGCCCAGCTCGAACACCGTGCGGGCGGTTTCCGGGCGCTTCAGCACGGCCGCTGCGGCGGCGGCGACGTCGCCGACATAGACCGGCTGCACCCGCGCGCTGCCGTCGCCGACCACCGGCATGACGGGGGCCTTGGCGGCCATGGCCGCGAGGCGGTTGAACATCGCGTCGTCGGGGCCGAAGACGACGCTCGGCCGCAGGAAGGTCGCGGTCGGGAAGGCCTCGACGACGGCATCCTCGGAATCGACCTTGGAGCGGATGAAGGGATCGGTGGAATCGCGGCTGTCGCTGCCGATGCCCGAGATCTGGACCAGCCGCTGCACGCCGGCGGCCGTCGCGGCGCGGGCCACGTTGCGCGAGCCCTCGACATGGACCGCGCGGAAGCCCTGGCGGCCGCGCTGGAAGGGGATGCCGGCGGCGTTGACGACCGCCTGGCTGCCTTCGACGGCGATGGCCACCGAGTCGGGCATGCGCAGGTTGGTGCGCATCAGGGTGATCTGTCCGACGTCGCCCGCGGTCTTGATGCGCTCGGCCAGCGCGATGCGCCGGCAGGCGACCCGCACCAGCAGGCCCTCCTGGGCCAGCGCCTGCACGATGGCGCGGCCCACGAAGCCGCTGCCGCCGAAAACCGTGACCTGCCTGATATCCATGGGCCTCACATCCTTGCCGCTGCCTATAGCCCATTGCCCGCGCCGCGCAAGACTTCGCGCGGTTGTTGCGGGCCGCCGTTGACATCGGGCGCGCCCGGCCCTAACTCACTCGCCCGCAGTGACCCGCATGCCGTGCCCAGGTGGCGGAATTGGTAGACGCACTAGTTTCAGGTACTAGCGCCGAGAGGCGTGGAAGTTCGAGTCTTCTCCTGGGCACCATGCCGGTCACGCGAGGCTCCCGATAATGGCGATCCATCTCCACCGCGGCGATCTCCCCGCCGGCCTGTCCTTCGGCTCCGCGGTCGCCGTCGACACCGAGACCATGGGCCTCAATCCGCACCGCGACCGCCTCTGCCTGGTGCAGCTCTCGGCCGGCGACGGCGACGCGCACCTGGTCCAGATCCCGCGCGGGCGCATTGACGCACCCCGCCTGTCGGCCCTGCTGGCCGACCCGGCGGTGCTCAAGATCTTCCATTTCGGCCGCTTCGACATCGCCGCCCTCGAGAATGCGCTCGGCATCCGCTGCGAGCCGGTCTACTGCACCAAGATCGCCGCCAAGCTCGTCCGCACCTTCACCGACCGCTGGGGGCTGAAGGACCTGTGCAAGGAGCTGCTGGGCGTCGATCTCTCCAAGCAGCAGCAGACGTCGGACTGGGGCGCCGACAAGCTGTCGGACGAGCAGCTGGCCTATGCCGCGTCCGACGTGCTGCACCTGCATGCGCTGAAGGCAAGGCTGGACGCCCTCCTCGAACGCGAGGGCCGGACCGAGCTGGCGCAGGCCGCCTTCGGCTTCCTGCCCTCCCGCGCCCGGCTGGACCTGGCCGGCTGGCCCGAGATCGACATCTTCGAGCACTGATTCGGGGCTTGCCAGCCGGATTGGCATGCTTTTTGCTTGAGCTCTTGCACGGGGAGGTCCAACCGACCTTCAGGGTGGGGGTACATGCGTATCGGTCCGAGTCTGATCCTGGCTTCGCGCCAGACCCTGGCAATGACGCCGCAGCTGCAGCAAGCCATCAAGCTGCTGCAGTTCTCGCATCTCGAGCTCGCCGCCTTCATCCAGCAGGAACTCGAGAAGAACCCGCTGCTGGCCGAGGGATCGGGCGAGGACAGCCCGATTTCCGAGCAGGAGGCGCCGGTCCAGGATGCGCCCGCCGACACGGCCGACGCCCTCGCCGCGGCAGCGCCGGCGCTCGCGGAGGCCGACGAGCGCTGGACGCGGGAGTTCGCCGACCGCGGCGGCGACGGCCCGAGCAGCCGCGCCGGCCAGCGCGAGGACGGCCCGACGGCCCTGGATTTCGCGGCCGAGCGCCCGCGGTCGCTGGCCCTGCACGTGCTCGAATACATCGAGCTGAGCTTCGAGGACGGCGAGGCGCGCCGCATCGCGCTGAAGCTCGCCGAGGGACTCGACGAGGCGGGCTACTGCCGGCTGGAGGCGGATGCCGTCGCCGCGGCGCTGGGCGTGCCGCTGCCACAGGTCGAGGCCGTATGGGCACGGCTGCGCCAGATCGAGCCGGCCGGCCTGTTCGCCCGCAGCGTGGCGGAGTGCCTGGGCGCGCAGCTCGCCGAGCGCAATCGCCTCGATCCCGCGATGAAGACGATGCTCGACCATCTCGACCTGGTGGCGAGCGGCGAGTTCGCTCAGCTGCGCCGCCGCTGCGGCGTCGACGACGAGGATCTGCGCGAGATGCTGGGCGAGCTGCGCGCGCTCGATCCGCGGCCGGGCCAGGCCTTCGATTTCGAGCCCGTGCAGCCGGTGGTGCCGGATCTCTTCCTGCGGCCCGCCAAGGATCCGGACACGGGCGAGGAAGGCTGGCACATCGAGCTCAACACCGACGCCCTGCCCAAGGTGCTGGTCGATCGCAACTACCATGCGACCCTGATGAAGGGCGCGCGCGTGAAGACCGACCGCGACTTCGTGGCCGAGCGCTTCCAGTCGGCCAACTGGCTGGTCAAGACCCTCGAGCAGCGCGCCACCACGATCCTCAAGGTCGCGCGCGAGATCGTGCGCCAGCAGGACGGCTTCTTCCATCACGGCGTGAGCGCGCTGAAGCCGCTGGTGCTGCGCGACATCGCCATCGCCACCGAGCTGCACGAGAGCACGGTGAGCCGCGTCACCTCCAACAAGTACATCGCCACGCCGCGCGGCATCTTCGAGTTGAAGTACTTCTTCACCTCGGCCCTGCCGGCGCGCACCCCCGGCGCCGTCGTGTCGTCGGAATCGGTGCGGTCGCGCATCCGCCATCTGGTCGGCGGCGAGAGCGCCAGCGCGCCGCTGTCGGACGACCGCATCGTCGACCTGCTGCGCGGCGAAGGCATCGAGATCGCGCGCCGCACCGTCGCGAAGTATCGCGAGGCGATGCGCATCCCCTCGTCGGCGGAGCGCCGCCGGCTGGGCCGGCTCGGCCTGGGCGGGCGCAGCCTGCCGCCGTCGCTGCCCGGCGCCGTGATCGCCTCGCAGGTTCTGGGCGGTCACGCCGACTGACGGGGCGCGCCGCTTGGGAAGGTGCGGCTTGACCCGCTCGGACGAGGCGCCTATAGGGGCGCCGTCGCGCCGGGCGGCCGGTCGGTCCCGCATCTGCTAACCCATTGGTGAAACTGTGGAAATTGCCGATCTGCTGCCCGGTCCCGAGGCCGTTCTGGCGAGCGTGAAGGCGACCGGCAAGAAGGCCGTCCTGGCAGAGCTCGCGAGCCGCGCAGCGGCCCTCTACGGCGTGGACGAGCGGCGGCTGTTCGATCGTCTCCTCGAACGCGAACGTCTCGGCTCGACGGGCATCGGTGGCGGCATCGCCATCCCGCACGCCCGTTTGGCGACGGTCTCGCAGCCGCGCGGCCTGTTCGCGCGCCTGGCCCAGCCCGTCGATTTCGACGCCATCGACGAACGGCCGGTCGATGTCGTCTTCCTGCTCGTGGCGCCTGAAGGCGCCGGCGCCGATCATCTCAAGGCGCTGGCGCGCGTGTCGCGCCTGCTGCGCGATCGCGGGCTGCTGGAGAAGCTGCGCGCCACCGAGGGCGCCGAAGCGCTCTACGCCCTGCTGGTCGATACCGTCCAGGCGCAGAGCGCCGCGTAGGCCTTTCGGATCAGTGCACCAGCGCCGGCTCGAGATCGTGCTGGCGGATCAGCGCCTGGGCGAGCTCGATCGAGGCGGCGGCGGCCATCGGCTTGCCGTCCGCCGAGAAGATGCCGATCGCATGCGCGCCGTCGGGCAGGTTGACGGGCTTCACATAGGCGATCTGCTGCGCGCCGAGGTTCAGGAACACCTCTTCGGCGAGGGGGGTGAAAGTCTGTTGGTTTTCCATGGCTACCTCCGTGGCCGCGTCAGCGGGAGCCGCTGCGGCGCGCCGCGATATCGATCGTGTTGCCGACGTTCTCCTCGGGCTTCCCGGCGTCGATCTGGATCCGGCGCATGCGCGGTTCCTGAACGGGCCGGGCGAGATCGATCGAGAGCAGGCCGTTGTCCAGCCGTGCGCCCGTCACCTCGATTCCCTCCGCCAGCATGAACGATCGCTGGAACTGGCGGGATGCAATGCCCCGGTGGAGATAGACCCGGTCGACGTCGTCGACCTGCTTGCCGCGCACGCTGAGCTGGTTCTCCACCAGCTCGATCGCCAGGTCGTCCGCCGTGAAGCCGGCAACCGCCAAGGTGATGCGCAGCCCGTTGTCGCCGATACGCTCGATATTGTAGGGCGGATAGCCCTCCGCGCTCTTGGCAAGGCGGTCGAGCGTACGCTCGAGCTGGTCGAAGCCCAGCAGGAGCGGCGAATTGAACATCGATACACGACTCATCAACTCTCCTCCGAGGAGCGAGGGTTCGGGAAAGCCACTGACAGGCCATTTCCCTTGTCATGAATCTGGGATGCCACGGCATCCATTCAAGGCCCCCGCCGGCCGTCCTGCAGGCGCGCACGGGGGCATCGCCATGTCGGTCCCGCTCCGCTAGAATGCACGACCCCTCAACTGCCCGGCGGAAGCGGAAAGAACCGCGGGCCAACGAACAGAAGCAGATGACGCTGGTTGCCTCAGACGCACGACGTCCGGGCGAGCCCATGGCGGCGGCTCGCCGCGCGGCGACGGAGCCCCGCCCGGCCAGGGCCGCCACCCGGCGCCCGGGTCACGGGCCCGCCCACTGGCTGCTCGAGTCGGGCCTCTACTCCCTCACCCTGGGCTACGGTTCGCCGCGTTCCTTTTTCGCGGTTGCTCCCGATTCATGGCCGGGCGATCCCGCGATCGGCCAGCGCCTGATCATGGGCGAACTGCTGGCACGTGGCAGCGCTGGCGCGGTGGCGCCCGATTCGCAGGATCCGCCCTGGCGGCGGGCCTCCGCGGCGCGGCACTGGCTCGATGCGCTGAACGGCTTCTCCTGGCTGCGCGACCTGCGCGACTGTGGAGATCCGGCAGGCGCCACGTTGGCGGTGCGGCTGGTCGACGACTGGAGCAACCGCGAATGGCGCTGGTCAGCGACGAGCTGGCGGCGCGACGTGCTGGCCGAACGCATCGTATCCTGGATCCGCCACTACGACTGGCTGGCGTCGGCGGCCGATCCGGGCTTCCCGGCACGCTTCGTCTTCTCGCTGGCGCGTCAGCGGCAGCATCTCAGGCGTGCCCTGCGCACCGGGCTGGTGGGCCATGAGGCCGTGGCGGCGCTGAAGGCGATCATCTACGCCGACCTCGCCTTCCTGCGCGACGGCAGGCGCTTCGAGAGAAGCCTGGATCAATCGCTGGCCAGGCTGGGCCGCTTCGTGAAGCGCTATGTGCTGCACGACGGCATCGTTTCCGAGCGGGCGCCGCACCTGCAGCTGGCCGTGCTGCGCCATCTGGTCGACGTGCAGTCCGCCCTGGTCTCCGCCGAACGCCCCGTGCCCGCGGAGCTGGTCGCGGCGATCGAGCGCATGGCGCCGATGCTGCGCTTCTTCCGTCACGGCGATGGCGGACTGGCATTGTTCAACGGCTCATGGGAAGCCGACCGCACGATCGTCGACCTGGTTCTGGCGCGGTCGGGTTCGGGAGAGAGCGCGCCGGTGTCGGCGCTGATCAGCGGCTTTCAGCGGCTGACCGCCGGCACCTCGCTGGTGATCGTCGATTCCGGCAGTCCGCCGGGGCGCGGCATGGACGGCATCGCGCACGCCGGCACGCTCAGCTTCGAGATGAGCGCCGCGCACGAGCGGCTGATCGTCAATTGCGGCACCCATCCCGGCGCCCCGCGCGATTGGCGGCGTTTCATGCGCTTCACCGCGGCCCATTCGACCGCCGTCGTCGACGACACCAACTCGACGGAGATCACCGATCACGGATCCCTCGAATACCGGGCGGGCAACGTCCTGATCGACCGTGCCGAGAACGACGGCGCTCAATGGCTCGACATGTGTCACGACGGGTATCGTTCGCTCTACGGGATGATCCACCGCCGCCGCCTCTGGCTGTCGGCCGACGGCGGCGACCTGCGCGGCGAGGACACCTTCACCGGGCCCGACGGGCGGCCCGTCACCGTGCCGGACCGTCGCTTCATCGTGCGCTTCCATCTGCACCCGGCGGTGAAGGCCACGCTGGCCCAGAGCGGCCAGGCGGTGCTCATGCGCCTGCCGAGCGGCCGCGGCTGGCGGCTGCGCGCATCGGGCGCCGGCGTCGGCCTGGCGGAGAGCATCTATCTCGGCGAGGAGGGACGGCTGCGCCGCACCGAGCAGATCGTGCTGGTCGGTCAGGTGCCGCACGAGGGCGCCACGGTGAAGTGGGCGCTGACCCGGATGGAAGGCTGACCGTCGCGTCGGCGACCCTACGGCTTCAGGAAGCCCACCGTCCTGTACACCTCGTCGAGGATCGGATCGGCGAGCGCGCGGGCGCGGGCGGCACCGTCGCGCAGCACCGCGTCCACGTGGCCTGGATCCTTCATCAGCCGCTGCATCTCGGCGCCCACCGGTCCAAGCTTGGCGACGGCGAGCTCCGTCAGCGCCGCCTTGAAGTCCGAGAACTGCTTGCCGGCGAACTCGGCGACCACGTCGGCCTTCTCGCGGTCGGCCAGGGCGGCGAAGATGCCCAGGAGATTGTCGGCGTCGGGCCGCTTCTCGGCATCGGCCTCGCTCTCCGGCATCGGCAGCGGATCGGTCTTGGCGCGCCGGATCTTGAGCGCGATCGCATCGGCATCGTCGGTGAGGTTGATGCGCGACTGGTCCGACGGGTCGGACTTGCTCATCTTCTTGGTGCCGTCACGCAGGCTCATGACGCGCGTCGCCGCGCCGAAGATCAGCGGCTCGGTGATCGGGAAGAAGTCCGGCGCGTTGAAGTCGTTGTTGAACTTGATGGCGATGTCGCGCGTGAGCTCGAGGTGCTGCTTCTGGTCCTCGCCGACCGGTACGTGCGTGGCCTTGTAGATCAGGATGTCGGCCGCCATCAGGGCCGGGTAGGCGAACAGGCCGAGCGACACGTTCTCGCGGTCCTTGCCGGCCTTCTCCTTGAACTGCGTCATGCGGCTCATCCAGCCCATGCGCGCCACGCAGTTGAAGACCCAGGCGAGCTGGGCGTGCGCCGGCACCATCGACTGGTTGAAGATTATCTGCTTGCCGCCGTCGACGCCGGCGGCGAGGAAGGCCGCCGCGATCTCGCGCGTCTGGCTCGCCAGCAGGGCTGGTTCCTGCGGCACGGTGATCGCGTGCTGGTCGACCACGCAGTAGAGGCATTCGTAGTCGTTCTGCAGCCGCGCGAAGTTGCGGATCGCGCCGAGATAGTTGCCGAGATGGAGGTTGCCGGTCGGCTGCACGCCGGAAAGGATCCGGCCCTTCAGGCCTCGTGCCGTGTACGGCGTGAGATGCGGATTGTCCCTCTTGGGGTCCGCGGAGGAGATGGGGGCGTCGGGCATGGATGTGGACTCCGGTCGCTCATGATCGGGCGCGAGGTTTGGACCTCCGCGCACCCCGCCGGTGGAGGGCGAGGGCACGGCGGTATGGCCGAGGTGCCGCCGGGAATCAAGGACGCGACGGGAGCGGAACGGCCGCGCCTGCCGCCCTTCGCAGGCGCGGTCGGGCGGTTCATAGTAGGGCAGCAAGGCAACAGGCAGCTCATTCATGTCCGACAATCCGCCGATCGAGTACGACTTCCCAGACATAAGCCGGTGGGAGCAGGGCGCTGCGCCCTACATTCATGTCAGGGAAAGCGGCGCGCCGGGGCCGACCGTGATGGTGGCGGCGCTGACGCACGGCAACGAGGTTTCCGGCGCCGTCGTCGTCGACGCCCTGCTGGAGAAGGGATTGAGGCCGCGGCGGGGCACGCTCATCCTCTCGTTCAACAATTTCGAGGCCTACCAGCGGTTCGACCCTGCCAATCCCTTCAAGTCGCGCATGGTCGACGAGGACTTCAACCGCACGTGGGGCCGCCTGGACAAACCGGCGACGACCCTGGAGACGCGCCGGGCGCAAGTGCTGAAACCGTTCGTCGAGCGCGCGGACTACCTGCTCGACCTGCATTCAATGCACGACGACTGCGTGCCGCTGATGTTGTGCGGCCCCCTCGACCGCGGCGTCGAGCTGGCGAAGCGGCTGGGCGCGCCGGCGGACATCGTGCGCGACCGCGGCCATGCCGCGGGCATGCGCATGCGCGACTTCGGCGCCTTCGGCGACCCCGGCAGCGACAGGACGGCGCTGCTGATCGAAACCGGGCAGCACTGGCGCGCCTCGTCGGTCGCCGTCGCGAAGGACGTCACCTGGCGCTTCCTGGTCGAAACCGGCATGGCCGAACCGTCGGACCTGCCGACGGATTGGCGCCAGCCGACGCCCGAGCGGCAGCGTGTCGTGCAGGTCACGCACGCCATCGCCACCAAGCGCGGCAACTTCACGCCGGCCCGTCGCTTCCGCGGCCAGGAGGTCATCCCGAAGGCCGGCACCGTCCTCGGCCATGACGACGGCGAGCCCGTGACGACGCCCTACGACGATTGCGTGCTGGTGATGCCGGCGGTGACGCGGCCGCTGCGCGCCGGCGTCACGATCGTCCGGCTGGGGCGTCTCGCCTGAGGCGTCAGCGGCGAAGGAGAGCGCGCAGGTCCGAGAGCCGAACGATTCCGAACAGGGCCCCCAGGGTGCCGTAGATGGCGGCACCCAGAGCGCAAAGCGCGACCAGGCTCGCGGCCGCCACAACGTCGGTGCCGGCCAGCAGCGGCTTGCCGGCGGAGAGGGCGCTCCAGAGCGCAAGCCCCATCCCGGCGGCCGCCGCCAGCATCCCGGCGGACCGGGCGAGGAGCCGCCGGTCGGCGACCCAGTGGCGCCGCCGTCGCAGGATCGCCGCCAGCAGGAAGGCATTCAGCCAGCCCGACAGCGACGAAGCCAGCGCGATGCCGACATGGGCGAGGTCGGTGCCGTAGAGGAAGACGACGTTGAGCCCCACGTTGGCAGCGATGGCGGCCGTTGCGACGTAGAGCGGCGTGCGCGTGTCCTCGCGGGCGAAGAACCCGGGCGTGAGCGCCTTCACCAGGACGAACGCGGGAAGGCCCATGGCGTAGGCGGCCAACGCGCCGGCCGCCCGCCATGTATCCTCGGGGCCGAACTGGCCGCGCTCGAAAAGAACGCGGATGATCGGGGTCGCCAGCAGCCAGAGCGCGACGGCCGACGGCAGGCTGAACAACAGGCCGGTTTCGATGGCGCGATTCTGGTTGGCCATCGCCGATTCCGTCTGGCCGGCGCGGAGCTGGCGGGTCAGCAGCGGCAGGAGCGCGGTGCCCACGGCGATGCCGACCACGCCCAGCGGCAGCTGGGCCAGCCTGTCGGCATAGTAGAGGGCGGAGATGGTGCCGACCGGCAGGAGCGAGGCCCAGACCAGATCGAGGATCGTGCCGATCTGCTGTACGCCGCCGCCGATCGCGACCGGCGTCGCGAGCTTCACCAGCCGCGCGACCTGCGCGGTCCAGCGGGGCCGCACCAGCTTCAGATGCATGTCCTCGCGGGCGCACGCGACGAGGAGCCACAGCCATTGCAGCACGCCGGCAAGGGCGACGCCGATGGCGGCGGCATAGCCGCTGTTGGGGAGGAACGGCGTGAGGCCCAGGACGGTGCCGATCAGCGCGAGGTTGAGCAGGATCGGCGTGGCGGCGACGTGCGCGAAGCGCTCGATGCTGTTCAGGACGCCACCGTAGAGGGCCGTGAGGGAGATGAAGAGCAGATAGGGGAAGGTGATTCGCCCGAGCTCGACGGACAGGGAAAAGGTCGCCGGATCATCGCGCAGGCCCGGCGCCATCACGCCGACCACGACCGGCATGGCCGCCATCAGAATGGCGGAGAACGGCAGCAGCACGACCAGCAGCGCGACATGCGCGTCGCGCGCGAAGCGCAGCGCCGCTTCTCGCCCCCGCTCCTGCAGCTCGCGGGCGAAGATCGGCACGAAGGCGGCCGAGAACGCTCCTTCGGCGAAGAGGCGACGGAAGAAGTTGGGCAGCCTGAACGCCACGAAGAAGGCGTCCGCCACGGCGCCCGATCCGAGCACGGCCGACAGCACGATATCGCGCAGGAAGCCGACGATGCGGCTGAGCAGGGTGAAGCCGCCGACCGTGGCGACGGCGCGTCCGAGGGTCATGGAGCCGCGATCTTCATGGCGACCGGCAAGGACCGGCGAGCGGAGTCGCGGGCGCCCGACCTCTCTTCCACTGCCATGATACCGTCATCGTACAATGCCATAGTTACTTCCGGTGGCGGCCGGCGATGTAATGGCCGGTCTAAACCGCTGCCACAGCCGGTCACTCGTGGGCCGGTTTTCTATTGCATCCGCGCCAGCTTCAGGAGCGTTTCGCGATCCTGGCTGACGAGCTGCTTGTAGTCGGCGACGATGCGGTCGAGCTCCACCGCCGGCAGCACACTCTCCAGGTCCGAGAAGCCCTGAGGCGCCCGCGCCTCGACGATATCGAGCATGATGTCGATCCCCTTGCGGCGGTTGCTCTCGACGATGCGCGCCGTGGGCGGCAGACGGCGCTGCTCGTAGCGCTGCAGGGCGGCTTCGGGATCGCCGCCGGCCGACAGCTCCCGGGTGATCGCCTCGCCGTCGAGGATCGCCTGCGACGCGCCATTGGAACCGATCGGATACATCGGATGCGCGGCGTCGCCCAGCAGGGTCACGCGGCCATGCGACCAGCACGGCAGGGGATCGCGGTCGACCATCGGGAACTCGAGGATCGTGTGTGCCGCCCGGATGACGCCGGGCACGTCCAGCCAGCCGAAGTTCCAGTCCTCGAAGCGCGGCAGGAAGTCGGCAAGCTTGCCGGGTCGGTTCCAATCCTCGCGCGGCAGCATGGCGCCGTCGCCCATATGCAGATCGCAGATCCAGTTGATCAGAGCCTCGCCGCGCTCGGCGTGACGACGGCTGATCGGGTAGCAGACGAACTTCTGCGTATGATGACCCGCCTGCACCATCGTGGCGCCGTCGAGAAACGGCTTTCCGACGGTCACGCCGCGCCACATGAGGATGCCTTGCCATTTCGGCGGGCCCTCGTTGGGATAGAAATGGGCGCGGACGGTGGAATGGATGCCGTCGGCGCCGATCAGGATGCCGGCTTCCACGGTCTCGGCCGGGCTGCCGTCGCGGTCGATGAATCGCGCGATGACCCTGCTGCCCTTCTGCTCGAAGGTCGAGATGCGGCGGCCGAAGTGAAGGCGCTCCGTTCCGAGCATGCCGCGCGCGGCCTCCAGCAGGATCATCTGCAGCTCGCCGCGATGGATCGAGAACTGCGGCCAGGGCAGGCCCGCGTGGCGGCCGCGGGGATCCGCCCAGATCGTCTGGCCGTGGCGATTGGCGTAGCGCAGCTCCCGCGTCTCGATGCCCGTGGCGGCCAGGGCCGGCTCCAGCCCGAGGGCGGACAGGATGCGAACGGCGCCAGCCTGGATGTTGATGCCGACGCCCAGCGGCCTCAGCTCGGCAACCGCCTCGAAGACATCGACGTCGAAACCCGCACGCGACAGGCACATGGCGGCGGTGAGACCGCCGATTCCGGCACCGGCGATGACGATCTTCATGGCTTCATGCGTCGCGCGTGAGCCCGTGGGCCTTCAGCGCGGCCTCGTAGGCGGCCCATCGCTCTCGCTGGGCATCGCCCAGCTCGCGCAGATAGGACCAGCTGTAGATGCCGCTGTCGTGTCCGTCGTCGAACAGGATGCGGACGGCGTAGTGGCCGACCGGCTCGATGGCCGTGATCTTCACGCCGCGGCGCCCGCCGACGACCTTCTTCTGGCCGGGTCCATGGCCCTGCACCTCGGCCGAAGGGCTCTCGACGCGCAGATACTCGGCGGGCAGCACCTGCGTCACGCCGTCATCATACTCGATCTCCAGCCGGGCCTCTTCCCTGACGAGCCGCAGCTCGGTCGGCCAGGGCGCCCCCGGGGCGTCATAGCCGCCCTGGTCGGGAACGGACTTGGGAAATGCCTCGGGCATGGTCAGGGCACGTCGCGCAAGGGACGTGCCTCGCTCACCAGCATGATCGGGATGCCGTCGCGGATCGGATAGGCCAGCCCGGCCTTGCGGCTGATCAGCTCGCCGGCCGCGGCGTCATATTCCAGCGGCCCGTGCGTTGCAGGGCAAACCAGGATCTCCAGCAGCTTGGGATCCACGCCGCTCCGGCGCGGGGCTGCGGCTTCGTCTGGCGTAGAGGTCATGTCGTTCCGGCGTTCAGGGTCGGCGGAAACTATACCATCAATTCGTTCGTCGGGGCGGCGTTTCCCCCTGTGAGGGGTCAAAGGCGGTCATCTCCAGGAGGGCGATCAGGAGCTTGGCCCGGGCGGAGGAATCGGCCGCCTCGAGCAGCGCCTGCTTCTCGGCCGGCCCGAAGGGAAGCACCATCGACAGGGAGGTCACGAGGTTGGCGTCCGCAGCCCTCTTCACCGCCTCCCAGTCGGTCGACAGGTTCCGGGTGCGGAAGAAGGCGGCGAGGGCCGCCATCAGCCGCTCCCGGTCGAGTTCGGGATGCTCGTCGGCGTGATCGAGGTCGGCGCGGAACGGCGAAAAGACCGACGAGACGCGCCGGTAGCCCCCCTGCGCAGGTTCCAGCTCGCGGACGATCTCGAACCGGCACACGCCGCCCAGGACGATCATCAATCGTCCGTCATCCGTCTCGCTGAAGCTCACGATCCGACCGGCGCAGCCGATGCGATGCACCTTGGGCGGGCCGTCGTCGGTCGGCAGGCCGTCGCCGGCGAAGCCACCGGGCTGCAGGGGCTGCACCATCCCGATCATGCGGTGACCGGCCAGCGCGTCGAACACCATCGCCAGGTAGCGTGGCTCGAAGATGTTGAGCGGCAGCCGTCCGCCGGGCAGCAGCAGCGTGCCCGACAGGGGAAAGATCGGCAACGTCTCCGGAAGCTGCTCGAAGGTAGGATCGAACGGCAGGCGGCCCGGCGCGCGGTCGGTCATGACCGGCGGCGCCCGCTCAGGAGAACAGGATGCTTGACAACCGCTTGCGGCCGTCGACGGCGAGGGGGTCGCTGAATCCCAGCGCTTCGAAGAGCTTCAGCAGCTCCTTGCGGGCCGCCTCGTCGTTCCATTGCCGATCGGCCTTGATCATGGCCAGGAGCTCGTCGATCGCCTCCTGGCGCCGGCCATTGGCCCAGTAGGCAAGCGCAAGGTCGAGGCGCGTCTGGTAGTCTGCGGGGTCGGCTGCCGCCTTGGCCTGCAGCTCCGCGACCGGGCCGGCCTCCTTGGCCTTCTCCGCCAGGTCGATCTCGGCCTGCAGCGCGACGACATCGGCGTTCGTCTTGTCCTTGGCCTCGACCTGGGCGAGCAGCTCCCTGGCCTGTTCGATATCGCCGGTCAGCACGTGGTAGCGGGCCATGCCCGCGAGCGCCGTGGCGTGCGTGGGCTCGACGCCGAGGATTTCGCTATAGATGCGCGCCGCCAGTTCCTGGTCGTTCTGGGCAACCGCGGCCTTGGCATGCTCCAGCAGTTCCGCGATCTCGTCGCCGGCGCCGCCTGCCGCGCCCCCGCTCGCCTGCACAAGACGATCGACGAACTGCTTGACCTGGCTCTCGGGCACGGCGCCCATGAAGCCGTCGACCGGGCGGCCGCCGAAGAAGGCATAGACGGCCGGGATGGACTGGATGCGGAGCTGCTGGGCCAGCATCTGGTTCTGGTCGATGTTGATCTTGACCAGCTTCACCGCCCCCTTGGCGGCCGTGACGACCTTCTCGATGATCGGCTGGAGCTGCTTGCAGGGGCCGCACCAGGGTGCCCAGAAGTCGACGATCACGGGAACCGTGCGCGACGCCTCCAGGACATCCTTGGCAAACTTCGTCTGGTCGCTGTCCTTGATGAGATCGGCGGGGGCAGCCTGCGGCGCGGCGCCTTTCAGCATCGTTTCCATGGGGCCTCGGTCGGGGGATTTTGCGTTCGGGTGCAATGTGGCCTTCACCCCCAAGGCGCGCAAGGGGGGCGCCCGATGGACGGCGGACCGGTGCCCGCCGCCTCTCAGCCGCGGATCTGGTGCTTCATCAGCTCGCCGCCCAGCCGGCCGGTGAGGAACAGGCCGCACATGCGGTAGTCGCTCACCAGGGACCACCAGGGCGCGCTGAAAGTTGCCGGCTTGTTCCGCTCCACGAAGAAGTGGGCGAACCAGGCGAAGCCGTAGCCGAACACCGGAACGGCCAGCAGCCACCACCAGCTCTGGGTCGCCACCGCCCAGATCAGGACCAGCAGAGAGGCAATGGTGCCGACATAGTGCAGGGCGCGGGTCAGCGGCTTGCGATGCTCGCGCAGGTAAAACGGCCAGAATTCGGCATAGGTGCGGTACGGGCCCGGGGTGGCGCTTCCCGTCGCGGCGCTTTCCTTCATGGCTCTTCCCTCCGACACCAAATTGGTCCCGGGCCGGCGCCGTCGCAACGTCAAATCGACAGATGACCGGTCACGCGGTGATTGCTTGATCGGAGGACGGCATCCGGCTAGGCAGCCGGCATATCCATCGGGCCACGCTACCACAGGTGGCGGATCGGGGGGGCGAGCATGGATTGGGCCAGGTCCGTATCGATCGGTCGGGCGACCGAAGTCACGCTTTTCACGCCCATCATGCCGGGACTCGTCCCAGGGGAGGGGCGCACCTACGAGCAGCGTCTCCATTCGGCGCTGGAGTCGGTCCAGCGGCGCTTGCTGCGGCACGTGCCGACGCCCATCGGCGTGATGCCGACCATCCATTTCGCGCGCTGGCTCATCCTGCGTCCGGGGCAGTATCTCCAGTATTCTACGGTCACGCCCGACAGCGAGCCGACGCTGCGCTCGTGGCTGTTCTTCGAATCCAACTTCGACGGCGAGGTCAAAGACTACCTGCGCGAATTTTCGGTGTTCCTGGGTGAGGACGTCGATCGCATCTGGGGCAATTGCGAGGGATGGCCGGCGGGCGGCTCACGCAGCTTCGAGACCTACTGGGACTACGCGAAGCGGCATCAGATCCCGACGCATGCGTTCTATGCCGCGTATCCGGATCTGTCGGTCGGCAGGATCCGCCAGCTCCAGCGCTTCAAGCGCGCCTTCGACGGGTTCGTCGCCCGGACGCGCCAGCCGGACGGCAGCAGCGTTGCCGACATTGCCAAGCTGTTCGACCAGTTCCTTTCGGAGAACACCGTCTATCCGAGCGACTTCCCGGCGGAAGGAGGCACCTATGTCGGCGAAAACGCCAGCTGAGCCCGCGGCCGTCGCCGTCCATCCGCGCCGCCGACGGACCGGCGACGTCGTGCTCTTCGCCTCCCGACCGCCATCGGCCATCGAAGGGCCTGCAGGGCCGGCCCTTGACAGGCCCGGGACATCGCTGGCCCCGGAGCCGGCCGCGAAAGCGGCGCCTTTCACGCCCGAGATGGTGCAGTCGAACGTGCTCCGCAGCGTCAATCCGGAGCAAGCGCACTACCTCTTCTTCAGGATCACCGATGCGGTGTCGTTTCGCCGGTTTGTGGGAACGCTGGCCGATCCCCCGGATGCGCCGCCGGGCTCCAGCGGCGGCTTCCGCGACCTGCCGCCGGAGGTCCGCAGGTTCTGGTCGGAGGCACAGGCGCATCGCTACGACGGCGGCAAACGTCATGTCGCGCCATCGACGTGGAACATCGCCTTCACCTGGCCCGGTCTCCAGGCGCTCGGTATCGATTCCCACACGTTGGCGAGCTTTCCGGAAGACTTCCGCGACGGCATGGCCGCGCGCGCCGCACGACTTGGCGACACCGGCGACTCGGCGCCGGAACAGTGGCAGGGATGGCTGGGCAGCCGGCAGGTGCATGGCGTCCTGATGGTCAGCCTGCAGGCTGCACTCCGGGCGGACGACCTGCCGGACAGGCTGGCGGTCGGCCTGTTCGCGACTCCATCGGCGGGGCGGCGGGTCTCTCCGATCGCCGAACTCCTCGCCAGGCTTCCCGATTCGGGGATGCGCATCCTGCACACCGAGCTTGGGCAGCGCATTCCCAGCCCGTCGAACCCGGATCACCGGATCGAGCACTTCGGCTTCCGCGACGGCGTCAGCCAGCCCTTCGCCGGCGCCGATCTGCAGACGCCGCGGCCGCCGCCGGCCGGTGGGGGAACGCCACGTCCCGATGGCACCTGGGATCCCATCGCCCTGGGCGAATTGCTGCTCGGCCACCCCGACGAGGACGGCCTGCTCCAGGCGCGGCCGGCCCATGCTGAACTGCGGCACAACGGCACCTACATGGTGTTCCGCAAGCTCGAACAGGATGTGGCGGGTTTCCGGCGCTACCTGCGGGAGCGTGGCGGCGCCGAAGGCGAATCGCTGCTGGCCGCCCAGATGATGGGCCGCTGGCCGGACGGCACGTCGCTGGTGAAAGCGACCGAGCGGCCGACGGATGCGACGGACGACCGGACGATCAACGATTTCCGCTACCGGGAAGAGGATCCCCGCGGATCCCGA
The DNA here is from genome assembly GCA_049323495.1 of Pseudomonadota bacterium. Classification (GTDB taxonomy): domain Bacteria; phylum Pseudomonadota; class Alphaproteobacteria; order Reyranellales; family Reyranellaceae; genus Reyranella. The sequence goes on from JBMONG010000010.1 coordinate 91,582, forward strand.
TGTCCGCTCGGCGCGCATGCGCGCCGCATCAATCCGCGCGACAGCAATGGACGCGACGAGGCGCGGCGGCATCGCATCTGGCGACGGTCGATCACCTACGGTGACTTCCTGCCGCACGGCGCGGCCGGCGACGGCAAGTCGCGCGGACTCCTGTTCGTGGCCATGTGCGCGCGCATCGACCAGCAGTTCGAATTCCTGCAGACGCGCTGGCTGAATACAGGCGAGTTCGTCGGCCAGGCCGGCATCGGGCGGTGCCCGATCACGGGGGCGAACCGGGGAGACCTCCAGGATACGTTCTCGGTCTCCAACCGCGTCGCGCCCTACACACACGTGCCGCGCTTCGTCAGGACCCTGGGCGGAGACTATTTCTTCCTGCCTTCTCTTGCCGCGCTCCAGGCGATCGCGCGGGGCGAGGTGTTTTCGAGCACGCCGGATCACCCCGGGAGCAATCCCAGCCTGGACCAGACGCCGAAGCTCGATCTCGCTGCCCTGGTAGCAGCGGGCAGAAAGATGCTTCTGCCGCCCGGCGCCCCCGCATGGATCCGGCCCGACCCGCGGTCGCCGCTCGTGCTGGTCGGACGGCACAAGTACGTCAACCGGGTCCTTGCCGACGACCGGCGGTTCTCCCTGGTCGACATGGACCTGCGCATGCGCCAGATCTGCGGCGGCGAACGGCTGATGCTCGGATTGCCGGAAGGCGACCCCGACCGCACGACGCGGCTGAGGATATGGGCCGACGCGGCGCGATTGCATGGCCGGCCCTCATGGTCGGAGATCGCCCGGAATGCGATGGAGCGCATCCTGCGGCGACACGGCCCCACAGGCGTGATCGACGTCGCACGTCACGTCGCGATGGTCGTGCCCATGGCGGTGGCACAGGGCTATTTCGGCGTGAAGGGGCCGGATTGGATCTCGCCGAGCTTCGTGGCGGCGCAGTTCGCCAAGCTGGAGATCAGCCAACTGCCGCGCGACTGGCTGGCGACCCTCCCGCCGGTCCAGCCGCAGGATGTGCCCTTCACCACCCTGCAGGCCTGGGCCCAGACCGCCTTCACCCATGTCTTCGTGAACGTCGTGAACGCGACCGAGCTGGCCGGGCTGGCGCAGCGGACGACGGCGGAGTTCTTCCGGCATCTGGACAGCCTGATCGCCGGCATCGACCGCGCGCGGAATCCTCGATCCACCTTGCTGGACTGTCTGATGGCCCTCGACCCGATGGCGTACGGTCTTGCGCCCGAGCGCTTCGCCACCCTCGCCCGGCTCATCCTGGCCGAGCTGATCGTGGGATCGGCCGGCACGCTGGCCCAGGCCCTGCCGAACGTCGTCGACCACCTGATGGACCATCCCGACATCCTGGAAGGCGCGAGCCCCCTGTCGGACGACGCGGTCGATGCGATGGCGCGCGAGGCCTTGCGGTTCAGGCCGGTCGCACCCGCGATCTTCCGGCGCTGCACGACCGACACGCTCCTGGGCGGCCAGGTGGTACCCAGGGGGTCAACGGTGGTCGTGCTGCTCCAGACGGCGATGTTCGATCCACGCGTCTTCCCGGATCCGGACACGTTCTCGACCGATCCGGCGGTTCGCGATCCGCGGAACTATCTCGTGTTCGGCGGGGGACTGCATGCCTGCAAGGGCGCGTCGATCGGCGCGCCGGTCCTGCGCGAGATGCTGAAGCCACTGCTCGCGCTCGACGACCTGCACCGCGCTGCCGGCGTACAGGGTGGCGATCGCGATCCGCTCAATCGCTGGGTCAACCTCAAGGTGAAATTCCGGCCGACCGCCTGAAGGCACGTCGCCGTATCCGGCGCCGGGTCATGAGCGCGAGGCCGGCGACAGGACCTCGTGGAGCCGCCGTGCCTCGTCCCGCAACGATGAGGCCGACCTTTCGTCGCCCGCCTTGGCTGCCATTTCCGCGAGTGCGGCGAGGCAGAGCGCCGTCAGGGGCCGCATGCCGCGAGGCCTCGCGATGTCGAGGGCGCGCTGATAGCAGGCGGCGGCCGCGGCAGGATCGGACGAGGCATCGGCGGCCTCGATGGCGGCGCGAATGCGCAGCGCCGCGGCCAGGTGTGCAAGCTCACCGGTTTCGTCCGCAAGTCGTTCCGCCCGATCGATCGCGGCGCGTCCCGCGGCCACGTCGCCGGCGGCCAGATGTGCCTGCGCCAGGGCGGAGTAGTGATGTATCCAGTTGTAGAGGCCTCCCGAACGGTAGGCTTCCTTGCGCTCCGCCTCGAGGAGCAATGCCAGTGCATCGGCCGGCCGCCCGCCCTGGACGTACGCGGCACCCAGCCAGGCGGTGGCGATCGGCAGCACGATATCGGCCCGCTGGGTGATGCGATGCGCCGTCTCGAAGGAATCGATGGCGGCCGCGACGTCGCCGATCGCGGACAGGTAGAGGCCCTGGCCCATGTAGGCATAGGCCAGGGAATACGGCTCCCGCGTGAGCGCCGTGAGGCTCATCGACCGCTCCACCGTCAGCCGGGCCTTCTCGAATTCGCCGAGTGACACAAGGGACCATGTCAGCAGCCCGCGTGTCAGCATGCTGGGGATGCCGGGCCAGCCAAAGCGCTTGAGCTCCAGCTCGCCGGTCAGGCTGTCGAGGATCGACGAGTAGATCTCGACCGCTTCCGTCAGATCGCCGGTGGCATGGAGCAGGTTCGCCTGGTTGAAGCGCGCGGAGAGCCGCAGCACGAAGTCGTCGAGTTCCTCCGCCAGCCGCACGGCCTCGGCGGCCGAGTGCAGCCCGGCCGCGTGCTTGCCGGCAAGCCAGAGGGCGCTGGCGAGCTGGCTGGTCGTTGCCGCAAGCCGCCGCTTGTCGCCGAGTGCCTCGGCAAGACCGGCGGCCTCGCGCATGGCGGCGACGAGGCGGTCGACCTCGCCCAGCGCCAGCAGCGGGCTGAAGACGTGCAGCCGCGCATCGATCGCGAACGGGACGGCGGTGGCGGCCGGCAGATTGGAAAGGGCCTTCAGCGTCCGCTCGTAAAGAGCGACGGCTTCATGGTTGGCGGAATTGCGGATCGCCTGGTCGAGGGAGGCCATGAGATACGCAGCCGCCTTGTCCCACACTTCGCCGCGCTCGGCGTGTGACGCCAGCACGGCCATGCCGCCGCTGGTGGCGGTCGATCCTTCCCTGGATTCGAGATGAGCAAGGGCGGCGGCGTGCAGCCGGCGTTTCTCGCTGTTCAGCAAGCCGCCGTAGGCGGCGTCCTGCACCAGCGCATGCTTGAAGGCCAGTACGGCGTCCTTGCCCGGATCGGCTTCCCTCAGGAGGCCGGCGCCGACGCTCCGATCGACCATGGTCCGCAGCGCGTCGTCGCTGCACCCCGTGATCGCCTGCAGGTCGGCCAGCGCGAACTGGCGTCCGAACACCGATCCGACCTGCAGCAGCGGCTTGGACTCGCCCAGCCCCTCGAGCCGGGCCGCGAGCAGCGCGTGCAGGCTGGTCGGCACTTCCCTCATCGTCGGCGCGCGGCCGGCATCCAGAAGCGCGAGCGTCAGCTCTTCGAGATAGAGCGGCACCCCTTCAGCGCGCGCGGCGATGTCGGCCTGCACGTTGTCCGCGAGCCGGTTGCCGGCAATGGCGTGGATCAGTCGTCGGCTGTCGAAGCCACTCAGCCGATCGATGCGCAGGCTGGTCGACGAGCCTGTCATGGACCAGCTATCGCCGAAGGGATCCCGGCTGGTCGCCACGACCATGGCGCGCGCGCCCTCGATGCTGCCCTGGATGCGGATCAGCAGCTCCTTCATGGTCGGATCGATCCATTGGACGTCCTCAACGACCGCGAATACCGGCGCGTGTCCGGCCAAGTCGAAGAACTGCCGGGACAGCATGGAGACCAGCCGTTCCCGGATCTGGTGCGGGCTGGCATCGGTCAGGCGATGCGCGGGGGAGTCGATCTGGAGCAGGTGGCATAGCAGCGGCAGATCCTCCGTACCGTCGAGGCCGGCGGTCTTCAGCCAGCGCAGCAGCCTCGCCACCTGTTCCTCGGGCGTCTGACCACTGCCGAGGCCGACGGCGCGGGTGATCTGGTAGACGACGGGGAACAGAGCGATGTCCCGGTGCAGCGGCGAGCACTGATAGCTCAGCATGATCGCGGACCCGAGGCGGTCGCGGGCCGCCTGCAGGAGGCGCGACTTGCCGATCCCGGCATCGCCGGACAGCAGGACCATCTGGCCTTCGGAGGCCACGGCGCGCCGCCAGCGGCTGAGCAGCAGCTCGACCTCGGCACCACGGCCGATCAAGGGCGCCGTCGAGCGCGCCCGCAGCGCCTTGAAGCGGTTGAGCGACGAACGCGTGCCGTTGACCTCGAAGATCTCGAGCGGCTCGGCGACACCGCGCAGCTGGCGCCGGCCCAGGCTCCGGTAGCGGAAGGACCGTCCGGCCAGCCGGGCGGTCAGCGCGGAAACGACCAGGGTGTTGGCGGCCGCTTCGGCCTGGAGGCGGGCCGCGATGTTGGGCGTGTCGCCGGCGATTCCGCCATCCCCCGAGTCGGGGCTCTGGCCGATGACGACGAGGCCGGTCGCCACGCCGACCCGGACCGCGAGCCTCTCGCCGCCCACCGTCGGAAGCCGCGGCACCGTCTCGATCAGCTCGAGCCCGGCCGCGACGGCGCGTTCCGCGTCGTCCTCGCGCACCGCCGGCCAGCCGAAGAAGGCCATGAGCCCGTCGCCCAGCAGACGCGCGACGTGCCCCCCCAGCTGGCGTACGGCCTCGCCGGCGGCGGCGTGATAGCGGTCGATGATGGGCGCGAGCTCCTCGGGATCGAGCCGGGTGGATAGCTCGGTCGAGCCCACGAGATCGCAGAACAGCACGCTCACCTGCCGCCGTTCGGCCTGGCGCGGCGTCCGGCCGGCGGATGGCGGCATGTCCTGTTCGGCCTTGAGGCCATTGCCGGCTGTCCGGTCCAGCTCCCGGACCGCCCTGAGGAGCCGCTTGCGATGGCCGAGCGGCGCGACGCCCAGCGTGATCAGGTCCGCGTCCGTCAGATCCGGCAGGATATCGAGGTCGATCGCATTGGCGGCGAAGGCTTCCGCATATTGACCGAATCCCAGCTTTTCGAGCCACGATTGAAGTTCCGTCGGCATGGGTCCGCCCCGCTCGTCGGCAATGCGTTCGTGCGCCATCGCGACGGTCCGGTCAACCCAGTACCCCTGTACGGCGGAAAGCCTCGATCTCGGCGTCGCTGTAGGACAGTTCCCGCAGGATCTCCGCGCTGTGCTGGCCAACCTCGGGCGGCGCTGCGGGACGGCGCGGCCGGGCGAACCCCAGGCGGATGGGTGTGTTCACGGTGCGGGGAATGTCGGGATTGTCGGTCTCGGCGAAGAGGCCGGCATGAACCGCCTGCTCGTCCGCGACGACATCGGCCAGCCGGCCGATGACGCCGAACGGGATGCCGGTTCCGGCGAAGGCGCTCTCCCATTCCGGGTAGGTCCGCGCAGCGAAGACGGCCCGCAGCTCCTGCGCGAGCGCCAGCGCATGGTCGCGGCGGCCGGCGCGATCGGCGAAGCGCGGGTCGGCCGCCAGGTCGGACCGGCCGACGGCCGTGCAGAACGGCGCCCACAGCCGGTCGTCGCGCACCATCAGGAGCTGCAGCCATCGGTCGTCGGCGGTGCGGTAGAGGTTGGTGAGCGCATTGCGCGGGCGCTCGGGCGGCTGGCGCGCCGGCAGGGCGGCGCCGACCAGCGCGCCGGCCGCAGACGTACCGTTGGCCCAGACACCATTGGCATAGAGCGACGTGCCGACCCAGCATCCCCGCCCGGTGCGGTCGCGCTGCCTGAGGCCAAGCAGGATGGCGGCCACCAGCGTCATGGCGGTGGCGCGGTCACCCTGTGCGGGCAGCGACAGGCCCGGCGGTCCACCTTCGTAGCGCGCGGCATCCAGGATGCCCGACCGCCCGAAATAGGCCGTGACGTCGAAGCCCGGCCGGTCGCTGTCGGGGCCGGTCTCGCCGTAGCCGGTCAGCGAGCAGTAGACGAGCCGCGCGTTGAGCGGCTCGACGTCCTCCCAGCGCAGCCGCAGCCGTTCGCGTGCCGGCGGCGGGAAATTCACGATCATGACGTCGGCGCGGGCGATCAGCCGCTCCAGCACCGGCCGCGCACCCTCGTTCTTGAGGTCGAGGGCGAGCGAACGCTTGAGGCGTCCGTCGAGCTGCCAGGGGAAGTTCCGGTCACTCTGCGGATAACCGGCATTGCGATAGCTGTGGCGATGCGGGTCTCCTTCGCCCGGCGGCTCGACCTTGATGACATCCGCGCCGTAGTCGGCCAGCGCCACCGCGGCGGCCGGCGCGGCGATGAAGGAGCTGATGTCGAGGACCGTCAGCCCGGCGAGGGGAAGCTCGTCAGGAGACGGATCCTCGCTCATCGCACGGCACCGAGGCGACGCAGCGCGGCGATCTCGTCCGCCGACAGGCCGGCCTCGGCCAGGATCTGATCACTGTGCTCGCCGAGCGCCGGCGCCGGTCGGGCGATCTGCTGCTCGGCGAAGCCCAGGCGGATCGGATTGCTGAGGGTGCGCGGCATGTCGGCGATGGCGGTCTCGACAACGGCGCCGCACGCCACCGCCTGCGCATCGTCGGGTACGTCCTGCGGCCGGCTGATGACGCCGAAGGTGATGCCGTGCGTCGCCATGGTCTTGCGCCAGTGCTCGTAGTCGCGTCGGGCAAACGCCTCGCGCAGGATCGTCGCGAGCTCGGCCGACCGCCGGCGCCGCTCCTCGACGGTGGCGAAGCGCGGGTCGTCGACCAGCTCGGGGCGGTCGATGGTGGCGCAGACGCCGGGCCACATCCTGTCCTCGCGCACGATCGTGAGCTGCAGCCAGCGGTCGTCGGACGTGCGGTAGATATTGCCCAGCGCCGATCGCGGCCGCTCGGGCGGCGGACGGTGCGGCAGATAGGCGCCGATCAGCGCGGCCTGGGCGACGACGCCGCACGACCACAGGCCGTTGCCGAGCAAAGAGGTGCCCACCCATGAACCTTCGCCGGTCTTCATGCGCTGCATCAGCGCCATCAGGATGGCGGATACCAGGGTCATGGCGGTCGCGCGGTCACCCTGCGCCGGCACGGGCACGCCCGGCGGACCGCCTTCGTAGCGCTGTGCATCGAGCAGACCCGAGCGTGCGAAGTAGGCCGTGACGTCGAAACCTGGCCGGTCGCGGTCCGGTCCGGTCTCGCCGTAGCCGGTGAGGGAGGCATAGATCAGCCGCGGATTGACCTTCTTCACCTCGTCGTACCCCAGCCGCAGCTTGTCGCGCACCGGCGGCGGGAAGTTGCAGATCAGGACGTCGGACACGGCGATCAGCCGGTCGAGCGCGGCGCGCCCCTCGGGGTGCTTGAGATCGAGCACGACCGAGCGCTTGTTGCGCGAATCCATCTGCCAGGGATAGTTCACCTCGCCTTTCGGATAGTTCGACGAGTCATGCATGATCCGCCGGTTGGGGTCGCCTTCGGGTCCCTCCACCTTGATGACGTCGGCGCCCCAGTCCCCCAGCACGACTGCGGCGGCCGGCGCCGCGATGAACGAACTGATATCCAGCACGCGCAGTCCCGCCAGCGGCAGCGTAGAGTCCGTCATCTATTGTCCTCGGAAGCCATTGGCTCGATAAGGGCGCGAGGCTTCGGCCGGCGTCAAGGCCGGCCGTGCATGTCGTTTTGGCACGCGGAGTGCTTGGGAAACGTTGGTGGGGTGTGGTCGTGGCAAGTAAACGGAAGCCCAATTTCATCGTCGTGCTGATCGACGATCTGCGGTTCGACGAGGTGGGGATCTGCGGTCATCCCTTCATGAAGACGCCGAACATCGATCGCATCGGCGCGGAAGGCGCGATGTTCACGTCGGCCTTCCACACGACGCCTCTGTGCTCGCCCAATCGCGCATCGATCGTCACCGGCCAGTATGCCAGCCGGCACGGCATCATCGACAACGTGGCGCGCGACGCGCACAGCCACCGGCTGCCGAACTATCACGTCATCCTGCAGCGGCTGGGATACGAGACGGCGCATGTCGGCAAGTGGCACATGGGCAACTCCGGCATGCCGCGGCCCGGCTACGACCGCTGGGTGAGCTTCCCCGGCCATGGATCGATCGTCGATCCCGTGATGAACATCGACGGCGACGAGCGCCAGCACGAAGGCTACATCACGGACCTGCTCAACGCGCAGGCCGTCGACTTCCTGCGCCGGCGCCGTCGCAAGCCCTTCGCGCTGTTCCTGGCGCACAAGGCGGTCCATCCCGACGCCTTCCAGGCGCCTGACGGCACCATAGACCTCAGCAAGGGCGGCTATCGCGTGCCGGAGCGGCACGCGGACCTGTACAAGGGCGAACACTTCCCGCGCCGGCCCAACGTCCTGCCGCCGGGAGAGGTCGTGAAGGACAAGCCGGCCTGGAAGGAGGCTTTCCAGCTCAAGGGCAACGAGGCCTCGCGCAAGGTGCTGGACGGCATCCAGGCCGGCAGCGACGAGGAGATCCGGCTGCGCGCCGCGATGATGGCCTCCGTCGACGAAGGGGTCGGGCAGATATTCGAGGCGCTCGAGAAGACGGGGCAGCTCGACGACACCTTCATCCTGTTCCTGGGCGACAACGGCTATTTCTTCGGCGAGCACGGGCTGGGGCCCGAGCGACGCTTCGCCTACGAGGAAGGCATCCGATCGCCCTTCCTGATCCGCTATCCCGCCTGGTTCAAGCCGGGCACCGTGCGCGACGATCTCGTCCTCGCCCTCGACATCGCGCCGACGCTGGTCGATCTCGCCGGCGGCAGGAAGGCCGATGCCGAGCACATGCAGGGCCTGTCCCTGAAGCCGCTGGCGAAGGCCGGCCGGCCGGCCGGCTGGCGCTCGGCCTTCATGTGCGAGTACTTCAGCGAGAACGCCATGCCCTGGCTGATCGGCATGAGCTACAAGGCCATCCGCACGCGCCGGCACAAGTACATCCACTGGACGCAGAAGTCGCTCGACGGCGTCGAATGCGACGAGCTCTACGATCTGAAGAGCGATCCCTACGAGATGCACAATCTGATCGGCAAGCGCAGCGAGCGCGACACCGTCGCGCGCCTGCGCAGGCAACTGGCGACGCTCGTCGCCCAGTCGGTGGGGCTGTGAAGGGGAAGACCATGAAACTGACCAAGCGTACGTTCCTGGCTGCTTCGCTGGCCGCTGCGTCGGGAGCCGCTGCATCGGGCGCGGCGCGGGCGGATTCGTGGCCCGCGAAATCGATCCGCATGATCGTGCCGCTCGCTCCAGGCTCGACGGCGGACATCGTCGCCCGTCTGTTCGCCGATGAACTCGGCAAGGCGCTCGGCCAGACCGTCGTGGTCGACAACAAGACCGGCGCCGGCGGCACGATCGCCACGGCCGAGGCGGCGCGTGCGCCCGCCGACGGCTACACCATGGCCCTCGTCTCGCAAGGGACCATGGTCTTCAACATGGGCCTCTACGCGACGCCGGGCTACGACTCGCTGAAGGACCTGATGCCGGTGGCGGTGAGCGGCGGCGTGTCCAACGTGCTGATCGTGCATCCCGACAACCCGGCCAAGACGGTCGCCGATGTGATCGCCCAGGCCAAGGCCAAGCCCGGCGAACTGACCTATTCCTCGGGTGGCGTCGGCACCAGCCATCACATGTCGGGCGTGCTGCTGGAGCTGCGCACCGGGATCAAGCTGCAGCACGTGCCCTATCGCCAGACACCCGCCGGCATCCAGGCCGTGGCCAACGGCGAGGTCGTTATGGGCATGTTCAATACCCCCACGGTGATCGGCCTCGTGAAGGGCGGCAAGCTGAAGCCGATCGCGGTCACGAGCGAAGCCCGCTCGGCGCTGCTGCCGGACGTGCCGACCATGATCGAATCGGGCGTCAAGGACTACGTCGTCAATACCTGGATGGGCTTCGCCGTGCCGGCGGCAGTGCCCGAACCGGTGATCGCCAAGCTGAACACCGAGATCGACCGCATCGGGCAGGTGCCGCAGATCCGCGAGAAGATGCTCGCCCAGGGAATCGAGATGCTGCCGCCGCGGCCGCCTGCGGCGGCACAGAAGCTGGTGCGTGACGACCTCGCCCTGTGGTTGCCCATCATCAAGGCGTCGGGAGCTTCCGCCGGGTAGGAACCGTCTCCGGCCCCTCGCTTCCTTGCAAATCGGCGACCCGGCGCGTATCTCCCGCGTCATGGGATATCGAGTCGCCGTCGTCGGCGCGACCGGCAATGTCGGTCGCGAAATGCTGCAGATCCTGGCCGAGCGGAAATTCCCCGCCGACGAGGTGGTGGCGCTCGCCTCCGCGCGCTCGGCGGGCAAGCAGACGTCGTTCGGCGAGGACACGGTCCTGAAGGTCCAGGATCTCGCGAAGTTCGACTTCAAGGGAATCGACATCGTGCTGAGTTCGCCGGGCGCCAAGGTGTCGGCGGAGCACAGTCCCCGCGCCGCCCGGGCCGGTGCGATCGTGATCGACAACACCTCCTACTGGCGCATGGATCCCGACGTGCCGCTGGTGGTCCCCGAGGTGAATGCCGCGGCGATCGCCGGCTACAAGGGCCGGGGCATCATCGCCAATCCCAACTGCTCGACCATCCAGATGGTCACCGCGCTCAAGCCGATCCATGAAGCCGCCGTCATCAGGCGCGTCGTCGTGTCGACCTACCAGTCGACGTCGGGCGCCGGAAAGGAGGCGATGGACGAGCTGCTGAACCAGACCAAGAGCTTCTTCGTCAACCAGACGCTGGAGCCGAAGAAGTTCACCAAGAACATCGCCTTCAACGTCATCCCCCACATCGACGTGTTCATGGATGACGGCTCGACCAAGGAAGAGTGGAAGATGGTGGTCGAGACGAAGAAGATCCTCGACCCCAAGATCAAGGTCCATGCCACCTGCGTGCGCGTGCCGACCTTCATCGGTCATGCCGAGGCGGTGAATCTCGAGCTGGAGCGGCCCCTCGATGACGACGAGGCGCGTCGGCTGCTCGCCGCACAGCCCGGCGTGCTGGTGGTCGACCGGCGCGAGGCCGGCGGCTACGTCACGCCCCAGGAAGTCACCGGACAGGACGGCGTGTTCGTGAGCCGCGTGCGCGTCGACCCCACGGTCGAGAACGGCCTGTCGATGTGGGTGGTGAGCGACAATCTGCGCAAGGGCGCGGCGCTCAACGCGGTGCAGATCGCCGAGGAGCTGGTCCGCAGCTACATCTAACAGGCCGCCGCCGGCCACCTGCGAGGTGAGGCGCGGGTTCCGCCTGCGCTTTTCCCTGCCTCGATCGACAGGACAATCGGGGGCCACCATATGCTTGCGAGCCTTCTTTCATGTAGTATGGCAACGTGAACGACACACCGTCCCTGCACCCGCTGCGGCCCGAATCGGAAGCCACGGCAGCGCCGACGCCGTTGTTCGGCAGCGAGTCGGACACGTTCGTTCAGCAGATGCGGCTTGCCGCCCAGGCGCATCGCGCGGGCCGCCTCGACGAGGCGATCAGTTCCTACGTCAAGCTGCTGGCGGTGCGGCCGCACCATGCGGAACTGCACAACAACCTGGGCGTGGCGCTGCGCATGGCCGGCAAGCTGGACGCATCGGTCTGCCACCATCGCCTGTCGCTTGCCGCCGACCCCGACAATCCGGCGCTGCATTCCAACCTCGGCAATGCGCTGCGCGCCGCCAACCGCCTCGACGAGGCGGTCAGGCACCACTTCCGGTCGGTCACGCTCAGCCGCGACTATGCGGAGGGCTTCTTCAATCTGGCGCTCTGCCTTCGCGATCTGGGCCGCCTCGACGAGGCGGTCGGCTGCTTCGGCCGCGCCCTGGCGCTTCGTCCGGACAACCGGCGCGCCCGGGTCGAACTCGCCGTCGCGCTGCTGATGCGCGGCGAGCTGGCGCAGGGCTTCGCGGCCTACGAAGCGCGCAAGCGGCTTCCCGAGACGCCGGCCGCCGAGTTCAGCCAGCCGGCCTGGGACGGCGGCGAGATCGCCGGCAAGCGCATCCTGCTCTATCCGGAGCAGGGCCTGAGCGACGTGCTGCTGTTCGTACGCTTCGCGCGCGAGCTCAAGCGGCGCGGTGCCGTCGTGCTGGTCCTGTGCCAGGCCCCCCTGAAGGACCTTCTGGCGTCGGCCGACGACATCGACCAGGTGGTGGCGGAAGGCGAGAAGCTGCCGTCGTTCGATGTGCATGCCTCGCTGGTCTCGCTGCCGCATCTGTGCCGCGTCGATTTCGCGCGCATGGCGGGCGAGCCGCCCTACCTGCAGGCGCCGAAGAACAGCCGCATCAGGCTCGGACATACCGAGAAGGCGAGGCTGCGCGTCGGAATCTACTGGGCCGCCACGCCGGGCCGGGCGCAGGACCGCCCGCGCTCCGTGCCCTTTGCAGAGCTGATGGCACTCGCCGGCGATCCGGACCTGCTCGTGTTCAGCCTGCAGGGGGGCGTGCACCAGAAGGATATCCAGCAGGCCGGCGCCGAGGGGCTCGTGCACGACGTCGGGCGGGGCATCTTCGATTTCGCCGAGGCGGCGAGCGCGCTGTCGCAGCTCGACGTGCTGGTCTCCATCGATGCGCCGATCGCGCATCTCGCCGCCGCCATGGGGCTGCGTACCTGGGTTCTGGCGCCGGCGACGGCCGACTGGCGCTGGCAGCTCGGCGGCGCCGATGCACCCTGGTATCCCTCGGCACGCCTGTTCCGCCAGTCCGGCAGCGGCGGCTGGGCGCCCGTCCTTGCGACGGTGCGCGCCGAGCTGGAGCGGCTCAAGCCCGCAACCTGAACGGGCCGGCCACGCGATCCAGGTCATGGACGTCGTCGACGTCATCCAGCGCGTCCGCCAGGGCGACCGACTGGTCCGCGGGGATGCCCGCCAGCACGTCGGCGAGGGCGTGCGGCGTCGACCATCGCGCCCCGGCGAACAGGCGGTACGGCAGCGGGCGCAGGCGGCGCGCGCCGACCAGCCAGAAGCCGCCGTCGGTGGCCGGTCCGAAGACGAGATCGTGCTCGCCCAGCAGCGCGAAGGCGCGGACGATATGGGGGCCGCGCAAGGCGGGGATGTCGCTGCCGACCAGGACGGCCGGACCCGGTGGCAGCGAGCGAAGGGCATGCCCCATGCGCCGCCCCAGGTCGCCGTCTGCCTGGCCGATCCGCCGCGGTCGCGGGATGTGGTGCCAGACGGGATGGCCGAGGCTGCTGTCGGGCGTCGCGCATATCCAGACCGTCCAGCGACGATCCCCGGACAGACGCCGCAACTGCGCTTCGAGCAGCGCACGATAGAACCGCATCGCGGCGGTCGCGCCGATGCTCGCCGCCAGCCGCCGCTTCACCCGGCCGGCCTGCGGCGTGCGGGCGAAGATCACGACGTGGCGCCTCATGCGTCGTATAACCGCCGGATGGCGACGGGCGGGATGCCGGCGAAGTACAGGGCCAGGCAGGCGAGATTGCGCACGGGCCGCGCCCACCAGCCGTCGCGTTCGTAGCGGCGCGCCGAGGTGACGGCTTCGGCGTCGAGCGCCACGAGGCGGCGCCGGCCGATGCGGCGCACGATGTCGACGTCTTCCATGAGCGGCAAGGGACGAAAGCCGCCGACGCGGTCGTGGAAGCTGCGGGAGATCAGCAGCGCCTGGTCGCCATAGGGCAGCCCCAGCACCGCGCTGCGCCATGCGGCCAGGCGTTCGATGCGCGCGGCGCGCCGATCGGCGGTGTCGAAGCGCAGGCGGAAATAGCCCGCCCGTCCGGCATTCGCCGGGTCGGCGACGAACCGCGCGGCGCCATCGCGCCAGCCGGATCCCAATCGCGTGTCCGCATGCAGGAAGAGGAGCCACGACGCGCGGCCTGCAGCGGCCCCGGCGGCGAGCTGGCTGCCGCGGCCTCGCGCCGCGCTCAGGAGAGCCGCGCCGGCCCGGTGCGCGACGGTCGCTGTGTCGTCGCGCGAGCCACCGTCGCAGACGATCACGTTCAGGCGGAGGCCGCCGTCATCGCCCGCCAGCGACGCGAGCGTGTCCTCGATCGTCGATGCGGCATCGAGCGTCGGGATGACGACGTCGATCTCGGTCGTCACGCGCGGCCTTCAGGCGCTGCAGGCGGCGCCGCCCAGGACGCAGAACTTCGCGCAGTGCGGATGGTTGAGTCGCACGGCGCTCACGCTGTCGGCCAACGTTGCGCCGAGCTCGAACTGCGGGTCATAGGGCAGCAGCGTGCAGGCGACGACGCTGGGGCGCGCAGCTCCCCGGCGCTTCACCACCATGCGCGCGGTCGCGCACATGACGCTGTCGGGCGACCTGCCCAGGATGCCCCAGCAGGCGGTGGTGATCTCCGGGACGTCGACTGTCGCGTCCATCTCGGGAAACAGCACGAGCCTCACCGGATCGTGGGCATCGATCGCGACGCCGAGCCCGGCGAACAGCCGGGCGTAGCCCGCGCGTACCTGCTCCTCGCTCTCATCGGAGAAGCGTCGTCCGGCGACATGGATCGAAAAGCCGGAGCGCGCCAGCCAGATCAATCCGTCGATCGCGGGCTGCCAGGTGCGTTCGCCGCGCTCGGCCTCGTGCAGGCCGCGCGTGTGATGGTCGAGCGACACGCGCAGCGTGAGGTTTTGGCCGTACCGTCCCAGCAAGCCGAGCAGCGCGGACTTCGTCCTGGCCATCGGCTTCATCGCGTTGGTCAGGACCATCGCCTGCAGGCCGCGCGACAGGACGTCCTCGAGCATCGCCGGAAGCTCGCGGTTCATGAACGGCTCGCCGCCGGTGAAGCCGATCAGTCGCGTCGCATGGCCGTCGCGCCCGATCTCGTCGAGATAGGCGGCGACCTCGGCCGCCGAGAGATAGGCCAAACGGTCGTTCCGCGGCGAGGATTCGATGTAGCAGTTGCGGCAGGTCACGTTGCACAGCGTGCCCGTGTTGAACCACAGGGTCTCGAGCGCCCGCAGGCGCACCAGGGCGCGCTCCTCGCCGCGGGCCGTCACCAGCACGTCGCGGAACTTACCGGGATCAAGGGCAATGGACGCCATCGAGTCGCTCCTGCAGGGACCGGTCCCAGTATAGGGCAGACGCCGCCGGATCAGAGGCCCAGCGCGCGCCCCATCTGCCGCCATGGCAGCGGCAGCAGGGAGATCAGCGCCAGCAGGCCGAAGGCCAGGATGACCGCGCCCGAGCAGCGGTTCAGCCACAGCAGGCCGAGGCCGGTGAAGCGCGCGCGCAGCGACACGGACGCGGCGCAGATGATGGTCCACCAGGCGAGCGCGCCGCAGAACACGGCCGCGACCAGCAGCGCGGCGTCGGGCAGGCTGGCGCCGACGCCGGCGAGGTCGCGCCCGGCGAAGGCGGCGCCGAAGGCCATGACCGTCAGCGGATTGAAGACGGTGATGAAGAAGGTCGAGGTGGCGTAGTGGAGGTGCGTGGCGATGCGATGCTCCTGGTCGTCGGCGACGGGATCGCCGATGGCGCGCGGCTTGTGGCGCATGGTGGACCAGCCCATGATCACCAGTACGATGCCGCCCGCGCCAAGCAGCCATCCATCGTGCTCGGTGACGAAGTCGCGCACGAAGGCCAGGCCGAAGGCGGCCACCGCACCGAACACCGCATCGCCCAGCGCGGCGCCGATCCCGGTCATGTAGCCCGCCATCGCGCCCACGGTGATCGACCGGCGGATGCAGAGGGCGGCGGCCGGCCCGACCGGGACGGCGATCAGGAAACCGATGGCTGCGCCTTCGATGGCGAGCGAGATCGGGTCGTATTCGAATCCCGGGACGACCATCGGCCGCCTAGAGCCTTTCGGCGGCGAAGCGCAGGTCCGGCGCCGCCAGACCGTCCTGCGCCGCCACGAGTTGCAGTTCGCGCTCGCCCATCGCCTTGGTGACCTCCAGCACGGCGAAGATGGAGGAGGCGGCGCGGCCCAGCGCTTCCGCGGGATCCCCGGTCGCGATCCAGTGGGCGGCGAACAGCGCGGCGACCGCGTCGCCCGTGCCGTTCGGCGCGATCTCGAAGCCGATCAGCGGCGTCGCGATCCGCCACGCAGCGTCCTGCGACACGGCCAGCATCTCGATCCGGTCGTGCGGCGCGTCGGACCGCCGCAGGCTGGTGACCAGCACCAGCCGCGGACCGACGAGCAGCAGGCGCGCCGCGGCCAGCGCCTCGGCCATGGTCGCGACCTTGCGGCCCGTCAGGTGCTCGAGTTCGAAATGGTTGGGCGTCACAAGGTCGGCGGCGGGGATGGCCCGCTCGCGGAAGAAGGTGTCGATGCCGGGACGGACATAGATGCCGGTATCGACATCGCCGAGGACGGGATCGCAGCACCAGACGGCGCGCGGATTGGCGTCCCGCACGCGCCGTGCAGTGTCGAGCACGACGTCACCCAGGGCGGCGTCGCCGACATAGCCCGTCAGCAGGGCGTCGCAGCGCGAGAGCATGCCCAGGGCCTCGATGCCGGCCACGATCTCCGCCACTTGATCCGCCGGTGCCGTACGGCCGCGCCAGGCGCCATAGCCGGTATGGTTCGAGAACTCGACCGTGTTTACCGCCCAGACCTCGTGGCCCAATCGTTGCAACGGGAAAGTCGCAGCCCTGTTGCCGACATAGCCGTAGGCAACGTGGCTCTGAAGCGAGAGGAAGCGCATGGACGGCGGCACCTTGCCACAAGGACGTCCGCCATTATAGTCCGCCGCGTTCTTCGGGAGCCTGATCGATGTCAAAGACCGTCCGCCCGCGCCGCAGCGTCCTCTATATGCCGGGCGCCAACACGCGTGCGCTGGAGAAGGCGCGCACGCTGCCGGCCGATGCGCTGATCTTCGATCTCGAGGATGCCGTCGCGCCCGATGCCAAGGAGGCGGCCCGCACCAACGTCGTGCTGGCGGCGGAGAGCAGGGCGTACGGCAAGCGGGAGATCGTCATCCGCTGCAACGGGCTGGCCACGCCCTGGGGCGCCGCCGACATCGAGGCCATCGCCCAGTCGGGCGCCGACGCCGTCCTGGTGCCCAAGGTCGAGAGCGCGGCCGAGGTGACCCACGTCGTGTCGCTGCTCGATACGGCCGGGGCGCCCGCAACCATGGCGGTCTGGGCGATGATGGAGACGCCGAAGGGCATCCTGCGCGCCGAGGAGATCGCCGGCGCCCATCCGCGGCTGGCGGTCTTCGTCATGGGCACCAACGACCTCGTGAAGGACATGCGCGCGCGCCACACGCCGCTGCGCCTGCCCATGGTCACGGCGCTCGGCATGGCCATGCTTGCCGCGCGCGCCTACGGACTCACGATCCTGGACGGCGTCTACAACGACATCCAGGATGCCGAAGGCTTCCGCGCCGTCTGCCAGCAGGGTCTCGAGATGGGCTTCGACGGCAAGACGCTGATCCACCCCACGCAGGTCGCGCCCTGCAACGAGGTCTTCGCGCCGTCGGCCGGCGAGCTCGACACGGCGCGCAAGATCGTCGCCGCGTTCAAGGCGGCGCAGGCCGAGGGCAAGGGCGTGGTCACGGTCGATGGCCGCATGATCGAGAACCTGCATGTCGAGCAGGCCGAGCGCGCCCTGGCGCTCGATGCCGCGATCCGGGAACTGCAGGCCGCAGCCTGAGAGAGAGGGAGCGCAAGCGCAGCATGAGCGACAAGAGCAGGGCCTCGGCCGGCAACTTCTTCGAGGATTTCAAGGTCGGCCAGGAGATCGTGCACGCCACGCCGCGCACGCTGACCGAAGCCGACGCGGCGCTGAACGTCGCGCTCTACGGCTCGCGCTTCGCCATCAACTCGTCGGACGAGTTCGCGCGCGCGATCGGCCTGCCGCGCGCGCCGCTCGACGACCTGCTGGTCTTCCATGTGGTGATCGGCAAGACCGTCCCCGACATCTCGCTCAACGCCGTGGCCAACCTGGGCTACGCCGAGTTCCGCTGGGGCGTGCCGGTCTATCCGGGCGACACGCTGTCGGCGCGCTCCACGGTGCTCGGCCTGCGCGAGAACTCCAACAAGGCCAGTGGCGTCGTCTGGGTACGCTCGACCGGGACCAACCAGAAGGGCGAGATGGTGCTGGACTATGTGCGCTGGGTGATGGTGCACAAGCGCGATCCGGCGGCGGCGGTCGCGCCCGCTGTGGTGCCGAAGACGGCGCCCGCCGTGGCGCCTTCGGACCTGATCGTCCCGGCCGGACTGAACCTCAAGGGCTACGACGACGTCGCGGCCGGTTCGCCGTACCGCTGGGAGGACTATGAGGTCGGTGAGCGCATCGACCATGTGAGCGGCATCACCGTCGAGGATTCCGACCACATGTTCTCGACGCGGCTCTACCAGAATACCGCCCGGGTGCACTTCGACGCCTTCGCCGGGAAGAACACCCGCTTCGGCCGCCGCCTGGCCTATGGCGGTCACGTGATCTCGCTGGCGCGCGCGCTGTCGTTCAACGGCTTCGCCAACGCCTTCCGCGTCGCCGCCTTCAACGGCGGCAGCCATGTCGGCCCGACCTTCGGCGGCGACACCATCTATGCGTGGTCGGAAGTGCTCGAGAAGGCGGCGCTGCCGGGGCGCAGCGACGTCGGCGCGCTGCGAGTGAGAATGATTGCGGCGAAGGATTGTCCCTGCGACGCCTGGCCCGGGAAGCTGCCCGACGGGAAATACCATCCCGCCGTGGTGCTCGATCTCGACCACTGGCTGCTGCTGCCGCGTCGATAGGCGAATTCGTCTGGAGAATCCGGGGCTTAACCGGTGCGCGGCAGCGACTTTCATTGACTTGAGGCGGTGCGGCGCTAAAAACAGCGCAGCCGTTCGAGGCAATCGAGGTTTTTTGCGGATGAGCGTCGCCAACCGGCCGGTCCATCGGCCCCTTTCCCCGCACCTCCAGGTGTACCGGCCGCAACTCACGTCCGTCCTGTCCATCCTGCATCGCGCCACGGGGATCGCGCTGACCGTCGGCGCTCTCTACCTCGCGGTATGGGTGATCTTCGCCTCGGCGAGCCCGCAGACCTACGCCCACTTCCAGGGCTTCAACGCCTCCATCCTGGGACGCATCGTGCTGGGCGGCTGGCTGTTCTGCACCTTCTATCATCTGTGCAACGGCATACGGCACCTGTTCTGGGATGCCGGCTACGGCTTCGAGCTGAAGGATGCCTATCTCAGCGGCTGGATCGTGGTCGGCGTGTCGCTGGCCGCGACGGTCGTGTCGTGGATCGTCGGCCTCAGCCTGGCGTGAGGAGGGACGGATGAACAGCGATCTCAGGAGCCCGCTCGCCCGCGCCCGCGGCCTCGGCTCCGCAAAGGACGGGCTGCACCACTGGTGGGCGCAGCGGCTGACCGCCGTGGCGCTGATCCCGCTCGTCGTCTGGTTCGCGGTCTCCCTGGTGATGCTGAGCGGCGCCGACTACGGGGTCGTGCGCGCCTGGATCGGCTCGCCGGTGGTCATGGTGCTGCTGATCCTGACCATCGCCATCGGCCTGCACCACGGACAGTTGGGTTTGCAGGTCGTGATCGAGGACTATGTCCATAGCGACGGCTGGAAGCTGACCTGGATCATCCTGGTCCGCTTCATCGCCGCGTTGTTCGGGCTGGCCGCCATCGTGGCCATCCTGCGTATCGGATTCGGAGGCTGAGATGGCCGAGGCTGGCAACGGCAAGAGCAACGGCTCGGCGGCGGGCACGATCACCATCGGCGGCACGGCCTACAGCGTCATCGACCACGAGTATGACGTGGTCGTGGTGGGCGCCGGCGGATCGGGGCTGCGCGCGACCTTCGGCATGGCCAACAAGGGCTTCAAGACGGCCTGCATCACCAAGGTGTTCCCGACGCGCAGCCACACCGTGGCGGCGCAGGGCGGCATCTCGGCGGCGCTGGGCAACATGGGACCCGACGACTGGCGCTGGCACATGTACGACACCGTCAAGGGATCGGACTGGCTGGGCGACCAGGACGCCATCGAATACATGTGCCGTGACGGCATTCCGGCCATCATCGAGCTGGAGCATTTCGGCGTGCCGTTCAGCCGCACGCCGGAAGGCAAGATCTACCAGCGGCCGTTCGGCGGCATGACGACGGAGTTCGGCAAGGGCATCGCGCATCGCACCTGCGCCGCCGCCGACCGCACCGGCCACGCCATCCTGCACACGCTCTATCAGCAGTCGCTGCGGAACCACGCGGAGTTCTTCATCGAGTACTTCGCGCTCGACCTGATCATGGACGAGGGCGTGTGCCGCGGCGTCATGGCGTGGAACCTCGACGACGGCACGATCCATCGCTTCCGCGCGCATCGCACGGTGCTGGCGACGGGCGGCTATGGCCGCGTCTACCAGACCGCGACCTCGGCCCATACCTGCACGGGCGACGGCGGCGCCATGGTGCTGCGCGCCGGCCTGCCGCTGCAGGATCTCGAGTTCGTGCAGTTCCATCCCACCGGCATCTACGGCGCGGGCTGCCTGATCACCGAGGGCGTGCGCGGCGAGGGCGGCTACGTCACCAACGCCAACGGCGAGCGCTTCATGGAGCGCTATGCGCCGTCGGCCAAGGACCTCGCCAGCCGCGACGTCGTCAGCCGCTCTATGACCATCGAGATCCGCGAGGGCCGCGGCTGCGGTCCCAACAAGGACTATATCGAGCTACACGTCGAGCATCTCGATCCGAAGGTCATCCACGAGCGCCTGCCGGGCATCGCCGAGACCGCGCGGATCTTCGCCGGCGTCGACGTCACGCGCCAGCCGATCCCGATCCTGCCGACCTGCCACTACAACATGGGCGGCATCCCGGCGAACTATCACTGCGAGGCCATGACGGTGAAGGACGGCGATCCGTTCTACGCCGTGCCGGGCCTGATGGCGTTGGGCGAGGCAGCCTCGATCGGCGTGCACGGCGCCAACCGTCTGGGCTCCAACTCGCTGCTCGAGCTCGTGGTGTTCGGCCGCTCGGCCGCCAACCGCGTCGCCGAGCAGCTCACGCCCGGCGCGCCGCACAAGCAGATCAGGAATGCCGGCGAGGAGGCAGTGGCCCGTCTAGACAAGATGCGGCACGCCAAGGGCGGCACGCCGACGGCGGAGCTGCGGGCGCTGATGCAGAAGACCATGCAGAACGACTGCGCGGTGTTCCGCACCACCAAGAGCCTCGCCGAAGGCTGCGCCAACATGGACAAGGTGTTCGCCGGCAAGGACGACATCCGCGTCAAGGACCGCTCGATGATCTGGAACTCCGATCTCATGGAGACGCTGGAGTTCCAGAACCTGATCCTGCAGGCGATGGGCACCATCTACTCGGCGGCCAACCGGCACGAGAGCCGCGGCGCCCACGCGCACGAGGATTTCCCCGAGCGCGACGACAAGAACTGGCTGAAGCACACGGTCGTGTGGGTCGACGAGGCGACCGGCAAGACCCGTATCGACTACCGCCCGGTCAACCTGCAGCCGATGAGCAACGACGTCCAGTCGTTCCCGCCCAAGGCCCGGGTGTACTAGGCCCGTCCGACCGGCGCGTTCGGAGTTCGAGAGGAAGCGATGGCTGAGTTTGCACTGCCCGCCAATTCCAAGATCGGCGTCGGCGACACCTACAAGGCTTCGGGGGCCAAGAACATCAAGACCTTCAAGGTCTATCGCTGGACGCCCGAGGACGGGAAGAACCCGCGTGTCGACACCTACGAGGTCGACATGGATGCCTGCGGCCCGATGGTCCTGGACGCGCTGATCAAGATCAAGAACGAGATCGACAGCTCGCTGACCTTCCGCCGATCCTGCCGCGAAGGCGTATGCGGATCGTGCGCCATGAACATCGACGGCACCAACACGCTGGCCTGCACCAAGTACATCTCGGACGTGAAGGGCGACGTGAAGATCTATCCGCTGCCGCACATGCCGGTGGTCAAGGATCTGGTACCCGACCTCAACGTGCCCTACGCGCAGCTCTCCTCGATCGAGCCGTGGCTGAAGTCGGCCACCCAGCCGCCGACCCGCGAGCGGCTGCAGTCGCCGGAGGAGCGCGCCAAGCTTGACGGGCTGTGGGAATGCATCCTGTGCTTCTGCTGCTCGACCTCGTGCCCGTCCTACTGGTGGAACGGCGAGCGCTATCTCGGCCCGGCTATCCTGCTGCAGGCCTATCGCTGGCTGGCCGACAGCCGTGACGAGGCCAAGGGCGAGCGCCTTGACCAGCTCGAGGACCCGTTCCGGCTCTATCGCTGCCACACGATCATGAACTGCACCAAGACGTGCCCCAAGCATCTGAACCCGGCGAAGGCCATCGCCGAGATCAAGAAGCTGATGGTCGAGCGGACGATCTAGAGGCCCGTTCTTTGCTATGCTGACCCCGTCACAAGGAAAGGGGTCAGGGATGCTTCACAAATTCTTCGTCGCTGCGGCGCTCTCGGGTGCTGCGGCTTTCGCGGCGGCCCCCGCCTCCGCGGGCCAGACGCTCGACGCCGTCAAGAACAAGGGCTTCGTGCAATGCGCCGTCAACACCGGGCTTGCCGGCTTCTCGATGGCCGACAGCCAGGGCAAGTGGACCGGGCTGGACGTCGATCTGTGCCGGGCGATCGCCACCGCGCTGTTCGGGGATTCCTCGAAGGCCAAGTTCACGCCGACCACCGCGCAACAGCGCTTTGTCGCGCTGCAGTCGGGCGAGGTCGACGTCATCACGCGCAACGCGACTCAGACGCTGCTGCGCGACACCTCCCTGGGCTTCAACATCGCCGGCGTCAACTTCTACGACGGCCAAGGCTTCATGGTCCCGACCAAGACCGGCATCAAGAGCGCCAAGGAACTGAACGGCGCCACCATCTGCGTGCAGCCCGGCACCACCACTGAGCTCAATCTCGCGGACTACTTCCGCAAGAACAAGATGACCTTCAAGCCGGTGCTGATCGAGAAGCTCGACGAGCTGCTGCAGGCCTACGCAGCCGGGCGCTGCGACGCCTACACGACGGACGCGTCGGGACTCGCCGCGGTGCGGGCGGGCCAGCTCGCCGGCAAGGGCGAGCACACGATCCTGCCCGAGCGCATCTCGAAGGAGCCGCTCGGTCCGATCGTCCGCCATGGCGACGACCAGTGGCTCGACGTCGTGAAGTGGACGCTGATGGGCATGATCGAGGCCGAGGAGATGGGCATCACCTCGCAGAACGTCGACGAGATGCTGAAGAGCGACGATCCGCAGATCAAGCGCTTCCTCGGCGTGACGCCGGGCTACGGCAAGGCGCTCGGGCTCGACGAGAAGTGGATGTACAACGTCATCAAGCAGATCGGTAACTATGGCGAGAGCTTCGAGCGCAATGTCGGCACCAACACGCCGCTGAAGCTCGAGCGCGGCCAGAACGCGCTGTGGACCAACGGCGGCCTGCTCTACGCCATTCCGTTCCGCTGATCGCGGGAGGCGCGCCACCGCGTGGCGCGCCTTCGAGCCCTACGCCTGCCGGTCGAATCGCATCTTCTTGATGCGGCCGGTCGAGACCTCGAGCGCGACGATGCGGCCGCCGCCGTCGCGCACGAGATGGGCGAGCTGGGTCGCGGTGATCCAGCCCATGGGCATCTCGGTTTCCACCGTATCCGCGCCGACGCCGCGCAGGGTCCAGGCGAGGCCGCTCGCGATCAGAGGACCACTCACCGCCACCTGCCAGCCGTCGCCGTTCCGCGCGATCGCCCAGGTCGCCGCGCTGTCGGCCGAGACATAGGTCCCGGCGAGGTCCACCGGTACCGGCGCCCGTTCGCCGAGCTTCGCGAAGGGCAGCACGCGGCCGGCGCCCAGGTCGACCTGCAGCCCGCCCTTGCCGTCGGGCTGCAGCGCGAACTCGAACGAGCCGCGCTCGGCCGCGAGCCAGCCATCGGCACGCCGCCCGAGCACGAAGGGCAGGCCGTTCTGCGTCACCGTCGCCTCGTCGTTGCGCCAGGCGAGGTCGAACAGGGACGGCTCGGCGGCGTTGAACCAGGTGCCGGCCAGCGGAGCGATCTCCGCCTCGGTGATGGGCGCGGGCGCCGGCTTCAGGCGCGGGTCGCCCTCCAGCACCAGTGTGGCGATCGCTCGCGCTTGGCGCCAAGCATCGATGCTGCCGAGATTGGCGATCACGACGACCGTGAGGTCGACCTGCGGCAGGCGCAGCAGCTCGGTGCGGAAGCCCGGCCAGAGGCCGCCGTGGCCGATCGTCTCCAGCCCGCGCAGCTCGTCGGACTGCACGCCGCGGCGGTACCTGTTGATATGCCCGCCGGTGAGCGGTGTGTCGGCCACGAGCTGCGACGGCAGGTCCTTCGGGAGCAGCGCGGGCTGGTCGTAGTGCCGGCTCCAGATCAGCAGGTCCTCCACCGTCGAGATCAGGCCGCCTTCGCCGCCCTGCGGGTAGGCGTGGGCGGCCCGGCGGAAGCCGCTCTTGGCGTCGCCGAGATAGCCGGTCGCCAGGCGCGGCACGACGGTATCGATCTCCGGCGCCAGCAGGGTGCTGGTCATGCCGAGCGGCCGGAAGATCCGGTCCGCCAGGAAGTCGCCCAGCTTCTGCCCGGAGAGCTTCTCGATGATGGCGCCGAGCAGGAGGAAGTTGGTGTTGCTGTAGAGGAAGCGGCTGCCGGGCTCGAAGTTCAGGTGGGCACTGCGGGCGCAGGCGGCCAGCAGCTCCTCGGGCCGCGCCGGCTTGTCGAGTCCGTGACCGCCCAGCCGCAGCAGCTCGAGGAAGTCGGCAAGGCCCGAGGAGTTGCGCATCATCTGGTCGATCGTGACCGGCAGCGGCTTCAGCCTCTCGATGTAGGTGTGCGGCGGCGCCGACAGGTCGAGCTTGCCCTCATGGGCCAGCATCAGCGCCGCGGCGACGGTGAACTGCTTGCTGACGGAGGCGATGCGGAAGCGCGTCGTCGGAACGATCGGCACGCCCAGTTCGATGCTGGCAAGGCCGTAGCCCTTGCACAGCTCGACGGAGCCGCCTTGCATGACGGCGACGACGGCGCCCGGCGAGCCGGGCGCGGTGTAGCGCTCGAACAGCTGATCGACGCGGTGTTCGAGGGCGAGGGAAGCGATCTGTTTCGACATGAGAGGCAGTCAATCCAAGCGGCTCGCACTTGTAAAGGCGAGGCGCTACCGTGCAGCGAACACGGGAGGAACACCGCAATGGACCGGCGCTTCGTCAAGGTCGAGAAGGGGCTGGGCCCCCAGGGCCGCATCGCCATCGTACGCTTCGACCGGGGCGACGGCGTCAACGCCTTCAGCCAGCAGGCCATGCGGGAGCTGCGCGACGTCACGCGCGACTTCGAGGACGATCTCGAGACATCGGTGGTGATCCTGACCGGCTCGGCGCGGGCCTTCTCCGCCGGCTTCGATTTGAAGGATCCGGAAGGCCGCGCCCGCGACTCGCTGTCGATCGGCGAGCGCATCCATCGCCAGCGGCTCGGACCGAAGATGTCAAAAGCCTGGGAGGACATGGATCAGGTGACCATCGCGGCGATCGAGGGCCACTGCATCGGCGGCGGCGCGGCCCTGGTCGTGGCGCTCGACTTCCGCTTCTGCGGGAAGAGCGCGCATTTCCGCATCCCCGAGGTCGAGCTGGGCATGAACATGAGCTGGGGCTCGATCCCGCGCATGCTGGCGCTGATGGGACCGGCGCGCACCAAGCAGGCGGTCATCCTGGCCTCCGACCGTATCCCGGCCACCGACGCGCTCGATTGGGGCCTGGTGGAGAAGGTGGTCGACGACGGCGAGGCGCTTGCGGCCGCGCTGGCCTTCGCCGAGCGCATCGCGCTGCAGCCGCCGCTGCCGGTGCGCATGACCAAGGCGACCGTCAACCGCTTCGCCAACGCCTTGCACGATCTCGGTTCGCACATGGACGCCGATCAGAACGTGCTGACCGGGCTGACGGAGGACTACAGGGAAGGTACGGCGGCCTTCCGCGAGAAGCGCCGCCCGGTCTTCAGGGGGCGCTGAGGATCAGATCCTGCGGGCCGGGAGCTGGTCGAGCACGGCCTGTCGCTGCGCATCGTCGAGCATCGCCCAGCGGCCGATCTCCTCGATGGTGCGTTTGCAGCCAAGGCAGAAGCCGGACTTGCGGTCGAGCGTGCAGATGCCGATGCAGGGCGACATCACGCGTCGCAGCGGCGGGGGACCGTCACCCATGGCGGCAGGCCACGAGCGTCAGGATTTCTTGCTGAGCTCGGAGAGCTGGTTCTGCAGCTCGTCGAGCTTGCGCTTCAGATCATCGATGGCGGCATCGCTAGGGGGCCCGGCAGCCGGCGTCTCGGCCTTCGCCGCCGCGGGCTCCTGGCCGTTGGCTGCCGTCGGCGGCGCGCCCTGATTGCCCGGCCCCAGCTGGAACGGGTTGAACATGCGGATAGCCTGCTCGAACATTGCCATGTTCTGCTTGCCCATGGATTCGAACTGCTGGAAGGGATTGAAGCCGAACGCGTTCTGCAGGTAGCGCCGCATCTGCTCCTGGTTGCGCGCGAACTGGGTCATCGACATCTCGAGATACTGCGGCACCACGCCCTGCAGGCTGTCGCCGTAGAACGAGATGAGCTGCCGCAGGAAGGGGATGGGCAGCAGCGTCTGGCCGCCCTTGCTTTCTTCCTCGAAGATGATCTGCGTCAGCACGGAGCGCGTGATGTCGTCGCCGGTCTTCGCGTCGTAGACGACGAAGTCCGTCTTGTCCTTCACCATCTGCGAGAGATGATCGAGGGTCACATACGCCGAAGTCGCCGTATTGTAGAGCCGCCGGTTCGCGTACTTCTTGATCACCACCGGAGCGGGCTTGGGTCCGCCTTCGGGTCCTGCCTGATCGGCCATTACGCTTCGCTCCCTAGCGGACGCGGTGAACATGCGTTTACACAGTCGGATAACCTTAGCGCCGATGCCGCAGTGCGACAAGGCGCGCTTTGAACACGCAAAAGAAGCGTTCATGCGGCGGTGCTATAGTTGCTTATGGCCTCGGAAAACGACGACTCGGGCGAGATCGATCGGCTGGCACGGCGTTACCTCGACCTCTGGCAGAACCAGCTGGCGGGGCTCGCGGCCGACCAGGCGCTGACCGAACAGATTGCCCGCCTCTTCGCGGCTGCGAATGCGCAAATCGCAGCGGCCATGCAGGCGGCCCAGGGAGCACGTGATGCAGCCCAGCCCTCCTCTTCCCAACCCTCCTCATCGCCTGGGACCGCGTCCGCTGCCGCTGCATCTGGGCACGGCGCTGATGACCTGGGCGAGCTCGCAAAGCGCGTGGAAGCTCTGGAGACCCGCGTCGCCGAGCTCGAAGCCCGACTCCGCGACGGCGCCTGACGGGATCGCCGCGCTGATACCGGAGATCGCCGGAGTCGAAGCGAAGGCCGGCGCCGGCGCTTTCGAAGCGG
Source organism: Pseudomonadota bacterium (assembly GCA_049323495.1). GTDB lineage: Bacteria > Pseudomonadota > Alphaproteobacteria > Reyranellales > Reyranellaceae > Reyranella. Next base: position 118,758 of record JBMONG010000010.1, read on the forward strand.
CCCTGCAGCGCGAGATCGGGCGCCGTCTGGCGCGGCTGGCAGACGGCGTCATGGCTTATCGTCGCCATGGCGTTCAACGCACGCTCGAGACGCCCCCCACGGTTTGGCAGGAGGGCAACACGCAGCTGCTCGACTACGGCGCGACGCATCGCGTCGCCCGCCGCCGCGGCACGCGCGCGGTCCTCGTCGTACCCTCGCTCATCAATCGCTGGGAGGTGCTCGACCTCACCGCCGAGAAAAGCCTGCTGCGCGCGATGGCGGCGCAGGGGCTGCGGCCCTATCTCGTCGACTGGGGCACGCCGGATGCCGAGGAACGCCGCTTCGACTGCACCGCGTACGTTGCGCGGCTGGAGCGTGCGCTGAGCTATGTCACGCGCCGTGCGCGCCGTGCGCCGGCCGTGATGGGCTATTGCATGGGAGGGACGCTTGCGGTGGCCCTGGCAGCCCGCCGGCCGCGCAGCGTCGCCGGGCTGGCCCTGCTCGCGGCACCATGGGACTTCCACGCCGATCGCACCGGCCATGCCTTTCTGCTGTCCGCCGGGCCGACTCTGGCGGAATTCGCCGACAAGGCGGGCGAGCTGCCGGTCGACGTGCTGCAGACGCTGTTCTGGTCGCTCGATCCCTGGCTGGCGGTGAAGAAGTTCGGGCGTTTCCTCGGCATGGATCCCGCCGGTGAACCGGCGCGCGAGTTCGTGCTGCTGGAGGACTGGCTGAACGACGGTGCGCCGCTCGCCGGGCCGACGGCGCGCGAATGTCTGGTTGGCTGGTACGGCGAGAACCTGCCGGGCGCCGGCCGGTGGTCTGTCGGCGGCAAGCGCATCGTGCCATCCAATATCAAGGTGCCGTCGCTGGTCATGATACCGTCGGGCGATCGCATCGTGCCGCCGCTGTCGGCCGCGGCACTCGCGGATCCGAAGCGCGGCCTGAAGCGCGCCACCCGCATCGATGTGCCGCTCGGCCATATCGGGATGGTGGTGAGCAGCCGTGCACGCGAGCGGTGCTGGACGCCGTTGATCGACTGGCTGCGCGACATTCCGGCCAAGCGATCGGCGAAACGGCCGGCGAAGCGGGTGCGATGACGATCGACGCCCCTGGCCGACATTCGACGGGACGGCGAGGCCTTGACTGGCGCGAGCCGGCGGCCTGGACGATCCTCTTCGCCATTTCCGTGTTTGCCCATGCGCATGTCGAGGTTGCCAACGAGGCGAGCCGTGGCGAGCCCATCACGTTCGGGCGTGCCGTCGCGATCGAGCTGACCAGTCATCTCGTGGTCGCCGCCATGCTGCCGGCGCTCTACTGGATGCATCGTCGCTGGCCGGTGGCCGGCGCGCCGCGGAACCTCGCCATCCATGCGTCGGCCGTCCTTCCCTTCAGCGTCATCCATACGGTCGGCATGGCGGCGCTGCGCCTGCTGTGGTTCTCGGGCATTCTCGGTGAGACCTACAGCTTTCCCATCACCGCCGAGCGGCTGGGCTACGAATTCGCCAAGGACGTCGTGACCTACGGCATGTTGAGCGCAGGGGTGCTCGCCTTTCGCCATCTGTTCGGACACGCTGCGGCCGCCCCCGCCGCGGAGCCGACGCCAATGCCGGCCGGGGAACCGGCGGCCGCGCCGGCCGCTGCACCGTCGCCGGATTCGACGGCCACGCCGCTGCCGGAACGGTTTGCGGTGCGCAAGCGGGGGCGGGAAATCATGGTCGAGGTCGCCGACATCGACTGGATCGAGGCTGCAGGCAACTACGCCGTGCTGCATGTCAGGGGCGAGACGCTGGAGATCCGTTCGTCCCTGACCCGCCTCGAAGGGGAACTCGATCCGAAGCGCTTCGTCCGGGTCCACAAATCCTATGTGGTCAATATCGCGCGCGTGGCGGAGGTGACGCCCTGGGTGAGCGGCGATTGGCGCATCCGGCTGCAGGATCGTGCCGAGATCAATCTCAGCCGCCGCTACCGGCAGCGGTTCGAGGCGCTGGCGCCGGTCCGCAGCTGACGTCGGCCGCCGGCCGTCCCGCCATGGCCGCCGGTCGTCCCAGGAGGACGGCCGGTCGTCACAAATGGAAGTGGATTCAAGGCATTGGCGGGTAGGTAGGCGACATCAGAGACCCTTCCTGCGGTGCTTCCATGACGTCTCCCCGCCGTGCCGATCTCGACTGGCTGCGCGTCCTCGCCTTCGGATTGCTGATCGCCTATCACGCCGGCATGGCGTGGTCGGGCTGGAACTGGCATCTGACGGACGCCGACAGCATCCCCTGGCTGCGGGAGACCATGCGGTTCCTGAACCGCTGGCGCATGCCACTGATCTTCCTCGTTTCTGGGGCCGCCATCGTCCTGGCCCTTGGGAGCCGTTCGCCTGGCGCGTTCGTCGGCGATCGTATCCGGCGGATCGGCCTGCCCCTGGCGTTCGGGATGCTCGTCATCGTGCCGCCGCAGGTCTATCTCGAACGACTGTATCGGGGACAGTATGACGGGTCGTTCCTGCAATGGCTGCCGCATGCCTTCGATGGCGGTGCCTACCCCGCGGGCAATGTCAGCTGGCACCACCTGTGGTTCCTCGCCTACGTGCTGGTCCTCACCCTTGTTCTTCTGCCGGTCTTCCTCTGGATGCGCAGCGCGACGGGCAGGCGGATCCTTTCGAAGGCGATGAGCTTCGCCGCCCGGACGGGCCTGCAGTGGGTCGCCGTGCTGCCGCTCGCCGCCTCGATCCTCTGGCTGGCGCCGATATCATCCAATCCCAACGGCCTCATCGATGACTGGCATGGTCTCGTCCACTATGGTGTGCTGCTGCTCTGCGGTGCCCTGATCTACGGCTCGCCGGAAATGTTGGCCGCCCTCGAGCGCCAGCGCTGGCTGTCGTTCGCGGTCGGCATCGCCGCCTATGGGGCGCTGTTCTCGTGGTTCCTCGGCGGCACCATCCGTCCGGTGATCGCCGAGGGCGATCGCCCGGCCTATACCCTGCTGTCGGCGGTCAATACGATGGCGTGGCTGTTCGCCATCGTGGGCTTCGCCCGACGCCACCTGACCGCGCGCCCGGCTTTCCTCGGCGAGGCGACCGAGGCGGTCTATCCCTTCTACATCCTGCACCAGACGGTGACGGTGATTGCGGTGTACTGGCTGCTGCAGATCGGGGTGCCGCCGCTCGCCGGATTCATCCTTGCCGTGCTGTCGACGTTCCTCGGGACGTCGCTGATCTATCTGATTGTCGTGCGGCCGATCGGCTTCATGCGACCGCTCTTCGGCCTCAAGGCCGCGTCCGTCACGCCGTCCGTTGCGTCCCGTCTGCGGGCGTGAGCACACCGGCCTCGGTCACGATCATGTCCATCGGCACGTCGTGCGGCTGCGGAAAGATCGTGCGGATCGCCTGGACGGCGAATGCGACGCCGATGACGCGGGGACGACGCTGCAGCGCGGCCAGCGTGCGGTCGAAGAAGCCGCCCCCATAGCCCAGCCGATAGCACGCCGGATCGAAGCCCACCGCGGGAGCGACGACGATGTCCGGAGTCACCGAAACCTCGGTGGCCGGCACCGGGATATTCCAGACCCCGGGCTCAAGAGGATCGCCCTTCCGCCATGGGCGGAAGACAAGCGGCTCGTGCCGCCCGACCACGACAGGCAGCGCGCAGGTGCCGCCTCGTGCCGCCACCGCCTCGGCCCAGGGGCGCAGGTCGGGCTCGCCGCGGAAAGGCCAGTAGAAGCTGGCAATCCGGCCGCGGACATCATCCAGCGCATCGTCGAGCGACCGCGCGATGCGCCCGGACAGCTCCCGGCGCTGGGCCGCGGGAATCGCCTGTCGCAGCGCGATGAGCCTCTGCCGCTCGGCCTTTCGCCAGCGCATCACGTCGATCTGCTGTTGCCGGTCGACGTCCGGCAGGACGGCGCCCGTCAGCGGATCGAGCCGGTGCATGAGGCAAGGCGACGAGGCGTACTCCGATTCCGTCCAGCCTGACATGTTGTCGTTGTCGGCGGGTTTCACCGGACGCCCCCGGCCAGGGTCCGAGGATCGATGGAGTTGGCGAGGGTGATGTTGGCGACGTGCGAGGACAGCATGTGGCTGAGATCCGCCTGCAAGGCGTCGTCGCGGACCTTGGGAAGCAGCTCGCGAAGCTTGCGTACGACCCAGCCCTGTCCTCGATTGAGGAACGCCATGCGCGCGGCCGGATCGTCGATCGCCATGGCCTTCTCATAGAACGCTCCCATGCGTGGGGAAGGCGCACCGCCCGCGCTCCGGATGCGCCTCAGGAGCATCGCGCACCAGCGCGCCTCGTCATGCTGGATATGCTGCAGCAGCTCGGCGACCGCGGGAGCCTTTATGCCGCGGGCCGTCTCGAGGGCAACGCGCGCGCCGGCGCGTTCGGCCTCGAGCAGCTCGTTCAGCTGGGCGATCAGTTCTTCCTGCGCGACGAGAGGCGCCGCCGACGATCCGGCAGGACGGGCGTCATCCGCCGCCGCGGTCGCTCCGGCCGACATCTCCGTCTTGCCGTAGAACTCGACGAAGAAGCTGACCGGCCCCACGGCCTCCACTTCATGTGGTTGTTGCGGCGCCACGACGCCCGGCGCCTCGGGCGTGAGAAGGCGTTCGGACGCGGGGTCCATGTAGCGGAGCAGGAGCTGTCCATCGAGCACGACGATGAGGGCCCAAACAGCATCCTTCGTCATATGACGCCGCTTCAGGCCGGCCGGGATGCTTTCCTGGTCGAAAATCGGGGTGCGCCGGTAGGCAATCACATCGTCGGGGAGCGCTTCGGCCATGATCTTCATCCTCTCGCAATGAAGATAGGAAGGCGCTACCGATTTGAGTAACGAAGAAATATCGCCGCTAATATCGAAGAATCCGATACTTGCGGGAGGCAAGCAGATGGACAGCGAACTGGCCCGGACTTTCCTGGCCGTGGTGGCGACCGGCAGCTTCGTCAACGCCGCCGCCCGCCTTCACGTCACGCAATCGACCGTGAGCGCACGCATCCATGCGCTCGAGCGGACGCTGGGCTGCGTGCTGTTCGTGCGCAACAGGGGTGGCACCACGCTGACGGCGGCTGGCCGGCGTTTCCAGAGGCATGCAACGACGTTGGTGCGTACCGTCGAGCAGGCCAGGCACGACGTGGGTGTCGCCCGGGGCTTCGGCGCGTCGCTGCGCATCGGCGGCCGGTTCGGCCTGTGGGAGCAGTTCCTGTTGCGGTGTCTGCCCGCGATATTGGACGCCGTGCCTCGGATATCCGTGCGCGCGGAGGTGGGCCTCGAAGCCGAGCTTATGCAGGGACTTGTGCAGGGAAGGCTGGACATTGCCGTCATGTACACGCCGGAGAGCCGACCCGGCCTCAAGGTCGAGCCGCTGTTCGACGAGAAGCTCGTCCTCGTATCGACCGATCCGCAGGCCCGCCCCGAACCGGGTCCAGGCTATGTCTTCATCGACTGGGGACCGGAGTTCTTCGCACGTCACGCCGCGAGCTTCCCCGACTTCCTGGGGGCCGCCCTGACGGCCAACATCGGATGGCTGGGCCTGCAGCATGTGCTGGAGAATGGCGGCTCTGGCTACTTCCCCCGACGCCTTGTGCGGCCGTACCTCCGGGACCGCCGGCTGACGGTGCTGCCATCGGCGCCGGATCTCGTCTTGTCCGCCTACCTGGTCCATGCAGCGGATGTGGACGCCGACGTGGTCGAACCGGCGCTCGAGGCGATCCGGCGGGCCGCCACCGCCGAGAGAGAGGTCACCGCCGATACGATATGAGATCGTCACGCGCCGTGTGCAATATCGGGCCATGCTTTCGCAGCGAGAGACGACGGTCCCGGACGGGTCCTTGCCGGTATCGGTGAGCCCCCTGTAAAATCGCGGCGAGGGCGGCACGCAAGGAGGATGTCATGGCTACCGAAATCGTCATCGCGAGCGCTGCGCGCACGCCTATCGGCTCGTTCAACGGCGCATTCGGCGCAGTCCCGGCGCATGACCTCGGCAAGGTCGCCATCAAGGGCGCGCTCGATCGTGCCAACGTGAAGCCGGAAGAAGTCGACGAAGTGATCATGGGCCAGATCCTGAGCGCCGCTCAGGGACAGAATCCCGCGCGCCAGGCGGCGGTCAATGCGGGCATTCCCGTCGAGAAGACCGCGCTCGGCATCAACCAGCTCTGCGGGTCCGGTCTGCGTGCCGTGGCCTTCGGCTGGCAGGCGATCCGCAACGGCGACGCTTCGATCATGGTGGTCGGCGGCCAGGAGAGCATGAGCCAGGCCCCGCACGCGGGCTACATGCGCGACGGCACCAAGATGGGCGAATTCAAGATGGTCGATACCATGTTGAAGGACGGGCTGTGGGATGCGTTCCACGGCTACCACATGGGCAACACCGCCGAGAACGTGGCGCAGAAGTACCAGATCACGCGGGCCGAGCAGGACGCCTTCGCCGCCTCCTCGCAGAACAAGGCCGAGGCGGCCCAGAAGTCCGGCCGCTTCAAGGACGAGATCGTCCCGGTCACCGTGAAGACCCGCAAGGGTGGCGTCGTCGTCGATACCGACGAGTTCCCGCGCCATGGCACCACGGTCGAGACGCTCACGAGGCTGCGCCCGGCCTTCGCCAAGGACGGCTCCGTCACGGCCGGCAATGCCTCAGGCATCAACGACGGTGCGGCGGCGCTGGTGCTGATGACCGCCGACGAGGCCAAGAAGCGCGGGATCAAGCCGCTCGCGAAGATCGTGTCCTGGGCCACCACAGGCGTCGATCCGTCCATCATGGGTATCGGCCCGGTCACCGCCACGCAGGCGGCGCTGAAGAAGGCCGGCTGGTCTGTGAACGATCTCGATCTCGTCGAGGCCAACGAAGCCTTTGCCGCGCAGGCCGTCGCCGTCGGCAAGCAGCTCGGTCTCGATCCCGAGAAGCTGAACGTCAACGGCGGTGCGATCGCACTTGGCCATCCGATCGGCGCGTCGGGCGCTCGTGTGCTGACGACCCTGCTCTACGAGATGCAGAAGCGCGATGCCAAGAAGGGACTTGCCACGCTGTGCATCGGCGGCGGCATGGGCATCGCCATGTGCGTCCAGCGCGACTGAGGATCTTTCTTCTCAGTCGTATTCCGGCGTCCAGATCCGCTCGCCCTGGCGAACCATGCGGCGACCCTGCTCCTGGGACATCTCCAGGAGTTCGGCGCCGCCGGTGTCGGTGGGCTGCGCCAGCAGGAAGCGCGTCTGTCCGGGCGCCACCGTCACGACCAGCTCGTTGCTGGTCTGCGTGCCGTAGGCGCGCAGATCGTACAGCTTCGGCGGCAGGTCGAGCCGCATGTACTTCGAGCCCGTCAGACCGCCGAGAGGCAGATTCCCCGACATGATGGTGATGGGGGGTGCCTCGGCCGGTGCAGGCCCGCGCACGATGTAGAGCGCCGCCTTGCCATCATTGGCGACGGGGAAGTTCGTCCCGTAGGCGTCGTTGGCGCGCGTGAACAGCGACTCCGACGAGCAGGCAGCCAGCAGGCTGCCAGCTGCGAGGAACGACAAGACGACGAAAAGAACGCGCTTCATGCACCGACCTCCAGCCGCAAAGTCCAATGGCTGAGCCCGGGGGTCAAGCGGGCAGGAAGGCGGTCAGGCGGTAACTGGTTGCGGCAAGGCGCGCAGACGCGCCAACGGCGAGAGCGCTACGGCCAGGGTCGACAGGGCAAAGCCGGCGGCCACGAGGACAAGGGCGGCCTGCAACCCGGCCTCGGCGGCGACCATGCCGCCCGCCAAGGCGCCCAGCGGTCGCACGCCGTAGATGGCGGTCTGCACCGTCGCGTTGACGCGCCCCATCATGCCGCTCGGCGTGACGAGCTGACGGACCGTGGTCTGGCAGATCAGCCACAGCATCGGGCCGAAGCCGACCAGGAAATAGCCCGCTGCAGGGAGTGCCGCGCCGCCGACGGCTGGCGCTGCCAGGAATAACGCGGCGGCGATCACCGACACCGCAGGCCCGAAGACGAGCGTGACGAGGGGCGGCAGGCGGCGGGAAATCGCCGGCGCGGCCAGGGCCCCCAGGATGAGGCCCGCGCCGTAGGCGGATTGGGCGATGCCCATCCATGTCGGATCGAGGCCGAGAGGGCCGAACGCCAGCGGCGCCCACAGCGCCAGCAGGGCGAAGAAGGCGAAGTTCCAGAAGATCGCGCACAGGCTGATGCCGCGCAGAAGGTCATGCCCGAGCACGAATCTCGCCCCAGCCCGGATGGAGGCCAGCAGAGACGGACGCTGCGCGGCATTCACGGTGGCCGGCGTATCGGGCAGCATGAGAATGCACGCGAGCGCCAGCGAAGCGCCCACGGCCGCGAGCCCGTAGCCCCAGGTCGGCGAGAGGTGCTGGGCCAGCAGGCCGGCAGCGAACGGTGCAGCCAGGCTGACGATCGCGCGGGCGAGTTCCAGCCGTGCATTGGCGCGTGGCAACTCGGCCGGCTCGACCAGGCCCGGCAGGAGGGAGACCGAGCCCAGCACGTAGATCACGGTGCCGGAGGCCCCGACGAAGGCCGCGCATCCGAGCATCCGGGCGTCATCGGTAGCGGCCGCCACGACGGCGGCGATGCTCGCACCAAGCCCCAGCGCCAGGGCTGCCACGAGCACGCGCCGACGGCGGAAGCGATCGATCCAGGCCCCGGCCGGCAGCGACACGATGAGCCAGGCCGCACTCTGAGCGGCCACCAGAAGGCCGAGAAGGTCGGGTCCGGCTCCAAGCACGAGGCTCGCGGTCAGAGGAAGGCTCGCCAGGGCGAGCTGGTCGGCGGCATGGGTGCCGGCGGCGGCGCCGAGCAGGGCAGTGAAGGGCTTCATGGTTGCGGTTCTATGACCGCGTGTCCGTGAGCCGTTATCCGTCTTCGGCCGTCAATTCGATCTGCTACAGTGCGGCCGAAGAGGCGAGGGAGGAGTTCATGGCAGAACGCGTCGCAGTCGTAACTGGTGGAACCCGCGGTATCGGCGCCGCCGTGTCGCGCATGTTGAAGGACCACGGCTACAAGGTCGCCGCAACCTACGCCGGCAACGACGAGGCGGCGCAGAAGTTCAAGGCCGAGACGGGCATCAACGTCTACAAGTTCGACGTCGGCGATTTCGCCGCCTGCCAGGCGATTGTCGCGCAGATCGAGAAGGATCTCGGACCGATCGAGGTGCTCGTCAACAACGCGGGCATCACGCGTGATTCGACGATGCGCCGGCTTACGCGCGACATGTGGGACCAGGTCATCAACACCAATCTCGGTTCCTGCTTCAACATGTCCAAGGCGGTGTGGGACGGCATGAACGCGCGCGGCTTCGGCCGCATCGTCAACATCGGGTCGATCAACGGGCAGGGCGGCCAGTACGGGCAGGTCAACTATGCCGCGGCCAAGTCGGGTATCCACGGCTTCACCAAGGCGCTGGCGCAGGAAGGTGCCGCCAAGGGCATCACCGTCAATGCCATCGCGCCGGGCTACACGGAGACGGACATGGTGGCGGCGGTGCCGGGCAATGTGCTGGAGAAGATCGTCGCGAAGATCCCGGTCGGAAGACTGGGCCGGGCCGACGAGATCGCCCGCGGCGTGGTCTTCCTGGTGGCCGACGATGCCGGCTTCATTACGGGTTCGACGCTGTCGATCAACGGCGGCCAGCACATGTACTGATCCCGCCGGAATCAGAAGAACTCGTCCAGCAGGCGGTAGTAGGCGAGGCGTTCCGGGTCTGCCGGAACGCCGTAGTGGCGCAGGAACGGCGCGACCCACGCCTCTCCGAGATTGTGGCGGACGCTCCAGCAGGCAAGCGCAAGGTCCTGGTGCCGGTCGGCGACGCCCAGCCTTCCGCAATCGACGAAGCCGGCGAACCGGCCGGCCTGCGCCATCAGGTTGGGCAGGCAGGCATCGCCGTGTGCGACGACCAGATCCTCAGCCTGGGGACGTCGCGCGATCAGTTCGGCCAGGAGGTCCGCCGCGTCCCGGCCGCGGCGCTCCTCGTCGAAGTCGGCCTCATCGACGGCGCCGGCATCGACGCGCGCCCGTGCGTCGGCGATCCGCCGGTCCAGCCGATGGTCGAACGGGCAGGCATCGGCCGGGAGCCGGTGCAGGTCGCGCAACGCGTCCGCAGCCAGGGCAACGACGCGCCGCGGCGCGAGGCCGGGCGAGGAGGCGAGATCGCGGCCGGGCAGTGCGCTGGCCAGAAGCCAGTGACGGCCTTGCGACGTGACCTGCGACTGCAGGCGGGGCGCTGGAACGGCGTGCTGCGCCAGCCAGCGCAGCCGGAGACCTTCGCCCGGCAGCTCGGCGAGGTCGTCGACAGCCTCCGATTTGACGAACAGCGCAGGGCGTCCCTCGCTTTCGAGGCGGAAGACCAGAGCGCCGGAGCGGCCGATCGTTTGACGCTGCCAGGAATAGGCTTTCAAATCCGCCCGCCATTCGGGCGGGAGCCACGGCGCGGGATTGTCAGCGGACGTCCCGGTCATCGTACAATCCGGCAACGGCGAACATGTGGGAGGTGAAGCATGGCCAGGCTGACCGAGTACAAGGACATGACGCCGCGCGCAAAGGCCGTCGTCGAGGGCATTGCCAAGGGGCGCGGCATCGATCCGGCGAACATCAACAATGTCTGGAAGGCGCTGGCGCGGCATCCCGCGGTGATGGAGCGCTTCGCCGACGAGATGAAGGCGGCGATGGCGCCGGGCAAGCTCGATGCCCTGACCAAGGAGCTGATCTATCTCGCCGTCAGCGTGGCCAACCAGTGCGACTATTGTATCGCCTCGCACGGTTCCATGGCCCGGGCCAAGGGCATGACCGAGGAGATGCACGAGGAGTTCATGGCGGTCGTGCTGGCGGCGCAGAAGGGGAACAAGATCGCCATGGCCTACCGCGTGCCGGTCGACGGGGCTTTCGAGGAGAAATGACCGTGAACGACGCGAAGTCCACGACCTGGGACGCCAACCTTTATCTGAAGTTCGCCGATCATCGCATGCGGCCGGCGCTCGATCTCATGGGGCGTCTCGATCCGGCCAACAGTGCGCGGCCGGGCCACGCGGTCTACGACCTGGGGTGCGGGGCCGGGAACATCACCCGCATCCTGGCCGAGCGCTTTCCGGAATGTCCGGTCGTCGGCATCGATTCGTCGGAGGAGATGCTCGCCAAGGCGCGTACGCAGACCGCCGATCCACGCGTCACCTTCACCAGGGGCGATCTCGCGCATTTCAAACCGGATGCGCCCCCCGCGATCCTCTACAGCAACGCGGCCTACCAATGGCTGGAAGGCCATATCGACATGTTCCCCGGCCTGCTGACGCTGCTGCCCTCCGGCGGTCAGCTCGCCATCCAGATGCCGCGCAATCACGATGCGCCGTCGCATGCGCTGATGCGCACGGCTGCCGATGCCGGCCCCTGGAAGGCGAAGCTCGCCAAAGTGGGCGGCATCGCCCGTGTGCTGGAGCCGGCGCGCTACTACGACGTGCTGAAGCCGCTGGCCTCCGAGCTCGAGGTCTGGGAATCGATCTACCAGCAGCCGCTCACCGGCAAGGATCCCGTCGCGCAGTACACGTCGTCGACGGGTCTGCGGCCGTTCCTGGAGGCACTCGACGAGGACGAGCGCAAGGGCTTCTACGAGACCTATGCGAAGCTGGTGGCGGAAGCCTATCCGGCGCGCCCTGACGGGATCACGCTCTTTCCCTTCCGACGGCTGTTCATCGTGGCGCGCCGCGCATGAGCTGGCGCGGCCCGCTCCTTGTCATCCTGGCGCTGCTGGGATTCTGCCCGAGCGGGCAGGCAGCGCCGCGTACGATGGTGGCGGCGGCGAATCCGCTGGCCGCCGAAGCCGGCCTCGACATCCTGCGGCGCGGCGGCTCGGCGGTGGATGCGGCGATCGCGGTGCAGATGGTGCTGGGTGTCGTCGAGCCGCAGGCGTCCGGGATCGGCGGCGGCGGCTTCCTGATGCACTATGCCGCCGCGACGGGCGCCATCGTCGCCTATGACGGCCGCGAGACGGCGCCGGCGGGCGCGACGGCCGGCATGTTCCTGGGAGCCGACGGCAAGCCGCTGGGCTTCCTGCAGGCCGTGTCGTCCGGCATCTCGGTCGGTGTCCCCGGTGCCGTCGCCATGCTGGCGATGGCGCACAAGGACCATGGCAAGCTGCCCTGGAGCACGCTCTTCGAGGCCGCGATCCGTCTCGCGCGGGACGGCTTCGAGGCGCCTCCCCGCCTGGCCACTTGGCTGCAGCGCATGCCGTGGCTGCGGCAGGACCCCGGCATCGCCGCCGTCTATTTCCACGCCGATGGCTCGCCGCGTCAGGTGGGCGAGCGGATCGTCAATCCGGCGCTGGCCGGGGTGCTGCAGCGCATCGCCGAACACGGGCCACAGGCTTTCTATGAAGGTCCGGTCGCGGCCGAGATGGTCCAGCGGGTCCACGATCATGTGCGGCCGGGAACCCTCGCGGCGTCGGATCTGGCTGGTTACCGGCCGATCCGGCGCGAGCCCGTGTGCGGGCCCTATCGTGTCTGGATCGTCTGCGGCATGCCGCCGCCGTCGTCCGGCGGCGTCGCCATCCTGCAGATCCTCGCCCTGCTCGAACCGTTCGAGATCTGGCACGACCAGCCGGACGATATCCGAGCGCTGCATCTCATCGCCGAGGCGAGCCGGCTGGCCTTCGCCGACCGCGATCGCTACGTCGCCGATCCGGCCTTCGTGCCGGTGCCGGTCAGCGGCCTGCTGTCGCCCGTCTATCTCGCCGAACGCCGCAAGCTCATGTCGACCGAACGCAGCATGGGCAAGGTGGCGCCGGGCGTGCCGCCGGGCTATGTGGAGCGCGGCACCAGCCACATGGCGATCGTCGACGGCAATGGCGATGCGGTGAGCTTCACCACCACCATCGAGGCGCCGTTCGGCGCCGGAATCATGGTCCAGGGCTTCCTGCTCAACAACGAACTGACCGATTTTTCCGCGCGGCCCGACATCGACGGCAAGCCGGTGGCCAACCGGGTCGAGCCCGGAAAACGCCCGCGCTCCTCCATGTCGCCGACCTTCGTGCTGGACCGCGACCGCCGGCTGGTGGCGGCGCTGGGTTCGGCCGGCGGGTCGCGCATCATCGGCGACACGCTGCAGGCTCTTGTCGGCCTGCTGGACTGGGGCATGACGATGCGGCAGGCGGTTGCCCAGCCGCGCCTCATCAACCGCAACGGCGCGACTGAGATCGAGCAGGGCACGATCCTGATGGAGCGCGCGGACGCCTTGCGCGCGCTGGGCCATGAAGTACAAGTCCGCCGGCACGAGGGCGGATTGGCCGGCCTCAGCCGCGACGGCAATGGCTGGCAGGGCGCGGCCGATCCGCGCCGGGACGGCGTCGCCGTCGGAGAATAGGAGTTTGGCCAGTTGGCACAGAAGAAACTGCCCACCGTGCTGTTGCGCGCCGGCGAGGATCGTCGCGTCCGCGCCGGCCATCCCTGGGCTTTCTCCAACGAGATCCTGATGGATGCGGAGACCAAGGCGATCCCGCCAGGGTCGCTCGCGATCCTGCGTGCCCCGGGCGGCGAGGCGCTGGGGCTGGTCACCTTCAATCCGCATTCGCTGATCGCGGCGCGTGTGCTGACCTCCAATCCCGAGGCGAACGTCGATGCGCTGTTCTTCGGCCGGCGCCTTGCCCAGGCCGTGGCGCTGCGCGACCGCCTGATCGGCGTCCCCTACTATCGCGTGATCCACGCCGAGGCGGACGGCATCCCGGGTGTCGTGATCGACCGCTTCGGCGAGTCGCTCTCCGTGCAGGTCAACACGGCCGGCATGGAGCAGCTGACGCCCGTGCTGCTCGAGGCGCTGGAAGCCGAGCTCCAGCCGCGGACGATCGTGCTCAAGAACGATTCGCCGGTGCGCGAGCTCGAAGGGCTGAAGCGCGGCATCGACGTCGCCAAGGGCGATGCATCCGGAACGATCGAGCTGATCGAGAACGACGCGCGATTCGTCGCCGACATCTCCGGCGGCCAGAAGACCGGCTGGTTCTACGACCAGCGCGACAACCGGCGCTTCATGGCGAGCCTCGCCAAGGGGGCGAGCGTGCTCGACGTCTACAGCTACAGCGGCGGCTTCGGCGTGCTGGCCGCGCAGCGTGGCGCGAAGTCGGTGGTCTGCATCGACCGGTCGCAGGCGGCGCTCGACGCGGCCAAGGCGGCGGCGGCCCTGAACGGCGTCGAGGCCGTCACGTCTTTCGAGAAGAGCGAGGCGTTCGATGCGCTGGAGAAGCTTTCCGGCAAGCGCTTTGACATCGTGATCTGCGATCCGCCGGCCTTCGTGAAGAGCCGCAAGGACCTGAAGACGGGGGCGCAGGGCTATCGCAAGCTGGTGCGGCTGGCGGCGCCGCTGGTCGCCAAGGGCGGCTTCTTCTTCGTCGCCTCCTGTTCCCACCTGGTCGATCCACCGCTGTTCGCCGAGCAGGTGCGGCGCGGGCTGCGCGATGCTGGCCGCACGGGACGCATCCTGCTGAGCTCGGGTGCGGCGCTCGACCACCCGGTGCATCCGGGCCTGCCCGAGACGGCCTACCTCAAGGCGCTCACGCTGCAGCTCGACTGACATGCTCCGTCCCGGACCGCGCAACCTGATCACCGACGTCGACGGCATCCTGGTGGGCAATGCCGGAGATGACCGTCTGCGCTCGGGGGTGTCGGTCGTGCTGTGCGAGGCGCCCGCAACGGCGTCGGTCGATCAGCGCGGCGGCGCGCCCGGCACGCGCGAGACCGATCTTCTCGACCCCTCATGCCGCGTCGACCGCGTAGATGCGATCTGTCTCAGCGGCGGCTCGGCCTTCGGCCTGTCTTCGGCGGACGGCGTCATGCGCTGGCTGCGCGAGCGGGGCCGTGGCGTCGCCGTCGGCGACATGGTCGTGCCGATCGTGCCGACCGCCATTCTGTTCGATCTGCTGAATGGCGGCGACAAGCAGTGGGACTGGCCGCCCTATCGCGAACTCGGCTACCAGGCATGTGCCAATGCAGGCGTCGATTTCAGCCAGGGCAATGCAGGCGCGGGCTTCGGCGCCAAGGCCGGCAACCTCAAGGGCGGCCTGGGCAGCGCGTCGGCCGTGGATCCCAGGAGCGGATTGCAGGTCGGTGCGCTGGTGGCTGTGAACGCGCGCGGCTATACGACGATGGGCGACATGCCGCAGTTCTGGGCGTGGGCGCTCGAGCAGGACGGGGAATTCGGCGGACTGCCGCCGCCGCCGCGCAAGCTCGCCCTGCCGGTCTCGCACGCACGTGCCGATCTCACGCACGATCCCGCGGATGCGGCGCGGGGCGATCCGCGCGGCAACACGACCATCGCGGTCGTTGCGACGAACGCACGTCTCGACAAATCCTCGGCCAAGCGCCTCGCCGTGATGGCGCAGGACGGTCTGGCCCGCTCGATCCGGCCGGTGCACACGCCGCAGGACGGCGACACCGTATTCGCGCTTGCCACCGGCACCTATGATCCCGGCGACGATCCGCTGGCCCTGGCGGAGATCGGCACCCTGGCTGCAGATTGTCTGGCCAGAGCCGTGGCGCGCGGTGTCTTCCATGCCGCGACGCTGGGAGCCGCCCGCGGGTGGCGGGACGTCTTCCGCCGCTGATAGAGTGTCGCTGAAGGGTCGGAGGAGGTCCGTAACATGTTCTACCGCCGCCATCTGTTCGGCGCCGCCGGCGCGTTGGTCACCGCGTCGGTGCTCGGTGTCCATGCCCGGGCGCAGGGATCCGCAAAGGACCGGCTGGTCATCGGCATGTCGCTCGAGCCGCCGGTCCTCGATCCGACCAGGAACGCGGCCGCAGCCATCCGCGAGGTCACGACACCAACGATCTTCGAGGCGCTGGGCCGCATCGATCGCAAGGGGAGTATCGGACCCGGCCTGGCCGAGAGCTGGACGATCTCCGAGGATGGCAAGGAGTACGTCTTCAAGATCCGCAAGGGCGTGAAGTACAGCGACGGCGAGCCGCTCGACGCGTCCGTCGTGAAGTTCTCGCTGGACCGGCTGTTCGCTCCGGATTCAACGAATCCGGCCAAGTCGCTCTATACGGACATCGAGAAGGTCGAGGTCGTCGATCCTTCGACCGTGAAGGTCACGCTGAAGTCGCCGAACTCCTTCATGCTCTACAGCCTGTCGCTGGGCGACGCCGGGATCATGCATCCCAAGTCGGCACCGACCAACGACAAGCATCCGATCGGCACCGGGCCGTTCATGTTCAAGGAGCGCAAGGAGGGCGATTCGATCACCCTCGTGAAGTCGCCGACCTATCGCGATCCGGGTTCGATCAAGCTCGAGACGGTGATCTTCAAGATCATCAAGGATCCGTCGGCGCAGGTGAGCGCCCTGCTGGCCGGCGATGTCGATGCCTTCCCGGGCTTCCAGGCGCCCGAGCTGGTGGAGCGGCTGAAGAAGGACCCGCGCTTCAACGTCGTGGTCGGCACCACCGAGGGCGAGGTGATCCTGGCGACCAACAACGGCAAGAAGCCGTTCGACAATCCCAAGGTGCGCCAGGCGATCGCCCACGCCATCAACCGTGACGAGCTGATCTCCGCCGAGTCGGGCTTCGGAACGCCGATCGGCAGCCATTTCGCGCCGCACAACATGGCCTATGTCGATCTCACCAGGACCTATCCCTTCGACATCGCCAAGGCGAAGGCGCTGCTTGCCGAGGCGGGCCATCCCAACGGCTTCGAAGCCAGCCTCAAGCTGCCGCCCGTGGGCTATGCCCAGCGCTCCGGCGAGGTGATCGCCGCCCAGCTCGGCAAGATCGGCATCAAGGTCTCGATCACCCAGCTGCAGTGGCCGCAATGGCTGAACGAGGTCTTCAAGGAGCGCAATTACGATCTCACGATCGTGGCCCATACCGAAGCCAACGACCTCGACCGTTACGCGCGTGACAACTACTACTGGAACTACGTCTCGCCGGCCTTCAAGGCCAAGTGGCGCGAGGTAGTGGGTGCCACCGACTTCGCCAAGCGCGACCAGCTCCTGAAGGACGCGCAGCGCATCATCGCCGAGGATGCCGTCAACGGCTACCTGTTCCAGCTCGCCAAGATCGGCGTCTGGAAGAAGGACCTGGTCGGACTCTGGGAGAACAGCCCCACGCCGCAGCTCGACCTGACCGGCGTCCATTGGAAGTGACGGGCGTCGCCCGTCACCTCGGCGGCTGCCGTGCTTGAGTTCCTTGCCCGCCGACTCGCGGCCGCACTGGTGACGCTGGCGCTGGCGACCGTCGTGGTGTTCGCCGTGGTCGAGGTCCTGCCCGGTGATCCGGCGCTGGTGATGCTGGGCACCGAGGCGCGGCCCGACACACTGGCCGCGCTGCGGGCCAAGCACGGCTTCGACCAGCCGATGGCCGCGCGTTACCTGTCGTGGATCGGCGGGCTGCTTACTTTCGACCTCGGCAACAGCCACGCCTACGGCACCTCGGTGGCGAAGCTGATCGGCGACCGGCTGGTCGTCACGCTGCCGCTCGGCGCCATGGCGCTGTCCTGGGCCGCGCTGATGGCGATCCCGCTCGGCGTGTTCGCCGCCTGGAAGCACGGCAGGCCGGGCGACTGGGGCGTCATGGGCTTCACGCAGATCGGCATTTCCGTGCCCAACTTCTGGTTCGGCATCGTGCTGGTGCTGGCCTTCGCGGTGACCTGGCAGTGGTTTCCCGCTGGCGGGTTCCCCGGCTGGCAGGAGCCGGGGCGGGCGGTGATGGCGCTCATCCTGCCGGCGCTGTCGCTGTCGCTGGGCGAGATCGCGATCCTGGCGCGCGTCACGCGCTCGGCCATGCTCGACACGCTGCGCGAGGACTATATCCGCACCGCGCGTGCCAAGGGCGCAGGCGAGCGGGTCGTGCTGTTCCGCCATGCCCTGCGCAATGCCCTGATCCCGGTCACGACCGTCGCCGGCCTCATCGCCGGCTTCCTGGTCGCTGGCGCCGTCATCATCGAGAGCGTGTTCCGGCTGCCCGGCATCGGCCAGCTCGTCTACGATTCGATCAACAACCGCGACCTGGTGGTCATCAAGAACGTCGTCGTCCTGTTCACGATCCTGGTGCTGGGGGTGAACCTGCTGGTCGACCTCGCCTATGCGCTGCTCGATCCGCGGCCGCGGGTCCAGGCATGAGCGGATTCCCGGAGCGAGCGTCGCGGCATGTCGGCTTCGTCATCGGCGCGGCCCTGCTGTTGCTGTTCGTGGCCACCGCCCTGGTGTCCGCTTTTTGGACCCCTTACGAGGTCGACGCGCTGCAGATGCGCGCCAAGCTCCAGCCGTCGTCGCCTTCCCATCTCCTGGGCACCGACCATCTGGGGCGCGACGTGCTCTCGCGCATCATGGTGGGGGCGCAGACCTCGATCACCGTCGGCCTGATCGCCGTCGCGATCGGCCTGTCGATCGGCGTCGGCCTGGGCGCGTGGGCGGCCGCGCGAGGCGGCTGGGTCGACGAGGTGCTGTCGCGCACGTCCGACCTGATCTTCGCCTTTCCGGCCGTGCTGATCGCGATCCTGATCACCTCGGTGCTGGGGGCGAGCGCTCAGAATGCGATCCTTGCCATCGCAATCTTCAACATCCCGGTCTTCGCCCGCGTCACCCGCGGCGCGGCGATGGCGATGTGGGGTCGCGATTTCGTGCGCGCGGCCAAGGCGATGGGACAGGGACCTCTCGGCATCACGCTGCGCCATGTGCTGCCCAACATCGCGAGCGTGCTGATCGTGCAGGCGACAATCCAGTTCGCCG
Source organism: Pseudomonadota bacterium (assembly GCA_049323495.1). Taxonomy (GTDB): domain Bacteria; phylum Pseudomonadota; class Alphaproteobacteria; order Reyranellales; family Reyranellaceae; genus Reyranella. Next base: position 137,397 of record JBMONG010000010.1, read on the forward strand.
TCGCCATCCTGGCCGAGGCGGGCCTTTCCTACCTCGGACTCGGCGCGCAGCCACCGGTGCCGTCGTGGGGGCGCATGCTGCGCGATGCGCAGACCTATATATTCCAGGCGCCGGAACTCGCCGTGTGGCCGGGACTCGCCATTGCGTTCGCCGTCCTCGGCCTCAATATGCTGGGCGACGGCCTGCGCGACCTCCTCGATCCGCGCCTGCGGCTGCTGCGTGTCGGCTAGAAACATCTGCTAGAGAAAACGCATGACCGCCCTGATCTTCCTGGTAACGGCGATCGGCATGGTGGCCGCCCTTCGCGGCTATCGCGGCTTGGCCTGCGGACTGTTCGGCGCGAGCCTGCTCGCTTCCTCCGCATGGCTGTATCACCACGCGTCCGACAGCCTGAAGCTGGCCTTCTAGGATCGGTGTGATGGCAGGGGTGGTGCGTCTGGGGAATGGCATCGCGGTGACGGCGATCGCGCTCGCTCTTGCGGTCGCCTTCTTTCTGCAGTTCGTCCTGAACGAGCTGCCCTGTCCGCTGTGCAATCTGCAGCGGGTTGCGCTGGCGCTGTGCGGATTTGGATTCCTGCTCAATCTGCGCTTCGGCGTGCAGCCGATGCATTACGGCCTGTCGCTGCTCGCGGCCCTGTTCGGTGCGGCTGCCTCCGGTCGCCAGGTTCTTCTGCACGTGCTGCCCGGCAGCGGCGCCTACGGCTCCGCGCTGCTCGGCCTGCATCTCTACGCCTGGTCGTTCGTGGCCTTCGTCGCGATCATCGCCGGTATCGCGCTCCTCATGATACTTGGCGGCCAGGCTGAAGCCCCGTGGAGCGGGCGCCGGAGCGGCATGGGCGGCCTGTCCCGCCTTGCCGCCTGGCTGCTGGTCGCCCTTACCCTGGCCAATGCCGTGAACAGCTTCCTGCTGTGTGGTCCGATCGAGTGTGCCGACGATCCCGCCGGCTATTGGATCGCGCGCCACCTACCCTAGCTCGGCGTCCTTCTTCGGGATGAGATCGTAGGGCAGGGCGAAGCCGGGCATTGCCATCAGCCGGTCTCGCCAGGCACGTGCATGGGGGCGCGTGTCGAGCGACAGGCCGCCTTCGGCCATGAAGACCATCCGACCCCAGCAGCCGATGTCGGCGATGGTGCAGGTCTCGCCGACCAGCCAGTCGCGGCCTGCCAGCGCCCGGTCGATGAAATCCAGCGCCGCTTCCGCCTGCGGCCGGAAGAAATCCATCACGGCGGGCTCGACCGCGCGGAAGCGATGGAAGTGCCGGACCCGCGCGATGTTCACGATTGCGTCATTCTCCCAGGCCAGCCACTCCCGCGCCCGCCAGCGGTCCTGTTCGGTCCCGGCCTCGAAACGTCCGGTGGTGCGGGCGAGATAGTCGAGGATGACGTTGGACATCACCAGGGTGAGACCGCGGTGCTGCAGCACCGGGACCTGCCCGTAGCGATTGAGGGCAAGGTGCGGCGGCAGCTTCTGGACGCCGTTCTTGAGGTTGACGGTGCGGAAGGAGAAGGGCAGCCCGGCCAGGGCCAGGAACAGCATGGGCTTGTAGGTCGAACTCGAAGTGAAGCTGCCATGCAGCACCAGCCGGTCGTCGCTCTGGGTCTCGGATGTCATGGTTCCTCGCTGTACAATCCATCTTGCCCTTCGCTGCGGTCCCTGCCTATGTCCTTGCAGGATACGGAATGAAGGGGGCTGCCGTGTCGGGTCCGGAAGTTGCATCGTGCCGTGCTCTTCTCGCCGGGGGGACCGTGGTCGCCGCCGGCGATCCACGCAACCGGTAGCTGGCTGCCGATCTCGTCCAGTCCGGCGCCGGGACATCACGGTAGGTCACCATGTCCAACGAACTTCAGACCGTCATCCTCGGCGATCGCCGTTACGCCGTTCATCGCAAATGGGCACGGCTGCCAGCAGGAGAGAGCTTCGGCTTCCTGTCGGACCTGATGGTCGATCGCGAGGGCCGCCTCCATGTCGCGCAACGCGGCACCGACCAGCCCATCCTTGTCTTCGAGAAGGACGGCGCGTTCGCAGGGAGCTGGGGCGAGGGGGTACTGGCCGATCCCCACTACATCAACCAGGCGCCCGACGGGTCGATCCTGGTCGCCGATCGCGACGCACATCAGGTGTTGCGCTTCGACGGCGCCGGCCGGCAGCTGCAGGCGCTGGGCCGCCGGCACTGGCCGGCGCTGGACGCGCCCTTCAACCATCCGACGGCCGCCGCCCAGGCGCCGGACGGCGAGATCTATGTCGCCGATGGCTACGGCAATTCGAGCGTCCATCGTTTTGCCGCGGACGGCACGCTGCTGGCGACCTGGGGCGGTCAAGGCGACGCGCCGGGGCGATTCACAACGCCCCACGCCATCTGGGTCGACCGTTCCGACAGGGTTCTCGTTGGCGATCGTGAGAACAACCGGGTGCAGGTCTTCGACCGTTCCGGCGGCTTCCTCGCCGAATGGGGCGACTTCTATCACCCGATGCAGATCTGGGTAGACGATCGCGACATGGTGTTCGTCACCGACCAGATCCCGCGCATCAGCCTGCTGTCGCCCGACGGCAGGCTGGTCGGCCGCTGCCGCGGCGCGATCAACGGCGCCCATGGCCTCTCGGGTGACGCCGAGGGCAATCTCTATCTTGCGGAACTGCCGCCGCAGGAGATCACCAAACTGGAACGACTGAATTGACACTCGCCTCTTCGTCCCGACGCTCGGCACTCGCCGCCCTGTCGATCGGCCTGCTGGCGCTGGGCGCCTGCTCGCATCCTGACCGTGGTCCCGCCGTGCCCCGCGCTGATACGGCGCGGGCGCAGCCGCTCGGCATTCCCAACGCGCGCTTCTTCGCAGACGGGGATCCCGCGCCGATCATGCAGGAGGCCATGGCGGCTGCGATGCGTGAGGTGGCCGTGATGAGGGCCGACGGCCGCCTGAAGGCCGATGAGGTGCCGACGAAGATGCCGCCGGTCACTTTCCTTGCCGTCTCGGGTGGCGGCGACAACGGTGCCTTCGGGGCGGGATTGCTGAAAGGCTGGACCGCCACGGGTACGCGACCCGAGTTCAAGCTGGTCACCGGCGTCAGCACCGGGGCCCTGATCGCGCCCTTCGCCTTCCTCGGCCCCGACTATGACGATGAGTTGCGCGAGGTCTATACGACCATGACGCCGGAGCGGATCTTCCGGGCGCGCGGCATCACGGCCGCCCTGTTCGACGACGCCATGGCCGACACCTCGCCGCTGGCCGATGTCATCGCCAAGTACGCGGATCAGAAGCTGTTCGACGCCATCGGACAGGCTTACCAGCGCGGCCGCCTGCTGATGATCGGGACGACCGACCTCGACGCGCAGCGGCCGGTGATCTGGAACATCGGGGCGATCGCCGTCAGCGGAAAGCCCGGCGCGCTCGATCTCTTCCGCAAGATCCTGCGCGCCTCGGCAGCCATACCCGGCGCCTTCCAGCCGGTCATGATCGACGTCGAGCTGGACGGCAAGGAATACCAGGAGATGCACGTCGATGGCGGTGCCATCGCGCAACTCTTCCTGTATCCGCCCTCGCTCGACGTCGCGAGCGCACGGGGCACCCGCGAGCGGCGGGCCTACATCATCCGGAACGCCCGCCTCGATCCCGACTATACGGTGGCGGAGCGGCGCACCATCAGTATCGCCGGCCGCGCCATCAGCACCATGCTGGCGGCCAGCGGCTACAACGACGTGCTGCGTACCTACTTCGTGACCCGGCGCGACGGCGTCGATTACAATCTCGCCTATATCGGCGCCGACTTCGTCCCGCCGGCGGTCAAGACGGGGGAATTCGACCAGGTCTACATGCAGGCGCTGTATGCGTATGGACTCCGCGAAGGACAGTCGGGACATGCCTGGCACAAGGTACCGCCAGGACTGCCTGCCGAGCAGATAACAAAGGCCCGTGGCCACGCTGCAATGCGCTGACGGTCCCGGCGCTTGGCACCGGCCGCGCAAGAGACCGTCAGGGAAGGGACTTCAACACAGCGAGGAGCGTGTCGACGATGGACAAGGCGTTGATGGAGCTGCTGGCGCGGCGTGCCGGCCTCGACAAGGCACTGGCGGCTTTTCCAGAGGACGTCGCCGCGGCTGCGCATCAGGCCGCCGACGTCATGGCGAAGATCAGGCAGCCCGCCGAGCCGGCGGCCGAACCATGGCCGCCGATGCAGGCGGGGAGGGGCCTGTGAAGGACGGTCCGATCGGCGACCTGCACTGGGTCGGGGTCGTCCAAGCCGCCGATGCCATCGCGTCGGGAGAGCTGTCGCCGGTCGAGCTCATGAAGGCGCTGCTCGACCGCATCGCGCTCCTCGATCCGCGGCTGAACGCCTTCATCCGGCTCGGCGCCGAGGCGGCGATGTCGGCCGCCAGGGCGGCGGAGGCCGAGGCCGCGGCGGGCCGCTTGCGCGGTCCCCTGCATGGCGTGCCGGTCGGCATCAAGGACATCATCGACGTTGCGGGGCTGCCGACCACCTGCCATTCCAGGATTCTCGTGGACAATGTCGCCAAGGCCGATGCGGTGTGCGTGCAGAAGCTGCGGGCGGCGGGCGCCATCGTGCTCGGCAAGCTGTCGACGCACGAGTTCGCGATCGGCGGACCGAGCTTCGACCTTCCCTGGCCGCCGGCGCGCAATCCGTGGAACACCGACCATCATCCCGGCGGCTCGTCCTCGGGGTCGGGCTCGGGCGTGGCTGCCGGGCTGTTCCCCATGGCGCTGGGCACCGACACCGGCGGCAGCGTGCGCAATCCGGCGAGCTGCTGCGGCATCGTCGGCCTGAAGCCGACCTACGGCCTGGTGTCGCGGCGCGGCGTGTTCCCGTTGTCGTTCACGCTCGACCATGTGGGGCCGATGACCCGCTCGGTGGCGGACAATGCCCGGATGCTGGAGGCGATCGCCGGGCACGATCCCCTTGATCCGGGCAGCGCGGCGTCGCCGGCCGGCCGCTATGCGACGGCCATGGAGCGCGGCGTGCGCGGCCTGCGCATCGGCTTCGTGCGCCATTTCCATGAAGTCGACACGCCGGCCGTGGCCGAGGTGACGGCGGCGCTGACGCACGTGGCGCGCACCCTGCAGATGGAGGGCGCGGAGGTGCGCGACGTCCGGCTGCCGAGCCTCGTGGAGTTCGGCGCCGTCAACCGCGTCATCCTGCAGAGCGAGGCCTGGGCGATCCATGGGCCGTGGCTGCGCGAGCGGCCCGGCGACTACGGCGCCCTGGCGCGCCGCCGCCTGATGCCCGGCGCCTTCTTCGGGGCGGGCGACTATGTGCAGGCCCAGCGGCGGCGCCTGCAGATGATCGCCGAGGTCGAGGAGGCGCTGCGCCAGTTCGACGTGCTGCTCTGCGCGAGCTCGATGGATCCGCCCTGCCGCATCGACCGGCCGGCCGATGTCGACCGTACCTATCCGCGGCAGGCCCGCACGCCCTTCAACGTCACCGGCCATCCGGCGCTTGCGATGCTGGCCGGCCTCTCGGTGGACGGACTGCCCTTGTCGGTGCAGTTCGTCGGCCGCTACTTCGACGAGGCGAGCCTGTTCCAGGTCGCGCGTGCCTGGGAGCGGGCGGCCGGCACGGACAGGAAGCACCCGCCCATCGTGTAGCCCGCCGTCAGGCCGCGGCGCGCCGGCGCGCCAACAGGTTGCCGGCGCACACGGCGCCGAAAAGGGTGAGGCCTACGATGTCGGTCACGAGACCCGGCGTCAGCAGCGTGAAGGCCGCGAGCAGCAGGGGCACCCGAGACATCCAGCCGATGCGGCCGACGCCATAGAGCCAGCCTTCCAGCCCGGAGGCCAGAAGCAGGACGGCGAAGCACGCTGTGGCGACGTCGTGGAGGATGTGCAGCGGCTCGCCGACCATGATGAGTGTCGGGTTCAGCACGAAGAGGAAGGGCACCACGAAGTTGATGAGACCGAGCCGCATGGCCCAGACGCCGGTGCGCCAGGGATCGGACTTCGCGATGCTGGCGGCCGCGATCGCCGCCAGCGCGACCGGCGGCGTTATGAAGCTGATGAGGCCCCAGTACAGGATGAAGAGATGGGCCGCGATCGGGTTGAGGCCGCCTTCGATGAGGGCCGGGCCCAGCGTGACGGCCAGGAAGATGTAGCAGGCGCTCGACGTCATCCCCATGCCGAGGATGAAGCTGGTCAGCGCGCCGAACACGAGCAGCAGGTAGATGTTGCCGCCGGCGAACTGCAGCAGCTCGCGGGAGAAGGCGCCGCCGACGCCAGTATAGGAAAGCGCGCCGACGATGAAGCCGACGCCGGCCAGGATGGCCACGATGTTGACGATGTTGCGCGTGGTGTCGATGGCGAGGTCGCGCAGCCCGCGAAAGCCGAAACGCCTGCGCCCGAAGACGATCGTGGTGCCGACCAGGACCGCTGTGGCGATGTAGGGTGCCAGGGCCTCGCGCTTCATCACCAGCAGCAGATAGGTCAGCAGGCCCAGGCTGAACAGAAAATGCCAGCCTTCCCGGAGCACCGGAAGCAGGCGCGGAATCTCCTCGGCAGGCTGGCCGCGCAGGCCATGCTGCGCGGCGTAGCCGTCCGCCTGCAGCAGCAAGGCTCCGTAGTACAGCAGCGCCGGGACCACTGCGGCGAGCATGACCGTGCTGTAGGGCACGTTCAGGAACTCGGCCATGATGAAGGCCACGGCGCCCATGACCGGCGGCATCAGCGCGCCGCCGGTCGACGCGCAGGCCTCGACGGCGCCGGCATAGTGTGGCGGATAGCCGGTGCGCTTCATCGTCGGGATCGTGATCTGGCCTGTCGTGACGACGTTGGAGATCACGCTGCCCGAGAGGGAGCCGAAGAAGCCGCTCGACAGGACGGCCACCTTGGCCGGCCCGCCGCGCGCCCGGCCCATGAGGGCGGTCGCGAGCGACATGAAGAAGTCGCCGCCGCCGGTCACGACCAGCGCAGAACCGAAGACCAGGAAGCCGATCAGCAGCGACGCCACGGTCCGCAGCGGCACGCCGATGATGCTCTCGACACCCATGGCGTGGGCGCTCACCGTCTCGGCGAGGCTGCTGCCCGGTCCCCACAGGAAGCCCGGCATGATGTCGGCGAAGCTGGGGTAGAAAGCGAAGAAGGTGCAAAGACCCAGCAGCACGGGGCCGCCGGCCCGCCGCACCCCTTCCAGCGCCAGCAGGCACACGACGGCGGCGACGCCGACGGCCGCGGTCGGGGCCGCGAGATCCCAGCCTTCGGCGACGATGCGTCCGCCGTTCCAGGCGAGATAGCTGGTGCTGGCAATGCAGGCGGCGAACAGGATCCAGTCGTACGGGGGGATGGTGCTCCGATCGGCCCGGCGTGCGGGATAGGCGAGGAAGGCGAGCGACAGGAACAGCCCGAGCAGCAGATAGTAGAACGACGTGTCGATGATCGGCTCGCCGAAGATCTGCAGGTTGAAGGTCTGATTGATCGTGAGCAGGACGCCCACGCTGCCCATCGTCAGGGCCAGCCAGTAGGAAAAGCCGGACAGGCGATCACGTCCGCCATCCTCCGGGGCAATTTCGATCGCTTCGGCATTTGCGCTGCCGCTCATCTCCAGACGCCCTCCATTGTGTCCGCCGTATTGCGGACATGATTCTTGTTTGCGATCAGTTTGACGGTTGGAGTGCTTGTTGCCAATGTCTTCGCGCAATCACCAAACACTAATCACACAGGAGGAAACACGATGAAGAGACGTGATGTGCTGATCGGGTCTGGCGCCCTGGTGCTGTCGACGGGCACGGCCCAGGCGAAGCTGCCCGACAGCTCGGTGTGGACCGCCTACGACCTCGGCTCCTCGGGCTACGCCGAGGCGTCGGGTATCGCCGATGCGATCATGAAGAAGCACCCGATGAAGGTGCGCATCGTGCCGTCGGGAACATCGATCGGCCGGCTGTTGCCGCTCAAGCAGGGCAAGGCCAATTACGGCTTCCTGGCCAACGAGCTCTACTTCGCCTCCGAGGGCACGTTCGATTTCGCCGCTCCGGCCTGGGGGCCTCAGGACGTGCGCGTCGCGCTGGCACGCCCGGCAAGCAATGCGATGGCGACGGCCGGCGACATCGGTGTCAAGGAGGTCAAGGATCTCAAAGGCAAACGTATCGGCTACGTGAAGGGCAATCCCTCGGTCAACGTGAAGACCGACGCCTACCTTGCCTTCGCGGGTCTCACGCGCGCGGACGTCCAGGTCGTCTGGTTCGGCAGCTACAACGCGATGAAGACGGCGGTCATCAACAACCAGCTCGATTCCTTCTCGAGCGTGACCACGTCGGCCAACATGCGTGAGATCGAGGCCAGCCCGCGCGGCCTGACCTATCCGCCCTTCCCGCCGTCGGACAAGGAAGGCTGGGCCCGCATTCGCGAGGTCGCCGACTTCTTCGAACCGTACCGCGAGACCGTCGGCGCCGGCATCTCCAAGGACAAGCCGGTCGACCTGGTCGGCTACCGCTATCCCATCATTGCCACGTATTCGAACGCCAATGCCGACGAGGTCTATTCGCTCGTCAAGGCGATCGATGAATCGATGGACCTGATCAAGAACATCACGGGCAGCGCGGCGAACTGGGCTCCCAACATCGCCGGCAAGCCGCCGGCCGATGCGCCGTGGCACGAAGGATCGATCCGGTACCTGAAGGAGAAGGGCATCTGGACGGCGGACCATCAGGCCTGGCAGGACCAGCGGCTGGCGCGCATGAAGAAGATCCAGGCGGGCTGGGCCGATGCCCGGAAGAAGTACGGCGACAAGGGCGACGACGCCTGGCCGGCCTTCTGGGAGGAGTATCGGGTGAAGACGCTGGGACTGCGGCCCAGCGAGGCCTGAGACTTCTCGTCGTTTCTGGCGGGCAGAAGGGCGCGACCTCGCGGTCGCGCCCTTATTCGTTCCATTATTTCTTCTCGTTCGGCGCGTCTTGTTTGCGGGGGCCTGCCCTGCCTATGTCTTGCCGAAACTCGAGGTCTTCATGTCCCAGCTCAACGGCAAGCCGAAGCAGCTTCACCTCGGCGCCTTCATGCGTCCCGTCAGCATCCATACGGCCGCTTGGCGCTATCCGGGCGGCACGCCGGACGCCAACTTCAATCTCAAGGCCCTGATCCGGTACGCCCAGACACTCGAACGCGGCAAGTTCGACGCCTTCTTCATGGCCGATCATCTGGCGGTGCTGAACATGCCCATGGAGGCGCTGAAGCGCAGCGCCACGGTGACGTCGTTCGATCCGCTGACGCTGCTGCCGGCGCTCGCGATGCATACCGAGCGGCTTGGCCTGATCGCCACCGCCTCCACCACCTTCGAGCCGCCCTACACGATCGCGCGCCGCTTCGCCTCGCTGGACCACATCTCGGGCGGACGCGCCGGATGGAACCTGGTGACGACCTCCAATCCCGATGCGGCCCTGAACTTCGGCATGGACGAGCAGATGGAACACGCAGAGCGCTATGCCCGCGCCCGCGAGTTCTTCGATGTCGTGACGGGCCTCTGGGATTCATGGGCCGATGATGCCTTCGTTCGCGACGTCGAGAGCGGCCTCTACTTCGATCCGAACAAGCTCCATGTGCTGAACCACAAGGGCAGGTACCTGAACGTCCGGGGACCGCTCAACATCGCCCGGCCGATCCAGGGCTGGCCCGTCATGGTCCAGGCCGGGGCGTCCGATGCGGGCCGCCAGCTCGCAGCGGAGACCGCCGAGGTGGTGTTCGCTGCCGGCGGTCCGATCGAGGCGGGGCGCGCGTTCTATGCCGATGTGAAGGGACGGGCAGCGAAGATCGGCCGCAATCCCGACCACATCAAGATCCTGCCCGGCGCCTTCACGATCATCGGCGAATCGCTGGAAGAGGCGCAGGAGAAGCGGGCAAGGCTCGATAGCCTGGTGAGCTACGACAGCGGCATCGCGGCGCTGTCGATCGCCATCGGCACCGATGCCCGCAAGTTCGATCCCGATGGGCCGCTGCCGGAGATTCCCGAGACCAACCAGAGCAAGAGCGGCCGCGAACGCGTGATCGCCCTGGCGCAGCGCGAGGGGCTGACGGTGCGCCAGCTGGCCGGCCGGCTGGGCGGCTATGGCGGACTCGCCATGATGGGCACGCCCCGCATGATCGCCGACCAGATGGAGGAATGGCTGGTGACGGGGGCCTCCGACGGCTTCAACGTCATGTTTCCCTATCTGCCGGGCGGGCTCGACGATTTCGTGGGCAAGGTCGTGCCCGAGCTGCAGCGCCGCGGCCTGTTCCGCACGGAATACGAGGGGACGACGCTGCGCGAGAATCTCGGCCTCCCGCGGCCGGAGAATCGCTTCTTTGCGCCTGCGGCAAAGGCGGCGGAGTAGGACGGCCTGTCCGTTTTCGGCTACCGTGCCGTCATGAGCTTCCATGTTGCGATCGCCAGCGCCGATGACGTTCAGCGCATGGCACAGTGGGCAGGGGAGGAGGGCTGGAATCCGGGGAACACCGACGCCCATGCCTTCTTCGCGGCGGATCCGGGCGCTTTCCTGATCGGCCGCCTCGACGGCGAGCCGGTGACCTGCATCTCCGTGGTGAAGTACGGCGAGCGCGTCGGCTTCCTGGGCTTCTACATCGCCCGGCCGGTCGTCCGCGGGAAGGGCTACGGCATCCTGACCTGGAACGCCGGCATGGCACGGCTGGCCGGCCGCACTGTCGGGCTGGACGGCGTCGTGGCGCAGCAGGCCAACTACCGCAAGTCGGGCTTCCGCAACGCCTGGAACAACATTCGCTACGAGGGCGCGCCGCCGGATGCGCCGGTCCCGGCCGGCGTCGTCCTGGCCGATGCGCGCGGTGTGCCCTTCGACCGGCTTTCGGCCTTCGATCGGCGCTTCTTTCCAGAGGTGCGGGATTCGTTCCTCGCGTGCTGGATCTCGCTGCCGGAACGGGCTGCCATGGTGGCGCTGCGCGACGGTGCGATCGCGGGCTTTGCCGTCATGCGTGCCTGCCAGGCAGCCTCTCGCGTCGGCCCCCTGTTCGCGGAGTCTCCCGACATCGCCGCTGCTCTGGTCTCGGGTCTCGCCCGCCGGATGGGGGCAGCGGCGGTCGCGATCGACGTGCCCGACATCAACAAGCCGGCGATCACTCTCATGGAACAGGCAGAGCTCAAGCCATCCTTCGAGACCGCCCGCATGTACACGGGCGGCACGCCGGACATGGAGCGGGCGGGGGTGTTCGGGGTCACCAGCCTCGAATTGGGCTGAGGCGCGAAAGCACCCTGGCCTCACTCCTTCTTGCTGACATTCCAGAACACGGGTGCCGGCGCCTGGAGGAGGCCCGTGACGCTCGTCCGGATCGCCGACGGCAGATAGAACTGCCCGAGCTGGACGTGGGTCGGATACTCGGACACCCGCACCTGCACGGCCTCGGCGATCTCCTTGCGCTTGGCCAGGTCAGATGCCTTGGCGAAGGCGTCGCGCAGCTCCTCGATCTTGGCATCGCAGGGCCAGCCGATGGCGGCTTTCTCGCAGTTCGCACCGACGAAGGCACTCATCACGGGATCGAGCACGTCGGCCGACACCCAGGTCGTCATGAAGCCGCTCCAGCCGCCGGCCGACGGCGGCTCCTTGCGCGTGCGACGTGACACGACCGTGTTCCAGTCCATTGCCTGCATGTCGACGGTGAAGCCGCCGCGCTCGAGCAGCGCCTTCAGGATCGGCGTCAGGCGGCCTGTGTTGGTGTCGGTGGCGTAGAGCAGCACGACGGGTGCGCCGTCATACCCTTCCTGCTTCAGGATCTCCTTCGACTTGGCGAAGTTCGATTCGAGCTTGTCCTCGAAGCCCTTGTCTGTCGCCAGCGGCGTGCCGCAGATGAAGAGGGCCTTGCATTCCTTGTAGAACTTGGGGTTCGTGTAGCCCGCCACGAGAAAATCCTTCTGGTTCAGCGCGTAGACCGCCGCCTGGCGGATGCGCGGATTGTCGAAGGGCTTGTGCAGCGTATTGAAGCGGAAGACGAGCTGGGCGCCGAGAGGATTGAGTTCGACGACTTCGATGTCCTTGTTGCCCTCCAGCAGCGGCAGCAGCTCGATCACCGGCTGGTCGATCATGTCGATGTCGCCGCTGATCAGCGCGTTCATGATGGTCTGCGGGTCGGTGATGTTGAGCCATTCGACGCGATCGACCTTGACCACCTTCCCGCCCGCCAGGCTCGAGGCCGGTTCCGGCCGGGGCTTGTAGTCCTTGAACTTGTCGAAGATCGCCTTCTCGCCCGGCCGCCAGAGGTCCTTGCGGAAGACGAACGGACCCGAGCCGATCGGCTCGCCGATCTGCGCGTTGCCGGGCGTCTGGGCAATGCGCTTGGGCATGATGAACGGCACCAGCGAGGACGGCTTGCCGAGAGTCTCGAGCACCAGGCCGTAGGGCTCCTTCAAGGTGAGGGTGAAGGTCTTGTCGTCGACGGCCTTCAGCTCCTTGGTGAAGGACATCAGCTTCTGCCCCATCGCGTCCTTAGGTGCCCAGCGATTGAGCGAAGCGACGCAATCCTCGGCCGTCACCGGCTGGCCGTCGTGGAACTTGAGGCCGTCGCGCAGGGTGAAGGTGTAGGTGAGCTTGTCGTCGCTGATCTTCCAGCCTTCCAGCATCTGCGGCTGGACACGCAGCTTGTCGTCGACCGCGAGCAGCGTGTCGTAGACCATGTAGCCGTAGTTGCGCACGATGTAGGCAGTCGTCCAGTAGGGATCGATGATCTTCACGTCGGCATGCATGATCACCTTGAGGGTCTGTGCCGACGTCATGGCCGGGGCGAGGGCAATGCCTGCCGCCAGTGCGGCCCCGGCCGCCCATCTCATGATCCGCATATGCCGCCTCCTGTTCTATTCGTTCGTCAGCCATCCCCTTTTCATGGCATGACGCATGCAACCGGCGTGCCTCGACGGGAGGGAACATGCAGTCACGGCCGAGCTCCATCCGCAACCTGCCCTGGGCGGTCGTCGGCGACGCCGGCCGCGAGGGCCACGTCTACCGGCGCAACGTCGACATCTTCCTGAAGGACGGCCGGATCGCCGAGATCGCACCGGCCGGCGCACGGCCGCCGCAGCCCGGCGAGCCGGCGCTGGACGGCACGGGCATGCTGGCGTTGCCCGGCCTGGTGAACATCCACAGCCATCCGACGACGGAGCCCGGCTATCGCGGCGTGCGCGAGGACCATGGCGTGCCCGAGCAGCAGATGACCGGGCTGATCGAGCGGCTGCAGGCCTTCCGCCTGCCCCAGCAGGGCCGCGCGGCGGCGGCCGAGATGTCCTACGCCGAGATGCTGCGCGCCGGGACGACGACGGCCTGCGACGTTACCGTGCCGTTCGCCGGATGGCTCGACACGATGGTGAAGAGCGGCATGCGCTTCTATGCGGCGCCGACCTTCGCGTCGGCCCGATGGGGGATGGAGGCGCCGCAGATCGTTACCTGGCAATGGGACGAGGCCGGCGGCTTCACGGCCTTCGAGAAGGCCAGGGCGGTGATGGACGAGGCCGAGGCGCACAATTCAGGCCGGCTGCAGGGCATGGTGTTCCCCAACCAGATCGACACCGTGGCGCCCGACCTGTTCGACGCGGCGCGGCGCCATGCCGACGACACGGGGCGCCCCTTCTCGACCCATATCGGCCAGTCGGTCGTCGAGGTGCGCGAGATGATCCGGCGGCACAACATGACGCCGGTGCAATGGGCCGATCGGCAAGGGCTGATGAAGGCGGGAACGATCCTCGCTCATTGCATCCTGCTCGACGAGCATCCGCAGATCCGCTGGCACACGGCGAAGGACCTCGACCTCATCGCGCAGGCGGGCGTGGCAGTGGCACACTGCCCGCAACCTTTCGCCCGCTATGGCCTGGCGATGGACCATGTCGGTCGTTACCGCGCGCGCGGCGTGACGGTCGGGCTGGGCACCGACTGCGCACCGCACAACCTGATCGAGGAGATGCGACTTGCCATCGTGGCCGGACGCCTGATGAGCGAGGACATCGCCAGCCTCGACACTGGGGGCGCCTTCGAGGCGGCGACGATCGGCGGTGCCAAGGCGCTCGGCCGCGACGACATCGGCGTGCTGGCGCCGGGGAAGCTTGCCGACATCGTGCTGGTCGATCTCGCCCATCCCCTCATGCAGCCCGCGCGCGATCCTTTGCGCTCCTTCGTGTTCCATGCCGCCGACCGCGCCGTGCGCACCGTGCTGGTGAACGGCGACGTGGTGCTGGCCGACGGCGAGCCCGTGCATCTCGACACGGCTGCCGCCATGGAGCGCCTGGCCGAGGCGCAGGCCAGCATGCTGCGGGACTCGGTGAAGCACGACTATGCCGGCCGGCCGGCCGAGGAGATCGCGCCGCTCTCGCTGCGCGTTCTCTGATTGGCGCTGATCGTCAGGACGAGCGCCCGGGCGTCAGGGCCAGCCAGAGCGCCACGACGGTCGAGGCGATGGCGACGCCTTGCAGGAGCGACAAAGGCTCGTCGAGCAGCAACACGCCGCTCACGATGGCGACGATGGGGATGGCGATCGACGACAGGGCGGCGACCTGGGCCGGCAGCAGCTTCACCAGGGCGAACCACGATGCAGTGCCCAGCGCCATCGGGATGGCGCCGGTATAGATCGTGGCGACCAGCGCGGTGGTCGAGGGCCAATGGCCGGGCAGGCCGTCGATCAGCAGCGCGCCCAGGGCAATCGGCGGAAGGCTGATCGCGACCTGCCAGAAGGTGAGCGCCAGGCCCATGCTACCCCAGTTCGTTCGCTTGACGATGAAGGTGCCGATTGCCCAGCAGAAGCCGGCGCTGAGGCCCCAGAAGAGGCCGGCGGGCGCCTGGCCATAGCTTGCGAAGTTGGGCGCCATCAGCGCCACGACGGCGGCGGCGCCGATCAGCAGGGCGGCCAGCGGGCGTCCCGTGAGCCTCTGGCGGAAGGCGACGAAGCCGATCAGCGCCACCCACAGCGGCATGGTGTAGGCAAGCACCGACGCATGGCCGGAAGGGATGTAGAGCACGGCCAGCGAGGTCGCGATGTTCCAGATGAGCAGGTTCATCGCCGATGCCGCGATCAAGGCGGGCCACTTCCCCGGCGGCACGGCGAAGCTCTCGCGCCGGGCCAGCAGGATCGCCAGCAGCATCAGGAAAGCTGTGCCGAGCACGATGGTGCGGAAGGTGAGCACCGGCAGCTCGAGCAGCGCGATCTTGAACAGCGGCCAGTTGGTGCCCCAGACCAGGGTCAGCAGCACCAGCAGCGCCAGAACCTTGGGCGAAACGCGGCTCACGATGCGTTGGCCATCCGTCCGTGGGCGTCGGCCGCCTGCATATTTCGCCCGGCCGCACTGTCGAGAGTCACGATCCCTTGCCCATGAATGTCGGTGGCACCCTCGTTCCTGCGGCGCCTGCTTCGAGCTGCCTGACGCCGGAGATCGCTCTCTCGAAATCAGGAGGTCGGCCATGCTATCCGAACGGAGGCCGTCCTTCCAAGGCCGATTTCCAAGGCAGAACAAGGACTTGGGACGCGTCGCCCGTTCCTTGGCCGTCTACCCTGAGCCGTCGCCGCAGGCCCTTCTCCCGACTTGCTTTGCCGGCCGGCTTTCACTAGGGTGCGCGCCTCTTCGCCGGGCGCCGGATGCGGCCTCCCGGTTGCGCGCCCGTAGCTCAACTGGATAGAGCATCTGACTACGGATCAGAAGGTTAGGAGTTCGAATCTCTTCGGGCGCGCCATTATTTCCGGGCTTTTCTCGATCCGAGACTAACGCTCAGTCGGTGCGTCACCCCGCTTTCGCCAGACAGCCCATGCTAATTGTCTCATTGCAGAGAGATGGAGCAGCGGCTCGTCGGACGCTTGGCGCTCCAGATCGCGCCGCCCATGAGCACGGCGCGCAATCCCTGCTCGACGAAGACGGAGGCAACGGAGGGTGCGCCGGCTTCTTCGCCCTGGCCGGCAACCGGCCGAAGCAGATGGCGCGACGCCCGGCGCGCGACGCTGATCGCCAAGGGCAGGCCGATCGCCACTGTCAGGAACCAGAAGGCCGGCAACATGTTGGCGGCCCATACCAGCCACAGCACGATCGCCGCCGGGGAGGCCAGCCATTTGCCGCCGCTGCCCGGTTCGACCTGCCTGGCGCTCGACCGCGCCGGATGCAAGATGATTGCGAGCGCAATCACGACAAGCCCGGTGCCGAGCGCGTAGGCCATGAAATGCCGGCCGTCCTTGGGCATGCCGAAGAGGCGGAGGGTCACGATCACGGCTCAGCCGAAGGCGAACCAGCCGACGAACGTCGCCAACCCCCGATACCAGAAGCGCGACCGGCGGCTCGAGATCGAGGGCCGCGAAGGCCCGTGCCGTGCCGTCGTGCGGGGCGCAGCACAACCTTGAGGGCGGCCAACACGAGGCGAAGCCCGACCAGGGCGACGAGATGGGTCGTTGATCGGCCCCGGGGCGCTCGACCGTCAGCATCGCAGCCAGCGCGCCGATCGTGAAGGCGACCACGGCGCCCAGCTCGATGGCGGCGCTGATGCCGACGACGGCAAGACGGTCCGTCGTGTTCACGACTGGGGTGGCATGGCGGCGGGCGCGTAGCCCGCGCACGGCCCACCGCAACGCCACTCGGCCAGGACGCCGACGAGAAGGCAGAGCAAGGTGGCCATGACGATGCGGCCGGGGCTGGCGGCGCCGGCGGCGCTTTCTGACGACAGGCCGACGTCGCGGAGTAGTCGGGCAGGCGTGGGACGGCGCGGACGAGACCGCCGATATGGTCGCCGCGGCGGTCGACCCGGCCGGTGATGAACTGCGACAGCGACCCTGGCGATGCATTCGTGGCGGCCTGGGTGTGCGCCTCGCCAGCCCAGGTCGCCACGGCGAGCAAGGCGGGAGAGAGGGCCGCCTTTCACATTGATCGGCTGCTCATGCCAACAGAACTCCTGCCGCAGGGTTACCGCATTTTGGCACGGGCAGTTGTTCGCTCCCGATCAATCCGCGGCGTCGCCGTGGGCCACGCCCGCAGGGAGCCCCGACGATGGAGACCGACGTGGCGCTACGCAGGCTGGCGATGCTCGCTATGTTGTTTGTTGCCACCGCGAATGCCGCCGGCTGCTCGATCCCGGCGCGCGAGCCGGCGGTGCCGGTTGCCGATACGACCCGCGCCCGGCCGCTCGGCATCCCCAATGCCCGGTCCTTCGCCGATGCCGGACCGCAGGCAATGGTCGAGGAGGCCAAACGTGCCCGCGAGCGCGAGCGGGCGGCGCTGCGCGCGTCCGGACAGCTCGGAACCTGGCCCCCGCCGGCCAACTACCTCGCGGTCTCCTCTCGTGGGGTTCGTTTATTGCGACTTTGGTGCGCCAGAAGGGGGTAGGAATAGAGTGCCGCACCGCCCCCACATCATTGATTGACCCGACAGCCCAGTTGCAAGCAGTGCCATCAACTGCCCGACGCTTCAGCCCGCGGCGGCACAATTACCGCCGCGGGTGGCCGCGAAAGAACCCGCGTGCCTATCCGCCGCCGCCAGCGGTCGCCAGCTGCTTCTGGATCTTCTCAAGATTGAACGACCCCGGCGTCTGGCTGGGCGGGTACTCCTTCATCGACAGCAGGAACCTGGTGGCGTAGGCCTGCAGCGGCACGATCACGAAGGCGCGCGACAGGAACCAGTCATTGTAGACGTTGGCGTTGTGCTGCGCCCGCTCGAACGGGTCGCGCCGCAGGTTGAACAGCAGCGGCACCCTGAGCTCGGTGAACGGCTCGCGCCAGACGCCGAAGGCCTGCCCGCGATTCTCGAGGAACACGACCTTCCACGCGTCGTACCGGATCGCCACGACCTGGCCGTCGTCGTTGACGTACATGAACTCCTTGCGCGGCGACTCCTTCGTGCGGCCGCGGAAGTAGTCGAGCATGTTGTAGCCGTCGAGGTGGTTCTTGTACGTCCGCCCGTTCAGCTCGACGCCCTTCAGCAGCTTGTCCTTGATGTCGACGTCACCGGCGGCGGCCGCGAACGTCGGAATCCAGTCCTCGTGGGCGACGATGCCGTTCAGAGTCGTGCCGGCGGGGAACTGGCCCGGCCAGCGGACGAAGGCTGGCACGCGATAGGCGCCTTCCCAGTTCGAGTTCTTCTCGCTGCGGAAGGGCGTGGTGCCGGCATCGGGCCAGGTGTTGTAGTGCGGCCCGTTGTCCGTCGAGTAGAAGACGATCGTATTGTTGGCGATACCGAGATCGTCGAGCTTCTTGAGCAGCTGACCGACCATGCGGTCGTGCTCGACCATGCCATCGTGATAGGTGTCGCCGTCCGGACCCGAGATTCCTTCGTTCTCCTTCTTGACGTGCGTGCGGAAGTGCATGCGGGTGGCGTTCCACCAGCAGAAGAAGGGCTTGCTGGCTCGGTTCTGGCGGTCGATGAAGTCGACGGCCGCGGCCAGGGTCTCCTCGTCGATCGTCTCCATGCGCTTCTTGGTGAGCGGCCCGGTATCCTCGATCTTGCCGTCGGCCGAGGCCTTGATCACGCCGCGAGGTCCGTACTTCTTGCGGAACTCCGGGTCCTTCGGATAGTCGCGGTTCTCCGGCTCCTCCTCGGCGTTGAGGTGATAGAGGTTGCCGAGAAATTCGTCGAAGCCGTGCTGCGTGGGCAAGTGCTCGTCGCGGTCGCCCTGGTGGTTCTTGCCGAACTGTCCGGTGGCGTAGCCGCGGCTTTTCATCACCGTGGCGATTGTGACGTCGCTCTTCTGCCAGCCCTCCTTGGCGCCGGGCAGTCCGACCTTGGTCATGCCGCTGCGCACCGGTACGCTTCCGCTGAGGAAGGCAGCTCGACCGGCGGTGCAGGACTGCTGGCCGTAGTAGTCAGTGAACGAGAGGCCTTCCTTGGCGATGCGGTCGATGTTGGGCGTTTGGTAGCCCATCATGCCGCGGCTGTTGTGGCTGATGTTCCAGATGCCGATATCGTCGCCCCAGATGACCAGGATGTTGGGCGGCCGCCCTCCTGCCGCCGGCGGGGCGGCCGGTGGAGTCTGGGCCTGGGCAAGCTGCGTCGGTGCCATGCCGCCGAGGGCCGACGCGCCGGCCAGCGACGTGCCGCCGAGCAGGATCTTGCGCCGATGGATGCTGCCGCGATGCACCGTGGGAGGGCCGCCGTCCAGCTGACGCCTGTCGTTGTCCATGAAGACCTCCTTCTGGGGTTGACCACGCCTGACCCTTCGCCTGTAGCCCATCCCCGGCCGGCCAATTGTTCGGCGTCGGTCAATTGGTCTGGCGAGTGTCGGCTATGTCAGACCGATGACATTGCCGGCAGCATCGATGGTGCCAGGTGCGCGTCTCGAGCAGGGGGAGAACGATGGCTTCCGTGTCCGTACCGAAAGAAGTCGACAGCCGTATCGCCGCGGCGGACTCCGCCGGCAGCGACCTCGCGACCCTTCTCGACTATGTCGGGCGACGCCCCTCCCTGAAGGAGCGTCTCGCCGCCGGCAAGGCGCTGCGCCGGCGCGTGCCGCGCGCCGACCACGCGCGCTACGAGGCGGCCGCAAACCGGGCCGACCCGGTGGTAATCCTCGAGAAGCAGAACGACACGCGCGTGGCCAAGTTGGTGCCGGTGCGCTTCGCCCGC
Organism: Pseudomonadota bacterium; assembly: GCA_049323495.1. Taxonomy (GTDB): domain Bacteria; phylum Pseudomonadota; class Alphaproteobacteria; order Reyranellales; family Reyranellaceae; genus Reyranella. Next base: position 156,901 of record JBMONG010000010.1, read on the forward strand.
ATGCTGGCCTCGCCCTTCGCCTTTCTGCGCGGCTCGGCGGCCGTGATGTCGGCCGACCTTGCGCCGACGCCGACGACCGGCATCCGCGTGCAGGCCTGCGGCGACATGCACGTCGCCAATTTCGGCCTGTTCGGCTCGGCCGAACGCAACCTCGTCTTCGCCATCAACGACTTCGACGAGACCCAACCGGGGCCGTGGGAGTGGGACCTCAAGCGCCTGGCGGCGAGTGCCGCCGTGGCCGCCCGCTTCGTCGGCGGCGACAAGGCCACGGCAGCCGATGCGGCGCGCGCCATCGTGAGATCGTATCGCCGGAACATCCGCCGCTATGCCGAGTCCGGATACCTCAGCGTCTGGTACGAGCGCATCGACGAAGCGGCCGTTCTCGCGGCGATGTCTCCCAGGGTTCGCCGCCGCGCCGAGCGCGTGATGGGCAAGGCGCGTGAGAAGGGTCACGTGCAGATGCTCGCGCGCCTGACCGAGGAGAGCCAGGGCCAGCACCGCATCATCGAGGAGCTGCCGCTGATTGTGCGTGAGACGCACACCGAGGAAAAGGTGCCCGTCGCCGCCGCGATCAACGCCTTTCTGAAGTCCTACACCGAGTCGCTGGCTTACGACCGTCGGCAGCTGCTGTCACGCTATCGCATCGTCGACGTCGCCCGCAAGGTCGTCGGCGTGGGCAGCGTGGGAACGGAGTGCTGGATCGTCCTGTTGATGGGGCTCGACAAGGAGGATCCGCTGTTCCTGCAGGTCAAGGAGGCGAGCCCCTCGGTCCTCGCACCCTATGTCGATGCGACGTTACCGTATGACAACGAGGGTCGGCGCGTCGTCGTCGGCCAGCGCTTGATCCAGGGATCGCCCGACATCTTCCTCGGTTGGGGCACCATCAAGCTTGCCAGGCCGATGGACTTCTACGTGCGCCAGCTCGCCGACCTCAAGGGCGGGGTCAAGTTCGTCGAAGGCGAGCGCGAGACGCTGTCGTCGCTCGCCGAATACTGGTCCTTGTGCGGCTGGGCGCTGGCGCTCGCCCACGCCAAGTCGGGCGACGCCGCGCTGATCGCCGGCTACTGCGGCAAGAGCGACGAACTCGACGACGCCATGGCGCGCTTCGCCATCGCCTATGACAGGCAAACCAGCCGTGACCACGATGCGCTGAACAAGGCGCGTCGAACCGGCCGCGTCAGGGTGGCTACGTCCGAGGTCGTGAAATAGCCCACGGCCCGGCCGGCGACGAGGACTCTCGGATTCTGCTGGCCCCCGCGTTTCATATCCGTCACGCCCAGTACGATCTCGGACTCGTCTATGTACGGCCGCGCTTGCAGGGCACCTACATAAAGACCTTCAGCGACGGCTACGATATGCAGGGCGCGATCTTCGGCCAGCCCCTCAACGTCACTTATGCCGCCAGCGACTACGACCACGCCACGGTCGAGTTCCGGACCGAGGTGAACAAGCTGTTCACCATGGCCAACGGTGACCGTCTGATGCCGTTCGCCGAGCCCGGCGTCACCTACGAGGCGGTGCGGCCGAACGGCGGCCAGGTCCTGAGCAGCGACCTGCTCCTCGTCACGCCGTCGCCGTGGAGTTTCCAGGCTCGGGCCGGGGTCCGCATGCTGATCTCCGACTCGAGGCGCGTGCCGGCCATCTGAGCTTCGGGCAGAGCGGCCTCGACGTCACCGAGGGACGGCTGCACGTGTCATTCTCGTTGTGACCTGCGTCTTTGGACAGGATCAAGGTTGCACAGGAGCAAGTGGGTTGGAGTTCTTCACGCATCTGCCCATTCTGACGGCGTTCGCCTTCACTCTGATGCTGACGCTGGTGCTACCGAGCCTGATGGAGCGGCTGCGGCTGCCCGGCCCGGTCGGTTACATCATCGCCGGCATCATCCTCGGTCCGCAGCTTCTGTCGGTGCTCAAGCCGGACGGCGAGATCGTCAGGTTCTTCTCGGACATCGGCAAGCTGCTGCTGATGTTCTTCGCCGGCTACGAGGTCGATCTCGAGCGGTTCAACCGGGCGCGGCGCAAGGCCGCCACGTTCGGTCTCGCGACCTTCGCCATGCCGTTCCTGCTGGGCGCCAGCGTCGGCTGGGCGATGGGCTATCCGCCCAACGCCTGCGCCGTGATCGGCGCCGTGCTCGCGTCGCACACCCTGCTCGGCCTGCCGATCGTGAAGTCGGCCGGCCTCATGGGCCGCGAATCGGTCATGGCGACGGTCGGCGCCACGGTCTTCACCGATCTGATGTCGATCTTCGTGCTGGCGATCTGCCTGCCGATCCACGTTTCGGGCTTCGATCCCCGCGACGTGCTTTTCGAGGTCCTCTGGCTGGCGGTCTACGTATCGGTCGTCCTGTTCGGGCTGAGCTGGCTGGCGCGCCGGATGCTCGAAAGGCTGGGCAAGACCAAGGCCAACCGGGCGTTGATCATGCTGGTGGTGATGGCGATCGCCGCGCAGGGTGCCGAGCTGATCAGGCTGGAAGGCATCATCGGTGCCTTCCTGGCGGGCGTCTCGCTGAAGAAGGCGTTCGGCAACACGCGCAGCGACGATTCGCTCGAGGTCATGAGCCGGGCGCTGTTCATCCCGATCTTCTTCGTCTCCGCGGGCTTCCTCGTCGACTTCAGGGTTTTCTTCACCACCTTGCGAGACCAGCCGCTGCTGGTGCTGGGCATTCTCAATGCTCTGTTCGGCGGCAAGTGGTTGGCGACCGAGATCACCGGTCGGCTGCTGGGCTATGCGATGGCGGACCGACAGCTGATGTACGGGCTCACTGTCCCGCAGGTTGCGGCAACCCTGGCGGTGGCGCTGGTCGCCTACTCGACGCGCAACCCGGCGGGGCAGCGATTGATCGACGAACCCATGCTCAATGCGACGGTCGTGCTGGTCATCCTGTCGTCGCTGGTCGGGCTGATGTTCGCGGGCCGGGCGGTGCGGCGGCTCAGCCGGGCTCGGCCGGCGCGAGGTGGCGGCCCTCGTGATCAACGCAGGGCCTGCTGGCAATCGCGCTCGCATCTTCTGGTCGGCCACTACGTGATGGCGTCCGGGCGGGTGTCCGTGGAGGCCATCGCGGTGACGGGCGGCGTGCTTCTTTTCGTGAAGCCCTCAAGACGATCCCGAGCTTCTCGCTGAGGGAGATCCGTCCGGCGTCGCCCGATGCCGCGAAGGCTCATCTCAAGCGTGTATTCGTCAAGCTCGCCGCCGACAGCAGAGGTCCGTTGGCCTACAGTACGATCTTGATCGCCTGCATGATCATGCTGCGGAACGGCAGGATGGTGAAGGCAAGCGGCAGCAGCGGCACGGCGGTGATGATCCCGAGCCGGGTGACCAGCTTCAGCCCGAACGGAACGAGCCGCATTTCCTGGACGATCTCGTAGGCCGTCGAGAGGTCGGCCAGGGACTGCATGTCGCCGCTGCCGAGCATCGGTTCATCCTTGGGTCGCTCTCCGTGGACCCATTTCCGGTCGAACGCCTGGGTGTATTGCGAGACGAGCCGACCGTATTCACCACGGCCGCGACGCTTGGCGGCGGCAAGCGGGCCGGCGAAGACGCAGAGGGGTGCCACGATCAGGGCAACGACGCAGCAGATCAGGACGAATGCCTCGACCTGGAAGTCGAGCGCGTTGCTGCCGCCGAGCAGCACGCGATCCGCGATCCAGCCCGACAGCAGTGCGCCGTGCGCCAGCAGCAGCAGACTGAAGGCATAGCTGCTGTTGCCGACGAAGCCGAGGCCGGCGGCGCGGTCGGCGTGGGTCGGAACCAGGTTGATGCGCAGCCGCGAAATCCGCCACAGCAGCCACGCCCAGATTGCCAGCCGCATGTACCAGCGAAAGCCCACGAACTGGAACAGGGGAATGGCAACGATGCCGTACCAATAGCCCGGCAAGGTCAGCTCGAGCCCGGTGCCCGTGGAAATCGCGTACCAGCTTGACCCCTCGAACGCGATCTGGGAGCGCCACAGCCAGTGACCCGCCGTGACGGCCAGCAGCAGGATCGCGGCTTCGAGGCCAACCGAGTTACGCCGACGCATGGCTGTTGCAACGGCGGCGTCGAACTTCGGGCGCTCGTCCACAGGAACTAGGTTGCGCTCGACGAACTGACGGATCGTGCTGCGAAGGCGCTGGTGCACCGGCAGTTCGGCGGCGAGCAGCAGCGGCAGCACGACGAGCAACCGCACGTGGCCCTCGATGTCGTAGAGGAAGGGCACGTAATCCTTGCCGGGCAGCAGCCGTCCATCGATCGCGGCCAGCAGCAGGAGCGGGAGCCAAGCGAAAGCCGTCAAGGCAAGCACGCGGCGCTGCAACAGGCCCAGCGGCGGCTGCAGCAAGCGCGAGCGTGCGAACAGCTGATACAGCGGCCCGCCGACCATCAACGAGAAGTCCGGGCGGTCTGACGGCGTCATGCGCATTCGCAGGTCATGCCGGCGCTTGCAGTCGGGCGCTCCCTGCGGAGTCTAATGGTGCTCCTCCAGCAGGGCCGTGAGACCGTCGCCGTCCTGCACTTCCAGCGAGCGATAGCCGACGGCGATCAGGCCACGCCGTTCGAGATCCTGCAGGATTGCGCTGACCACGGTGCGCGAGAGGTTGGCGATCTGGCCGAGCTGGTGCTGGCTGAGGTGGACCGGGCCGGGACAAGGTGTGAGATGCCGGCCGGTTCGCCATCCCGAAAGCCGCAGCAGCGCAGCGACGACTCGCTGCCGCGGCTCGTGCAGCAGCAGGTCGGCGGCCAGCCCCATCGCCAGATCGCGGTTGATGTTGGCTAGCAGCGCGATCCACTGCCATCGCGCGGGATCTTCGTCCAGGATCGCGCGGCAGTCCGCGAGGCTTATGGTCGCGAAGATCGACGCGTGTGCGGCATAGGCGTTGACCTGCCGCGCGGCCTTGCTGATGAGTGGCGCCTCGCCGAACCAGAAACCGGGAACGGCCACGATGGAGAGGCTGGGCGCCAGTTGCGGACCGGGAATCTCGAACTGGACACCGCCTTCGATGATGGCCCATAGGCCACCTTCGCGGTCGCCGGCGCGATAGATGGCTTCGCCGGCGTCGAGCTTGCGGATGGTCAACCGCTCGAAGACGGCCTGGCGGAAATCGGACGGGGTGAGGGTGAGCCAGCCATGATCGTTCAGGGCTGGATGGCGCGGTCTTGCCGAGGACCACGGCCGTTCGCAACCGGACATACGAAACATGCGACCCCGCTTGATCGGTCAATGATCCGCAGGGTCGGACCAAACGTCGTCCGCGTCCAATAACCACAACGCATCGTTGTATGCGGCTCGCGCTCACGCGGCAGCCTGGATGGCTCTCCTCTCTCCCCTGGTTCGAGCTTCGTGGCGGCGTACGGCATCGCGAAACGCCTTCAGCGCCGGATGCGGCACGCGATCCCGGCGCCAGGTGATCGCAAACTCACCGGCGAGCCACGGCGCCGCGAAGCGCAGCACTGCGAAATCTGCCTGGTTCTCCGGCATCTCAAGCACCGCGCGCACTCGGACCGATATGGCATCGGACTGGAGGACGATTTCGCGAAGCGCTGTCCAGTTCGCGCAAAGGATGGCCGGATCGAAGAATTGCCCGTCGGCGGACAGGGAGCCCATCGCCGAGCCGGCCGGAAAGTTCACTGCCAGACGTCTGGACAACCTGGCGGCAGCCAGGGGGAAGCCGGCGATATCCGCCATCGTGAACGTGGCAAGCTTCGTCAGCGGATGGCCCCGGCGGCAGAAGAAGGCGCCCGGACGCCGCGGCAGGCGTGCGACCACGATGTCGGGATAGGCGGCGAGGTCGGGTGGCTCGCCGACGGCGACGTCGACTTCGGCTGCCATCAGGGCAGCGGCCTGCTGGTAGCCGGGCATCTCGACAACGCGGATACGCAGCCTCGGACTGGCGGCGCAGAGCTCGCCTATCGCACCGCCGACCCATTGTTGGGGATCGGCGTACCCCATGCCGATCCTGAATTCGCCCGTCTTGAGGTCGTGCAGGAGGTCGAGCTCGCGACGCGTCTCTGTCACCTCGGTGAGGATGTGGCGCGCACGCCGCAGGACGACGCGACCAAACGCGGTCGGCTGACATTCGGTCTTGCCGCGCTCGAACAGCCGCACGCCGAACTCCTTCTCGAGGGTCTGCAGGGCGCGGGTCAGCGCCGGTTGTGAAACTCCGAGAACGCGGGCGGCGCGCTGGAAGCTCCGATGGGCGTCGAGGGCGAGCGCCATCTCGAGTCGACGGATCATGGCAGGACGTGCTCCTCAAGTGCCATCTACGGTGACTCCGACCTGACGGATCATCTTGCCGAGTCGATCATGCTCGCGCCGCAGGATAGCGCCGACTTCCGTGGCCGGCATCGGCATCGGCTCGATGTGGGTGGCTGCGAGGCGCTTCCGGGTCCCGGGGTCGACAACCGCCGACCCGACTGCCTTGTTGATTCGGGCAATGTTCTCCTCGGGCATCGACACCCGGGCGTAGAGCGGAATGAGCCCATCCATCGCCAGCTCTCCCAGGCCCTGCTCGGCCAACGTGGCGACACCGGCCAGCGCATCCATCCGACGTCGGCCGACCTGGGCGATCGCCTTCAGGCGGCCGTCCTGCAGGTAGGGCAGGGCAAGGCCCGTGGCCACCAGTCCCAGGTCGAGACGCCCTGCCGCGAGATCGGCGATCCCGGTGGTGGCGGCCCTGTAGTAGACCGATGCGATGTCGAGCCCGTACTTGATCTTGAGCATCTCGGGCAGGAGATGCGCCACCGTCCCGCTTCCGGTGTTGAGGTAGTTGAGATTGCCGGGGTTGGCGCGGGCGTACGCCACGAATTCGGCCACGGTGCTCGTCGGCGAAGCCGCCGGCACGCACAGCAGGAACGGGATGCTGCCGATCATGGCGACCGGCTTGAAGTCGGCGATGACGTCGAACGGCACCCTAGTCAGGAACGGCAGCGCCACATGGCTAAGCACGGTCAGGTACAGCGTGTGCTCGTCCTCAGGCGAGTCGAGGAAGGTCCTCGCTGCGATCACACCATTGGCGCCTGGCCTCGAATCGATGAGCCAGGGTTGACCCAGCCTGCGCTGCATCTCATCGCCGATCACCCTGGCGGCGATGTCGACGGTCCCGCCCGGCGCCCCTGGCACGATCACGCGAAGCGGTCGGTCGGGCCACGTCTGCGCACGTGCAGCCAATGGAACCGACAGACCCGCCGCAACGATGAGCCGGCGGGAGACGCGAGGAATCCGGAACGCCCTGTTCGCCGAGTAGGTCATAGAATCGCCCGAAGTATCGGGGCCGTGGCCGCTCGAATAACGGCTAGCTTACATGGCGGCGAATGTTCGCCAAACGACAATCGTCAGAGCTGTCAAGTCGGGGTTGAGGCATGCAGTGTCCATCGCTTCGGAAAGCCCCCAATTGATCGCCGGCGAACAATCTCATGAAGAAAGCCGCCTACACTGCCACCCATGGAGGTGGGGGCTTGGCCTTTGACAATACAGTACTTTTGCGGGCGCGCCTGAGGTCGTGAGCTGGGAGTCCCTGGGCTCGTCCCCCTTCGCCATCGCCGGCTTCCTGCTGGCCCTGTTGCTGGCCTGTCATGAGGTCGGGTTTCGGCTCGGCTGTCGGGTGAAGGGCTTCGACGACGACTACAAGCGCCGCGTCGACATGATCCGTACTGCCATCCTGGCGCTGGTGACCTTCCTCGTCGGCTTCAGCTTCGCGGCGGCAGGATCGCGCTACATCGACCGCCAGGACATGATCGTCAAGGAGACGAATGCCATCGGCACGTCCTGGCTGCGCGCCCAGCTCCTGCCCGAGCCGCAGCGCAGCCGCCTGCAGGCCGAGCTTCGGCTGTACGCCCTCGACCGTCTCGAGCTGCTGAAGGCCTTCGATCCCGAGAGTGCCCGGTCGTTGCTCGCCAAGGCAGGGCAGAGCCAGAAGCGCATCTGGAAGGCCGGCGTCGAGGGCGTCGGCACCGATCGGGTGCTTGCGAACTTCATGTTGCCGCCGCTCAACGACGCGATCGACATCCATTCCGAACATCTGTCGGCCGCCAGGCGGCATATTCCGCGGGCCATCCTGGTCGTCATCGTCATCGCCGCGGCCATCGGAATGGGCATGATCGGCTACGACAACGGCCTGGTGCGCAAACGCTATTTCACCTTGAGCGGTGCCTTTGCCGTGGTGTCGGCGGCATCCCTCTGGATGACCATCGACCTCGACCGGCCGCGTCACGGCTTCGTGAGGGCGAGCGAGCTTCCTTACGTCGAACTGCTCGACTCGATGAAGTAGGTACTGCGCCATAGACGCAAGACTCGTCCCAAATTGTATGGCTACGATCAATCGCGCTTGCGTCGGACTGCTAAGCCGATCCGACGTACCGTTTGCGGGAGGTCCCTCATGCGCCGTCGCTCGCTGCTGATCGCCGCTGCCGTCGTCACCGTCGCGCCGACCGCCTTCGCCCAATCCGATTCCCTGCCATCGTGGAGCGGCGCATCTCGGGAAGCGTTGCTGGGCTTCGTGCGCAAGGTGACGACCGCAGGGAGCCCGGATTTCGTAGCCGTTTCGGATCGCATCGCCGTGTTCGACAACGACGGCACGCTATGGAGCGAGCAGCCAGCCTATTTCCAGGCGGCCTTCGCCTTCGATCGAGTCAAGGCGATGGCGCCGCAGCATCCCGAGTGGAAGGAGCGCGAGCCCTTCAAGTCCGTCCTCGCCGGCGACATGAAGGGCCTCGCCGCCACGGGCGAGAAAGGGCTGCTCGAGATCGTGGCTGCGACTCACGGCGGGCTGACCACCGAAGCGTTCACGCAGGCCGTCGTCGACTGGATACGAACGGCACGTCATCCGCGCTTCGGCCGACCCTACACCGACCTGGTCTACCAGCCGATGCTCGAGTTGCTGGCGCTCCTGCGCGACAATCAGTTCAAGACCTATATCGTCTCGGGCGGTGGCATCGAATTCATGCGCCCATGGGCCGAGACGATCTATGGCATCCCGTCCGAGCAAGTGGTCGGCTCCTCGGGCGTCACGAGGTTCGAGCTGCGCGACGGCAAGTCGGTCCTGATCAAGGAGCCCAAGGTCGAGTTCATCGACGACGGCCCGGGCAAGCCGGTCGGCATCAACCGCTTCATCGGCCGGCGCCCCATCTTCGCCTTCGGCAACTCCGACGGCGACCAGCAGATGCTGGAGTACGTCGCCGACGGCGCGGGCCTCCGCTTCGCAGGCCTGGTCCATCACACCGATGCAGGGCGCGAATGGGCTTATGACCGGAAGGCGTCGGTCGGCCGTCTCGACAAGGCGCTGGATGAAGCCAGGCGCCGCGGCTGGCTGGTGGTCGACATGAAGGCCGACTGGAGAGTCGTCTATCCCTTCGAGCGACGCTGATGGATGCGCTGGCCGACCGCGCTGGCGTGACGGACGGGATGATCGGCATCCCCGGCGGAACGTTTTGCATGGGCTCGGATCGCCACTACCCGGAGGAGGCGCCGATCCATACAGTCTCCGTCGACGCCTTCTGGATCGACGCCACGCCGGTCACCAACGCGCAGTTCCGCAAGTTCGTCGAAGCGACGGGCTACGTCACTTGGGCGGAGATCGCGCCCGATCCCAGGGACTATCCCGGCGCGAAGCCCAACATGCTGAAGGCTGGTGGGCTGGTCTTTACGCCGCCCACGCGCGCTGTCGACCTCCGCGACTGGAGCCAATGGTGGCGCTTCGTCTTCGGCGCCACCTGGCGGCGGCCCTACGGCAAGGGTAGCCACATCGGCGGGCTCGACGATCATCCCGTCGTTCAGATCGCCTACAAGGACGCCGAGGCCTATGCCAAATGGGCGGGCAAGGCGCTGCCGACCGAGGCCGAATGGGAGTTCGCCGCCCGTGGCGGCCTCGTCGATGCGGAGTTCGCCTGGGGTGACGAGCTCGCGCCGGGCGGCAGGCACATGGCCAACACCTGGCAGGGCAACTTTCCCCACGAGAACAGCCGCGACGACGGCTTTGCCCGCACCTCGCCGGTGCGCGCCTTTCCGGCCAACGGCTACGGCGTGTTCGACATGATCGGCAACGTCTGGGAGTGGACGACCGACTGGTGGTCGGAGCGCCATGAGGCCGACGCGCCGAAGGCCTGCTGCGTGCCGCAGAACCCGCGCGGTGCCGCGATGGAAGGCAGCTACGATTCGCGCCAACCCACGGTGCGCATTCCGCGCAAGGTGCTGAAGGGCGGCTCGCATCTCTGCGCGCCCAGCTACTGCAGGCGCTATCGGCCGGCCGCGCGTCATGCCGAGCCGGTCGATACGTCGACGAGTCATGTCGGTTTCAGGTGCATCGTTAGAGCAGGAGGGCAGCCATGAGTGACGACAGCCGCGAGAAGACAATCGCCACCAGCCGCCGGCGCATGCTGCTTGTGGGCACGGCTCTCGCCACCATTGGAACATTGGGTACCGTCCAGCAGGCCCAGGCGCAGCAGACGCCGGCGCCTGCCGCAAGCCCAACATCCTGGCGAAGCTCAAGGAGTTCTTCGCCGACTTCGAGCAGTAATCCCTGCCAAACCGGAAGTTCGCTCAACGCCGCCGGCATCAACTACGGCCTGCTGCGGCAGCAGGAAGCGTTGAAACAGCTGAAGGTCCTAGAAGGCATGCGCCCACGTTGAGATGACTCTTGCGCCTCCTGGCGCCAGCTCTCGCCGGCGTTGCGCCGCTGCATTTCCTGGCAGCGGCGACGCGCGCCCAGGACAGGCGCGAGCTGTGGCCCGAGCTGCGGCTCCACAAGTGGTTCAACGAGCGGCAGTCGCGCGCCATCTTCGTGCTGTCGGTCAACCGCGACCGCGATTCGGGGTCGCCACCCAGGCCGAGGCCGGACTGACCTTCGAGCATCACTTCACCGACTGGTTCTGGGGCCGCATCGGCTATCGCCACGGCAACGCGGCAGACGGCGGGCCCTTCCAGGAGAACCGCCTGCTCACCGAGCAGATCCTCAACATGCCGTACGTCGTGCGGCAGGTCGATACCGTCGGAAACCGTACCATCACCAACGCCATCGGGCTGCTGTTCACCACCGCGTTCTGAAGGAGGGCGAGCCTTGATCAAGCTCATTGCATCCGTTGCTGCGTCGGCGCTGCTCTTGGCCGGTGGAGCAAGTGCGCAGACGACGCCGGCGCCATCGGAGAGGCCGATCGGCCCGTGGACCTTCACTTTCGCGCCCTACGGCTGGCTCACCTTCATCAGCGGCACGCAGACCGTGCGCGGCCAGACGCTGCAGACGAACACCAACGTCTTCGAGATGTTCTCCAGCAGCCAGTCGCTGATCTCGATCATGCTCTATGGCGAGGCGCGCTATGAGGACCGCCTCGGCCTGTTCGTCGACCTCGTCTACGCCAACCTGACCGCGGGCCAGCAGGCGACGCGCGGCTTCTTCCTGCCCGGCATCAGCGGCGGCGCCTTTGCCTCGGCCTCGGTGAGCTACGAAACCCTGACCCTGCAGTTCGGCGCCGCCTGGCAGGTTGCGAAGGTCGGGCCCGACCGCAGCGCCGAAGGGCCGGGCATGGCCGGGGTCGGGCAAACCGCGTTCGACGTCGTGGTGGGCGGCCGGTGGTGGTACCAGCGGCTCGACATGACCATGAACTTCTCCGGCACCGTCACCGTCAACACGCCGGACCTGCAGCTGTCGGCCAACCGCTCGCAGGTCTTCGTCAACTCGGGCAGCGTGGGCTGGGTCGATCCCCTGATCGGCTTTCGCGTCCGCCATCACCTGGCGCCGGGACAGCACATCAGCCTGGAGGCCGATTTGGGCGGCTTCGGCATCGGCAGCCGCATCTCGGCCGAGGCGCAACTGGCCTACGGCCTGGAATTCGGCAACGCGCTCGGCATCAACTGGGCGGGCGTGCTGGGCTATCGTGCGCTCTATGTCGACTACACCCAGGGTTCGGGCTCGTCGTTCTTTCAGCTGAACCAGCTGCAGCACGGGCCGCTGCTCGGCGTGCGCGGCAAGTTCTAGGAGGAGGACAGGTCGCGATGTCCAGCGACAAGTGGACGATCCAGGTGGTCGTCGCGCTCCGCTCGGGCGCGCAGCGCTTCAACGAAATCAAGCGGCGTGTGGGCGGCATTTCGCAGCAGATGCTGACCAGGACGTCGATCATCCGTGCGCGCGTTTCCACTATGGTGGAAACCGCTCTAGGCAGCGCGTGCTTTCGGGCTGCGCGCCATCCTTGACGATGCCGATCAGGATCCGGGCGCGGGACGGCCGGCCGCTGGGTCATTGACCTCCGCCTTGAGCTTGAATACCCGCTGGGCGTTCGTCTGGTAGATCTGCTTGCGTTCGTCCTCGGTCACGGCCGCGCTGTCCATGAAGCGCACCGCCTCGGCGTCATCTTCGTAGGGAAAGTCTGCGGCGAACAAGATGCGCTCGACTCCAAGCACGTCGAGGCAGAGCCGCAACGCCGGCATCGACGTGACACCGGCGGTGGTGATGACAAAATTGTCGAGAAAGTACCGGCTGGGCAGCCTGGGAAGCTTGTCGACAGCGCCGATCTTCACTTCGAGCAAGTAGCGATTGTCGATGCGCTGTAGCCAGAACGGCAGGCCCTCGCCCATGTGACCGAGCACGATCCTGAGCTTGGGAAAGCGATCGAACGTGCCCGACATGATCAGCCGCATGGCATGCAGCCCGGTCTCGGCAGCGAAGCCCCAGCCGGCGAAATAGAGGCCGTAGTCGAGATAGGGCGTCACCATCGACGGCGCGGGCTCGCGCGGATGAAGGTAGATCGGCATGTCGAGCGCCTCGGCGGCCTCGAATATTGGCCTGTACCTGGCGTCGTCGAGATACTGACCCTTGGTGTGGGAGTTGATGATCACGCCACAGAGGCCGAGCTTCCGGGCGGCCCGCTCGATCTCCCGCGCCGCCGTCGCCGGATCCTGCGGCGCGATTGCGGCAAGGCCCGCGAAACGCGTCGGATGGGCCTTCACCGCAGCCGCGAGCGCGTCATTGGAGTCCGCCGCCAGCCGTGTCGCCAGCGGCCCGTCGAACACCTGTACACCCGGCGAGGTGAGCGACAGGATATGCATGTCGATGCCGATCGAATCCATGTGCGCGATGCGGCCGGCGCCGATGTCGAGCAGGCGGTCATCCAACGGCTTGTTCGCTGGCGTCTGCGCCAGGATGGATTCGCCCATCTTGGCGAAGCCGGGCTCGACATCGCGGCTTGCCAGAACGGCCTGCCATTGCGTCATGATCTCGGCTGTGACGAAGGCTTCTTCCACGGCGATGCGTCGTATGGCCATGCTCAATCTCCTTGCGATGCGGCACAAGTCACGACCCTGTCGGGCAGGTGGCCGGCGGCCATGAAGCGGCGCGGCAGGACGGAGACGTCGTCGTAGGCGAAGATCGTCGAGTCCTTCACGGATTTCGTGGGTTCCGAATGACCGGGACGCTGCTCTCGCCGAGGGACCACGCCACCGCGCGCCGGCCTCGCCGAGATCGAGTTCTGCCGCTTCGGTCCACGGGCGTTCCTTCTCCTGGTTCGTCGGTGCCTTCGACGGAGGCCAAGTTCCACTTTGCGCAGTCCGTCATCAACCTTCTTCTGGACCGCACGATCTGTCCGCAACACGTCATCGATGGTCGCCAGTCGTAGCTGATGGAAGATTCTTCGTAAATATTCGCCGCAACGAGCGCGATGTCTTCCAGCGGATTGCCGCCGCCCAGCATGCTGCTTGCCGCTTCTGGAGCCGCCGAGCTGGCTCCTATGACACGCGGCGGCTGCCTGGCTCCTGCACTTGCCTTGTCGCCGCGAGGGCGGCGCAGCAGAAGGCGAGGAAAGTCACCACTGCATTCACGGCGTGGGAATACTCCCACTGGATCCGCAGGGCTTCCCAGTCTTGGGGCTGTGTGGTCCAGTTCCGCGTCGCCACATTCGCCGGCTGGGTGAAGAGCAAGAAGATGAGGAGATTGAGGGCGATCAGCGCCGCGGCCGCGATCGACAGCGTCAGGGCAACGCTGTCGTTCCTCCGGAACATGGCGTTCGCGACATTCGCCAGGAACGCCAGAGGGAGCAGAAGGCCGATCATCCACCAGCCCTTGTAGATCTGCTGGACGACAAAATATTCTTCCTTCGGCAGCCCGATCTTGTTCGGGAGTTCGAACGCGTGCGCTGCCGGAGCTATGAGCGCGAGCCCCGTCAGGATCACAGCCACGAACCTCATGATCGCTCAACCGGCGGTGCCGACATTTGTTCCGCGGCGTCCCCGACGGCCGCGCAACAATCAGCAGTGATCACGGCCCCGTCAGGTGCGTACGATCGCCGGCCCCACCCTGACCACGCGAAAGGGCCGGGCCACGCCGTCGTGCTCCGTGACGGTCACGTACTCCCCCTCCACGAACAGGTGCCGGTCGAACTTGAAGATCGGCTCGTCGTCATCGTCGCCCGGCTCGTAGGAAAAGGCCCAGCTCCCGTTCCGGCGATGGATCAGCGCGCCGTGCTCGTCTGGTTCGCCGCGCCAGAACCGGCGCACCGTGCAGGCGCCCTTCGACGCCGGCCAGTCCGCCGAGTCGAGATGTCCCTTGGCATCGAGGGGCGCCACGAACTCGTAGCCGTGCTGGTCGCTGCCATTCGGGAAGTCCGGAGTCCGTGCCAGTTCCAGGCGGATACGCTTGAGGCTCATCGCCGCTCCTCCTCATCAGTGGTCCATTCGACAGATATAGCCTGCCGAAGAGTACAATGAAGAGCCTTGATGCAGCTCAACCGGTTCACGCCGACGGGCCGCGCTCGATCTCGTCGTACGCCGTCTTGATCATCCACCAGCAGAACAGCACGGCGAACAGCGCAAGGCCGAGACCGAAGCCCAGGATGCCGCCGTCACGGGCCGCCGCTGCCATGAACAGCCCGGCCAGGCCCAGCAGGCCGGCAAGGATTCCCATCACCCAATGCGAAACCATCGCTCTTCTCCTCACTCGTCATCGAACAGGATGCGGCCGGCCGACCCGTCCGGGTCGTCGAACTGGCCATTGCGCAAGGCCCAGAGGAACGCCGCCAGCGCCATCAGGCCCAGCAGAAGCGCCACGGGCACCAGGATGAGCAGGCTGTCCATCACGTACCTTCCGAACGGGGTGCCCTGCCCAGGCGCAGGGCATTGCCGATCACCAGCAGCGACGAGGACGACATTGCCACGGCCGCGACCAGCGGCGTGACGCTGCCCAGGATCGCGAGCGGGACGGCGGCAAGGTTGTAGAGCAGGGCCAGGGCGAGGTTCTGGCGCACGAGGCCGTCGGCGCGTCGTGCCACATCGATGATCTCGACCAGCGGGGCAAGTCCGTCGCCCTGGAACACCGCGTCGGCCGCGTTCTGGGTCGCCTCCGCCGCCGTTGCCGGCGAGATCGACGCATGGGCCGCGGCAAGCGCCGGCGCATCATTCAGGCCGTCGCCGACCATCAGCACGCGCTTGCCCTCGGCCGCCAGGGCAGCCAGGCGCTCGGCCTTGGCGGCGGGCGTGGTCTCGGCGCGCCACTTGTCGATGCCGGCCTCGGCGGCGGCGCGGGCGACGGCCGTCCGGCGGTCGCCCGACAGCAGCTCCACGGCGATGCCCCGGCGCCGCAATTCCGCGACGGCCTGGCCTGCGTCCGGCCGCAGCCGATCGGCGAAGGCGAAGCGGGAGGGAGGAAGGCCGGACCGGGTGAGCCAGAGTTCCGAGAGCCCGTCATCGACCGGCAGGGCGATACCACAAAAGCGCGCCGAGCCCAGGCGCAGGCCTTTCCATTCGAGGCCTTGGCCCGGATGTTCGGTCACGCCGGCGACGGGCGCGGCCCCGCCGGCTGCCCGCACCAGCGCCTGCGCCAGCGGATGGCGCGAATTGGCCGCGATGCCGGCTGCGGCATCGAGCGCCGCCCGGTCGGCGCCGCCTTCGACCAGCTCGGGGCGTCCCAGGGTGAGAGTCCCTGTCTTGTCGAGCACGACGTGATCGATCCGGGCGATGCGTTCGAGCGCCGTCGGCGACAACAGCAGCACGCCGCGACGCAGCAGCCGCGAACCGGCTACCACCTGGACGATGGGCACGGCCAGCGCGAGAGCGCACGGGCAGGTGATGATCAGCACGGCGGTTGCAACGAGAAGGGCGCGGTCCCAGGGCAGGCCACCGATCAGGAACCAGCCCAGGAAGGTCAGAAGCGCCGTCAGGTGAACGACCGGCGCATAGGCGCGCGCGACCCGGTCGGCGAGCGCGACGAAACGCGACCGGCCACGCTCGGCGGCCTCGACCAGGCGCACGATCTCGGACAGGAGTGTATGCCTGCCTGCCGCGGTCACCCGCACGCGAATCGGCGCGGCGAGATTGATCATCCCGGCGAAGACGCGGCTGCCAGGCTCGACCGGCTGCGGCAGGCTCTCGCCGCTCACCAGAGCGGCATCCATGGACGACCAGCCGTCGACCACGGCGCCATCGGCGCCGAGGCGTTCGCCCGGCGCGACCAACAGCATGTCACCCGCCACGAGCTGGTCGACACGGCGCTGCATGGTCGCGCCGTCGGCGTGCACGACCGTCGCGCTGCGGTCGGCCAGCGCGAGCAGGGCGCGCACCGCGTGCCGTGCCCTGCCGCGAGCACGGCGGTCGAGATAGCGTCCGATCAACAGGAAGAAGAGCAACGTGACGGCAGAATCGAAATAGGCATGCTGCTGTCCCGCCCACGCCTCGTGCAGGCTGACGACGCAGGCCAGCGTCACGCCAATCGAGATCGGGACATCCATGTTGGTGCGGCCGGCCTTGAGCGCGGCCCAGGCGGAACGGAAGAACGGCCGCCCTGCATAGGCCACAGCCGGCAGCGCAATGGCCGCGGACAGCCAGTGGAAGAGGGTGCGCGTCGCCCCGCCCATCGAGCCGTCATGCCCCGACCAGACCGCGACCGACAGCAGCATCACATTGGCGGCGGCGAAGCCGGCGACGGCGAGGGAGCGCATCAGGTCCCGCGCCTCGGCATCGTCCTTGTCCGTGGCGGCGACGATATCGTAGGGCGCGGGCCGGAAGCCCAGCGCCGCTACCAGCCCGACATGGTTGTCGGCGTCGGCCGGCGTGCCCTGCCACCGCAACGACAACCGGCGAGTGGACAGATTGGCGCGGGCGCGCAGCATCGTGGGATTGCGTGCCAGCAGGCTCTCGAGCAGCCAGACGCAGGCGGCGCAGTCGAGCCCGTCGACCAGGAGGTCGAGCTCGGCCTGATCCGTGCCCACGACGCGGGCATGTGTCGCGAAGTCGGTCTCGAGCGGAACCGGGCGCTTGGCGTGCCGGTCCTCCAGCCGCCGATAGAAGGCTGCCAGGCCTGCGCCGTCGATGATGGCATGCGCACTGGCGCAGCCCGCACAGCAGTATTCGCCGCCGCCGCGCACGAGGTCGCCGCAATGAACGCAGCGCGTTTCTGCACGGGCAGGCGCTGCAGCGGCCGACCGTGCGGAGCAGGCCAGGGCGGACGCCGTCATTTCAGGAACATCCGGCGGGTGAGGGCGTAGTGATCGCCGCCATGCTCGACGACGATGTCGACGTCCCAGTTGCCGCGCGCCGGCAGCGCGACGGTGCCGGCGTGGAGGCCGATATCGACGGCCTGCATCGTCACGGTGATCGGGGCTCGCTTCTCGACCGGCCGTACCAGCTCCGCGGTGACGTGTGCGCCGGCGAGCGGCAGGCCCGCGGCATCGCGGACCATGATCTCGAGCCGGTTGTCGGCCGCGCGCCAGGACGCTCTCAGCTGCCAGCCGAGGGTGTCGCGTGCCTGCTGCTCGGCAACCACCTCGTTGAAGTGCAGGCCGCGTTCGCGCGGCTTCACCGTGTAGAGGCCGGAGAACGAGCTGACCGCGAACCAGATCATCACGGCATTCACCGAAATGACGACGCCGAAGCCGGCGACGAACAGCCAGGGGATATGCCGGCTGCGGGACTGGGCGAGGCTGGTCATGCGCGTCTCCTACTTGCCGGGGCCAACGAAGACCGCGTCATGCGTCGTGCGGTTGCCTTCCGGATCGCGCACAGCGAAGAGCACGGCCCGGGATCCCGATGGCGCCGCATCCGGCGGTACCGTCACGAAGATGCGGAACGTTCCGACGGCGTCGGGATGCACCAGAAGGCGCGTGGCGTCGCCACTGCCCTCGACGTCGGCGCCGACGAAGCCCAGGGTCGCCCGCGACAGCCCGTCGAGGGCAATCCCGAAACGCTGCTCGCTCTGGCGCTTGTTGAGGATCTTGACGGTGTAGGAGTTGCGGATGTCGCCGTTCGACAGCCTCACGAAGTTCGGGCTGCGGTCGCGCTGAACGGTCAGCTCCGTGCTCGTCCTGAGCAGGAACGCGCCGCCCATCACGACGCCGACGACGAGAAGGAGTGTGGCATAGAGTATTGTGCGCGGCCTGACCGGCCGCCAGGGAGCGCCGGCGGCGCCGCGCTCCTTGGCCTGCTGGTCGGCAAGCGTGTCCCAGCGGATGAGATCGGTCGGACGGCCGACCCGCTCCATCGTGCGGCTGCAGGCGTCTATGCACAGGCCGCAGCCGATGCATTCGATCTGCTGGCCGTCGCGGATGTCGATGCCGGTCGGGCACACGGCGACGCAGAGGCGGCAGTCGATGCAATCTCCGCGGCCCTCCCAGCTGCTGCCGGCCTTGTGCTTGCCGCGCGGCTCGCCGCGCCACTTCTGATAGGTGACGATGACGCTCTGCTCGTCGAGCATGGCCGCCTGGAAGCGCGGCCAGGGGCACATGTAGGTACAGACCTGCTCGCGCGCCCATCCGGCGAGCATGTAGGTGGTGGCCGTGAACAGGCCGACGAAGAAATACACCTCGAGAGATGCCTCGCCGCGGAAGATCTTCGCCAGCGTGGTCGGCGCATCGACAAAGTAGAAGACCCAGGCGCCGCCGGTCGCGGCCGCGATGGCGAGCCAGGCGGCGTGCTTCAGAGCCTTGCGCGCGGCTTTCGTTGGCGACATCGGGGTGCGGTCCAGCCGCATGCGCTCGTTGCGGTCGCCCTCGATCAGGCGCTCGACCAGCATGAAGAGATCGGTCCATACGGTCTGGGGACAGGTGAAGCCGCACCATACGCGGCCGAACAGCGAGGTCGCGAAGAACAGTCCGAAGGCACCGAGGATCAGAAAGCCGGTGACGAAATAGACTTCCTGGGGCCAGATGACGACGTCGAAGAACCAGCCGCGCCGGCCATCGAGATCGAGCAGGATCGCCTGGCTCGGCGCGCCCGGTCCGCGATCCCAGCGGATCCACGGCACGACGTAGTACAGGCCGAGCAGCACGACGAGGACGGCCCACTTGATCCGCCGCCAACGCCCCGTGACGGCCTGCGGGTAGACCTTGATGCGGGTGGCGTAGAGCGGCGAGTCGGCCTTGTGTTCCTTGACCGAGCGCCGCTCGTCCGGAGGGAGGCTGCCGTCCATCTTCATCACCGCGGGCTAGCGGCCCCCTCCGAGAGAATGCACGTAGATCGCCAGCATCTTCATCGTGGCCTCGTCGAGGCGGCCCTGCCACGCGGGCATGCTGCCATTGCGGGCGTAGTAGATGGAGCGATAGATCGAATCGCGATCGCCGCCATAGAGCCAGATGCCGTCGGTGAGATTCGGCGCCCCCAACTCCTGGTTGCCCTTTGCGTCGGCCTGGTGACAGGCGACGCACTGCTCCTGCCAGATCTTCGCGCCCTCTTGTGTCGCCTTCGCGCGGCCGGACAGGCTCAGCACATAGTCTGTGACCGCGGCGACCTGCGCACCCGTGAGCAGTCCGTCGGCGCCGAACCTCGGCATCATGGACTGCCGGGACTGGTCGTCGGCATTGCGGATTCCATGCTGGATGGTGGCGTAGATCTGGTCGAGGCTGCCGCCCCACAGCCAATCGTCGTCCACCAGGGCCGGGAACCCTTTGCTGCCGGCGCCGCCTGCGCCATGGCACTGCATGCAGTTCGTCTGAAAGGCCGAGCGGCCGCCCGCCATCGCGAAGTTGAACAGCTCCGGGTCCTTCGCGATTCCGGCAAGCGGCGTCGCGCGGATGCGGTCGACGAAGGCGGCGCGGCCTTTCGCCTGCGCATCGAGCGCCTGCGTCAGCTCGGCCCGGCTGGAGTAGCCCAGCATGCCGCTGGTGTGGGTGTTGATCCACGGCCAGGCCGGGTAGAGGATGCAGTAGACGACTGCGAAGGCGATCGTCGCGTAGAAGGTGTAGACCCACCAGGTGGGCAGGGGCGTGTTCAGCTCCTTGACGCCGTCCCACTCGTGGCCGGTCGTCTCGCGGCCCGAAAGCGCGTCCTTCTCGATCTTGGTCGGCATGACGGCTCCTCAGCCTTCGTCATTGAGGGGGATATGGGCGTCCTTTTCGAAGCGGCGGCGATTGGCGGGGCGCCACGCCCAGCGCACGATTCCGCAGAACACCAGTACGGCCCAGACGGTCCAGATGGATCCCAGGACGGGAGCCAGATCGTGCAGAGACATGAGACGACCTCCTATTGCCGCAGCCGCTCGGGCGGCAGGTCGCCGAAGCGGACCAGCGTCCCCAGCATCTGCAGGTAGGCAACGAGTGCATCCATCTCGGTGATCGCCGCGGTCTGCGTGTCGGCCTTGCCCACGATGGCGCGCGGATAGCGCTTCTCGAGAGCCGTCGTATCGGCATTCGGATCGACCTGCGCCAGCAGGTCCGCACGGGCATTGGCGATCATCTCGTCGGTGTAGGGCGTGCCCATGGCGCGCATCGCCTTCAGGTGATCGGCGACGTTGCTGTAGTTCAGAGGGCGTTCGGCGAGGAACGAGTAGGCCGGCATGATGCTCTCGGGCACGACCGAGCGTGGCGCCTTGAGATGGGCGACGTGCCAGTCATTGGAGTAGCGGCCGCCGACGCGCGCCAGGTCCGGCCCCGTGCGCTTCGAGCCCCACTGGAACGGCTTGTCGTACATGCTTTCCGCGGCGAGGCTGTAGTGGCCGTAGCGCTCGACCTCGTCCTTGAAGGGGCGGATCTGCTGGCTGTGGCAGACGTAGCAGCCTTCGCGGATGTAGATGTCGCGCCCCAGGACCTCGAGTGGCGTGTAGGGGCGCACGCCGTCCACGCGCTCGATGGTGCTCTCGATCGTGAACAGCGGGATGATCTGCACGATGCCACCGATCGAGACGGTGATCAGCGTCAGGACCACCATCAGGATGGCGTTCTTCTCGATCGTCTCGTGACGAAGGAACATGGATGCGACTCCTAGGCTGCGACGGCGCGGGGCTGGACGGCCGGCACGGCTTCGGGCGCGGAGCGGATGGTGCGCCAGACGTTGTAGGCCATGAGAAGGCCGCCGGTGAGGAAGAACAGGCCTCCCAGCAGGCGGATCAGGTAGAACGGCCGCATCGCGGCGACGGTCTCGATGAACGAATACTGGAGGAAGCCCAGCTCGTCATAGGCACGCCACATCAGCCCCTGCATGATGCCGCTCACCCACATGGCGGTGATGTAGAGGACGATGCCGATGGTGGCGATCCAGTAGTGCCAGCCGATCAGGCGCGTCGACCACATCCCAGGCCGGTTCCACATCTTGGGCACCAGGTAGTACAGCGTGCCGAACACGATGAAGGCGACCCACCCGAGCGCGCCGGAATGGACGTGACCGATGGTCCAGTCGGTGTAGTGGCTGAGCGAGTTGACGGCCTTGATGGACATGACCGGACCTTCGAAGGTCGACATTCCGTAGAAGCCGACGGCGGTCACGGAGAAGCGCAGGCCTGGATCGGTGCGCAGCTTCTCCCAGGCGCCGCTGAGTGTCATGAGGCCGTTGATCATGCCGCCCCAGCTCGGCATCCAGAGCATGACCGAGAACACCATGCCCAACGTCTGCGCCCAGTCCGGCAAGGACGTGTAATGAAGGTGGTGTGGGCCGGCCCAGATGTAGAGGAACACCAACGACCAGAAGTGCACGATCGACAGCCGGTACGAATAGATCGGGCGGTTCGCGGCCTTGGGGATGTAGTAGTACATCATGCCGAGGAAGGCGGCGGTCAGGAAGAAGCCCACCGCGTTGTGACCGTACCACCACTGGATCATCGCATCCTGCACGCCCGACCAGGCGCCGTAGCTCTTGCTGCCGGTGATGGAGACGGGCATCGCGAGGTTGTTCGTGATGTGGAGCATCGCGATGGTGATGATGAACGCGAGGTAGAACCAGTTGGCCACGTAGATGTGCGGTTCTTCGCGCTTGAGCACGGTTCCGAGGTAGGCGATCAGGTAGGCGACCCACACGATCGTCAGCCAGAGGTCGACGAACCATTCGGGCTCGGCGTACTCCTTGCTCTGCGTGATGCCGAGCAGGTAGCCCGCGGCGGCCGTGACGATGAAGAACTGGTATCCGAGCAGCACGAACCAGGCGAGCGGCTCGCCGCCGAACAGTCGCGCCCGGCAGGTGCGCTGCACGACATGGAACGCCGTGCCGATCAGGGCGGTCCCGCCGAAGGCGAAGATCGCGGCCGACGTATGCAGCGGCCGCAAGCGGCCGAACGTCAGATGCTCACTGTCGAACGAAAGGCTTGGCCAGACGAGCTGCGCCGCAATCACAACGCCCACGAGGAAGGCCACCACCCCCCAGAACATGGTGAGGATGGCGGCCACCTTGATGACGTCGTCCACGTAGCGCGGCGATGGGCGGGGCGCGACGGTGGTAATGGCTTCAGTGGACATCCCTACTCCGGCGAGGTTTACGGTGACCACTTAGAAGGCGTGGCGGCCGCTCTCCTTGATTTGGGTCAAGGCCGGCGACCGGCGTCGTCGCCAACCTGCAGGTCATGGGAGGGAACATGAGCGATACAATTGCCGTCTTTCCGACGCCGCAGCCCCGGATCCGGCAGGTCCCGATCGACCGGCCCTGGACATGGCTGGCCGCCGGCTGGCGGGATCTGTGGGCGGCGCATGTCTGCAGCGTCGCCATTGGCGCGGCTGTCGTCGCCGCCGGCTGGTTGGCGATCGCTTTGCTGCTCTGGATCGAGCTGCCCTATCTCGTACTGCCGTTGAGCGCCGGCTTCTTCTTCGTCGGCCCCTTCATGGCGGTCGGCCTCTATGAGATCAGCCGGCGCCTGGAGGCAGGCCTGGTGGTCGACTTTCCGACGACGCTGCTCGCCTGGCGACGGAATCCCGATCAGATCGCCCTCATGGGCGCCTTGCTGCTGCTTCTGCATCTTGCCTGGATGCGTGCGGCGCAGTTGCTGTTCGCCATGTTCCCCTGGCAGGCGGTGCCTTCCTGGGAAAGGTTCATGGATCTTGCGTGGTATTCCGCGCGCAGCCTGCCGTTCCTGGTCGTGGGCGGGATCGTCGGCGCAGCCCTGGCCGCCATCGCCTTCGCTGTCGGCGCCTTCTCGATGCCGTACCTGCTCGACCGGCGCGGCGCCAACCTCTTTGAGGCGATCGCCACGTCGGTTGCCGCCATCCGGGCCAACTGGCGTCCCATGCTGCTGTGGGCCGGCCTGATCGTCTTCCTGACCGCGCTGGCGATGGTGCCGGGGTTGCTCGGGCTGGTGATCGTGCTGCCGGTGGTGGGGCATGCAAGCTGGCATGCCTATCGCGACATCGTCCGCTTCGATCCGGCGTCGGCCTGAGGCCGCAAGATTTCAGAGCCGCTGGCTGGCCAAGGCGAGTATCACCGCACCGTTGAAGACCAGCAGCGGCGCCGCGAACCAGCGGACCAGGCCGCGCAGGCGCCGGCGAAGGATCAGTCCCATCCATCCCACCGCGACGAGGCTGGGCACGGTGCCGGCGGCGAAAGCCGCCATGGCCAGCGCGCCTTGCGCGGCGCTGCCGGTGCCCGCGGCGGCGGCCAGCGCGCCGTACAGCAGCCCGCACGGCAGGAATCCCAGGACGAATCCGAGGCCATAGCGAGCCAGCGGTCGCGACGACAGTGTCAGTGGGGCAACGAGGCGCGTGACGGACCGGGAGAACGGAGCGGCCGTCGCGAAGGCAAGCCCGACAGCCTGCAGCATCATCAGGAGGGCACCCAGCACGAGCAGCGCCGTCGAAAGCCATGCGAAGCCCGTGGTCGCCGCGAAGATCGCGGTGGTACCCCCCGCGGCGGCGCCCAGCAGGCTGTACGACGTGGCTCTTCCCAAATGGTAGGGCGCCAGGGCAGCGCCTGCCAGCCGCCGCCATTCACCGTATCCGCTATGGCTGCGGTCGCTGTCGGCGGCGACCTGGCACAACACGAACGGGCCGCACATGCCCACACAATGCGCGAGGCTGCCGGCGAACCCGGCCACGAGAAGCGTCAGCGGCAGGCCCGACGGCGAGGCGACGAGCCCGTGCAGCTCCTGACGGCAGAAGGCCGTTAGTTCCAGGATCAGGTCCATGATCATGCTTACGCCGGGGCAGCAGGGACATGCTTGACCTGGGTCAAGGCGGGCTGCCGGTTGCCCCATCATCTTCAGCAACATCGAGGCGAGGAGACGACGATGAGCTACAAGACCATTCTCGTGCACTGCGACGCGAGTCCGAAGGCAAGTCACAGGTTGGGGGTCGCCGTGGAGCTGGCGCAGCGTCATGGCGCGCATCTCGTCGGTGCCTTCGTCCAGGAACCGTTCAACTCGCCGGCCTTCATCGAAGGCGGCATCGCCATGGACACGCTGTTCGCCGCCTACGACAAGGCGGCGAGCGCCGATCGCGAGGCCGCCGCCGCCGCCTTCGACAAGGCGGTCAAGGGCACGCATCTGTCGACCGAATGGCGCAAGACGGACGGCTACATCGAGGAGGATCTGGCGGTCCAGGCGCGTTATGCCGACCTCGTGGTCCTCGGCCAGGCCGACCCCGAATCGCAGATACCGACTCCGGCGGACGTCCCGGAATCCGTGGTGCTGTCGTCCGGCCGGCCGGTGCTGGTCGTGCCCCACATCGGTGCTCCGGCGCAGATCGGCAAGACCGTCATGCTGTGCTGGAATGCCAGCCGCGAGAGCGCCCGGGCCGCGGCGGATGCCCTGCCACTCCTGAAGGCGGCGCAGAAGGTCATCGTGCTGGTGATCGATCCTCACCCCTCGTCCGACGGCCATGGCGCCGAGCCCGGCGCCGATGTCGCGACCTGGTTGGCCAGGCACGGCGTGAAGGTGACGGTCCAGCGCGACGTGGCCGCCGATACGCAGGTCGGTGACGTGATCCTGTCCCGTGCGGCTGACTTCGATGCGGATCTCCTGGTCATGGGCCTCTACGGCCATTCGCGCATGCGCGAGATGATCCTGGGAGGCGCAAGCCGCACGATGCTGGCCAGCATGACCGTGCCGGTCTTCATCGCCCACTGACGATCGCCCGATTGCAGGACACCATGGACGCTTCGACCATCGCGGCCTACGACAAGCCCGTTCCGCGCTACACGAGCTACCCGACGGCGGCGCAGTTCGAATCCTCCATCGGCCCGGCGGAGCATGCGAGCTGGCTGGCCGACCTGGCCGGCGAGCGGGCCGTGCTCTACCTGCATGTCCCGTTCTGCCGCGAGCTCTGCTTCTACTGTGCCTGCAATACCGGCGTCGTTCGTCAGGCGGGCACGCTCGACTCCTACGCCCTGGCCCTGATCGGCGAACTGGAGCGGGTCGCCGGCCTGGCGCCGGGATTGCGCATCGAGAGCGTCCAATGGGGCGGCGGCACGCCCTCCCAGCTCGGCAGCCAGCGGCTGCTGGCGGTCGCCGGGCGCCTGCGGGCGCTGCTCGACGCCAGCGCCGTCCGCGAAATGTCGATGGAGATCGATCCGCGCTTCTGCGGCGACGACGTCGCCGAGGCGATGGCGGCGATCGGCGTGACCCGGGCCAGCCTCGGCGTGCAGGACTTCGACATTGCCGTCCAGCGCGCCATCAACCGCCTTCAGTCGTTCGAATCGACGGCGGTCGTCATCGATCGGCTCCGCGACGCCGGCATCGGGCATGTCAACATCGATCTTGTCTACGGATTGCCGTCGCAGACGCTGGAGTCGCTGTCCGATACGCTCGACCGGGCCATCGCGCTGGATGCGGACCGCTTTGCCGTATTCGCCTATGCCCATGTGCCCTGGATGAAGCCGCGGCAGAAGCTGATCGACGAATCGACGCTGCCGCGGGCGGCGTTGCGGGCGGAGATGGCCGCCCTCGTGTCGCAGCGCCTGACGGCTGCCGGCTTCGTGCCGCTCGGGCTCGACCACTATGCGCGGCCCGACGATGCGCTGGCGGTCGCCGCCTCGGAGCGTCGCCTGCGTCGCAGCTTCCAGGGCTACGTTGCGGACGACTCCCCATGGGTCGTCGGCGTCGGGGCATCCGCGATCTCGAGCCTGCCGCGCGGATACGTCCAGAACACGCCGCAGGCAGCGGCCTACATGGACGCCGTCGCGCGCTCGGGGCTCGCGACCGTGCGTGGCATTGCCTGGTCGTCTTCTGACCGCCTGCGCGGCGCCATCATCAGCGATCTCATGTGCCATTTCGACGTCGATCTCGAGGCGGTCTGCCGCCGTCATGGCCAGGACCTGCGTCTGCTGCTGGCCGACGTCGGCGGGCTGCCATCGCTTGTCGCCGACGGCCTTGTTCGGCTGGATGGCACGCGTCTCGTCGTGACGGACCGCGGCCGGCCGCTGGTCCGCTCCGTCTGCGCCGCCTTCGACCAACACTACACCGGAGCCGAGGGGCGCCATGCGCGCGGCATCTGAGAAATCCAGACGAGGGAGAGAAGGATGAGCACTTACGAGCTCGTGGCCAAGCATGTCGAGGCCGCGCTGCGCGAAGCATCGGAGCGGAAGATCTCGGAAGATGTCGTTGCGCGCTGCCTGCTGTCGGAGGCGATCCGCCTCTTCAGGGGCAGTCGCACGAATGCCGACATTGCCGCGGAGCTGACGGCGGCGGCGGACAATCTCGACGAGGACAGTCCGCTGGTCTTCATGCGGCCGTAAGTGCCGCGCACCTTCGACTGTCAGAGCCCGAAATGCGCCTGCGGCGGCAGGATCACGACGTTGTTGGCGACCCGCCGCACGCCCGGGATGTTCTCGACGGTGATGCGGATGGCTTCCCGGGCCGCAGCCGAATCGACATGCCCCCAGAGGTGGACCGCGCCCCTGTCGACGACGGCGTTGGTGACGCCGAGCCCCCAACTATGTCGGGCGAGCTCGGCGAAGATCGCGTGGCGTACATCATCGTCGCTCGTGGTACCGGCCGCCGGTTGCGGCTCGCGTGCGAGCAGCCCCTGCAGGAGATTCGAGCGACTCACGATTCCGACAACGACGCCCTCGCGGACGATCGGCACCCTGCGTATGCGATGCTTCTTCATCAGCCGCGCGATTTCGACGAGTGGCGCGTCCTCCCGCGCTGAGACGACCGGCTTCGTCATGACGTCGACAACGTGGTGGGAATGGCTTCGGACGTAGTCTCGCGCCGAGCGCGCATCATCGGCCAGCAAGCGCTCCAGCCATGACTTGCCCGGCACCGTTCCGATCTCTGGACGGTTCATGAGGTCGGCTTCGCTGACGATGCCGACCATCTTGCCGTCGGCATCGACGACAGGCGCGCCGCTGACGCGTGCGCCGAGCAGGATGTCCGCGGCCGCGTAGACGGTGGCATCCGCAGGGATCGTCACGACTGCACGGGTCATCACCTTCGATGCGCGCATGGCTTCCTCCGACTGACGGCTTCGATATTCATTCCATGCCCAGCGGATGCGCGCTTTGCTGCAGATCAAGGGAATGGGGCGTGCGTTTCCCTAGCGTCGAAGCAGAAAGCAACGGAGGTCCAGAGATGCCCAGCATGAAGGCCGCTGTCTTCGTCGAGCCCGGCAGGATCGTTCTGGAGTCGCATCCGGTCCCGGATGTCGGTCCACTCGATGCGCTGGTCCGGATCACCACGACGACGATCTGCGGGACCGACGTCCATATCCTGCGTGGCGAGTATCCGGTGCGCAGGGGGCTCATCGTCGGCCATGAGCCGGTCGGCGTCATCGAGAAGCTCGGCTCCCAGGTCGCCGGCTATCGCGAAGGCCAGCGGGTGATCGCAGGCGCCATCACACCCAGCGGGCACAGCTATGCCTGCCTTTGCGGTCAGCACTCGCAGGACGGGCCGGGTGAACCGCACGGCTTCAAGCCGGCCGGCGGGTGGAGGTTCGGCAACACGATCGACGGCTGCCAGGCCGAGTACGTGCTCGTGCCGGATGCCATGGCCAACCTGTCGCCGGTTCCCGATGCCCTCAGCGACGAGCAGGTGCTGATGTGTCCGGACATCATGTCGACCGGTTTCTCCGGCGCGGAGAGCGGCGGGGTGCGGATCGGGGATACCGTTGCTGTTTTCGCTCTGGGACCGATCGGACTGTGCGCGGCCCTCGGTGCACGGTTGATGGGGGCCACCACGGTCATCGGGGTGGACGGCCTGCCGGAGCGCATGGCGATGGCGCGCACGCTCGGCGTGGACGCGGTCGTCGATTTCCGCAAGCACGATCCCGTGGCGGCCATTCGCGAGCTGACCGACGGACGCGGCGTCGATGTGTCCATCGAGGCGCTGGGACGGCAGGAGACATTCGAGAGCGCCCTGCGCGTGCTGCGTCCGGGTGGCACCCTGTCCAGTCTCGGCGTCTATTCGTCCGATTTGCGCATTCCACTGGATGCGTTCACGGCCGGCCTGGGCGACAATCGGATCGTCACGACCCTTTGCCCGGGAGGGAAAGAGCGCATGAGAAGGTTGATGAGCGTGGTGGCCTCGGGCCGTGCTGATCTCGGCGGACTCGTGACGCACCGGTTCAAGCTCGACGACATCGAGCAGGCCTACGACCTGTTCAGTCATCAGCGCGACGGCGTCCTCAAGGTCGCGATCACGCCGTAGATCGCGGCACAGCAGGAGCACATCGCAATGATCAGCCCGGAAGACGAAATCGCTCGGCCGGCCGTGCGGCCGGTCGAGCCTGTGGGAACCGCGGTCAGCGTGCGACGCAGCTTGCCCGAAGACTTCCTCTGGGGCGTGTCGACGTCGAGCTATCAGATCGAAGGCGCCACGAAGGCGGATGGCCGCGGTCCCAGCGTATGGGACACCTTCAGCAGCCAGCCGGGCAGGATCGCCAATGGCGATACGGGCGAGCCGGGCTGCGACCACTATTACCGCTACGCCGAGGACATTGCCCTCATGCGGGAGATCGGCGTGGGTGCCTATCGCTTCTCGGTGGCATGGCCTCGCGTCCTGCCGACCGGCCGCGGCGCGGCCAACGAGCCGGGGCTCGCCTTCTACGACCGTCTGGTCGACGGGCTGCTGGCTGCCGGCATCGAGCCATGGCTGTGCCTGTACCACTGGGACCTTCCGCAGGCGCTGCAGGACGCCGGCGGTTGGCCCGACCGCGACATCGTAGGTTGGTTCGCGGACTATGCCGGACTGGTCGCGCGCCGCCTGGGCGACCGTGTGAAACGGTTCGCAACCTTCAACGAGCCGTCTGTCTTCACGCTGTTCGGCTATTCCTTCGGCTGGCATCCGCCCGCGACCCATGACCTCTCGGCGCACTACGCCGCCATTCATCACGTCAATCTGGCGCATGGTGCAGCCGTCGACGTTCTGCGCAGTTCGGTCGCCGGCGCGTCGGTTGGCGCCATCCACAACATGCAGCCCAGCCGGCCATTCGGCCCGGGGGCGGAGGATCGGGCGGCCGCCGCCCTCCTCGACGACTTCTGGAACAACGCCTTTCCCGATCCGCAGATCCTCGGGGAATATCCGGCTTCGCTGCAGCGCGGTATCGACCCCCACCTGCGGGGAGGTGATCTCGAGCGAATTCGCCGCCCTGTGGATTGGCTGGGCATCAACCACTACTCGCCGATCTATGCCCGGGCCGATGCCGCTTCTCCGATCGGATTTGCCTGGGCAGATGCGCCTGCGGATGTGCCGCGGTCACCGATCGGCTGGCAGCTCGATCCAGGCGCATTCTGCGATACGCTGTGTCTTGCACACCAGCGCTACGGCTTGCCGATCTATGTCACCGAGAATGGTGCCGGAGCAGTCGAGGCGCCGGACGCGTCGGGACAGGTCCTGGATCCGGAGCGGATCGACTACCTTTTGCGCTATACTGATGCCATGAGGAAGGCAGTGGCGCGCGGCGCCGACGTCCGGGGCTATTTCGTGTGGTCCCTGCTCGACAACTTCGAATGGGGAGCGGGTTATGGCAATCGATTCGGACTGGTCTTCGTCGACTTCGCCACGCAGCGCCGCATCCCCAAGGCGTCGGCTCGCTGGTATGCGGGCCTCATCCGGGCCGAGACCCTGAGGGCGTCGGCATGAGCGCTCTGCTCGCAGACATCGGCGGAACGCATGCCCGGTTCGGCCTGCTCGTCGGCGGCGTCGTCGCCCTGGTCGACTCGCGGCCGGTCGGCGAGTATGGCAGCGCGGTCGATGCGGCGCTGAACTTCATCGAGCAGCATGCGGCGGGCGAGCGCGTGACCCATGCGGTGCTCGCCGCGGCCGGCCCCGTCGAGGATGGCCGGGCGAAGATGACCAATGCCCGATGGGTCTTGGACGCCGACGAGCTGAAGCGTGCCTGCGGCTTCGATGGCGCTCTCATCGTCAACGACCTGGAGGCATTGGCCTGGGCGGTGCCGCGGCTGGGGGCGGACGATGTGGCCTGGATCGGCGGCGGCAACGCGCTTCCCGGCAAGCCCGTCGCCTTGGTCGCACCGGGTACGGGACTGGGAATGGCCTGTTATCTGCCGGGCAGTGACGGCCCCCGCGTGCTGTCGAGCGAGGGCGGCCACGCAACCCTGCCGGCGTCGGACGAATCGGAAGCCGTGGTCATCGCCGCCTTGCGACAGGAATTCGGTCACGTATCAGCCGAGCGTGCGCTGTCGGGCAGCGGCCTCGTCAACCTGTACAGGGCTGTCGCCGGGCAAGGTATCGCGGGCGGCGAGATGGCGCCGGCCGAGGTGACGCGGCTGGCGCTCGATGGGGACCCGGTCGCGCGCAAGGCGCTCGATGCTTTCTGTGACTTCCTGGGGAGCGTCGCCGGGAACACCGCGCTGACGTTCGAGGCGCGCGGCGGCGTCCTCGTCGGTGGCGGCGTCGTCGGCAATTTTCTCGACCACCTGAAAGCGTCGCGGTTCCGCCAGCGTTTCGAGGACAAGGGACGCTTCCAGCGCTATCTGTCGGCGGTGCCCACCGGCGTCATCGTGCGCGACGACCCCGCCTTTCTGGGCCTGCAGGTGCTGGCGGAAGGGCTGATGCGCGCGGCTGCGGCCAGGACACCGTGACCGGGGACGGCGAGGTGCCGACCGTCGGCCGCAAGCCTTTGCGCCGCTTCTGGCGCAGCGCACTGGGCTTCTGGACGGATGGTGGCGCCTGGCTTCCCTGGACGCTGATGGGGCTGCTCGTGGTGTGCGTCGTGGCGCAGCTGCTCGTGCAGTATCGCCTGAACCTGTGGAACCGCGATTTCTTCAATGCCCTCGAGGCACGGAACGGTGCCGAGATCCGCAGCCAGACATTCCTCCTGCTGCCCCTCGTCGCCGCCAGCGTCGTGCTGGCCGCGACGGCGGTCTGGGGGCGGATGACCTTCCAGAGGCGCTGGCGGGATTGGATGACCTCGCATCTGCTCGGTCTCTGGCTCGGCAATGACAACTTCCGCCGGCTCGACCGCGGGGGCGGCGAGCGGCAACTTCCGGAATACCGCATCGCCGAGGACGCGCGGATCGCCACCGATGCGCCGATCGATCTGCTGGTCGGACTGCTGGAATCGCTGCTCGTGGCCGCCACCTTCGTCGTGGTCCTGTGGACGGTCGGAGGGGCATTGCGCGTCGATGCCGGGATCGAGGTGCCCGGCTATCTCGTCTTCGCCAGCATCGGCTATTCGATTCTGATGACGACGGCCATGATGATCGTGGGACGCAACATGGCGCACGTCATCGAGCGCAAGGAGCAGGCGGAATCGGAGCTCAAGTTCGCTGTCGCCCGCCTGGGCCGCAGTTCCGATGATCCGGCGATGGCCACGGCCTTCGTGCCGCAGACGGCGCCCGTAGGCTTCGCCCTCGCCGAGGTCATGCGGCAATGGAAGCGGTTGTGCGGCCAGCACGTGCGGACGACGCTCGTGTCGCACGGCAATACTCTGCTGGCGCCGTTGATCGGCCTGATCCTGTGCGTTCCGAAGTACATCCAGGGCTCGATGTCGCTGGGCGAGGTGACCCAGGCGGCGGCGGCCTTTGCGGCGGTGCAAGGCGCGTTCAACTGGCTGGTCGGCAACTATCCGCGGTTGGCGGAGTGGGCCTCCTCGGCCAGCCGGGTCGGCGTTCTTCTGCTCGCCTTCGATGGACTCATGGCGGTTCCCCGGCGGGCAGACGAGATGCCATCGCCACTGCCGGCCAACGGGCATGGTATAGTATCGCCGTGACGGACGGCGATTCAGTTCATTCCGCAGGGCGCGTACCCGTCGACGGCTTGCTGGCGTCGCGGGGGGCGGAGCTTGCCTTCTCTGCCGACCTCACGGTCCTCGCCTGCAACCAGGGATATGCGAGGGAGGCCGGGGTGACGCCCGAGGCGATGGTAGGCCGTCCGCTGCGCTCGGTCTTCATGGCTGGTCCGGACCTGGATCGCCTGGCTGTGTCACTGGAGGCCGTCCTGCGGACCCGGCGGCCGCAGCGAACCGTCGGCGTCCCGGCTGCCGTTGGTGGCCATCCATCGTCCGGCCGCGGCGCCATCAACATGCCCGTGCTGGATGTCGGCGGCGGCGTCGCGTGGATCCTGCATTGCCTCGAGGAAGCCGAAGCGCCCGTCTCGCGCGTCGCCGTCGCGCTCGAGGCGGCCGAGGCGCGGCTGCGATCGATCCTGCAGACGGTGCCCGACGCCATGATCATCATCGACGAGCAGGGCCGCATCGAGTCGCTCAGCGCGACGGCCGAGCGCCTCTTCGGTTACACGCTGAAGGAAGTCGAGGGGCGCAACGTGAGCGCGTTCATGCCGTCGCCTGACCGCGAGCGCCACGATGCCTACCTGGCGCGCTATCTCGCCACGGGGGAGCGGCGGATCATCGGCATCGGACGCATCGTGGTCGGCCAGCGCAAGGACGGCACGACCTTTCCGATGCACCTCACAGTGGGTGAGCTGCGTTCGGGCGAACGGCACTATTTCACCGGCTTCATCCGCGACCTCACGGATCAGCAGATCACCGAGAGTCGTCTCAAGGAGCTGCAGTCGGAAGTGACCCACATGTCGCGCTACACGGCGCTCGGCGAGATGGCGTCCACGCTGGCGCACGAGATCAACCAGCCGCTCACGGCCATCAGCAACTATCTGCGCGGCGGCCAGCGCCTGCTCGACCGAAGCGACAGCGAGGACGCGGCGCTGCTGCGCGGCGCGCTGGGGAAGGCCGCGGAGCAGGCGCTGCGCGCTGGCCACATCATCCGGCGGCTGCGTGAGTTCGTTTCGCGGGGAGAGAGCGATCGTCGAATCGAGAACCTCGCCAAGCTGATCGAGGACGCGAGCACGCTGGCCTTGGTGGGAGCCAGGGAGAACGGCATTGCGGTCTCGTTCCGTCTCGATCCCAAGGCCGACCTCGTGCTGGCGGACCGCATCCAGATCCAGCAGGTCCTGGTCAACCTGATCCGCAATGCCATCGAGGTCATGGTCGAATCGCCCAGCGACCGGCGGCTGGAGATCGCCACGACCGTTCATTCGCCGGAGCTGATCGAGGTCAGCGTATCGGATACGGGAACGGGCTTGGCGCCGGAGGTTGCCCGTCACCTTTTCCAGCCCTTCGTCACCACCAAGCGCAGGGGCATGGGATTGGGCCTGTCGATCTGCCGGACCATCGTGGAGGCGCATGGCGGCAGGATCTGGGTGGAAAACCCACCCGGCGGAGGAACGGTGTTCCGCTTCACCCTGCGCGCAGCCGAGATCGAGGAGGGGAGCCATGGCTGACCGCGTGGTTCACGTGATCGACGACGACGAGGATGTCCGCCAGTCCCTCGCCTTTCTGCTCAGCACGGCGGGTCTTGCGGTCCGCGTCCACGATTCCGCCGTCGCCTTCCTCCAGGTCCTGTCCGAGATCCAGGAGGGGTGCATCGTCACCGATATCCGCATGCCGGACATCGACGGGCTGACGCTGCAGCGCCGGCTGCGGGAACTGCGACCGGGGTGGCCGGTGATCGTCATGACGGGGCATGGTGACGTTCCGCTGGCCGTCGAGGCCATGAAGGCGGGCGCCGTCGATTTCATCGAGAAGCCCTTCGACGATGAAGTGCTGCTGTCAGCGGTGCGCGCCGCTCTCGCGCAGCACAGCAAGGACAGCGAGCGCGACGCGCGGACCGCCGCGGTGCGCGAGCGCATCGCCAAGCTGTCGGAGCGGGAGCGCGAGGTGCTCGACCGGCTGGTGGACGGCAAGGCCAACAAGGTCATTGCCTACGAGCTCGGTATCAGTCCGAGAACGGTCGAGGTCTATCGCGCCAACGTCATGACCAAGATGCAAGCCGACAGCCTGTCGGAACTCGTCCGGATGGCGCTGCTCGACGGTGGCGCCCGCCGATAGGCGATTTGCGCCAGATCAAGGCTCGACGGCGCTTGTCTCAGCAGACTTGCAAGAGGTGGGGAAACCTCTCGCGGACAGCCTGGGCTCATGGTGCACGTTCCGGAAATCATTCTTGTCGTCGACGACGATGCCGCGGTGCGCGCCGCGCTGAAGTTTTCGCTCGAGGTCGAGGGCTTCAACGTACGGCTCTATGACGGAGGCCAAGCGGTCTTGTCGGATGGCAAGCTGCCCGTCCGAGGCTGCCTGGTGATCGACTACCGCATGCCCGATATCGACGGCCTCGAGCTGATCGACAAGCTGCGCGGCCGGGGCGTGACCCTGCCGGCGATCTTGATCAGCGGCCGCGTCACCAAGCAGCTGAGGGAGGTGGCGGCGCGATCCGGCGTGGCGTGTGTGCTCGAGAAGCCGCTGTCGGATTCTGCGCTGGTCGAGAACATCCGCGGCGTCCTTGCGGGCGGCGCCTAGGACGTGCGGGCGGCGTTGCCCGGCGGCGTCATCGGCTACGCGCTGCGGTTCACCGGTCGGCATCAGGCAGGATTGGCCGTTCTGTCGGTCGCCGTCTTCCTGCTCAGCGCTGCGCCGCTGGAGCTGCAGCGGCGCGTCGTGAACACGATCGTCGAGCATGGGGGGCTGACGACGATCGTCTGGCTCGCCTTATGCTATGCCGGCGTCGCTCTCCTGGAGCAGGGCCTCAAGCTCGTCCTCAACGTCTATCGCGGCTGGGTCTCCGAAAGCACGGTGCGCGACCTGCGCCGACAGGCGCGGGCCTATGCCGCCGCAGCGGGCCTCGGGGATGCCGACGAGACAGGCGTGGAGGTGGCGGTGGTGCTCGAAGAGGTCGAGCCGATCGGCGGCTTCACGGGCATGAGTGTGTCGGAACCGCTCCTCCAGGCCGGAATCCTGGTGAGCGTCGTGAGCTATATGCTCTACCTCGATGCCAGGCTCACGCTCGTGGCGCTCGCATTCTTCCTGCCGCAGCTGGTGTTCGTGCCGCTGCTGCAGGGAGCGATCAACCGCCGCGCCGAATCGAGAATTCTCACCAAGCGCGGTCTCAGCGGCAAGATCATCGGTGCCGCCCGCGCCGTCGACCGCCAGTGGGCTTGGGCCGACGAGCCGATATCGCGCGTCTTCACGCTCAACATGGGGATCTACAAGCTCAAGTTCACCATGAACCTGCTCATGAACATCATGCACCACTCGGCGGTGGCGCTGGCACTGGGCTTGGGCGGATGGCTCGCGCTGGAAGGTACCATCGAGGTGGGCACTGTCGTGGCGATCGTGGGCGGCATGGGGAAGTTGAACGATCCGTGGGGAGACCTCGTGAACTGGGCTCGCGAGTTCTCGGTCGTGGACGTGAAATACCGCCTCTTCGCGCAGGCCCTGGACCGGCTCGAGGAGCGTGTCGGGGACGGGGCTGTGCGCGCGGCTTGACTTCGACCATGCGCCGGCATCCGGTACAGACCGAGGGGAGATCCGAATGCTGTCTGGCGCCAGCCGCGGGCTCAGCGAGGCGCAGGCCCGCTCCCGCCTCCAGGTCGAAGGATTCAACGACCTCCCGGCCTCGGGCGGTCGATCGGTCCTGAACATACTCGGGGATGTCCTGCGCGAGCCGATGTTTGCCCTGCTGCTGGGAGCGGGCGCCGTCTACCTCGTGCTCGGCGATCTGTCCGAGGCGCTGATCTTGATGGCTTTCGCGACGATCTCCATCTCCATCTCGGTCATCCAGGAGACGCGCAGCGAGCGCGTCCTCGAGGCCTTGCGTGACGTCGCAAGCCCCCGGGCGCTCGTCGTGCGCGACGGCGAGCGCCGCCGAATACCGGGGCGGGAGGTCGTGCGCGGCGACACGATCGTCTTGCTGGAAGGGGACCGGGTTCCCGCCGACGCGGTGCTCGTCTCCGCGAGCGGCGTGCTGATCGACGAGTCCCTGCTGACCGGCGAGTCCGTTCCGGTACGCAAGGACGCCACCGCCGACGAAGAGCTGCCGATGGCGCGGCCCGGAGGCGAAGGCACGCCCTTCGTCTATTCGGCGACGCTCATGGTAAGAGGCGAGGGACTGGCGGTCGTCCGGGCGACCGGCGCGCGCAGCGAGCTCGGCCGCATCGGCCAGGCACTGGGGCGGATCGCGACAGAGCCGCCCCGGCTGCAGAGCGAGACGCGGCAGCTCGTTCGTGTGTTTGCTGTCGTCGGTATGGCCGCGAGCCTGCTGGTGACTGTGCTCTACGGCGTGCTCGGCGGCGACTGGCTGCAGGCGGTGCTGGGCGGCATCGCTCTCGGCATGTCGATGCTGCCGGAGGAATTCCCGCTGGTGCTTACGGCCTTCATGGTGATGGGGGCGTGGCGCCTCTCGCGTGCCCGGGTTCTGACGCGGCGCGCGGCCGCCATCGAGATGCTGGGTGCCGCCACGGTGCTCTGTACCGACAAGACCGGGACGCTGACCGAGAACCGCATGACGGTGACGGAGCTGCGCACGGCGGATGGTGTGTGGCGCCGCGCACAGGCGGGAGGGCCGCCGCCCGCTTTCCGGCCGCTGATGGAGGCGGCCCTGCTGGCGTCTGCACCACGGCCTGTGGAACCGATGGAGTGCGCCATTCTCGACCTTGTCGAGAAAGCCTCGACGAACGCGGCCACGGTCTACGCGGGCAGGACGCTGGAGCGTCGCTATGGACTGCAGCCTTCCCTGCTCGCCATGACGAATGTCTGGACGGATGCCGATGGCAGCGAGCCCTGGGTGATGGCGAAGGGCGCGCCGGAGGCCATCGCTACGCTGTGCCGGCTGGATGAGACCGCTCGCACCTGGCTGCGTCGTTCTGTCGATGAGATGGCGGACGAGGGCGTTCGGGTCCTGGGCGTCGCGCGGGCGCGCCATCGGGCCGGCGCGCTGCCG
The DNA here is from genome assembly GCA_049323495.1 of Pseudomonadota bacterium. GTDB lineage: Bacteria > Pseudomonadota > Alphaproteobacteria > Reyranellales > Reyranellaceae > Reyranella. The sequence continues at coordinate 194,156 of JBMONG010000010.1, forward strand.
GACCTCCAATCCTCCTTCGCCTTCGGGTTCCTCGGCCTGGTCGGATTCGTCGATCCGCTGCGGGCCAATGTCCCGGATGCAATCCGGGAATGCCGTTCGGCACAAGTGCGCGTGATCATGATCACGGGAGACTACCCGGCGACTGCACGGGCCATCGCCGAAAGCGCGGGCCTCGAGGCAGGTGCCGTGCTCGACGGCGTCGAACTTGCGCGCCTCGAGGAATCCGAGCTGCGCCAGCGCGTGCGATCGACCAACGTCTTTGCGCGCATCATGCCCGAGCAGAAGCTGCGCATTGTCGAGGCGCTCAAGGCAAACGGCGAGGTCGTCGCCATGACGGGCGATGGCGTCAATGACGCGCCGGCCCTCAAGGCCGCCCATATCGGCATCGCCATGGGCGGACGCGGGACCGACGTCGCACGGGAAGCTTCGTCGATCGTCCTGCTCGACGACGATTTCGGCTCGATCGTGCGGACCATCCGGCTGGGCCGCCGCATCTACGACAACTTGCGCAAGGCGAGCGCCTACATCGTCGCCGTGCACGTACCCATCGCCGGCCTGGCGCTGATGCCGCTGTTGTTCGGCCTGCCGCTCATGCTGTCACCGGTGCATATCGCCTTTCTCGAGATGGTGATCGATCCGGCCTGCTCGATCGTGTTCGAAGCCGAGGCGAGTGAACGAGACATCATGCGACGGCCACCGCGGAGGGCCGAGAGCCGGCTCCTGTCGCGCGGCATGGTGATCTGGAGCCTGCTGCAGGGAGGTCTCAGCCTCGCTGCGCTGGCGGTCGTGCTCCTGGCGGGCATCGCGCGCCAGATGCCGGAGGACGAGCTACGGGCGGTGCTGTTCACGTCCCTGGTGCTGATCAATATCGGCCTGATCCTGGTCAACCGCGCCTTTTCTTCGTCGCTGATCGTGGCGCTGAGCCGGCCTAACACCTTCCTGTGGCTGCTGCTGACCGTGGTCGCGGCCGTGCTGGCGACCGCGCTCACCTGGCCGCCGGCCATGGCCCTCTTCCGTTTCGGGCCGTTTCACCTGCATGACCTCGCCTTGTCTGCCGCGTCGGCAGCCGTCATCCTGCTGACGATGGAGATCGCCAAGCCGTTGTGGCGGCGGACATTCCGTTCCTAGAGCGGCAGGCGGCTTGATCGAGGTCAAGACTTCGCAGGGCATACGAGAACATCATGGGGATTGATGGAGGGGGATATGGCCCAGGTCGGAGCAGATCGTGCGAGTGGTGCCGACGCGGCGGCGGTACGTGAGCAGCTCGAGCGGCTTGCGGAAGCCCTCGAGGCGTTGGCGAAGGCTGAAGGTGCAGAGGCGATGAAGTCCGCCGAGCGCATGGCGCGCCGTGCGGCCGAACAGGCCACGGCCGTGCTCGACGATCTCGCCGGCACGGCGCAGACGGTAGCGGCCGCTGCGGACAAGGGTCGTGGCCACGTGGAGGACGCGGTCCGGCAGAATCCGTGGGCCGCGCTGTCGCTTGCGGCGGCGGCGGGATTCCTCCTCGCCATGGTGATCCGCCGATGAGCGGCCCGGGAGGCGACAGCCCCTCGCTGCTCGGGGCCCTGGCAAAAGTGGTTGCCGTCTACGGCGCCATTGCCGCCGAAAGCGCAGGGCGCCGGATCGCCCGGCAGCTTGCGGGCTACCTGGTGGTGGCGGCCTTGCTGGTCACCAGCCTGTGCTTTCTCACCGTAGCGGGCTACCGGGCTCTTTCGCTGGCCCTAGGCGACATCTACGCTTCGCTGGTCGCAGGCTGCGTGTTCCTCTTCGTGGCGCTCGTGGCGGCCCTGATCGTGCAGGCTCGCAGCCGCTGAGCGGCTGCAACTAGGTAGAATCCCTTAGTTCAATACCTGAATGGTGGGCTTTCCGCCGTCGTCGTACTCCCACACCAGATCAGACGCCATCCTCGGGAGAACGACATGCAGGTCCATACCGCCAGCCACGCCGCCAAGTTCCCCGCAGGCGCTTTCGCCCTGCGGATGCCGGGACCCAACCGCGACGCGGCGGGTACCCCGGTCGTCATGACCAAGGGCGAGGAGCTGTTCGCCGAAGGGGACGATGCGGAGTACTTCTACCAGGTGGTATCGGGCACCATCCGTTCCTACAAGTTGTTGAGCGACGGCCGGCGCCAGATCGACGCGTTCCATCTGCCGGGTGACATCTTCGGGCTGGAGGCCGGTGCCGAACATCGCTTCTCCGCGGAGGCCGTCGGCACCGCCACCGTCCTCGCCTTCCGGCGCTGCCGTCTCGCCAGCCTGTCGCAGTCCGATCCTGCTTTCGGCGAGAAGGTCATGTCGGCAACGCTGCGCAACCTGCAGCGCGCCCAGGATCACATGCTGCTCTTGGGACGCAAGACGGCGCAGGAGAAGATCGCCACCTTCCTGCTCGACATGGCCGAGCGCATTTCCGACGACGACGAGCGCTTCGAACTGCCGATGCAGCGATCGGACATCGCCGATCATCTCGGTTTGACCATCGAGACCGTCTCCCGCACGCTGACCCAGTTCGCCCGCAGCGGCCTGATCCGGCTCCTGCCGGCCGGCCGGTCCATCGGCCTCTGCAACAAGACGGCGCTGCGCAGGTTGAACGCCTAGGTCACGTCTTCGACTTCACGTCACCGATCGGAGGGTTCCATGAACGAGCAAGTGCAACCCGACAATCCCGCCATCGCCTGGAATGCCGCGATGCTGACGGCCGCCGATGGAATGCAGGCTTGCTGGGAGGCTTGGGCCGGCTGGCAGAGCGAAGTGGCGCGTTTCGTCGACAAGCGCGCCAGCGAGAACCGCCGCGCATGGTCCGCGCTGTTGGAGTCCAAGGATCCCGCTGCCGTTCTCAGGGTGCAGCAGGAATGGGGGCTGCAGGCCGCGACCGACTATACGGAGGAGGCGACGCGCCTCGCCAGGCTGGCGACGAGCCTGGCGCTGACCGGTACGACGCCGGCAGTCCAGCGCTCGACAGCGCTCGTGGCCTGATCCCACCCGGTCACCACGGGCAGCGCCGGCCCGCGCCGAAGGTGTGGGCGAAGTCCTCGGTGATCGGATGCCATGGCCGGTTCGGCATCGGCCGTCCCGCAGCAGGCTCATCGAACCGGATGGTCCAGGCCGAAAAGCCAGCCATGAAGAAGCGGGCCGTTCCTTCGGCCTCCGCGTCGCCGCAGCCCGGCTCGAGCCCGATCACCTGCGGATACCAGGCGCCCCCCTTGATGATGGGCAGGGGTTCGGTCCATGCCGCCGGATCGTCGATCCGGCGATTGATGCTGACGTAGATTCCTTCCTGCACCAGGTCGGACGAGCCGCCCGCCGTCCGGTTGAGCAGCATCACGTGAGCGCCGAGGCCGCGATTGTAGTGGACCGCCGGGCCCCAGAAGCCGTCCGGGTCGGAATGCTGCCAGCCGCGCGCGGGCGGCCATAGCGGCCGCGGGCTTCCCTCGCCGAGGGGGCGCCAGCCGGCAGGCGTCCACCAGGTGGCGCCCTGCGGCGCGTAGGGCGTCTCGATGGGCAGACGGGCGACGGAGATCCCCTGTGCCGCGGGATCGTGGCGATAGCTCGTGAAGAAAAGCATGAGTGCGTGTGCCGCGTGGTCCGGCACGACGCAGAGATCGCCATAGCCGCCGGCGAAGAAGCCGTTGCGCCAGGAGCAGTCGATCTCCCGCGCGGGAATGCGGAGCAGTTCCCCCAGAATGCGCCAGCTTCTGCCGTCGTCTTCCGAGATCATCTCGCCGATATGCGGGACGAAGAGCGGCGGGTTGCACGGCGCACGCTCCTCGGCGTGATACCAGCCGCGCAATGTGCCATCCGGCGCAGCCCACATCGCCTCGATCCACTTTCCGGTCTGGGGATCGCGATCCTCGAGGAGGCGTACGGGCACGGCCTCTCCCGCGAATCGCACATCGGCCGTCATCTCGCGCCGGTAGGTGCGGCCGATCGGCTCGTAGACGGAGAAGAGCGCCGTTGCGCCCCGCGGCGTCACCCGGAAGGGGCAGTTCCCGTCCGCACGCCAGGAGACCTCTCCATGCAGCGTGACGGGCGCCGCGCGCTGCAGCCGCACACGCACGAAAGGGTTGGCGGCCTCTGCCACGATGTCCGGCATGTGCGTCGGCTATCCTAATGTGCCATGAAGACCGGCACCGTCATGCTGCTCAGCAATGTGCGGCTGGCGCCGCCCAGCACCATCTCGCGCAGCCTCGAGTGACCGTAGATTCCCATGACGATGAGGTCGGTTCCGTGATCCATGGCGCGCGAGAGAATGACGCTGCCGACATCGGCGTCGGCGGCGACGTCGCGCTGCACCGTCACCTTGACGCCGTGGCGGCTGAGCCAGGCCGCGACGTCGGCGCCCGGCTCGGCCCCGTGTCCTGATTCGGTCGGCTGCGGGTCGATGATCAGGATTGTGACATTGCCGGCCGCCTTGAGCAGGGGCAGCGCTTCCGTCGCCGCCCGCGCCGACTCGCGGCTGGCGTTCCAGCACAGCATGACGTTCGTGCCGAGCGCCTTCGGCGTGCCGATGTAGGGGATGACGAGCGTGCCCCGGCCCGTCGCCATGGCGACGCTTTCGGGCAGATCGGCCGGCTGGTCCAGCCCGCCCGATTCGGGATCGCTCTGGCCGAGCACAACGAGGTCGGCATAGCGGGCGTGCACGGCCAGCAGGTCGTCCGGATGGCCGTCGACGGAGCGCCATGCGCTGGTGATCTCGCGGCCCTTGACGGCTTTTGCGAACGCCTCGGACGCGGTGGCCTCGCTCTTGGCCTGGGCGGTCTCGTAGTCCCGGAAGAACAGGTCCATCGGATAGGCGCCCTCGGTGAAGGCGGGTGGCTGGAAGGGAGGTCGGGCATGGAGGCCCACGAGGTGGGCCTGGTGCCGTTCCGCCAATCCTGCCGCGACGGCGAGACGACTGGCGAGCGAACGGCCATCGTCGCAATGGACCAGGATCGTCTTGTAGCTCATGTCCATCCCCGCGTTTTGTGACGTGCAAGTGGCTACCATCCTGCACTCCGCGGCCTTGATGCAAGTCAATCATGGCCGCCGCGTGCGCCGATCACCTTCACAGGCCGGATTGATCCCGATCAAACGGTGCGGCGACAGCGCGTGCTAGCAAGCGGACGGATCCGCAGGCGATCCGAATCCTGGAGGACATCATGACTGAAGCCAAGTCTCTGACCTCGCCGCGCATGCCATCGCCCTTCGGTGGCGATTTCGATCAATTCTTCAATCGCGCCATGCGTGGCTGGCCGTTCAGCTGGCCGGAGGCGGCGGCGAGCGCCGAGCCGCGCGCCTTGCGCGCCTTCGACCATGCGCCGAAGGTCGAGGTGAAGGAGAACGGCAAGGCGTATACCGTCGCGGTCGAGCTCCCCGGCCTCGACGAGAAGGACGTGAAGGTGCTCGTCGAGGGCGACGTTCTCACGATCTCCGGCGAGAAAAAGGTCGAACGCACGGACGAGAAGACACACTACTCGGAGCGCAGCTACGGCAGCTTCACCCGGGCGTTCACCCTGCCGTCCGATGCCGACCGGAACGCCATCACCGCCCGGTTCGCAAAGGGCGTGCTGACGCTGGAGATTGCCAAGACGGCCCAGCCGTCGCCGCAGGTCAAGCAGGTCGAGATAAAGTCGTCCTAGCCGAGGCCGGGACCTGGTCCTTTGTATCGTCGGGAAGGCGCCGGTTCGGCCAACAGGAGGAAGATCCACCGTGAAGGCGATGGTCCTTTCCGCGCCGGGCCGGCCTCTCCGACTCGAGGAGAGGCCCGATCCGTCTCCCGGCCCAGGTGAAATACGGCTGAGGGTCGAGGCCTGCGGCGTGTGCCGCACCGACCTGCACGTGGTCGATGGCGAGTTGCCCGGCATTCACCAGCCCATCGTGCCGGGGCACGAGATCGTGGGCATCGTGGAGGCCTTCGGCGCCGGTGTGACGTCGCACCACGCGGGAGAGAGAGTCGGGATCCCCTGGCTTGGCCATACCTGCGGCACCTGCCCCTACTGCAGGACACATCGCGAGAACCTTTGCGACACTCCCTTGTTCACCGGCCACAGCCGCGACGGCGGCTTCGCCACCCATGTCGTAGCGGATGCGAGCTACGCCTTCCCGCTCGACGGCTTCGATGATCCCGTGGCGACGGCGCCGCTCCTGTGCGCCGGCCTGATCGGCTGGCGCTCGCTGAGGCTCGCCGGCGATGCCGCGCACATCGGCCTGTACGGATTCGGGGCGGCGGCCCATATCATCGCCCAGGTCTGCCGCTGGCAGCGGCGGGAGGTCTATGCCTTCACCCGCACCGGCGACGCCGCGGCGCAGGCGCATGCGCTGTCGCTTGGCGCCCGCTGGGCGGGCGGCTCGCTCGACTTGCCACCCCAGCCGCTCGATGCCGCCATCCTCTTCGCTCCCGTGGGGTCGCTGGTTCCGGCGGCGCTGCGCGCTGTGCGCAAGGGCGGCCGGGTCGTCTGCGCGGGCATCCATATGAGCGACATCCCGTCATTCCCGTATCGCCTGCTCTGGGGGGAGCGGCAGATCCTGTCGGTGGCGAACCTGACGCGCCTCGACGCCATCGAGTTTCTCGCGCTCGCACCGCGTGCAGGGGTGCGCACCACAACCAGCGTCTATCCGCTCGAGAAGGCGAACGAGGCGCTGGCCGATCTGCGGGCAGGCCGCTTCCAGGGCGCCGCCGTGCTGGTCCCGTCCTGACGATCCCCGCCGGCTCGTCCAACCGACACTGAGGAGCCCCGCATGCCGTACCCCTCGAACGCTGCGCTCCCTGCAAGCGTCCGGCAGCACCTGCCGGCCCATGCCCAGGACATCTATCGCGAAGTGTTCAACCACGCCTGGGCTGCCCATGCTGATGATGTGCGGCAGGAGGAGATCTGCCATCGCAGCGCCTGGGCCGCCGTCAAGCGTCGCTACCACAAGGATGCCGATGGCATGTGGCGCCCAGATGCATCCGGTGTCCGGGCATGACCGGCGCAACGCTGATGGCGGTCCTGACGCTTGGCCGGGCCAACGCCGCGGTGCTGCACGTGACGGCCCGCCTTGCCGCGAAGATGGATGCCGGGGTCGTCGGCCTCGGGGTCTGCCGGCCGATCGAGGTCATCTGCCGCGACTGCCAGGTTCCGGCCGCCGTGTTCGATGCCGACCGCCGCCTGATCGCCCGTCAGGCAGAGGAGGCGGAACGGGGACTGAGGTCGGTCCTGGAGGGCCGGGTGAACCATCTTGACTGGCAGATGCGATCGACGGTGCTGCCGCTTGCCGAACGTATCGCCCAGGAGGCCCGTCGCGCCGACCTGCTGGTGATCGGTCTGCGCGACGCGGATGCGCGCCGGGACGAGACCCGCGATGTCGACCTGCCGGATCTGGTCATGCAGGCCGGCCGGCCTGTTCTCCTGGTGCCCGAAACCGGGGCCGCGAGCGTCTGCGAGCGCGCCCTGGTGGCGTGGAAGGATACGCGTGAAGCGCGTCGTGCCGTCGCGGACGCGCTGCCGCTGCTGGCGGAGGCCGGGCGGGTGACGGTGGTCGAGATCGCCGACCGGGGAGCGGCGACCGAGGCACGGCAGGGCGTGGCCGATGTCGTGTGTTGGCTGGCGCACCATGGGATCGAAGCGGAGGGACGGATCGTCGACGCCGAGCGAGCGAACGCCTTTCAGCTCGAGGACATTGCCCGGTCCATCGATGCCGACCTGATCGTTGCCGGCGCGTGGGGCTACAGCCGCGACCAGCGATGGGTCATGGGCGGTATCACCAGCGCGCTGATCGGCGGCACCCGCCGCTGCGCCCTGCTTTCCTGCTGAAGCCGCCTATGCCGGCGTGTTCGGCAACATGCGATCGATGGCTTTGAACGCCCGTCGCGCATGGTCGAGCAGTTCGCCGTCCGTAGGATGGTCCATGGGCTCGACGCCCATCAGGCTCTTCCGCAGCCAGGGCATGTGCCTGTCGATGTGATGGAGCAGCTCCTGCTTGGCGCCGGCCGGTCCGACGAGAAGCCACTCCGTGGTGCCGCGCAGGGCGTCCAGAATATGGTCGAAGAAGCTGGTATCCATGGCCGCACGCCCGGCACCGATGACGCCAGCCTTGTGGTGGACCTGACGGAAGGGATTGTGCGCCCTGACGTGATCGCTTTCCACGTTCGCGGCATTGAAGCGGAAGATTCGAGCCTCCTTCGAATCCATCCAGACGATGGCGTGATTATGGGTCATACGTGCTCCGGCCTCGATTGCGGCGCACGTTCGGCGGATTGCACCGATCCGGCCTTGATCCACGTCAAAGCGCCCGGACGAGGGAGCGCCTCTTCGGCGGAGTATCCCGACGTGCTAGGACGGCGGACGTCACATGTCTCCCGGCGAGTCCATCCTGCGGCATTTCGGCCTGGGCCGTCCCCATCGGTTCGAGCGCTTCCTGCTGGCGGTCACGGCCGTCCTTCTCGCCCTGGTCGCCGCAGCCTCTGCACTTTGGATGCGCTCGACCGGCCAACTCGTCGTGAGCGGCCCTCGTGGCGAGTACTTCCTCTACCTGGCCATCCTGCTCGGCTCGGTCCTGGCGCTGGTGCGATGGCCTCGGATCGCCGGCGCGCTCCTGCTCCTGGCGACGGTGGAATTCGGGTTCGGCGCGGGCCTTGTCGTGATGCAGAGGATGGGGTTCGGCAGCAATGATCTTTGGCCGCCGCTGCAGGCGGAACAGCCGCGCTTTCGCTGGCACCCGCTCCTCCAGGCGGTGCCCATACCCTCCCTTGATCTTGTCAGTCGGACGGGACTGACGATCCGCCACACCGGTGAAGGCACCCGTGGACGCGATCCTGTCGGGAGCCTAGCGGGGCGTTCTGTCGTGGCGACGGTTGGTGGCTCGACGACCTACGATGTCGGGCTGGGCGATGGCGACACATGGAGCGATCGTCTGGGGCAGGCCCTCGACACGGCAGCGGACAAGGGGCGCTTCTACGTGGTCAATCACGGCGTGCCCGGCTACACCACCGCCGAGCACCTGCTGCAGACCGCTTTCTATCAGGACAAGTTCGGTATCGCGCCGCGCTGCGCCATCTACTACGTTGGATGGAACGATCTGCGCAACGCGCACATCCCGGCACTGGATCCGGGCTATGCGGACTTCCACCTGCCCAGCCAGGTCGATTCGCTGAAGGTGCGACGCATCGGTGGCTCCCACGTGACGTTCTCGCCGCTGCTCACCCTGGTGTTGCGTTTCCTCGGAGCCCATCTGGACACAGTCCGCTACTTCAGCGATCCCTATGCGCTTCCTCTGGCGAGTGGCGGCGATGCCCGTCTGGAAGAGATCTACCAGCGCAATATCCGGTCGATCTCGGCCATCAATCGTCAGCGGGGCGTCACCACGATCTGGGTCGGCCAACTGCTCAACCGTTCATGGCTGGCGGGAGAAGGCCGGTATGGCTGGGTGCCGAGGATGCGCGACCGCGATCTCTGGCCGATGCAGCAGAGGCTGAACGCCGTTCTCGAACGCACGGCGCGGGAGGCGGGTGACATCTATGTCGATGTGCCGGTGGATGACTTCGGCGACGCGGACTTCGTCGACCAGGGGCATTTTTCGCCCAGCGGCGCGCAGCGTTTCGCCGATATCCTGGCGCCGGTGGTGCGGCAGGCATGCCGGTAGGCTATGTTCTGCGACAATGAGTCTGCATGTGAAGGCGGAAGGCGCCGGGGTCGAGTCTGCACGTTGCGTTTGCCGCCGTGCGAGCGGAGGCTGGGCGTCGTGACTGATGGATGGAGCGCGTGCCCATCGCCGGACCGGAGGCCCTTGTGAACCGGGTCATCCTGTTGACGGGGGCGTCGTCGGGCATCGGTGCCGCGACCGCCCGAGCCCTTGCATCTGCTGAAATTGCCATGGCGCTGCATGCCCGCCGCAACCGCGACGGCGCGGAGCGGACCGCCGAGGCGGTACGCGCCGCCGGGGCACAGGCGCTCGTCCTGGAAGGCGATCTGGCCGTCGAGGGAGTCGCGCGTCGGCTGGTCGACGAGACCGTCGGCGCTTTCGGCCGGCTGGACGTCGTCATCAGCAATGCAGGCTTTGCCGACCGTCGGCCCGTCGGAGAGCTCGACCGCGCCGATTGGGACCGCAGCCTCGCCGCGATGCCCTCCGCCTTCTTCGAGCTCGCCGCCGCCGCCAAGCCGTGGCTCGCCAAGGCAGGCGCTTCCGCACGCCTGGTCGGCGTGTCGTCCTTCGTGGCGCATGCCTACGCGCGCGGCCTGCCGACCTTCCCGGCCTCTGCGGCCGCCAAGGCAGCGCTGGAGGCGCTGGCGCGGGCCATGGCCGTCGAGCTCGCGCCGACGGCCGGCACCGCGAACTGCGTGGCGCCAGGCTTCGTGGAGAAGGATCCCGATGCACACGTGGCCCTGTCGCTGACACGCATGGCGGAGATGAGTTCGCTGGTGCCGCTGGGGCGCTACGGCAAGCCTGCGGAGATCGCCGCCGTGATCGCCTTCCTGTGCTCCCCGGCGGCAGGTTATGTCACGGGCCAGACGATCCATGTGAATGGCGGCCTTACCCTTTAGGCCTTATCCACCGGGCGCGACGCCTCGTCCCGCCTCTGTCCCCGTCCTGTAACCGATCTGTCGCCGCCGTGACGCGCGGCGTGGCTACCCAGCCTGTGGGCAGGCTTGCGGGGGTATCTTGCTGCGGCTGGAAGGCGTCACCAAGAGTTTCGGAAACAAGCGGGCCGTCGACCAGGTCTCCCTGGTCGTGCCGACCGGCCAGCTGGTAGGCGTGATCGGCCGGTCCGGGGCGGGCAAGTCGACACTTCTTCGCATGATCAACCGCCTGGGTGATCCCACCGGCGGCCGCATCCTGTTCGGCGATACCGACGTGACCGCGCTCAAGGGACGTGAGCTGCGCCGATGGCGGGCGCGCTGTGCCATGATCTTCCAGCAATTCAATCTCGCGGGCCGGATGGATGTGCTGACCAACGTCATGATGGGCCGCGCCTTCCATGTCCCGACCTCCCGTGCGCTGCTGAAACTCTGGACCGATCTGGAGAAGGCCCAGGCCCTGTCGGCTTTGGAGAGCCTCGACATGGCGCGGCTGGCTGGCCAGCGGGCGGACACGCTTTCGGGTGGCCAGCAGCAGCGCGTCGCCATCGCCAGAGCCCTGGTGCAGGAGCCCGACATGGTGCTGGCTGACGAGCCGATCGCGTCGCTCGATCCGCGCAACACGAAGATCGTCATGGATGCCTTGCTGCACATCAACAAGCACTTCGGCATCACGGTCGTCTGCAACCTCCACAGTCTCGATCTTGCCCGCGCCTACTGCGACCGCCTGGTCGGCATGGCCGCGGGGCGCGTGGTCTTCGACGATGTCCCGGCCGCGCTGACCGACTCCGTCGCCCGCGATCTCTATGGCCTGGAGGTGGCCGAGGTCCTCGGGAACGAGACCCAGCCCGATCTGCTGCCCGACGGCCGCCCGGCCCTCGCGCTGGCCGGGTCCTGACCTTTCGATACGTCTTCAACCAGGAGGATCAAGAATGCTCACCCGTCGCCTTGCCTTGGGGGCGGTCCTCGCCACCGTGACGTTTGCCGGCGCTGCCCACGCCCAGAGCTGGAAGTCGGCCTATCCGGAGCTGGTGCTTGCCGTCGTTCCCGCGGAGAACGCCTCGGGGGTGACCGAGCGCTACGGGCCGTTCGTCGAGTACCTTTCAAAGGCGCTGGGCACCAAGGTGACGCTGCGCGTCGCCAACGACTACGCCGCCGTCATCGAAGGACAGCGCAACGGCAGCATACAGCTCGCGGGATACGGTCCGGCGTCCTACGCCCGCGCGATCCTCACGGGGGTGAAGATCCAGCCCTTCGCCACGACCGTCAATGCCGACGGCACGATGGGCTACTACTCGGTGTTCTACGTGCGCGCCGACAGTCCCTACAAGACGCTCGAGGATCTCAAGGGCAAGAACCTGGGCCTGGTCGATCCGAATTCGACGTCCGGCAACAACGTGCCGCGCTTCGCCCTCAACAAGATGAAGATCAACCCGGAGACCTTCTTCGCGCGCGTGACCTACACGGGCAGCCATGAGAATGCGGTGATCGCCCTGCAGCAGAAGACGGTCGACGTGGCCGCCAACTGGTGGAACTCCGAAGACGATTCGAACCTCACGCGCATGGTGAACAAGAAGCTGGCGACGAAGGAGGACTTCCGGATCATCTACAAGTCCGACCTGATCCCGAACTCGCCCTTCGCCTACCTCGACAGCCTTCCGGCCGATCTGAAGGCGGCGATCCAGAAGGCGTTCCTGGAGGCGCCGACCAAGGCCAAGGTCGCCTTCGACAAGCTCTCGGATGGCAAGGACCGCGAGTTCGTCAAAGTCGACGCCAAGTACTACGACCCGGTCGTCGAGCTGATCAAGTTCATCGACCAGCTTCGCAAGCAGAAGAGCTGACGACGTGGTGCCGAGGGTGCGGGAGTCGGATCCGGCATCCTCGGCAGGTCGTCGTCGATCAGTGTCGTCCGCGTGAGTTCACCCATCGCCCTGCTGCCGGACGCGCAGCTCCGGCCCCTGGTTCTCGCCTACGAGGCCTCGGTTCGCAGCCGCCGCTGGCATACGCTGCTCATCGTCCTGGCGGTCGTCGTTGCCATGATGCTGGCATCGGTGTCGGCTGAGGTGTCACCGTCGCGGTTCATCGCGAACATCGACCGGTTCCCGAGCTACATCGTTCGTCTGTTCCAGCTCGAGAACGGCCAGCCTGTATGGACCAATGTGGGCGAGTGGTTCTGGGGCATCTCCCGCTGGCTGCGCTTGCTCGGTGAGACCCTGCTGATGGCCTATGTCGGCACGGCACTGGGCGCGTTGGGGGCGTTCGTGCTCTGCTTCTTCGCCGCGGCCAACGTGGCGCCCAGCCGCTGGCTGCGCCTGGTGGTCCGCCGGCTGTGCGAGCTCTGCCGCACGGTGCCCGAGCTGGTGTTCGCGCTGTTGTTCGTGATCGCCTTCGGGTTGGGACCGGTGGCAGGCGTGCTCGCCGTCTCGATCCATACGATAGGCGCGCTGGGCAAGCTGTTCTCCGAGGTCGTCGAGAACATCGACATGAAGCCGGTGGAAGGCATCACGTCCAGCGGCTCCTCGTGGTCCGTGGCCATGCGCTTCGGTGCCTTGCCGCAGGTGCTCTCGAACTTCGTGAGCTATGGGCTGCTGCGCTTCGAGATCAATGTGCGGGCAACCGCCGTGATGGGCTTTGTCGGCGCCGGCGGCATCGGCCAGGACCTCATCGAGGCGATCCGCAAGTTCTACTATTCCGACGTGTCCGCCATTCTCGTGCTGATCGTGATCACCGTGGCGGTGATCGACACGCTGACCTCGTCCGTCCGTCATCGCCTGATCGGGCTGGAAGGAAGGCACTGATGTCGCCGCGCAGCCCGATCGATCTCGACGCCATCCGCCGCCGGCATGAAGGACATTTCCGACGTTTCGATCGGTCACGTCTTCAAGCCGCCGGCGCTGGAGCCGTTGCTCTCGTCCTGCTCGTATATGCCATGGCGGACCTGGGCTTCTTCGACGGCAGGCTGATCGCCGGCATGGGACGGTTGTTCGAGATCACGGGGCTGATGCTGCCGCCCGACCCCGGCAGCTGGGCCCACGTGCACACCATCGCGGTCGCGCTTGCTGAGACCGTGGCGATAGCCCTGCTCGGTACCTTGACGGCTGCTGTGCTGGCCCTGCCGCTAGCGTTCGTTGCGGCACGCAACATAACGGCCCAGCGCGTCGTCCGCTTCCTGGCGCGTCGGTCGCTCGACACCATCCGCAGCGTGGACATCCTGGTATGGGCGCTGATCTGGGTGAACGTCGTCGGATTGGGGCCGTTTGCCGGCGCCCTCGCCATCATGACCGCCGAGATCGGTACTTTCGGCAAGCTCTTCTCCGAGGCGATCGAGGCGGCAGACCGCAAGCCCGTCGAAGGCATCACAGCGGCGGGCGGGGGCAGGCTGATGGGAGTTCGGTTCGGCATCCTTCCGGAAGTGTTCCCGGTCCTGGCAAGCCAGGTGCTCTACTTCATCGAATCGAACACGCGTTCGGCCAGCATCATCGGTATCGTCGGCGCCGGCGGCATCGGCCTGTACCTTGCCGAGGCGATCCGTACGCTCGAACTGCAGCAGACATCCTTCATCATCCTCATGATCCTCGCGACCGTCGCCCTGATCGACTATCTCTCCAGCCAGCTGCGGTTTGCCGTGATCGGCCGCCGCCCGATGGCAGCCCGATGATCAACGCCCCCGCCGCGCCACGCTACGCCCTCTACTACGCACCGCGGCCGGAGGAGCCGCTGGCCGAGGCGGCGACCCGCTGGCTCGGCCGCAATCCCGAGACCGGGGCGGCGCGTCCCTTGAAGCCCACCGCGCTCTTCCGTGTCGACCGTCTGGCCGAGATCACGGCGGATCCTCGGCTGTACGGCTTCCACGGCACGCTGAAAGCGCCGATCGCCCTGTGCGAGGGCGCCACGGAGCGCGACCTGCTCGCGGCCGTCGGCACGTTCGTCGCCCGCCGCCGCGCCGTCACTGTGCCTGCCATGAAGCTCGAGCCGCTGTCCGACTTCCTGGCGCTGGTGCCGGGCGGCCCGTGCACGGAACTCCAGGATCTTGCCGACGGCTGCGTCATCGAGTTCGACGAGTTTCGCCGGCCGCCGGATGAATCGGAGCTCGCGCGCCGCCGGTCCGGCGGACTTTCGCCGCGGCAGGACGAACTGCTCCTGCGCTGGGGCTACCCCTATGTGCTCGAGCAGTGGCGCTTCCACCTCACCCTGACCGGCCGCATTGTCGACAAGAGCGAGCGCGCCGCCGTGGGCGAACTTCTGCGCCGGCAGTTCGCGGGCTTCATCGACCGGCCTCTGGCCGTACGGGATCTCTGCGTGTTCCGGCAACCCGCGGCTGGACGGCCGTTCAACCTGCTGGCGCGCTTCACGCTCGGCGGCGGTCGCCGGGTGAGTGCTGAAGTCTGGCGAGCAGCCTGACGAAAGCCTCGGCGGCGGCGTCGAGCGTGCGGTCGTTGACGATCGTCACCATCCTGGGGTCGCTGACCGCCAGCGCTTGGCCGCGAGCCAGACGGCGGGCGGCGTCCTCGGCCGTTTCACGACCCCGTGCCTTGAGCCGGGCCGCGATCTGTCCCGTCGGCGCCGTGATCAGTACCGGCTGCAGCCCGGGATCGTCGGCGGCTACGCGTTCATAATGTTCCCGGGAACCGCTGACGACCACGGTCAGTCCGGCTGCCCGCCATCCCTGGATCTCCCAACCGATGCCATAGTCGTTGCCGTGGGCATGCCAGTGGAAGGCGAACAGCCCGTGGGAGCGCCGCAGCGCGAACTCGGTGCGGCTCAGGGCGACATGATTCTCGCCCCCAATGTCGGCCGGGCGCGTGATGTAACGATGGGCGAAGGCGATGGGCGCATCGCCAGGAAGCATCCTGCGAACCTGGGCGAGCACCGAATCCTTGCCGGCCCCGGACGGCCCCATGACGTAGACCAGCGGCGCGAGGGATCGCGTCGCGTCAGACGACACGCTTTCCCTCGCGCCACACCGTGCGGACGACCGGTGCCGAATCGTGCAGCCGCACCCGGACGAGATCGGCGCGCCGGCCGGGGGCGATCTCGCCGCGGTCGCGCAGGCCGACGGCTTCCGCCGGATGGAGCGACGCCAGGCGGACGGCCTGTGGCAGGCCGATGCCGATATCGGATGACGGCAGCTTAAACACGCCTTCCATGAGGCTGGCCGGTACGTAGTCCGACGACAGGATGTCGGCCTGGCCCTCGCGCAGAAGGTCGATGGCGGCGATGTTGCCCGAGTGCGATCCGCCGAGCACCAGGTTGGGCGCGCCGACCAGGACAGCCAGCCCCGCGTCGCGCGATGCCTTCGCGGCCTCGCGCGTGGTCGGGAACTCCGCGATGGTCATGCCGTTCTCGACGGCCTCCTCGACGTGCGCCAGCGTGGCGTCGTCGTGGCTGGCGAGGGGCAGCGCCCTGGCCTGGGCGCGCCGGACGATCTCCTCGCGGTGGCGGACGGCATTGCGCGCATGCAGGTCCAGGGCGCGCGCCTGGAACACCTCGAACTGCGACTCGGTCATGCCGTGCTTGCCCATGTAGTAATGCTTGAGCTTGTCCGGATCGAGGAACTGGCGCTGGCCCGGCGTGTGATCGTTGATCGAGATCAGTCCGACCAGGGGCAGGTCGATCCATCGGTCGACGGCTTCGACCGCATCGTCGGGCGTCACTTCGCAGCGAAGATGGAGCCGATGCTCGACGCGCGCCAGGCCGCGCTCGCTCACGGCACAGATCGCGTCGACCATGCGGGCGCGGTTCTTGACGCGGTCGCTTTCGCCGCGCACGTCGCCCAGCGACAGGGAATCGAAGACCGTGGTGATGCCGGCGGCGGCGATCTGCGTGTCGTGCGCCATGACCGCGGGCAGGCTCGGCCACTGCACGCCGGGACGGGGCGCGAAGTGCTTCTCCATGTTGTCCGTGTGCAGCTCGACGAGGCCCGGCAGCAGATAGTCGCCCTCGAGGTCGATCGCACCCGGCACCTGCGACCGGCCCGGCGCCACTTCGTGGATGCTGCCGCCGCGCAGCACGACCGTTCCGTCGAAGGCGGCGTCGCGCGTGACGACGCAGGCATTGGTCAGGATCTGCTCGGTACTCATGCAACGCCTCCCGGGACGACCTCGTGCACCCGATTTGCCAGCAGGTCGCGCACGCCGATGTCGTGGAAGATGCCGACGATGGCGCTGCCAGCATCGCGCCGTCCGGCGATCAGCTCGATCACCCGGTCCCGATTGCCTGCGTCGAGCGAGGCGGTCGGCTCGTCGAGCAGGAGGACGGGGTATTCCACGATCAGGGAGCGCGCGATGTTCACCCGCTGCTGCTCACCCCCGGAGAAGGTCGCAGGCGGCAACGCCCATAGGCGGCGCGGGACATTCAGCAGGGCCAGCAGGAACTCGGCGCGGTCGTGCGCCTCCCGGCGTGACGCTCCGAGCCCGATCAGCGGCTCGGCGACGACGTCGAGCGCGGGAACGCGGGGGATGACCCGCAGGAACTGGCTCACGAAGCCGATCGTTCGGCGGCGGATTTCGAGCACGGTCCGCGGCTCGGCCCCGACCAGTTCCGTCCAGGTCTCGTCGTGCCGGACGCGGATCGAACCCCTGTCGGCGCGGTAGTTGCCGTAGAGCGACCGCAGCAGCGTGCTCTTGCCTGCACCGGAGGGACCGACCAGCGCCAGGCATTCTCCCGGCGGCACGGCAAGCGCCACGTCCTCCAGGACGGGAAGGGCGAGATCGCCGTGGGCATGGACAATGAAGGACTTGGTGAGGCCAGCGACGCGAAGGATGGGTTGCATGTCACACCGGCAGGATCGAGGCGACCAGCATCTGGGTATAGGCGTGCCGCGGATCGTCGAGCACCTGGTCGGTCAGGCCATGCTCGACGACGGCACCGCCCTGCATCACCATCAGGCGATGGGTCAGCAGGCGCGCCACGCCGAGGTCGTGCGTCACGAGGACCGCCGACAGGTGGAGCGTGCTCACCAGCCCCCGCAGCAGGTCGAGGATGCGGGCCTGCACCGAGACGTCCAGGCCGCCGGTGGGCTCGTCCATGAACACCAGTCGCGGGCTGCTCACGAGATTGCGGGCGATCTGCAGCCGTTGCCGCATCCCGCCCGAATAGGCGCTCGGCCGGTCATCCAGGCGGTCACGCGCGATCTCCACCCGTCCGAGCCAGTCGAGGGCAGTGTGGCGGATGTCTCCGTAGTGCCGGGCACCCACTGCCATCAGCCGCTCGCCGATATTGGCGCCGGCGCTCACGCCCATGCGCAGGCCGTCGCGCGGGTCCTGGCTGACGAAGCCCCACTCGGTGCGCGACAGCAGGCGGCGGCGCGCCTCCGACAACGCATGCACGTCCACCGGCCCGTAGGCCGCCGAATCGTAGGTGACAGTGCCGGCATCCGGCGTCGCCCGTCCCGCCAGGCAGTTCAGGAGCGTGGTCTTGCCGGAACCCGATTCGCCGACGATTCCCAGCACCTCTCCCGGCCACAGGTCGAAGTCGACATCGCGGCAGGCGATGCGATCGCCGAAGTGGCGGGTGATCCCCCGGGCCGACAGGAGCGGGCTCATTCCGCTGCCTCCGGCCTTGCCTGGCGTCGTTCGCAGTAGTCGGTGTCGGAACAGACGAACAGACGCTGCCCGGAATCGTCGACGATCATCTCGTCGAGGAAGCTGTCGGTCGAGCCGCACAGGGCGCAGCACTCCGACCATCGTTCGATCTCGAATGGATGGTCGTCGAAGTCGAGGCTCTTCACCGGCGTGTAGGGCGGCACGGCATAGATGCGCTTTTCGCGGCCGGCGCCGTAGAGCTGCAAAGCGGGACTGCGGTCGAGCTTGGGGTTGTCGAACTTCGGGATGGGCGAGGGGCTCATGACGTAGCGCCCGTTCACCAGCACCGGGTAGTTGTAGGCCTTGGAGATGCGGCCGTGGCGCGCGATGCTCTCGTACAGGCTGACCTGCATGACGCCGTATTCCGCCAGGGCGTGCAGGGTGCGCGTCTCCGTTTCGCGCGGCTCGAGCATGCGCAGGGGCTCGGGAATCGGCACCTGGAAGACCAGGATCTGCCCGCCGCGCAGCGGCGTCTCTGGAACGCGGTGGCGTGTCTGGATGACGGTGGCCTCCTCGGTGCGGGTCGTGGTGGCGACCCCGGCGACCTTGGCGAAGAAGCGCCGGATGGAGACGGCGTTGGTGGTGTCGTCCGCGCCCTGGTCGATGACCTTCAGCGTATCGTCGCGTCCGATGATGGCGGCGGTCACCTGGATGCCGCCGGTACCCCAGCCATAGGGCAACGGCATCTCGCGGCCGCCGAACGGCACCTGGTAGCCGGGCACCGCCACCGCCTTGAGGATGGCGCGGCGGATCATGCGCTTGGTCTGCTCGTCGAGATAGGCGTAGTTGTAGCCGCCGTCCTGCGGGAGTGGGTCAGCCATCGCTCACTCCGCCGCCTGATCCAGAGCTGTCTGGCGTCGCCGCGCCTCGGCCTCCTCGCGCAGCGCACGCACCACGACCAGCTCGGATTGGAAGTCGACATAGTGCGGCAGCTTGAGGTGCTGAACGAAGCCCGAGGCTTCGACATTGTCGGAGTGGGCGAGGACGAACTCCTCGTCCTGCGCCGGCGAGGTCGCGGCTTCCGACAATTCCTCGGCGCGCAGCGCCCGATCGACCAGCGCCATCGCCATGGCCTTGCGTTCGGCATGGCCGAAAGCCAGCCCGTAGCCGCGCGTGAATTGCGGCGGCACGCCGTGCGCGCCCGCGAACTGATTGACCATGTCGCACTCCGTGACCTCGATCTCGGCGATCGTGATCGCGAAGCCCAGCTCCTCGGGGACGAACGAGACGGGCACCCGGCCGTAGCGGATCTCGCCGACGAACGGGTGATTGTTGCCGTAGCCGCGCTGTGTCGAATAGCCGAGGGCCAGCAGGAAGCCCTCGTCGCCGCGCGCCAGGTTCTGCAGGCGCACGGGGCGGCTGGCCGGCAGCGTGAGCGGGCTGCGCGTCAGGTCTTCCTGCGTCGCCGCCTCCGGCGGCGGCTCGAGCATGCCTTCGCGTTGCAGTATGTCGCCGACCCGGGGCAGTCCGCGCGTCGTATCGGCCGGCGCTGTCGGCGCCATCGGCCGCTCTCCCGCGGCCGCCAGGGAAAAGTCCAGCAGTCGGTGCGTATAGTCGTAGGTCGGCCCCAGGACCTGCCCGCCGGGCACGTCCTTGAAGGTCGACGAGATGCGCCGCTCGGCCAGCATGGCGGTGGTGTCCAGCGGCTGGGAGTCGCCGAAGCGCGGCAACGTGGTCCGGTAGGCGCGCAGGAGGAAGATCGCCTCGATGAGGTCGCCGCGCGCCTGCTTGATGGCCAGCGCGGCCAGCGAGCGGTCGTAGCAGGAGCCTTCGGTCATCACGCGGTCGACGGCGAGGCCGAGCTGCTGGTCGATCTGGTCGAGCGACAGCTCGGCGATGCCGCGGTCGCCGCGGCGCTTGTCGGCGACGAAATCGAGGGAGTGGGCGATGGCGGTCTCGCCGCCCTTGACCGCGACGTACATGTCAGGCCTCCACGGCGATGCTGCGCGGCAGGGCGCAAATCTCGGTGCCGGCGGCGAAGACGAGGTCGATGCCGCAGGGAAACAGGCCGTGATTGGCCTGCCAGTAGGTCCAGAACGCAGGGGCCAGGCCGTCGATGGCGACCGTGGCGGCGCCATCGATGCCGGGGCCGCGCCAGATTGTCGGCGATCCGCCGCGCAGCGACGGCACTTCGATGACCAGGCTGGCCGACCGATCCGGGTAGGGGTCGGTGCCGACCGCGAACCCGTCGAGCGGATCGGCCGATCCTGATGACACGACGCCGAAGGCGGCCTCCGGGCGCGAGGCCACTGTCGGCGCGCCCGTATGAAAGCGCAGGAAATCCCGGACCTGCGGCCGGTCGAACGGCGCGTCGAGCCAGACCGGCGTGTCCCGGTCCGTCAGGGTGAGGAGCCAGGCCGTCGTGGCGGGGCACAGGGCTCCGGGACCTGCCGGCGAGCCGGGCAGCGGCACGATCCGTCCGGGACGGGACGTGGCATCCAGAATGGCGCGGAACAGCCGCTGCGCGTCGTGGGAGGGATCGCCGAGCCCGGGCGCCAGAGCGGTGAAGGCGGACTGTCCGCTCATGCGCCACCCTCGCGAGCGACCGTGAAGAAGTCGACCTTCGTGGCGGCGGCGCGGGCAGCGAGGGCGTTGCGCCGGGCCTGGGCCTCCGCCTCGAGCGGGCCGATCGCCAGACGCTCCAGCTTGTCCTGCCATTCGGGCCGTTGGCCCAGTGCATCGATGGCGGCGGCGATCTCCGCATGGCGCGCCGACCGGCCGCCGACATAGCCGATGCCGACCTCGCCGCTGTCCAGCCGGACGGCCGCGCGCGTCGCCGTCATCTCGCCGGCGCAGAAGGGAGAGCCGCTGCCGGAGATGCGTCCCTTGACCATGACCAGTCCGGTCTCAGGACGGCGCAGGAACGTGTAGGAGCACGCCGGCTGGAGGGTTTCCCAGATCTCTGAGAGGCGATGGGCCGGAGCCTGTGCCAGGACGGAAAGCCATCGCTGGCGACGTGCCGGCACGGACGTATCAGCGGGTACAGCAGGGGACATGGTCACGCTCGGTTGGAGCGGGACCATGCGAAGATCGCGTTACCGATCGGCTTGCGATTGATGAAGTTATTGTGACCCGGCGGTGGGCTGTCCCCACCAGGGCATCCCTTCCGCGAACCACCGCATCAAAGCAAGACGGCGGGACCTGGGTCCCGCCGTCGGTTCTTCTCGCGCCCGTAGGCCGCGATCAGAGATGCTTCAGGACGTACTCGGCCGAGGAAACCTCGAAGGCGCCCGGCTTCTCGACGAAAAGGTCTTTGATGACGCCGTCCTCGACGATCATGGCGTAGCGCTGGCTGCGCGTGCCAAGTCCGAACTTCGAGCCATCCATGGTGAGGCCCATCGCCTGGGTGAACTCGCCATTGCCGTCGCCCAGCATGAGAACCTTGTCGCCGGCCTTCTGGTCCTTGCCCCACGCGCCCATGACGAAGGCGTCGTTGACCGAGATGCAGGCGATGGTGTCGACGCCCTTTGCCTTCAGCTTGTCGAATTCGGTCACGAAGCCGGGCACGTGCTTCGCCGAGCAGGTGGGGGTGAAGGCGCCGGGCAGGGCGAAGGCGACGACCTTCTTGCCGGGCGCGAAAAGCTCTTCGGTGGTGACCGCCTTGGGCCCTTCCGGGCCCATCGTGCGCAGCGTGGCGCTGGGCACCTTGTCGCCGACTTTCGCCATATTTTGCTCCTCAATCTGCCGCCCCAAGCGGGCAGTTTCACGAACCGGCGGACCCTAGAGCGGTTTCGGTCCGGATGGAAGCGTCCGAAGGGGATCTGCCCGGCCGCTGGATTTCGCGGGCTTCGGGCTTGATCTTTGCCCGGACAATCCCCATGGATTTGGAGGATCATTTGTAGCATGACCGGGTCAAGTTCTCCCGCCAGTTCGTTGGTCGGCCGCTTCCTGGTGGCGGCGCCTTCCATGCCGGACGAGCGCTTCCAGAAGAGCGTCGTCTTCATCTGCAAGCACGATGAGGACGGCGCCTTGGGAATCATCGTCAACAACAAGGTCGACGACCTGCCGCTGGGCCAGGTGTTCAAGCAGCTCGGCATCCAGGTGCCGCCGGCGGCGGAAGAGCGCCCGGTGCTGTTCGGCGGCCCGGTCGAGACCTCGCGCGGTCTGGTGCTGCATTCTTCGGACTACAAGCGCGAAGAGACCCTCATGATCGAAGGGGGAATGGCGCTGACCGCCTCGTTGGAGATCCTCAAGGACATGGCGGGTGGCACCGGTCCGAAGCACGCGTGGCTGGCGCTGGGCCATTCGGGCTGGGCGCCGGGCCAGCTCGACCGGGAGATGCAGGACAACGCCTGGCTGGTCGTGGACGGCGATCCCTCTCTCGTGTTCGATCCCGATTTCACCGAGAAATGGCAGCGCGCCCTGGACCGCCTGGGAGGCGGGTTGGGCGGCCGGTTCGATCCGGCGAAGTTCTCGCACCAGAGCGGGCGCGCCTGAGCGGAAAGACCCGCGTGGATGGCTGTCCTATTGCCGCGGCCGGCGCAGAAGCCGGACGCCGGCCCATCGCGCCAGCCAGCGCAGGTCCTTGGCGAGCTGCCGGACGACCACCCAGAGCTGGAGCAGGCCGAGGGCCGCGATCCCGACGATCAGTGCGATCTCCCCGCCAGGCCGGATCGGCGGCAGGGAAAGGAGGACCATGGCGGCAAGGATGGCGCTGGCGGTCAGGAGAGTTCCGCTCGGGTGGCGCATGAGCCATGAAAGCACGCCTTCAGCTGTGCGTCCACGACCGTAGATTGCAATTTCGTTCCCCCGACAACCGCTGTATGGAGAAGAGGCGCCGTCGCGACCCCTCCCTTAGCGGCCGGCGCGCGTAAACGGGACGCCTTCGCTTCCTTTCCTACCCATTCGGAGGTGCGGGCGTCCCGCCCTCGCCCTATTCGGCAGCGAGTGCTGCAGTCGCCGGGCTGCGATAGGCCGCCAGCAGGCTCGCCTCGCGTTCCTTGGCGGCCTTCACGTTCCTCTCCTTCACATGCCCGAAGCCGCGCATCGATTCCGGCACCGAGGCGATCTGGACGGCGAGCGCGTGGTTGTCCTGGCCGAGGGTACGCAGGACCTCCTCGATGGTGGCCTGGTACTCGCCGATCAGGCGCCGCTCCATGCGCCGCTCCTCGGTGCGGCCGAAGATGTCGAGGCGGGTGCCGCGCAGCTTCTTGAGCGAGGCGAGGATGCGGAACATGGACATCACCCAGGGTCCATATTCCTTCTTCTTGAGCTCGCCGCTGACCGGATCGCGGTCGGCGAACAGCGGCGGCGCGAGATGGAACTTGATCGTGTAGTCGCCCTCGAACTGCGCCGCGAGCTTCTTCTGGAAGTCGCCGTCGCTGTAGAGGCGCGCCACCTCGTACTCGTCCTTGTAGGCCATCAGCTTGTGGAGCGACTTGGCGACGGCCTCGGCAAGCCCGCGCCGGCCCGGCGCCTTGGCCTTCTCGGCCGCGGCGACCTTGTCGACGAAGGCCCGATAGCGCTCGGCATAGGCCGCATCCTGGTAGGCGGTAAGGAGTTCGACGCGCCTGGCGACGATCTCCGGCAGGGTGCGCGCGACGGTCTTCTCGACCCGCAGCGTCGGCTTGGCCGCCGACTGGACGGCGGCGATGTCGTGCGCCGCAAGCCGGCCCCAGGCGAAGGTCCGCTTGCTGGTCTCGACCGCCACGCCGTTCAGTTCGATGGCGCGCTCCAGCGCCGCCAGCGACAGCGGCACCAGCCCCTTCTGCCATGCATAGCCCAGCATGAAGAGATTGGTCGCGATCGAATCGCCCAGGATCGCCGTGGCGAGGCCGGTGCCGTCCACGAAGGAAACGGCGTCGTCGCCCGCAGCGTCGCGGATCGACTTCATCATGGCCTCGGCGCCGAGATCCATGTCGCCGTTCGTCACGAAGGCCGCGACGGGCGTCATGTAGCCGTTGATCACCGCCCGCGTGATGCCGGGCTCGATGCGCGAGAGGGCGGCGGGCGAGGCCGCCACCACCATGTCGCAGCCCAGCACGAGGTTGGCACCGCCGGCGGCGATGCGCACTGCGTGCAGGTCCTCCGGCTGCGGCGCCAGCCGCACGTGGCTCATGACCGCGCCGTTCTTCTGTGCCAGGCCCGTGAAGTCGAGGACCGTGCAGCCCTTGCCTTCGAGGTGCGCGGCCATGCCGATCAGGGCGCCCACCGTGATCACGCCCGTCCCGCCGATGCCGGTCACCAGGATGCCGTAGGCCTCCGAAAGCGGCCGCAGGGTGGGCATGGGCAACGCGGCAAAAGGATCGTCCTTCACCACCTTGAGCTGCGGGCGTTTCGCCTTGGCTGGCGTGCCGCCATGCACCGACACGAAGCTCGGGCAGAAGCCGTTCAGGCAGGAGAAGTCCTTGTTGCAGTTGCTCTGGTCGATCTGGCGCTTGCGGCCGAGCTCGGTCTCCAGCGGCTTGACCGACACGCAGTTGCTCTTCTCCGAACAGTCGCCGCAGCCCTCGCACACCGCGTCGTTGATGAAGACGCGCTTGGCCGGATCGGGGAAGGTGCCGCGCTTGCGGCGCCGGCGCTTCTCCGCGGCGCAGGTCTGGTCGTAGACCAGGACCGTGAGGCCGGGGATGTCGCGCAGCTCGCGCTGCACGGCGTCTAGCTCGTCGCGGTGGCGGATTGTGACGCCGTGCGCGAACTCGGTGCCCGGCGGATACTTGTCGGGTTCGTCCGTCACGACGACCACCTTCTTGGCGCCCTCGGCCGCGACCTGCTTGGTGATCTCCGGCACGGTCAGCGGCCCGTCGTGCGGCTGGCCGCCGGTCATGGCGACGGCGTCGTTGAACAGGATCTTGTAGGTGATGTTGACGCCGGCCGCCGCGGCGGCACGGATCGCCATCAGGCCCGAGTGGTAGTAGGTGCCGTCGCCCAGGTTCTGGAAGATGTGCTTGTCCGAGGTGAACGGCGCCTGGCCAACCCAGGTGACGCCCTCGCC
The DNA here is from genome assembly GCA_049323495.1 of Pseudomonadota bacterium. GTDB lineage: Bacteria > Pseudomonadota > Alphaproteobacteria > Reyranellales > Reyranellaceae > Reyranella. Next base: position 219,201 of record JBMONG010000010.1, read on the forward strand.
GCCCATGTGGCTGATCAGCGAGGTGCGGCGCTCGGGCATCCAGACCGCCATGCCGTGGCAGCCGATGCCGGCCATGGCGCGGCTGCCGTCGGGCACGCGCGTCGAGGTGTTGTGCGGACAGCCCGAGCAGAAGTACGGCGTGCGCGCCACCTTGGGCGGCGGCGCGGCCAGCAGCTTCTCCTTGGCTTCGAGGCGGGCCAGCCGCTGCTTGAGCTCCGGCGATTCGCCATGGTGCTTCATCAGCCGGTTGGCGATCACCATTGCCACGCCGGTCGGCGTCAGCTCGCCCTCGCTCGGCAGGATGATATGGCCGGTCTCGTCGGACTTGCCGATGACCAGCGGCCGGCGATCGGCCGGCGCGTTGTAGAGGATGCGGACGAGCTGGTCCTCGAGATTCGACCGCTTCTCCTCAACGACGATGACCTCCTGCAGGCCCTCGGCGAAGCGGCGCGCGCCTTCCGGCTCCAGCGGCCAGGTCATGCCGACCTTGTAGAGCCGGATGCCGAGCGCGCGGGCGCGGGCTTCGTCGATGCCCAGGTCCTCGAGCGCCTGGCGCGTGTCGAGATAGGCCTTGCCGGTCGTCATGATGCCGATCCGTGCGTTGGGCGGATCGATCACCGTCTTGTCGAAGCCGTTGGCGCGGACGAACGCCATGACCGCCGCCATCTTCGGTCCGTGCAGGCGCTTCTCGGCTTCCAGCGGCGGATCGGGGTTGCGGATACCCAGCCCGCCCGGCGGGAGCTGGAAGTCGGTCGGCATGTTGATCCGGATGCGGTCCGGATCGACCCAGACCGAGGCGCCGCTCTCCACGGTCTCGGAGATCGCCTTGAATCCGATCCAGCAGCCGGAAAAGCGCGACAGCGCGAAGCCCAGCAGGCCGAAGTCGAGATATTCCTGGACGTTCGCCGGGTTGACCACCGGGATCATCGCGGCGGCAAAGACCTGCTCACTCTGGTGGGGGAGGGTCGAGGACTGGCAGCCGTGGTCGTCGCCCGCCAGCACGATCACGCCGCCGTGCGGCGACGTGCCGGCGGCGTTGCCGTGCTTCAGCACGTCCATCGAGCGGTCGACGCCGGGGCCCTTGCCGTACCAGATCGAGAACACGCCATCGACCGTCGCGCCGGGGAACAGGTTGACCTGCTGCGTGCCCCACACGGCCGTGGCGGCGAGGTCTTCGTTGAGGCCCGGCTGGAAGTGGATGTTGTTCTCTTTCAGGTACTTCTTGGCCGTCCAAAGCGCATGGTCGTACATGCCGAGCGGCGAGCCGCGATAGCCCGAGATGAAGCCGCCGGTATTCAGCCCGGCGGCCAGGTCGCGCTGGCGCTGCATCATGGGCAGGCGCACCAGCGCCTGGATGCCGGTCATGTAGACGCGGCCCTTGTCGAGCCGGTAGCGGTCGTCGAGTGCGTAGTCGCCAAAGACGAGTGGCACGGGGGTGGCGAGGTTCATCGCGGAAGGCCCTCCGGATAGCGGCAGCTTGAATGGCCGTTTACTCATGCAAAGAATAGCGAAGGCCGTGCCATCCGGCCAACAGGCTGCGCTGCAGCGCATGCAGCCTGCGAAATTGAAGGTCGATACCCCTTGCTGCAGACAGGGTATGCCGGAAACGGGGAGAAAGTGAGACGATGAAGGCGATCAGCAGCGGGAGCCTGGCCTCTCTTGAGGATTACGCGGAGGTCGCCCTCCCTAAGCCGGAAGCATCGGCCGGCGAGGTCCGCATCAGGGTTGGTGCCTGCGGTGTGGGCTACGTGGATTCACTGTTGGCCCTCGGGCGCTATCAGGTGAAGCCACCGCTGCCGCACATTCCTGGGGGCGAAGTCTCCGGCTGGATCGATGGCGTCGGCAGCGGCGTCAGGGACTTGGCGGTCGGCGATCGCGTCCTCGCGAACGTGCGAGGCGGCTTCGCGCAGTACGCGCTTGCGGACGCTGCGGCGGCCAAGCGCATCCCGGATCGCATGACCCTCCAGCAGGCAGCCGGCTTCCGTATCAACTACGTCACGGCCCTGCACGGCCTGCGGGACCGCGCAAATATTGCGCCCGGTGAGAGGCTTCTGGTGTTCGGGGCCGCGGCGGGCGTTGGGCTGGCCGCGGTCCAGGTCGGGCGGCTTTTGGGAGCGAAGGTCATCGCTGTCGCCTCGACGGAGCAGAAGCGGGCCTTCGCGGCGCAGCATGGAGCGGATATCACGCTCGATCGCGATATCGAGGGCTGGCGCGATCGGCTGAAGGCGGCGGTCGGCGGCGGCATCGACGTCGTTTTCGATCCCGTATGCGGACCGCTCTTCCAGCCGGCCTTCCGTTCCCTCAACTGGGGCGGGCGGCATCTCGTGGTGGGCTTCGTCGGCGGGCCGATCCCGGCTCTGCCGGCGAACCTCCCGCTGATGAAGGGCGCCGCGCTGATCGGCGTGGACTACCGCCAGTTCTCGGCCGTGTTCGAGGTCGAACGGGCCGACAGGGAGCTGGACGAGCTGCTTGGATGGGTGGCCGACGGCCGGCTCGATCCGCCCGTCGGCCGGGTGTTCAAGTTCGAGGACTACCGGGAGGCCCTTGCGTTCGCGCTGAGCGGCGGCGGGTTGGCCAAGACCCTCCTGACCGTGGCGGACACTCCATGAGGCGCGCACGCCCGCCCGCCCGTTCGAGGCGGGCGGGGCGGCTCGCGTCTATGCGTCCAGGATGGGCGTGAAGCCGCCATAGATCATCCGCTTGCCGTCGAACGGCATGGGATTGGCGCCGGGCTGCATGCGCGGATCGGCCATCACCTTCTTCCAGCCTTCGACCCGCGCCTCCTTGGACGGCCACTCAACCCAGCTGTAGACCACCTTCTCCTCGGGGGTGGCCTTCACGGCGCCCTTGTAGTCCGTCACCTTGCCGTCCGGCACGTCGTCCGCCCACGCTTCCATCACGCGCGTGGCGCCGTGGTCCTTGAACACGGTGGCGGCGAGGGTGGCCAGCTCGCGATACGCACCCTTCTTGTCGGCGGGGACGGGGACCAGGTAGCCGTCGACGTAACCCATCCGGCCGCCGGTGCTTTCGTCGACGATGGGGGCGAAGCCGCCGAAGATCATGCGCTGGCCGTCGAACGGCATGCCGGCGCCGATCTCCTTCATGCGCGGATCCGACATGATCCGCGGAGTAGCCTCGTCGCGCGCCTGCTTGCTCGGGAATTCCAGCCACGAGAAGACCACCACCTCGTCGGGCTTCGCCTTCACGGCCCCCTTGAAGTCGGTGACCTTGCCGTCGGGCACGTCGTCGCCCCAGGCCTCCACCATGCGCGTCGCGCCGAACTCCTTGAACAGGGGCGCCGCCTCGGCGACGTGCCTGGCGTAGGCTTCCTTGTTGGCAGCCGGCACGGCGGCCACGAATCCGACGACATAGGTCATACCTTCCTCCTGCTGCTCGAACTTGACGATATGGGTTGATATCAACATATTTGGGCGACAAGCAAGGCATGTCGAAAATCAGCCCCGTTCCGTTCGCGACGACATTGCATGTCCGTGAGCATTGTCTCTGCCTCGCGGCGCAGTCGGCCGCGCGCGCCCTGGCGCGGCTGTTCGACGACGCGCTGCGGCCCGTCGGCCTGACGAGCGGGCAGTTCTCGCTGCTGATGTCCCTCAATCAGCCGGAAGCGCCTTCCGTCGGCGCCGTGGCGGGCCTGCTCGCCATGGACCGGACAACGCTCACCGCCAACCTGAAGCCGCTGAAGCGAAGCGGTTTGGTGAAGATCAGCGTGGATCCCACCGATCGGCGCAGCCGGCGGCTCGGCCTGACGCGGGCCGGCAGGTCGGTGCTGAAGGCGGCGGTGCCGATCTGGAGGCGCACCCAGGCCCGTGCCGAGAAACAGGTGTCGGTGGCGATCGACGCCGACACCCTGCGCGCAGGCCTGCGAACGCTGTCCTGATCCTGCCCGGATCAGTGCGTCGGCTTGCGGCCCTGCTTGTAGCTCGCGATGGCCGTCTTGAGCATGCGGTACTCGGTGCAGCCGAAGACGCACAGAGAATCGAGGCGCGCCAGCATCTGGTCGGCCTCCGCCGGCCGGTCGAGCATAAGGTAGGCCTCGCCCAGATACTCATGCGCGCCGAGATGGCGCGGGTCGATGGACAGCGCGTATTGATAGTACTGCAGCGAACCCGAGGGGTCGCCCGAGGCGCGCGTCGCGAAGCCCAGAAGGTTGTAGGCGTCCGCGTTGCGCTGGTCGCGGGACACGACCTGCTGCAGAAGCGGGATGGCGCTGCGGTAGTCCTTGGCTTCCACCATGGCCTTGGCGCGCGCGAAGTCGGGATCCACGGGCTTCGCCGGCTCGGCGCGCGGCTGATCGGCGCCGCCTCCGGCGGCGAAGGTGACGGCAGGCGCTGCGGCGGCGAGTGCGGCCAGCAGGGCGAGGGCGGTTGGGCGCATGATCCACCTCACGGGTCGCCGGATTGTCGTCCGGCCTGCCGGACGGGCAACGAACTTCTTATGACATTGGCGTGAGGTCGGCCAGCCGACCGATGGCCCGGACCTCGAGCCGGCCCTGGCGGCCGCGGATTTCCACCTCATGGCGTTCGTGGATGCCGAGGTCCGCGCCGGCTCGGTCGAGCAGTTCCTGCGAGACCACGAGCTCGACGGCGAACTCCTTGGTGAGCGTTTCCAACCGGCTCGCGATGTTCACCGTGTCGCCGATCGCCGTCAGGCTGGTCGCCTTCCGGTATCCCATCTCGCCGACGATCGTCGGGCCGGCATGGAGGCCGATGCCGATCCGCAGGGGCTGTTCGAAATCGCCCGACAGCCCCTCGTTGAGGTCCTCGAGCGCCTGGCCCATGCGCCTAGCCGCGTCGAGCGCCTGCCGGCAGGCGGTGCGCGGATCGCTGCTCAGGCCGAACAGCGCCATGACGCCGTCGCCGATGAACTTGTCCAGCTGGCCGCCCGCCGCCTCGATGGCCTGGCCGGTGGCGCGGAAGTAGCGGTTGAGCAGGAAAACCACGTCGTAGGGCAGCTTGCCCTCGGAGATCGAGGTGAACCCGCGAATGTCGGCAAACAGGACGGCGACGTAGTGCTCGCCGCCATGGGCCTGCGGCTGGCGGCGATAGGCCTCGACGGGACCGGCCGTCGCGGGCAGCAGCGGCGTCACGCGATAGTGGCCGGGCGGGGGCCGGAGCTGGCAGGCCAGCCGCACATTGGCCGGCGCGCCGATTCGGGACAGGACCTTCTGTTCTTCGGCGGAGGGCGCCGGGAGGCGGCCGCGGTCCGGCCCTCCCACGCGCACGCGACAGGTCGAGCAGCGGCCGCGGCCGCCGCACACCGAGGCATGGGGGATGTCGGCGATGCGGCTCATCTCCAGCACGGTCAGGCCGGTCGGCAGGGCTACACTGCGGCGTTCGTCGTATTCCAGGTGCACCACGCCGGCGCGCCTCTGCCAGAGGTCGCGGAGGGGCCGGGCGGCGAGCGCACCGGCAAGAAGGACCAAAGCCGCGATCTGCAGGTCGCGCGCGATCGCATAGAGCCTGTCCACCTCGACTCGCGGCGGCGCCCTGACCCGCTCGAACAGGTTCTCGAGGAAGCCCGGCTGCCGTGCGAGTTCGGCCACGTCGCGCAACGCGATCGCGGCGCCGGCGATGGCGGCAACGGGCACAAGCAGCGCGAAGGCGTAGAGGACCGGCAGCCACCGCCGATACCAGGGCCGCAGGCGCCAGGCGAAGTGCAGGCCGATGCAGCCATGCAGCCATACGACGAGGGGCAGGGCGAACTGGCGCGCGACGCTTGGCCAGTCGCTGGTCACCAGCGACCCCAGCACCCAGGGATAGCCGGGCTCCACGCCGTAGAGCTCGCTCGCAAGCCGCGTCCCGACCACGTGGACCGTGCCGAGCGGGATGATCAGCGCGCCGAGTCCCCACTGCCCCCATTCCCAGGCGGACAGTCTCAGCGAGCGGCGCTGGTAGAGCGACCACAGCGCGAGGGCGAAGTGGGCGGCCAGCGCACCATAGAGCACGATCTGGCCCGGCAGGCTGTGCCAGAAGAAGACGAACCAGGTGCGCGCCGCCTCTAGCACGCGCAACGAGATCAGGCCGACCGCATGGTTCAGCAGATGGGTGACGACGTATGCGAACAGGGCATAGCCCGACCAGAGTCGCAGCCGCCCGACCATCGGCTACTTCAGCAGCGGGAGCACCGCTTCCGGCGGTCGGCCGATGGCGGCGCGCCTGCCGGCCACGACGATCGGTCGCTGCAGCAGGACGGGATGCGCGGCGATGGCTTTCACGATGTCGGCCTTCGTCATCTCGGCCTTCTTCTTCCCGAGGGCCTTGAACTCAGCCTCGCCGTCGCGGATCAGGGCCGCGGGATCGCCGCCCACCATCTCCATCAGCTTTTCGACCTCGGTCCTGCTCGGCGGCTCCTTCAGGTATTCGCGGACGGCCGGCTCGACGCCCTTCGCCTTCAGCAGGGCGAGCGTCTCCCGTGACTTGCTGCAGCGCGGATTGTGCCAGATGGTGATGCTCACGCGGCCCTCTTCGACTCTGCGGGTGAAGAGAGCAGGCCTGTCAGCCCTCGTCCAGTGCATCGGGATCCGAAGCATCGATCACCGCCCGGGCCAATTCGAAGCCGAATCCGGCGCGGGCCATGGCGGCGAGATCGCGATGGCGCTTGTCCTGCCGCTCGCCGGGGGCGCGAAAGGGGCCGAGCCTGCGGCGACGGGCCAGGGCGATCGCAGCGCGCCGCTCCCGTTGCTGCGGATCGGCATGGAGCTCCTCGTCAAGCCCCGCCATCGCCCGGTCGAGCGTGGAAGCGTCGACGCCGGCCAGTTCGAGCTTGCGGCGCATCAGGCGCGTCGAGGTCCCGCGGCGATGCAGCGCGCGCGCCTTGGTCTGGGCGAACGCCCCATCGTCGACCACGCCCGCCTCCACGAACTTGGCGACGATCGCCTCGATCGCGCGCTCGACGTCCTCCATCACCGGCGCCTCGGCCATTCGCGCCCGGGCGACGCGCCGGCGCAGCACACGGCGCAGGCCTTCCGCCGTGCTGGGATATCGCTCGAGGTAGAACGTCGCGGCGTTCTGCAGGTACTGGGCAGTGATGGGGCGTGCGACGCGTCTCACGATGGGCCGATCCGCCATCAGCCCCGCAGCGGGATCCCGACCATCGCCTGCAGCTCGTCGATCGCCTGGTCCGGATCGACGACCTTGATGGTTCGCATGCCCATCGCGCGGGCGGGCTTCAGGTTGATCCCCAGATCGTCGAGATAGATGCAGCGCTCGGGCGGCACGCCCAGCAGATCGCAGGCGTGGCGGTAGATGCGGGGGTCCGGCTTGCGCAGGCCGAGCTTGCTCGACTCCACGACATGTTCGAACAGCGCCAGGACGTCGGCGACGGCCTGCGCCTTGTCGGGCGTCCGCGCCATGCCCGGCCCGTCGCCCGATTTCATGTTGTTGGTGATGCAGGCCACCCGGAACGCCGCCTTGCAGCGTCGCAGCGCCTCCACCATCTGCGGCCGAATGTCGCCGCTCAGCGACTGCAGGATGCGCCACCCGTCGAGCGTCTGTCCGTGGGCGCGGGCCTCTGCCTCGAACAGCCCCACGAACTCCTCGAGCGAAACCTCGCTGCGTTCCATCTTCGCCCACGCGTTGGTGTCCCCGTTGCGTGCGTTGAGCATCCGAATGAAGTCCTTGGGCAGGCCGATTTCGACCTCGTAGCGGCTGAACGCCTCGAAGGGGCTGCTGAGGATCACGCCGCCGAAGTCCCACAGGACGGCGAGCGGGGGCGTTGCATGGCTCATATTCATTGCGGTGCGACCCTCTTTACCTTGTTCCTGCCCAAGTCGGCCCCTATTTCACGCCCTCCATAGGCGACCGGTCGCAGCTTGACCATGGCTCGCCGTTAACTCCGGTTAGGAACCAATTCATGAGCGAAGCAGCGGTACAGCCGCGCGGCAACGCAGTGGCACAGGCGAGCGAGGCGGACATGGGCGACACCGGCCGTTCCGATACGATTCGTCCCGACGGTCGCAATCGGCGCGCCGCCGAGACCCGGCGCAAGATCATTGCCGCCGCCAAGGCGATGATCGCCGAAACCAGCACCGCCCCGACGGTCGTCGCCGTCGCCCGGCGCGCGGACGTGTCCGTCCGGTCGGTCTTCCAGCACTTCGGCGATGTTGAGTCACTTTTCGTGACGGTCATGGACAGCATCCGTCGCGAACTCGTGATGCCGCAGCCCGCCGCCAGCGATCGGCCGCTCTCCGCGCGCGTCACGACCGTGGTCGACAATATGGCCCAGGTCTTCGACAAGGCGGTGCCCCTGCGGGTCGCTGCCGGCCAGTTTGCCAACCATCCGGCCCTCATCGAGCGTGCCCAGACGGCGAAGCAGGAGTTGCGGGATGCAACTTTCAAGGCTTTTGCCCCGGAGTTCGCCATGCTGGCGGAGCCGGCCCGCGAGGAGCTTGCCGACGCCATCGGGGCAGCCCTGTCGCTGGAAGCCTGGATTGTGCTGCGCCGTCGCGACGGCCTGAGCTACGAGCGGGCGACGGCCGTGTGGCGCCTCACGTTGAGCGCTCTGCTGGCGCAGGCCCTGGCCGCGGGGAAGGCGGAAGCCGCTGAAGCCCCGGCGGGGACCACGCTGGGGTGACAGGGACCGCAGGATCGGGGGACCGATCCATTTCGCACGATTGACTTGGCTCATGAGTTCATGGAGTTAAGGGCCCCCGATCAAGGTCCCCGACGCACCCACCAATGGCGACCAGCCAACTACACGAAGACTACTCGCGCGAAGAAGAGGTAAAGGGCGGCACCGACCGCGGCTTTGGCCTCGTGTTTGCCGGCTTCTTCGGTCTCCTGAGCGGCCTGTCGCTGTGGCACCACAGCGCCGCCTGGCATTGGACCCTGCCGATCGCCGTCGCCTTTCTGGTGGTGGCGCTGGTCTATCCGCGCATTCTCGCTCCGCTCAACAGGCTGTGGCTCAAATTCGGCCTGCTGCTGTACAAGGTGATGAATCCGATCATCCTGGGCCTGTTGTTCTTCGTCACCATCATGCCGATTGGGTTGGTCATGCGGGCATTCGGGAAGGATTTCCTGCGGCTGAAGCGCGACCCCGCCGCCAAGAGCTACTGGATTGACCGGTCGCCGCCGGGACCGCCGCCGCAGTCCATGAAGAATCAATTCTGATCGCGAAAGGACCAGCCATGGGCTCCATCCTCGTCGAACTCTGGGCCTTCATGAGGGAGCGCAAGAAGTTCTGGCTTCTGCCCATCCTCGTCATGATGGTGATCTTCGGCGGCCTGATCGTACTCACCAAGGGTTCGGCCATCGCGCCCTTCGTGTACACCCTCTTCTAGGGAGTGGATCACATCCATGCGCGTGCTGGGGATCTCGGCCTTCTACCATGACAGCGCTGCGGCGCTGATCGAGGACGGCAAGCTCGTCGGTGCGGCGCAGGAGGAGCGCTTCACGCGCAAGAAGCACGATTCGGGCTTCCCGCAGAACGCGGTCCAGTACTGTCTCGACGCCGCCGGCATCAAGCTGGCCGACGTCGACTATGTCGCGTTCTACGACAAGCCGTTCCTGAAGTTCGAGCGCCTGCTCGAGACCTATCTCGCCTTCGCGCCGCGCGGCTTCCAGTCCTTCCGCATGGCCATGCCGCTGTGGCTGAAGGAGAAGCTCTTCCAGAAGACGCTGCTGCGCGACGAGATGAAGCACTGGCAGCCCGACTTCGACTGGCACAAGCGGCTGCTGTTCGGCGAGCATCACCAGAGCCACGCGGCCTCGGCCTTCTTCCCGTCTCCGTACGAGGAGGCGGCCGTGCTGTGCATGGACGGCGTCGGCGAATGGGCGACGACGTCCCTGGCCTGGGGCCAGGGCAACAAGCTCGAGATGGTGAAGGAGATCCATTTCCCCCACTCGCTCGGACTGCTCTATTCGGCGTTCACCTACTACACGGGCTTCAAGGTCAACTCGGGCGAATACAAGGTGATGGGGCTGGCTCCCTACGGCGAGCCCAAGTTCGTGGATACGATCCTGAGCAACATCATCGACCTGAAGGACGACGGCAGCTTCCGGCTGGACCAGAGCTATTTCGACTATTGCACCGGCCTGCGCATGACGAACGAGAAGTTCGCTGCGCTGTTCGGCGGCCCGGCCCGCAAGCCCGAGGAGATGCTGACCCAGAAGCACATGGATCTCGCCGCCTCGGTGCAGGCGGTGACGGAAGAGATCGTGATCCGGCTGGCGCGCTCGGTGAAGAAGGAGACCGGCGCGAAGAACATCTGCCTGGCGGGTGGCGTCGCATTGAACTGCGTGGCCAACGGCAAGCTCCTGCGCGAGAACCTGTTCGACGGCATCTGGGTGCAGCCGGCCGCCGGCGATGCCGGCGGCGCGGTCGGCGCGGCCTATGCCGCCTATCACGGCTATCTCGGCCAGGCGCGCAAGCTGAACGGCCACCTCGACGCCATGGCGGGATCCTACCTCGGGCCGGAATTCAGCGACGAGGAGATCGAGCGGCGGCTCGCCGCGGCCGGCGCGAAGTACACGCGGCTGACGCGCGAGCAGATCATCGACCAGACGGCGCAGGCGCTGGCCGACGAGAAGGCGGTGGGCTGGATGCAGGGCCGCATGGAGTTCGGGCCGCGCTCGCTGGGCGCCCGGTCGATCCTGGGCGATGCGCGCTCGCCGTCCATGCAGAAGACGCTGAACCTCAAGGTCAAGTATCGCGAATCGTTCCGGCCGTTCGCGCCGGCGGTGCTGCGCGAGGACGTCGACAAGTATTTCGACATAAAGACAGACAGCCCGTACATGCTGATGGTGGCGCCGGTGAACGAGGATCGCCGCCGCACCATGAGCGAGGCCGAGCAGGCGCTGTTCGGCATCGACAAGTTGAACGTGCCGCGCTCCGACATCCCGGCGGTGACGCATGTCGACTACTCGGCACGCATCCAGACCGTGCACAAGGAGACCAACCCGGCCTTCTACGACCTCCTGCAGTCCTTCAAGGCCAAGACGGGCTATTCGGTCGTCGTGAACACGTCGTTCAACGTGCGCGGGGAGCCGATCGTCTGCACGCCCGAAGACGCCTTCCGCTGCTTCATGGGCAGCGAGATCGAGGTGCTGGTGGTCGGCAACTGCTTCCTGAAGAAGGAAGATCAGGATCCGGCGCTGAAGCTCGACTACAAGAACGCCTTCGAGCTGGACTAGCGGTCCGGGAGAACATGAAGGCCGTCGTCTGCGATCGCCTGGGCGATCCGTCGGTTCTGAAGATCGAGGACGTGCCGGTCCCGGAAATCGGCGCGGGTGACGTGCTGATCAAGGTCGGTGCCGCGTCGGTCAATTTCCCCGACGTGCTGATGCTGACGGCGTCGTATCAGCACAAGCCCGAGCTGCCGTTCATTCCCGGGATGGAGGGCGCGGGGACGATTTCGGCCGTCGGCGCCGACGTGGAGGACTGGCGGGTCGGCGATCGTGTGATCTTCGGCGTGCGGCCGGGCGCGTTCGCCGAATTTGCGCGTGTGCCGGCTTCCGGCAACCTGATGCGCCTGCCGGCCGATTGGTCGTTTGCCGAGGGGTCGGGCTTCCGCGTCGCCGCGACCACGGCCTACCATTCGCTGGTTCATCGTGCCCGGCTGACGCCACGCGAGGTCCTGCTGGTCCACGGCGCGTCGGGCGGGGTGGGCATGGCGGCCGTCCAGCTGGGCAAGCATCTCGGCGCCCAGGTGATCGCCACTGGCAGCGACGACGGCCGGCTCGCGATCGTGCGCGAGCAGGGGGCCGATCTCGTCGTGAACTATCGCACTTCGGACTTCGTGTCCGTCGTGAAGGGCATGACCGACGGCCGCGGCGCCGACGTCGTCTACGACCCCGTCGGCGGCGAGGTGCTGGAGAAGTCGATGCGCGCGGCCGCCTATGGCGCGCGGCTGCTGGTGGTGGGGTTCACCTCCGGCGGACCGAGCCGGATCATGTCGAACCACGTGCTGATCAAGGGGCTCTCCGTCCTGGGCGTGCGGGCCGGCGAGACGGTGCGCCGCCAGGGCTCCGATCTTGCCCGCGACTACGCCGTCGAGCTGCCGCGGCTCGCGGAACTCGGCGTCATGCGCCCCCACATCTCGCATCGCTTCCCGATGGAGCGGGCGGCCGACGCCTTCCGCGTGCTGATCGATCGGCAGGTCGTCGGCAAGGCCGTGATCGAGATCGCGCCGTAGGGCCCGCTTACCGCGAGAAGAGGATCGTCACGCGCCGGTCCTTCTCGGAGGCATTCGAGCTGCCGAGGCTCATATTGCCGAAAGCTTCAGGATCGGCGGCGATGACGACATGGTTGCCGGGATAGCCAGCGCGCACCAGCTCGGCCGCGACCGCCTGAGCCCGCTCGCGTGCGAGCCTGGTGTTCAGTGCCTTGTCCCCCAGCTTGTCGGTGTGTCCGACGACGCAGAGCGACGACACCTGGCGGGCCTTTGCCGTCTTGACCGCTTCCGCGATCCTGGGCTTCTCGACGGGCCGCAGCTGCGCGCTGCCGAGATCGAAGAGCACCCAGACCGGCTGTGGCTGGTTGGCCCCGCCGCCGCGGGCGCATGTGCCCACGGTCTGAGCAAAGGATGGCGCAGCGGCGCAGCACAGCAGGCCCGCGGCGAGCAGGATTCCCGTCTTGCTCACCTGAGCTCTCCCTTCAGCGCCAGCTCGACGAAGGGCAGGCGATCGTTGCCGAAGAACAGCCGATCGCCCAACAGCCGGTCGCGCACGAAGCAGGTCGGGGCGCCGAACACGCCGCGCGCCACGGCCTCGTCCGTCGTGGCCTTGAGCCTGTCCTTCACGTCCTGGTCCTGGATGCGCCGGGCGAGCCCTTCCGCATCGAGTCCGGCTTCGGCCAGCACCTTCGCCACCTCCATCATGTCGTTCAGGTTGCGGCCGTCGACCCACATCGCCTTGTACATCGCGGGATGATAGCGCTCGAAGAATCCGTCGAGCTGGGCGGCCGCCGCGCCGCGCATCAGGGCCAGCGTGTTCACCGGAAAGAACGGATTGCGCTGGAACGGCACGCCGTAGTGACGCGCCCACATTGGCATGTCCTCGGCGGTCCACCGGGATTTGAGCGGCACGTTCATGGGCGAGGCGTTGCCCGTGGCCTTGAAGACGCCGCCCAGCAGCATCGGCTTGCGCACCAGGGAAGCGCCCGTCCGCTTGGCAATCGTCTCGACCTGCGTGTCGGCCAGGTACGAGTAGGGGCTGCCGTAGTCGAAGTAGAACTCGAGCGTGCTGGCCATTTTGATGGATCCTCCTTGCTTGCCGGCAACGTGCGCCGCTTCTAGCCTCCGCTCAAGAAAATCAGGGGACGGATCGCATGAATCGGGTTGCTGGCAAGGTGGTGCTCGTGAGTGGCGCCGGATCGGGCATCGGCCGCGCCACGGCGGCGCTGCTGGCGCAGGAGGGCGCGACGGTCATCGTGACCGACATCAACGCGGCGGGCGGTCAGGAGACCGTGCAGCAGATCGGCGGCGCCGCACGCTTCGAAGCGCACGACACGTCGCGCGAGCAGGATTGGAAGCGCATCATCGACGGCATCCTCGAGCGGGAAGGCCGGCTCGACGGGCTGGTGAACAATGCCGGCATCTCGGGGGCCTTTCCGGCGACCTTCGAGACCGAGACGCTCGAGCAATGGCGTCGCCTGCTGTCGGTCAACGTCGAGGGAGTGTTCCTGGGCTGCAAGTACGGCGTGCCGGCCATCCGGCAGTCGGGGGGCGGATCCATCGTCAACATGTCGTCGCTGGCGGCTTTCCTGGGCACGCCGGACCTGTCGGCCTACGGCGCCAGCAAGGGCGCCGTGCGGCAGTTCACCAAGACGGTGGCGATCGATTGCGCGCGCAAGGGCTACAAGGTGCGCTGCAACTCGGTGCACCCGGGCATCATCCTGACCCCGATGGGCAGCAGCGTGATGCCCAGCGACAAGGCGCGCGAGCGCACGCGCCGCCGGATTCCGCTCGGCGACTTCGGCGCGCCGACAGACATCGCCTACGGTGTGCTCTACCTGATCTCGGATGAGTCGCGCTTCGTCACGGGCACCGAGCTGGTGATCGACGGCGGCATGAACGCGATCTGAGGCCGCAGGGCCATGCGGGGGCCCGCCACTGAGCGGCGCGCCCCCGACGTCAGCTACTTGATCGTCACCTGGTGGGTGACCTTCTCGCCGTCGGTGATGGTGAGCTCGCGGAAGCCCAGCAGCTTCAGCAGGTCGAAGAAGGTGGCGTCCTCGGCGACCGTCCGCTCCTGGAAGAAGGGCGACAGCCGCGACATGGTGGTCATGTTCGCGAGCAGGGCGCGCATGCGGTAGATGGTGTTGAGCTCGCCCTGCTGCATGCCCACGATGATCATCTTGTCGCCTTGCCCGCCCTTGGCGAACACCGCGTAAGGCACGCGATAGGCCGACTGGATCGTGCCCTGGGAGACGACCGTGACGAACTGAATGCGCTGCGCGCGGTCGACGCCCTGGATCGTCTGCAGGCTGGACTCGAAGACCTCGGTCGAGGTCGGCTTCGGGTAGTAGTAGCCGATGTAGCGGTCGTCGGTCGCCGACTTGGGCGCCGGCGCGGCGGCAGGCTTTGCCTGCTGCGCCAGGGCGGGCAGGGCCGCCGCGGCCAGGGCGACGGCCAGGCAGGTCGCGAAGGTCTTCTTCATCATATCTCTCCAGGGGGTTCTTGCGACTAGAACAAGGTATAGCCGCCATCGATGACGAAGTCGCGTCCCGTGGTGTAGGCCGTGGCCTCGCTGGCGAGGTAGACGGCGATGGGCCCGAAGTCGGCCCCGACGCCCCAGCGGCGCTCCGGGATGCGCGGCAGGACGTTGCCGGCGAATTTCGGGTTCGCCACGGCATTGGCCGTCATCTCCGTCTCGATCCAGCCCGGCAGGATCGAATTCACCGTGATCCGGTGCCGCGCCAGCTCGACGGCGAGCGCCCGGACCATGGCCGTGACGCCGCCCTTGCTGGCACCGTAGTGGCTGGAGCGCGCCGCGCCCTCGATGGCCGCCGTGCTGGCCATCGCGACCAGGGAGCCGCCTTTGCCTCTCTCGGCCATGTGGCGTGCCGCCGCCTGGAAGGTGAAGAACACGCCATCGAGGTTGACGCGCATGACGCGGCGCCACTCCTCGTATTCCATCTCGAGGATCGACCCCTTGCCGCGGCCGGAGACGCCGGAATTGGCGACGCAGTTGTCGACATGGCCCATCACCTCGAGCGTTTCGGCGAAGCCTGCCTGGACCTGCGCCTGGTCGCCGACATCGACGATCTGCGTATGGATCTTGCGCCCGTGGTGCTTCAGCTTCTCGGCGGCGGCCGCATTCTTTGCGGGATTGGTGCCCCAGATGCAGACATCGGCGCCCGCCTCGGCCAGCGCATCGGCCATGCCGAAGCCGATACCGCCATTGCCGCCGGTGATCAGCGACACTTTTCCCGTCAGATCGAAGCCCTTGTAGGCCATCGGCATTCCTCCGAATCGAAACCGGGCGGGATCAAAGCCCGCCCGGTCCCAAGCGTCAATTGCAGGAGACCTCAGTTAAGCTTGTCGGTTTCGACCAGCACAATCTCCGCATCTTCGATGGCCCTTAGCTCGATCTCGGCGAGGTCGACCACGGCGACGCCGTCGCGCGCCTTGGCGGTGACGGGCGCACCCTCGACGCCGCGCACCTCGATGCTGCCCTTGGCAGGCACGAGGTAGGCCGGCCTGCCGTCGAGCTTCTGGCGGATCGACTGGCCCGCCTTCAGCGTCCCGGCATAGAGCGCGCCGTCGGCATAGAGCGGGATCGCTCCGTCATGGCCGCGGCCCGACGCCAGCGGCACGAGCCTTCCGTCGCGTGCCTCGGCCGGGAACTGCACAGTCTCCCAGCGCGCCGGCACGCCCTGCTGGTTGGGCAGGATCCAGATCTGGAACAGCTCGGTCTCCGCCTGTTCCATGTTGTACTCGGCATGCTGTATGCCGCGGCCCGCGCTCATCACCTGGATCTGGCCCGCCTCGGTGCGGCCCTGGTTGCCGAGATGGTCCTGGTGCGTGATCGCGCCTTTGATGACGTACGTCACGATCTCCATGTCGCGATGGGGATGCGGCGGAAAGCCGGACTGCGGCGCGATACGGTCGTTGTTCCACACGCGCAGCGCCCCCCAGTGGAGGCGCTCGGGATTGCGGTACTCGGCGAAGCTGAAGTGGAAGTTGGCGTTGAGCCAGCCGTGGTTCGACTTGCCGAGCTTCTCGAAGGGTCTGAGTTCAATCATGGTTTTACCTCTCGTCGGCAAGATGGCGAGTCGAGGTAGGGGATCAAGTTTCCGGTTGGTGACCGGACCGCGCGCCGCAAGGGAACGGTCACTCGACCGGGCCGAGCGGGCGGCCGGGCGGTATAGTGCCATTTGGGAAGACCCCCGAGGATCGTGTCCGGCAGGCTGCGGCCCATGAGCGTGCGCTACCTCGAAGACTATGCCGCAGGTCAGGTCTTCGGCTCGGGTCGGGTCAAGGTCGACATCGATGCCGTCAAGGCCTTTGCGAAGACGTTCGATCCGCAACCCTTCCATCTCGACGAGGCGGCGGCGGCATCGTCGATGTTCGGCGGCCTTGCCGCGAGCGGATGGCATACCGCGGCGCTCACGATGCGTCTGCTGGTCGAGGGGGAGCTGCGGCCGGCCGGCGGCATCGTCGGGGCAGGCTTCGACGAGCTGCGTTGGCCCAGGCCCGTCCGGCCGGGCGATGAGCTGCATGTCGTGAGCGAGGTCCTCGAGGCGCGGCCGTCGCGGTCGCTTGCCGGCCGGGGCACGCTCAAGGTCCGCAGCACCACCTACAACCAGCATGACGAACCCGTGCAGGTCGCCGTCGGCAACCTGGTGGTGCCGCGCCGTGCCGCCTGATCGCCGCCTGTTCTGGCTCTGGCTGGCGCTGCCGATGCTGCTGGTCGGCATGGCCGGCGCGGGCTGGTGGCTGCTTTCCGGCGCGGAGCGGGCGTCGGCAACGCCTTCCGCTGCCCCGCCGCCCGCCGTGGGCGTGCAGCCGGTCGTGCTCCGTGGCGTCAATCAGTCGTTCGAATTCGTGGGCCGCGTCAAGGCCATCGACATCGTCGAGGTCCGGGCGCGGGTCGAAGGATTCCTGGAGAAGGTCCTGTTCCGCGAGGGGCAGACCGTCAGGACCGGCGAGCTTCTCTACGAGATCGAGAAGGCGCAGTACCAGGCGCAGGTCGACCAGGCCACGGCGAACCTGGCGGTCGCCGAGGCCGAATCCGTCAATGCGCGCCTGGAGTATGGTCGTAATGTCGAGCTGAACCGGCGCCAGTTCAGCCCGCAGTCGGTGGTCGACCAGAACAAGGCCGCCGTCGATACCGCCGCCGGCCATGTCGCCCAGTTCAAGGCGGCCCTGACCCGGGCGGAGATCAATCTCGGCTACACCGACATCCGCTCCCCGATCGACGGCCGGGTCGGCCGGACGGCCTATACCGTAGGCAATCTCGTCGGCCCCTCGAGCGGCGTGCTGGCGACGATCGTCAGCATCGATCCGACCTATGTTCTGTTCCCGGTCAGTGTGCGGGACCTCGAGACGATCCGCGAGGCGCGCCGCCGCGAGGGGGGGCTGGCGAAGATCGAAATCCGGCTGCGCCTGTCCAACGGCCAGGAGTATCCGTTGCCCGGTCGCTGGGATCTCACGGATCCCCAGGTCGATCCGCAGACCGACAGCCTGATCATGCGGGCGGTCGTGCCCAATCCTGACGGGACCCTGATCGACGGGCAGTTCGTCACGGCGATCATCCGCGAGCGCCAGCAGGAGCAGCGCCTGGTGGTGCCCCAGGCCGCGCTGCAGGTCGACCAGACGGGCTACTACGTGCTCGTCGTGGACGGTCAGCACAAGGTCGTCCAGCGGCGTGTCCGGACCGGCGCGAATGTCGGCACCGATGTGCTTGTCGAATCGGGCCTCGAGGTCGGCGACAACGTGATCGTCGACGGGATCCAGAAGGTGCGGCCCGGCCAGCTCGTGCAGGAGGCGATGCTGTCGCCGCCTGCCGCGGCATCGGGCGAGGGACGCTAGCCATGATCTGTCCGCGGCACGCCATCCGGAGGCCGGAGGTCCGATGATCTCCGGGGTCTTCATCGACCGCCCGCGGCTGGCGATCGTCATATCGATCGTGATCACCCTGGCCGGCGTGATCGCGATCTTCTCGATACCGGTCGCCCAGTTTCCGGACATCGTGCCGCCGCAGGTCACGCTCACGACGCTGTATCCGGGTGCCGATGCGGAAGTCGTCGAGGCGACGGTGGCTCAGCCCATCGAGCAGCAGATCACCGGCGTCGACAATGCGCTTTATTACCAGTCGGTCAGTGGCGCAGACGGCAGCTATACGCTCAACGTCACCTTTGCCCTGGGAACCGACCCCGACATCAACACCGTCAACGTCCAGAATCGCGCCCAGCTCGCCACGCCGCTGCTGCCGCAGGAGGTGCAGCGCCAGGGGCTCGTGATCCGCAAGCGCTCGTCCGCGCTCCTGCAGGTCATCAACGTCTACTCGCCGCGCAACACCCACGACGCGCTGTTCCTGAACAACTATGTCACCATCAACGTCCTGGACGCGCTGTCGCGGGTGCGCGGCGTCGGCCAGGCGAGCCTGTTCGGTGCCCTCGACTATTCCCTGCGCCTGTGGCTCGATCCCGACCGGCTGACGGCGCTTGGCCTGACGCCGGCCGATGTCGTCGCGGCGGTGCAGAACCAGAACGTGCAGGCCGCGCTCGGCCGCATCGGCTCGGCGCCCACGCCGACCAACCAGCAGTTCCAGCTGACCATCAAGACGCAGGGGCGGCTCAGCCGGATCGAGGAGTTCGCCGACATCGTCGTGCGCGCCAATCCCGACGGCTCCGTGGTGCGCGTGAAGGACATCGCCCGCACGGACCTTGGCGCGCGCTCCCAGGAGCGCTTCAGCCGTTTCGACGGGGCTCCGACGGCGGCGATTGGCATCTACCAGTCGCCGGGCGCCAACGCCGTGGAGGTGGCCGCGCAGGTGCGCCAGGTCATGGAGAACCTCAAGCAGCGCTTCCCCGACGATGTCGCCTATCAGGTGTTCTGGGATTCCACGGTGTTCGTGACCTCCACCATCGACGAGGTCGAGCACACCCTGCTCGTGGCCTTCATCCTGGTGGCGCTCGTCGTGTTCCTGTTCCTGGGCAAGCTGCGCTCGACGCTGATCCCGTTGGCCGCCGTACCCGTTTCCATCGTCGGCGCCTTCGTCGTCCTGCTGCTGGTCGGCTACACGGCGAACACCGTGTCGCTGCTCGCCCTGGTGCTGGCGATCGGCATCGTGGTCGACGATGCCATCGTCGTCGTCGAGAACGTCGAACGCGTGATCGAGGAGGAACCGCACCTGTCGATCGCCGATGCGACCAGGAAGGCGATGGCCGAGATCACGGCACCCATCATTGCCATCACCCTGGTGCTGCTGTCGGTGTTCGTGCCGGTGGCCTTCATTCCTGGCGTGAGCGGGCAGCTCTTCCGGCAGTTCGCCGTCGCGGTCTCCGCCTCGATGGTCATTTCGGCCTTCAATGCCCTCACGCTCAGCCCGGCACTCTGTGCCGTGCTGCTGCGGCGGGGCGACACCCGGCGGGGTCCGATGCGCCTGGTGCTGGGGGCGATCGACCGTGTGCGCGATGGCTATGTCTGGGCGGTGCGCCGGCTCGTGCGGGTGGCGCTGCTGGGCGTCGTCGTTGCCGTCGCCGCGGCGGCCGCCGGCTACGGCGTGTTCAGGGCGACGCCGCAGGGCTTCCTGCCGGCCGAGGACCAGGGCGCCTTCTTCGTGGCGCTGCGCCTGCCGGAAGGCGCTTCGCTCAACCGGACCCAGGAGATCGTCTCGCAGGTCGAGCAGGTCTTGAGGCCGACGCCGGGCGTGCAGGGCGTTCTGTCCGTGGTCGGCCTGAACTTCGTGGACTATGTGGCCTCGCCGAACTCCGCCTTCTTCGTCGTCCGTCTCGATCCCTACGAGCAGCGGACCGACTCGGCGCGCCACGTCGATGCGATCATCGCCACCCTGCGTCCGAAGCTCGCGGCCATCCAGGGCGCCGTGGTCTTCCCGTTCAACCTGCCGCCGATCCTCGGGCTGGGCAGTACGGGCGGCTTCCAGTACGTGCTCGAAGCCCTGCAGGGGCAGTCGCCGGCCGAGCTCGCCTCGGTGATGCGCGGCCTCGTGGTCGCGGCCAACCAGCAGCCGGAGCTTGCCGGCGTGTTCAGCACCTACGCGGCGGACACGCCGCAGATCTGGCTCGATATCGATCGCGACAAGGCGCAGGTCCTGGGCGTGCGGGTGAGCGACGTGTTCGCGGCGCTGCAGTCGACGCTGGGCGGCTTCTACGTCAACGATTTCAATCTGTTCGGCCGCACATGGCAGGTCAACATCCAGTCAGAAGGACGCTACCGCGACGCCGTCGAGGATATCTATCGCGTCTATGTGCGCAACCGGAACGGCTCGATGGTGCCGATCCGGGCGCTCGCCCAGGCGCGGCTCGTGCAGGGACCGCAGGCCTTGATCCGCTACAACGGCTACCGTGCCGCCATCGTCAACGGCGCGCCGACGGCGGGCTTCAGCTCCGGCGACGCGCTGGCCGCCATGGAGCGCATCTCGGCATCGAACCTGCCTGCCGGCTACGGCTTCGAATGGACGGCGACGGCGCTGCAGGAGAAGGCGGCGTCGGGACAGACGCCGGTCGTGCTGGGGCTGGCGCTGCTGTTCGCCTATCTCTTCCTGGTGGCCCTCTACGAGAGCTGGAACATCCCCTTGCCGGTGCTGATCTCGGTCAGCGTCGGCGTGCTGGGGGCGATCGCCCTCGTGGCCGTGAGCGGCCTGGCCTTCGACGTGTACGCCCAGATCGGGCTGGTGGTGCTGGTGGCGCTGGCCGCAAAGAACGGAATCCTGATCGTGGAGTTCGCCGTCGAGCAGCGTCGCCAGGGCAAGTCCGTCCTGGACGCCGCGGTGGAGGGTGCGCGGCTGCGCTTCCGGCCGGTGGTGATGACCAGCTTCGCCTTCATCCTGGGGCTGCTGCCACTGGTGATCGCCGGCGGCGCCGGCGCGCTCAGCCGGCGCGCGGTTGGCACTCCCGTCTTCGGCGGCATGATCGCGGCCGCCGTGTTCGGCATCTTCGTGATTCCGATGCTCTACGTCGTCTTCCAGCGGCTGCGGGAATGGACCGGCCGTCGGACGGCCAGCCGGGCCCGCTTGGCACCCGAGGCGGATTAGGCTGGCGGCCTCTCTTCTCCGGTGCCGATCGGCTGCCGGCCCGATATGCTGCCGCCATGCGTCCCGACATCCTTGCTCATCCTGATGATACCCTCGTCGAGAGGGTTCATCGGTTGGAGACACGGATCGACGCGGATGACGCGGGGTTCGAGCCCTTCCGTCGCGCGCGCTCCGAGCTGTCGCGGGAGGCATGGCAGTCGTTCAGCGAGGCGCTGGGGTGCGATTCCGGGCCGATCGCCGAGACCGGGGTCGCGGTCTTCCCCTTCGATGCGGGGTTGGCGGACCGGCTGCTGCGGGCAATGCTGGCCAGTCCTCGCGCCAGCATACGACGTGGGGACTTCGCGCCGGGCTATGTCAGCACCAGCCGGGCGCAGTGCGACTACCTGAACGGCTGCAACCGGTATCGCAAGCTGACGGGCGCCTCGCGGCGCCTGCTGGCGGAGTTCCTGTCGATGGCCGGGCCGGTGATCGAGGCCCAGGTCGGCCATCCGGTCCGTATCGCCTCGACCCGCCAGTTCGAGCTCGTGCCCAACCGGCCGCCGGCCGACCGGCATCTCGACGGCTGGCCCGTTGCGATCCGCAAGCTGTTCGTGCTGCCGCAAGGCTGCGGGAGGCGTTCGAGCACGACCTGGTTCCGGCGGCGCGACGGGGTCGAGTTCACCGTGGAAAGCGAGGCGCCGATCTGGATGCTGTTCGAGAACAGCGTCGTCCTGCACGCGCCGGTATCCGGCGTGGCCCTGCGGCCCACGATCGAGTTCGACATCGTGCCGGCGCGCCGGTCGAGCTTCGAGCTGGTCGATGCGGGCCTGGGAGGCTGGTATCCGCTCTTCCCGAGCGACGGCGCGCTGCAGTCGGCCACGCGCCTCGCTCTGCAACGCTATTTCACTGAAGTACCGGAGGGGACGCCGGACCCGACGGCTTGGGACCTGTTCCGGGAATCGCTGCGCCGCTTCAAGGCGAAGCGGCCTTGAAGGAGAAGGAGGTGCCGCGGTGCGCGGGTTTCAGTCGCCGCGCTTGTCCCGGTTGATCAGCAGCGCCAGGCCGACGCCGAGCAGTGTCGCTGCCAGCAGGCCAATCCCCATGGCGACATAGCCGATGATGGTCGTCGTGGCATCGGGACTGTCTCCGACAAAGACGAAGGCGATGCCCCCGCACACCATCAGGGTCGCCATGCCGACGGCGACCGTCGTTCCGACGCGCAGCCTGGTTCGCTTGGCCAAGTCCCAACACTCCCGCCGTGCGCCGCTGATCTTCGGCCTTCCTGTCGGACGGCTGGTGAGACCAAACGGTGGCATGAGCCGGCGACCGGCACGAGCGGGGAGCGACCGGTGATCAGAATTCACTAAGCAGGTTCCGTTCGGAATCAGCCGAACGGAACATGCCTAGACTTCGAGTTCGTTCTTGTAGATCACGCCGTCCTTCATGATGAGCTTCAGGTTCGCCTGTGGCTCCATCAGGACGTCCAGGTCGAGAAACGGGTTGCCGTCGACGACCAGCAGGTCCGCATAGGCGCCCTCCGCTATGACGCCGAGGCGGCCCTTCTCCATCAGCAGATCGGCGTTGACGACGGTCGCCGAGCGCAGGATCTCGGCCGGCATATCGAGGTCGCGGCGCATCTCGAATTCGCGGAGCTGGGATCTCTGCGCGTCGGGGCCCCACAGGTCGGTACCGAATCCGATCGGCACGCCATGCTTGCGCGCCCATCCATAGACCTGCTTTCCGCGGGCGATGGTGCGCTTGAGATTGTCGACGATCGCCGGTGGCAGATGTGTCGTGCCTGCGCTTTCGATCCGCTGCACCAGCGAGATGAAGGTGGGTACGTAGAAGGCCCCGTGTGCGGCCATCATGGCCACGGTGTCTTCGCTGACGAAGTTCGCGTGCTCGATCGACCGCACGCCGGCGGCAAGGCAGCGCCGCACCCCCTCGTCGGTGTAGACGTGCGCCATGACATAGGTATCGCGTGCGGCAGCTTCCTCGACGGCGGCCCGCAGCTCGGCGTCGCTGAATTCGTACCGCGTGGCGTGGCCTTCCGCAGGAAACACCACGCCGCCCGAGGCAAACAGCTTGATCTGCGTGGCGCCTCGGCGCAGCTCCTCGCGGGCCGCCTTGCGCACTTCGTCCGCGCCGTCGGCGATCACGGACATGATGGAAAAAGGGCCGGCATGCCCGCAGGGATCGGTTTCTTCGTCCGGCGTCCGGAAGTCGGCGCCGCCGCCGGTCTGGGTCAGGGCCCTGCCGGAGTAGTAGAGGCGCGGCCCGACGATATGGCCTTCGGCGATCAGACGGGCCGTGGCGTGGTTGGCGCCGCCGGCCTCGCGGATGGTGGTATAGCCGTCCATGAGACAGTTGCGCAGGTAGTTCGCCGAGGCGATGGCGATGTCTGCGGCCGGGTTGGCGATATTCCTGGGGGTCAGGGACAGGCCTGTGACATGGGCGTGCGCGTCGATGAGGCCGGGCATCAGCGTCCGCCCGCCCACGTCGATGATCGTCGCGCCGGCCACGTGTTCGGCCCGGTCGGACACCGACGCGATGCGGCCGTCACTGACCAGGACGGTCAGGCCCGCCTTCAGGTCGGCCTGCCCGTCGAGGAGAAGGTTGGCGTTGGTGAAAAGCGTCTGGGGCATGCGCCATGGGTCGGTGCGATCCCGAAGACTATGCCGGACGACGCCGGTACAGAAGCGCTATCGGGGGGCATCCGGCACGCCTGCTGGCCGGCCAACGCGGCCGGCCAACGCGGCCGGACTGGCGCCGTGAGCCCGGGACGCCCCCTTGAAACGGTTCCGGCCGATCCCAAATCGTCCGCCGCGGCGCGCCACTGCGGGCCCGCGCGAATGTTTCGACATGTTGCTCCACGGAGGACGTGATGATTCATATCGGTAGCACCCCGGCTCATCCCGAGGGGAATTCCCCGGCCGATTGGACGCGACGCAGGGACGGCGCGGCTTCCGATCGCGCTCGTGGGTTGGCCGAAGCCGGCGACGCCGGGGAGGAGGGGACGGACGAGGTGTTCGTGTCACCCCCGCCCATGCCCTGGCCGCGGGTGTTTCCGCCGATCTGATCGGCAGAAGGGGGGCGCGGCCCCCCTTTACACCGGCAGCATTGTAGGGCACTTCGCCCGCTTCCAACCGATGACGGACGAACGAATGAACGGGGACGCCGCCAGCGCGCAGACGCATCAGTTCCAGGCCGAGGTGGCCGAGCTGCTGAACCTCATGGTGCACTCGGTCTATTCCGAGACCGACGTCTTCCTGAGGGAGCTGATCTCCAACGCTTCCGACGCGCTGGACAAGGTGCGCTACGAGGCGATCGCCCGGCCCGAGCTGCTGGCCGGCGACGAGCGGCTGGCCATCCGCGTGCAGCCGGATGCCGGCGCCAAGACGCTCACCATCGCCGACAACGGCATCGGCATGGATCGCCAGGAGCTGATCGACAATCTCGGCACGGTGGCGCGCTCCGGCACCAAGAGCTTCCTGAAAGGCCTGAAGGACGCCAAGGACGGGCTGGGCCTGATCGGCCAGTTCGGCGTCGGCTTCTATGCGGCCTTCATGGTGGCCGACCGCATCGAGGTCACCAGCCGCCGCGCCGGCTCGGCCGAGGCCTGGGTCTGGTCTTCCTCCGGCGGCGGCGGCTTCGACGTGGCGCCCGCGACCGAGGCCCAGGCGGCGCGCGTGAAGCGCGGAACGGAGATCGTCTTGCATCTCAAGGACGATGCCAGCCGCTACCTGCAGGGCTACGAGCTCGAACGCGTCATCCGCACCTACTCCGATCACATCCTGTTCCCGATCGAGCTGATCGACGACAAGGGCGAGGCGCGCCAGGCCAACACCGCGAGCGCACTCTGGCAGCGCTCCAGGTCCGAGGTGAAGCCGGAGGACTACACGCAGGCCTACCGGACGCTGGCGATGGCTTTCGACGAGCCGGCGCTGACGCTCCACTACAAGGTCGAAGGCCGGCAGTCCTATGCCGTCCTGCTCTTCGTGCCCACCAGCCCGCCCTTCGATCTCGGCGATCCGGCGCGCAAGGGACGGGTGAAGCTCTATGTGCGGCGCGTCTACATCACGGACGACGCCGACCTGTTGCCTTCCTGGCTGCGCTTCGTGCGCGGCGTCGTGGATAGCGAGGACCTGCCGCTGAACCTGTCGCGCGAGATGCTGCAGAACAACCCGCAGGTGGCGCAGATCCGCAGTGGCCTCACCAGCCGTGTGCTGGGCGAACTGGAAGCCTGCGCCGGGAAGGACGACGAGGCTTGGCTCAAGATCTGGAACGCCTTCGGCGCGGTGCTGAAGGAGGGGCTGTACGAGGATGGCGACCGGCGCGCCCAGCTGCTGGCTTTGGCGCGGTTCGCCACGACCAAGGGCGATGCCCTGCGATCGCTGAAGGACTACGTCGCCGACCTGCGTCCCGAGCAGAGCGAGATCTACTATCTCGCTGGCGAGAGTGCGGAGCGCCTGAAGTCCAACCCCAAGCTGGAGGCGGCGCGCGCCCGCGGCATCGAGGTGCTCCTGCTGACCGATCCGATCGACGCCTTCTGGACGATGCTGCCGCAGGAGTTCGACGGCAGGAAGCTGCGCTCGCTCAGCCAGGGCGATGTCGACTTCGGTGCGGTGCCGCTGCTCGACGACGCCAAGGAGCGGAGCGGTGATGCGCCGACCGCCGAGGACGAGGCCGCGATCCTCAAGGCGGCCCGGGAGTTGCTCGGCGACAAGGTGTCGGATGTCCGTGCCTCCCAGCGCCTGACCGACAGTGCGGCGTGCCTTGTGGCGGGCGACCAGGGCCGGGACCGGGAGCTGGAGCGCCTGCTGGCGCGCGCCAACCGCGGAAGCGGCGCCAAACCGATCCTCGAGCTGAACATGCGCCATGAGCTGGTGAAGGCGCTCGGGGCGGCGCAGGCCGCCGGCCGGGCTGCCGAGGCGGCCGACATCTCCAGCCTGCTGCTGGATCAGGCCCACATCCTCGACGGCGAAGTCCCGCCCGACCCAGCGGCTTTCGCAAAACGTCTCAACGCGTTCGTCGTGCGCGGCCTGGCGCCGTCCGCTTGAGGCGGCCGCAGCGGCTTGCCGCTTGCATGGCGTTCAGCATGTCCGATCCGTCGCCCGATTCCTCCTCCGCCCTCGTGCTGTTTTCCGGCGGGCAGGATTCGACCACCTGCCTCGCCTGGGCGCTCTCGCGTTTCGACCGGGTGGAGACGGTGGGCTTCGCCTATGGTCAGCGCCATGCGGTCGAGATGGAGGTCCGTGAGCCGGTCCGCCGCGCCATCGCGGAGCTGTCGCCGCAGTGGCGTGAGCGGCTGGGGCCAGATCGCGTCATTCCACTCGACGTCCTTGGGGCCGTCAGCGCCAGTGCACTCACCGCCGACCTGCCGCTCGGCACGCGGCCCGACGGCCTGCCGGCCACCTTTGTGCCCGGCCGCAACCTCGTGTTCTTCACCTTCGCGGCGATCGTGGCCGTCCAGCGCGGCCTGAAGCACGTCGTGGCCGGCGTATGCGAGACCGACTTCTCGGGCTACCCCGATTGCCGCGACGACACCGTGAAGGCGCTGCAGGCGGCCATCAACCTCGGGATGGAATCGCGGCTGGTGCTCGACACGCCGCTGATGTGGATCGACAAGGCCGAGACATGGCGGCTCGCCGACGCGCTCGGCGGCGCGCCATTCGTCGACGTGATCGTCGAGCACACCCACACCTGCTACCTCGGCGACCGCATTCATCGCCACGCCTGGGGTGCCGGCTGCGGAGCCTGCGACGCCTGCCGCCTGCGCGCGGCCGGCTGGCAGCGCTGGCGCGGCCTCAGCGGCTGAAGGGCACGGTGAGCGCGCGCGGCGGCGACTGGCGGCCGACCAACCCCGACACGGCGAGCAGCGCCAGCACGTACGGCATCATGATCAGCAGCGCCGGCGGCAGGAAATCGATGCCGATGGCCGGGAGCTGGAACTGCAGCGACGATGCCGCGCCGAACACCAGGCAGGCGACGACGGTGCCCCACACCCGCCAGCGGCCGAAGATGACGGCAGCCAGCGCGAGATAGCCGGCGCCGGAAGTCATGTTCTCGGTGAAGGTGTGGATGTCGGCCAGCGAGTACACCGCGCCACCGAGGCCGGCGGCGAGACCGGTCGTCAGCACTGCCAGCCAGCGGACGCCGGACACCGACGCACCGCTCTTGTCGACGGCCCGCGGCTCGTCGCCCGCCGCGCGCAGGGCCAGGCCCGGGGTTGTCCGGTACAGCAGCATGGCGATCGCGAGCGCCACCACCGGAGCGGCGTAGACGAAGCCCGACTGGGTGAAGAGCACCGGCCCTGCAAAGGGCAGGTCGTGCAGGCCGGGCACCGGCAGCTTGGCGAAGCCGGCGATGGTGAAACCGGCATCGCGACCGAAGATGGCCCGCGACGCCACGGTCGTCAGCCCCAGCACGGCGATGTTGATGCCGATGCCACTCACGATCTGGTTGGCCTGCAGCACGATGCTGAACACGCCCTGCAGCGCGGCGACCAGGCATGAGCAGAGCAGGGCCAGGGCCAGGCCCGCCAGGGGCGAGCCGGTCAGGAAGGCGCCGAGCGCACCGCCGAACGCCGCTGCCAGCATCATGCCCTCGAGGCTCAGATTCAGGAGCCCTGCCTTCTCGCTCACCAGTTCACCGAGGCCGGCGAGCATCAGCGGCACGGCCAGCCGGATGGTCGAAGCGGCGAGAACGACGGCCAGCGCCTCGTTCATGCCGTGCCTCGGGACTGTCGCAGCCGCAGGAACTCCATGCCGGCCACGGCCAGGATGAGCAGTCCCTGCATGGTCAGGACCACGGCCGACGGCACGCCTGCCGCGATCTCCATGCCGATCCCGCCCGAGCGCAGGAAGCCGAACAGCAGGGCGAAGACGATCACCGCCGGAGCCGAGCCGCGGGCGAGCAACCCGACCACCAGCCCGTCGAAGCCGTACCCGGACGTGAAGCCCGCCTTGAGGTTGTACTGCTCGCCCTGGATCATCATGGCGCCGGCGAGGCCGCCCAGCGCGCCGCTGGCCAGCATGACGCCCACAGTGAGCCCGTCGATCGCCAGGCCGGCTCGTCGCGCCGCTGCGGCGTTGAGCCCGATCGCCTGCAGCCGCATGCCCCACGCCGTGCGTGTCATCGCGAGGTGCACGACGACTGCGAGGGCCAGCACGACAAGGATGCCGAAATGCATCGGTGCCGACAGCATGCCGAGCATCGCGCCGGCGGGCAGATCCTCCGATTCCGGCAGGGAGGTGGCGCTGGTGCGCGGCTGACGCAGCAGCGCGTCGCTGTGCACCGACCAGTAGAGCAGCCACAGCGCGATGAAGCTCAGCAGCAGCGTGCTGATCACCTCGTTGGTGCCGCGCCGCACCTTCAGCCACCCGGCAAGGGCTGCCCACAGGCCGCCCGCCGCCGCGCCGGCCAGCGCCGGCAGCACGGCGCCCAGCGCGAGCGGCAGCTCCGCGGCTGGTGTCTTCAGCGCGACCGCAGCAGCGATCATGCCGCCCATGGCCATCTGGCCTTCGCCGCCGATGTTGGTGAGGTTGGCGCGGAACGCCAGGATGAAGCCCAACCCGACCAGCGCCAGGACGGCGGCACGATTGACCGAGGCGCCGATGGCGTAGGCAGATCCCGCGGCGCCCTGCGCGAAGGCGGCGAGCGCCGCCGGCAGGGAGGGTGCCAGGATCGCCATCAGCAGCAGGCCCGCCAGCACGGCGATCAGCACGGCGCCGGCCGACGATGCGAGGGCGCGTTCGAGGAAGGCCTTGCTCATGCGTGTCCCGACATCAGCGCGCCCAGCATTTGCCGGTCGAACGTGCCGGCCTGCTCGCCGATGATGCGGCCGCGATACATGACGACGATGCGGTCGCAGTTCGCGAGGAGATCGTCGAGCTCGCTCGATATCAGCAGCACGCCCGCACCGGCGCGCGCGGCGGCCTGGATGTGGCCATAGGTGGCCCGCGTTGCGCCGATGTCGAGGCCGCGCGTCGGCTGGGCGGCCACCAGGAGGCGCCGCGTATTGAGGGTGATCTCGCGTGCCAGGACCACCTTCTGCTGGTTGCCGCCCGACAGGCTGGCGAAGGTCGCCTGCGGTCCGGCGCAACGGATGTCGAAGCGGGCGATCAGCGCCTCGGCCTCGCGGCGCATGGCCGCGCGGTCGACGAAGAGGCCGCGGCGAAAGCGGCCGAGGGCACCCAGGAAGATGTTCTCGTCGATCGCCATGCCGAGGATGCCGCCCAGCGCGTGGCGATCCTCGGGAATGATGCCCACGCCGGCTGCCGAAACGGCGCCTGGGGCCGCCCGGGTGAGCTCGATGTCGCCGCAGAAATAGCGGCCCGCCGCCAGCGGCATGAGTCCGGCCAGCGCCAGGCCGAGCTCCGTCTGGCCATTGCCCTCGACGCCCGCGACGCCGACGATCTCGCCGGCGGAGATCAGCAGGGTGAGGTTCTCGACCCGCCTGACGCCGATCGTGTCGGTCAGGGTCACACCGTCCAGCATGAGCGCCGGAGGCGGAACGGCGACACCGCTCTGCGCCCTCGGCACGTGGCGCTCGCCCCGCCCGGTCATGTCGAGTTCGACGACCTGCTCGCCGACGATGGCGGAGGCGAGCTCGTGGCGGCCGACCTGCCGTCCATCGGCGCTCAGCGTCACGCGCCCGCGCCGCAGCACGGTGATGCGGTCGGCGACACGGGCGATCTCGGCGAGCTTGTGGGTCACCAGCAGGATCGCCTTGCCGCTGGCAGCCATGCGTTCGATCAGGCCCAGCAGCGAGTCGATCTCTCCCGGCGGGAGCACGGCGGTCGGCTCGTCGAGGACGACGATGCGCGGCTCGCGCGACAGGCATTTCAGGATCTCGACCTTCTGGCGCAGCCCGACCGAGAGGCTTGAGACGGGCACGTCGAAAGGTACTTCGATGCCGAAGCGTTCGGCGATGGCCGAGAAGCGCGCGTGTTCGCGCAGGCGGTCGAATCGCCGCCAGCCGCCGTCCAGGCACAGGTTCTCGAGGACCGTCAGCTCGGCCACCAGGCTGAAATGCTGATGCACCATGGCGATGCCGCTCGCCAGGGCGTCGGACGGACCACGCGGCGTGTAGGCCCTGCCGTCGATCAGCAGTTCGCCATCGTCCGGCCGATGCAGCCCGAAGATCAGATTGCAAAGCGTCGACTTGCCGGCGCCGTTCTCGCCGAGCAGACAGTGAATCTCGCCGACGCGCAGCTCGAGATCGACGTCGGCAAGCGCGGAGAGCGATCCGAAACGCTTGCCGACGCCGCGGACCGCAAGGCTCACGCCCTGCGGTGCCGTTCGGGAAAGGCCCTGCGCCGCCGGTGACCGGCGTTGCGCTGGGGCCTCGGGCCGGCGGGCGGCCTCAGCCATCAAGCGTTGCGATCTTGCCGTCGATGATCGCCTTCTTGAGCTCCTCGACCTTGGCCTTCAGCGCCGGATCGGGCGTGCCGCAGAGCACCATGTCACTGGCTTCCGGGCCGGCCTTCAGGCCGAAGGAATGCGAGCCGGGCTTCCACGTCCCCTCGGCATAGGACTTCACGGCATAGTCGACGAGGTAGCCGACCCCGGTGCGCGAGTAGGCGATGTACAGCGGATCGGTGCCACAGGCGGGCAGCGGCCCGCCGATCATCTTCGTGCCCTTCTCGCGCGCCGCCTGCTCGATGCCCGGCAGGCCCTTGTTCATCACATGGACATGGACGTCGGCACCCTGCGCGATCGTGGCCAGCGTCGCTTCCTTCGCCTTTGCGACGTCGTCGAAGCTGCCGGTGAAGACCACGATGGTCTTGATGTCGGGGCGCACCATCTTGGCGCCCTTCTCGAACTCCTTGCCGGCATTGACCACGCCGGGGATCTCGAGGCCCGCGACGAAGCTCACGGTGCCGGTCTTGCTGGACAGGGCGGCGACCGCGCCCGAGATGAAGTTGATCTCGGCCTGGCGCATGTCGTACTGCGCCATGTTCGTCGCCTCGCCGATCTTTGCCCCGCCGACCAGGGTGAACTTCACGTCCGGGAAGCGCTTGGAGACCTTGGTCATGGCGGCCTGCGAGGCGCCGCTCACGGCGACCACGAACTTGTTGTTCGTGGCGAGCTGGGTCATCGCCTGCTCCATGTCGGCGTAGTTGATGTTCTCGATCAGCTGCACCTTGCCTTTCGATCCGAAGGTCTGCTCGACCTTCTTGGCGCCGCCATAGGCCGACTGCATGAAGCCCTTGTCGGTCTGGGAGCCGGGAACGAGGATTCCGATCTTGACGTCCTGTGCGCTGGCTGGGGACGTGATCGGCGGTGCGACAACGGCCATGGCCGCGCCGACGGCCAGTCCGGCCAGAAGGGTTCTGCGTGTGCTGCTCATGATGCCTCCTTGTTGGTTGCGCTCGAGGTGATCTGCGGGGCCAGGACGGTGGCGAGCGCCAGCAGGTCCAGGTCGCGGCCGTGCGGTCCGATCAGGGAGAGTCCGAGCGGAGCGCCGCCGATCGTGGCGGCCGGGATGCTGACCTGCGGCAGCCCGCCCAGGCCGGCGATGCAGGTGAGGCGCTGGGCCCGCTGGCGGAAATTCTCGACAGCCTCGCCGCTTGCCTTCAGCAATGGGGCCGGTCCGGGCGCCGTGGGCAGCAGCAGGACACCATCCTCGCCGAGGAGGTCGCGCAGTCGTCGGCCGATCCCGGCGCGGGCTGCCTGCGCCGGCGCCGGGTCGTGCCGCGAGGCGTCGCGGGCGAAGGCGAAGCGTTCTGCGATCGCCGGGCCGAAGGTCGGCTTGGCCTCCTCGATCCAGGCGCCCAGCACCGACCAGACCTCGGCGGCGGAAACCTGGCGGAACAGCGCGCGCCAGGCCTCGAGGCCGTCCGGCGCGATGCGCACAGGCTCCGCGGCACCGAAATGCCGGGCGACGGCGGCGAAGGCCGGCGTCAGCGCGGCGAGCGCCGGCGCGTCGGTTTCCGCCTCGGCGTCGATGCCGTGAAGCAGCCGCTGCAGCGGCGGCAGGCCTCGCGGTGTCGCCGGCAGCAGGACGTGGCCGATCGCGGCGAGCAGGGTGGCATCGCGCGTGAACCAGCCGAGCACATCGAAGCTCGGTTGGAAGGGCACGACGCCGTCTAGCCGCATCAGGCCGTGCGTGGTGCGGATGCCGAAGAGGCCGCAGTAGCTCGCCGGGATGCGCACGGAACCGCCGGAATCCGTGCCGAGGGCGAAATCGCAGAGGCCGGCGGCGACCGCCGCGGCAGAACCATTGGACGAGCCGCCCGGAACGCGGTCGGGCGCCGCGCTGTTGAGCGGCGTGCCGTAGTGCACGTTGTCGCCGTTCAGGCTGTAGGCCAGCTCATCGCTGATCGTCTTGCCGATCATGGTGGCGCCGGCGGCCAGCAGGGCGCTGACGCAGGGTGCCGTCTGCTGCGCGGGCGCATGCGTCTCCAGCCAGCGCGGGTTGCCCGCGCCGGTGGCGTGGCCGGCGATGTCGATGAAGTCCTTCACGCCGAAGGTCAGGCCCGCGAGGGGGCCGGCGGCTGCGCCGGCCAGGCTGAAACGGCCGTGCGGGCAGAAGGCGCCGGCCGTGTCGGCGAACTCCGCGGGGGAGGTCATTCCGCGGCCTGGGCTGCGCGTCGCATCGGATAGTTGCGCCGCCGCGCCTCGGCACGATAGCGCACGGCGAGCCAGCGGTTGAACTGGCTCAGCGTTTCCTCGAGGTGGCTGAAGCGGCCGCGCGGCGCGAATCGCGAATACTTGGCGCGCTGCATCGCGAGGTTGACCTCGGTGTCCTGCTCGCCGAGCTGCCGGCTGCCCTCCATCAGGCGAGCGGCGCGGGCATGGAAGTCGGGCAGCGCCACGGTGCTCTTGGGCATGCACCAGCCGCCGGCGGTGAACAGCCCGCCACCGACCTTCAGGCTGGTCGGCCCCTGCGGGAACACCAGGCCGTAGCACAGCATGTCCGGCATGAAGATGATGTTCATGTTGGGCGGCACCATGCCGAAGCCGACGCGGTTCCTCTGCTTCTCGCTCAGCGAATCGATGATCGGGAACAACGCCGGCGCCGCCCAGCCCTTCTCGGTCAGGCTGCCGTCGCGTTCGAGGAACGGCACGTAGCGAACGATCACGTTGTCGTCCGGCCCGCGCCATGGATCGAACTCGACCCCGGTGCTGGGTGCGAAATCGTGGATGACCGGATGCACGAACTGGGTGTGGTAGGGCTCGATGTAGTTCTCGAGCAGCATCTTCCAGTTCCAGGCCAGCGGCTTCGTCGTCACCTCGGGTGGGACGGTCGCCATGTTGTCGAGGTCATAGCCCGCCATGTACGGCTCGAGCTTGGCGAGCGTGGGCGCGAGGGGCGCGGCCGCCGGATCGAAGTTGACGAAGATGAAGCCGTGCCACAGCTCGACCTTGAGCTGGGGCAGGGCCTCGTCGCGCTTGAGCTCGGCGAAGCTCGCGGTCTGGCCCATGTGCGGCGCGCCGACGAATTCGCCGGCGAGCCCGTAGGTCCAGCGGTGGTAGGGACAGGTGAAGACACGGGCGTTGCCCGTGCACTCCTCCTTCAGCGTGTGTCCGCGATGGCGGCACAGTGCCGACATGGCGCGGATCGCGCCGTCGGCGCCGCGCACGACGAGGATGGGCTCGTCGGCCAGCGTCAACGCCATGTAGTCGCCGGACGCGGGTATCTGCTGCGCACGGCCGACGCACAGCCAGGAGCGCATGTAGACCGCCGCCATCTCGAACTCGTGGAAGGCGGGTGACATGTAGGCTTCCGGCGGCAGCACGCGCGCGTGCTCGACCGGGCCGTCGGAGGCATCGAGACCGTCGAGGACGGCGGCGACGTCGGGATGCGGTGCAGTCATCGCAGCCCCCTCACGCGCCCTGCGCCTGCAGCGCCGCCGTCACGGCGGGCGAGGAGCAGACGAAGCCGTAGCACTTCTTGACGTTCCACACCGTCGCCTGGGTGCAGAACTCGGGCGAGGTGGTCGCGCAGCAGTCCTCGAGCAGCACGCAGCCGTAGCCCAGGAAGTTCGCGTCGGTCAGCGTGCAGAACACGCACTGGTCGGTGTTGACGCCGGCGAACAGGATGGTGCGGATGCCGAGATTGCGCAGGATGCTGTCGAGCGGCGTGTCCCAGAAGCCGCTGATCCGATACTTGTCGACGCGGATGTCGCCGGCCTCGGGGGTGAGCTCGTCGACCACCGCCGCGGCCCAGCTGTCCTTCTCCAGGACGTGGGCGCCCGAGCCGGGCAGCGGCTCGCCCAGCCCGATGCCCGTGCCTGTGGGCTTGTAGAGATGGATCTGGTTGGGGGGCATGTTCAGCAGATCGGGCCGGTTGCCCCAGTTCACCCAGATCACCGGCACGGCGGCGTCGCGCAGCACCGGCAGCAGCTTCTGCAGCGGCTCGATCGGACGGCGGTCGGGCGTGTAGTCGGCACCCAGGTGGTCGACCCACCCGCCCTTGGCGCAGAAGTCGTTCTGCATGTCGATGACGACGAGGGCCGTGCGGTTGAGATCGACCGTCACCGCCTGCGGCTCGGTGGCGATGGTGAGCCGCCGCGGCGGTGGGCCTTCCGCCGACATGTCGACCAGCGCTTCACTCGCCAGCCAGCGATTGTTGGGAGATTTGCCGAGCGGATGACCAGACGGGGCGGGCGTCGCTACGGACTGTCTGGCGGTGGCTGACATGACGCGGCTCCATGAAGGCGCCGGTCGGGTCGGCCGGCGGAATTCATAGATGCATCAAACATGCCACTTTGAGTCACCAGGCGCGCCGCTTGCCCAGCGGAGAGGTGAACCCGGCCTCGGCCGGCTCGGGAATGTTGAACAGTTCGGCCATGAGAGGTCGCGTCACCAGAAGATCGGCCAGCGTGTATTCGTCGAGCACCCGGAAGAAGGCGTCGAGGGCCTTGCGCAGCGAGGTGCGCAGCAGGCACGCCGGCTGGATGCGGCAGCCGGCGCCGCCCTCCTCGAAGCATCCGACGAGGTGGAAGTCGTTCTCCGTGTGCCGGACGACCTCGCCGATCACGATGTCCTGCGGCCTTTGCGCCAGCCTGAGGCCGCCCCCGTTGCCGCGCGTGGCGGCCACGTAGCCGCCGCTCACGAGATGCGTCGCGACCTTCATCAGGTGGTTCTTGGATACGGCGTAGGCGTCGGCAATCTCGCTGATGGTCACCGTCTGGTCGGGACGCGTGCCGAGATAGAGCAGCATCCGCAGGGCATAGTCGGTGTGGAAGGTGAGGCGCATGGTCTCTCCGCAGGAGGCAGTCGCGCTTCCCTAGCAAAGACTCTGCCTAACAAACATCCTTTATGCACATTTGGAGGACACGCTGGCGCGCCTCGGGCTCAGCCATCGCGCAGCCAGGCAGCCTGCCGGGTGGCCGACGCCGTGACGTGCTCGATGACGGCCCGCACGCGGGGAAGATGGGCAAGTTCGGCGTGCGCCACCAGCCACAGTCCCAGCGCGGGCGGCGCCGGCTCGACGTCGAGCCGCACGAGGCCGCTGTCCTTCGGCACGCCGACATGCGCAAGGACGGACAGGCCGAGCCCGGCCTGCGCCGCCGCCAGCCGGATGGTCGCGTTGCCGCGCAGCACGGTCCGCGCCCCGGCGGCATGACGGCGCAGCCAGACGACGGGGGCGGTCGATTCGAGCTCGGCCGGCCAGTCGATGAGGAAATGACCCGCGCAGGCCGTCGCAATGTCCGGCCGTCCGTGACGCGCGATGTAGTCGGGCGACGCGAACAGCCCATGACCGATATCGGCGATGCGTCGCGTGACCAGGTTGCCCTGCTCGGGCCGGAACAGGCGCAGGGCGACGTCCGCCTCGCGCCGCGACAGGTTGACCGGGTCCATGCTGCCCGCCAGCACGAGATCGATCGCCGGATGGCGCTCCCGGAACCTTGCCAGCGTCGGGATGAGGAAGCCCGTGGCGACCCAGTCGGTGGTCGCGAGCGAGACCGTACCGGCGGCCTCTGCCGATCCCGTCCCGAATGCCGCCTGGATCCCGTTGAACTCGACCTCGACCTTGCGCGCCCAGATGGACAGCCGTTCACCGGCGTCGGTCAGGCGATAGCCCTGGGGCGTGCGCTCGAACAGCTTGTGGCCGAGGCCCGTTTCGAGGGCTTCGATGTGCCTTCCCACGGTCGCCGTGTTGACGCGCAGGAAGCGTGCCGCGGGAGACAGTCCGCCAGTCTCGGCGACCTTGAGGAAGTAGCGAAGATCGTCCCAGTCCACGGCCGCAGGATACGGGGCTTTGCAGAACTGCAAAACCGGTTCGCGAAGCTTCCGGGTTCCGGGCGCGGCCGCCCGCCGACATGGTCCGCCCACGAAAGGAGACCGCCCATGTTCGAGACTGCCCGCAACGATCACGGCTTCAGCTACGCCAGGGCCCTTGCCGCTTCCGAGAAGATCAACTGGAAGGTCGAGGACATCATCGGCGGCGAGCGCCGGCTCGATTTCAGCAAGCCCTTCATGCCGGAGTCGCTCGCCCGTACCGGCGCCCTGGACTTCCTCGACGCCGAGAGCCGCCTCAAGCTCAATCATATCCGCGCCAACGGCTACCTCTACACGTTCGGCCTGGTCGAGGAATTCATCCTGCCCTTCGTCCTGGACCATGCTCGTCCGATCCTGTCTCAGGACGGCGTCCGCACCTGCGCGCTGCTGCGCTTCGCCAGCGAGGAAGCCAAGCACATCCATCTCTTCCGGACGTTCGAGCGCGAATTCGAGGGCGGCTTCGGCACCCCCTGCGACATGATCGGGCCCGCCGACGAGATTGGCCGCGCCGTGCTGGCCCACCGGCCGCTGTCTGTTGCGCTGCTGATCCTGCAGGTGGAATGGATGACGCAGCGGCACTACCTCGAGAGCATCCGCGACGACCGGCAACTCGACGAGCAGTTCAAGAGCCTGCTGCGTCATCACTGGATGGAGGAGGCGCAGCACGCCCAACTCGACACGCTGATGGTCGAGGCGATCGCCGCCGGCTGCGATGCCGCCGAGATCGACCGGGCCGTCGACGGGTACCTCGAGATCGGCGGCATGTTGGACGCCGCCCTGAAGCAGCAGGCGGCCTTCGACCTCGATGCGCTGCAGCGTGCGGCGAGACGCTCGTTCGAGCCGTCGCAGGCGGAACGTATCGTGGCCGTGCAGCACCAGGCGATGCGCTGGACCTATCTTGGCTCCGGGCTCAGCCATCCGAACTTCCTCGCGACCGTCCGCAAGCTGTCGCCGGCTGCCGCCGCGCGACTGGCCGCGGCGGCGCAGGCCTTCTTCTAGGAGGTCGCCATGTCACGGACAATATTCACGCGCTCTGGCGGTTTCACGCGGGTGCGCCACGTGGTGGCGGCGATCTACGATCGCGCGCTCGACCACGCGACCCTGCAGCGCCACTTCATTGGCATCGACATGGCGCGGCTGATCGATCACCAGACGAAGATGATCGCCGGCATCATGGATGGCGGGGACGTCTTCGACGACGACACGCTGCGCCGTGCGCACCTGCGGCTGGGCGTCACCGCCGATGACTTCGACGACATGGGCGTGATTCTGCGCGAGACGCTCGAGGAGTACGACTACCCGCCGGCCGATGTCGATCGAGTGTGCCAGGAGTTCGCGAGACGGCGACACCTCATCGTGATGGCCTGAAGGAAGGGGAGGATGTCATGGTCCTGCCGCATGTCGATCCGGGCGTCGGCCTTCTGGAACCCTTGGCGACCGGCATCGCGCTCGCGACGGGTGACGCATGGACGGTGGCGTATGCAAATCCCGCCTTCGAACGTTGGTTTCCCGCGGAAGAGGAGGATGCAGGCCTGCCCGGGCGCTTCGCCGGCCTCGACGAGCCCCTGGCCCGACGCCACCTGGCGGAGCGTGGCGCCTTTGCCTTCGAGGCCGAGCGCCGCGTCGGCGCGCGCAGCGTCAGCCTTGAGGTGAGCCTGCGTGCGATGGCGGACGGTGCGGTGCTTGCCGAGGTCGTCGACGGAACCCGCCGCCGCCAGGCCGAGTGCCTTCTCGATTCCTATTCCCGTCTCGCGGAGAAGAACCTGCGGGCCCTGGAGCAGGAGAAGGCGCGCGTCGAGCGCCTGCTGCTGAACGTGATGCCGCGGGCGGTGCTGCAGGAGATGCGGGACTTCGGCACCGTCTCGCCGCAGCGCTTCGACACGGCCAGCGTGCTGATGCTCGACTTCGCCGACTTCTCGGAGATGGCGATCGCCCGCGATCCGGCCGCGCTGGTCGCGGAGCTGAACGACGTCTTCTCCGCCTTCGATCGCATCGCCGACATGTTCGACTGCGAGCGCATCAAGACCAATGGCGATTCCTACATGGCGGTGTCGGGAATGCCGGAGCTTTCCGCGGACCACGCGGTGAATATCGCCCGGGCGGCGCTGCGCATGCGAGGCTACATCGAGCGGCGCAACCGGGCGAATGCCAACCAGTGGCGCTGTCGCATCGGGATCGCCACCGGGCCGCTTGTCGGCTCGATCGTGGGGGTGAACAAGTACGTCTACGACGTGTTCGGGCCCGCAGTGAATCTCGCCGCGAGGCTCGAACGCGTCGCGGCCCCCATGAAGATCATGGCCTCCCAGGAGATTGCCGCGATGCTGGGACCGGCCTTCGTCTGCGAACCGCGCCAGGTCTGCGAGCTCAAGGGCTTCGGTGCCCAGCAGGTCCACGAGCTGCTGGCCTGAAGCCCCTCGGCCGGCGACGGCTCTAGTCGGTGACGCTGAAGGGGATGCTGCCTTGGGCGTCCTTGACACCCTTCGGGACCGTTACCAGCCAGTGCAACGTGTAGTCTCCCGGGACCAGCGTTGGCGCACGGGCGAACAGCACGTCGGGGTTGGCATCCAGGTTGGGGGTCAGCTCCTCGATCCTGGTGCCGTCGCGCGACACCCAGAGACGCGAGGAGGCGTGATCGATCGGACGATCGAAGCGCACGTAGAAGGCGCTGCTGCGGCGTCCCACGACGGCCTGCGCCTTGGGGGCCGAATCGAGGACACGCACGCCGTCCGACTGTGCGCGAGCCTCTGCCGCGAAACCGGCGCCGAACAGGGCTGCCAGGGCCGAGCGCCGCCTGATCCTGATAATGCCATTCATGTCCTTTGATGATTTCACCGATGGCGCGTCGTGTGAAGGCGCGTTCCGCCGCGTGTCGGCATGCTGGATGAGCCTCCGGGCGGGCGGCTGCCGCCAGCCCGGCCGGGATCCGCATGCACACGGTTGCAAAGGTGCCATGCATTTTCTCTCGACAAGTGCGCGGGTGCGGCGTACGCAGGGTTGATTGGGGGGACGGCCGCGGCGGAGCCGCCTGCGGGATGTGTGACGTGTTCAGTACATATCGCTTCGACCATCTCGAGCGCGATCGGTCGCGGGAGATTACCGCCTGGTCGTATCTCTGGGCATCGCTGGCGGGCCCGGCCTATGTGCTGGCGCACGGCTTCCTGGCCGAGGCGGTGGCGATGCTCGTGCTGACGGTCGTCATCGCGGCGGGGGCGGTCGTGGCGCTGGCCGCGGCCGTCGGCCTGTTCGATTCGCCGATGACGAACGTGCTGTC
Organism: Pseudomonadota bacterium; assembly: GCA_049323495.1. GTDB lineage: Bacteria > Pseudomonadota > Alphaproteobacteria > Reyranellales > Reyranellaceae > Reyranella. The sequence continues at coordinate 258,861 of JBMONG010000010.1, forward strand.
CAGCTTCGCCATACCGCTCGCCGCGCTGGTCCTGCAAGGCTGGGTCAGCATCCGGGTGGTGCGCTTCTCGTATGCACGCCGAGGCTGGCGCGAGGGCAGCTGAGCCGGTCTTGCTCCGTCGCCCAGGCAGGGAACCGGATGGCCATGAAACCATGCGGTTCCATCGTGTCGGGAACGGCTTTAGCATCCGTGCGACACTTCCCCCGCGAATCCGACAAAGGTGCGAATGCATCACGAAGCCTCGTTGATCTCGACCATTGCCGTCGGCTTCGTCTTCGCGTTCGGCCTCGGCTATGCGGCCGACCGGCTGCGACTACCGCCGCTGGTCGGCTATCTCCTCGCCGGCGTGCTCATCGGGCCGTACACGCCCGGGGTGGTCGCCGATGGACAGCTGTCGGCCCAGCTCGCGGAGGTCGGGGTCATCCTGCTGATGTTCGGCGTCGGCCTGCACTTTTCCGTGCGCGACCTGCTGGCCGTGCGCGGCATCGCCGTTCCGGGGGCGATCGGACAGATCGTGGTCGCCACGCTTATCGGCATCGCATTGTGCGGCGCATGGGGCTGGAGCATCGGCAGCGGCCTGGTGCTTGGCCTCAGCCTGTCGGTCGCCAGCACCGTGGTGCTGCTCAAGGCGCTGGAGGAGCGCAATCTCGTCGCGACGCCCGGCGGCCGCGTCGCGATCGGCTGGCTGATCGTCGAGGACCTCGCGATGGTGCTGGCCCTGGTGCTGCTGCCGGCATTCGCGGGGCTGCTGGGCGGACGACCGACGGCGGTGCAGGGCGACACGTCCGAAGGTTCCCTCCTCGTCGAGATCGGCCTGACCCTGGGCAAGGTCGGTGCCTTCGCGGCCATCGCCATCGCCATCGGCCCCCGGGTCGTGCCCTGGATCCTCGCCCGCGTGGCGCGCACGGGATCGCGCGAGCTGTTCACGCTGTCGGTGCTGGCGCTTGCCCTCGGCATCGCCTACGGCTCGGCCAGTGTCTTCGGTGTCTCCTTCGCGCTCGGTGCCTTCTTCGCTGGCGTCGTGCTGAACGAGTCCTCCTTCAGCCATAAGGCGGCGACCGACTCGCTGCCCCTGCAGGACGCGTTCTCCGTGCTGTTCTTCGTGTCGGTGGGCATGCTGTTCGACCCGGGCATTCTGCTGCGCGAGCCAGGGGCCATGCTGAGCGTGCTGCTCCTGATCGTCGTCGGCAAGGGGGCGATCGCCTTCGCGATCGTCATGCTGTTGCGTCTGCCGGTGGCCACCGGCCTGCTGGTGGCGGCGGGCCTGGCCCAGGTCGGAGAGTTCTCGTTCATCCTGATCGCGCTCGGCATCTCGTCGGGCCTCGTGCCCACCGAGGCGCGGGATCTCGTGGTCGGCGGCGCCCTGTTCTCCATCATGCTCAATCCGCTGGTCTTCGAAGCGCTGATCGGCTTGGGCCGGCGGTTGCGTCGCGGCCTGCCGGCCGACGCCGGCTATTTCGGGCAGGCGCGCTACGACGCGCTGGAGCGCGAGCTCGACGCGGCGAAGGCCCGTGCCGACGCCCGCGGCCGGGCCCAGGAGCTCCGGCTGAACACCTTGCTCGAACAGTTCCCGGTCCTGCAGCTCGTCGAGCGGGAGGACCTCGATGCGTTGCTGCTGATGTTCCGGCCGAAATCCGCCTTGCCCGGCGAAAGGGTCATTCGCCGCGGCGATCGGGGCGACGGCATGTACTTCCTCTCGTCCGGCGGCGTCGAGGTGAGGGTGGGCGACCGCATCTTCCCACTGGAGCCTGGCGCCTTCTTCGGCGAGATGGCGCTGCTCACCGGCGAGCCGCGCACGGCCGACGTGGTCGCCGTCGACTTCTGCCAGTTCCTGGTGCTCGACCGGCGCGACTTCAACCAGTTCATGGCGCGCTATCCGGCCCTGCGCGCCGCGGTGGCGGGAATCGCCGAGGAACGCCGCGCGATGAACCTGTCGCCGCCGGCCGAAGCGGCGGAACCGGGCGACGGCAAGACATTCTGACGTCGGCGCGCCGGTTCGGCGAACGACCCTTCGACGTCCCTACTCCACGAACGCCTTCTCGACCACGAACTCGCCGGGGACCGTCGTGCTGCCTTCGCTGAGGCCGCCGCCTTCCAGGAGCGCGCGAATGTCGGCCAGCATCTGGACGCTGCCGCATAGCATGAACCGGTCCGTCTCCCGGGCGATCGGCGGCAAGCCGACCTCGCGGGCCAGGGTGCCGCTCGCGATCAGGTCGGAGATGCGGCCGCGATTGCGGAAGGGCTCGCGGGTGATCGTGGGATAGTAGACGAGCTTGTCCCGCACCTGCTCGCCCAGGAAGGCATCGGCCGGCAGCTCGTCGGTCAGCGCGGAGCGATAGGCGAGATCGCGCACATGGCGGCAGCCATGGACCAAGACCACCTTCTCGAAGCGCTCGTAGACCTCCGGATCACGCACGATCGACAGGAACGGCGCCAGCCCGGTGCCGGTCCCCAGCAGGTACAGGTTGCGGCCCGGCGTGAGGCTGTCGAGCAGCAGCGTGCCGGTGGCCTTGCCACCGACCAGCACCGGGTCGCCCGGCGCCAGGTCCTTCAGGCGCGACGTCAGCTTGCCGTCCGGCACCTTGATCGAGAAGAATTCCAGCTCCTCCTCGTAGTGGGCGCTGGCGATGGAATAGGCCCGCAGCAGCGGCTTTCCATCGATCCTGAGACCGATCATCGTGAACTGGCCGCTGGCGAAGCGGAAACCCTTGTCCCGGGTGGTGCGGAAACTGAACAGCTCTTCGGTCCAGTGCTGCACGGACAGCACCGTCTCGTTTCTCAACGCGCTCAATGGTGTTCTCTCCTCGGATCAGCACGGGTAGAGCCTTGTTCCGCCGTGCTTGCCGAGTCAGGTAGCGCCGGAAGGCCTTGCCGCCGCGATCAATGCATCATCGGGCCCATATAGGCAATCCCGGCCGCATTGCGATGGCTGCATACGCCGTGGGCGGAAAGGTCATCGGCGGCCGCCAGCGCAAATGCGACATGGAGGGCCAGCACGAGCGAAAAAACGCCTGCAAGAGGAAGGGCTGAAAGCAGGGTTTCCTCGCAGGGGGACCAGGCCGCAGCGGGCGGTGCGTCGATCTGTCCAGCGGTCCGGCCGAGAGTCGCCTCGATCATACCGTTCCGCGAGGCAAGAACCGGGCCATGCGCGCCCGTCAGGGCCTTCACGGGAACGCGACGCCGCCGCACGGGTTGACTGGCGGACAGTTCGGAAACAGATCCCGGGCCATGCGCGGCACGATCGACCATCTCGACCTCACGGTGCGCGACCCCTGGTCGTCGCGCGCCTTCTATGACGCGGTCTTCGGGTTCCTCGGCTACAGGTTCAGGAAAGAGGTCGACCGCGGCTTGATCTGGGAACTTCCCGGCGAGGCGGGGAAGCCCGCGTGTTCGATCGCCGTGATGCGGGCCTCGGAGGAGGGGCGGACGCGCCGGCACGACCGCTATTCGCCGGGGCTTCATCATCTGGCGTGGCGGGCGCGATCCCGCGACGACGTCGACGCGCTGCATGCCCTGTTGGGCCGTATCGGCGCGACGATCCTCGATCCGCCGGCGGAGTATCCTCAATATGAACCCGGGTACTACGCCGTCTTCTTCGCGGACCCCGACGGCCTGAAGCTGGAGTTCGTTCACCTGCCATAGCCCGTGGCGGGGGCCGGGAACGAGGGGCCGGGAACGAAGTCTCCCGCCCATCGTTCCTCGGAGATGCGGCGGTTGGGTCGAATTCTGGGCTGGTGTGCCGGGATCGTGGCCGGCGTGGTCGTGCTCGCCATCGGCGGGGCGTATCTCTATGTCAGCTCCGACGACTTCCGATCCCGCCTCGAGGGCCATGCCTCGACACTGTCGGGCCGCAAGACCACGATCGCCGACATCTCGATCGACTGGGGATGGACCTCCCATGTGCATCTCACCGGCGTCCAGCTGGCCAACGCGGATTGGGCCACCGAGCCGGTCATGCTGAAGGCCGAGCGGATCGACTTCGCGATTAGGCTCTGGCCGTTGCTCGCCGGCGACCTCGTCCTGCCGAGCGTGGTCCTGCGGAAGCCGGAGGTTCTTGTGGAAAGGGGCGAGAACGACCGCCTCAACTGGTCGCTGGGCGAGGCACCTGCCGCTGCGGCTGCGGTGAAGGAGGTGGTCGAGCCCGACAACCGGTTCGAAGCCCCCCTGATCGGCCGGCTGGAGATCACGGAAGGCAAGCTTTCCTATCGCGATCCCAGGCGCAAGCTGGAGCTGGACGGCACGGTGTCGACCGCGACGGGCCAGGCCGGCGACCAGCCGCAGGCCGAGCTGGAACTCGAAGGGAAGCTCGAGAACCAGCCGCTGAAGGTCCGGTTCGTCGGCGGCTCGATCCTCATGCTGCGCGACACCGCCCAGCCCTACCCACTCGATCTCGACGTCGCCTATGGCGCCACGAAGCTCAAGGCCAAGGGAACGGTGCAGGATCCCTTCCAATGGACCGGCGCCGACGTCGAGCTGACGCTCTCCGGCAACGATCTTGCGGACATCTATCCGCTGCTCGGCATTCCCGGTCCGCCGACGCCGCCCTATCGCCTCTCGGGCAAGCTGTATCGCGAAACCGGAGTCTGGAAATTCGTCGACAGCCGCTGGCATGTCGGGGACAGCGACCTTGTAGGAGAGGTGGCCGTGGACGAGCGGCGCAAGCCTGGCCACCTGACCGCCAAGCTGGTGTCGCAGAAGCTGGTCTTCGCCGATCTCGCGCCGCTGATCGGCGCACCGCCGGACAAGCCCGCCGGGACGGTCTCGCCCCAGCAGCGCCGCACCCAGCAGCGCCTCGAAGCGTCGGGCGACCTCTTCCCGAACGTGCCGCTGAAGGTCGAGAGGCTGCGCGCCATGGACATGGATGTGACGCTCGACGCCAAGCGCGTCGTCGCGCCGTCCTATCTCCCCGTGCAGGCGCTGTCGTTCCGCGTCGTGGTGCGGGACGGGCAGGCGACGGTGAAGCCGCTCAACCTGCTGCTGCTGGGCGATGGGCGCGGCGGCGCCGGCCGCGTCACGGGCGACCTGGCGATCGACGCGCGACCGGACACGCCGACGGTCCGCGCGAACCTGGCTCTGGCCGACATCGAGCTGCGCAATTTCTTCCGCAACTCGCGCTTCTTCGACGCCACCTACGGCAAGGTGCAGGGCCGGGTGGTGCTGTCAGGCGTCGGGCGTTCGCTGGCGCAGGTCATGGGCAGCGCCAGCGGCCATGTCGCGCTCGCGCTGGGCGGCGGCTCCGTCTCCAGCCTGATGGTAAGTCTCGCCGGCCTTCAGATCTTCGACGCGCTCATCCTCTACGTGACGGGGGACCAGCGCATTCCCATCAAGTGCGCGGTCGGCCGGCTGAACTTCGATCGAGGGACCGTGACCTTCGATCGCACGCTGCTGGATACCCAGAAGTCCGTGCTGCGGGTGCAGGGGCAGGTCTCGCTGGCCACCCAGGTGATCAATGCGGAGGTGGACGCCGACGCCAAGCAGTTCGACCTGCTCGACCTGCACGGGGCGGTGATGGTCCAGGGCAAGCTGCGCCAGCCGCAGGTGTCGCTGGGGCGGGTGTTTCCGATTCCGACGCCGGTGATCGGCACGGCCAAGGACGTCGCCTGCGGACCCGCGACCCAGGCGCTGCTGTCGGGGCAATGACGTTGCGATCCATAGCCAGGGGGCCGAAACCAGGAGGCTCGCGATGCATCATCTCATGCTGATCGGCCTGACCATCCTCGTCGTGGCGTGCGGCGCGGCCGCATCGGTCGGGCTCACGACGACGCTGCAGGAATGGGGCATCACCGCGCTTCACCCGCGCTCTGGCGACGGTGCCGGGCGCACGGCCTATCTGCCGCCGGCGCTGTAGCGGGACCCGGTCGAACCTAAACGCCCATGCCGACGGAAGCGGGCATGATGCGCATGTGGTTCCGCACGCGGCGCACGCCCGGGACGTTCTCCGCTGCCACCTGGTAGGCCTTGCGCACGTTCTCGTCCTCGACGAATCCCCACAGATGGACGACGCCGTCGTTGGCGAAGATGTTGGTCGGCCAATGGGAGGTCCAGGGCTGCTTCTCGACCGCGTCGAGCACGGCCTGACGGGTCTGCCGATCCGACGGCTGGACGAGAGGGCCCTCGTCCTCGCGCGACAGCAGTGCCCTGAGCAGGTCGGAGCGGCTCACGACCCCGATCAGCGCGCCGTCCCGCACGATCGGAAGACGCTTGACCCGGTGCTTCTCCATCAGGTCGACGATCTCGACGAGCGGCGCATCCTCGTCCGCCGTGATCACCTCCCGCGTCATGACGTCCGCGATGCGGCGCGCATGCGTGGCGACGAATGCGTGTGCCGCCGTGCTCTCCGTATCCAGCAGGCGCGTCAGCCAGGACCTGGCCGGCGCCGTGCCGAGCTCGGCCCGGCGCAGCAGGTCGGCCTCGCTCACGACTCCGACCACCACGCCCTGGTCGTTGACGACCGGTGCGGCGCTGACGCGGGCGCCCAGCAGGACCTCGGCTGCGTCGAAGATCGACTCCTTGACGTTCACGCAGATCACGTCGGCGGTCATCACGTCCCTGGCTCGCATGGTCTCCTCCTTGGCGGGTCTTTGCACCCGAGGACTAGACCGCCGGACGAGGCGTCACCATTCCGGGAATGACCTAAGGGATTCGCCGTAGGGCGATCAGACGGAAGGCGCGTCGAACTTGCGCGTGCGCTGGTCGGCGATCTGGTCGGAGACCGTTGCCAGCCATGCGCGCGCCTTCTCTTCGCTCGTGAAGAGCTTGGCGGGCCGCCGCGAGGGGGAGATGTTGACGAAGCGCCGGAAGGTGGCGCGGATCAGCTCGCCGTCGCCTACGACCGCCAGGGGACCGCTGGTCTGCGTCGCCACATAGGCGCTCAGCCGGGCGCCCATGGCCATCACGTCGTCGTCGTCATAGATGGGGGACGCCCTGGTGGCGTCGAACAGCTTGCAATAGCTCAGCGCGCCGGCCACCGACAGGGCGTCGAAATGATCCTCCATCTCCTGCATGGTCACCGGCCCCTCCGCGATGACATGCACCAGTCTCTCGTCGTGCAGCACTTGCCATCGCAGCGGCATGATTGATTCTCCTTCGGCGGTGATGCTGGCCGATGGCGCTGCCCTAGCGTGGCCGCGGGAGGGCGTCCAGTGCCCGGACGTCGGGATCACGTCCTGTTGCGTGCGGGTATCCCAAATGTACCCTCGACTCGTGTGTTCGCGACCCCGGCGCGGTCCCACGGCGGATGCCCGAGGAACCGGACAGGCCTGCCGGCGTTCCTTTCGCCGGCGAGCCTCTAAGGCCCGCCCAAGCCGGCCCCCAACCGCGGATGTACCGGTGGGGAGCCGGCTTTCTCCGGGTTTGGCCGCGTTCCAGCGCAGGTTTCGCACACAAAGGTCTCAACCGAGGCCATTGCCGACGCTCTCGGGATATGTATTCTTGCGGCGTTGCTGCAGTTATTTTTCAGCCCCAGAGAGGCCCGTCGGCATGACCGAGCAATCCTCCAGACGCCCGCAGGCGCCCCCTGTTGAACAGGTGCCCGGCGTGGCGGGCGGCACGTCGGCCCTGGCCAGCGCCGACGCGCCCTTCATCTACTTCGATCTGGTGCCGAACTTCGGATTGAACGGCGGCGTCGCCAACATCACGCTCCAGGCGGTGCGCTTCCATCCGACGGAGGAGGGTGGCGTCATCGCCGACCGCGTGACCGTCGCGCATCTGCGCATGAGCTTTCCCGCCGTCCAGGCGCTCAAGGCGGCCATCAACGGCATCGAGCTGCTGGCGCAGCCCGCGCCGGGTGGCCGGAACTAAACGCCGCTGGAGCGGGACGAGATGAGGTCGAACCGCGTGCGGTTCGACCTCATATCATCCTCGCGCACGGATGATCGCGGTTTCACAGGGCATGATGAGCCCGGCTGACTCCAGCCGGGCTCATCATGCTTTTAGACGACCGGCACGCGCCGCGCTGCCAGCATGGCGGGCGAGATCACGTCCATGTCGAGCGGCACGTGCCAGCGCCGGGTCAGGCGCACCTCCGGGGCGGCGTTGCCCGCCCTGTCGGCTCCGTCGAGGACGAAGCCGTCGTAGCCCGCGTCCATCACCTCGTTGCATTTCTGCACATAGACCGGAAAGCCGCCGATATAGGGCATGAACACGCGCGGGCGGCCGGGCACGTTGGCACCGACGTACCAGGAGCTGCAGGTCGAGCGCAGGGAGACCTGGCTCACCTCGTTGACGTGCTCGACCCAGCGATCCTCGTCCGCGACCCTCGGCTCGAAGGTCCGCGCCCCGACGTCGCGCATGTGCGCCATCAGGTCGACCATCCAGTCGACATGCTGCTCGATCGCCTGGATCATGCTGGCCAGCACCGAGGGGCTGCCCGGCCCCGTGATCATGAACAGGTTCGGGAAGCCGGCCGAGGCCATCCCGAGATAGGTGCGCGGCCCCGCCTGCCATTTCTCGGCCAAGGTCAGCCCCGCGCGGCCGGTGATCCGGATCTTGTCGTAGGCGCCTGTCATGGCGGCGAAGCCCGTGGCGCATACCACCGCGTCGAGCTCGTGCAAGGTCCCGCCGACGACAACCCCCTCGGTCGTGAAGCGCTCGATGGGCGCGGCCGAGACGTCGACCAGCCTCACGTGCGGCCGGTTGAAGGTCTCGAAGTAGTTCGTGTCGACGCAGAGCCGCTTGCAGCCCAACACGTTGGTCGGGCAGAGCAGCTCGGCCGTCTTCGGGTCCTTCACGATGCTGCGGATCTTCTCGCGGGCGAAATCGGCGATGGTGTCGTTGGCCTCCTTGCTGAACAGCAGGTCGCCGTAGGCGCCAAGGAAGGGCAGGCCGCCGCGCGCCCAGTGCTCCTCGTACTGCCGCCGCCGCTCCTCCGGCGAGGCCGACAGGGCCGAGCCGGTGTTGAACGGGAAGTAGAAGCCGGTGGGGCGGGAGCGCGCCTTGGCGCGCAGCGCCGGATAGTCGGCCTTCACCCGGCGCACATGCTCGGGATCGAGCGGTGCGTTGTAGGCCGGCACGGAATAGTTCGGCGTGCGCTGGAAGACGGTCAGGGCGGTCGCCTGTTCGGCGATCAGCGGAATCGACTGGATGGCCGACGATCCCGTGCCGATCACGCCGACGCGGAGGCCGGTGAAGTCCACGCCTTCCTTCGGCCATTCGCCGGTGTGGTAGATCGGCCCCCGGAAGTCGGCGATCCCTTCGAAGGGCGGCTTGTTGGCGGCCGACAGGCAGCCGACGGCCATGAGGCAGAAGCGGGCCTCGACGCGATCCCCGCCGGTGCCGTCCGACCTTTCGGTCTCGACGATCCAGCGTGCCGATGCCTCGTCGAAGGTCGCTTTCGTGACGCGAGTCTCGAAGCGGATGTCGCGGCGCAGGTCGAAGCGGTCGGCCACGTGGTTGGCGTAGGCGAGGATTTCGGGCTGGGGCGCGTACTTCTCCGACCACGTCCATTCCTGGTCGAGGTCTTCGGAGAAGGAATAGGAGTACTGAAGGCTCTCGACGTCGCAGCGTGCGCCCGGATAGCGGTTCCAATACCAGGTGCCGCCGACGCCGTCCCCGGCCTCGAAGGCGATGGCGCTGAAGCCCGCCTGTCGCAGGCAGTGCAGCGCATAGAGGCCGCCGAAGCCGGCGCCGACCACGACGGCATCGACGGTGGCGGGAAGCGGCAGACGATCGTCGCCGCGCGCGTGTGGCGAAGCAGTCATGCTTCGATTGTTCGCTCGGTCGCGGCGCTCGGCAAGTCTCTCCGGAGCGTGAATCCCTTCCTGCGTTCGCGTGGCGGACTACGATTGGCTCGCCGTCCTCATGCCGCCTGCCGCCGGCACAGGCACGAGGCGCGGATCGGCACCTCCGCGCGCGCCACCGCGAGATCGAGACGGCTCTTGACCAGCGGCGCCTCGACCGTGTCGCCGCGCCGGACCAGGCATTCGTGCAGGCCGTGCAGGCTCCAGACGTTGTCGGGATGCTGGCAGGCGCGGCTGAGCTTGCCGTCGAAGCCCAGGTCGGCGCGATAGACCGCCTCCGCCTCGGCGACGCGCCCCTGCTCGAGCAGCAGCGCGCCCAGCGCATGCCGCGTCGGCTGCATCCATCCCCACGGCTCGTCGTAGGGCAGGGCGTCGTCCAGCTCGACGGCGCGCCGCAGATGGGCGAAGGCCAGATCGAAGTTGCCGCGCCGGTATTCGAGCTCTCCCGTCAGCATCTCCTCGGCGACCGCGAGCAGGTCGCGCACGATGTTGTTGTGCACCCGCCGCGTCTCGGGCACGCGCGCGGCGGCGGCGCGGAACGCCGTCCGGGCCTTCTCGGCTTCCGCGATCTCGCCCAGCACCGAATGCGCGACCCCCTTGGCGTACAGCATCATCGCCGTGGTCGTGCAGTACAGGTCCGGATCCTTCGGCAGCTCCTGGGTGATGATCTCGCGCCACTTGCCGAAGCGCACCAGCACGTGCTGCTTCATGGCGAGGAAGGACTCGAGGAAATCCGCCATGGGCGGCGATTCCACGCGCAGCAGCGCTTCCGGCGTGGTGTCGATCAGCTCCTGCGCCGCCGCGATGGCCGGCGTGTACTGGCCGAGGAACATCGCGCCGTAGATCACGAAGTGCAGGTTGTGGCTGCGATAGAGCGTGTAGAAGTTCATCGCCCCTTCGCGATCGACGTACTTGCGGTCCGCAACGACGGCCTTCTGGTTGTAGACCACGACGTCGCGGTAGTTGCCGCACAGCACGTCGATGTGCGTGGGCATGTGCACGAGGTGACCGGAGTCCGGCACCAGCTCTCGCAGGCGGTCGCCGGCGCGCAGCGCGCGCTGAGGGAAGGGCGACATCTCCATCAGGTGGACATAGAGGTGCAGCAGGCCGGGATGGTTCCAGGTCGCGGGGAGCCCTTTGAGGGCCTCCTCGAGCACTTCGACGGCCTCGGCGGTGCCGGCATCCTTGGCCACGCCGCCGGTGCCGAGGTCCCACATCTGCCAGGGCGTCTCGTTCATGATGGCGTCGGCGAACACCGCGCGCACATCGAGATCATCGGGGAAGGCCTGGAAGATCTCGCGCATCGTGCGGGTGAACGCCTTGTCCCAGCCAGACTGGTCCTCGATCGGCTCGCGCTGGGGATAGCGCGCGCCAAGGGCGCGGATCAGCGCCTGCTCGACGGCCGTGGCGCCGGCAGCGTTGGCCGCAGCCTTCTGCATGGCGTCGTAGGACGACGCCAGCGCGCGCGCCTTGCCCTGCGGGTCGTACAGATGCCAGGGAAGATTGTAGTTCGGGCCCGATGCGTAGGAGATGCCCCAGTGGGCCATGGCACAGGCGGGGTCGTGTGCCAGAGCCTGGCCGAAGCACTTGATGCTCTCTTCGTGATTGAACGCGTACAGCCAGTTGAGCCCGCGATCGAACCAGGTCTGTGCGGCCCGCGAGGTCGTGGTGATCGGGCGGCTGTACGAGCCGAGGTCGAAGTAGTCCATCGCGTCCTCCTCGCTTGAGTTCGGGTTTAGCTTAGAGCATGCGCCGTGGAACCGCGATCGTGCCGCCGCGCCGAAGGATGAGCGAGCCGGAGGCTCGCGGTCCAAAAGACCGGATAAGGTCACTCTTCCGGACCGCGAGCCTCCGGCTCGCTCATGCCCGGATCGGTCCCAACCTGGCGCGGCCTGGCCGCCTGGTGCGACGGCAGATCCCAGGGCGGGGTCGGGCCGAACCGTTCGGCCAGGAAGTCGACGAAGGCACGCACCTTGGGCGAAAGGTGGCGGGCGTGCGGATACACGGCGTTCACCATCGAATCGGCGACGGCGTAGGCATCGAGCACGCTCTGCAGCCGGCCCGTCTGCAGGTCCTCGCCGACGATGAAGGTCGGCAGGTAGATCAGACCCAGCCCCTCGCGCGCCGCGGCCTGCAGGGCGTCACCGTTGCTCGCCATCAGCCGGCCCGAGACGCGCACCAGCCGCACCGTGCCGTCGCCTTCGGCGAAACGCCATTCGGAACCGGCGGAGGCGTTGGTGTTGTTGAGGCAGTCGTGCTCTGTCAGGTCGTCAGGCGTGCACGGGACGCCGCGGCGCGCCAGATAGGCGGGGCTGGCGCAGACCGCCATCCGGGACGGCGCCAGGCGCCGGACGATCAGGCTGGAATCGGCCAGCGCACCGATCCGGATGGCGACGTCATAGCCCTCGTCGACGAGATCGACGTAGCGATCGGTCATGCTGAGGTCGATGGCGACGTCGGGATGGCGGGCGAGGAAGTCCGGCATGGCCGGCGCGAGGTGCAGGAAGCCGAAGCTCATGGGCGCGTTCACCCGCAGCAGGCCGCGGGGCGCGCCCTGCAGCTGGCCGACCGAGCGGTCGGCCTCCTCGATCTCCTCCAGGATGCGCGTGACGCGCTCCAGGTAGAGCCGCCCCGCCTCGGTCAGCGCCAGCGCGCGCGTGCTGCGTTGGAACAGCCGGGCCCCGAGCTCCGCCTCCAGTGCCGCGACCTGGCGGCTCACGACGGACTTCGAGAGGCGCAGGCCGCGCGCGGCGCGCGAGAAGGAGCCCGCAGCGGCGACGCGGGCGAACGCTTCCATGGCGGCCAACCGGTCCATTGTTGTTAATCTAGCAACAGTATCATTCACTGCGCAATTATTGTTGCTGAAGTCGGCATCACTTAGCTCTGGCCCACGCGCGTCGCACCCTTTCGACGCCAGCTGGAGAGTTTCATGTCCGTAGCTCGACCTTCCGCAGCCCGTGGGACCTCCCCGGCGTCCTCCGTCCCCTCGGCCGACGGCTTGCTCGGCGCGGTGGCGCCTTTCGGGGAGCCGCTGATCCGCGCCACCATCGGCCTGTTCCTGGTGCCGCACGGCGCGCAGAAGCTGTTCGGCTGGTTCGGCGGCCATGGCCTGGAAGCGACCGGCCAGTTCTTCGCCGCCAAGCTCGGCCTGCCGCCATCGATGGCGCTGGCTGCCGGCCTGATCGAGGTGGTCGGGGGCTTGGCCCTGGCGGCCGGTCTGTTCACCCGGATCGCGGCCGCCCTGGTCGCGGGCCTGATGGCCGTCGCCGTCTTCAAGGTCCACCTCGGCGCCGGCTTCTTCTGGACCAGTGGCGGCATCGAGTACCCGGCGATGTGGGGGCTCGTGGCGCTGGCCTTCGTCCTGCAGGGGGGCGGCCGCTACTCGCTCGACGCGCTGGTCGCGCGCCGCTGATCCGCTTTCCGTCCCCCTGAGTGTTGGAGGTTGTCATGACGAAGGTTCTCGTTCTCTACTATTCGTCCTACGGGCACATCGAGAAGATGGCCTACGAAGCGGCCGAAGGCGCGCGCGAAGGCGGCGCCGAGGCGGTCGTCAAGCGCGTGCCCGAGCTCGTGCCGGCCGAGGTCGCCAAGGCGTCGCACTTCAAGCTCGACCAGCCGGCGCCGATCGCCCAGGTGGCCGAGCTGGCCGACTACGACGCCATCCTGTTCGGCACCGGCACACGCTTCGGCAACATGACGGCGCAGATGAAGAACTTCATCGACCAGGCCGGCGGCCTGTGGGCGCAGGGCAAGCTGGTCGGCAAGGTGGGGTCGGTCTTCACCTCGTCGGCCACCCAGCACGGCGGGCAGGAATCGACCATCCTGACCTTCCATCCGGTGCTCCTGCATCTCGGCATGGTGATCGTGGGCCTGCCCTATGCCTTCCAGAAGCAGATGGGCGTCGCCGAGGTCATGGGCAACTCGCCCTACGGCGCCTCGACGATCGCCGGCGGCGACGGCAGCCGCCAGCCGTCCGCCGTCGAGCTGGAGGGCGTGCGTTACCAGGGGCGCCACGTCGCGCAGATCGCCGCCAAGCTTGCGCGCTGAGCCGGCCCCCGCTGCGCGTTGCCACGCGGTCTCGGCGGCTTGACGGTCGCCGGGGCCGCGCGATAGCGGGAGCCATGTCGAACCAGCTTCCGTTCCTGCATCGCATCCGCGTCAGGCACGCGACCGAATACCGCTATCATCAGCCCGTCACCTTCGGACCGCACCGCATCCTGGTGCGGCCGCGCGAGGGCCACGACATCCGCATCGTCGGCGGGCGGGTCGAGATCGATCCCACGCCGACCATGCGCTTCCTGCGGGACGTGTACGGCAACTCGACCGCCATCTTCACCTTCGACCAGCCGGCCGACCGGCTGCGCATCTTCATCGAATCGGAGCTGGTCTACATCCGCGACAATCCGTTCGAGACCCTGGTCGATCCTGCGGCGCGCTTCTTTCCCTTCCAGTATGCGCCCGAGGAGCAGGTCGAACTGGTGCCCTACCGGTTGCCGAGCTATCCCTATGACGCGGCGACGCTGGTCGAGTGGCTGCAGGGACTCTACGAGCCCGGCCAGCGCATCGAGACGGTCGAGCTGCTGGAGCGGCTCAACAGGCACATCTTCAGGTCCTTCCGTTACGCGTCGCGCGAGACGGCCGGCGTGCAGCTGCCCAGCGAAACCATCGCCCGCGGCAGCGGCTCATGCCGCGACTTCGCGGTCCTGATGATGGAGGCGGCGCGCCAGTGGGGTTTCGCCGCCCGCTTCGTCAGCGGCTACATCCAGATGGGGGAGGGCCAGCATGGCGCCACCCATGCCTGGACCGAGGTCTATCTGCCGGGGGCGGGCTGGCAGGGCTTCGACCCGACCAACGACAAGCTTGCCGGCCGCGAGCACATCGCCGTGGCCGTGGCCCGCGCCCAGGAAAAGGCCATGCCCGTCTCCGGAAGCTGGTTCGGCCCGGCCGAGGCCTTTGCCGGCATGGACGTTTCCGTCGAGGTCGCGCGCTACTGACGCCGCCGACTCGCGCTGGTCATTGGCGCAATTTGCCGGCCTCGGCGACCGCCGCCTCGGCCCGCGCCGCCGGCAGCCCCAGCCCGCGCAGGATCGCCGTCGCCACGGCACGCCCGTGGCCGCGTCCGGAGCGGCCTTCGGCCACCCGCCGCATCGCGCGCAGCACCGTGCCATGGATCAGGTCCAGCGCGACCGCGCCATCGACGGCCGGGATCTCGCCCTGCCGCGCCGCCAGCCGCACGTCGGCTAGCGTGAACCGGCCGATGCGCCGCAGCAGCTCCGGTTCCGCCGCGGCGATCTCGACCATCGCCTGTCCCCACCGCGGGTCGGTCTCGGCCAGGCCGAGATAGCGCAGGCAGCCGGCGGCGATGCGCTCGCTGCCATGCGGCAGGGTGCGTTCGGGGCGGCCGCGCGCGTGGAACGTCTCGGCCATGGCGATCGCCGCGGCGCTCACGACCGCATCCTTTGCAGCGAAGTGATTGTAGAAGGTGACTGTGCTCATCCCGGCCGTGACGGCGATCTCCTGGATGGTGGCGGCGGCCAGGCCGCGCGCGGAGATCACCTTCATGGCAGCCTCGATGAGCTGCCGGCGGGTGCGCTCGCGCTTGCCCGGCCGAGTCGGCGCGACCTGCGTCGATTTTGATTTTCCCTTCATTTTTGAATGCTATATTAAAAAATGCGGCGATGAACAGGAAGGAACTGGCCGGCATGGTCGATCAGCTGGAGACGGTGGGCAAGGGGGCGACGCGCCGCGCCTTTCTGCGCGCTGCGGGCGCAAGCGTGGCGGGACTGTCCATGCTGGGCACCGCGCGCGCCCAGACACCGCCCGCGCCGGCGGTCGTGCCGCAGCGACGGCCACCCAACATCCTGTTCGTCTTCACCGATCAGGAACGATACCACGCGACATGGCCGAAGGGTCTGTCGTTGCCCAGCCACGAGCGGCTGGAGCGTGCAGGCACGACCTTCACCAACCACCAGTGTCCGGCGACCATGTGCACGTCGTCCCGCGCGGTGATGCTGACCGGCCTGCAGACGGCGGACAACGGCATGTTCGAGAATCTCGACGTACCGTGGATGCGCGATCTGCCCTTCGAGCGCCCGACGATCGGCCACATGCTGCGCGGCGCCGGCTACTACACGGCCTACAAGGGCAAGTGGCACCTCGCGCGCAGCTTCGAGCGAGACACCATCGACCGCTTCATGACGGCCAGCATGGAGCGCTACGGCTTCGCCGACAATTTCTCGCCGGGCGATCTGATCGGCCACACCCTGGGCGGCTACGGCTTCGACCAGCTCACGGCCGGCAGCGCCGTGAACTGGCTGCGCTCGCGGGGGCGGCCGCTGGCCGACGACGGCAAGCCGTGGTGCCTGTTCGTGAGCTTCGTGAACCCGCATGACGTGATGTACTTCAACACCGACGCGCCGGGCGAGGCAGTGCAGGACACGGGCCATCTGCGGCTGCGCGCCGCCCGCGCACCCGACCATGCGCTGTACAGGGCCACGTGGGACATCGCCCTCCCGGAAAACCTACGCCAACCGTTCGATGCCCCCGGACGGCCCGGGGCTCACGGCGAGTTCGACCGCATCTGGGACTACGTGCTGGGCCATATCCCGCTCGAGGACGCGCGCTGGCGGCGCTTCAACGACTACTACGTGAACTGCATCCGCAACGTCGATCGCGAGCTCGAGGTCCTGCTGGCCGAGCTCCGGGCGCTCGAGCTCGAACGCGATACGGTGATCGTGTTCACCGCCGACCATGGCGAAATGGCCGGCGCCCACCAGCTGCGCGGCAAGGGGCCCTTCGCGTATCGCGAGACCACGCACCTGCCGATGGTCGTCGTCCATCCCGACGTGGGCGGAGGCCGCAGCTGCCGGGCGCTCAGCAGCCATATCGACTTCGCGCCGACCCTGCTCTCCATGGCCGGCATTCCCGCCGGGCGCGTGCCGGAGATCGCCGGCCGGCCGCTGCCCGGCCGCGACCTCGCGCCATTGCTGTCCGATCCGACGACCCAGGCCGTCGATGCCGCGCGTCCGGCGACGCTGTTCACCTACAGCGGCCTCGCGTCCAACGACTCGGAGGTATTCGCCTTCGCTGCGCGGGCCATCGCTGCCGGCAAGAATCCCAAGGAGGAGGCGAAACGGCAGGGCTTCAGGCCCGACCTCAAGAAGCGCGGCACGGTGCGCAGCGCCTTCGACGGCCGCTACCGATTCACCCGCTACTGCTCGCCCGTCGACCGAAATGCGCCGAAGACGATCGAGCAGCTCTTCGCCTGGAACGATGTCGAGCTCTTCGACCTCGTGGAGGATCCCGGGGAGAACAGGAACCTCGCGCTGGACCGGGTGGCCAATGCGCAGACGATCATGTCCATGAACGCCAAGCTCGAGGACTTGATGGTCCGCGAGTTCGGTCGTGACGACGGCCGCGAGATGCCGAACATCGCCGGCATCGACTGGGGCATCGACAAGATCGATCTGTAGCAGGCGAAGTCCGTCAACGCCGCGGCCATGCCGTGGTTCCGTCGGGCTCACGGCGTTTTGCGGACTGCTCGGCGCGTTCCTTCATGCTATTGTCTTGGAAACGCAAAGACAGGGTGCAGAAGAACCGATGTCCGCCAGCCAGGATGCGTTCGCTTTCCTGAACGGCACTGGAGAGATGGCGGCGCGCATCCGCGCCTTCGACTGGTCGGCCTCGCTCGGGCCGATGGAATACTGGCCGATCAGTCTGCGGACGAGCGTCGGCATCCTGGTGAATGCGCCGACCCCGATGGTCCTGCTGTGGGGCGAGGACGGCATCATGATCTACAATGATGCCTATGCCGCGATCTCTGGCCCGCGGCACCCGGCGCTGCTGGGCAGCAGGGTCCGCGACGGCTGGCCGGAAGTAGCCGATTTCAACGACCACGTGATGAAGGTCGTGCTGTCGGGCGGCACGCTGCAGTACAAGGACCGCCAGATGGAGCTCGATCGCGGCGGCCGGCCCGAGAGCGCCTGGTTCGATCTCGCCTATTCCCCGGTGCATGACGAAAGCGGCCGGCCCGGCGGCGTGATGGCGATCGTGATCGAGACGACCGGGCGCGTGCTCGCCGAGCGCCGTCGCGCCGCGGAAGAGGAGCGCCAGCGTCAGCTCTTCCAGCAGGCGCCCGGCTTCGTCATCGTCATGCGCGGCCCGGGGCACGTCGTGGAATTCGTGAACAACGAGCACCGCCGCGTGTTCAACAGTGACGGCTGGCTGGGGAAGACGATCCGCGAGGCCTTTCCGAGCATCGAGGGCCAGGGCTTCTTCGAGGTCCTGGATTCGGTCTACGCAACGGGAACCGCGCAGCGTTTCACCGCGCAGGAGGTCCGCTACCGACGGTCTGCGGACGCCGCTTGGGAGACCCGCTACTTCACCTTCATCTATGCGCCGACCTATGGCGACGACGGGCAGGTCGACGGCGTCTTTTGCGAGGGCGTGGACGTCACCGACCTCCATGAGGTGGAGGCCGCCTTGCGAGTCAGCGAGGATCGCCTGCGGCTGGCGACGAAGGCGGCGGCGATCGGTACCTGGGACTTCAATCCGCAGACCGGTGCCCTGCGCTGGGACGCGCGCTGCAAGGAGCTGTTCGGCCTGCCGCCCGAGGCCGAGGTGACCTACGAGAGCGCCTTCCTCGCCGGGCTTCATCCCGAGGACCGGGAACGCACCCATCAAGCGGTGCAGCGCGCCATCGCGGCCGGGGGCTCGCCGCACTTCGACATCGAATACCGCACTGTCGGCCTGCAGGACGGCATCGAACGCTGGATCGCCGCCACCGGCGACGCGCTGTTCGAGGACGGCCGGGCGGTACGGTTCGTCGGCACGGTCCGGGATATCTCAAGCCGCAAGCACGCCGAACGGCGCTTCGAGATCATCAACCGCATCAGCGCCGCGGTGGCCGCCGAGCTCGACCTCGACAAGATCGTGCAGGCCGTCACCGACGCCGGCGTCGAGCTGACCGGCGCTGAGTTCGGGGCCTTCTTCTACAACGTCGTCGATGCCGTGGGCGAAAGCTACATGCTCTACGCCTTGTCGGGCGCACCCAAGGAGGCCTTTGCGCGATTCGGCATGCCGCGCAACACGGCCGTGTTTGCGCCGACCTTCGCCGGCACCGGCACCATGCGCTCGGACGATATCCTTCAGGATCCTCGCTATGGCCGGAACGCGCCCCATCACGGAATGCCGCGCGGGCACCTGCCGGTGCGCTCCTACCTCGCCGTGCCGGTCGCATCGCGTTCGGGGGAGGTCCATGGCGGCCTGTTCTTCGGCCACGGCCAGACCTCCATGTTCACGGCGGAGCATGAGGCTTCTCTCCGGGGACTGGCCGGAATCGCCGCGACGGCCATCGACAACGCACGCCTTTTCCAGCAACTGCAGGCACTGAACAGCACGCTCGAGCAGCGCGTCGCGGAGGAGGTGGCCCAGCGCGTCAGCGCCGAGGAGCAGCTGCGCCAGTCGCAGAAGATGGAGGCGATCGGCCAGCTCACCGGCGGCATTGCCCATGACTTCAACAACATGCTCAGCGTGGTGATCGGGGGCCTGGACCTCATTCAACGCCGGCTGGCGCGGGGCGACACCAACGTGCAGGCCCATATCGAGGGCGCGCGCGAAGGTGCCGCGCGGGCGGCCTCTCTCACGCAGCGGCTGCTGGCCTTTTCGCGCCAGCAGCCGCTGCAGCCCGCACCGCTCGATGCGAATCGTCTCGTCGCCTCGATGACGGACCTCCTGACCCGCACGCTGGGCGAGCAGGTGCGCATCGAGACCGTCCTGGCGTCGAACCTGTGGCGCACCTTCGCCGATCCGGTGCAGCTCGAGAGCGCGGTCCTGAACCTGGCCGTCAATGCACGGGATGCGATGCCGGAGGGCGGTCGCCTCACGATCGAGACGGCCAACGCATCGATCGACGATGCAGCGGCGCGGGAGTACGCCCTGCCGGCCGGGCAGTATGTGATGGTGGCGGTCAGCGACAGCGGCGTCGGCATGAGCGCCGACGTCGCGGCCCGCGCCTTCGATCCGTTCTTCACCACCAAGCCGGTCGGCAAGGGGACGGGGCTGGGCCTGAGCCAGGTGTTCGGC
Source organism: Pseudomonadota bacterium (assembly GCA_049323495.1). Classification (GTDB taxonomy): domain Bacteria; phylum Pseudomonadota; class Alphaproteobacteria; order Reyranellales; family Reyranellaceae; genus Reyranella. The sequence continues at coordinate 278,681 of JBMONG010000010.1, forward strand.
TTCGTGCGCCAGTCGGGCGGACACGTGAAGCTGTATTCCGAGCCGGACTTCGGCACGTCGGTGAAGATCTATCTGCCGCGTTTCCAGGGCGAGCGCGAAGACGACGGCGTTCGCAGCGCGTCGGCGCGGCCGGAAGCCGGGGTGCCGAAGGAGCTCGTGCTGCTCGTGGAGGACAACGAGCATGTGCGTGCCTACTCCGTCGAGGCGCTGCAGGAGCTGGGCTATCAGGTCGTCGCGGCGGCGAATGGCCCCGAAGCGCTGCGACGGCTCGACGAGGGACTGGCGGTCGATCTGCTGTTCACCGATGTGGTGATGCCCGACATGAACGGGCGTCAGCTTGCCGATCTGGCACTGCAGCGTCGGCCGGGCCTCAAGGTGTTGTTCACCACCGGCTACACGCGCAACGCCGTGGTGCACAAGGGCGTGCTCGATCCCGGCACCGCCTTCCTCCAGAAGCCCTTCACCATCGATCAGCTCGCCAGCAAGATTCGCAGCATCCTGGACGCCTGAATGCGTCTCGCCGGCGCGGCAAGGCAACCTCGTTGTTCGGCGTCCGTTGGCCGGATCAGGTAGCGAGGAGTGAAGCGATGGCGACGCCGCAGGAGCTGGAAGAGAAGTTCTGGACCGCGCTGAAGGCCGACCGCACGATGATGCTGGGGCTCGATGGCGTCGAGGATGGCCACGTCCGGCCGATGACGGCCCAGCTGGAAGGCAGCCGGGGGCCCATCTGGTTCTTCTCGGCGCGCGACAACGCGCTGGTGCAGAAGCTGTCAGAGGGCCATCGCGCCGTCGCGTCCTTCACGTCCAGGGATCATGACCTGTTCGCGACGCTGCATGGTCCGCTGTCGCTCGACAACAACAGCGTGATGATCGACAGGTTCTGGAACCGCTACGTCGCCGCCTGGTACAAGGGCGGCAAGGACGATCCCAATCTGGCGCTGCTGCGCTTCGACGCGGAGAAGGCCGAGATCTGGCTCGACGCCTCGAGCGTCGTTGCCGGCATCAAGATGCTGCTGGGCGCAGATCCGAAGAAGGAATACGCCGACAAGGTCGCCGAAGTCGATCTGCGCTGACCGGCGAACCTTTGCCGTGCGTCCTCGCCGGAGGCAGCGCAGATGGGCTCATGATGGCTGCATCTTCAGGTCGGCCTGACATGCGGCGATGCAGATTGCCGGCCGCCGCACCACCCGCCTAGAAAGGGTCGTCGATAGGCGGGAGGATCCAGCAGTGACCACAACCCGGTGGACATGCGGCATCGACGGCTCCGGCAAGGCCACGCTGCTCTGCCAGATCACGGAGAACGGCGAGCCGGCGAACCCCTTTCCCGTGAAGCTCAAGGGCCTCTGCTATTCGCCCGCCCCCATGAACGGCTCCAACAAGTTCGCGCCGGCGCTGGGCGACTGGTACTGGGACGACTTCAATGCCGGCGGCACGATGATCCATGGCTGGTCGCCGCTCTGGCAGCGCGACCTGCCGGCGATGCGGCGCATCGGCGCCAATACCATCCGCGTCTACTGCATGCTGTCGCGCCAGCTCAATGGCGACGGCACGTTTCCGCAGCCCTGGAACGGCGGCCATCTCTTCACGCACGGCCGGTTCCTCGACTGGTGCTTCAACACGACGGCGCCGCCGCTCGACCGTCATTCCAAGTATGTGCTTGTCGGCATCCCGATCCCGGCGACGATGCTGTGGAAGCAGCAGTACGACAAGGCGTCGGACGCCGAGAAGACCTACTGGATGAACGTGCTGGCCGAGACCGCGGCCAGCATGGCGCAGCATCCGGGGGTCGTCGGCTTCACGGTCCAGAACGAACAGGACGGCGCCGATGTCTGCTACAACAATCCGGAGTGGGCGGACTTCTGGTGGGGCCAGATCGAGAAGATGGCCGGCATCGTCAAGAAGGCCGCGCCCGACAAGCTGGTCGGCATGGCGACCCACGACGATCCCAACATTCCGCGCAAGGCGGCGGCATGGATGGCGAAGTGTCCCAGCATCGACTTCTGGGGCGTGAACAGCTACCAGACCCAGACGCTGGACAGCATCTTCGACGACTACGACAGGCTGACCGGCGTCGCCCGCAAGCCCGTCCTGCTGACCGAGTGGGGCATGCCTGCCACGTCCCATCGCGACCCCGGCAATCCGGCGTCGATCTACGAGGATCCGAACACACGCGCGAAAGCCGGCGACGTGCTGGGCAGGGTGGTGCCGCAGGCCTATCGCCATCCGCTTTGCATCGGTCTCTACTATTTCGAGTACTGCGACGAATGGTGGAACGAGCCCGGCGCGCCCAACATCTACACCTGGTGGGGTGGACCGAGCGCTCCCGGTCTGCCCAACGGCTACTGGGACAATGAAGGCTTCGGCCTGTTCTCGATCAGGCGCGGCGGCAGCCTCCCGAACAACGCACCGATCTGGGATGCCAGGGCGAACGGGCCGGCGCTGCCGATCGACGTCCACTATGAGCGCAGCGAACTCACGGCCGTTCTGACCAAGATCTTCCACTCGGTCGGCTGACGGCGTCCACGGCGTGCCTGCAGTGCAGGCATGCCGCGGCTGGAGCGCCAGTCCTTGCGGGTCGCCGCCGCCGATCCGGCCATCCCTTGTGTGCGGGAATCCTCGCCCCCGGCTTCCGGAGCGCAAAAAGTCGCCGCAAGGGATGACGGAAGTAATTTTTCTGTTGTCGATCGAGTTCTTGGGTTATAGTCCGCATCATGAGCGAGCCCGGACGTCCCACATCCTGCGGACCCGAACAGGCAGCCCTGCGGATCGCCGGCGCCATCTCTGGCGAGACGGGTCGTAGCCGATGATGCGAGCCCTACCGGCCCTCGCGCCACCAGGCGCTGCCGATGGCCATCAGGAAGGCCAAGGCCACGAGGATGCCGGGCAGCAGCGGCAGCTGGTTTATGCCCGCGACCGTGTAGCCCTCGTTGCGGCGCAGCCCGATCCAGTCGGAGCCGCCGGCGGCACGGCCGGGCCGCACCGGGCGGATGTCCGGATCGCCGTTGTCGGCCAGCCACATCGTCGCGCCGCCCGTCGCCTCCGTGAGCGGCTTCAGCTTGCGGTCGGTGGCGCGCACGTCGCTGAACTCCAGCGGGTCGGGGCTGCCGACCGCGGCCACGGTCTTCAAGGTGCCGTCGTCGAAGCGGTAGAGGCCGGGCTTGTCGACCTCGACCACGCCCACGCCCAGGCCGGGACTCGTCTGGCGCAGGTCGATCGTGCGCGTGCCGCCGTCGGGCGAGGTCATGGTCACCGGCGCGAAGGTCGAGGCCAGGGTGCGGCGCTGCACCTCGATACGGCCGCCCACCGAGGTGGCGCGCAGCGCCTCCTCTTCCAGGTCGGGCTCCTTCATCAGCCAGTGCGCCGTGCGGCGTACCAGTTCCGGCTGCGGCCCGCCGCCGTCGATGCCGCGGTTCCACAGCCACAGGTGATCGGACAGGAGCTGCGCCACGCGGCCCTCGCCGACGCGGTCGAGCACCACCAGCGGCCGGTCATCGGCGCCCGAGAGCACGGTATTGCCGTGCTCGGTGCGCGACGTCACCAGCCGGAACCAGCGGCCCCATTCGGGATCCTTCCCCGGGTCACCGGCTTGCGGCAGGTTGGCCGTCACCGGATGGCGCTGGCCGATCTCGGTCACCTTGGGCTTGAAGCCGGTCTCCAGCACGTCGCCCAGCGGCGCCGCCGGCAGCACGCCGCCCAGCGGAGTGCGGTACAGCGAGCGCTGGGTGGCGAACACCGGACCGACCGAAACCAGCAGCGCGCCGCCGTCCTTCACATACTCGGCGATGTTGCGGAAGTAGTCGCGCGTGATCAGGTTCGACGATTCGTAGCGGTCGAAGATGATCAGGTCGAATTCCTTCAGCTTCTGCTCGAACAGCTCGCGCATCGGGAAGACGATCAGCGACAGCTCGCGCACCGGCGTGAAGTCGTCCTTCTGCGGCGTGCGCAGGATCGTGAAGTGGATCAGGTCGACGGCCGGGTCGCTCTTCAGCAGGTTCCGCCAGGCCCGCTCGCCCTGGTAGGGCTCGCCCGAAACCAGCAGGACGCGCAGCCGGTCGCGGACCCCGTTGATGGTGAACAGGGCGCGATTGTTGTCCAGCGTGAGCTCGCTCTCCCCCGGCGCCACCTCGATCTCGACCACGTTGGCGCTGGGGTTGCGCACGGTGATCGGCACCTCGACGGAGCGGCCCACGGGCACATCCATGCGGCGCACCACCTCGCCGCCCACCGAGACCGTCACCGGCGCGGTGCCGCCCGAAGGGTCCTCGACCTTGAACTTGGCCGTGACCTCGCGGCCGACGACGCCGAAGCGCGGCGACTGCTCCATCACGATCAGCCGATCGCGTTCGTTCTTGCGGCCGGCGATCAGCGCATGCACGGGCGCGCCGCCCAGCTCGGCCGGCAGGCCGGCCTTGCCGCCCCCTGCCGCATTGCCCTCGCCATTCCCGGACCCTTCCGGCGCCGCCGCGGTCTCGGGCACGTCGTGCACCTGCCCGTCGGTCAGCAGCACGACGCCGGCCAGCCGCTCGGGCGGCACCTCGACCAGGGCCGAGCGCATGGCTTCGATCAGCCGGGTGCCGCCGGGCCGCTCGCTGCCGAGCTGGATATGCGCCGGCGGCAGCACGGCCTCGCGCACCTCCAGGCCTTCCTGCTGGCCGAGCTTCCTCTTCAACGCCTCGCGCGCCGCCTGCACCTGCTGCCGGCGCTCGCCGATCGACATCGAATCGGAATCGTCGACCATGACCAGCGCCACATCGGCGATCGGCTTGCGCTGCTCCTCGATCAGCGACGGGTTGGCGAGCGCCGCCAGCACCACGATCAGCGAGCCCAGCCGCAGCAGCGTGCCGCGCGCGCGGGCGCGCAGGCCGAGCAGCACCAGGGCGAGGCCGACCACGCCGGCTGCCGCGAGATACTCCCACGGCAGCAGCGGATCGAAGGCCACGGAGACGGCGGACGTCGCGTTCATCGGCGCAGCCTCTGCATGATGTCCTGTATGTGCACCTGGTCGTCCTTGTAGTTGCCCGTCAGCGCATGCATCACCAGGTTCACGCCCACCCGGTACGCCATCTCGCGCTGCGTCTCGCCGCCCGGCGCGACGGGCATGACGCCGCGCCCACGCTGGTCGGTGGCCCACGCGCCGACATAGTCGTTGGAGCCGATGATGATGGTGGTCACGCCGTCATTGACGCGGCCGCCGCCGGCCTCGATCCACAGCTTGCCGCCCGTCCACCGGCCCGGCATGTCGCTCAGCAGGTAGAACGACTTGGTCAGCACGTGGTCCGCCGGCATGGGCACCAGCGGCGGCGCCTCGATGCCGCCCAGCAGCCGCTTGAGGTCGGGATTGCCGCCCGACCGCCGGTCGAAGCTCATGTGCTGGTCGCGCGTGTCGATGAACAGGATGCCGCCGGTGCGCAGGTAGCGGTCGAGCGCCGCCGCGGCGCGTGGCGACAGGGCGGGCTGCGTCGGTGTCACCGCCCAGTAGATCAGCGGGTAAAGACGCGGCTCGTCGGTCTCGAGATCGAGGCCGACGGGATCGGCCGGCTCGACGGAGGTGCGGCTGCGCAGCACCTCGCTCAAACCTTCGAGACCTTGGCGGGTGAGCTCGTCGACCTCCCTGTCGCCCGTCACGATGTAGGCGAGGCGGATGTCGAGCGAGCCCTTCAGCGCCTGCTCCTCGGAGAGCGGCGGCGGCCCGGGCCTCTGGTCGGCGGCCGACGCGTTCGGCATCGGCACCGTGACGGCCGCCCCGGCCAGCAGCAGGACGGCGACCGGCGCGGCCTTGCCGAACCGCACCGCGCGACCGAGCAGACCGCGCAGCCACAGCGACAGGAACAGGTCGAGCAGCAGCATCAGCAGCGCCGCCAGCAGGAACCATTTCGAAAGGTCGGTCTCGCCGCCCTCGCTCAGCCGATCGGTGGCGACCCCCGACGGCAGGGCGAGCGGCCTGGGCTCGCCGACGTGGCCGCCGATGTTGAAGGCGATCTGCGCGTGCTCGTCGCCGTACAGGCCGGGCGGCGTGGCGGGCCTGGGCCTGAAGGTCTCGCCGGCATCGGCCGGCAGGATCTGCACACCGGCGGGAGGCGCGCCCAGCCGGCCGAAGCCGTCCAGCGTGCGCCACGGCTTAAGCGCCTTGTTGACGCCGTCGCCGGCGACGCCGCGCGACAGGGTGACGAGCCTCTGCAGCATGTCCACGAACAACCCCGACAGGGCCATGTTGCTCCAGCCCGTATTCGCCGTCGTATGAAAAAGCACGAGATAGCCCTGGCCGCGCTTCTCGCCGGTCACCAGCGGCGTGCCGTCGGCCAGCCGGGCCCAGGTCTTGTCGGCGAGGTCCGGCGTCGGCTCGGCCAGCACCTGCTGGCTGATGCGCACGTCCTTGGGGATGGAGATGCCGACGAAGGGGCTGTTGGCGGGGAATTCGGCCAGCGCGCTGGGCTGGCCCCAGCTCATCACGCCGCCCAGCGCGCGGTCGCCCAGGCGCAGGCGCGTCGGGACCAGCGGATCGTTGCCGGCGGCGAGGTTGGGACCGGCGAAGCGCACGGCCACGCCGCCGCGTTCGATCCATTTCGCGATCTCGTCCCGGTCGGCCGGCGAGGGGCGTGCCCCGTCGGGGACCAGCAGCACCGCGGTGTTGCGGTTCAGCACGGTCTCGCGGTCGCCGATCGTCAGGCTGACATAGGGGTCGAGCGCACGCTCCAGGAAGTAGACCTCCTGCAGCAGCGGCTGGCCGGCCGCGGTGGGCCGCTCGCCGAGGATGGCGACCGGGCGCCGGCGCGAGCGTTCGTCGAGCAGCACGGCGCTGCCGGCCCCGCCCTGGGTTTCGATGTCCAGGCGGGCCATGCGGTTGCGCAACTCGACCGGCGCCGGCAGCACGCCCTCGCCGCGGGTCGCCGTGGCGCCGAACTCGAGGTCGATGCGGGCCAGCGTGCGTCCCGATTCATCCGAGGCCTGGACGGCGATCGTGCGCGGTCCGTCGGCGACCGGGCGCAGCGCCTGCACCTTGAGGTCGCGGCCCTCGGCGGCCGGCGGCAGCAGCAGCAGCGGCGTCGTCGCTTGGTCGGGCAGCACGACCTGCAGGCCGTCGAAGCGGCGCAGCCGTGCGGTGAGGCGTTCCGCGCCCTCGTCCTCCAGCCCGTCGCTCAGCCAGACGACCGTGGCCGACGGATCGACCTGGAGCTGGTCGACGGCCGCCGCGGCGGCGGCGCGGTCGGTCGGCCAGGGCTTGGGGCGAAGCGCGCGCAGGACGGTGCGGGCCTCGTCGGCGCGCAGCGCGCCGCGGCGCACGGTTGCAGCGTCGAGCGGCGCCGGCGCCGTGCCCATCAGCACCACCGGTCGCTGGCCGCGTTCGGCGCGCTGGATCAGGCGCTCGGCATGGGCGATGCGCGTCGTCCAGCCCGGCGCGGACGACCAGCCGTCGTCGATCACCAGGAACAGGGGACCGCGGCCCGGCAGGTCCGCCTGCGGGTTCAGCAGCGGCCGCGCGACGGCCAGGATCAGGGCGGCCGCCAGCAGCAGGCGCAGCAGCAGCAGCCACCACGGCATCTTCATCGGCGTCTGCTCGGTCGGCTCGAGCCCGATCAGCAGCCGGATCGCGGGGAAGCGCACGACCTTCGGCAGCGGCGGGATCATGCGCAGCAGCCAGTAGATCAGCGGCAGCGCCAGCAGCAGCGCCAGCATGCCCGGTGCGGCGAACGCGAAGGCGCCCAGGCTCAGCATGACAGGCACCTCGAAGTCCTCCCCAGCGAAGCTGGGGAGGTGTCGGCGTCAGACGCCGACGGAGGGGTCACGAGCCTCGATCGGGAGGCCCACGACCCCTCCGTCCGCTTCGCGGACACCTCCCCACGCGTGGCGTGGGGAGGGGGAAGAACGGAAGGTTCACTGCTCATCGCGTCAGGCCGCCGTCAGCCGACGCAGGTCGGCCATGGCCAGGTAGAGCGACAGCAGCACGGTCTGCGGCGGCCGGTCGGTCCGGTGGAGATGGACCGTCCAGTCGGCCGAGCGCGTCAGCCGCTGAAGGCCCTCCTTCTGGGCCGCCAGCCGCGCGCCGTAGGCCTCGCGCACGCCTTCCACGCGACGGACCGTGTGCTGCCCCTCGGCTTCCAGGCCCTCGAATTTCACGTGGCCGTCGAACGGCAGGTCCTCCTCGGCGGGATCCAGGACCTGCACCAGGTGCCCGCGCACGCCGCCCGAGGCGTAATGGCGGATCACCTGCTCTATCTTCTCCAGCGGGTCGAGCCAGTCGGACACCAGCACGACGGTGCCGTGCGCCGGCAGCGGCAGCAGCGGCGGCAGGCTGGGCAGCGTACGGCTGCCGTCGGCGGCCTGGCGGGCTTCCTCGAAGAGCGTCTCGGCGACACGGCGCACGGCGATGCGTCCGGAGATCGGCCGCATGCCGGTGCCCAGAACGGCCACGCGCTCGCCGGCGTCGGCCAGCAGGCTGGCCAGCGCCAGTGTGATGAGGTCGGCGCGCAGGGCCTTCGCGTCGCCGTTGCGCAGCGAGGCATACTGCATGGAGGGCGACCCGTCGCGCCACAGCCAGACGCTGGCGGCGGCCTCCCACTCGGTTTCGCGTACGAAAAGGTTGCGGCTGCGCGCGCTCTGGCGCCAGTCGATCTGCGTGGCGCTGTCGCCTTCGCGGTAGGGCCTGTACTGCCAGAAGGCGTCGCCCTGGCCGACGCGGCGGCGGCCGTGCACGCCCTGGATGATCGTCGCCGCGACGCGATCGGCCGCCACCATCAGCGCCGGCAGCGTGCCCGCCAGCTCGAGGGAGCGGTGGAGGGTCGAAGGGGAGGCCATTCAGTTTCTCGCTTCCTCCCTTGCATCGCGCGGGGAGGGCATGAAGTTGCCAAGCACGCTCTAGGCCAAACGCGCGCACATCTGCGCGATCACCGTCTCGACGGTCACGCCCTCGGCCCGCGCCGAGAAGTTCACTGCCATGCGGTGCCGCAGGATTGGCCCGGCCAGCGCCACCACGTCGTCGACCGACGGGGCGAGCCTGCCCTGGATGATGGCGCGCGCGCGGGTGGCCAGCATGAAGGCCTGGCTGGCGCGGGGGCCGGGGCCCCAGGCGACGCGCTGCCGCACGACATCGAGGTCGGAGGTCTCGGGCCGGCCGGCGCGTACCAGCTTCAGGATCGCGTCGACGACGCTCTCGCCGATCGGCAGGCGGCGGACCAGGCCCTGCGCCGCCATCAGGTCGGCCGGGGTCAGCGCCTGCGCGGCGGTCGGCTGGTTGGCGCCGGTCGTGCCGATCATGATCTGCCGCTCCGCCGCCTCGTCGGGATAGCCGACGTCGATCTGCAGCAGGAATCGGTCGAGCTGCGCCTCGGGGAGAGGATAGGTGCCTTCCTGCTCCAGCGGGTTCTGGGTCGCCAGCACGTGGAAGGGGGCGGGCAGGTCGTAGCGCTTGCCGGCCACGGTCACATGGCGCTCCTGCATGCTTTGCAGCAGGGCCGACTGGGTGCGCGGACTGGCGCGGTTGATCTCGTCGGCCATCAGGAGCTGCGCGAAGACGGGACCTTCGATGAAGCGGAAGGAACGGCGGCCGCTGTCGCCTTCCTCCAGCACCTCCGAGCCCAGGATGTCGGCGGGCATCAGGTCGGGCGTGAACTGGATGCGCTTGGCCTGCATGCCCAGGACCGTGCCCAGCGTCTCGACCAGCTTGGTCTTGGCGAGGCCAGGAACGCCGATCAACAAAAGGTGTCCGCCGGAGAGCAGGGCAACAAGGGTTTGATCGATCACATCCTGCTGGCCATAAATGACCTGGCCGATCGCCGCCCGCGCGGCGCGCAGCTGGCCGCCCAGCCGCTCGATGTCGGCGAGGGCGGCGAGGGCGTCGGCGTCGGTTGCAGTCGAGGTATCTGGGGCCACCGGGGCGCTCCTGGGTCCGAGGGATTACGCTTGAGGGAAGCCCAGAATTGAGGCCGGAACAAGGGCATGACGGTTGACGAAATCGTGCAGCGGGTAGGCGATCGCAGCCGGCGGTTGGCATCCGGCTTGCCAGTGGCCAAGCCCCCTCTGGGCAGCGACTTCTCGCTGAACGGGGTCGTGCCGGCGCCGGCCACCTTCCGGGCCGCCGCCGTCCTCGTGCCGCTGGTGCGCCGCGAGTCCGGCATGACGGTGCTGCTGACCCAGCGCACCGACGACATGCCGAGCCATGCCGGACAGATCGCCTTTCCCGGCGGCCGCCGCCAGGCCGAGGATGTCGACGCCGTGGCGACCGCGCTGCGCGAGACGGAGGAGGAGGTCGGCCTGTCGCGGACGTTCGTCGACGTGATCGGCGCCGTCGACACCTATCGCACGGGTACGGGATACGAGATCACCCCGATCGTGGCCACCGTGCGGCCGGGATTCACGACCCATGCGGATCCGCGCGAGGTGGCCGACGTGTTCGAGGTGCCGCTGGAGCACTTCCTCGACGAAAGGAACCATCGCATCGACAGCCGCATCTATCAGGGCCGCGAGCGGCGTTACTACGCCATGCCCTATGGCGACCGCTACATCTGGGGAGCCACGGCCGGCATGCTGAAGAACCTGCATTTCGTGCTGACGGGAGGAGGCTGAGCCATGGTGCGCATCCTCCTCCTGGTCGTGGTGCTGGCGACGCTTCCCGCCGCCGCCTTTTTCCTGTGGGCATGGGCGGTGAAGATCAAGCATGAGAAGAAGCTGGCCGGCACCCTGCCCGACTGGCAGGACCTGCCCTTCACCTGGCTCGGCATTGCCGGCCTCGTCTGCACCATCATCGGTTTCGTCGTCATGTTCTTCACCCAGAACCAGGGCTATGGCGGCCTGTTCGCACCATGACCGCTTTCAATCATCCTCCCCACGCCTTGCATGGGGAGGGAGGAAGATGCCGTTCCGCGTGGGCCGAGGAACCATGACCCCGCCCTGGATGGACGAGCCGCCGGTGCGGCGGCTGCTGGCGGCACTGGCGGCGGGCGGGGTGACGGCGCGGTTCGTCGGTGGCTGCGTGCGCGACTGGGTGCTCGGTCGGCCGATCGGCGACCTCGACCTCGCCGTCGACAGGCCGCCGGAGACGGTCATGCAGGCGCTCGAGGCTGCGGACATCAAGGTCGTGCCGACCGGACTGAAGCACGGGACCGTCACCGCGGTGGCCGACCACCGGCCGTTCGAGCTCACCACCCTGCGCCGCGACGTCGAGACCGATGGCCGCCGCGCCGTCGTGGCCTTCACCGACGACTGGCGCGTCGACGCCGAGCGCCGCGACTTCACCTTCAACGCGCTCTATGCCGATCCGGACGGTACCATCCACGACTACTTCGCCGGCCGCGCCGACCTGCTGGCGGGCAAGGTGCGCTTCATCGGCGATCCCGACCAGCGCATCGCCGAGGACCGGCTGCGGGTGCTGCGCTTCTTCCGCTTTCATGCCTGGTACGGGCGGCCGCCCTTCGATGGGCCGAGCTTCGAGGCCTGCCGGCGCAACGCCGCGTCGGTGCGCGGCCTGTCGGGCGAGCGCGTGCGCAAGGAGCTGCTGCGCACGCTCGAGGCGCCCGGCGTGGCCGCCCCCGACGCCATGGACGCCATGCTGGAGGCGGGCGCGCTCGACCACTGGCTGCCCGAATATGCCGGCAGCGCGCGCCTCCGCGCCCTGGTGGCGCGGGAGGATGCGCCCGATGGGCTGCGCCGGCTTGCCGCCGTGCTGCCCGTGGGCGCCGACGCCACGGCGATCGGCAAGCGGCTGAAGCTCTCGACCCAGGAATCGGTGAGGCTCGCGGTCATGCTGGCGCCGGAGCCCCCGCTCGACCTCGCCGGCGGTCCGCGCGCCTGGCGGGCGGCGATCTATCGTCTGGGACGCGGGCTTTTCACCGACCGCCTGCTGCTGGCCGTCGACGTCCCTGGCGACTGGCGGGCGGCGCTCGAGGTGGCGCGGCGCTGGCCTCCGCCCGACCTGCCCGTCGGCGGCGCGGATGCGCTGAAGCTGGGGCTGAAGCCCGGGCGGCAGGTCGGCGCTCTGCTCGAGGAGGTCGAGCGATGGTGGATCGACGGCGACTTCACGGCCGACCGCACGGCCTGCCTCGCCGAGCTGGAGAGACGCGCGCATGGCTAGGCCCGGCCTGACCCTCCTGCTGTGGCTGGCGATCGCCCTGTTCGTGCTGCTGAACGACCTCGTGGGCGACATTCTGATCGCACAGCGCCTGCCGGCCAGCGCCGTCGAATGGTACAAGTCGGTGGTGCCGCTGCCCTACGTGGCGCTGCTGGCACTGATCCACGCCCGCCGCACCGCCGGCCCGCGCTGGCTCGAAAGCGCGATGCTGGCGGCGATGCTGTGGCCGGCGTCGACAGTAGTGGTGGACTTCCTCTATGCCCGCGTCACCTACGACGCCGACATCCCCATCTTCCTCGACCGCCTCGCCGGTCCTTATCTTCTGCTCGTGCTGGGGCTCGCCGCCCTGCCGTTCCTGATGGGATTGCTGGCCGGCCGGCCGCGGCCGTCATGACCGCTCGGGCCTCAGGGCCACTTCGCCTCGGGCGGCAGCGACATCAGGATCGCCTCGACGTTGCCGCCGGTCATCAGGCCGAACCGGGTCCCGCGATCGTGCAGCAGGTTGAACTCGACGTAGCGGCCGCGCCGCACCAGCTGGTGCTCGCGCTCGGCCGCCGTCCAGGGCTCGTTCATGTGGGCGCGTACCAGCCGCGGATAGACGTCGAGGAAGGCCTCGCCGACCGCTCTGGTGAAGGCGAAGTCGCGCGCATGGTCGCCGCTGTCGAGGTCGTCGTAGAAGATGCCGCCGACGCCGCGCGGCTCGCCGCGATGGGGCAGGTGGAAGTACTGGTCGCACCATTGCTTGAAGCGGAGGTAGTAGCCCGCGTCCGTGGCATCGCAGGCGCCGCGCAGAGCGGCATGGAACGCCTCGGTGTCGGCGGGATGGGGCACCATGGGCGTGAGGTCGGCACCGCCGCCGAACCAGGCGCGCGTCGTCACGATGAAGCGGGTGTTCATGTGGGCCGCCGGCACCCGGGGCGAGCGCATGTGCGCCACCAGCGAGATCCCGGTCGCGAAGAAGCGCGGGTCCTCGGCCGCGCCGGGGATCTGCTTGCGGAACTCCGGGCTGAACTCGCCGAACACCGTGGAGACGTTGACGCCGACCTTCTCGAACACGCGGCCGCGCATGAGTGACATGACGCCGCCGCCCCGATCCTCGTCGCCCGGACCAGGCTCGCGCCGCCACGCCTTGCGTTCGAAGCGGCCGGCCGGCATCTCGCGATGCGTGCCGGTCAGGTCGTCCTCGACCGCCTCGAAGGCGGCGCACAGCCGGTCGCGCAGGGCCTCGAACCAGGCGCGCGCCGCCTCCTGGCGCTGTTGGAGCGTGGCGGGGTCGGGGAGGGGCGAGGGCGTTTCAGTCGGAGAGCGCATCGAATCCCGAAGTCTGGCGCAGGGCCTCGCTCACTACCATGGCTGCCGCCAGCGCGACATTGAGCGAGCGCGCGCCGGGCTGCAGCGGGATGCGCAGCCGCAGCTCGGCCGCCTCGTGGACCTCCTCCGGCACGCCGGCGCTTTCGCGTCCAAACAGCAGGATGTCGTTGGACCGGAAGGCGATGCCGGGGAAGCGGATGGCGCCCCGCGTGGTCAGCAGCACCAGCCGGCCGGCTGGCCGATCACGGCGGAACGCCGTCCACGAGGCGTGCCGGACGAGGCACGCGAGGTCGATGTAGTCCATAGCCGCGCGACGGATCCGGCGGTCGTCAACCGGGAAGCCGCAGGGCTCGATCAGGTCCAGCGGCACGCCCAGGCAGGCCGATAGCCGGATGAACGCACCGAGGTTCTGCGGGATGTCGGGTTCGAAGAGAGCCATGCGCATGCCGCCGTTCTACTCCCGCGGTCGGGCCGTCCGCGTCGCGAAAGCTCCGACCCGCCGCCGTGCGGCACGCTGTCACATAATGCCCGCGATCCGGGCTGCGACCAACATGGCCTTGAAAACTAAGGCGCTTCTGCGGTCTAAAGGCCCGATCTCCTCGGGGGGCGGAAAGAGCGAATCCAATGGCTTCATCTAGCATTCCGGCCGGTGGGCACGGCGAGCCCACGCGGCGCGACTTCCTCATGGTCGCGACTGGCGCCCTCGCGGGCGTTGGCGCCGCCGCCACCGCCTGGCCGTTCATCAACAACCTGAACCCCGCCGCGGACACGCTGGCGCTGGCCTCGATCGAGGTGAACGTGCAGCCGATCCAGGTCGGCCAGGCCGTCACCGTGAGCTGGCGCGGCCAGCCTCTGTTCATCCGCCACCGCACGCCGGAAGAGATCAAGGAAGCCGAGGCGGTGCCGCTGTCGGAGCTGCGCGATCCGCAGACCGACAAGGCGCGCGTCACCGATCTCGACAAGAAGGTGCGGCCGGAGTGGCTGATCATGGTCGGCGTGTGCACGCATCTGGGCTGTGTGCCGCTGGGCAACAAGCCGGGGCAGCCCAAGGGCCCCTACGGCGGCTGGTTCTGCCCCTGCCATGGCTCGGCCTACGACACGTCGGGCCGCATTCGCCAGGGGCCGGCGCCGACGAATCTCGTCATCCCGCCCTACCTTTTCACGTCCGACACCCTCGTGAAGATCGGCTGACCGGTCCCGGTCGGCTTCATCGGATCGCTCGCCTCAGGATTGCTTGGGAGCTCGCAGAATGGCCACGTCCCACGGCACGCCGCCGGTCTTCAACAACAAGGTGATCGCCTGGATCGATCACCGGCTGCCGGTGTTCTCGTACCTCGAGAAGGAATATCACACCTTCCCGACGCCGCGGAACTTCAACTACTTCTGGAATTTCGGCGCGATCGCCACCGTGATGCTGGTGCTGATGATCGCGACGGGCGTGGTGCTGGCGACCAACTATCAGCCCAACGTGCTGATGGCCTTCGATGCGGTCGAGCGCATCGACCGCGACGTGCCGCAGGGCTGGCTGATCCGCGACCTGCACATGAACGGCGCGTCGTTCTTCTTCATCGCCGTCTACATCCACATCTTCCGCGGCCTGTACTACGGCTCCTACAAGGCGCCGCGCGAGCTGCTGTGGATCCTGGGCGTGGTGATCTTCCTGCTGATGATGGCCACGGCCTTCATGGGCTACGTGCTGCCCTGGGGCCAGATGAGCTTCTGGGGCGCCACCGTCATCACCAACCTGTTCTCGGCGATCCCGGTGGTCGGCCAGTCGATCGTCGACTGGCTGTGGGGCGGCTTCTCGGTCGACAACGCGACGCTCAACCGCTTCTTCGCCTTCCACTACCTGCTGCCGTTCGTCATCGTGGCGGTGGTCGCGCTGCACGTCGTGGCGCTTCACATCCACGGCTCGAACAATCCGCTCGGTATCGATCCGAAGGGGCCGCAGGACACCGTCCCCTTCCACCCCTACTACACGATGAAGGACGGCTTCGGCGTCGTCGTGTTCCTGATCATCTATGCCGGGTTCGTCTTCTTCGCGCCCGACTACATGGGCCATCCCGACAACTACATCCCAGCCAACCCGCTGGTGACGCCCGAGCACATCGTGCCGGAATGGTACTTCCTGCCGTTCTACGCCATCCTGCGCGCGGTGCCCGACAAGCTGGGCGGCGTGATCGCGATGTTCGGGGCCATCGGCGTGCTGTTCATCCTGCCCTGGCTCGACACTTCGCGGGTGCGCTCGGCGACCTTCCGGCCGATCTACAAGTGGTTCGTCCTCCTCCTGGTGGTGGACGTGATCGTGCTGGGCTTCTGCGGCGCCCATCCGCCGGAGGGCTTCTGGGTGCCGCTCTCCCAGATCGGGACGATCTACTACTTCTTCCATTTCCTGATCCTGTTGCCGATCCTGGGCAAGATCGAACGGCCGTCGCCGTTGCCGCCCAGCATTGCCGACGCGGTGCTCAAGAAGGCGGGCTAAGGACCATGCGCAAGTACTACGTCTCGGCTGCCGTCGCTGCGGCCGCCCTGTGCGCCGGCGCCCTGGGCGTCGCGGCGGAGAGCGTCTCGAACTTCGACAACGAGTACCCGCTGCCGAAGCGCGAATGGCATTTTCAGGGACCGTTCGGCACCTACGACCGCGCCGCTGCCCAGCGCGGCTATCAGGTCTATGCCGAGGTCTGTGCGGCCTGCCACTCCATGTCGCTGCTCTACTACCGCAACCTGATGGAGCTCGGCCTCACCGAGAACCAGGTCAAGGACCTCATCAAGGACATCCAGGTCCCGGACCTCAGCGACGAAGGCCAGCCGATCGAACGGCCGGCCAAGCTGTCGGATCACTTCAAGAAGCCGTTCCCCAACGCCTTGGCGGCCGCGGCGGCCAACAACGGCAAGGCGCCACCGGATCTCAGCGTCATCGTGAAGGCGCGCGCCGGCGGACCCAACTACATCTATGGCCTGCTGACCGGCTATGTGCCGTACGACCAGCTGAAGCCCGAGCAGATCAAGGCGTTCGACGTCTCCAAGGACGACAATTTCAACAAGTACTTCCCGGGCCACAAGATCGGCATGGCCCCGCCGCTCAGCGACGACAAGGTGCAGTATGCCGACGGCACCAAGGCCACCCTGGACCAGGAGGCGCACGACGTCACCGAGTTCCTCGCGTGGGCGTCGGAGCCCCACCTCGAGGACCGCAAGCGCACGGGCATTCGCGTCATCCTCTTCCTGCTGGCTCTGGCCGGCATGATGTATGCGGTCAAGCGAGCGGTCTGGTCCGACAAGCACTGAGCCGGTGCCGAGAAGATTTTGTCGGGCGGTGTGACCACCGCCCGCCAGCGGCGTTGGTCTGACGTTCCCCATGCATGGAGGACGTCATGTGTGATTACTCACTCGAACTCTATCGTTCACGGCCCGCGGTTCGCGGGGAGGAGTACGCCCTGAACCGCTTCCCTAGCGGCACCATGGGCTTCGTCGCCGCAGGCGACTGCGAGACGGCCGTCTGCATGCCGGCGGGCGCCCGGCTGCAGATCCAGGGCATCAGCGAGACTGTCCAGCGCGCCTTTGCGATCGGCCCGGCGGAGGAGGCCGTCATGGTCCGTCTCGCCGTCATCGGGCATGCCCACCGCGACGCCGTCCGCTTCGCCAGCGGTCGGGAGGTTCTGCTGCAGAGCCTGAATCTCGGTGTCACCGCGCAGCTGCTGCCGCGCGATCTCACGGCGGAGTTGGGGCTCGCGGAGCCCGAGGCGCAGACCGAGCCGGCCCGCGAGCCGGTCGAGGCTTAGCGCTTCGCGAGACGGCGTTCGATCGCGTCGTGCCGTGCGATGAGGCGGCGGGCGCGATCGACGACCGGCACGTCGATCATCTTGCCGTCGACGGTGAAAGATCCGCGGCCCTGGGCAGCGGCCTCGCTGTCGGCGGCAATGATGCGCCGGGCGAGAGCGACCTCGTCGGCGGGCGGCGTGAAGGCCTCGTTGAGGGCCTGCACCAGGCCTGGATGGACGCAGGTGCCGCCGGAGAATCCGAAGCGCCGGGCGCGCTGGGCGCTCTTGCGATAGGCGTTGGGGTCGGTGTAGTCGGCCACGGTGCCCAGTATGCCGATCATCGGGATACCCTGCGCCTGGGCCGCGAAGGCGACCAGGCGCTTGGGCAGTTCGAGCGTCTCGTCTCCGGGGACCGACCCGGTTTCCAGCGCAAAGTCCTCGCCGCCCAGCATCATCGCGATGACGCGCGGGCCGCGCTCGGCGATGTCGTTGAGTTCGGCCAGGGCACGGGGATGCTCGATCATGGCGGCGAAGCCTATGCTGCCCACGGGCAGGCCGCGTTCGCGCTCGAGGTCGCCGACCGCCTCGTCGAGCAGACGCAGGTGCTGCACGCCTTCCGTCTTCGTGATGAACAGGGCCGAAAGGCCTGGCCGCACCGCCGCTTCGATGTCGGGGATGGCCAGCCGCAGCGGCCGGTTGATGCGCACGGCCACATCTGCGCCCCCGCGGACAACCTTCGCCATCGTCTCGGGCAGCATGGCCCGCGCGGCGGGCTTCTCGGCCGGCGTCACGCTGTCTTCCAGGTCCACCAGGACGCAGTCGGCACCGCGTTCGTGGGCCTTGTCGATGAACCGGGGAACGTTGCCCGGCACGTAGAGGATCGAGCGCCAGACCGGCGGCACGGGTCGGTTCACGCTATTTCTTCTTTCCCCGGAAGATTGCGCCGGACCGGCAAAGCTTGTCGTACTCCGCCGCGCCGAGGAGCGGCTGCAGCAGCGCCTCGTTGTGTTCGCCCAGGGTGGGGGCCGCGGCGCGCAGCGCGCCGGGCGTGCCCGACAGTCGGGGAACGACGGGATGGGTCGGGAGCGCGCCCATCTCGGCGTCGTCGATCTCGATCAGCGCCTCGCGCTCCAGCACGTAGTCGTCCTGCACGATCTGCGCGATGTCGTACACTGGTCCGATCGTGACGCCCGCTTCGTCGAAATACGCGAGGTTGGCCGCAAGATCGCGCTGGGCGATGAAGCCGCCGATGATGCGGTCTAGCTCCTCGCCGTTGCGCACGCGCTCGATGTTGGTGGCGAAGCGGGGATCCCCGATCAGATCCGGCCGCCCGATCTTGGCGAGCACGCGCTCCGCCATGCCCTGCGTCGAGGCTGACAGGCAGACCCAGTGGCCGTCGCTCGTCTGGTAGACGTTGCGGGGGGCGGCGTTGGTCGACCGGCTGCCGGTGCGTTCCTTGACCTCGCCGGTCAGCTTGTGGTTCGCGGCCTGCGGGCCGAGCACGGAAAAGAGCGGATCGAACAGCGGCAGGTCGAGCACCTGGCCCTGGCCGCCGTTCACCTCGACCTCGCGCAGGGCGACCATCACGGCGCCATAGCCGTAGAGCGCGGCCATGGCGTCGGCGAGATACATCGGCGGCAGCACCGGTTCGCGGTCGGCGAAGCCGTTCATCGAGGCGAAGCCGCTATAGCCCTCGATCAGGGTGCCGAAGCCCGGCTTGTGCCGATAGCGTCCGTCCTGCCCCCAGCCCGAGATGCGCACGATGACGAGCTTGGGGTTGATGGCGTGCAGCTCCGCCGGGGCAAGCCCCATATCCTCGAGCACGCCGGGGCGGAAACTCTCGACCAGCACCTGCGCCGACCGGGCGAGTTCGCGCACGATGGCGCGACCGGCGTCCGACCGCAGGTCGAGCGCCACGCTCTTCTTGTTGCGGCTGTAGACCTTCCAGGCGGTTTCCACCCCCTTGACCCGCCAGGAGCGTAGCGTGTCGCCCTCAGGCGGTTCGACCTTGATGACCTCGGCGCCGAAGTCGGCAAGCTGCAGGGTCAGGACGTTGCCGGCGACGAGACGCGACAGGTCGATGACGCGGACCCCGTTCAGGGGACCGCGCGCCTCTGGCGTGAAGGCCTTCCTGGCGGGCTTGCTAGCCAAGGTGTTTGCCGAAGAACTCCAGGGTGCGCGCCATCGCCTGCCTGGAGGCCGCCGCGTCGTAGCTGCCGCGCTCGTCGCAATGGAAGCCGTGGTCGGCCGGATAGTCGTAGATCGTGACTTCGGGATGGAGCGAACGCAGCTCGTTCACGTGCGCCATCGGGATGTGCATGTCCTTGTCGCCGAAATGCATCATGGTCGGCACGGTCGGCTTCTCGTTCTTGGTGCCGTAGATGCCGCCGCCATAGTAGGCGACCGCCGCATCGGGCTTCAGCCGCGTGGCGGCCAGCCAGGTGATGGTGCCGCCCCAGCAGAAGCCGGTGACGCCGACCTTGCCGGCGCCGCGGCGCTTCAGCTCCTCGATCGCCGCCGCGACGTCCTGCACCGCCTTGTCGAACCCGAGCTCCGTCACCAGCTTGACGCCTTCCGCAATGGTGTCGGGCCTGTAGCCGAGCTCGATGCCGGTCCGGATATGGTCGAAGAAGCGTGGCGCCAGCGCCATGTAGCCGTCGGCTGCGAACTGGTCGGTCACCGCCCGGATGTGGCGATTGACCCCGAAGATCTCCTGGATGACGACGATGCCGCCCTTAGGCGAGCCCTTCGGCGTGGCCAGATAGGCGCCGATCTCGCCGGCCTTGGACTTAAGACGAATATCCTCACCCATGAGAAAACCTCCAGATTGCGGCCGGCATTGGACATGGTAATTCCCCGCCGTTCAACCCTTGCGCCCAGCCACCGCCGAAGGCGTGCCATGTACATCCCCAAGCACTTCGAGGGCAGCGAGCCTGCCGGCCGCGAGATCATGCAGGCCCATAGCTGGGCGCTGCTGATGACCGCGGACGGGCAAGGCGCGCCGCTCGCCACGCACCTTTCCCTGCTGTGGCAGGACGACGGCACCGAGCACGGCTCGCTGATCGGCCACATGGCCCGCGCCAACGGTCACTGGAAGCTGTTTGCCGGCCCCGCGGAATCGCTGGCGCTGTTCTGGGGGCCGCACGCCTATGTCTCGCCGACCTGGTATGCGCCTGGACCCAAGGTGCCGACGTGGAACTACGTGACCGTCCATGCCTATGGCCGGCCGCAGATCATCGAGGACACCGGAGATGCTCTGGAGGTGCTGACGGCGCTGGCCGCAGCCTATGAAGGCACTGCGCCGGGATCCTGGAACCTCGAACGGCTGCCGCCGGGCAACGCCGAGGCGCAGACGCGCGGTATCGTGGCGTTCCGCATGCCCCTGTCGCGTGTCGAAACCAAGCTCAAGCTCAGCCAGAACCGCGACCTGGAAGACCGTCGGCGCGTCATCGCGAAGCTCGAGGCCAGCGACAGCCAGGATGCGCAGGCGACCGCGGCGTGGATGACGCGGGTCTTGCCTTCGACGTGACGGAGGGGCCTCTTGCCCTTGCGCCCTTATGGCCTCGGGCAATCGGGCCGGAACGTCAGCCTTGCATCGCCGACCAGCACTTCCCTGTGGCGTGACGGCACAACCTCGAGCCTTCCGGCGCCGATCGCGTCGGTGACGCCGCGGCAGCGGACGTTCTCCAATGATCCGACGCCCGACCAGCGTCCGGCCGCGTCCTTGCTGAAAACGGTGGCGCTTGCCGAATCCCAGATGACGACCTCCGCTTCATCGCTGCCGGTGAGATCGAGCATGAACGCCTCGCAGGCCACGCCGGCGCGCTTGAGGCAGAGGGGACGCCATCCCGAAGCCTGAGGAGCGTTCCAGTCCGTCGCCAGGAAGTCGTCGGGCAGGCTGGCCCCTTCCGGATACAGCACCTTGATACCGACCCTGCGGCTGGCCGCCGTCGCCGTCGCGGGACTCGGTCGCACGCTGCCCTCCTCGGGCAGGCGTGCGATCGCCGCGACGATCTGGGCTGCGTTCGGTCCTCCCGGGTTCTGCCGGAGATGCTCGAAAGCCCGCTTGCCATACCGGCCGCTCCGCCGTCGCAGGAAATCATAGTCGAACGCGTCGGCCGCGATGCGTCCGCTTTCGAGACGCGCCACCTGGCTGGCCACCGACATGCGGGCCGGATCGGCGGTCGGCGTCAGCATGGCCAGCATCAGCGCGACGGCGACGAGGGCCGACACGATATTGGTGGCCGGCAGGCCGCGGAGCACCAGGCCCGAGCGGATGGCGGCAAGGGCGTAGCCGGCGGCATGGCAGGCGAGAACGGCGAGGACTGCCAGCGCGAGCACGCGCACGGGCGTCAGCCCGTGCTGGTCGATGCGCAGCCCCAGTCCCATCGCGGCAAGTGCGACCAGGGGGCCCAGCAGGAGGGCGCCCACGAATCTTGCGACGACAAGCAGGCGAACGCGCTCGCCCCGAGCCCCGCCGTCCTGATAGTGGCTGTTGATCAGCAGGATCAGGGCCGCGCTGGCGCTCAGGAGACCGGCTGTCCCGGCGCCGGTCGCCCAAAGGGGAGCAAGTCCCGTGAAAGGCAGGGCGACCAGGAAACCCGATCCGATCAGCACCAGCAACGGCAACAGCCAAGCCAGCGTGTTCAGCAGGAGCGTGCGCACCGCACGCATCAGGACCGTCTGCGCATCGGTCAGGTGCAGGGAGGCGGCAACGGCACCCGTGGTCGCGGGAATCCAGAACCAGCCTTGCACGAGCAGGTCGGCGACGAACTCGATCCGGATGGCGCGAAACAGCATCGCGCCCAACCAGAGCACCGACCAGAATAGACCGACGAACACCAGCACGATCGCCGCCTGCGTGGCCTGCTTCCAGGCGACGTCGAAATAGGTGCGGAAAGTGGCGATCGGCCGCCGGTCGAGAGCACCGCCCACGACGAGCGCATTGGCGATGAACAGCAGCATCGGCACCGCAGCGCTGGCCCACAGGCCGTAAGGCAGCATCTCGCCGCCGCGACGGGAAGCGTCGGCATCGTAGCCGACCCAGCCGCATAGCAGGGCCGATGCAACGAGCCAGAGCAGCAGGGGGCGCCAACGAAGGTTGCCGATGCCCACGACGGCGATGAGCGGGACGTAGGCCGTCACCGTCGCCAGGGCGTCGAGCAGCGCCGGGTTTCCTGCCGCCGCCGGCAGGGCTTGAGTCAGCGCCGACTGTGCCGAGCCGGACGTGCCGCCTTCCCGTGGATAAAGGCCGTACAGGACTGCGCCCTGCGCCAGACCGATGACGACACGCAGGGCAGCGACGTTCTTGATGGAAATGGAAGGGAAGTTCATGGATCGTTTCCGCGATCCATGAACCTACCATCCCAATCAAGGCGAAAGTGGGGATATTCCGTTCAGAATTACAACCTAAGGTAAGGACCCTACTTCGCCTTCAACAGGTCCGTCACCTTGAGCAGGATCAGCTCGTTGTCGTCCGATTTGCCCAGTGCGCGGCCCGACGAGAAGGGCAGGTTGTTGTCGTTGCCCACGATGATTCGCTCGCCGTCGACGAGATCGACGTTCTCGATCGTGAAGAACGGGAAGGTGAGCTTGCCGTCCTTGCCACCCTGGCGGGCGACCTTCTGCGGATCGTCGATGTCCATGAGATCGATGTAGCCGACCTTCTTGACGAAGCCGTCGGCGTCCGCCTGGGAGAAGTCGATCTTGTAGATGCGCTTGAACTTGGCCGGCACGTTGAAGCAATCGACCTTGATCGCGTTGGCCGCGCAGGCGAAGGCCGCGTCGCCCTCGGTGTCGTCACGCTCGATGATCAGGCCCGTGCTGGCATCGATCAGGTTGAAGTCGCCGATCGCATTGTTCGGCTGTTCGAGCGCGTACTTCCAGCTCTTGCCCGTGTAGGCGCCCTTGTCGACGTCGAACTCGAGGATGCGCAGGAAGCGCTTGCCGTCCTTGGCTTCGGGCTCGCCCTTGTCGCCGACCAGCAGCGGCCCTTCGAGCAGGGGGTAGAGGAACTTGCCGTCGGGCGACACGGCCATGCCCTCGAAGCCCTTGCTGCGCCGGGCCTCGAACTTCACCGGTCCAGGCGCCGCCGGCAAGGCGAGGCCAGGATTGTCGGGCGAGCGCACGACCTTGCCGTCCACCACGGTGTCATAGACCGCCAGCACCTTGCCGGTGCGATCGGTCTTGATCAGGTACGGACCGAACTCGTCGCCGAACCACAGGGCCTCGCCGATCGGCTGGATCGATTCGATGTCGAAGTCGGAGCCCGTGAGATAGCGCCGGGGCGTGTTCTCGTTGACGATGCGGAACGGTACCTTGCGGTCGGGGTCGTTGAGGAAGCCGGTCGAGACCAGCTCGACGGCGCCGGTCTTCCAGTCCGGCTTGACGATGTGGAACATCAGCATGGCGTCGGGCGAGTTCGCCTTGTTGCCGAAGCCGTTGTCGCTCAGCGTCAGGAAGGTGCCGTCGCCCAGGTTCTTGATGCCCGAGAAGCCCTGCACTGGCTGGCCCTTGAACGGCAGGCTGAGGCCGGTCGGCCGCGGGGCGGACTTGTCCGAAAGGGCGGAAGTGCCGGCAACGCTTTCCGGGGCATCGATCCTCTTGCCGGGCGGCCCGGCATAGCGGCCCGAAATCTGCAGATCCTGCGGCGCGTCGGCCGGCGGCTGCACGAGGGTGAGGGCCGGCAGCACCGCCTGGCCTTCGAGCACCGCAGGATACTTGGTCTGGGCGGTCGCGGAAGTCGCCAGCACGAGGCCTGTCGCCGCTACCATCAGGAAGGGCTGTCTACGCATATCGTCTCCCATGTCATTCGACGGCGCGGTGCTAGCGGTGCGACGCTACGGTTTGGCGACGGCGTCTGTGGATCGCTGCCGGGTCACATCCGATCTGTCATGGATATGCAATCATTCCGTAATGACGCCATCGCCGCATAGGAGTACGCGACGACAAAACCTCCACAGGAGACTTGGGATGGACCCGCGCAGCCTCGGACCCGTCGATCCGGAAGACATCGGCTCAAATCGAAGCGCCGAAACGACGATGGGCGAGCTGATCGAGCGCCGCCTCGGACGGCGCGCGGCGTTGCGCGGCCTGGCCGGCGCCGGCGCGGCCGCCCTGACCGCCGACCTTCTGGGGAGCACCGCGCTCGCCCAGACGACCGGCCCGTCGAGCCTCACCTTCCGGGAAGTGCCGCACGGTCTGGACGGGACACATCACGTTCCCGAGGGCTACGAGGCGCAGGTTCTGATCCGCTGGGGCGATCCGGTGGCCCCCGATGCACCGGCTTTCGATCCGAACAACTTGACCGTCGCGGCGCAGGAGAAGCAGTTCGGTTACAACTGCGACTTCATCGGCCTGCATCCGCTGCCCGCCGGCAGCAAGGCGGGCGACCGCTTCCTGATGGTCGTCAATCACGAGTACACCGATCCCGGCCTGATGTTCGCTGGGCTGGGGGCGGGACGGAACGTCAACCTCAAGGCGTCCAAGCCGCAGGTCGAGGTCGAGATGGCCGCACATGGCGGTTCGGTGATCGAGATCGTGCGCGACAACGGCACATGGAAGGTCGTGCCCGGGTCCAAGCATGCCCGCCGCATCACGGGCACGTCACCCATGGACGTGTCAGGCCCCGCCGCAGGACACGACAAGCTCAAGACATCGGCCGACCCGACGGGCCGCAAGGTCCTCGGCATGCTGAACAACTGCGCCGGCGGCTCGACGCCCTGGGGTACGTGGCTGACCTGCGAGGAGAACTTCAACGGCTATTTCGGCGGCGACGCGGAGAAGATGCCGGACGCCAAGGCGTACAAGCGCTACGGCGTGTCGAAGGCGACCTGGTATGCGTGGGCGCAGCATATCGACCGCTTCAACGTCGAGAAGGAGCCGAACGAGCCGAACCGCTTCGGATGGGTGGTCGAGATCGACCCGTACGACCCGTCCTCGACGCCGGTGAAGCGCACGGCGCTGGGCCGCTTCAAGCATGAGGGCTGCACCTACGCGCTGGCCAAGGACGGCCGCGTGGTGTTCTACACCGGCGACGACGAACGCTTCGACTATGTCTACAAGTTCGTGACGGCGCGGCCGTGGAATCCCAGCGATCGCGCCGCGAACAAGGATCTGCTGGACGAGGGCACGCTCTACGTCGCGCGCTTCAACGACGACGGCAAGGTCGAGTGGCTGCCGCTCGTGCAGGGCCAGGGTCCACTGACGGCGGAGAACGGCTTCGCCAGCCAGGCCGACGTCGTGATCTATGCCCGCATGGCCGCCGATCTTCTCAAGGCGACGCCGATGGACCGGCCGGAGGACATCGAGACCAATCCGGCAACCGGGCGTGTCTACGTCATGCTGACCAACAACACGCGGCGCACCGAGCAACAGGTGAACCGCGCCAATCCCCTGGCGCGCAATGCCCATGGCCATGTCATCGAGATCGCGCCAAAGGATGGCGACCACGCCTCGACCGAAGGGGGCTGGTCGATCTTCCTGGTGGGGGGCCGCCCCGGCATCGATCCGGGCGCGCGCTACCATCGACAGGTGTCCGAGAACGGCTGGCTCTCCTGCGTGGACAATTGCACCTTCGACAGCAAGGGCCGGATCTGGATCGCGACCGACGGCGCACCGACGGCGGCCGGCATCGCAGACGGGCTCTATGGCGCGGATACGACGGGATACGGCAAGGGTCTGACGCGCTGCTTCTTCCAGGCACCGGCCGGCGCGGAGGTCTGTGGCCCCCTCGTGACGCCGGACGATTCGACGGTGTTCCTCGCCATCCAGCATCCCGGAGAGGACGCCGGATCGACCTTCGAGAAGCCCTCGACGCGCTGGCCGGATTTCCAGGAGGGCATGCCGCCGCGTCCGTCGGTCATCGCCATCACCAAGAAGGGCGGCGGGCCGATCGGCAGCTGAAGCCCGGTTCGGATCGCGATGCTCACGAGAGATTTCGCCGGTTGGCTCGAATGAGCCAGCCGGCGCTGTGGATCTCACGCAGAGGCCGATTTCGTGGGCCTACCCGCGACACCCGTCGATTTCAGGACGGCCGGCGGCCGGCAGGGCCATCGTCATCCCGGTCTATCACGGCCATGGCGTCGATTTCGAAAAGCCAATCCGGCCGGACAAGGCGGCTGACATAGATGAAGGTGCTGGTAGGAGGGGCCGCCATATCGAAATAGCGGTCGCGGATCTTCCGATAGGTCGCTATCTCGGCGGGGTCGACCGAGGCGACGCAGTAGTTGTTGATCTTTACGATATCCTTGAACGTGCCCCCGGCAGCTCGCACCGCGGCATCGAGGTTCTTGAAGATCTGTTCGACCTGGGCGCCGAAGTCGTTCGCGCCCACGAGGGTGCCCGCCGCATCGTGGGCCACCTGTCCCGCGATCAGCACGATCTTTCCCCTGGTCACCTCGGCGACCTGCGAATAGCCGGTCGGCGGCGGCAGGCCTTTTGGATTGGAAAGAGTGACAGTCATGTCTGGACTCCCGGATTGCGCAGAGGGAATTGGATCTCGGTGAGATCGAAGCGCTCGTCGCCGGCGCTGGAGAAGTAGCGTTCGCGAATGGCGCCCGCGAGTTCCAATCGCTGGCAGGCCGCCTCCGCATGTACGGCGCGCTTTGCGGCCCAGACGTCTTCCTCATCGCTTGGATGGACGATGCAGGCGGCACGGCAGGCCGGCAATCGGTAGACCTGAAGAGGAGCGATGGCGGCGGCCGGCCGATCGAGGAGAACGAGGGCTTCGCAGTCTATTTCGCGCTTATGAGGCGCGCAGTGATGCCAGACTGCTCCGTGGCCGGTAACCCTCACGCCGGCTGGCAATGAACGTGCGATCTCGCCGAGCAGCATGTCGATGGCACCGTACTCGGGCACAACCCGGCGCAGGCTGGCGACGAAGGCTGCGGGCACATCTCGCACTACCACGTCATAGGCAGGCGAGCGGCTTTCCAGATGGCGAATGCGTGCCTCAATGGCGGCGAGTTGGGCCTGCTCGGCATCGATGCGTCGCGCTAGCGTGGCCCGGCGTTCGTCGAGAAGCCGGCGCATGCGCTCGGGAGAGGGATCGTCCTGCAGAATCTGACGGATGCGCCGAAGCGGCAAACCGAGCGCCCTCAGCACCATCAGGCGGTGCAGGTCGTCCAGCTTGGCAGCGGCGTAGTAGCGGTAGCCCGTCGCCGGGTCGACACGGTCGGGTTTCAGGAGCCCGACAGCCTCGTAGTGGCGCAGCGCCTTCACCGAAACGCGGCCGCGGCGGGCGAATTCACCGATCCTGAACATGGTAGGGGACCCTACCGCCTCCCCTTACGGGAGAGTCAAGGTCGCTTCCTGGACTAAGTCTCGGCAAGGGGGCGAGTTCGGTGCATCCTAAACATTGAAGCGGAAATGGAAGACGTCGCCGTCCCTGACGGCGTAGTCCTTGCCCTCCAGCCGCAGCTTGCCGGCGTCGCGGGCGCCGGCCTCGCCGTTCAGCGCGACATAGTCGTCGAACGCGATGGTCTCGGCGCGGATGAAACCCTTCTCGAAATCGGTATGGATGGCACCGGCGGCCTCGGGCGCCCTGGCATCGCGGCGCACCGTCCAGGCGCGCGCCTCCTTGGGGCCGACGGTGAAGAAGGTCACGAGGTCGAGCAGGGCGTAGCCCGCCCGCACCACGCGGGCGAGTCCGGTCTCCTCCAGGCCGAGCGAGGCCAGGTACTCGGTCTGGTCCTCGGGCGGCAGCTGGGCGACCTCGGCTTCGATCGCCGCGGAGATGACGACCGAGGGGATGCCGCGCGACTTCGCATACTCCGCCGCCTTCGCGCTGTGGGCGTTGCCCGTGGCCGCCGACGCTTCCTCGACGTTCAGCACGTACATCATCGGCTTGGCCGTGATGAGCTGCAGGCGCCGGAAGACCGGCAGTTCCTCGGCGGTCAGCTCGGCCTCGCGGGCGGCCTTGCCGGCGCGCAGCGCGTCCAGCGCCTTGCGGACCACGGGCAGCTCGGCCGCCGCCTCCTTGTCGCCGCCCTTGGCGCGCTTCTCGAGGTTGGGCAGCCGCTTCTCCAGGCTGTCGAGGTCGGCCAGCATCAGCTCGGTCTCCACGATCTCGGCGTCGCGCACGGGATCGACGCTCCCCGAGACGTGCGTGACGTCGCCGTCCTCGAAGCAGCGCAGCACATGGGCGATGGCGTCGACCTCGCGGATGTTCCCCAGGAACTGGTTGCCGAGGCCCTCGCCCTTGGACGCGCCTTTCACCAGGCCGGCGATGTCGACGAATTCGAGCTGCGTGTTGATGATCTTGGCCGAACCGGCGATCGCCGCGAGCTTCTCGAGCCGCGGATCGGGAACGGCGACGCGCCCGACGTTGGGCTCGATGGTGCAGAACGGATAGTTGGCCGCCTGGGCCGCCTGGGTGGCGGTCAGGGCATTGAACAAGGTCGACTTGCCGACATTGGGCAGGCCGACGATTCCGCAGTTGAAACCCATCTCTTACGCTTTCGATTCCTCGACCGGAGGTTTCGGAGGAGGCGCGAGATGCGCCACCCGGCTCATGTAGCGTTCGTCGGTCTTGGCATTGCCCTCGACCAGAAGCGCGGATTCCTCGGCCAGCGCGCCCAGCACCCTGGGCAGCCATCCGTCCGCGGGATCGCGCTCCTCCGGCGCGAAGTCGCGCAGCACCCAGCCCAGCACCAGGTCCTTGTGCCCGGGATGGCCGATGCCGATGCGCACGCGCCGGTAGCCGTTCCCGACATGGGCGTCGATGTCGCGCAGGCCGTTATGGCCGCCGGCACCGCCGCCTTTCTTCATCCGCACCCGCCCGGGGGCAAGGTCGAGCTCGTCGTGGAACACGACCAGCCGGTCGAGCGGGACCTTCAGGAAGCGCACCGCCTCACCGACGGCGCGACTCGATTCGTTCATGAAGGTCATGGGCTTCAGGACCAGCGTGCGTTCGCCGGCGAGGTGGCCTTCCGCCACCTCGCCGTTGAAACGCTGACGCCATGCCGAGAAGACACGGCGGCGGACGATCTCGTCCACCGCCATGAATCCCACATTGTGCCGGTTGCCCGCGTAGCGTGGCCCGGGATTGCCGAGGCCGACCAGCAGAAGCATGGAACCGACGGAGCGAAGCGCCGCCGCCTACTTCTTGGCCGGCGCCGCAGCTGCGGCCGGAGCGGCACCCGCTGCCGGCGCGGCCCCTTCGGCTGCCGCCTCCGGCGAAGCGGCCGCTTCGCGGACGACCGTCGGAGCGGCGATCGAGGCCACCGTGGCGTTCTTGTCGCGGGTGATGACGCGTACGCCCTCGGGAATTGCCAGCGATGAGAGGTGGATCGAGTGACCGATCTCGAGCCCCGTCAGGTCGACCTCGAAATACTCCGGGATGCTGGTGGCATTGGTGCGCACGGTGATCTCGTGCAGCACGACGTTGAGAACGCCGCCGCGCTTGATGCCGGGGGCTGCGATCTCGTTCTTGAAATGCACCGGCACCTGGACCGTGATCAGCGAATTGGGGCCGATGCGCAGGAAGTCGAGATGCAGAGGACGGTCCGTCACCGGATCGACCTGCACGTCGCGCGGCAGGACATCATACTCCGTGCCGTCGACATCGATCTTGAGCCGGTGATTGAAGAAGCCCTCCTTGTGGACGTCGCGCTCGATCGATTTCGGCTCGACCGCGATCATGATGGGGGCCTGCTTGTCGCCGTAGATCACGGCGGGAATCAGTCCATCGCGACGGCTGGAACGGGCGCCCCCTTTGCCGGCCCGGTCCCGCTTCTTCGCGACGACCTTCGTCGTCTCTGCCATTTCAACTTCTCCTTGGGTTGCTCTCTCTCTCTCACTCGCGGCGTGGCCTCCAGGGGTGCCCATCGCCGGATCTCAATTCCTAGTCGAAGAGGCTCGAAACCGAGGTCTCCTCCGAAATGCGCTTCATCGCCTCCGCCATCAGCGAGGCGATGCTGAGCGGCCGCACGTTGGGCGACACGCGGACCGCCTCGGTCGGCTGGATCGAATCGGTGATCACCAGCTTCTCGAGGGGCGACGCCGCGACACGCGCCACGGCACCGCCCGACAGCACGCCGTGGGTCACATAGGCCGACACCGACTTGGCGCCCTGTTCCATCAGGGCGACGGCGGCGTTGCACAGCGTGCCCGCGGAATCGACGATGTCGTCGATCAGGATGCAGTCGCGGCTCTTCACGTCGCCAATGACGTTCATCACCTCGCTGACCCCGGCCTGCTCGCGGCGCTTGTCGATGATCGCGAGGTCGGCGTCAATGCGCTTGGCGATCGCACGGGCGCGCACCACACCGCCGGTATCCGGCGAGACTACCGTCAGGCTGCGGTTCGACAGCGTGTCCTTGATGTCCTTGCTGAAGACGGGACCGGCATAGAGATTGTCGACCGGGATGTCGAAGAAGCCCTGGATCTGTCCCGCATGCAGGTCGAGCGTCAGGACCCGGTGGGCGCCGGCATGGGTCAGCAGGTTCGCGACCAGCTTGGCCGAGATCGGCGTACGCGGGCCGGTGCGGCGATCCTGCCGGGCATAGCCGTAGTAGGGGACCACCGCCGTGATGCGGCGCGCGGAGCTGCGGCGCAGCGCGTCGATGGTGATCAGCAGCTCCATGAGATGGTCGTTGGCCGGAAAGCTCGTCGACTGGATGACGAACATGTCCTCGCCACGCACGTTTTCCAGGATCTCGACGAAGATCTCGTTGTCCGAAAAACGCCGGATATTGGCTTTGACCAGCGGCAGTGCCAGCTTGGCGGAAATGGCCTCGGCCAGCGGGCGATTGCTGTTGCCGGTGAGAATCTTCATCGATCGCGGACCCCTGAGCCGGGCGGGGTCTTGTTAAGTCGTTGAACCAAAACGACAAAACGGCCTTCCCCGGCCGCGACGCGGCGGACCATACCAATGTGTCCCGGTTCTGTAAACGGCCTGCAACGACAGGCCCGTGACGTCACGACGCCGCGGCCCGCTCCGGCTCGCGATGCTTGGTGATCTTCATCCAGACATGCTCCCCGGAGGTCGTTCGCGTGTAGCGCGGCGGCCGGCCGGCGCCGGTACAGGTGGGGAGGCACTCGATGACGGCGTCGTAGTTGGGCTGATGGAAGAAGGCCATCGAAAAACGCCGGGCCGCGGCGCCGGCCGACCGGGACGGATTGACGACCCGGTGCAGGGTCGAGACCCAGCGGTCGTTGGTCCATTCGGCCATCAGGTCGCCCAGGTTCACGACGAACGCCTCCGGGACGTGCGGCACGTCCAGCCAGACGCCGTCCCTGGCATGCACCTGCAGGCCACCCTCGGCGCCGTCCGGCTTCACGATCGTCAGGCTGCCATAGTCCGTATGGGCGCCGGCGCGCAGCTGGCCGGGCAGGGGCGCCTCGAGCTGCGGCGGATAGTGCAGCATGCTGAAGTTCGTGATGTGCCGGTCGATCTTGTCATCGAAGTAATGCTCGTCCATGCCCAGTCCCATGGCGAAGATGCGCATCAGGGTGCCGGCCAGCCCCTCCATGTGGCGGTAGTAGGCCGTCCAGACCGCCTCGAACTCGGGCAGTCCTTCCGGCCACATGTTGGGGGCGAAGAAATTGGCGGGGGCGGCGGCGCGGTGGTAGGCGTCGTCGGGCGCATCGACCGGGCCGATCGAGAAGGACTCCTTGTAGTCCGGCGGCGTCTTCTCATCGAGGCTGTAGGCCAGCGCCTCGTTGCCGAACGCGATGTAGCCGCGATAGCGGTCGGGCGGCATACGGAGACGCATCTTCTCTTCGAGAGGCCGGTCGAAGAAGGCCGCCGAGACGCGGCGCATGTCCTCGACCAGGGACGGCGGGACGCCGTGGCCGGTGACCAGCAGGAAGCCGATGTCGGTGCAGGCAGTGTCGACGGCCCTGGCGACGGCCTGTCGCGCGGCGTCGGTCCCTTCGGTGAAGGGCGAGATGTCGATGATCGGGATGGCGTCGGTCATGCTGGCTCTCCTCCGCGGAGGGGCGACCGATGCCTTCCGGCCGGCATGAGGCCAACAGCGCCGGGACCCCGAAGGATCCCGACGCAAATCGAATGCCACCCGGGGAAGCGTGCTTCAGGTGGCGTGCGGATTGGCCACGAAGGGCCACTGCGTCCTGTCCGCTTTCTTGTAGGGCAGCAGCGCCCAGTCGGGCACCAGCGCGCCCGGCGCGGCGACGTAGACCACCTCGCTGGCGATCGGCGCGTAGGCGGCGTGGAAGTGCTGCATGGATTTCACCACGACGACCTTCTTGGTCGAAGGATCGACGCCGAGCTTGGTGAAGCAGTCGCGGCTGAGGCACTGCGTGCGCTTGCTGTTGACGATCACCGTCACGCCCTCGATCTCCAGCGCCACGGCATCGCCGATCGAGCCGACGCTCTTGCGCTCGCCGCCGAATTCGATCGTGACGTCCTTCTCGACCTTCAGCACCTTGGCGCGGGCATCGACGGGCGGGCCGGACTGCGGCCCGAGCTTGCCGCCCAGGCGGATGTCCAGCTCGGCGCCCTCGCCCACCTCGAAGGCGAGCTTCACCGCGCCCGGGTCCCAGATCATGCCCAGCGCCGCATCCTTGATCTTGCGGTCGAGCAGGGCCTGCAGGATGAAGGTCGAATCCGACGCGGCGCCACCGCCGGCATTGTCCGAGACGTCGGCCAGCACCATGGGCTTGGGAAGGTTGTGCGAGCTCACGCGGGCCATGGCGGCGTCGAGCGAGACATAGGGCGGCTGCGTCGCCTCGCGCATGGCGAAGAATTCCTGGCCGAGCTCGCGCGCCAGGCGCTCGGCCTTCGGCCGGTCGCCGTCGGTGATGGCGATGATCTTGCTGCTCATCTCCTTGATGTCGGACCAGGGGAAGCCGTGGGCGACCGAGAGCGAGAGGACGCCATCCTTGCCCTCCATCGACTGCAGCTTGTCGACGAAGCCGCGCATCGGCTGGCGCGTGGTGTGGAACACGCCGATCATGCGGCAGTCCCAGGCGGCCATCACCGGCTTCGTGCGGCCTTCGATCGCGCCCTCGAGGACGGTGAAGAGGTCGTCGGCCCGTTCGGGCACGTCGACGTGGGGATACTCCTTGAACAGCACGAGGGCGGTGGCATCGCGCAGCGTGCCCTCGCCGATGTTGCAATGGAGGTCGAGCTCGACGCCGACCGGTACGTCGGGACCGACGACCTTGCGGACGTGGGCCAGGATGTCGCTTTCGCAGTCGTCGTAGCCTTCGGCCACCATCGCGCCATGCATCGACAGGAACACGCCGTCGACCGGCATCGCTGCCTCGAGATCGGCGATGATCTCGTCGCGGAAGCCTTCATAGACCTTCTTCACGGTCTTGCCGGCGGGCTGGGCGAAGGCGCACAGGCTCTCGACGACCTGCCAGCCCTTGGCTTCGGCGCGGCCGCGCCACACGGCGAGCGGCGCGCCGAACATCGGCACGTTCTTGCCGTAGCTGCCCTTGCGGAACAGGCAGGTGTCCTCGAAGAGCTGATGGCCGGTGGGGATGGCGGCGAAGGTGTTGGTTTCGGTACCGAGACACGCGGTGAAGATCTTTTTCATGGGCGGCGATCTTGGTGGAGCGGCAGAAGGGCCGCAACCATTCCCGCCGCGCGGCGGCCAGCGCGACGCTACGCCGCGAGCGCGCGATCCATCAGCGATGCCTCGGCCCCGCCGAGGTCGGCGGCCCCGTACTGCGCGAAGGGGATGCCGCCGAGCCGCGTGTCGCCGTAGAGCGCGGCGAAGCCGGAGCCGGCCTCGGCCAGCGCCGCCAGCGCCGCGATCCTGGCCAGGCCCTCGCACAGGAAGCGCGCCCTGCGTTCGGCGTCGCCCGAGCGCAGCACCGCGGCCAGCGTGTCGGCCAGCGGCCGCACATCGAAGGCCTGGGACGCCGCCTTCGCCAAGGCGCCAACCGTGGCCATCGCCTGGTCGGGGTTGCGGCCGGCGGCGCGCAGCACGTCGAGCGCCATGACGTTGCCCGAGCCCTCCCAGATGGCGTTGAGCGGTGATTCGCGGAAGTAGCGCGCCAGCGGCAGGTCCTCGGTGTAGCCGTTGCCGCCCAGGCACTCGAGCGATTCGTAGACGAGCTGTGGCGTGCTCTTGCAGACCAGGAACTTCACGGCGGGCGTGAGCAGGCGCACGTAGGCCGCCTCGGCGGCATCCGTTGCCGCCCGTTCGGAGGCGCGGCACAGCCGGAACACCAGTGCCACCTGCGCCTCGAGCTCAAGCGCCATGTCCGCCACGGTCGCGCGCATCGAGGGCTGGTCGGCCAGCCGGCGCTGGAAGACGGAGCGGTTGCGGATGTGGTTCAGCGCCTGGCTGAGGGCGATGCGCGACTGGCCGGCCGAGGCGATGGCGCAATCGAGTCGCGTCAGGTTCACCATCTCGATGATGGTGCGCACGCCCCCGCCCTCGGGGCCGATACGCTCGGCCCAGGCGCCGTGGAACTCGACTTCCGAGGAGGCGTTCGACTTGTTGCCGAGCTTGTCCTTCAGGCGCTGGAAGCGGATGGCGTTCTGGCTGCCGTCCGGCCGGTAGCGAGGCATCAGGTAGCAGGTCAGCCCGCCTTCCGGCGATTCACGACGAGACTGGGCCAGCACCAGGAAGGCGTCGCACATCGGCGCCGACATGAACCACTTGTGCCCGGTGATCTCGACATGGTCGCCGGCGGGCGCCGCCTGCGTGATGTTCGCCCGCACGTCGGTGCCGCCCTGCCGCTCGGTCATGCCCATGCCCAGCGTCACGCCCTTCTTCTCCCACCACGGCAGCGGTCGCGGGTCGTAGGTTCGCGTCTGGATCCTGGGCAGCCAGCGGCCGAGCACGGCCGGCTCGGCGCGCAGCGCGCCGATGCAGGCATGCGTCATGGTGATGGGGCACATATGCCCGCTTTCGGCCTGGGTGGCGAGATAGAGCCGCACGGCGCGGGTCGAGACCGGCCCGGCTGCGTCGCTGCCGTCATGCGCCGAGGCATGGATGCCGTGACCAATGCTCTTGGCCATCAGGGCGTGATAGGCGGGATGGAATTCGACCAGATCCAGCCGGTTGCCCCTGCCGTCCATCGTGCGCAGCCTGGGCGGGTTCTCGTTGGCGATGCGGCCGAGATCGAGCGTCTCGGCCGAGCCGTAGTCGCGGCCGCAGGCGGCGAGGCCTGCAAAGTCGAGGCCCGCGCGCACCGCGGCATCGACCAGCGGGCGGTCGGCCGTGAACAGGTCGACATCGCCGAATGCGGGCGACTGGTTGAAGGAAGCGTCTTCGAGCAGGCCGGAGGACATGGGCAATTCTACCACGGCCGGCGAGCGGCGACCCAGCCTGCCCGAAGCCCTCAGCTGCCGCCTTCGTACTTGAACGACAGCTTCAGCTTGGTGCGATAGGCCGTCACCTTGCCCTCATCAACCACGAGGTCCTGCTCGACGACCTCCGCGACGCGCAGGTCGCGCAAGGAGTTGGCCGCGCGCTCGACGGCGACACGGGCCGCCTTCTCCCAGGATTCCGTGCTGGTGCCGACCAGCTCGACCACCTTGTAGACGCTGTCCGCCATGGGAACCTCCCTCGACACGGGTCATCGTCTCATCCGGTGCCGCCAGGGGAGGCGCGGCATCGGCCGCCTTCTCGAAGCTTTTCCTTGGTCGTGGCGCCAGCCTAGCACGCCCCCTTGCTTCGGCTCAATCAGGCATCGTAGCGGGAGGCCGACAGGTCGTCAGGCCGCGAACTTGCCGAACTCCCATTCGCGGCCGGGCGCGGCGGCGAACAGGGCCTTGGTGTAGGCGTCCTTGGGAGCCCCGAAGACCTGTTCCGCGGAACCGTACTCGACCACGCGGCCCTTGCTCATCACGGCGACGTAGTCGCAGATCTGCGCAGCGACGCGCAGGTCGTGGGTGATGAACAGAACGGCGAGGTTCAGCCGCTGGCGGATTTCGTCGAGCAGCTCCAGGACCTGCTTCTGCACCGACACGTCCAGCGCCGAGACCGCCTCGTCGGCGATCAGCAGCTCGGGCTCCATGGCCAGTGCGCGGGCGATGCAGATGCGCTGGCGCTGGCCGCCCGAGAACTGGTGCGGATAGCGGTCGAGCGAGTCGGGATCGAGCCGCACCGTCTCCATCAGCTTGCGGGCGCGCGCGATGGCCTCGTCGCGCTTGAGCCCGAAATTCATGGGACCCTCGATGATGAAGTCGCCCACCGTGATGCGCGGGTTCATCGACCGGTAGGGATCCTGGAACACGATCTGCACGCGGCGGCGGTGCGGCCTCAGCCGGTTCGCCGGCATGGTGGCGATCTCGGTGTCGCCCAGGAAGACCTTGCCGTCGGTGGGATCGATCAGGCGCGCGATGCAGCGCGCCACCGTCGACTTGCCCGAGCCGGATTCTCCCACGATGCCCAGCGTCTCGCCGCGGCGGATGTCGAGGTCGACGTCGACCGCCGCCTTGACCACACGGGCCTTCTGGAAGAACCCGACGCTGCTGTAGACCTTGCCGAGCTTCTCGGTGCGCAGGACGGTGATGCCTTCCTTGCGCGCGCCGCGATGCACCGGATGGATCGACGGCACCGACGAGATCAGCATCCGGGTGTAGCCCTGCGCGGGGCGTGACAGGATCTGCTCGGTCGGTCCCATCTCCACCAGCTCGCCCCAGCGCAGCACGGCGACGCGATGGGCGATCTCGGCGACGACGCCGAAATCATGGGTGATGAACAGCACGCCGGTGCCCTGGCCGGCCTGCAGCTCGGCGATCAGCTTCAGGATCTCCGCCTGCGTCGTCACGTCGAGCGCGGTGGTCGGCTCGTCCGCGATCAGCAGCACGGGATCGAGCACCAGCGCCATGGCGATCATGATGCGCTGGCGCTGGCCGCCCGAGAGCTGGTGCGGGTAGGAGGCGTAGATGCGCTCGGGGTCGGGTAGCTTCACGCGTTCGAGGATGGCCAGGATCTTGGCCTTGCGCTGGGCGGCGTCGAGCTTGGTGTGGGTCTCCAGCACCTCGTCGATCTGCTGGCCGCAGGTCATGACCGGATTGAGGGCCGTCATCGGCTCCTGGAAGATCATCGACATGCGCGTGCAGCGCAGCTCGCGCAGGCGCGACTCGCTGGCCGTCAGCACGTTCTCGCCTTCCAGCAGGATCTCGCCGGAGGTCGGTTTCAGCGCCTTGGCCAGCAGCCCCATGACGGTGAAGGCGATCACCGACTTTCCCGAGCCGGATTCGCCCACCAGGCAGACGATCTCGCCGCGATTCACGGTGAAGCTTACCTTCTCGACGGCATGCGCCCGGTCGCCGCCCTTGGGCAGCGCGACGCTGAGGTTGCGGACTTCCAGGACCGGTTTTTTTACTTCACTCATTGCTGATTACCCGTCATCCCGACCGGAGCGCGCAGCGCGGAGCGGAGGGACCTTGTCATGAACACCGTGCAGCCGAGAGCAGACCCCTCGACCGCGCTTCGCTTCGCTCGGGGTATGACGCTCCGCGTCATACCTTCTTGCTCATCTTCGGGTCGAGCGTGTCGCGCAGGCCGTCGCCCATGATGTTGATGGCCAGCACCGTCAAGGCGAGGAAGATGGCCGGATAGAGAATGTTGTGCGGGAACACGCGGAACAGCGTGCGCCCCTCGGCCATGATGTTCCCCCAGCTCGGGATCTCCGGCGGGATGCCGATGCCCAGGAAGCTCAGGATGGCCTCCGCCAGGATGGCCGACGCGGCGATGAAGGTGCCCTGCACGATCAGCGGCGCGACCGTGTTGGGCAGGATGTGGCGGAACATCAGGGTCCAGGTCGGCGTGCCGACCGATATGGCGCCCTCGACATACGGTTCCTCGCGCACCGTCAGCACCACCGAACGCACCAGCCGCACCACGCGCGGCACGTCGGGCACGACGATGGCGAAGATGACGGTGATGAGGCCGGCGCGCCAGATCGACACGAGGGCGATCGCGAGCAATATGCCCGGGATCGCCATCAGCCCGTCCATGATGCGCATGATGATGCTGTCGGCCCAGCGTATGTAGCCGGAGATCAGGCCGATGACGAGGCCGATCGCCACCGAGGCGATGGCCACCGCCACGCCGATCACCAGCGAGACGCGCGTCCCGTAGATCACGCGGCTGTAGACGTCGCGGCCCAGGCTGTCGGTGCCGAAGATGGCCACGCGCTTGACGGTGCTGCCGTCGTCGAGGCGCATGGTGATCTCGGTGCCCGGTCTCTTGTTGCGCGCGGCCGGATCGATGCGGGTCGGATCGACCGTCCCCAGGAACGGCGCCAGGATCGCGATGGCGAGCATGATCAGCAGGATCACGCCGCCGAAGATCACGGCGGGATTGCGCAGCGCCACGAGCCACAGGCTCTTGCGCTTGGTGGAGGCGGCCGCGATCGAAGCGGAATCGACGGCTTCTTCGGTTATCGCGCTCAATAGCGGATCCTCGGGTCAAAGAGGGTGTAGGCGATGTCGATCAGCAGGTTGATCACGACGTACACCACGGAGAAGAGGAGGATGACGGTCTGGATGGTCGGGAAGTCACGGCTGAGCACGGCTTCCACCGTGAGCCGTCCGAGCCCCGGCAGGCCGAAGACGCTCTCGGTGACCACCGCACCGCCGATCAGCAGCGCGACGCCGATGCCGATCACGGTGAGGATGGGCACGGCCGCGTTGCGCAGCGCGTGGCGCATCAGCA
This sequence comes from Pseudomonadota bacterium, assembly GCA_049323495.1. Lineage (GTDB taxonomy): Bacteria > Pseudomonadota > Alphaproteobacteria > Reyranellales > Reyranellaceae > Reyranella. The sequence continues at coordinate 317,410 of JBMONG010000010.1, forward strand.
CGACGCGGTTGGAGAGGCCTTTCGCGCGGGCGGTGCGGATGTAGTCCTCGTTCAGCACCTCGAGCACGCTGGCGCGCGTGATGCGGGCGATCAGCGCGATGTAGACCACGGCCAGGGTGACGGAGGGCAGGACCATGCGCTCCACGAACTGGCCGAAGTTGACGCCGATGCGCGTGTAGCCCTGCACGGGCAGCCAGCCCAGTTCGATGGCGAAGATGTAGATGAGGCAATAGCCGATCACGAAGACGGGTACGGAGAAGCCCAGCACGGCGAAGCCCATCACGACGCGGTCGAGCAGGGAACCGTGCCGCCAGGCCGCAAGCACGCCCAGCGGCACGGCGATGACGACGGCCAGGATGAGCGTGCAGACGGCCAGGGCGAGCGTCGGCTCGACGCGCTGCGCGATCAGCTCCGCGACGGTCTTCTTGAAGAAGAAGCTCTCGCCGAAATTGCCCTGCAGCACATTGCCGATCCAGATGGCGAACTGCGTCCAGATCGGCTCGTTCAGGCCGAGCTTCTCGCGGATGTCGGCGATCTGGTCGGAGGTGGCGTTGTCGCCGGCGATGACCGCGGCGGGATCACCCGGCGTCAATCGAAGCATGAGGAAGACGAACACCGCCACCACCGCGAGCACGGGGATGATGGCGATCAGCCGACGGACGATGAAATCGATCATTTTCCCTCTGTTGGTCCTCCCGTACGAGGCGAAGGGTCCTTGCGGCTCGGCAAGGATCCCCCGCTACGTTCGGGCCGACACCGGTGCCGCGCCTGCGCGCGGCGCCGATGTCACTTCTTTTCCACGTTCCACATGACCGGAACCGGGGCCTTAAGCCAACCGGTCACGTTGGCGCGGGTGGCGCCCGGGCCGTACCACTGGCCGATCCAGCCGTACTGCGCGGTCTCGATCGCGCGGTCCTGCACGGCCTTGGCGAGCTGCTTGGCTTTCGCCGGATCGGTCTCCTTGGCGTAGGCGTCGCGCAGCTTCTCCATCTCCGGATCGGTCGGCCAGCCGAACCAGGCCTTGTCGCCGTTGGCGACCATGTACGAATCGGAGATCGGATTGAGGATGTCGGCGGCCACCGAGAAGGTGTGGAAGACGTTCCAGCCACCCTTGTCCGGCGGATCCTTCTTGGTGCGGCGGGTCACCAGCGTCTGCCAGTCCATCGACTGCATGTCGACCTTGAAGCCGGCCTGCTCGAGGAGCTGCTTGGTCACCGGCGCCACGTTGGTGAGGACCGGCAGAGTCGTCGACTGCATCAGCACGATCGGCGTGCCGTCGTAGCCCGCTTCCTTGAGCAGCGCCTTGGCCTTCTCGAAGTTGGGCTTGACCAGGATTCCGTCAGGCGCCTCGAAGGCGTTCGGCGTGCCGCAGACGAAGGCGGCAGAGCAGACCTTGTAGTACTGCGGCTCGCCGACGGTGGCCTTCAGATAATCCTCCTGGCGCATGGCCAGAAGAGCGGCCATGCGGATCTTGGGATCGTTGAAAGGCTTCACGAGATGGTTGAAGCGGATGATGAACTGGTGTCCCAGGGGATTCCAGTCCACGAGCTGCACGCTCTTTTCCTTCTTGAGAATCGGGATGAGGTCGTGCGGCGGCTGCTCGATCACGTCGATCTCGCCGGTGACCAGTGCGTTCACCTGCTGCTGCGGGTCGGGCATCTCGATGATCTCGACGCGGTCGACCTTCACGACCTTGCCGCCGGCGAGTCCAGAAGCGGGCTCGCTGCGCGGCTTGTACTTCGGGTTCTTGATGTAGACGTGCTTCTCGCCGGGCTTGGACTCGGCGTTGACGTAGATGAACGGGCCGGAACCGATCTGGCTGTCGATCTGCTTGAAGGCGTCGGTCTCCGCGACGCGCTTGGGCATCATGAAGGGCACGTTGGATGACGGCTTGCCGAGCGAGTCGATGACCAGGCCGTACGGCTCCTTGAGAACGATCTGGAAGGTCTTGGGATCGACCGCCTTGAACTCCTTGACGAAGTCCATGAGCTTCAGCCCCATCGCGTCGCGCTTGCCCCAACGCTGGATCGAGGCGATGCAATCCTCCGAGGTGACGGGCTTGCCATCATGCCACTCGAGGCCATCGCGCAGCGTGAAGGTCCAGACGAGCTTGTCGGGCGACACCTCGTACTTGTCGACCATCTGCGGCTTCACGGCGTTGTTCTCGTCCGAGGAGAACAGCGTGTCGTAGATGAAATAGCCGTGGTTGCGCGTGACGTAGGCCGTCGTCCAGATGGGATCGAGGATCGTCAGGTTGCCGTTCTGCACGAACTTCAGGACCTTGCCTTGCGCCCAGGCCGGCGCCGCAACGCCGGCCGCCAGCGCGGCACCTACGCCGAGCGCGGCGAATGTCCGTCTCGCCATCCTTTTCATTTCAAGCCCCCTCTGCTGGTTTTCCGCCCATGGAAGAAGGCGGCCCCCGTTCCGCCTTCATCGATGGGCGCGCGCGGGACCCACGGGTCCCGCGCGCGACCGCCCTACTTCTTCTCGACGTTCCAGAACACCGGCGCCGGCGCGGTCAGGTTGCCGGTGACGTTGTTGCGGCGCGCCAGGGGCGCATACCACTGGCCGACGTTGATATGCGTCGGATGGTTCACCCAGTACTTCTGCAGCTCCTCGACGATCTGCTTCTGCTTGGCGGGATCGGTCTCCTTGGCGAACTGGTCCCGATACTTCTCGATCGTCGCATCGCACGGCCAGCCGAACATGGCCTTGTCGCACGAGGCGTTGAAGAAGCCGGCCATGACCGGATTCAGGATGTCGGCGGCCACCCAGGAGGTGAGGAAGGCGTGCCAGCCGCCCTTGTCCGGCGGATCCTTCTTGGCGCGGCGGGCGACCAGCGTCTGCCAGTCCATGGACTGCATGTCGACCTTGAAGCCGGCGCGCTCGAGGAACGACTTGGCGACCGGCGCGAGGTTCGTCAGCACCTGCAGGTCGGTCGAGTGCATGAGCACGATCGGCGTTCCGTCGTAGCCCGCCTCCTGCAGGAGCTGCTTGGCCTTCGCGGTGTTGCCGTTCAGGACGTCGGCCATGCCGGCGTCGGTGGCGAGCGGCGTGCCGCAGACGAACGGCGCCTTGCAGACCTTGTACCACTGCGGATCGCCGATCGTGGCCTTCAGGAAGTCCTCCTGGGCGAACGCCACGAACACGGCATGCTTGATCTTGTCGTTGTTGAACGGCGCGGCCGTGCTGTTGAAGCGGAACGTGTACTGGTTGCCGGTCGGGTTGCCGTTGAACAGGTTGATGTTCTTGTCCTTGGCGAGCAGCGGCAGCAGGTCGTGGCCGGGCGATTCGATCATGTCGATCTCGCCGCTCTGCAGCGCCGCCACCTGGGTCTGCACGTCGGGCATGGCGATCCATTCCACCCGGTCGACCTTGACCACCTTGCCGCCGGCCAGACCCGAGGGCGGCTCGCTGCGCGGCTTGTACTTGGTGTTCTTGAGATAGACGATCTTCTCGCCCGGCTTCCACTCGTCGGCCTTGAAGACGAACGGCCCCGATCCGATGACGTCCTCGAGCTTGATCTGCTGCATCGGATCGGTTTCGGCAGTCTTCTTCGGCATCATGAAGGGCACGTTCGACGACGGCTTGCCGAGCGACTGCAGCACCAGGCCGTACGGCTCCTTCATCTTCATCTTGAAGGTCTTGGCATCGACGACCTCGAAGCCCTCGACCGAGCCCATCATCTTCTGGCCCATCGAATCGCGGGCGGCCCAGCGCTTGATCGAGGCGACGCAGTCCTCGGCCGTGACGGGCTTGCCGTCGTGCCATTCCAGCCCGTCACGCAGCGTGAAGGTCCAGGTCAGCTTGTCGGCCGACATGTCGTACTTGTCGACCATCTGGGGCTTCACTTCGAACTTCTCGTCCATCGCGAAGAGGGTGTCCCAGATCATGTAGCCGTGATTGCGCTGGATGTAGGCCGTGGTCCAGATCGGATCGAGGATCTTCACATCCGAGTGCATCACGACCTTGAGCGTCTGCGCATTCGTCGGCGCAGCGCCCATCAGGGCTGCCGCGCTGGCGGCGGCCACGAGGGTCGCAACGGTCTTTTTCAGGTGGAACATAAGCTGCTGTCTCCCAATGACGCGGTTCTTATGAGCAAGAATCGAGCCGCTGCCGGACAGTAGCAGCGGTTCACCCCCCTCTGACAAGACGATTCAGACCGAGTGCCAGCTCGTCAGCGCGGCCGGTTGATGGCCTTTTCCAGCAGTTCGAGGACGCCTTCGGATGCGGCCGTCGCGACGATGTCGCCGAAGCCGGCCCATGATCCCTTCGCCGCCGCCAGCGGGACCGGATTGGCCTGCTCGAGGTCGCCGATGCTCTTGCCGCCGGGATCCTTGACGACCCACTTCACGACCAGCCTTCCCGTGCGATCGTCGATCGGCGTCAGCGTGACCGTGCCGACGACGGTGAAGACGTCTTCCCCGCCGGCGTCGACGATCACGATCTTGCTCGAGCCCAGGGCACGTCGCATGCCGGAGTACAATTGTCGGTTCCCGTCCGACGGGGCGCCCGTGACGGGCGCCACCAGTACCTTGACCTGCGGCTCCTTGGGCTGCGCCTTCGCCGGCGGGGTGGCCGCGGAGGCCGTGGACGAGGTCAGGGCCGCCGTCACCTCCGGCGGCGGCTCGGCCGGTATCGACATGCCAGCGGCGACCTGCCCCAGGGAGCGCGCCTGGAAGGTCGGCGGCCGGCCGATCAGGGTGGCGACGCGCGGCGCGGCCTGCTGGGCGATGCGCGAGACCAGTCGCTCGCTTGCGTCGCCATAGTCCTCGGGCCGGGCGCGCGTCCGGCTCGTCTGGGGTTCCTGGCCCTTGGGGGCTCCTTCGATGCGCCAGTCGATCTGGATCTCGATGCCGACCTCGGCGTCGCGGGTGCTCATGACTCCGTCGACCTTGACGGGTGCGTCGGTCGGCTGCACGGCGGCCAGGATGCCGTAGGACTGCAGCTCCATGGCCAGCGCCGCGGCGACGCGCTGCCCCATCTCCGGCGGCATGTTGCGCGGTGCGCCGACGGCGATCTCGACCTTGTCCTGAAGCTGGCGCCGCTTGCTCACGGTCGCATGGTCGGCCTCGAAGGGCCTGGGCGTCGGTCCGCACGCGGCGAGCAGCAGCAGCCCGCCCAGGACCGCCAACGCGCGCCTCACAGCATGGCGCATGTCGCGATCACTCCCAGCAGGCAGAGGAAGACCAGGATGATGAGGTAGGGCACGTCATCCCCGCAGCGCGATCGCCGAAAGGCCCCGGCCGTAGTCACGCACGCCGGCCAGCGTGTTGCGCCGATAGCTGAAGAAGCGGTCTCGGCCGGAGAGCGTGTCATCGCCGGTGGCGACGGCGGTCACGCCGGCGCGGGCGAGACGGTGCAGCAGGTATCCGGCAAGATCGAACAGAAAATGACCGGTGCGCGGGGCGGGGCGGAAGAACCTCTCGTTTGCCGAATCCTGATTCACGAAGGGTGCGGGAAACTCCGGCCCGACCTCGTAGGAATCGCGGCCGATGCACGGCCCGACCACGGCGCGGATACGTTCGCGGCGGGCGCCCAGGCGCTCCATGGCGGCGATGGTGGTATCGGCGACGCCGCCCAGGGCGCCCTTCCAGCCGGCATGCGCCGCGCCGATCACGCCGGCGGCGGCGTCGGCGAACAGCACCGGCGCGCAGTCGGCAGCCAGCACGCCCAGGGCGACCCCGGGCCTGTCGGTCACCAGGGCATCGGCCTTGGGGGCGCCCGGCGAGGTCCAGCGGACGTCGGCGACCGTCAGCACGTCCGTCGAATGGATCTGATGCACGGTGAGCAGGTCGGGCTCCTGCAGGCCGAAGGCGGCGGCGGCGCGGCGTCGATTCTCGCGCACGTTGTCGGGCGGATCGTCCGAGCCGTAGCCGCAGTTGAGCGAGCTGTAGAGCCCTTCGCTCACGCCGCCCTGGCGGGTGAAGAACCGGTGCTGGACGCCGTCGAGGTCCGCGAGCGCCCGCGCTTGGATGGTGGCCTGGAGGGCGGCCTGGGGAAGGGCCTGTGTCATGCGCGCGAGGGGGTGTCCATGTCTGAGAAGCCGGCCGGCTCGGAGCTTCTGTCGTCGCCCACGGCCAGGACGCGGAAGAGGGTGCCCATTTGCTCGGGACCGATCAAGCGAACCAACGCCGCGTCGACGGCATCGCGTCCGGCCGGCCCGGCGCGGGCCTTCAGGGCCTCGGCACGATGCAGGATGCCGAGCCGGCGCAGGAAATCTCCCTGACCGACCGGACCGTAGACGCGCTGCCCGGCGGCCCGCGCCAGGGCGCCGAAGTCGACATGGGCGCTGAGGTCGCTCTCGCCCGGGCGGTCGAGGATGTCGACGCGGCGATGGTCGCGCACCGCCTGCAGGGAACTGCCAAGCGGGCCGTCGCGGCCGTAGTCGATGATGAGGGCCCAGCCGCCATGACGGCCGATCCGGGCGCCGATCGACGCGGCGATCTCGCGGGCGGCCGGTGAAAGCTCGGCCTGCGCCCCGGGCGCGGCGTCGGGAAGCGCGGCAGCGTAGGGCGTCACGCCCGGCGCCAGGGCGAGCCGCAGCGCGTCGCCTTCCTGGGCGAGCCCCACCATGCGTTCGGCCCAGCCGCGCGGCGTACGTTCGAACTGCCGGATCGGCAGAGCATCGAAGAATTCGTTGGCGACCAGCAGCAGCGGCCCTCCGGGCACGTCGTCGAAGCGCGCATGCCATGCTGGGCGGAATCCGCCGAGGGCTGCGGCCTGCAGCGTCTGCAGGCGCTCGTTGATCTCGACGAGATAGAGGTCGAGCGCGGCATGGAAGCCCGCCACGCCGCGCGTGGCGCGCAGCGCGTCGACCAGCAGCGTGCCGCGTCCGGGGCCGAGCTCCACCAGCCGCACGGGCGCGGGCCGACCCATGGCCAGCCAGCGATCGGCCAGCCAGGCGCCGACCAGCTCGCCGAACATCTGCGAGATCTCCGGCGCTGTCATGAAGTCGCCCGCCGCGCCGACGGGGAGCGCCCGCCGGTAGTAGCCGAGGCGCGGATGGCCGAGCGCCTCGGCCATGAAGTCCGCCAGCGAGATCGGGCCGGCCAGGGCGATGCGCCGGGCGATCAGCCGGCCGAGCTCGGTCATGGCGGCTCGATCATCGCGGCAGGGCGGGCCGGGCGTAGGCGCGCAGGATCAGCCAGACGCCCGCGGCCAGCGCGGGGGTGGACAGCAGCATGCCCATGGTGAGGGGTCCCCACAGATAGCCGAGATGGGCGTCGGGTTCGCGGAACAGCTCGCCGACGATGCGGGCGAGGCCATAGCCGAAGGCGAACACTCCGGTCAGCAGGCCGGGCCGCCGGCGGCCATCGGTCAGCTTCCAGACCAGGAGCATGACGATCAGCAGGGCGATGCCCTCGAAGAACGCCTGGTAGAGCTGGCTGGGATGGCGCGGCAGCGGCCCGCCGCGCGGGAAAACCATCGCCCAGGGCGCGTCGGTGACGCGGCCCCACAGCTCGCCGTTGATGAAGTTCGCGATCCGCCCGAAGAACAGGCCGATGGGCGACACGATCGCCAGCAGGTCGCCCAGCATGAAGGGATCGACGCCGTTGCGCCGCGAGAAGAGGATGGTGGCGACGATGACGCCGAGGAAGCCGCCATGGAAGGACATGCCGCCCTCCCACAGCGTGAGGATGGCGAGCGGATTCGCGAGATAGAAGAGCGGCTTGTAGAACAGCACATAGCCCAGCCGGCCGCCCAGGATGACGCCCAGAGCCGCCCACAGCAGGAAGTCGTCGATCTTCAGCGGAGACAGGACCTTCGGCGGCCGTTCGCACAGGCGTCGGACGATCTGCCAGCCGATGACCAGGCCCACGATGTAGGCCAGCGCGTACCAGCGGATCGAAAGCGGTCCGAGATGGACCAGGACGGGGTCGATCTCGGGATACGGGATGACGAGGGGATTCATCGGGCCGAGCTTATAGCCGGCAAAGCGGCGCCGCAGAATGGGCGCGGCGCCGGCCTGAGGAGACCGGCGCCGCGGGGACGATCCGAGCTATCGAGCGCTTGTTTGGTTTCTTGCGAGAGGGGGCGTCGGAAGGTCCTTTGTCGATGGAGATCAGGCTTCCCCGACCGTCTCGAGGATCGAGGCGGTGAGGGCATCCATGGGTGTCTTGCCGGCCCAGACGACGTACTGGAAGGCTGGGTAGAAGCGCTCGCTTTCGGCGATCGCCACCTCGACCAGGTCGCTGAGCTGCTCGGGCGTCAGGCCGGTCGTGCCGCGCAGGGGGATGGCATGACGGAACATCGGCAGGCCCTCGTCCGTCCAGAGGTCGAAGTGTCCGAGCCACATCTTCTCGTTGATCAGCGCCAGCAGGACATGGATGTCGTTGTGGCGCTCGCTCGGGATGCGCACGTCGTAGGCGCAGGTGAAGTGCAGCGCCTCGACATCCTCGCGCCAGCTGAAGAACATGCGATAGTCGCACCAGCGGCCGGCGACCTCGACGGCGATCTCCCGGTCGGAGGTCCGGTCGAACGGCCAGTCGTTGGCGGCGACGACCTTCTCGATCATTTCGAGCGGGTTGAGATCGGCCTTCCGTCGTGTCCGCTCATGTCGCGATAACGCCATCGACCCACTCCCCAACCACTTCCGCCCTGCGGCTCCGGATGAGCCTTTCTTCTGACGGTTGGCCGACATGTCGTGGTGGGCTCCCAAAAAACCCACAAGCAGTAGACTGCCACAGGGGTGACTCCGGCTGCAATAACAAAACCGGGGGAAATGACCGAAAGAGTCAGGGATTCCATGAATTTAATCCCCAGCGCTCAGACTCGAATCGTAAAGTTCCGCTGACCGAATCGCGTTCCGTGCCTCGATCCTGGACGGAAGGCCAGGTGCGGACGAAATGGGCACCGGTTGCGGGTGCCTTCCCCGCGTGCAACATTGTCAACAATCGATGATCGGGTGAGGGTCGTTTGACGATTTCGGATCTTGCCGCGGCGCCCGTCGGCCTTGCCCCCGTGCCCAAGGCGACCTTGCGCGCCCACATCGCGGAGCGCTTGCGGGCCGCGATCCTGGCAGGCGACATCGGCCCCGGGGCGGTGCTGACCGAAACGGCGCTGTCGGCCCGCTTCGACGTCAGCCGGGGCCCGCTGCGCGAGGCGATGCGCCAGCTCATCGAGGAGGGGCTGCTGGTGACGGTGCCCTACACCGGCACGCATGTCGCCGCCCTGTCGGTCGAGGATGTGCGCGAGATCTACTCCCTCAGGACGGCGCTCGAGATCTTCGCCTTCGAGCAGGCCTGGGATCGGCGGGACGAGTGGTTCCGCGAGGAGCTGCATCGCCGCAACGCAGCCCTGCTGGCGAGCATCGACGCGGGCGACGACCGGACCAGCATCTCGACCGAGCTCGAGCTGCACGGGCTGGTGTTCGAGGCGAGCGGCCATAAGCTGCTCCAGCGCGCCTGGCACGGCCTGCGCGGCCGGCTGCAGCTCTACTGGGCGGCGCATCACCGGGCCCATGGCCGGCGCGGTCCGCGGCGGGACAGCCATGACAGCTACATCGCGGCCGCGCTGGGCGACGATCTCGACGCCCTGCGCCGCGAGATCGCCGACCACATGCGCCGCGGCGCCGCGGTCACGGAACAGTTCGTTTCGGGGGAAGCAAGGAAGGGAGACTTCACATGACGATCAAGCGCCGCACGGTCCTGCTGGGGACCGGACTGGGATTGGCCGCACCGGCCCTGCTGTCTCTGCCGGCGCACGCCGGCACGATCGAGGAGGCGAAGAAGCGCGGCACGTTCCGTGTCGGCGTCACCCAGGCGCCGCCCTGGTTCTCCAAGGATCCGAAGACCGGCCAGTGGACCTCCGGCCTCGGCATCTTCATGGGCAAGGCGATGGCCGACAAGCTCGGCGTGAAGATGGAGACCGTCGAGGTGAGCTGGGGCAACGCGATCGCGGCGCTGCAGGCCGACAAGATCGACATCATGTTCACCATCGATGCCACGCCGGAGCGGCGCAAGGCCGTCGACTTCCCGGAATCGCCACTGCTCTACTATTCGCTGGCCGTCCTGGCGCGCGACGATCTCGATGCCAGGAGCTGGGCCGACCTGGACAAGGCCGGCGTGCGCATCGCCGTGCCTCAGGCCTCGTCGATGGACCGGTTCGTGACGGAGCACACGCCCAAGGCCGACATCCAGCGCTTCCCGGACAATGCCGCCTCGATCGCCGCCTTCCAGTCGGGCCGCGTCGACGCGGTGTGCTTGTTCCACCCGCCGCTGCTGGCGGCGCGCCAGCGGCTCGGCAAGGGCAAGATCGTCGTGCCGACGCCCGCAAAGTCGCAGGCCTCGAGCGCCGCGGTGCGCCAGAACGACCCCGAGTTCGTCAAATGGGTCAGCCAGCAGCTCGCCGATTACTACAAGAGCGGGCAGACGCAGAAGTGGTACGAGCAGGCGCTCGCCGATTTCGGCCTCGATCCCAAGCTCGCGCCGCCGATCATGAAGGAGATGATCAAGTAGGCGGCGGCCCGGCGTCTCGCGCAGGCGGTCCGCGTGGCCTACCAGTGGGACTTCACCCCGGTCTTCGCCAACGCCGACCTGTTGGTGCAGGGCCTCGCCAACACGCTCAAGGTCACGGGCGTGTCGCTGTCCTGCGGGCTCGCTCTGGGGCTGGGGCTCGCCCTGCTGCGGCTGTCGCGCTGGCGGCTGGCGTCGTGGCCGGCCGGCTTCGTCATCGAGGTCTTCCGCACCACGCCGCCACTCGTGCAGCTCTTCTGGTTCTTCTTCGCCCTGCCGCTGGTCGCCGGGATCGAGATGACGCCCTTCATGGCCGCGGTCGTGACCTTCTCGATCCAGTCGGCCGCCTTCTTCGCCGAAGTGTTCCGCGCCGGCATCGTCTCGGTGGAGCGCGGCCAGTGGGACGCGGCGCGGGCCATCGGCATGACGCACGGCCAGGCGCTGCGCCGCATCGTGCTGCCGCAGGCGGTCAAGCGCATGATCCCGGCCTTCATGGAGCGGGCGATCGAGCTCATGAAGACGACCACGCTGGTCGCCACCATCGCCTATGCCGATCTGCTGTTCGCGGCCAACGAGATCGCGCAGAAGACCTTCCGGCCGCTCGAGACCTTCACCGTCGCGGCGCTGATCTATTTCGTCGTCATCACCGCCTTCAGCCTGCTGGCGCGTCGGCTCGAGCGCCGCCTGTCGGTGAGCGGCGAATCGACGGTGCACTGACATGCATCAGTGGGATTTCTCCTCCGTCCTCGACAATGCCGATGCCCTCGCCGTGGGCGCGGTCGGCACGCTGCGCATCTTCGCCATCTGCCTGGTCGCCGGCCTCGGCCTCGGACTGCCGCTCGGGCTCGGCCGCTACTCGCAGCGGCGCCTCTTCTATTGGCCGGCGACGGCTTTCGTGGAGTTCTTCCGCAACACGCCGGTGCTGGTCCAGATCATCTGGTTCTACTTCGCCCTGCCGATCCTGGTGCCCTTCTCGATCAGCCCGCTGGCGGCGGCCTCGCTCGGCATCTCGCTGAACTCGGCGGCCTTCTCGGCCGAGATCTACCGCGCCGGCATCCAGTCGATCGATCGCGGGCAATGGGACGGCGCGCGGGCGCTGGGGATGACCTGGCTGCAGGCGATGCGGCGCATCATCCTGCCGCAGGCGCTGAAGCGCATGACGCCGGCGCTGACCAACCGCGCCATCGAGATCTTCAAGATGTCGACGCTGGCCTCGGCGGTGGCCTATGTCGAGCTGCTGCAGCAGGCGAAGCTGATCGCCTCGCTCAACTTCAACCCGATCGAGGCGTACACGGCGGTCGCCGTGATCTTCTTCGTCTTCCTCTGGCCGCTGGTCCAGCTGACCTACTGGCTCGAGCGGCGGCTAGCGAGGGACGAATGACGATCCTGAGCGTGAGCGGCCTCGTCAAGCGCTTCGGCGGCAACGACGTGCTGCGCGGCATCGACCTCGACGTCGCGAAGGGCGAGCGACTCGCGGTGCTCGGCGCGTCGGGCTCGGGCAAGTCGACGCTGCTGCGCTGCCTGAACTTCATGGAGATGCCCGACGCCGGCACGGTCGCGCTCGACGGCCGCGTGGTCGGGCGTCGCGAGGCCGAGCTCGTCCAGGTCCGGCAGCGCGTCGGGATGGTCTTCCAGCAGTTCAATCTCTTCCCGCACATGACGGCGCTGGGCAACGTCATGGAGGGCCTGCGCACGGTGCGCCGCATGGGCCGCGCCGAGGCGGCGGCGCGCGCGGAGCAGGAGCTGGCGCGCGTCGGCCTGGCCGACAAGGCGGGCCACTATCCCGCTCATCTGTCCGGCGGCCAGAAGCAGCGCGTGGCCATCGCGCGCGCACTCGCCATGGATCCCGAGCTGCTGCTGTTCGACGAGCCGACGTCGGCGCTCGATCCCGAGCTGGTCGGCGAGGTGCTGGGCGTGATCCGGTCGCTGGCGGAGGAAGGGCGCACCATGCTGCTGGTCACGCACGAGCTGGGCTTCGCCTACCACGTCGCAACGCGCGTGCTCTTCCTGGCCGACGGCACGATCCACGAGCAGGGCTCGCCCGACGAGGTGCTGAAGCATCCGAAGCGAGAGCGCACGCAGGCCTTTCTGGCGCGCCACAAGGAATTCAGTTTCTAGGGGAAATCGACATGACGACGGAACAGGCGAGCGCGCAGGCCTACGTTGCCGACCCGCGCAACGACGGCGTGCTGGTCTATGTGAACGGTGACTTCGTGCCGCGCAACGAGGCACGTGTCTCGGTCTTCGATTCGGGCTTCGTGCTGGGTGACGGCGTCTGGGAAGGGCTGCGCCTGGTGAAGGGCCGCCTGATCAGCCTGGAAGCGCATCTCGACCGGCTGTTCGAGGGCGCGCGTTCGATCCAGCTCGACATCGGCCTCTCGCGCGAGGGCGTCGTGAAGGCGGTGCAGGACACGCTCGACCGCAACGGCATGACGGACGGCGCGCACATCCGGCTGATGGTGACGCGCGGCGTCAAGCGGACACCCAACCAGGACCCGCGCTTCGTCGTCGGCCCGGCCACGATCGTGATCGTGGCCGAATACAAGCGGCCGGTGCCCGAGGCCAAGGAGAAGGGCTACGCGCTCTTCACCTCGACCTTCCGCACGACCGGCCCCGACCAGTTCGACCTCCGCCTGAACTCGCACTCGCGCCTGAACCTGATCCAGGCGCTGATCCAGGCGATCAATGCCGGCGCCGACGAGGCGCTGATGCTCGACCCCCGCGGCTTCGTCGCCTCGTGCAATTCCACCAACTTCTTCATCGTGCGCGGCCGCGAGCTGTGGACCTCGACCAGCCTCTACAGCTTCAAGGGCATCACCCAGGCCAACGTGATCGAGGCCTGGCGTGCCGCCGGCAACGTCGCGCGCGAATGCGACTTCACGCTCGCCCAGGTCTATTCGGCCGACGAAGCCTTCGTGACCGGCACGCTGGGCGGCGTCACACCGGTCACCAAGGTCGACGGTCGCCTCATCGCCGACGGGAGACCGGGCAAGGTCACGAAGGAGGCGAGCGACCTTTACTTGCGATCGGTCGGGGCGTTGTGAAAGCACTGCTGGCATCCCTGCTTCCAAAAGCGGAACGCGTTGACAATTACCAAAGTGCTTAATATCATTGTACTTTCGTTATAGAAGCGGCTCGTTCGCCGCTTCCCAGCGTTCCCGCTCTATTCATCGTTGATCCGAGACCAGACGGCGCTGCAGACTCGCGCGTCCCGTCCGGCTGCCGGTATCCGGACGGGACGAGGGAAGCGGTCGGGGAGGATTCAGAAAAAGTTAATAGCGATAATTGCGATAATTGCGGGAATTCGGCACGAACCCCGCATCTGGGGGGCATCCTTTGCATTGCTGACGGCAGTGCATGCACCGCCTAGGATTGGATTCATGAGCCAGCTTCCGTTGCGATCCATCGAGGCTTTCGTGCTGGTGGGGCGCTTTCTCAGCCTGCAGAAGGCGGCGACGGCGTTGGGCCTCACGGTTCCGGCCGTCAGCCGCCGCATCCAGCTGCTGGAGCGGCATCTCGGGACAAGGCTCTTCGATCGTCTGCCCCGCGGCCTCGCCCTGACGCCAGCGGGCGAAAGCTACATCGCCGACCTTGGTCCCGCCTGGGACGCCGTCCAGGCGGCGACTGTTTCTGCCCGTACCCCGTCTCCTTGCAAAGCGTTGAAGGTCACCGTCATTCCGACCTTCGCCGTCAACTGGCTGATGCCTCGCCTCGCGCGCCGTCGCCCGGCGGGAGTGGAAATCGAGATCGATACCCTGCCGGACATTGTCGACCTGTCGGCGCGCACCGACATCGACTGCGCCATCAGACTTGGCCGTGGACCCTGGACGGGCACGTCGAGCCAAACGGTGCTTCCCGTGGAGGCGTATCCTGTCGCCAGCCCTGCGTTCGTTGCGGCCACGCGATTGCGCGGTCCCGAGGATCTCGTTCGCCATACCCTGATCGGGTCGAGCCATCAGCCCGACTTCTGGCCCGAATGGTTCCGCCTGTCCGGTCTCGGTTCCGGCAATGGGCCCCGCGTGAGCTTCGACAACCTGCAGCTCGTGTATGAGGCCGCAGCGAATGGGCTGGGCATTGCCATCGGCCTGGACCCGCTGGTGCGGCCTTACCTCGACAGCGGCCGGCTGGCCCGCCTGTGGCCCGGCCGCGTGATGCTTTCGCGCAGCTTCCATCTGGTGCGCCAGACCGGGCGTAGCCGGGACAGGCGCATCGACCGCTTCCGCGACTGGTTGTTGCGAGAAGTGTCTGGGACGAGGCAGCCGAGCGTTCAGTTTTCCTGAAGCCACGCGTCGCAGGACTGAATGGTGGCAGATGAAGGCCGCGCCTACGTTGGTGCATGACCACCTATCGACTTCACTACTTCCCGGAGTCGGGCAACAGCTACAAGCTGGCGCTGATGCTCAACTTGTGCGGCCAGACCTTCGAGCCCATCTGGACGGATTTCGGCGGAGGCATCACGCGAACGCCGGACTGGCGCGCGAGGGTGAACGCCATGGGCGAGATCCCGGTGCTCGAGGAAGACGGGCAGCGTCTGACCCAGACGGCGCCCATCCTGCTGCGTCTTTCCGAGCGCTACGGTCGTCTTGGCGGGCGGAGTGATGCCGAACGTTTCGAGGTCCTGCGCTGGCTGTTCTGGGACAATCACAAGCTCAGCGGCTACATGGCGACCTATCGGTACTATCGCGCCTTCACGCCTTCACCGGATACCGCCGTCCTCGCTTTCCTGCGCCGTCGCCTCGACGACTTTCTCGGCATCCTGAATGCGCGTCTCGGCGGCCGCCCCTTCGCCATCGGCGAACATCCGACCATCGCCGACATTTCGTTGATGGCGTACTTGTCCTTCCCTGGCAGGGAAAGCGGCTATGACTTTGCGGCCAGTCATCCCGCCGTCGATGCCTGGCTTGCTCGAATCGCCGAATTGCCCGGATGGCGGGCCCCGTACGACCTGCTGCCCGGCAAGCGCCTGCCTTGTTATGTCTGACTACTCCGCCGCCAGCTTCCTTGCCGCGCGTGGATCCCGGGTGAGCAGGCCGTCGGCGAGATCACGCTCGATCAGGGAATCGGGACGCTCGGACAGTCGGCCGAAGCCGCCGCCGCCGCCCACGAACATCTCGACCACGTCGCCCCTGGCGAGGTCGACGGCGGCCTTGCTCTTGAGGTCCTCGACCGTGCCGTCGGCGCGGAACACGCGGCAATAGCCGCGCTGGCCGGGCTCGCCGCCCTGCAGGCCTTCGGGCGCCAGCCGGAAACGGTCGGAGTAGATCGCGAGCTGCACGTCGTCCTTCAGTATCTCGCAGCGGCGGGTGAAGCCCGCGCCGCCGCGCCGCGCGCCCAGTCCGAAGGAATCCGGCGCCAGCTCGTAGCCGACGATGCGGAAGAAGTCGTAGTCGATGTCGAGCGATTCGACCGGCGCGTTGGAGCAGTTGCTGAGCGGCGAATCGACTGCATCGCAGCCGTCCGCGTCCCTGGAGGCGCCATAGCCGCCGCCGAAGATCTCCAGATAGACGCTGTAGCCCTTCTCGCCGAGATGGGAGAGGCAGAAGGCCGTCGTGCAGTCGAAGCCCGTGGCGATCACCTTGTCGGGCAGGGCCTGCGCCAGCGCCTTCATCACCGCGTTGAAGACGCGATAGGCGGGGATCATGCGCGCCCGCACCGGGGCCGGCGGCCGCGGGTTGAGCAGCGAGCCGTACGGCACCTTGATGCGGATCGGCCGCGCCATGCCCTCGTTGTAGGGAATGTCGGGGCTGGTCAGCACCGACTTCACGCAGGAGAGCGCCGCCGATAGCGTGCTGGAATAGGGGCAGTTGAGGTTGCGCTTGACCTGCGCGCAGGTGCCCTCGAAGTCGATCTCGACCGAATCGTCCGCGATCGTGACCTGCGCCTTGATGACCAGCGGATCGTCCGACAGGCCGTCGTCGTCGATCGCATCCTCGCCGTGGAAGGTCCCTTTCGGCGCCTGGGCAATGGCCGCCCGCACGCGGCGTTCCGAATAGTCCTGCATCTCGCGCATCGCGGCCTCGACCTTGTCGACGCCGTAGCGTTCGCAGAGCTGGCGCACGCGCGACACGCCGATCGCGTTCGCGGCGAACTGGGCGTTGAAGTCGCCGATCGTGAGGTCCGGCACACGCACGTTGGCCGTGACCAGCCGTTCGAACGAGCCGCCGTTCCAGTCGTCCTTGAAGCTGTACCGGCTGGGCGGGAAGCGCAGGCCTTCCTGGTAGACGTCCGAGGCGTGGATGTTCAGGCCCGGCGCGCCGCCGCCGAGATCGAGATGGTGCGCCACCGAGGCGCCGAAGCCCACGACGCGTCCGGCGACGAAGATCGGCGTGAAGATGAAGACGTCGGGGATGTGCTGGCCGCCCTCGAAGGGGTCGTTGTTGATCAGGAAGTCGCCTTCCTTGAGCGTCTCGACCGGATGCCGCCGCAGGCAGGCGCGCAGCGTCTCGCCGATCGGGCCGAGCTGCATCGGGATGAGCTCGGCCTGGGCCACCGTGTTGCCGTCGCGGTCCATCAGGCCGGCCGAGCCGTCGCGCGCCTCGCGCAGGATCGTCGAATAGGCGGAGCGGATCAGCTTCACGCCCATCTCGCGGGCGGCGGCGATGAGTGCCTGGCTGATCACGGCGTAGTCGATCGGGCTGAGCACGGTCATGACGGCCTCCGCCTTCAGGTCTTGCGCAGGATGAGATTGTTCGCCGCGTCGAGCGCGGCCGTCCAGCCGGGCGCCACCCAGGTGGTGGCGGTATAGCCTTCGATCACGGCGGGACCGTCGATGTGCGGGGCCGGCGCCAGCGACTCCGCGGCATGGCGGGCACAGTCGATCCAGGCCTCGCCATGGAAGATGCGTGCCGTCTCGGGGGCATGCGCCTCGGCCGCTTCGCGATCGGGCGATGGCGGGGCGAGCCGCGGCGGTGCGCCGATCGGCAGGGTCGCGCCGACCCGCAGCGTCACGATCTCGACCGGCCTGTCGAGGGCGGCGCCATGCATGAAGGTACGGTGGTGGGCATCGGCGAACAGTTCCGCGAGATAGTCGGCGTCAAGCGAGTCCAGGCGCCCGGCCGGCACCTCGACGCCGACCTCGAAAGCCTGGCCGACGAAGCGCATGTCCAGCGTGTGGGTGTAGACGAGGTCGCCGGGCAGCTTCATGTCGGCGAACTGGGCGGCCAGCCGCGCCCGCATCTCGCCGAAGAGTCGGCCGGCTTCCGCCGCCGCAGCCTCGTCGAGCTTCATCTTGCGCGTGACGGCATCGAACTTGGTGTAGTCGGAGGCGACCAGGCCGTAGGCCGAGATGACGCCAGCATTGGGCGGCACCACGATGGTCGTGATGCCGAGCTCCTCGGCGATGCGCGCCGCATGCAGAGGACCCGCACCGCCGAACGGCACCAGCGCATAGTCGCGCGGGTCGCGGCCACGCTCGGTGGAGACGAGCTGGATGGCGCGCACGATGTTGGCGTCGGCGAGCTGGAGCGCCGCGGCGGCGGCCTGCTCGATGCCGAGTCCGAACCGTTCGGCCAGCGGTGCATAGGCCGCATGCGCCGCCGCGTCGTCGAGCTTCATGCGGCCGCCCAGGAAGGCGCCCGGCCGGATGGTGCCGATGACGATATGGGCATCGGTGGTGGTGGGCTCCGTGCCGCCCCTGCCGTAGCAGGCCGGGCCGGGATCGGCGCCGGCGCTCTGCGGGCCCACGCGCAGCATGCCGCCATCGTCGACCCAGGCGATCGAGCCGCCGCCGGCGCCCACCGACACGATGTCGAGCACCGGTGTGCGGATCGGCAGGCCGTCGATCTCGCTTTCCGACGCGAGCGACGGGCGGCCGTCCTGCACCAGGCAGACGTCGGTCGAGGTGCCGCCCATGTCGAAGGTGATGAGGTCACGGAAGCCCGACCGCGCGGCCTGGCGCGTCGCGCCGACCACGCCGGCCGCCGGACCCGAATAGAGGGCGGTGATGGCACTCTCGCGCATGGCGTCGGCCGGCAGTCTGCCGCCGTTGGACTGCATGACCGTGAAGCGGCCGCGGAAGCCGGCCTCGGCCAGCCGATTCTCGAAGCGCTGCAGATAGCCGTCGATCACCGGCTGCACGTAGGCGGAGAGGAGCGTCGTCGACGCGCGCTCGAACTCGCGGAACTCGCGTGCCACCTGATGGCTCGCCGTCACCAGCATGCCGGGCAGCGCCGCGGTGATCAGCGCCGCCAGACGCTTCTCGTGCACGGGGTCGGCATAGGCGTTCAGCAGGCAGATCGCGACGGCGCGATAGCCGCCCGCCGTCAGCGCCGGGATCAGCTCGCCGGCGACGGCGGCTTCGTCGAGGGGCAGCTCGACCGAGCCGTCGGCGCGCAGCCGCTCGGGCACCTCGAAGCAGTCCCTGCGGCGCACCGGCGGCGCCGGCTTGGCGTAGAACAGGTCATAGATGTTGCGTCGGTCGTGACGCTGCATGAACAGCAGGTCGCGGAAGCCGCGCGTCGCCACGAAGGCGACGGGCGCGCCCTTGCGCTCCAGCACGGCGTTGGTGGCGACCGTCGACCCGTGGCCCAGATCCTCGATGGCCGACAGATCGACCCCGGCGGCCGTCAGCGCCGCGAAGGCGCCGATATCGGGGCTTTTCGGCGTGCTGGGCACCTTGGTGACCACCAGCCGCCCGCCTTCGACCGCCACGAGGTCGGTGAACGTCCCTCCGACCTCGACGCCGACGCGCATCAGCTCTGCGGCCCGGCCTGGTTGCCCGCGAGCCGGGCCTGCAGCTCGCCGATCTGCTTCTTCAGCTCCTCGTTCTCCTCGCGCGCCTTGGCGGCCATGGCCTTGACCGCCTCGAACTCGTCGCGGCGCGGAATGTCCATGCCGTCGAGGATCTTGGCGATCTGGTCGCGGATGCGGGCTTCGACCTCGTCCTTCACGCCGCTCAGCGCGCCCATCGCGCCGCTGGCCATCTTGGTGAGATCGTCGATCAGGGGATTGCGGGTCTGCATGGCGTGACTCCTATGCAGCGAGTATGGGCGGCTGCTAGCATTGCTTCAAGAACACCGGAGGAGCCTGTGGGTCTGGTCAAGGTCGAATCGAGCGAAGGCATCACCACCATCACCATGACGCGCGCCGACAAGCGCAACGCGCTGAATCAGGCGCTGTGCGACGCGCTCTGCGACGCCTACGTGGCGTTCGAGGAGGGCCCGGACCAGGTCGCCATCCTGCAGGCCGACGGTCCGGCCTTCTGTGTCGGCGCCGACCTCAAGGACGCGCCGGGGGCGATGTGGAAGGCCGTGCCGCATGTCAGCCACAAGCTCAGCAAGCCGGTGATCGCCGCTACCCAGGGCTGGGTGATCGGCGGCGCCATCTGCATGGTCATGACCTGCGATCTCATGGTCTCCGCCGACACCACGAAGTTCATGTATCCCGAGGCCAAGGTCGGCGTGTTCGGCGGCCTGATGCCCGGCATCGTCTCGCGCATGCCGCACAAGGTCGCCATGGAACTCCTGCTGCTGGGCGAGGAGATCCCGGTCAAGCGGGCCTATGACGTCGGCTTCGTCAACAAGGTCGTGCCGCTGGGCGAGGAGCGTGCCGAGGCGCGGCGGATGGCGAAGGTGATCGCGGACTCCGCCCCGCTGGTGATCCGCACCCTGCGCGACTTCGCCAATCAGACCCTGCCGCGCGGGCCGGCCGAGATGTTCGTGCCCGAGCGCTACAAGCTCGAACGGATCGCCAACAGCGAGGATCGCATCGAGGGCGCCAACGCCTTCCGCGAGAAGCGCCCCGCGCGCTTCAAGGGCCGCTGAGGGCGCGGCGATGGCCAAGCTCCTGCTGGTAGGCTGCGGCAAGATGGGCGGCGCCATGCTCGAGGGCTGGCTGGCGCGCGGCGTCGCGGCCGCGGACGTGATGGTCGCCGAGCCGGTCGAGGCGCTGCGGCCGCGGACGCCGGGGCTTCGCACCGTGGCGGCCGCATCCGACGTCACGGAGACGCCGGAGGTCGTCGTTCTCGCCGTCAAGCCGCAGTCGATGGACGGCGTGCTGCCCGACCTGAAGCGCTTCGCCGATGCGGGCGCGGTGTTCCTGTCCATCGCCGCCGGCAAGACGCTGAGCTCCATCGCCGGACATCTGGGCACGGCGGCGAAGGTCGTGCGCTCTATGCCCAATACACCCGCCGCCGTCCGGCAGGGCATCACTGTCGCCTGCGCGGCAGCGGGCGTTTCGGCAACCGAGAAGCAGCGCTGCCATGCGCTCCTGGAGGCGGTCGGCCAGGTGCTGTGGGTCGAGGACGAGGCCCTGCTCGATCCCGTGACGGCGCTGTCGGGCAGCGGGCCGGCCTACGTCTTCCTCCTGGTCGAGGCGATGGCGGCGGCCGGGGCCAGGCTTGGCCTGTCCCCGGAAATGGCGATGCAACTTGCCCGCGCCACCGTGGCAGGCAGCGGCGAACTGCTGCGGCAGTCCAGCGAACCCGCCGCGCAGTTGCGCGTCAACGTGACCAGCCCGGGCGGCACGACGGCCGAGGCGCTGAAGGTGCTGATGGCGGCGGACGGCATCCAGCCTGTCTTCGACAGGGCGCTGGCGGCCGCGTCGCGACGATCGAAGGAGCTGGCCGGATGACCTCGCCGAAGGAAGCCGCGCTCGACGCCTTTCTGGGCCTCGTCGCCGACAAGGGCTACGGTGGCGTGGCGCTGCGCGACGTCGCCGAAGTCGCCGGCCTCACGCTGGCGGAACTCTATCGGCTCTATCCGGACAAGGCCGCCCTCGTCGCGGCTTTCCTCGGGCGCATCGACGCCGAGGTGCTCGCCGGCACGCCCGCCCAGGGCGATCCGGACGAGACGGCGCGTGATCGCCTCTTCGACGTGATGATGCGCCGCTACGATGCGCTCAAACCCCATCGCGAGACGCTCCGCTCGATCGGCGCGGCCGCGCGGCGGGATCCAATCCTTGCCCTGGCGCTTGCCCCGGCCATGCGCCGGTCGATGGCGGCCGCGCTCGAATCGGCCGCCATACCGAGCGACGGCCTGACGGGTGCGGTGCGGCAAAAGGCGCTGCTGGCGATCAACCTGGCCGTCGCGCGGACCTTCGAGCGCGACGAAAGCGCTGATCTCTCGAAGACCATGGCGGCCCTGGACAGTCGCCTCAAGACCGTCGAGAGGTGGGCGCAACTCTTTGACAGATATGTGAAAAGGCGCGCGGATCGCGATCAGGCCGCAGAGCCAAATTCGACCGCTGCCTGAAATTTTTGTGCAGCGCACAAAAACGCCCTTGACTCAGGGTGGGCCGTGCATACATTCCCTTCGTTGTGCACCGCAGCATAAGCGGTTCGACCCAGTATTCGATTGCGTTCGCCCAGCCAGGAGATCCCATGTACGCCAACGGCACGTTCAAGAATCCGTTCACCGACTTCGACTTCACCAAGATCGCGGCCGAATTCAAGCTGCCGACCGTCAACGTCGAGACCGTCGTCGAGACGGCCCGCAAGAACTTCGCCGCCCTGACGTCGGCCAACACCGCCGCCGTGGAGACGATGAAGACCATCGCGCAGCGCCAGGGCGACATGGTCCGCGCCGCCATGGAGGACTTCTCGAAGCATGGCAGCGAAGTCCTGGCCGCCGCGACCGTCGAGGAGAAGGCGATCAAGCAGATCGACTTCGCCAAGAAGAGCTACGAGACCGCGATCGCCAACACCAAGGAAATCGCTGACATGATCGGCAAGAGCCAGGCCGATGCCTTCGCGGCGCTGAACAGCCGCGTGTCGGAGCTCACCGAAGAGGTCAAGGCGGCGATCGCCAAGAAGTAAACGCCTGCCTGCGGGCGGGACGATGAAGGGGCCGCGATGCGGCCCCTTTTTGTTATGGTCGTCCCATGATCACGTACGATGATTTCGCGCGGGTCGACATCCGCGTCGGCACGATCCTCGAAGCAGCGCCCCTCGAGGGTGCCCGCAAGCCCGCCCTTCGCCTGGTGATCGATTTCGGTCCGGAGGTCGGGGTGCGCAAGTCGTCAGCCCAGATCACGGTGCACTACGCGCCGGAAAGCCTCGTCGGACGGCAGGTCGCCGCCGTGGTCAACTTTCCGCCACGCCAGATCGGCAGATTCATGTCCGAGGTGCTGACGCTCGGCTTCCTGGCCGAGGACGGCAGCGTGGTGCTGGTCGTCCCCGACAAGAAAGTGCCGGACGGCGGGAAGCTCTTCTAATCTGGGCGAGCGCGCCTAGAAGACCCGGTGGATCCAGCCGTGCGTGTCGGCCGCGGTGCCGCGCTGGATGCCGACCAGGGCCGCCTTCAGCTCCTCCGTGCGCGTGCCCGGCCCGCCGTTGCCGATGCGGAACTCGCCGTCGCGGCTGCGCACCGTGCCGATCGGCGTGACCACCGCGGCGGTTCCGCAGGCGAAGGCCTCGCGCAGCCGGCCGCTCCGCGCGTCGGCCCGCCACTGGTCCATGGCGTAGCGTTCCTCGCGGACCTGGATGCCCCTGTCCTTCGCCAGCGTCAGCAGCGACGATCGCGTGATGCCGGGCAGGATCGTGCCGCCGAGCGGCGGCGTCACCATCGAGCCGTCGTCGAAGACGAAGAAGATGTTCATGCCGCCCAGCTCCTCGATCCAGCGCTGTTCGGCGGCGTCGAGGAACACCACCTGGTCGCAGCCATGGCGGATGGCCTCGGCCTGCGCCACCAGGCTGGCCGCGTAGTTGCCGCCGCACTTGGCGGCGCCGGTGCCGCCCGGCGCGGCGCGCGTATATTCCTGCGAGACCCAGACGGAGACCGCGGGCGCGTCGCCCTTGAAGTAGGCGCCGACCGACGAGGCGATCACGACATAGAGGTAGTCGGACGACGGCTTCACGCCGAGGAAGATCTCGTTGGCAAACATGAAGGGCCGCAGGTAGAGGCTGCCGTCCCCCTCCGGGATCCAGGCGCGGTCGATGCTGACCAGCTTGTCCACGGAGTCGAGGAACAGCTTCTCCGGCAGGGCCGGCATCGCCAGACGCTCTGCCGACTGCTGGAAGCGGCGGGCATTCTCCTCCGGCCGGAACAACGTCGCCCCGCCATCCGCGGTGCGGTAGGCCTTCAGCCCTTCGAAGACCTCCTGCGCGTAGTGCAGCACGGCGGCCGCCGGATCCATCGGGATCGGCGCGCGCGGTTCGATGCGCGCATCGTGCCAGCCCTTGGACTCGTGGTAGCGGATGGTGACCATGTGGTCGGAGAAGACGCGGCCGAAGCCCGGGTTCTTCAGCAGGGCCGCGCGCTGCTCGGCCGGCGCGGGCGAGGGGTGCGGATGGACGACGAATTCCAGTGATTGGCTCTTGGACATTTTTCTCTCGGGTTTTCCTAAGTCTAGCACAGCCCGCCGGGCCGCAAGCCGCTGGGCGGATTTCGCCTCAGATCGGGATTCGGACGACGACGCGTAGCCCGCCCAGGGGCGAGGAGGCGAGTGCCACGTCGCCGCCGTGGCTGCGCGCGATGTCGCGGGCGATGGTGAGGCCCAGGCCGACGCCGCCGGTGTCGACGTTGCGCGATTCGTCAAGGCGGAAGAACGGCCGGAACACGTCCTCGTACTTCTGCGGCGGGATGCCGGGACCGTTGTCGTCGACCGTGATCTCGACCGAGGTGCGTCCGCGCACGGCGTTCAGCTGCACCCTCGTGCCGTAGCGCAGGGCGTTGGAGACGAGGTTGGTCAGGCAGCGCTTCATGGCGATGGGGCGCAGCTCCACGTTCATGTCGCCCTGCCAGCCGACCTCGAGATTGGCATTGTCGCGGCGGGCGCCGGCGGCCACGTCCTCCAGTATTTCAGACAGGTCGTACGGGACGGGATCCTCGTCGCCCTCGCCGCGGGCGAAGGCGAGATAGCCCTCGATCATGCGCTCCATGTCGGCGACGTCGTCCGCCAGCTCCTTCGTCTCCGGCGATTCGGGCAGCATGGCGAGCGACAGCTTCATGCGCGTGAGCGGCGTGCGCAGGTCGTGGCTGACGCCGGCCAGCATCTCCGTGCGCTGCTGGATCGAGCGTCGCAGCCGGATCCGCATCGTCTGGAAGGCCGTCGCCGCGTTGCGCACCTCGCGCGTGCCACCGGAGAAGGCGAAGTCGGGCACGTCGCGTCCCTTGCCCAGGGCGTCGGCGGCGACGCCGAGATGCTCGATCGGCACCAGCTCGCGGCGCATGAACCAGATGGCCAGCCCGAACAGGACCAATGCCAGGCCGAGCTGGGCGATCACGTAGGCGAAGCTCGACCCGAAGGTCAGGCGCAGGTGCGGCACCAGCACGTCCATGACGTCGCCGTCGTTGAGCTGGATCTCGATCAGCATCTGCCCGCCGCCGATGTTGTTGTCGAGGAAGTACGGCCGTTTCAGGTCGGCTTCCAGCGCGCCCTGGACCTCGCGGGCGGCGATGTCGAAGTATTCAGGCGGCTTGAACGGCCGCACGATGCCCTTGCGGAAGCTGACATAGAGCAGCAGGTCCTGGGCGGCGTGATTGATGATCCAGGCGCGGTGTTCGTCGTCGGGGAAATCGGCGCGCAAGGCGATCAGCATGCGCAGGTCGCGGACCAGCAGGATGGCCAGCCGGTTGGTGACGTTGTCGCCGCGCTGGCTGTAGAACCACCAGGCGCTCAGCGCCTGCAGCAGGAGCATCGGCACGACGATGATGATCAGGGCGCGCGCGAAGAGCGTCTGCGGCGAGTGCTGGTCGGCGATGCTGGCGATGCGTTCGAAGAGGTCGCGTGCCGTGCGGGCGATCATGCATCGACCAGCCGGTAGCCTTGGCCGCGGACGGTGCGCAGGTAGCGGGGGAAGGACGGATCCGGCTCGATCTTGCGGCGCAGCCGCGTGACCTGCACGTCGATCGCCCGCTCGTTCACGGCCGCGCCGATGCTCCTGCACAGCGTCTCGCGGCTCAGCACCTCGCCAAGGCGGGCCGTCAGCACCCGCAGCAGCGTCGCCTCGGTGTCGGTCAGCGGCACGCGCTTGCCGTCCTGCGTGAGCTCGCCGAGCTCGAGGTCGAACTGCATGGGGCCGAACGACACGCTCCGCGGCGGCTCGCCGGCGGGGGATGCGGCTGGCGCAGGCCGCTGGCGGCGCAGCACGTTCTGGATGCGCAGCAGCAGCTCGCGCGGCTCGAACGGCTTGCCGAGATAGTCGTCCACGCCCGTCTCCAGGCCCGCGACGCGGTCCTTCGCCTCGCCCATCGCCGTCAGCATCAGGATCGGGACGTCGTCGGTGCGCCGCAGGTCGGTGGCGAAGGCCAGCCCCGTCTCGCCGGGCATCATGACGTCGAGCACGATCAGATCGAAGTCCAGCGCGGCCAGCCTCTGGCGAGCCTCGTCGGCATGGCTGGCCACGGTGACGCGGAAGCCGTTGCGCGACAGGAACGACTTCAGCAGCTCGCGCAGGCGCGTGTCGTCGTCGACGACCAGGATGTGCGGCATGTCTGCCGAGGCGTCGAGCAGGCTCATCGGCCGCCGCCGCGCACCCGCTTGTCGACGACCGCACGCTCGGCCGGATCGAGCAGGCCCAGCAGGACCTTGCGGAAACCGTCCACGGCCTCGGCGCCGGTCTCGCGATAGGCGCGCGCGAAGCGCTGGCTCTGCCGGCTCGTCAGCTCATGCTCCAGCTTGATGCCCGGTTCGGTCAGCCAGAGCAGACGCTCGCGCCGGTCGCGCGCGCCGCTCTTCTGCTCGACGTAGCCCTGCTCGATCAGGTCCTTCAGCACGCGCGAGATCGACTGCTTGGTGACCTTCAGGATCGACAGGAGATGCCCGACGGTCTGGCCGGGATGACGGCCGATGAAGTAGAGCGCGCGGTGATGGGCGCGCCCCAGCTGATAGCGCTTCAGCTGCTGGTCGGATTCGAACGTGAAGTCGCGATAGGCATAGAACATCAGCTCTATGCCCTGACGCAGCTCCTCTTCACGCAGGAACAGGGGGTTGGCCGGGCTTCTGGTTTCCACGATGCAGTCGATTTTTCGGTCTGTCGCCGATTCAAGGTCCGTTTTGCGACTATATCGCGGCAGCCATCGCGTTGACAGCGCGCCCGGTGCTTTCGCCGCAGCTTCAGTGAACGGGGTGGCCTTCGCTGTCGCGGATCGCCTGGTCCTCGACCTGGATCGTCGTATGGGTGAGGCCGAACTTCTCGCGCATGGCCCCGGCGGCGGCCGCCAGGGTCTCCCGCGCTTTCGCCATGTCGTCGACGACCAGATGGCAGCTCAGCGCGTCGAGCCCCGAGGTGAGGGTCCAGACATGCAGGTCGTGCACCGCGGTGACGCCTGGAATGTCCTTCAGGGTGCGCTCCAGCAGCACCATGTCGATCTCGGGCGGCGTGCCTTCCATCAGGATGTGGACGGCCTGCTTCAGCAGGGTCCAGGTGCGCGGGATGATGAACAGGCCGATGCCGGCGCCGATGATCGGATCGGCCAGCCGCCAGCCGGTGAACATCACCACCAGGGCCGCGATGATGACGCCGAGCGAACCCAGCATGTCGCTCATCACCTCGTAGTAGGCGCCCTTGAGGTTGAGGCTTTCCTTCGAGCCCGAGGCGAGCAGCATCATGCTCCCGAAATTGACCGCGAGGCCGACGAGCGCCACGACGAGCATCGGTCCGGCCAGGATGGGCGGCGGGTTCACGAAGCGATCGACGGCCTCGTAGAGGATGAACACCGTCAGGACCAGGAGCACGGCCGCGTTGGTGAGCGCCGCCAGCACTTCCAGCCGCACGTAGCCGTAGGTCTTCTGAGGCGTCGCGACCCGCTCGGCGAAGCGGATGGCGATCAGGGCGAGCGCCAGCCCGCCCGCGTCCGTCAACATGTGCGCGGCATCGGCGAGCAGCGCCAGGCTGCCCGTCAGCAGGCCGCCGACCACTTCCACGCCCATGAAGCCGACGGTCAGCGCCAGCGCGCCGATCAGGCGGCCCTTGTGACGTCCTGCGGCGGTCGGCGATCCGCCGTGCGAGTGACCCGGAGCGTGCGAATGAGCCATGGCGGAACTCTACCCTGCGCGGCGAGGGAAAAGATGCAACGTTCTTGACAAGGTCAATAATATTGACCTATCCAATCACAAGATTGCTATCGGCGATTCAAACTCGACCTATTCGGCAAGTTTCTGATGGAGGATTCGCAATGTCCGCAAGCATGGCTGATCGGGATGGCTTCATCTGGATGGACGGCAGGCTAGTTCCCTGGCGTGACAGCCGCATGCATGTCCTGACGCATGCGCTGCATTACGGCTCGGCCGTCTTCGAAGGCGAACGCATCTATGAAGGTCGAGTGTTCCGCCTTGCGGCGCACAGCGCGCGGCTGATCAACTCGGCCCGCCTGCTGGACTACGAGATTCCCTGGACGCGCGAGCAGATCGAGGAGGCAACCCGGACCGTGGTGAAGGCCAACGGCCTGGAGTCGGGCTATGTCCGTCCGATCGCCTGGCGCGGATCGGAAGTGATGGGTGTGTCGGCGATCGGAACCACCGTCCATCTTGCCATCGCGCCGTGGGCGCAGGAAGGGCGGCTCTCCGTCCAGGCCCGCGATTCGGGCATCAACGTCACCATGGCGAAGTACCGCCGCCCGTCCGGCGATTCCGCGCCCGGCCACGCCAAGGCCGCCGGCCTCTACATCATCTGCGGCATCGAGAAGGATCGCGCGCTCAAGGCCGGCTTCGACGATGCGCTGATGCTGGACTGGAAGGGTGATCTCGCCGAATCGACGGGCGCCAACATCTTCCTGGTCATCGATGGCAGGCTGGTGACGCCGGCGCCGGAGAACTTCCTCGACGGCATCACGCGGCGCGCGGTCATGGGGCTGGCGCGGCGGCGCGGCTGGGAGGTCGAGGAGCGGCGCGTCCAGCCGCAGGAGCTCGCGCAGGCGAGCGAGGTGTTCCTGTGCGGCACGGCCGCCGAGATCGTGCCGGTCGGCTCGATCGACGGCCATCATTTCCAGGCCGGGCCCGTCGCGCGCGCCCTGATGGCCGACTACCAGAAGCTGGTGCGCGAGCCGGGCTGCGAAGGCTTCGGCGAGTCCACCCATCTCGTTGGCGAAACGGTGGCCGCCGCCGCATGACGACGGCTTGACAGGAGGGGCGGGAAGCCCCTTCTCTTGACGAAATCCGAGGGGTGTCCGCTCTCCGAAGGGAGATCGGGCTGAGACAGCCGACCGGCTGAACCCTTTGAACCTGATCCGGATCATGCCGGCGAAGGAACGGGAGGTCGTCCAATGGCAGGTCCAACCGTGGTGGTGATAGGCGCAGGCGTCGCCGGCCTGGCCTGTGCGCTGACGCTCGCCGAGCGCGGCGTCGATGTCGAGGTCGTGGAGCGCGGGCGTGCGCTGGGCGACGGCAGCTGTTCCTGGATGGCCGGCGGCATGCTGGCGCCCTGGTGCGAGCGGGCGACGACGGATCCGCAGGTCGCCGAATGGGGCGCCTCGTCGATCGGCTGGTGGGCCGAGCGCTTCCCGGGCACGGTCCGCAATGGCAGCCTGGTCGTCGCGCAGCCGCGCGAGGGCGCCGAACTCGACCGCTTCGCCGCACGCACCGAGCGTTTCGAGCGCATCGATGCCGACCGTGTCGCCGAACTGGAGCCCGACCTGGCCGGGCGCTTCCGCCGCGCGCTGTTCTTCCGTGACGAAGCCCATCTCGATCCGCGGCAGGCGCTGGTTGCGCTGGCAGCGACGCTGCAGCGGCGCGGCGTCGCGATCCGCTTCGACGTCGCGCTCCTGCCGCAGGAGGCGGAAGCCGAGATCGTCGTCGACTGCCGCGGGCTCGCGGCCCGCGACGTGCTGCCCGACCTGCGCGGCGTGCGCGGCGAGATGGTCGTCGTGCGCGCCCCGGACGTCTCTCTCGACCGTCCTGTGCGCATGCTGCACCCGCGCCTGCCGCTCTACGTCGTGCCGCGGGGCGAGGGCGTCTTCATGATCGGCGCCACGATGATCGAAAGCGAGCGCCGCGGCCCGGTCAGCGTGCGCTCGGCCGTCGAGCTGCTGAACGCCGCCTATGCGCTGCACCCAGCCTTTGCCGAAGCCGACATCCTCGAGCTCGGCGCCGACCTGCGGCCGGCTTTCCCCGACAACCTGCCGGCGGTCAGGCGGAAGGGCCGCGTGCTGCACGCCAACGGCCTGTACCGCCACGGCTTCCTTCTGGCGCCCGTGCTTGCCCGCAAGACGGCGGACGCCGCCCAGTCGATCCTTCACATGGAGACCAGCGATGCGGATCTTCCTCAACGACGACGCGCATGACGTCGACGCGGCCACGCTCGCCACGGCGCTGGAGGCGCTGGGCCTCGGAGGCCGCAAGATCGCGACGGCGGTGAACGGCCGCTTCGTGCCCGCGGGCGCGCGGCCCGCGACGCCGCTCGCGGACGGCGACCGAATCGAGGTCGTGGCGCCGATGCAGGGAGGTTGACGATGTTCTACGGCGTGGAGCTCACCTCGCGCCTGCTCCTCGGCACGGCGCGCTATCCGTCCCCCGCCATCCTCGAGCGTGCGATCAGGGCATCGGGGGCGGAGGTGGTCACGGTATCGCTGCGCCGCGAGGGCGGCTCGACGCGCGCCGGCCAGAGCTTCTGGTCCTTCATCCAGGCACTCGGCGTCCGCGTGCTGCCCAACACGGCGGGCTGCCACTCCGTCAAGGAGGCGGTGACCACCGCGCACATGGCGCGCGAGCTGTTCGACACGCCCTGGATCAAGCTGGAAGTGATCGGCGATGCCGACACGCTGCAGCCCGACGTGTTCGGCCTCGTCGAGGCCGCGCGCATCCTGTCGGAGGATGGTTTCGAGGTCTTTCCCTACACGACGGAGGATCTCGTCGTCGCCGACCGTCTGATCGAGGCGGGCTGCCGCGTGCTGATGCCCTGGGGGGCGCCCATCGGTTCGGCGCGCGGCCTCAACAACGTCTACGGGCTGCGCTCCCTGCGCGCCCATTTCCCCGACGTCCCGCTGGTGGTCGATGCCGGCCTGGGCGTGCCCTCGCACGCCGCGGCCGCCATGGAGCTGGGCTACGACGCCGTGCTGCTGAACACCGCCGTCGCCGAGGCGGGAGATCCGGCGGAGATGGCGCGCGCCTTCGCGCTGGGCGTCGAGGCCGGCCGTGCCGCCTATCTCGCGCGGCCGATGGAGCCGCGCGACATGGCCGTGCCGTCGACGCCGGTGCTCGGCCGGGCCGTGCTGGGAGGCTGAGCGTGCTCGACCCTTTCTATCCCGTCGTGCCCGACGCAGGCTGGGTGGCGCGTCTCGTGCCGGTGGGCACGCGGCTGATCCAGCTCCGCATCAAGAACCGGTCGGCCGAGGAGATCCGCACCCAGGTACGCGAGGCGAAGGACGTCTGCCGGCGGCATGGCGCGACCCTCGTCGTCAACGACTACTGGCGGGCCGCCATCGACGAGGGCTGCGCCTGGGTGCATCTCGGCCAGGAGGATCTCGTGGAGGCCGACGTGAAGGCGCTGCGCCGTGCCGGCATCCGCATCGGCGTCAGCACGCACGATCACGCCGAGCTCGAGGCGGCGCTGGCCGTCGATCCCGACTATGTGGCGCTGGGTCCGATCTGGCCGACGCAGCTCAAGCAGATGCCCTGGGCGCCGCAGGGCACCGCACGGCTGGCCGAATGGAAGCGCCTGATCGGGGACCGCCCCCTGGTGGCGATCGGCGGCCTCACGCTGGAGCGTGCGCTGCTCTGCCTTCAGGCCGGCGCCGACGTCGCGTCGGTCGTCGGCGACATCGTCAACCACGCCGATCCTCTCGCCCAGGCGAAGGCCTGGATCGCCGCGACGCGGAGGACGGCATGACCGTTCACGACCGCTATGCCCGCCAGATCACGCTGCCCGAGGTCGGCGCCGCCGGCCAGGAGAAGCTTGCCGCAGCCTCAGTGCTGGTGGTCGGCGCGGGCGGCCTGGGCTGCCCCGTGCTTCAGTACCTCGCGGGCGCCGGCGTGGGCCGGCTGACCGTCGTCGACCACGACAGCGTCGAGGAGACCAATTTGCACCGCCAGCCGCTCTATGGAATGGCGGACATCGGCCGCCCCAAGGCCGAGGCGGCGGCGGCATGCTTGCGCCGTTTCAATCCCGGCGTCGTTGCCGAGGCGGTGGTGCAGCGCCTGACGCCGCAGAACGCCGGATCGCTGGTCGACGTCGCCGATCTCGTGATCGATGCCGCCGACAGCTTCGCCGTCAGCTACATCCTGAGCGACGCCTGCTACGCCGCATCCAAGCCGCTGGTCAGCGCCTCGGTGATCGGCATGACCGGCTATGCCGGCGCCTTCTGCGGCGGCGGCCCGAGCTACCGCGCGGTCTTTCCCGATGTCTCCGTGGAAGGCGGCACCTGCGCCACCGTCGGGGTACTGGGCACCGCGGTCGCCGTGCTGGGCGGCCTGCAGGCCCACCTCGCGCTGCATCTGCTGCTCGGCCTGCAGCCGGGGGCGCTGGGCCGTGTGATCACCTTCGACGCGGCGCGGCTGGCGTTCGGCGGATTCGGCTTTGCCGGCAGCCCGGAGCCCGATTCGGTCGTGCCCTTCATCGCGCCCGCGTCGGTGACGCCGGACGACCTGGTCGTCGATCTGCGCAGCCTCGAGGAAACGCCCCGATCGCCCTTCGCCGGAGCGCGGCGGCTGAGCGTCGAGGGAATCGAGGCGCTGGTCGGGGAACAGGGGCCGCGGCAGCGCATTGTCCTGTGCTGCCGCAGCGGCCAGCGCGCGCTGGCCGCGGCCGACCGCCTGCGCCAGCGCGGCGTCGCCGACTTGGCGCTGGTCGCGCTGGGATAGTTCTTCAGGAGGGTGTCATGACATTGCACACGACCGACAAGAGCGTCCTCGCCCACATCGAGCACCTCGTGGCCGAGGAGAAGAAGCTCCACGCCGATCAGGACATCAGCGACGAGCAGCGGCAGCGCCTGACCGCGATCAATGTCGAGCTCGACCGCTGCTGGGACCTGCTGCGCCAGCGCCGTGCCCTGCGCGAATACGGCCGCGACCCGGACGAGGCCGAGGTCCGGCCCGCCAGCGTGGTGGAGAACTACAAGGGATAGGCGGGCCGTCTCACCCTGGCCCGGCACCCTGCGTGTTCACATACACGGCATAGAGCGACTGGCTCGCCGCCATGAAGAGGCGGTTCCGCTTGGGGCCACCGAAGCAGACATTGCCGCAGACCTCGGGCAGTCGGATTCGCCCGATCAGCTTGCCGTCGGGATTCCAGACGGTGACGCCGCTGTAGCCGACCGAACGGCCGGCATTGCTGGACACCCACACGTTGCCGAACACGTCGCAGCGCAGCCCGTCCGGCCCGCATTTGACGCCGTCGATCGTGAAGTCGCTGAACAGCCTGCGGCCGGCCGGCTTGTTGTCGGAGCCGACGGTGAAGGCATAGACCTCGCCCTTGCCGCCGGGACCGGTATCGCCTGGCCCCTTGCCGGTGCTGGCGACGTACAGTGTCTTGTAGTCGGGCGAAAAGCAGAGGCCGTTGGGGTCGGGCACCTGATCCTCGTCGATCACGAGATCCACCCGTCCGCTGGGATCGATGCGATAGCAGTTTGTCGGCAGCTCGCGCTTGGCGGTGCCGATGCCGGGCGGCTGGCCGAGGCGAGGGTTGAGCTTGCCGCCGGCATTGCTGGGCCCGCCGACGCCGTCGGGCGCGCCCTCGTAGAGCTGCCCGCCATAGGGCGGGTCGGTGAACCAGTAGCTGCCGTCGGGATGTGCCACGACGTCGTTCGGCGAGTTGAGCCGCTTGCCCTCGAACGAATCGGCCAGCACCGTCGCCGAGCCGTCCAGCTCGTAGCGCACCACGCGCCGCGTCAGGTGCTCGCAGGAGAGCTGGCGCCCCTGGAAATCGAAGCTGTTGCCGTTGCTGTTGTTGGAGGGGCTGCGGAAGACGCTGACCCGGCCGTCGTCCTCCAGCCAGCGCAGCTGGCGATTGTTCGGGATGTCGCTCCACAGCAGGTAGCGGCCCTGCGCGTTCCACGCCGGACCCTCTGCCCAGAGGGCGCCCGTCCACAGCCGCCGGATGGCGCTGTTGGGCTGGCGCAGGGCGTTGAAGCTGGGATCGACGGTGATGATGTCGGGATCGGTGAAATAGGTCGTCGGCGCACCCTGCGGCCCGAAATCGCGCGGCGGCGTGGTGACCGTCGATGGTGGCGCCATGGGACCCGCGGGGGAGGGCGGTGCCTGTGCGATCGCACGGCCGGCGGCCAGGATGGCAGCGGTGCCGGCGGAAGCGCCGACCAGGGCGCGGCGGGACAGCGTCGACGGAGCCATGAGCGTCTCTCCCTTTGGTTGTGTGATTGCCTGGACCCTACCAAGCCTTCGCACAGCGGAGAAAGACAGCACCACTGACAGTTAACGGACCTGAACCGCTGGTACCGGACAGGCTATTTCCGCGCCTTCTCCCACCGGGCAGCGGCCGCGTCGTCCCCTTCATGGGCGGCAACCCATTTCTCGCCGGCCGGAGTCTCTTCCAGCTTCCAGAACGGGGCCTTGGTCTTGAGCCAGTCGACCAGGAATTCGCAAGCCTCGAAGGCAGCCTCGCGATGCGGCGAGCCGACGGCAACCAGCACGATCCGATCGCCGGCCTCGAGGCGGCCGTGGCGATGCACGATCAGCGTCGCTTCGAGCGGCCAGCGCCGCTGCGCCTCCGCTTCGATGTCCTCGAGCGCCTTCTCGGTCATGCCCGGATAGTGTTCCAGCGTGAGGGCGTCGATACGGTCGCGATGCAGGCCCTCGCGCACATGCATCTCGCGCACCAGCCCGACGAACACGGCGAGGCCGCCGATGCGCCGGTTGCCGCCCGTCAGCGCCTCGAGTTCGGCACCGACGTCGAAGTCGGCCTCCTGGACCCGTACGGCCATGGTCAGCCGCCGGTGAAGGGCGGAAAGAAAGCGACCTCGCGCGCGCCGCCGATCGGCACGTCGAAAGTCGCCGTCCGCTGGTCGACGGCGGCGCCGAACGCCGCGCCCTCGGCCAGCGCCTCCGCATGCCCGGTGCTGCGGCCGCGCAACCAAACGACGAGGTCGCCCACGGTCCGTACGTCGGCCGGCGGCGAGACCTCCTCGTCGGCAAAGCCGACGGTGCGCTTCATCCAGGCGAAATACCGGACCTTCATTCCGCGCTCTCCGAGCTGGACCGGTCCTCTGCCATGTGGCGCATCCCCGTGCGCAGGTAGTCGTACCCGGTGATCAGGGTCAGCACCGCGGCGAGCCAGATCAGGACGAGACCAACGTCCGTGACGATCGGCGGCACGGCGTCACCCAGGAGCAAGACCGCGATGGCGATCATCTGGGCGCCGGTCTTCCATTTGGCAAGCTGGCTCACCGGTACGCCGACACGCAGCTCGGCCAGGAACTCGCGCAGGCCGGAGACCAGGATCTCGCGCGCCAGGATGATGAGCGCGGCCAGCACGTGCACGCCGCGCAACTGGCCGACATCGACCAGCATCACCAGCGCCGCCGCGACCAGGAGCTTGTCCGCGATCGGATCAAGGAAGCGGCCAAAGCGGGAGATCTGATGGTATCGGCGCGCGAAGTAGCCATCGAACCAGTCGGTGACGCAGGCCGCGACGAACAACGCCATCGAAAGCCACTGTGCCCATCCGCGCTCCAGCCAGAAGCACGCCACGACCAGCGGGATCGCGGCAATCCTGGACAGGGTGAGCACGTTGGGAAGATTGAGCATTACGGGACCTTTTAGCTGCCGCCCCGGAAGTGGTCATGGATTTTCTGGGCGAGGGCGTCCGAGATCCCCGGCACCGACTTGATGTCCTCCAGCGTCGCCACGGCAACGGCCCGGGCGCTGCCGAAATGATGCAGCAGGGCGCGCTTGCGGCCGGCACCGATGCCCGGCACCTCGTCGAGCGCCGAGCGGGTGATGTCCGCCGAACGGCGCGTGCGATGGGTGCCGATGGCGAAGCGATGCGCCTCGTCGCGCAGGCGCTGCAGGAAGTAGAGCACCGGGTCGCGCGGCTCGAGCGAGAAGGGCGCTCTGCCCGGCACGAAGAAGCGCTCGCGCCCGGCGTCGCGGTCGGGCCCCTTGGCGATGCCGACGATCGCGATGTCCTCCAGCCCCAGTTCCGTGAGCACCTGCCGCGCCACTTCGAGCTGGCCCTGGCCGCCGTCGATCAACACCAGGTCCGGCCAGCTCTCGTCGCCGCGCTCGGGATCCTCGCGCAATGCGCGGCCGAAGCGCCGCGTCAGCACCTCGCGCATCATCGCGAAGTCGTCGCCCGCCGCTTCCTCGCTGCGGATGTTGAACTTGCGGTATGAATTCTTGATGAAGCCGTCGGGCCCGGCCACCACCATGGCGCCGATCGGCGCGCTGCCCTGGATGTGGCTGTTGTCGTAGATCTCGATGCGTTCGGGCGGCGCTTCGAGGTCGAACACCCGCGCCACGCCCTCGAGCAGCTGCCGCTGCGTGCCGCGCTCGGCCATGCGGCGCGCCAGCGCCTCGCGCGCGTTCACGACCGCTTGGTCGAGTGCGTCCTTCTGCTCGCCGCGCCTGGGATGGCGGATCTCCACCTTGTGGGCGGCCGTGATGGCGAGCGCGCTTTCGAGCAACTCGCTCTCGGCCACATCATGGCTCGTCAGGATCAGCCGCGGAGCGGTGCGCGCCTCGTAGAACTGGCCGATGAACGCCGACAGGATCGCCGGTTCGTCGAGATCCTTCGTGTGGCTGGGGAAATAGGCGCGATTGCCGAGATTCTGGCCCGCGCGCACGAAGAAGACCTGCACGCAGACGTGCCCACCCTCGGCGTGGACGGCGAAGATGTCCGCCTCGTCGATGCTGTGCAGGCTGATCGACTGGTGCGACTGGATGTGCGCCAGCGCCCGGATGCGGTCGCGCAGCACCGCTGCCTGCTCGAATTCCAGGTTTGCCGACGCCCGCTCCATGCGCTGCGACAATGCCTGCTGGACCTCGCGGTTGCGACCGCCGAGGAAGCCGCGCACCTCCTCGACGATGGCGTCGTACTCCGCATGCTCGATGCGTCCGACGCAGGGGCCGGTGCAGCGCTTGATCTGGTACTGCAGACAGGGCCGGGTGCGCGTGGCGAACACGCCGTCCGAGCAGGAGCGCAGCGGGAAGGCGCGCTGCAGGGCATAGAGCGTGCGGTTGACGGCGGTGGCCGAGGCGAAGGGCCCGAAATACTCGTTGGCCGGCTCTCGCGTGCCACGATGCTTGGCGAGCTGCGGCCACTCGGTGTCTCGACGGATGACGATGTAGGGAAACGACTTGTCGTCGCGCAGCAGGACGTTGAAGCGCGGCTTGAAGCGCTTGATCAGGTTGTTCTCGAGCAGCAGGGCCTCGGCCTCGCTGTCGGTGACCGCGAACTCCATCGTGCGGGTCGAGGAGACCATGCGCAGGAGGCGGTTATCCAGGCGGGTTGGCTGCGTGTAGGCGGCCACCCGGCTACGCAGCGAGCGCGCCTTGCCGACATAGAGCACCTCGCCGTCGGCGGCGATCATGCGGTAGACCCCGGGCTTGCGCGGCAGGGTGCGCACGAACTCCCCGATGATGCGCATGCCGTCGGCCAGCGATCCTTCGCTGGGAAGCGGTTCGCTGTTTTCAGGCGCCGTGAAATCAGTGTCGTTGGTCACGAGGTCCCTGCCGAGGGCGCAGACAATCCCTATCCATGGCGGTGGTGGCAAGGCCGATGAAGCTGCCCGGACGCTGCAGCTGGCCACCGGACAAGGGCCTTTGCAGGGGATGTGGGGAACTCTGTGAACAAGCCCCGGGTCAGATCACCGTTGCACCACCGTCACCGTGTTGACTCAATGTAGGGACAGTGGCAGTGGATCGCCAGATGGCGCGTAACGGTTTGAATTCTAATAGGAAAACTTATTTTTGCGGCCTGCGATTGAGCGCTGGCGGCAGACGATGTTCCTGTTTTGATCCGTTCGTCTGCCGCGTTCCTATGTGTGGGTAAATTCGGTGGCTTTACAGCACCGACAGCATGCGGCCGACCAGCGGGTGGCGCACCACGTCCTGGTCCGTCAGGCGCACGACGGAAACGTCATCGAGGCCGTCGAGCTTCTCGCCGATCGTGCCCAGCCCCGACAGTTCGGGAAGCAGGTCGGTCTGGTCGGGGTCGCCGGTGATGACCATGGTGGAATGCCAGCCCAGGCGGGTCAGCAGCATCTTGAGCTGGCCGTAGGTGCAGTTCTGCGCCTCGTCGATCAGCACGAAGCTGTTGTTGAGGGTGCGCCCGCGCATGAAGGCCACCGGTGCGATCTCGATCGTGCCGTCGTCCAGGTTCTGGCGCAGGCGCTTGGGGCCAAGCCGGTCGTTCAGGGCGTCGTAGAGCGGACGCAGGTAGGGATCGAGCTTCTCGCGCATGTCGCCGGGCAGGAAGCCCAGGTTCTCGCCGGCTTCGACGGCCGGGCGGGAAAGCACAATGCGCGAGACGGTGCCGGATTCCAGCGCTTCGACGGCAGCGGAGATGGCGAGATACGTCTTGCCGGTGCCGGCCGGGCCCATCGCGATGGTCAGCGGCTTGGCGTCGATCGCTTCCATCAGGATCCGTTGGTTGTCGCTCCTCGGTCGTATTTTCCGGATGTAGCTCTGGTCTCGGTCGTTGGCCGGAGTGTGGTCGAACACCAAGCTATGAATGCGGGCACTGTCGATGGCGTGCAGCTTGGCACGGCGTGTGGCGCGTTTGGCCATGGTCGTACTCCGGAGGCATGGACAGAGGAGCGGGGACCGCTCGCCGAAAAGCAAAACGCCTCCACGATGGGAGGCGTCGACGAGCGGTGGGGCGGAAGGTGAGGCTGACAGGGCACGCGGCGGAAAATCCACCGGTGAACCGGACTCCGTCGGGGCGCGATGACCTCGAACGGATGAGCACCTCCTTCAGCTACCGAATGAAGCGTAACCCGACTGGAGCGGTTCCTCCACAATATTCATGGGGTGCCATTCAAATTTCACACTAGGAATGGGAATCTCGCCTGTGGACGAGCCGGCCGGCCACCCAGGTCTCGCGCACCGCCCGGTCGTCGCCCAGCATCATCTGCACGAACAGCTGGTCGGCGAAGTCGCCGGCGTGGTTCATGCGGAAATCGATCAGCGGCGTGGAGCGCATGTCGAGCACGACGAGGTCGGCTTCCATGCCGGGCGCGATGCTGCCGATGCGGTCTTCGAGGTGCAGGGCGCGGGCGGAGCCGCGGGTCGCGAGATAGAAGGCATGGCCGGCCGACAGCGGCTGGCGATTGAGCTGGCTCACCTTGTATGCCTCGTTCAGCGTCGCAAGGATCGAGAACGACGTGCCGGCGCCGAGGTCCGTGCCCAGGCCGACGCGGACCGGCCGGTCGCGTCGATGCGCCCGGCCGAGATCGAACAGGCCGCTGCCGAGAAACAGGTTCGAGGTCGGGCAATGGGCGATGGCGGCGTCGGCTGCATGCAGGCGCTGCAGTTCGTCCTCGCCCAGCCAGATGCCGTGGCCGAACACGGTGCGCGGCCCGCAGAGCCCGTGGCGGTCATAGACGTCGAGGTAGCTGGCATGGTCGGGGAAGAGCGTCCGGATCCAGTCGACCTCGTCCCGGGTCTCGGCGATGTGGGTCTGCATCAGGCAGCCGGCGTGTCCGCGCCACAGCGCACCGGCGGCCGCCAGCTGCTCGCGTGAGCTCGTGCCGGCGAAGCGAGGCGTGACGGCATAGAGTAGCCGGCCGCGGCCATGCCACTTCGCGATCAGCGCCGCCGACTCGTCGTAGCCCGCCTGCGCCGTGTCGCGCAGCCCGTCGGGCGCGTTGCGATCCATCAGGACCTTGCCTGCCGCCAGCCGCAGGCCCAGCCGCTCCGCCTCCTCGAACAACGCGTCGACGGAATGGGGATGGACGGTGCAGTAGACGCAGCTCGTGGTGATGCCGTTGCGCAGGCTCTCGCGCAGGAACAGCCGCGCGACCGCGCGCGCATAGTCGGGATCTGCGAACTTCAGCTCGGCCGGAAACGTGTACTTGTTCAGCCAGTCCAGCAGCTGCTCGCCGTAGGAAGCGATCATGGGCGTCTGCGGAAAATGGACATGGGTATCGATGAAGCCGGCGGAGATCAGCGCGTCGCGGCCGACGTGCTCGACGGCGGTGCCCGGCGGCAGCAACGGCAGGACGCGCTCGGCGGGCCCGAACTGCGTGATCCGTCCGCCCGCCATGGCGACGACGGCATCGGGCTCGTGCACCAGAGTGCGCTCGAGGCCGTCGCGAAAAGGATCGCCGGTGAAGGTTAGCACAGGCCCTCGCAAGGCCGTCGTGCGGGACGCCGTCGCTGTCATCATTCAGGCCTCGGTGCAGCGCAGGGCTGTGCCGACATAGCGGCAGCGCGTCACCTTCATGGGTCCGCCGGGCTTCTGCCCCTGCAGCAGCAACTGCTGGCGGCGCGCCCATTGCGCGAGCGCTTCGTCGGCTTGCTCGCGGGCCCCGACGTCTTCATCTGCGGCCGATCGTTGCGCGACGTTCAGGCGGTGCTGCATCTGCTCGCCGGCCGCCAGGAGCGCCGCCCGGCGACGGGTGACAAGACCCTGGTTTTCGGTGACGAACGCGCCCCAGGTGATCCGGCCGGTCGTCAGGCGTGCGGTGTTGTCGTCAGCCGCGGCATAGTTCTCGGCCAGGATGGCAACCACGGAAGGCCCGACCTTCGCCGCGCTCTCGATCGCCAGGCGCCGGCACGGCGAGAGGTAGTCCTGCTGCAGCGCCAGCAGCAGCGCGGCCTCCTCGGGCGTGGCCTTGGCCGGGTTTGCCTTCATCGCGTCGGTCGGACTGTCGGCATGCTCGCCCATCCTGGACTGCAGCGCCTTGAACGGCGCGCTGGCCGCCGCCTTGCGCCAGCAATCGTCGATGCGCGGCGCGTCCGATGCCGCGACGTCGCCGATGCGCGCGGCCTCCCGCTGCGTCGCGCTGGTGCAGCCTGCCGTCAGGGCAGCTGCCACTGCCAATGCCAAGCCGCGTCGCAAGGGAATCACCGGGCATATTCCTCTGCCGCGATGGCGAAGTTCAGGTTCTGCGCATTCTTGATCATGAAGGTGGTGATGCCGATGAGATGGCCCTGGCCGTCGAACAGGCCACCCCCTGACGAGCCGTTGGAGATCGGCGCCGAGGTCTGGACCACCCGGCCTTCGTCGGCGTTGCGCTTGGACGATACGACGCCGTCGGCCAGCGTCAGCTCCATGCCACGTGGCGCACCCACCGTGAAGACGGGTTCGCCGACCTTGATGTCGTCCCAGGGCCGCACGCGTACCCAGCGCGCGAGCGGCGGCGTGCCGTCGGGAATCCGCAGGACGCAGCGGTCGCCGGCCGGGTTGGCGGCAATGACCGAGGCGGGAAGCCGCCGCCCTTCGCGCTCCAGCGTCACCGTCGTGCTCGTTCCGACCACATGGCAGTTGGTCAGGAGCTCGCGCGGGCTGATCGCGACGGCCGACCCTTGCGAGCGTGCCGCGCGGACGACGAAGACTGCGCCTGCAACCCGCTCGAACACCTCTTCCGCAGGAAGCGCTGCGCCGCCACGCCGGACCAGCCTGATGGCCCCGGTCTTGCCCGATGCGTCGATGCCGCCGGATGGCGGGGGCTCTGGCGGCGGGGGGCTGGACGGCAGCCGCGGTTCCGGCCCGGAGATTCCGGCCGTTGCAGAGGCGCCCGGCGCGTAGGGCAGCGGGTCGATCCTTGGGGCCGGCTTGGCGTTCGGCTTCAACGCGGCGGCCAGAGAAAGGCTGTTGGTCATGGCGGCGAACAGGCGGCCGAGCGAGCCGGCTTGTGTGGCCGGAACATTGGCGATGGCCGTCACGATTCCCTCGTCGCGGCATTGCGCGCGGGTATGGAAGCGGCTGTTGCCGCGTTCGCCGGCAACGACATACCAGTCGTCGGCGCGCGCCTTGAACTGCACGGTACGGTCTGCCGCGGCCATCCCGAGATAACGCTCGTAGTCGCCGGCCATGGCGCTGCAGCCGCGCGGGAAGGGCCGCGCCATGAGCGAGAGATTGTAGGTGCCGCGTGTCCTCACCCACCACGTGCCGTTTTTGAGCTCGGGCTGCTGGAGCTCGGTCAGGCGTGTCGGCACGCCGATCGAATAGCCGATGGCGGCATCGGCGAGCGTGGCCCAGCCGACGGCGTCGCGGCGACTTAGCCCTTCGGTCACCAGGCGGATCGATTCGTCGCGCGTCAGTGTTCCCGTCGCGGAGCGAGCGTGGGAGGACTGCCACGCCATGACGGCCTCACGCATCAGCGGGCTCGCCTTGCCGTCGGCCATGCCGTTGTAGTGCCCCGTCCAGATCAGCGCCGTCTGCAGGTCGGCCATGGTGATCTGCTCGGCGGGAAAGGCGGAGGCCCACTGATAGGGGAAGATGCGTCCCGACGGCTGTGCCTGCCCCGGCGCCGCGGCGAGGAGGCAGTAAGCGAAGGAAGCCCATCGCGGGAAGAGGCAGCTCAGCGTGCGCATGGGCAGGGTCGTCCGGACACGACGGGAGACTAGAGCGGTTTGATCGAAGTTTCACAAGGCATGTTCCGTTCGGCTGATTCCAGCCGAACGAACATGCTTTGGAGCCGACGGCCGGTCCTCGAAAGGCGCTCTTGGATCCCGGAAATGTCGGGTTCAGGTCGGTGTGTCACCGCTTCCGGACGGTTCGGCCAGGCGGTCGAGCCAGCGTTGCGCGGTCAGTCTGCTGGTGAAGATGCGGAGGGGACGATCCGCTGACGCAAGCATTCCCAGCAGCCGGCCCACGGGATCGGCCTGGCGCTCGATGACGACGATCGCCACCGGCCCCACCGGTCGGTCGTGATAGCTCCGGAAGCGGGCGCCGACGGCGAGCAGATCTTCCTGATCCATCGCAACGATACCCTTGGTGGCATCGAAGAGCTTCCGGTACGTCAGGGCGCCTGCACCGTCCACGGCGTCGAGGTATCGATCCACATCGGCGCGCGTCACGGGTCCGTCGGCCACGGCCGTGACCAGCCGTGCCCGCGAATCGATCTTCCAGTCGAGACCCATGACGAACCGTATCCTCTTCCGCGCCCTCAGGAGAGCAGGCTCACTGGGACCGTCCACACGCGTCGTCGTTGCCGCCGGTCGCGTCAGGCCGGGCTGGACGGCCCGCTTGTCCGTACGGCTTCGGCAGGTACCGGCCGCGCCGCCTTGGCACCCGTGCCGACAGAGGGCGGGGGCTCGACGACGTCGTCATGGGCGGCGCAATGGCCGGCGTGGAAGGCCCGCCAGGCCGTGGCGCGTCGCCCGCTGTCGTCTATGGCGTGTCGCCAGTAGCGGACGAAGGCCTCCCAGATCGGCCCCTCCTGCGGCGGTTGCTTGCCCACGGCCTTGCGCGGCATGGTGATGCGCTCCTGAATGACGGCCATTCTTAAGGGCCGGCGGCCGCTTCCTGTCAATGACGCGGCCGCCCGCTTTCGACGGATATGCCTTGCCGCCCAGGCCGCCGAGGGCCACCTTTTTCGGATGCCGCCTGCTGTTCCGCCGCGGACCTTTGCCGATCTCGAGCCGGCCGGCCTCGAGATGACGACGACGTGCCAGCGGTGCGGGCACGAGGCGGTCATCGACGATTCCTCGCCCCGCCTGCGCAGCCTGCCGCTCGCGGGCCGGCGATTTCGCTGCCGGCACTGCGGCGGCATCGGATTGCCCACCCTGGGCAAGCGGCGGTGGGCGCAGCGCCTGGCGGAGCATGCCAAGACGAGGACCGCAGCCGATCTCAGCGGCGGCGACCTGCCGGGGCGCAAGATCGACCGGCGCCGCTGAGTCGACTTCGAAAAAGCGAAGGGGCCGGCCTTTGCGGCCAGCCCCTCGTTGACTTGGTGGAGCCAGGCGGGATCGAACCGCCGACCTCTACAATGCCATTGTAGCGCTCTCCCAGCTGAGCTATGGCCCCGAATTCCGTCTGGGTGGCGCGAGGTATAAGTCGTACCTCGCGGCGAGGCAACAGGGCCTAGCGGTCCCCTTCGCCCTTGTCGTCCTCGACATCGACGTCGACGTCGAGATCTTCCGTCTCGTCGGCCAGATCGTCGGCATCCTCCAGCGCCTCGTCGCCCTCCACATCGGGCATCTCGTCTCCGACCAGCGCCGCCTCGTCCGCCTTCTTCTTCGCCGCCGCCTTCGCCGCTGCCGCTGCTGCCGCCATCGCGGCGGTGGTCGCGGCGGCGGCGCCGCGGCCGCGCCGGACCTTCACGAAGTCCTCGCGATCATGTTCGCGGCCGCACTTCGGGCATTTGATCGGGCTCTTGTTCAGGTCGTAGAATCGCGCGCTGCAGCTCTGGCAGGTGCGCTTCGTACCCCAGTTCGCCTTGACCACGCAGTTGCTCCCGGAAATTCCGCAGATATCGGCTGGGTCGGCCGCAAGGCAAGGGCGGCCGTGAGGGAGCGCGTATGTCACGCGTCTTTCACCCTGTCAAAACCA
Organism: Pseudomonadota bacterium; assembly: GCA_049323495.1. Lineage (GTDB taxonomy): Bacteria > Pseudomonadota > Alphaproteobacteria > Reyranellales > Reyranellaceae > Reyranella. The sequence goes on from JBMONG010000010.1 coordinate 361,132, forward strand.
AATTCCGGCGTGCTAGAGCACCTTTTCGCCGGATCGCGCGCGGCCCGGTGGCAAGAGCGTGGCTCGGCATCGCAATTCTGCCGTGTCCCGGAGGGTGTCCTGGCGTCGCGTGCCCACAGCGGGGTCTGTCGATGAAGGTGCTGGCGCAGCCGGTGGCGCGCTTGAGCGGTCGCGTGCGCGTGCCCGGCGACAAGTCGATCTCCCATCGTGCCCTCATGCTGGGGGCCCTGGCTCTGGGCGAGACCACCGTGCGCGACCTGCTCATGGGCGAGGACGTGCTGGCCACCGCGGCGGCGATGCGGGCGCTGGGCGCCGAGGTGACGCACGACCGCGCGGCGGCTCTCTGGCGCGTGCGCGGCTTCGGTATCGGCAGCGCCGCCGAGCCCGACGACGTGCTGGACCTCGGCAACGCCGGCACGGCCGCACGGCTGTTGTCGGGCATCCTGGCCAGCCATCCCTTCACCAGCGTCATGACCGGCGATGCCTCCCTGCGGCGCCGGCCGATGCAGCGGGTCATCGACCCGCTCTCGCGCATGGGCGCGCTTTTCGCGGCGCGTGCCGGCGGCCGCCTGCCGCTTGCCATCACGGGGACCGACGAGTTGGTGCCCATCGAGTACCGTCTGCCGGTCGCTTCCGCTCAGGTGAAGAGCGCGATCCTGCTGGCGGGGCTCAATACGGCGGGCGAGACGACCGTCATCGAGCCGCAAGCCACGCGCGATCATACCGAGCGGATGTTGCGCCATTTCGGCGCCGAGGTGCGGGTTTCTCCAGAGGCGGAGGGCGGGCGGCGCATCACCGTGGTCGGCTGGCCCGAGCTCAGGCCCTGCGACATCGTCGTGCCCGGCGACCCCTCCTCGGCGGCCTTTCCGGCGGTCGCCGCCGCCATACTCCCTGGCAGCGACCTCACGATCGAGAATGTCGGGATCAATCCGCTGCGGGCCGGCCTCTATGTGACGCTGCGCGAGATGGGCGCCGACATCGCCTTCGAGAAGGCGCGCGAGGTCGGTGGCGAGCCGGTCGCCGACCTCCACATCCGCGGCGGCGAGCTGACTGGCGTGGATGTCCCGGCCGAGCGGGCGCCTTCGATGATCGACGAGTATCCCGTTCTTGCCGCGGCCGCAGCCTGCGCCCGCGGCACGACGCGCCTGCCCGGCCTGTCCGAGCTGCGCACCAAGGAAAGCGACCGGCTGGCCGGAATCGCGGCCGGCCTCGCCGCCAACGGCGTGCGCGTCGAGACGGGCGCGGATTTCCTTGTCGTCCACGGTAGCGGCGCACCGCCGCCTGGGGGTGGGCTGGTGGCGACGCGGCTCGACCATCGCGTCGCGATGGCCTTCCTGGTGCTGGGCCTGGCGGCGCGGGCCCCCGTGGCGGTCGACGACGGCTCTCCCATCGACACCAGCTTTCCGGCGTTCGCGACGCTGATGAACGGCCTCGGCGCCCATATTGGTCCGGCACACGAGGCCGCATGACAAAGCCTCTCCTGATCGCCATCGACGGGCCCGCGGCGTCGGGCAAGGGCACCCTGGCCCGGCGGCTGGCGGCCCATTTCGGCCTGCCGCATCTCGATACCGGCCTGCTCTACCGGGCGGTCGGCTGGGCGGCCGAGCGGACGGGACGGCCGCCGGCCGAGCTGGCCGCGGCCCTCCGGCCGACCGACCTCGCCGATCCCGAGCTGCGCACCGACGCGGCAGGGCAGGCGGCCTCGCGCATCTCCGCGATCCCGGAGGTGCGTGCCAACCTCTTGAAATTCCAGAAGGACTTCGCACATCAGCCGTCCGGCGCGGTGCTTGACGGGCGCGATATCGGGACGGTGATCTGCCCCGAAGCCCCGGTGAAGCTCTACGTGTCGGCGAGTCTGGAGGCGCGGGCGGATCGGCGTTACCGGGAGTTGCGCGCGCAGGGTGCCGACACTATAAAGCCGCGCGTTCTTGCCGAGATGGCGGAGCGGGACCGTCGCGACAGCGAACGGGCGGCTGCCCCCTTGAAGGCCGCACCCGATGCTTACCTTCTCGATACCAGCGATATGGATGCCGACGCGGCCTTCGCCGCCGCGCTGGCGTTCATAGAGGGCAAGGGCTTTCGATCGGCCGGGCCGTAAGTCGCCGCCGGCGGATCGCAAACGGGGGAGCGGCGACTGCGGCGGAAATCCCGCCGCGGTGTTTCAAAGGCAGTGGATCCGCCGGATCAACCGGTTGGCCGACGGGCGGCAGCGTTTCGCCCGGGATCGAGGAAGGAAGAGGTATTGAATGGCCAAGGGCAGCGCCCTGCGTAAGAACCCGAACGACGCCGCCAGCGCGGAGTTCGCAGCACTTCTCGACGAATCGCTCGGCGGTTCCTCGAGCTTCGAAGGCACGGTCGTCAAGGGCCGTGTCGTTCGTATCGCCAATGATTTCGTCGTCGTCGATGTCGGCCTCAAGTCCGAGGGCCGCGTCGCGCTGCGCGAGTTCGCCAACGGCGGCGGCGCACCGGAAGTGAAGGAAGGCGACCTGGTCGACATCTTCGTCGACCGCATGGAGAACAAGGACGGCGAAGCCGTCCTGTCGCGCGACAAGGCCCGCCGCGAGGAAGCCTGGACGCTGCTCGAGAAGGCGTTCACCGATGGCGACCGCGTCATGGGCACGATCTTCGGCCGCGTGAAGGGCGGCTTCACGGTCGACCTTTCGGGCGCCGTGGCCTTCCTGCCGGGCAGCCAGGTCGATGTGCGCCCCGTGCGCGACGTCGGTCCGCTGATGGGCCAGGCGCAGCAGTTCGCCATCCTCAAGATGGATCGTCGCCGCGGCAACATCGTCGTGTCGCGCCGCGCCGTCATGGAGGAGACCCGCGCCGAGGACCGGACCCGCCTGATGGGCAACCTGTCCGAGGGCCAGGTGCTGGACGGCGTGGTCAAGAACATCACCGACTACGGCGCGTTCGTGGACCTGGGCGGCGTCGACGGCCTGCTGCACGTCACCGACATCGCCTGGAAGCGCATCAACCATCCGTCCGAGGCGCTGACCATCGGCCAGTCCGTCAAGGTGCAGGTCATCCGCTTCAACCCGGAGACCCAGCGCATCTCGCTGGGCATGAAGCAGCTGATGAGCGATCCGTGGGACGGCGCGGGCGCCAAGTACCCGGTTGGCCTGAAGCTCAAGGGCCGCGTCACCAACATCACCGACTACGGCGCCTTCGTGGAGCTGGAGCCGGGCGTCGAGGGTCTGGTGCACGTCTCGGAGATGAGCTGGACCAAGAAGAACGTGCACCCGGGCAAGATCGTGTCGACCTCCCAGGAGGTCGAGGTGATGGTGCTCGACGTGGACATGTCCAAGCGCCGCATCTCGCTCGGCCTCAAGCAGTGCATGGCCAACCCGTGGGAGAGCTTCGCCGACAAGTACCCCGCCGGCACGGAGCTCGAGGGCGAGGTCCGCAACATCACCGAGTTCGGCCTGTTCGTCGGCCTGCCCGGCGACATCGACGGCATGGTCCATCTCTCCGACCTGTCCTGGGACAAGGCGGGCGACGAGGCGATCCGCGACTACAAGAAGGGCGACCAGGTCAAGGTCAAGGTCCTCGACGTCGACATCGACAAGGAGCGGATCTCGCTCGGCATCAAGCAGCTCGAGAACGATCCCTTCGAGAATGTCGGCAACGTCGCCAAGAAGGGCGATGTCGTGACCGTCATCGTCTCGGGCATCCAGGACAACGGCATCGACGTGACGGTGCAGGACGGCATCCCGGGCTTCATCCGCAAGTCCGAGCTCAGCCGCGACCGCTCCGAGCAGCGCCCCGACCGCTACGCGATCGGCGACAAGCTCGACGCCAAGATCACCAACATCGATCGCGCCTCGCGCCGCGTGGTGCTGTCGGTCAAGGCGCGCGAGCTCGACGAGGAGAAGAAGGCGATGGCCGACTTCGGCTCGTCCGATTCCGGCGCCAGCCTGGGCGACATCCTGGGCGCGGCCCTCAGCCGGGCACAGCGCAAGGAGGCGGACGACAAGTAGGATGCCCCCTACCTGCGGGTGACCTTTGCGAAGGCCGGCTCCCTGGAGCCGGCCTTTTTGCTTGGCCCCTTGCGGGGGCATTTGGCGCTTTCCTTTTTGATTCAATGGCTTAGGCTTGAAGCGTCAGGGTTTTTGCGCTAGTGTGAAGGTAATGACCAAGTCGGAGCTGATTGCCCGCCTGGCGGCCCGCAATCCCCATCTCTACCAGAGGGATGTCGAGCGCATCGTTGCCACCGTCTTCGACGAGATTTCCAAGGCCTTGGCCAGCGGCCACAGGGTGGAGCTGCGCGGCTTCGGCGCCTTCTCGGTGAAGCAACGGGAGCCGCGCACCGGACGCAATCCGCGTACCGGGGAGCAGGTCGCGGTATCGTCCAAGCGGGTTCCCTATTTCAAAACCGGCAAGGACCTGCGTGACCGCCTGAACAAGGAGGCGGTCAAGGCCGCGGGCCTGGCCCCGCCCGAACCGGCCTCCTCCGACCCCCCGGACGCCGACAGGTAGCCGCCTTCGCGGCCGGCGGCGCGCGCCTTCGCCACTGGAGCCGCGTGCCTCGGGCGTGGCATTCTCCCCCGCCCATGAAGATATTCGTCCGCGTCCTCTTCGTGCTGTTCGTGCTCGTCGGCGTGCTGATCGCGGTCAGCAACCGTCAGCCCGTGCAGCTTTCCCTGTGGCCGCTGCCGCATCTGGTCGTGATGCCGCTCTACCTGCTGGTGATCGGCGTGCTGCTGCTCGGCGTGCTGGCCGGGCTGGGCATGGGCTGGTGGGCCGGCCGGCATCATCGGCGGCGGGCGCGCACCGCCAAGGGCGAGGCGGCGCGGCTGGAGCGCGAGGTGCAGCGGCTGCGTGAGGCGCCGCCTGCCGCTGCCGCCTCGCCACGTGCCCCCGCGCCGCGCGAGCAGAAGGCCATCGAGCGGCAGGCCGCCTTGGTGGCACCCGAGCTGTCGCAGCCGGGTCCGCGCAACCGCGGCCCCTTCGCGTGAGGATCCTCTCGGCCGCCGAGGTCGATGCCGCCCTCGACGACCTGACGCTGATCGACCGCCTCGAGGCGCTGTTCCGCCAGGGCTGCGAGATGCCGACGCGTCACCATCATACGGTGGTGGCGCCCACTGGGCCGGGCTCGGCCGACGCCACCCTGCTGCTGATGCCGGCGTGGACGCGTGGCCGCTCCGCCGAGGCGGGTCCAGGCCACATCGGCATCAAGGTGGTCACCGTCTTTCCTGACAACGGCAAGCGCGGCCTGGCCTCGATCTACGGCCAGTACCTGCTGCTCGACGGCGCCACCGGCGCGCCGGTCGCGCTGCTCGACGGCACGGTGCTGACCAAGCGCCGCACCGCCTGCGCGTCGGGCCTGGCCTCGCGCTACCTGTCGCGGCCGCAGGCCCGTCGCCTGCTGATGATCGGCGCCGGCGCCCTGGCGCCCGAACTGATCCGCGTGCACGCCAGGGTCCGCCCCATCGAGCAGGTGGCGATCTGGACGCGCCGTCCGGAGGCAGCCCAGGGTCTTGCCAGGGAACTCTCGGCATCGCTGCCGCAGGTGCTGGGCCGGCCCATCGAGGTGTGCGCCGTCGCCGACCGGCGGCAGGCAGTCGGCGAGGCCGACATCGTCTCCTGCGCCACGCTCTCCTCGGAGCCGCTGGTCGAGGGGGCATGGCTGCGTCCCGGCCAGCATATAGACCTGGTCGGTGCCTTCACGCCGCGCATGCGCGAGAGCGACGACGAGGCCGTGCGGCGCGCCGCCGTCCATGTCGACACCCGCGCCGGTGCGCTCAAGGAGGCGGGCGACATCGTGCAGCCCCTGGCCAGCGGCGCCCTGGCCGAGGCGGGCATCCGCGCCGACCTGTTCGAGCTGGCGCGCGGCGAGAAGAGCGGCCGCGCATCCGGCGACGAGGCCACCGTCACTCTCTTCAAGTCGGTAGGTGCGGCGCTTGAGGACCTGGCGGCGGCGGAGCTTGCCGTCACGGCTCGATAAGCGCGCCGTCCTTCTTCAGCGTCTCTATTTCAGTCGCACTGAGTCCAGCCTCCGCCAGGACCTCGCGCGAGTCGGCGCCCTGCAGCGGCGCCATGCGGCGGATCGACGGCGGTGTGCGGCTCATGCGCATCGGCGGCTCGACCATCGTGATCTCGCCTTCGCTGGGATGCGGATACTTCCGGAAGAGCTGGCGCCAGACCAGATGCGGATCCTCGAACAGATCGGCCGGCCGCGACACCGGCGCGTTGGGAATCTGCGCCCGGTCGAGCAGCTTCACCCATTCAGCCGTGGTCCGGGTCGGGGCCAGCGCCTCGACCATGGCGTACATGTCCGCGATATGCATGGAGCGCGCGTTGATGGTCGAATAGCGCGGGTCCTTCAGCACTTCCGGTCGGCCGACCAGCTCGAAGAAGTTGCGCCAGTGCTTGTCGTTGTAGGGCAGGATGGCCATCCAGCCGTCCAGCGTCCGGTAGGGCTTGCGCGTCCGCGCCAGCAGCCGCGTGTAGCCGACCTCGCCCTCGTCGCTGAAGGTCCGTTCCCACAGATGCTCGACCATCAGCCAGGAGGCCATGGTCTCGAACATCGGCACCTCCACGAACTGGCCCTCGCCGGTCCGCTGGCGATGCATCAGCGCGGAGAGGGTTGCAAAGGCGAACGTAAGTCCCACCGTCTTGTCGGCGATGATGGTCGGCGGATAGCGCGGCACGTCGTCCCCGGCGGCGCGGCCCATCAGGTCGGCGATACCGAAGCGCGCCTGGATCGCGTCGTCGTAGGCCGGCAGCTTGCCGTAGGGTCCATCCGCCGAATAGCCGTAGGCGCCGACATAGACGATGTCCTGCCGGATCCTGCGGACCGCCTCGTAGCCGAGTCCCAGCCCTTCGATGGCCTGCGGCCTGAGCGCGTGCACGAACGCATCGGCGGTGGCGATCACCCTGAGCAGCGCCGCACGTGCCGATTCGTTCTTCAGGTCCAGGCAGAGCGAGCGCTTGTTGCGGTTCACATACAGGTAGGTCGGGCCCATGCCGGCGGTCTTCGCGGGCTTGCCGATATGGCGCACGGCATCGCCTTCGGGCGCCTCGACCTTGATCACGTCGGCGCCCTGGTCCGCCAGCAGCATCGTTCCGTAGGGACCCAGGATGATGTTGGTGAGGTCGACGATCCTTATTCCATCAAGTGCGCCCGGCATTTCCCCGATCCTGTTGTTCAGCGGCGCGAAGGTGCCATCGTGTTCTTTGTGCGTCATCCCCGTCGTCGGAGCGCGTTCCGCATTCCCGCAGGATGTCGGGTGTTATGAGACCGTTGTGCGCCGCGCGCCGCGGGTGTAGCCAAGGGTCAACGAGGGGCGGGGGGCGATGCGAAGCAACGTCGCAAGAAAACAACAGGAACCGCGGTCGGCGTCAGGTCCGGCACCTAGGCCTTACCGCATCGAAGACCAGGTAGGCTATCTGCTGCGGCGGGCGCATCAACGGGCAACGGCAATCTTCCAAGTCACCATCGGCGATCCCAACATCACGCCGACGCAGTATTCGAGCATGGTCAAGCTGCACGAATACACCGAGCTGTCGCAGAATCACCTGGGACGGCTGGTCGGCATGGACAAGGCCACCATGCAGGGCGTGGTGCGCCGCCTCCGGGAACGAAGGCTCGTCGATTCCAGGCCCGATCCCGGCGACGCACGGCGCACGCTGCTCAGCCTGACGACGGAAGGACAGCGGCTCGCGGCCAAGCTCCTGCTGAACGGGCCGGCGGTATCGCGAGAAACGCTGAAGCCGCTCAACGCGAGCGAGCAGCGCCAGCTCCTGGATCTGCTGTCCAGGATCGTCTGATCCCGCTCTCCCGTTTGACTCGGCGGCCGCCTGTGTCATCGTATGTACACGAACGATATGGGTGCCTATCGCCGACCCTGCCGCCTCGATGAGGCGCTGAGCTTGCTGGCGCGGCCGCACACGGTGCTGGCCGGCGGCACGGACTTCTATCCCGCACGCGTGGGCCGCGCGATCGAGGAGGACGTGCTCGATGTCGGCGCGATCGCCGAGATGCGCGGCATCGCCGAGGATCGGCAGGGCTGGCGCATCGGGGCGGCGACGACCTGGAGCGACCTGATCGAGGCCGATCTGCCGCCGCTGTTCGACGGGCTGAAGCAGGCCGCGCGCGAGGTCGGCGGCCGGCAGATCCAGAATGCCGGCACGGTTGGCGGCAATCTCTGCAATGCCTCGCCGGCGGCCGACGGCATGCCCTGCCTGCTGGCACTCGATGCGGAGGTCGAGATCGCGGGCTCTGTGGCGCGCCGCCTGCCCGTCGCCGACTTCGTCACCGGACCGCGCCGCACCGCGCTCGCATCCGGCGAGCTGCTCACGGCCGTCCGCGTGCCACGGCCGGCAGCGCCGGCGCGCAGCAGCTTCCTGAAGCTTGGCGCGCGGCGCTATCTCGTGATCTCCATCGCCATGGCGGCGGCCACGCTGGAGATCGCCGACGGCCGCGTGGCCGCGGCGCGGGTGGCAGTCGGCGCCTGTTCGCCCGTGGCCCGGCGGCTGCCGGCGCTCGAAATGGCGCTGTTGGGTCGCCCGTGCGACGGGCTCGCGGCCTGCGTCGAGGCCGCGCATCTGGCGCCGCTCGACCCGATCGACGACGTGCGCGGCAGCGCCGCCTACCGGCGTGACGTCGTGGTCACGCTGCTCGGCCGGCTGCTGCAGGGCTTCGCGTCGTGAAGGTCGCGTTCCGCGTGAACGGCCGGCCCGTCGACTGGCAGGGATCGCCGCTCACGCGCCTGGCCGGCGCGCTGAGGGACGATCTCGGTCTGACCGGCACAAAGGTGGGATGCGACGCCGGCGACTGCGGTGCGTGCACTGTCCTGCTCGACGGCCGCCAGACCTGTGCCTGTCTCGTGGCGATGGGCCAGCTGGAGGGGCGCGCGGTCGAGACGGTGGAAGGGCTTGCGGCTGCCGATGGTACGCTGCAGGCGCTGCAGCAGTCTTTCCTCGCGCATGGCGCGGCGCAGTGCGGCATCTGCACGCCGGGCATGCTGATGGCGGCGACGGAGCTGCTGCGCCGCACGGCGCGGCCCGGCCGCCGCGAGATCGAGGATGCCATGGGCGGCGTGCTGTGCCGCTGCACCGGCTACCGCAAGATCGTTGATGCCGTGCTGGATCTCGCCGGCTCCCCGCCGTCGGCGACACCGGGCGCCGGCGCCGCCGTGGGGGCGCGCATGGCGCGGGTCGACGGCAAGGCGAAGGTCACGGGCTGCGACAGGTTCGGCGCCGATGCCGTGCCGGCCGACGCGTTGTGGGTGCGGGTCGTGCGCTCGCCACATGCCCGCGCGCGCTTCGTGCTGGGAGACCTGGCGCCGCTGCGCCGCCGGCTGTCTGCCGTGCTGACGGCGGCCGACGTGCCGTCCAACGGCTTCGGCATCTATCCCGACATCAAGGACCAGCCGGTGCTGGCCGACGGCGTGGTGCGCTATCGCGGCGAGGCGGTGCTCGCCCTGGTCGGCGAGCGCGACGCCGTGCTGGCCGTCGCCGACCATGACGTGCCGATCGCCTGGACGCCCGAGCCGCCGGTAATCGGCATCGATGCGGCGACGGCACCCGACGCGCCGCTGGTCCAGGAGAACCGGCCGCGCAATCTCCTGCTCGAGGGTGGCGTGCGCCGCGGAAGCGTCGACGAGGCCTTCGCCGCCTGCGCCGCCGTCGCCGAGGGCGTGTTCGAGACCGCCTTCGTCGAGCACGCCTATATCGAGCCGGAGGCCGGCTGGGCGCAGCGTGTCGGGGACCGCATCGAAATCCACGCCACGACCCAGACGCCGTACATGGACCGCGACGAGCTCGCGCAGGTCATGCGGCTGCCGCCGGAGGCGGTGCGCATCGTTCCCACGGCGTGCGGCGGCGGCTTCGGCGGCAAGCTCGACCTCTCGGTCCAGCCGCTGATCGCGCTGGCGGCGTGGCGCCTGCGGCGTCCGGTGGCGCTGGTCTATACGCGGCCGGAGAGCATGGCCGCCTCGACCAAGCGTCATCCGGCCCGCGTCGCCGCACGGTTCGGCTGCGATGGCGAGGGCCGGCTGCTGGCCTGCGAGGTGACGGCCACCTTCGATACCGGCGCCTATGCCTCGTGGGGGCCGACCGTCGCCAACCGTGTGCCGGTCCATGCCATGGGCCCCTATCGGGTGCCGAACGTGCGGACCTGGGGCGAGGCCTTCTTCACCAACGGCCCGCCGGCCGGTGCCTTCCGCGGCTTCGGCGTACCGCAGGCCGCCATCGCGCACGAGGCCATGATGGACGCGCTGGCCGATCGGCTGAGCATCGATCGCCTAGAGTTCCGGCTGAGGAACGCCCTGCGTGTCGGCGACAGCACGGCGACGGGCCAGACGCTCGCCCATTCCGCGGGGCTGGCACAGTGCCTGGAGGCACTGCGGCCGCACTGGCACCGCGCGTTGGATGAAGCGTCCGCCTTCAATGCGCCGGGCGGCACCCGGCGCCGCGGGGTCGGCATCGGCTGCATGTGGTACGGCATCGGCAACACCTCGATGTCGAACCCCTCGCGCATGCGCATCGGCCTGGCGGCGGACGGCACGCTCACGCTCTACAACGGCGCCGTCGATATCGGCCAGGGGTCGAACACCATCCTGACCCAGATCGCCGCCGACGCGCTCGGCCTGCCGGCGGCGCGGTTCGCGCTGGTGTCCGGCGACACCGATCTCACGACGGATGCGGGCAAGACCTCGGCCTCGCGGCAGACCTTCGTCTCGGGGGCGGCGACCGAGCGCGCCGCGCGCGACCTGCGGCAGCAGATCCTGCGGCTGGCCAATGCCGGGCCGGACGCCGTCCTGTCGCTCGACGGCGCGCGCCTCGCCGTGCGCGACGGCGGCGAGGTCCGCACGATCGACCTCGCAACGGCCGGCCCGCTGATGGGCGAGGGGACCTTCGATCCGCCGACCACGCCGCTCGATGCCGACGGCCAAGGCATCCCCTATGCGACCTATGCCTTCGCCGCGCAGATGGCCGAGGTCGAGGTCGACATCGAGCTGGGCACCGTGAAGGTCCTGCGTATCGTGGCCGCGCACGATGTCGGCCGGGCGATCAACCCGACGCTGGTCGAGGGCCAGATCGAGGGCGGCATCGCGCAGGGCCTCGGCCTCGCGCTGATGGAGGAGTACCTGCCGGGCCGCACCGAGAACCTGCACGACTATCTCATCCCGACGATGGGCGACGTGCCCGATATCGAGTGCATCCTGATCGAGGACCGCGAGCCTCTGGGTCCGTCCGGCGCCAAGGGCGTCGGCGAGCCCGGCCTGGTGCCGACCGCACCCGCCATCCTGGGCGCCGTGCATCACGCCACCGGGGTGCGCGCCCATCGCGTGCCTCTGCTGCCGCATCGGCTGCGCGCGGCGCTGCTGGCGCAGGAGGCGGGCCGGTGACCGACGATCTCACCCTCACCGAAGCCGAGCGCGGCGCGGGCATCGTGCGCTGCGATGCCTGCCCCGTCCTCTGCCGCATCCGGCCCGGCCGCGCCGGTGCCTGCGACCGCTACGCCAACGAGGAGGGCCGCCTGGTGCGCGTCGATCCGCTGGTCTTGCTGGCCAAGCCCGACCTGGCGCGCGTCGCCTTCGTCGAGGGCAGCGGCGCGTGGACGGGCGAACTCGGGCGTGGCGAGGGTGCCTTCGTGACAGGCATCGGCGCCACCACGACCTATCCGGACTACAAGCCCGCGCCCTTCATCGTGTCGTCGAGGCAGGAGGGCGTCGACATGGTCACGGTCGTGACCGAGGGCATCTTCAGCTACTGCGGCGTGAAGGTGAAGATCGACACCGATCGTTATCTCGGCCCCGAGCAGGCAACGGTGCGGGTGAAGGGCGAGGCGGTCGGCCATGTCACGACGGCGGAGTATGGCTCGCAGATGCTGTCGCTGGGCGGCGTCCACCATCTGACGGGCGGCAGCAAGAAGGAAGGCGTCGTCACCTGCGACACGCTGCTGGCGCTCTGCAACCGCGAAGCGGTGGAACTCGCCATCGACGGCGGCGCGACCGTGGTGGTGCAGGCCGACCGGCCGCCAGTGGTCAACGGGGTGCGCGAGGAGCGCATGCGCGTGGGCTGCGGCTCGGCGGCCATCGGCATGTTCGCGCCGCAATGGAAGGACCATGTCGACGAGGTCATCGTGGTCGACGACCACATCACGGGCGTTCTGAGCGAGCACCAGGGCGGCCGCTTCCTCGACATGAAGCCGGCCGGCATCCGCGTGCGCGGCCGCCGCTCGACGCCCGGTCGCTACTTCCAGGTGGCCGAGCCCGGCCTGGGCTGGGGCGGCACCAACATCTCCGATCCGCTCGAGATCATCGACAAGATCGATCCGAAGCAGGCCTGGCCCGGCCTGAAGCTGCTGATGGTGTCGACGACCGGCGAGCATTCGGCCTGGTTCGAGCTCGACGGCGCCCTGAAGCCGCAGCCGGCCGCGATGCCGGCGCCGGTGCGCCACGTCGTCGAGCGCATTGCCGAGAATTGCGAGCCTGCGCTCTGCACCGTGCTCTTCATGGCCGGTGCGGGTGGCTCGCTGCGCGCCGGCGTCACGGAGAATCCCGTGCGGCTGACCCGCTCGGTGCGCGCCGCCCTGACCCGCGTGACGCTGGGGGGCGTGCCGGCCTATGTCTGGCCGGGCGGCGGCATCACCCTGATGGTCGACGTGGCGCGCATGCCCGACCGGTCGTTCGGATCCGTGCCCACGCCCGCCCTGGTGGCGCCCATCGAGTTCACGCTGCGCGCCGACGACTATGCCGCACTGGGCGGCTATGCCTCGCGTGCGGTCAGCCTCGAGGACGTGCTGCGCGGCACCCGCGTGCGCATCGACGAGCCCGGCCCATGAGCATCGCCCTGTGAGCGCCTTCGCCGCACGGCTGCCGGACGGCCGGCTGCACCTGCAGCACGGTCCGATCGACCTGATCGTCGAGGCGTTCGGCGCCGCGGAAGAAGTGGCGCGCGCCTACGGCCAGGCCGTCGACCGCTTCGGCGAGGTCCTGCCGGGGCTGGTGCGTGAGTTGCCGCTGCTGCGCCGTCCGCTGGGCGACGCCGCCCCGCTGCTGCACGGGCCCGTCGCGCGGCGCATGCTGGAGGCCGTGTGGCCGCACCGCGCCGTCTACGTCACGCCGATGGCGGCGGTGGCCGGCGCCGTCGCCGACGAGATGCTGCGGGCGCTGGTCGCGGGCCGCACGCTCGACAAGGCCTACGTCAACGACGGCGGCGACATCGCCTTCCATCTGTCGCCCGGCCAGGAATTGCGGGCCGGCCTGTTCGTGTCGACCCTCGACGGCGTGGCGCGCCTTACCCACGACAGACCGGTGCGGGGCGTGGCGACGTCGGGTCGCGGCGGTCGTTCCTTCTCGCTGGGCATCGCCGATTCCGCGACGGTGCTGGCACCAACCGCGGCCGCGGCCGACGCCGCCGCGACGCTGATCGCCAATGCGGTGAACCTCGACCATCCCGCGATCGAGCGCCGGCCCGCGCGCGACCTGGATCCCGACAGCGATCTCGGCGACCTGCCGGTGACCGTCTCCGTCGGTCCGCTGCCCGAGGTTTGCATCGCCGAAGCGCTGGACCGCGGCGCCGCCGAGGCCCGCCGCCTGCGGCTCTGCGGCCTGATCGACGGCGCCGCATTGTCGCTGCGCGGGCAATGGCGGATCGATGCTCGGGAGGAACACGCGATGATCCGGGAATTGCGGGACGGCCAGCGATGAGCGATCCCCTGACTGAAGCGATGGGCGTCCTCGACGCCTGCATGGACGGCCTCAACCGCGGCGACGAGGCCGCGGTCAACGACGCCTGCAACTTCCCGCACGTGCGGCTGGCGGGCGGCAGGGTCGTCGTCTGGCAGAACCACGGCGACTACAAGCTGGCCGACTTCGTCGCCCGCGCGGGCGAGGGATGGGCGCGCAGCCAGTGGGACGAGCGCACGCCCATCCATGTCGGGCCGGACAAGGTCCATCTCAAGGTGGCGTTCAGCCGCTGGAAGGGCGACGGCGCGCTGATCGGCCGGTTCGAGACGATCTACATCGTCACCCGGCAGGACGGGCACTGGGGCATCCAGGCGCGCTCGTCTTTCGCGTCGTGAATGCTTGTCGTGCGACGGCCGGGCTCCTAGGGTCCGGGCAAGGCGTCATGAAGTGACGGAGGGGGTATCATGCTGACTCGCAAGACTCTGCTGGCCGGCGCCGCGGCGCTCGCCGGTCTGTCGATGGCCGTACCGGCCTTGATCGCGCCGGCCCAGGCGCAGGCGCCGATCAAGATCGGCGAGCTCAACAGCTACAAGGTCTTCCCGGCCTTCCTCGAGCCCTACAAGAAGGGCTGGGAGCTGGCGGTCGAGGAGGTCAACGCCGCGGGCGGCGTGCTCGGCCGCAAGATCGAGGTCGTGAGCCGCGACGACAACGGCAATCCCGGCGATGCCGTGCGCGTCGCGGAGGAACTGCTGAGCCGCGAGGGTGTGTCGTTCCTCGTCGGCACCTTCCCGTCCCACGTCGGCCTCGCCGTCGCCGACTTCGCCAAGCAGCGCAAGGTGATGTTCCTCGCTGCCGAGCCGCTCACCGACAAGATCGTCTGGGACAACGGCAACGCCTACACCTTCCGCCTGCGCACCTCGACCTACATGCAGACGGCGATGCTCATTCCCGACGCCGTGAAGCTGAACAAGAAGCGCTGGGCGATCGTCTATCCCAACTACGAGTACGGCCAGGCCGCCACGGCCGCCTTCAAGAAGCTGCTGTCGGCCAAGCAGCCGGGCGTCGAGTTCGTCACCGAGCAGGCGACGCCGCTCGGCAAGATCGACGCCGGCGCGGTCGCGCAGGCGCTGGCCGATGCCAAGCCGGACGCGATCTTCTCCTCCCTGTTCGGGCCGGACCTCGCCAAGTTCGTGCGCGAGGGCCAGCAGCGCGGCGTCTTCAAGGGCGTCGAGGTGTTCAACCTGCTGGCCGGCGAGCCGGAATATCTCGATCCGCTGAAGGAGGAGGCGCCGGAGGGCTGGTACGTCACGGGTTATCCCTGGAGTCAGCTCAAGACGCCCGAGCACACGAAGTTCCTCGAGGCCTACCAGGCCAAGTACAAGGATTATCCGCGGCTGGGCTCGGTCGTGGGCTACGCGACGATCATGTCGGCGGTGGCGATCATCAAGAAGGCGGGCTCGCTCGATCAGGACAAGCTGATCGCGGCGGCCAAGGGCGTCACCGTGCTGACGCCGTTCGGCATGGTCGAGTACCGGCCGATCGACCATCAGTCGACGATGGGCGCCTATGTCGGCCGGATCGGCGTCAAGGACGGCAAGGGCTACATGACCGACTGGCGCTTCGTCGACGGCAAGGACGTCCTGCCGCCCGACGCCGAGGTCAAGAAGATGAGGCCGGCGAATTGACGCTGTCTTTGTCCTCCCCTTCGCGGAGCCCGCGAAGGGGAGGTGCCCGCGTAGCGGGCGGAGGGGTCACGAGCAGCAGTACGTATGCCCATGACCCCTCCGGCCCTGCGGGCCACCTCCCCAGCTTCGCTGGGGAGAGGATACTGGTGTAGCGACGACCCCAAGTGACCTTCGCCTCCATCATCATCCAGCTCCTCAACGGGCTGGCGGCCGCGGCATCGCTGTTCCTGGTGTCGGCGGGCCTGTCGCTGATCTTCGGCGTGACACGCATCGTCAATTTCGCGCACGGCTCGCTCTACATGCTGGGCCTCTACGGCGCCTATAGCCTGATCGAGCTGCTGGGCCGCACGCCGCTCGGCTTCTGGAGCGCGGTTGCGCTGGCGGCGCTCGCTGTCGGCCTGGTCGGCGTGCTGATAGAGGTGCTGGTGCTGCGCCGCATCTACCGGTCGCCCGAGCTGTTCCAGCTGCTGGCCACCTTCGCCGTCGTGCTGGTGATCAAGGACATTGCGCTCTTCACCTGGGGCGCCGAGGACCTGGTCGGCCCGCGCGCGCCCGGCCTGTCGATGGCGGTCGAGATCCTGGGCCGCCGCATCCCGGCCTATGACCTGCTGCTGATCGCCATCGGCCCCGTCGTGCTGGCCGGGCTGTGGCTGCTGCTGACGCGCACGCGCTGGGGCGCGCTGGTGCGGGCCGCGACCCAGGATCGCGAGATGGTGGGCGCGCTGGGGGTCGACCAGGCGAAGCTCTTCACCTCCGTGTTCTTCGTCGGGGCCGTTCTGGCCGGGCTGGGCGGCGCGCTGCAGATCCCGCGCGAGCCGGCCAACCTCGAGCTCGACCTCGCCGTCATCGCCGACGCCTTCGTCGTCACCGTCGTGGGCGGGCTGGGCAGCATCGGCGGCGCCTTCCTGGCCGCCATCCTGATCGGCGTCGCCAAGGCCTTCTGCATCGGCATCGGCACCGTCCCGCTGTTCGGCACCGAGATCGTCTTCTCCAAGCTCACGCTGGTCGTCGAGTTCCTGATCATGGCGGTCGTGCTGGTCGTGCGGCCCTACGGGCTGCTGGGCAAGCCGCCGGCCACCCAGCGCGTCGCCGCCGATCCCGCGCCGCCGCTCGTGGCGCCGTCCTGGACCTTCGCGCTGGTCTGGCTGGTGCTGCTGGTCGGCGTGCCGCTGCTCGCCGACCGCTACGTCACCATCCTGCTGACCGACATCTTCTGCTTCGCCCTGTTCGCGGTCAGCCTGCATTTCATCATGGGCCCGGCCGGCATGGTGTCGTTCGGCCACGCCGCCTATTTTGGTCTGGGTGCCTATGCCGCCGGCCTGCTGCTGAAGAGCGCCGGCCTGCCGATGGAGGCGGCGCTGGTGCTGGCGCCGCTGGTCGCCGGCGCCTTCGCCGTCATCTACGGCTGGTTCTGCGTGCGGCTGAGCGGCGTCTATCTCGCCATGCTGACCCTGGCCTTCGCCCAGATCAGCTGGTCGATCGTCTTCCAGTGGGATTCCCTCACCGGCGGCAGCAACGGCATCTTCGGCGTCTGGCCGGCCGGCTGGCTGTCGAGCAAGACGGCCTACTACTACATGGCGCTCGCCTGCTGCGGCGCGGGCGTCGCCCTGCTGTGGCGCGCCCTGTTCTCGCCCTTCGGCTACGCGCTGCGCGCCGGCCGCGATTCGCCGCTGCGCGCCGAGGCGATCGGCATCGACCTGCGCGCCTTCCAGTGGGCCGCCTTCGTGCTGGTCGGCGCCATGGCCGGGCTGGCCGGCGCGGTCTACGCCTTCTCCAAGGGCAGCATCTCGCCTTCGGCCATCTCCATTGCCCAGTCGACCGACGGGCTGATCATGGTCCTGCTGGGCGGCGTCGAGACGCTGACCGGCCCGCTGGTCGGCGCCGCCGTCTTTACCTGGCTGCGCGACGAGCTGGCGCGCCATACCGAGTTCTGGCGCGGCGTGATGGGACTGGTGATCCTGCTGATCGTGCTGCTCTTCCCGCAGGGGCTGGTCGGCGGGGTGAAGGCGCTGCTCTTGCGTCTGCGCAGCCGCGCCGTGCAGGAGAAGCCGGCATGACGGCGGTCCTCCAGGTCGAGGGGCTGCGCAAGGCGTTCGGCGGCGTGCAGGCGGTGGCCGATGTGTCCTTCGCCATCGAGCCCGGCGAGCTGCTGGCGCTGATCGGCCCCAACGGCGCGGGCAAGAGCACCTGCTTCAACATGCTGAACGGCCAGCTCGTGCCCGACGCCGGAATCGTGCGGCTGGAGGGGCGCGATATCGTGGGTCTGCGCCCGCGCGCCGTCTGGCGGCTGGGCGTCGGACGCACCTTCCAGATCACCGCGACCTTCGCCTCGCTGACGGTGCGCGAGAACGTGCAGATGGCGCTCTATTCCCATGCCGGCCGGCTGCGGTCGATGCTCGCCCGCTTCGGCGCCGCCTTCCGCGCCGAGGCCGATTCGCTGCTGGCCCAGGTCGGCATGCTCGACCAGGCCGAGCGGCCGTGCGGCGTGCTGGCCTATGGCGACCTGAAGCGGGTCGAGCTGGCCATGGCGCTGGCCAATGCCCCGCGCCTGCTGCTGATGGACGAGCCCACTGCCGGCATGGCGCCTCGGGAGCGCGTGGCGCTGATGGAGCTGGCGGCGTCGCTGGCCCGCGCGCGCAGGATCGCCGTGCTGTTCACCGAGCACGACATGGACGTCGTGTTCAGCCAGGCCGACCGCATCATCGTGCTCGACCGCGGCCAGCTGATCGCCGGCGGCACGCCGCAGGAGGTGCGCGCCCATCCCGACGTCCGCGCCGTCTATCTCGGGAGCGCACACTGATGCTGTCGGTGAAGGACCTGCATGCCTATTACGGCCGCGCCCACATCCTGCACGGCGTGTCGCTGGAGATGGCGGCGGGCGAGGTCGTGGCGCTGCTGGGCCGCAACGGCGCTGGCAAGTCGACCGTCATGAAGGCCATCATGGGGCTGGTGCCGCCGGCCGGCGGCGAGGTCGCCTTCGACGGCCGGCGCATCGACCGCCTGCCGCCCTACCGGATCGCGCGGCTGGGCCTGGGCTACGTGCCGGAGGACCGCCGCATCTTCACCGAGCTTTCGGTGCTGGAGAACCTCGAGGTCGGCCGCCAGCCGCCGCGCGCCGGCGCGCCGTCCTGGACCGAGGACCGGCTGTTCGCGCTCTTCCCCAATCTCGGCCGCATGCGCGAACGGCCGGGCGGGCGCATGTCGGGCGGCGAGCAGCAGATGCTCACCATCGCCCGCACCCTGATGGGCAACCCGCGCTGCGTGCTGCTCGACGAGCCGTCCGAGGGGCTGGCGCCCATCATCGTCGAGCAGATGGCGCACTCGATCCGCGCCCTGAAGGCCGAGGGGCTGTCGGTGCTGCTGTCAGAGCAGAACCTGCATTTCTCGCAGGCCGTCGCCGACCGCGCCTACATCATCGAGAAGGGCCAGATCCGCTTCGGCGGCTCGATGGCGGCGCTGGCTGCCGACTCTGCGCTCCGCGAACAGTACCTCTCGGTGTAGCGGATGGCCCTTTCCGTCACCCCTTCTGTCGTCCTGAGCGAAGCGAAGGACCTCATCGCCGCTGCGATCGGCATGAGATCCTTCGCTTCGCTCAGGATGACGTGAGTTGCAACCTCACCAGGCAGTCCTGACTCATGCCCCCACGCTTCCTCACCGTCGGCATCGATGTCGGCGGCACCTTCACCGACCTGCTGGCGGTCGACCCACGCACCAACACGGTCAAGCTGGCCAAGGTGCCGACAACCGTCGACAACCAGGCGGTGGGGTTCCTCGCGGCCCTGGCCGCGGCGGATGCCGATCCCAAGGCCGTGCAGGCGCTGGTCCACGGCACCACGACCACGACCAACGCGCTGCTGGAGCGCAAGATTGCGCGCGTCGGCCTGATCACCACCCGCGGCTTTCGCGACGTGCTGGAGCTCGGTCGCCGCACGCGCCCGCAACCCTACGGCCTGCGCGGCACCTTCACGCCCATGATTGAGCGCCAGTATCGGCTGGAGGTGCCCGAGCGCCTGGACGCCGACGGCAAGGTGCTGGTGCCGCTCGACGAGGCCGCCGTGGCCGACGCGGCCAAGGCGCTGCTCGCGATGGGCTGCGAGGCCGTCGTCATCCATTTCCTGCACAGCTACATCAACCCGGTACACGAGCGGCGCGCCGTCGAGATCGTCCATGCGTTGTGGCCCAACGGCTACATCACGGCGGGCCATGCCATCCTGTCGGAGTATCGCGAGTACGAGCGCGGCGTGACGGCGGCGGTCAATGCCTCGGTGCAGCCGGTGCTCGACCGCTACCTGTCGCGGCTGCGGCTGGAGCTGCTCGGCAAGGGCTTCGATCGCGACATCCTGGTCATGCAGGGCAACGGCGGCACCGCCTCGTCGCAGTTCATCGCTCTGTCGGCCGTTAACACGGTCATGTCCGGCCCGGCCTCCGGCGTGATGGCCGCCGCCTATACCGGCCGCGCCTCCGGCCATCCCAACCTCATCACCTACGACATGGGCGGCACCTCGACCGACGTGGGCCTGATCGAGAACGCCGTGCCGACCGTCTCGGGCGAGCTGGAGCTGGAATACGCGCTGCCCATCCACGTGCCGATGGTCGACGTGCACACGATCGGCGCCGGCGGCGGCTCGATCGCCTCGGTCGATGCCGCGGGCATGCTGCGCGTCGGCCCGGAGAGCGCGGGCGCACGGCCAGGTCCGATCTGCTACGGCCGCGGCGGCGTCGAGCCCACCATCACCGACGCCAACCTGGTGCTGGGCCGCCTCAATCCCGACCGGCTGCTGGGGGTCGACAGTCCCGTGACCCTCGAGCACGTGCGCGCGCTCGTCGAGGAGAAGGTCGGTCGCCGGCTGGGGCTCGACGCCGAGGCCGCGGCGGCCGCCATCCTGCGCGTCGCGAACGACCGCATGGCGGGCGCCATCCGCCTGGTCTCACTGGCGCGCGGCCACGACCCGCGCGACTTCGCGCTGTTCGCCTTCGGCGGCGCGGGGCCGCTGCACGCGACGGCGCTGGCGCGCGAGCTCAGCATCCCGACCGTGCTGGTGCCGGCACGGCCGGGCATCACCAACGCGCTGGGCTGCGTCGTGGCCGACCTGCGCCACGACTATGTGCGCACGGTGAACAGGCCGCTCTCGGCGATCGACGACGCCGCCATCGCCGCGATCTTCGCCGAGCAGGCGGCCGAGGGCCGCCGGACCATCGTCAAGGAAGGCGTGCCGGTGCGCGAGCTGCGGCGCGTGCTCAGCGCCGACATGCAGTTCCAGGGGCAGAGCCACATCCTGTCGGTCGCCGTCGAGAACGAGACCGTGGGCGTCGAGGGCCTGCGCACGGCCTTCGCCGCGGCCTACTTCCGCCGCTTCGGCATCGAGCTGCCCGAGATCCCGCCCGTGCTGGTCAACCTGCATACCGCCGTGATCGGCGTGCGGCCGGAGATCCCGCTCGCCGTGCTGGCCGGCACCGACCGCGCCGCGACGCTCGACGCGGCGAAGGCGGGCGAGCGCCGCGTCTGGTTCAGCGACGGCTGGCGCCAGGCCCCGATCTATGCGCGAGAGAAGCTGCCGCTCGATGCGACGTTCGAGGGGCCGGCGATCCTGGAGCAACTCGATTGCACGACCGTGGTCGAGCCGGGAGAGCGGGTGCGGATGGATGCGTGGGGGAATCTGCTGGTGTCGATGCGGCCGTAAGCGCGCGCTGTCGACGCCCACGCCGGAGCACGACGTCGCGGCAGGGGATGAGGCGAGGAGATTCTTCGGCCGCGTGCGCCCTTTGCGTTTGACTCCCCGGACAACGGCTCATATAAGCGCGCCTCCACCGGGAACGGGGCGTACGAAAAAACGTTGCGGACTACTTGCAACGGAAGGGTTCTTGACCCACATACGCCCGCTCGTCGGAAGGACTCGACCGCAAGGTCGCGCGCTCTATGCATCGTCTGTTTGGAAGGGATACGCCGGCGGCGGCGAACGTCAGCTCCGATCTTCGGGTTGGCTGCGGATGTTTTCGTCGTCGCTAGTTCGAGAGCCTGACCGGCCGGGTTCGCCTGGCAGGTTGGGTGGTAATTAGTGACGGGATCTTGGCTCCCACCGGTCTTCCCGGATCGGTTT
>JBMONG010000011.1:0-112315 GCA_049323495.1 Pseudomonadota bacterium
AGGCGGCGGAAGCCGACGCGAAGACCCGAGCCGAAGCCGAGACCCGTGCCAAGGCCGACGCGGACCGGAAACGGAATGCCGAGGCGGCCGAGATCGCGCTGGGGCTGACGTCCACCGACCGACAACGGCTGCAGGTCGCCCTCACCGCGCTGGGCTACGACACGCGCGGCAGCGACGGCGCCTTCGGGCCGCGCACCCGCGAGATGATCGCGTCGTGGCAGGCTAAGCGAAGCGAGCCGGCCACGGGCTTCCTGGCATCACACCAGCAGCAAGCCCTGCTGCGCGACGCGGCATCGGCTGTCGGCAAGTTCGACGAGGTGCAAAAGAAGGCCCAGGAGGATGCCAAGGCGGCAAGCGTTGCCGCAGCATCCGCAAGGGCGGCACCCCCGCCGGCGCAGCAGCAGGCCGCGGCGGCGCCCGCACCGGCAGCGACCGCAGGCTCCGTTCCCTACGACGGCCGCTGGTCGGGCATGGTCGAACTCGCCAACGGCCATGCGCAACCGATCAGCGCAACGCTGCAGAACGGCGCAGGCCGCGGCGGCTTTCGCAATGCACGCTGCGGCGGCGACGTCACCTTTGACATCGCCATCACCCCGGACGGCAAGTTCACGGTCGTGTTCGCCGGCTACAACAACCAGTGCCAGCAGGTCACCAACACCTTCAACGGCGTCGTCCGCAACAATGTCCTGACGTTCCACTTCCAGCGCGGCGGCGCCACCTTCACGCTGCGCAGGTAGCGGCGTCGGCCGCGTCAGGGCAGGCTGGTCATCGGCCGCCGGCGCTGCGCGATGTAGAATGCACCCAACAGCATCAGGTTGAGCAGGTTGAACACCAGCGCGGCCTGGAACGCCAGGCGGTAGGAGAGCGTCGCATCGAAGATGGCGCCGCCCAGCCAGCCGCCGCCCGCCATGCCGGCCATAGCGAACAGCATCACCACCCCCAGCCGCCATCCCGCGATGGTCGGGCCGTAGACCTGCCGCAGGATCAGGGCGTAGCCCTGCACGATGGCGATGTAGGGGATGCCGTGGATCACCGACAGGGTGTAGATGCCGGCCAGGCTGTCCACGAAGACGAAGCCCACCAGCGAGGCGATCTGGATGAAGGCGCACAGCAGGCTGACCCGCGTCGGGCCGATATAGTCGGCCAGCCGCCCCATGGCGAAGGTCGAGGCGACGGCGATCAGCAGGATGAGCGACAGCGCCTCCGCACCGCGCGCCGAGGACAGGCCGAGGTCGCCGCAAAAGGCCACCATGTGCACGAAAGGGACCGCCATGGCCACGCAGCAGCAGAAGCTCGCCCCCGAGAGCAGGGCCATCAGCACCGGCGACGGCAGTGGCAGGGCCACGTGGTCCTCGGCGGCGCGCGCCCTCCTGAGTTTGTTGGGCGCGGGCCGAACATAGAAGGCGCAGAGGAACAGCAGCGTGCCTGCGGTGACTCCGTAGATGACCAGGGTCTGGCGCCAGCCGACATCGGGCAGGAGCCAGCGGAAGATCTGGGGCCAGAAGAATCCGGAGATCGCCGGCCCCACCGAGATGATCGACACCGCCGTGCTGCGACGGCGCTCGAACCATCCCTGGATGTTGTTCATCGCCGGCGTGAAGGTGGCCGCGTTGCCGAGGAAGCCGAGCGGAAGGGCGTAGCCCAGATAGAGTGCGACGACGTCGCCGGACGTCGTCAGCCAGCCGCCGACGAAGATCGAGACGCCCGCGATCAGCAGCGGCACGCGCGGGCTCGTGCGATCGGCCAGCCAGCCCATCGCCACCCCGCCCACGCCCATCGCGAAGAAGCCCAGCAGGTAGGCAAGTGACGGTACAGCGCGCCGGTCGCCGAAATCGGCGGCGATCTCCTTCAACGCCACGACGGGCAGGTAGATCGCGCCACCGCCCAGCGCGATGCAGAAGGCGGACACGATGGCGAGCCGCCAGGCATAGGGGCTGTCGATCCCCGAACGCGGCGCGCCCGTGCCCACCGGCCTATTCCGTCGCCAGCGTGGCCTCGGCAGCCTGCTCGGCGTCGAGCGCCTGGTCGTCGTCCATGGTCATGACGACCTTGCGCAGCTTGCCGGTGAAGGGGAACGGCGCCTCGTAGTGCGATACGGGACTGGACCGGTCGCGGCCGATATCGAGTCCCGACCAGGAGATGAACGAGACGAAGCCCACCGCCGTGTCGAACCCGCCGGCAGGCTCGCCGTCGATCAGCAGGGTGGCGACGTTCCGGTTGTCGCGGTGGCGCATCCGCAAGCCCAGCCGCCGGTCGCCCGCCGGCACCGGCCGGTCGGACTCGATCACGTGGTGCAGCCCACCGACATTCATGTCGTAGACGAGACGGTTGCCCTTCACGTACAGCGTATAGCCGCAGGTCATGTCGCCATGGGCAATCAGCACGCCCTCGGTGGTGGGTCCGTCGATGCGTGCGTCCGCCTCGATCGTGTAGCTGCGGTTGCGGACGTCCGGCGCCACGTCGGTCGGCAGATGCCCCATGCCGGCGTGGAAGACGAACCTCTTGCGCGGCCCATGGAAACGGCGCGCATTCTCGGCGAAGCGCGGGGCGAAGCGGTCGTCGAGCGGCAGCACCTTGCAGGCCTCGGCTTGGCGCCACCATTCGTCGATCATCGCCTTGAGCCGCTCGGGCTCGCGCTCCGCGAGATCGTCGACCTCGTTGAAGTCCCGCGCGAGGTGGAACAGCTCCCACCTGTCCAAGTCGAAGTTGTTGCCGGGCGGATGGAAGCACACGGCCTTCCAGCCGTCCTGTACCAGGCCGCGATGGCCGAACATCTCGAAGTACTGCGGCTTGCGCTTGGCCGGCGCCTTCGCGTTGGCGAGGCTCTTCGCGAAGCTGGTTCCCTCGAGCGGCATCTGCTTGACGCCGTTGATGACCTTCGGCGGCTTCACGCCCACGACGTCGAGCAGGGTCGGCACGAGATCGGAAGCATGGCAGAACTGGTGGCGCAGCTCGCCGCGCGCGGCGATGCCCTTGCCCCAGGCCATGACCAGCGGATCACGGATGCCGCCGCCATGCGTATTCTGCTTGTAGCGGCGCAGCGGCGTGTTGGACGCCATCGCCCAGCCCAGCGGGAAGTTGGAATGCGTGTCCGGCCCGCCGATATCGTCGATGCGGGCGATCTTCTCCTCGAGCGGCTCGCGCTTGAGGTTGTAGGGTCCCATGGCGTTGACCATGCCGAAGGGTCCGCCCTCCTGGCTGGCGCCATTGTCGGACATCACGACGATCAGCGTGTCGTCGAGCTGCCCCGCTTCCTCCAGGAACCGCATCAGCCGCGCGAGCTGCCGGTCGGCATGGTCGAGCATGGCAGCATAGGCTGCCTGCAGGCGCGTGAAGAGGCGCCGCTCGCCCTCGGGCACCTCGTCCCAGGCTCGCACGAGGTCATTGCGCGGCGGCAGGCGCGTGCCCTTCGGCACGATGCCGAGCTCGATCTGCCGCGCCAGCCGTCGCTCGCGCTCGGCATCCCACCCGTCGGCGAAGATCTGGTCGTACTTGCGGATCAGGTCGAACGGCGCCTGGTGCGGCGCATGGCAGGCGCCGAAGGCCAGCCAGGTCAGCCACGGCGCCTTCGCGTCGTCGGCGACGTGGTCGGAAAGATAGCGGATGCCCTGGTCGACCAGGTCCGCCGTCAGGTGGTAGCCGGTGGCGAAGGTGCCCGGCGGATCGCACGGCGTGTTGTCGCGCACCAGTTCCGGCGCGTACTGGTCGGTTTCCGCGTCCATGAAGCCATAGTAGCGGTCGAAGCCGCGGCCCAGCGGCCAGCCGTCGAACGGTCCCGTGGCGCCGGTCTCGGTGAGCGGCGTGACGTGCCACTTGCCCAGCATGTAGTTGCGGTAGCCGTGCGGCCGCAGCATCTCGGCGATCGTGCCGGCCTCGCGCGCGATCTTGCCGCGATAGCCCGGGAAGCCCGAATCGAAGTTGGCGAGACAGCCGACGCCCACCGAATGATGGTTGCGGCCCGTCAGCAGGGCGGCACGGGTCGTCGAGCACATGGCCGTCGTGTGGAATCCCGTGTAGCGCAGGCCCCGGCCGGCGATCGCGTCGATGGTCGGCGTCGCGATGGGCGAGCCGTAGCAGCCGAAGTCCGAGAAGCCGACATCGTCGAACAGCACGACCAGGATGTTGGGGGCGCCGTTGGGTCGGGCCGGCGACTCTGGCCAATGGGGCTGGGACTCTGCAACCGTCTTGCCGATCTTGGGCGCCATGCGTTTCCTCTTCCTTTACGCTCTTGTCCGATATCACAGTGCTGCGTTCAACTTGTGACGCTTAATGGCTCGGGCTAGGGAAAGTCATGGCTGAATTCACCTCCGATGGCCTCTCGCTCGCCTACGATGCGTTCGGCCCGGCCGACGCGCGCAAGGCGATCGTCCTGGTGCACGGCTTCTCGTCCAACCGCTACGAGAACTGGAAGCGGATGGGCTGGTACGACGCCATCGCCGCCAAGGGCCTGCGCGGCCTCGCGCTGGACTGCCGCGGGCACGGCGGGAGCGCCAAGCCGCACGATCCGGCGCGCTACGACCGCCGGGCGATGGCGGGCGATGTATTTGCGCTGATGGACCATGCCGGCATCGAGCGCAGCCATCTGCTGGGCTTCTCGATGGGCGCACACATCGCGCTCACCGCGGCCATGGAGGATGCCGGCCGCATCGACCATCTGGTCGTCGCGGGCGTCGGCGGCCGCCTCTTCGAGCCAGCGCGTGACCCCGACGGCATGGCGAAGGCCATGGAGGCAGCTTCGCCCGACCAGATCGACGATCCGATGTTGAAGAGCTTCCGCCATTTCGCCGACGAGCAGAAGGAGGACCGGCTGGCGCTGGCCGCCTGTTCCCGCGGACCGCGCGAGCAGATCACGCGCGACGCCCTGACCGCGATTCGCCGTCCAACCTTGGTCATCGCCGGCGCCCGCGACCAGCTCGCGGGGCCGCCGCAGGGACTGGCCGACGCCATCAGCGGCGCGAAAGCCGTGACGATCCCCGGCTGCGACCACTTCTCGATGATCGCCCATGGTCTGTTCAAGGCCAGCGTCTTCGACTTCTTCGACGGCTGGCTGGAGTAGGCGCCGTGGCGGAGAAGACCGGCCGGGTTCCCTTTGCCCGGATTCGCGAACGTGCGGCCAGGCGCAAGGGCGGCGACAAGGTGCTGGCAAGCCTGCTGCCCCGCAAGCCGAACAACAAGACGCTGGCGAAGCTGCCGGACGACCGCGTGCTGTCGGAGATGGCCGCACGCGTGTTCTCGGCCGGCTTCGTGTGGAGCGTCATCGACCAGAAATGGCCGGGCTTCGAGGAAGCGTTCCTGGGCTTCAATCCCAAGCGACTGCTGTTCCAGCCCTCCGAATTCTGGGAACGACTCGCTTCCGACAAGCGCATCGTGCGCAACCCCCAGAAGATCCGGTCGGTGCGCGAGAACGCGAAGTTCGTCAGCGACATCGCCGCCGAGCATGGCAGCTTCGGCAGGTTCCTCGCCACCTGGCCCGCCGACGATCAGGCTGGACTGCTCGAGGTGCTGGCCAAACGCGGCGCACGCCTGGGCGGGTTCAGTGGTCAGTACCTGCTGCGTTTCCTGGGCTGGGACGCCTTCGTGCTGTCGGGCGACGTACGGCTCTGCCTGCGCGACGCCGGCGTGCCGATCAGCGAGACCGGCACTTCCAGGAAGGACCTGAAGCTGGCGCAGGCCCAGCTCAACGCCTGGGCCGCCGAGAGCGGCCTGCCGATCACCCATGTCTCGCGCATCTGCGCGCTGTCGATCGGGGAAAACCACGACGTCGCCCGCCTGAAAGAGATCATGCAGCCATGACCGAGATCCTGCTCATCAATCCCAACACGACACGCTCGATCACCGACCTCGTGCTGCGCACGGCACGCCGCTTCGCGGCCGCAGGGACGAAGCTGCGCGCGGCGAGCGGCGCCTTCGGCCCCCGCTATGTCGCCTCGCGTGTGGGCTACGCCATCGCCGGCCATGCCGCGGTCGACGCCTTCGCCAACGACCGCGGCCGCAAGGACGCCGTGGTGCTGGCCTGCTTCGGCGACCCGGGCCTCGCCGCCCTCAAGGAGGTCTCCACCGTGCCCGTGGTCGGCATGGCCGAGGCCTCCATCCTGCAGGCCTGCACGCTCGGCAGCCGGTTCTCGATCGTCACGGGCGGCGAGCGCTGGAAGCCCATGCTCGAGGAGTATGTCGCGATGCAGGGGCTCGGCGCCCGGCTCGCCTCGGTACGCGCCGTGACGCCGACGGGCGCCGACATCGCGCGCGATCCGAAATCCGCGATGGCGGCACTCGCGGAAGACTGCGCCGCCTGCGTGCGGGATGATGGCGCGGAAGTCGTCATCCTGGGCGGCGCCGGACTGGCCGGCCTTGCCGCGAAGCTGAAGTCGGCCGTCGATGTCCCGCTGCTCGATGGCCTCGCCTGCGCGCTCTCGATGGCCGAGGCGCTCGCCGGTCAGCAGCCGGCGAAGGCGTCCACGGGCTCGCTCGCACGGCCTGCCCCGGTCGAGAGCATCAAGCTGTCCAAGGGCCTCGCGAAGCTGCTCGCGTCGCAGTAGCGAGACGCCGCCCGCCGCTCTCGCCGCGGGCGTTTGTGTGGTGCGGGGTCCGAAATCTGCTAGGGTCCGTGCCATGCGATTGGTCAGCTTTCGCCACGCGGATTCGGCGAAGATCGGCGCCGTGACGGAGGGCGGCGTCGTGGATCTGTCGACGCGCACCGACTCGCGCTGGACGAGCCTGCGCGCCGCGCTGGCCGCCAAGGCGCTGCCGGAGCTCGCCGCCGCCGCCCGTGACGCCACGGCCGATCTCTCCTGGGACGACATCGCGCTCGAGCCGGTCATTCCGGACCCCGACAAGATCCTCTGCGTCGGCCTGAACTATGCGAGCCATGCCGGCGAGGTGGGCCGGCAGCTTCCCACGATGCCGAGCGTGTTCGCCCGCCTGCGCAACACCCTGGTGCCGCACGGCGGCGACATCGTGCGGCCGCGCGCCTCGATCGAGCTCGACTTCGAAGGCGAACTTGCCGTCGTGATCGGCGAGCGCTGCCGCCACGTGCCGCGCGCCAGCGCCCTCTCGGTCGTCGTGGGCTACACCTGCTTCATCGACGGCAGCATCCGAGATTTCCAGAAACACTCCGTGACGGCCGGCAAGAATTTCCCCGCCACGGGCCCGCTCGGACCATGGATGGTCACATCGGACGTCATCGC
Source organism: Pseudomonadota bacterium (assembly GCA_049323495.1). Classification (GTDB taxonomy): domain Bacteria; phylum Pseudomonadota; class Alphaproteobacteria; order Reyranellales; family Reyranellaceae; genus Reyranella. Next base: position 7,185 of record JBMONG010000011.1, read on the forward strand.
CGACCCTCAGCGGCTCGAGCTGACGACGCGCCTGAACGGCGCCGTCGTGCAGCACGACACGACCGATCACATGATCTTCGATGTCGCCACCATAATCGAATACCTCTCGACCGTGACCGAATTGGAGCCAGGCGACGTGATCGCCACCGGCACGCCGGACGGTGTCGGGCTCGGCCGCAAGCCGCCGCTCTGGATGCGCGCCGGCGACAGGGTAGAGGTGGAGATCTCCGGCATAGGGACGCTGGGCGCAAATGTCGTCGACGAGTGAACCGCTCGCGCTGCCGCAACGGTCGGGATGGAGCCGCGATGCCAAAGTCATCGCCCTGGTGGCCGCCGTGCATTTCGTCAGCCACGTGCACATCATGCTGCTGCCGCCGATCCTGGGCGAGGTCAAACAGGCCTTCGGCGTCGAGTACACGCAGATCGCTCTCGCGATCACGGCCTTCAACATCGCCTCGGCGCTGCTGCAGACGCCCGCCGGCTTCCTGGTCGATCGCATCGGACCGCGCCTGATGCTGATCGCCGGCCTGACGGTCGGCGCCGCCGCCATCGCCGCCGCGGCGCTGCTGCCGGGCTACTGGTTCTTCATCATCGCCTATGCGCTGCTGGGCGTCGCCAACACCGTCTACCATCCCGCCGACTATTCCATCCTCTCGGCCGCGATCGACGGCCGGAAGATCGGTAAGGCCTTCTCGATCCATACCTTCGCCGGCTACCTGGGATCGGGCGTGACGCCGGCGATGGTGCTGGCCTGCTCGGCCATCTGGGGCTGGCGCGGCGCCTTCCTGGTCGCCGCCGGCCTGTCCTTCGCCGCGGCCCTGCTGGTGATCGTCGCGGGCAGCATCCTGCCGCGCACGGTGCGCAAGCCGATGGAGCCGAGCAAGGCCGAGTCGAAGGTCGGGCTCGACCTGCTGCTGAGCGGTCCCATCCTGCGCAACCTGCTGTTCTTCTTCTGCATCGCGATGGCCAATGGCGGCATCCAAGTCTACACGGTGGTCGGCCTCGGCGCGCTGTTCGGCACGTCGGCCTCTGTCGCCAACATCGCGCTCTCAGGATTTCTGCTGTTCAGCGCCGCGGGCGTCATCCTGGGCGGTGTGATCGCCGACCGCACGCCACATCACGAGCGCGTGGCCGCCGTGGGTTTCGCCTGCACCTCGGTCATGGCCGTCCTGATGGGCTGGGTGAACATGCCGGCGGCCGTGCTGATCGCCGTCATGTCGCTGGGCGGGCTCCTCAATGGCGTCATCCAGCCGTCGCGCGACATGATGGTGCGCGCCGTCACGCCGGCCGGCTCCTTCGGCAAGGTGTTCGGCTTCGTCTCGACGGGCTTCAATTTCGGCGGCATCGTCGCGCCGCTGCTCTTCGGCAGCCTGATGGACCGCGGCGAGCCGCGTGCCATCTTCATGATCGTGGTCGTCTTCATTCTCCTCGCGCTGGTGACCGCCGTCACCCGCGCCAAACCGCAGGCAACGCCCGGATGGACTCGCTAGCCCCTACCTCTGCCACTGCCAAGACCGCCTCCCTCGGCCGCCGCTACGGCGGCGCCCAGCCGGCCGCGGGCCCGTGGAACGAGGTGATCGCCTCCCTGCTCGAACATCGCTCCGTGCGCGCCTACCGCCCGGATGCGCTGCCGACGGGCACGCTGGAGACCCTGATCGCCGCCGCCTCCTCGGCCGCCACCAGCTCGAACATGCAGTGGTGGTCGGCGATCGCCGTCACCGACGCCGCGGTGAAGAAGGAGCTGGCCTCGATCGCCGGCGATCAGAAGCATATCGAGCAGTGCCCCCTGTTCATCGCCTGGGTCGCCGACATGGCGCGCAACCAGCGCATCTCGGATGCCGAGAAGGTGACGTTCGAGACCATGCCCTGGGTCGAGACCTTCATGGTCGCCTGCATCGATGCGGCGCTCGCAGCACAGAACGCCGTGGTCGCCGCCGAGTCGCTGGGGCTCGGCACCGTCTATATCGGTGCGATGCGCAACGATCCGGCGCGGGTTGCCGCCCTGCTCGGCCTGCCGTCACAGGCCGTCGTCGTCTTCGGGCTGTGCGTCGGCTACGCCGACCCGGCCGTCAAGGCCGAGGTGAAGCCGCGGCTCCCGCAATCGACCGTCCTTCACCACGGCCGCTACGGCGCGGCGGGCGAGGCCGCCGATCGCACCGCCTATGACGCCGAGATGTCGGCCTTTTCGGCGCGCAACGAGATGGCGGCCACGACCTGGACGCAGCGCGTCATCAACCGGCTGGGCCCGATCAAGTCGATGAACGGCCGCGAGCGGCTGCGTGGCATCCTGAACCGGATGGGCTTCGAGCTGCGTTGATGGCGGCGGTCACCTCAGGCTCTTCTCGTAGATCACCGACCATTTCGAATCGGGGTAGTCGAGCACCGGACCGCAGCGCGTGAAGCCGGCGCGCTCATAAACTGCCCAGGCGGCTGGATGACGGTCCCCCGTCTCCAGCACCAGCCGCCGAAGGCCCTCCCGGCGCGCCAGCGCCTCGATACAGTCGACGATCATCGCGCCGATCCTGCGGCCGCGATGCGAGGGACGCGTGTACATGCGCTTGACCTCGCCGACGCCATCGTCGTGCCGCCTGAGCGCGCCGCATGCCACGGCCTGCCCGTCGTCACGCGCGACGAAGACCGTCGTGTCGGGTGCCGCCATCTGCTCGGCGGTCATGTGGAAAACGAACTCGGGCGGCGTCAGCTCGAGCAGGGTGGCGTTGAGCGCCGCGATCAGCGCCCGGACATCGTCCTGCAGCGGACTCTCGATCGCGATCTTCACGCCGTCCATGCCCGATATCCTCACGCCTGGCGCTCATCGCCCGCGCGCCCTGGCTCCCGCGGATACTCCAGCCAATCGTGCTCCATGGAGCGCATGCGCGCCGTCACGGAGATCAGGAAAGCCGTCGACCAGCCGAACAGGAGCAGCCCATTGGCGCCCTCGATGGCCCCGAGCAGGCGCCACGATTTTTCGAGAACGACATCGCCGTAGCCCACGGTCGTGAAGCTGGCGGTCGAGAAGTAGAGGGCGGCCTCGAAGTCCGGAAGGGCCGCCGCCCAGTAGATGACGACGGCATAGAGCCAGATCTCCACGGTGTGGGTAGCGACCAGACCCAGCACCACGAACACGACGGCCGCACCCTGGCCGACCGCACTCTCGTGGGCGCGGAAGCGGTGTCCCCGCGTCCGCAACAACCACATCAGAACGAGCAGACCGACGAAGTGCACGACGACGGTAAGGCCCACCATCAGCCCGGCGAGCGCAAGATTGACGATCATCCGTGCGGCACCAGCACCTGCCGTACCGTCGCCACGTCTTGCAGGCGGTCGAAGCCTTCGTTCACCTCCTCGAAGCCGATGCGCTGGCTGACCATGCGGTCGACCGGCAATCGGCCCTGCTGATAGAGGGCGATGAAGCGCGGGATGTCGCGCACCGGCACGCAGCTTCCCATGTAGCTGCCCTTGATCGTCTTCTCCTCGCTCACGAGCATGCTCTGCTTGAAGGAGAAGTCGGCCGCGATGGGCGACAGGCCCGCCGTCACCGTCGTGCCGCCCCAGCGCGTCACCAGATAGGCGGTCTCCATCGCCTTGATGGTGCCGGCGAGATCGAAGGCATAGTCGACGCCGCCGTTGGTTAGGTCGCGCACCTGCTTCACGTGCTCGGGGTCGGAGGCGTTCACCGTGTCGGTGGCACCGAGCTGGCGGGCGAGGCCGAGCTTCTCGTCGCTGAGGTCGACCGCGACGATGCGGCCGGCGCCGGCCAGCACCGCGCCCATCAGGCCGCTCAACCCGACGCCGCCCAGCCCGACGATGGCCACCGTGCTGCCCGGCTGGATCTGCGCGGTGTTGACCACCGCGCCCACCCCGGTCACGACCGCGCAGCCGAACAGGGCGGCGACGTCGAGCGGCAGCGTCGGATCGATCACGACGACGGAGCCGCGGTCGACGACAGCGTACTCGGCATAGCAGGAGACGCCCGAATGGTGGTTCACCGGCTTGCCGTCGAGATGCAGGCGATGGTTGCCCGACAGGAGCTGCCCGGCCGCCCGCGGCGCCACCGACCGCTCGCAGATATAGGGCCGTCCCTCCAGACAGCGGCGGCAGCGGCCGCAGCTCACGTTGAAGGTGAAGCACACATGGTCGCCCGGCTTCACGTCGTGCACGCCGGCCCCGACCTCGACGATCTCGCCCGAGCCTTCATGGCCCAGGACGATCGGCACAGGCCGCGGCCTGTCGCCGTTCACCAGCGACAGGTCGGAATGGCACAGCCCGCCGCCGCCCACCTTCACCAGCACCTCGCCCTCGCCAGGCGGATCGAGATCGACCTCGAGGATCTGGATGGGCTTCGACTTGGCGAACGGCCGCGGCGCGCCGCAGGTCGTAAGAACGGCTGCTTTCATCTTCATATGTATCCCTCCAGCAACAGATACCGCCGTCGGAGGCGCGCGTTCGCGCCCTATAGTGGAAACGCGCGCACGGGCGATCGAAGTTTCACAAGGCACGTTCCGTTCGGCTGATTCCAGCCGAACGGAACGTGCTTTAGGCAATTCCTCCGTCGACCCGGACGAGCGATCCGGTGGTGAAGCTCGAATGGCTCGAAGCGAGATAGAGTGCGGCGGTCACGATCTCCTCAGGCCGGCCGCTGCGCTGGAGCGCCGCCGTCGCATTGAGCTTGTGCTCCTCGCTCCAGGCCTTCGACACGTCGGTCAGGAAGCGGCCCGGCGAGATCGTGTTGACCCGCACCTTCGGTCCATACTCGAAGGCGAAGGCCTCGGTGACGGCATTGAGCGCCGCCTTGGCACCGGCATAGGGGGCGATCTGCGGCCGCGGGCGCAGGGCGCCGGCGCTCGAGATGTTGATGATCGAGCCGCCCTCGCCGGCCGCCATCCGGCTGCCGACCAGGGACATCAACCGGAACGGCGCCTTGAAGTTCAGGGAAACGATGCGGTCGAAGAGCTGCTCGGAGGTCTCGAGCGACGAAGGGGCCAGCGGGGACGAGCCGGCATTGTTGACCAGGATATCCACCTTGCCGAAGGCAGCATAGGCCGCGTCGACCAGCCCGTCGAGCTCCGGCCAGTTCGCGACATTGCAGGCGTAGGCATGGGCCTTCCGACCGGCGGCGCGGATCTCGCCTACGACCTTCTCGCAGGCGTCCAGCTTGCGGCTGGTGATGAACAGGTCGGCACCGTGGGCGGCGAAGGCTTTTGCCATCTGATAGCCGAGCCCGCGGCTGCCGCCTGTCACGAGGGCTACTTTCCCGGAGAGGTCGAAATAGTCTGTCATGTTCTGCCCTGTCCAATAACCTCATCCTGAGGAGCCGCGCCTGGCGCGGCGTCGAGAAAATGCTCCGAATGATCCGCTGCGTTGCCCCTTCGAGACGGCCGCTTCGCGGCCTCCTCAGGGTGAGGTAGTCTTGTAGCAGTACGCCATCTTTGACGCTGGCATGTCACTTGCTAAGTGTATTGGTGAGCGGAACTGGAGAGGCTGCGCGAGCACCCGCATGAGCATACACGTCGCGCTGCACCATCGGACGACCTACAGGTACGATCGTCTGGTCGCACTTGGACCGCAGGTCGTCCGACTGCGGCCCGCCCCGCACTCCCGCACGGCGGTCCTGTCCTACTCGCTGAAGGTCGAGCCCAGGCCGCATTTCCTGAACTGGCAGCAGGATCCGCAGGGCAATCACCTGGCGCGGCTGGTCTTCCCCGAGAAGACCGACCTGTTCGAGGTCGTCGTCGATCTGGTTGCCGACATGACGGTGATCAATCCGTTCGACTTCTTCCTGGAGCCGCAGGCCGAGCACTGGCCGTTCGCCTACGACCCCTCCCTGGCCGAGGAAATCGCTCCGTTCCGCAAGCTGGAGCCGCCGGGGCCGCTGCTGTCGACCTGGCTGGCGACGGTGGAGCGCGGCAGGCAGCGCACCGTCGACTTCCTCGTAGGCCTGAACGCCCGTCTGCAGCGCGAGATCGGCTACATCGTCCGCCTCGAGCCGGGCGTGCAGACCTGCGAGGAGACGCTGGGCAGCGGCAAGGGTTCGTGCCGCGACACCGGCTGGCTGCTGGTCACCATCCTGCGCCACCTGGGCTTCGCCGCGCGCTTCGCCTCCGGGTATCTCATCCAGCTCACGCCCGACGAAAAGCCGCTGGACGGACCGGAAGGCCCCAAGCACGACTTCACCGACCTCCATGCCTGGTGCGAGGTCTACCTGCCGGGGGCCGGCTGGATCGGGCTCGACCCCACCTCGGGCCTGCTGACCGGTGAAGGCCATATTCCGCTCGCCTGCACGCCCGAGCCGTCCAGTGCCGCTCCGATCGAGGGCGCGGTGGACGAGAGCGAGGTCGAGTTCTCCTATGAGATGCGGGTCACGCGCGTGCGCGAAACGCCGCGCACCACCAAGCCCTATACCGACCGGCAATGGTCCGGATTGCTGGCGGTCGGCGAGGCGATCGAGCGCGACATGGGCCGCATGGACGTGCGGCTGACCATGGGCGGCGAGCCGACCTTCGTGTCGGTCGACGACATGGATGGCGAGGAATGGAACACCCTGGCCCTCGGCCCGCAGAAGCGCCGTCTGGCCGGCACCCTGTTCCGCAGGCTGGCCGATCGCTTTGCGTTGGGCCCGCTGCTGCACCATGGGCAGGGCAAGTGGTATCCCGGTGAACAGCTGCCGCGCTGGGCACTGACCTGCCACTGGCGCAAGGACGGCGAGCCGATCTGGCGCGACCAGCATCTCTATGCCCTGGAATCGAAGCCTGTCGGGGCCACACCCGAGGTCGCTCATCGCTTCGCGCTGGCCCTGGCGCAACGCCTGCAGCTCGACCCCGGCTATCTGTTCGAGGCTTTCGAGGACACCTGGTACTACCTCTGGCGCGAACGGCGGCTGCCCAGCAACGTCGCCGTCGAACAGTCGAAGGTGAAGGATCCGCTGGAGCGGGAGCGGCTGGCACGCGTATTCGAAAAGGGACTCGAGACCGCCGTGGGCACGGTGCTGCCCATCCAGCGGGAGCACAATGGACGCGGCCGCTGGCGCAGCGGCCCGTGGTTCCTGCGCTCGGAGAAGTGCTACCTGATCCCCGGCGACTCGCCGATCGGCTACCGCCTCCCCCTCGATTCACTGCCCTGGGCGGCACCGGGCGACATGGACTTCATGGTAGAGCCGGATCCGATGGCGCCGCATCCCGCGCTGCCGCCGCTGGAAGCATTCCGCCGCGCGCCTGTGCTGCGCCGCCAGGAACAGGGATCCCCGCGGGACGCCGCCGGCGAGGCCGAAGCGCGCCGCGAGGCGTGGCAACGGGCGCTCGCGCCCGATCTCGCGCCGCGGCCCGGCGTTGGCATGTCGGCTGCCAACATCGTGCGCACCGCCATGGTCTTCGAGCCGCGTGACGGCCATCTCTTCGTCTTCATGCCGCCAGCCGAGCGGACCGAGGACTATCTCGACCTCGTTGCCGCCGTCGAGGACACGGCCGAGGAGCTCGGCCAGCCGGTCTTCATCGAGGGATATCCTCCGCCGGCCGGCGACCCGCGGCTCGTCCATTTCAGCGTAACACCCGATCCCGGCGTCATCGAGGTGAACATCCACCCGTCCGCGACGTGGCGGGAGATCGTGGACAAGACGGAGATCGTCTACGAAGAGGCGCGCACCACGCGGCTGGGCGCCCAGAAATTCATGATCGACGGACGCCACACCGGCACCGGCGGCGGCAACCACGTCACCCTGGGCGGGCCCTCGGCATCCGAATCGCCGCTGCTGCGCCGCCCCGACCTGCTGAAGAGCCTCCTGGGCTACTGGCTGAACCACCCGTCATTGTCCTACCTGTTCTCCGGCCTCTTCATCGGCCCGACCAGCCAGCATCCGCGCGTGGACGAGGCGCGCAACGACGCGCTGCACGAGCTCGAGATCGCCTTTCGGCAGATCGCGCCAGGGCAGCAGGCGCCGCCTTGGCTGGTCGATCGCGTGTTCCGCAACCTGCTGGTCGATGCCACCGGCAACACGCACCGCACCGAGTTCTGCATCGACAAGCTCTTCACGCCTGAGTCGGCGGCCGGCCGGCGCGGCCTGCTGGAGCTGCGCGCCTTCGAGATGCCGCCGCATTGGCGCATGAGCGTGGCACAGCAGGCGCTGCTGCGCGGCCTTGTCTCCCGGTTCTGGGACCGGCCCTACGAGCGCACGCTGACGCGCTGGGGCACACGCCTGCACGACGACTTCATGCTGCCGCACTTCGTCTGGCAGGATTTCAACGACGTGCTGGCCGATCTCGCCGAGGCGGGCTACCGCTTCGAGCCCGACTGGTTCGCGCCGCATTTCGAATTCCGCTTCCCTAAGATCGGCGAGGTGGCGCAGCGCGGCATCGAGATGGAGCTGCGGCACGCGCTGGAGCCCTGGCACGTGCTGGGCGAAGAGCCGGGCGGCGGCGGCACCGTACGGTACGTCGATTCGTCGGTGGAGCGCCTGCAGGTCAAGGTGGTCGGCCTGAACGAACAGCGCCACAGCATCGCGTGCAATGGATGGCGCCTGCCGTTGCGCGCCACCGGCACGGTGGGCGAGTACGTCGCGGGCGTGCGCTATCGTGCCTGGCAGCCCGCGAACGCCCTGCATCCCACCATTGGCGTTCACGCGCCGCTCACCTTCGACATCCATGATGGCTGGAGCGGCCGTTCGCTCGGTGGCTGCAGCTATCATGTCGCCCATCCGGGCGGCCGCAACTACGACCGCACGCCGGTCAATGCAAACGAAGCCGAGGCGCGACGCCGTGCCCGCTTCTTCCCGATCGGCCACACGCCGGGCGACATGGCCGAACCGCGCCCGATCGACAATCCCGAACACCCGCTGACGCTGGACCTCAGGCGAATCTGAGGGACTGCCTGCACCGGTTGCGTCGATAGCGACGCACCTCGGGCAGTGGACCCCGCGGGCGACACATGCGACTTTCCGGACCCTGGAAATCCTCCTCCCACAGGCCCATGGAGTCGTTGCGCGGCCTCACTTCAACGCCGGCAAGCGCGTATGACGAACTGGTCACCGGCCAGAAGTCGATCCGCTATCACTGGCAAGGAATCCTGAGCGTCATCCGTTCGCTGCCCGGCGGGCTGGGCGAACGGGTCGAGAGCGCACGCCGGCAGCTCGAGGAATCCGGCGCGACGGTCAATCTGCTGGACGACCGCGGCGCGCCGCGCTGGGCCTTCGATCCCCTGCCCTTCGTCGTGAAGCCCGACGAATGGTCGTTGCTGGAGCGTGGCCTGGTCCAGCGGGCGCGGCTGCTGGATGCGTTGCTCGCCGACATCTACGGCCCTCAGGAGATGCTGAAGCAGCGGCTGATGCCGCCGATGCTGGTCCACGCCAACCGCCAGTTCCATCGCGCGTGCCAGGCCATGGATGGCGGGGCACCGCTACGCCATCTCGGCCACTATGCGGTGGATCTGGTGCGGCTGTCGGACGGGCGGTGGTACGTTCTCGCCGACCATACCGAGGTGCCGTCCGGCGCGGGCTATGCGCTCGAGATGCGGCGCGTGCTGGCGCGCAGCCTGCCCGAGGTCTTCCGGTCGATCCCCGTGCGCCATCTCCGCGCCTTCATGGACTGCTGGCACGATTCGCTACGCAGCATGGCGCCGGCCGGCGTTTCCAACCCCAACATGGCCGTGCTGACGCCAGGCTCCCTGTCGGCAACCTATTTCGAGCACGTCTATCTTTCCCGAGCGCTCGGCGTACCGCTGGTGGAGGGCGGTGACCTGGTGGCGCGCGACGGCCAGGTCTCCCTCAAGACTCTGGAAGGGCTGCGTCCCGTGCACACGTTGCTGCGCCGGCTCGACAGCGCCTTTGCCGATCCGCTGGAGCTGCGGGCCGATTCGGCGCTGGGCGTGACGGGCATGGTCGAGGCGACGCGCAGCGGCCGCGTCACGCTCGCCAACGCGCTGGGCTCCGGGCTGGTGGAGACGCCGGCACTGATGCCGTTCCTCGGCCGGTTGTGCGAAGCGACGCTGGGCGAACGCCTCGAGCTGCCTTCGCTCGACGTGTGGTGGCTGGGAGAGCCCGCCGCGCTCAGCTTTGCGCTGGCCAACCTCGACCTGATGATCGTGCGCCCGTGCCTGGGCGTCGACCGCGAGCCGATCGTCGTCGGCATGCTGGACCCGCCGGAACGCAAGGCCCTGGAGGCACGCATCCGCGCCGAGCCCGGCCAGTTCGTCGCGCAGTATCCGATCACGCCTTCGCTCAGCCCCAAGTGGGACGGCGCGTCGCTGGTGCCTTCGGCCGTCGTCGTCCGCACCTTCCTGATCGCCGAGGGCGACGGCTACCGCGTGCTGCCGGGCGGGCTCGCGCGCGAGCCCGCCGGCGACACCTGCCTGCGTTCGCTCAATCGGCTGAATGGCACACTCAAGGACGTGTGGGTGCTCGCCGAGGATGCCGCCGACGTTCAGATCCCGCCGGCACGCCGCTTCCACCAGCTCGCCGTCGAGCGCGGCGGCGCCGACCTGCAGAGCCGCGTCGCGGACAATTTGTTCTGGCTCGGGCGCTATATCGAGCGGCTGGACAACGATGCCCGGCTCCTGCGCATCACCGCGTCCCGCGTTGCCCAAGGCGCCATGGGACCACGCGACGCCATGGAGCTGCGCCAGCTCGGCCGGCTGCTGAGCAACGCCAACCTCATGCAGCCGGCGGCCGCCCTGGCAGCCCCCGAGAGCGTGGCGTTCCACCAGGGGCTGGCGTCCGTCGCTTCCGACGAGCGCGGGCTCTCGACGGTGCTCGATGCCATACAGCGGCTGACGACCAACATGCGCGACCGCTTCTCCGTCGACATGACGACCGCGGCCGGCCCGCTCATGGCCGAGGTGCGCCATCGCCTGCTGGCCGCACGCGGCAATCTCGATCCCTTGCTGGCCGCCCTCGACGAGATCGTGCGCTTCGTGGCGACGCTCTCCGGTCTCTCCCAGGAGAACATGACCCGGGGAACCGGGTGGCGCTTCCTGGATCTCGGGCGCCGAATCGAGCGCGCCCAGTTCGTGCTGACCGCGGCCCTGGGACCGTTCGGCCAGACGCCCATCGATTGGGACGCGGCCATGCGGCTCGCCTTGGAGATGTGCGACAGCACCATCACCTACCGCACCCGCTACCTTGGCCAGCTCCAGCCCGCGCCGGTGCTCGACCTGGTGGTACTGGACGACAGCAATCCGCGCTCGCTCAGCTTCCAGCTCCGCGCCATCGACGGCCATCTCAACTATCTCGCCCAGGCCTCGGGGGTCCGCGTGCCCGGCTTCCCGCCCGAGGTCGCGCAAGATCTCACGCTCGCCGTGCAGCAGTTCGCCGGAGACGAGAAGGCCTGGCGGCACGAGGGGCTGGCGCTCGCCACGCTACGCGATGTGGCGGACGCCACGGAGGAGCGGCTCGAGAAGCTGTCCGAGGCGATCACGCGGGCCTACTTCTCGCACGTGCCGGTCGCGCAGACCGTGGGCTCGTCGGTAGGATAACGAGGCACCGGCATGCGCTACCTGCTTTCGCATCGCACCACCTACAGCTACACGAGCAGCGTCGACTCGGCCCATCACATCGCGCACCTGCGCGCCCGCGCCTTCGCAGGCCAGACGGTGAGCGACATCGGGATCAAGACCAGCCCTGCGCCGGCGATGGCCGTGCAGCGGCTCGACCATTTCGGCAACCACATCGATATCTATCGCATCGACCAGCCGCACACGCAGTTCGATATCGAAGTGCGGGCCGCCGTCGACGTGCGCTTTCCCGATCCCCCGCCCGCATCGACCACTCCCCGTTGGGAGGATATCCGTGCCGCGCTGGCGGGCGGCGGCTTCCCCGTGCCCGTCGAGGCGAGCGAATTCGTCCATGAATCGCCCCTGGTGCCGGCGGTCGACGCCCTGCGGGCGTATGGTGCGCTCTCTTTCGGCCCAGGCCGTCCGATACTCGAGGCAGCTCGCGAGCTGACGGCGCGCATCAAGGCCGATTTCGAGTATCACCCCGGCTCGACTGATATCAGCACCCCGCTGGCCGATGTCTTCGCCGGCAAGGCGGGCGTCTGCCAGGACTTCGCTCATGTGGAGATCGCGGCGTTGCGCGCGCACGGGCTCGCGGCGGCCTACGTATCGGGCTACATCCGCACGGTCAGCTCGAGGGACGAGATGGCCCTCCGGGGCGCCGACGCGAGTCATGCCTGGGTGGCGGTCTGGTGCGGCGAGCAGGCCGGATGGGTGCATCTCGATCCGACCAACGACCTCGTCGCCCGGGAAGACCACGTCGCGGTCGCGTGGGGCCGCGATTTCTCCGATGTCAGCCCGCTGCGCGGCGTGATCCTGGGTGGCGACCAGCATTCCTACGGGGTCGCCGTGACGCTGGTGCCGACGGCGTAGGTCGCGCGCCCCGGCGCCATATCACTCGCCGAGAAACTCCTTCGTCCACCGGCCATAGTCGGCGTCGCGGGTCACGCGCTTCATCAGCTCTGCATCGGCGATGCCGGTCAGTCTGGCCGGTGGCGTGCCCTCCCGGAGCGCCCGCAGGGTGTCGTGCACGGCCTTCACCGCGGCGGCGAAGGGCTGGTGGCCCTGCAGGGCGATGCGCACCCGACGCGCGGCCAGATAGTCGAGGTCGGTGAGCTCGCCGGAAACGCCGCCCAGGATCAGCGGCAGGCTCGTTGCCGACGAGATCGCATCGAGCTCGGCGCGCGTCTTCACGCCGACGAAGAACAGCGCGTCGACCCCCGCCGCCTCGTAGCCTCTGCCACGGGCGATCGCATCGTCGAGGTCGCTGATCATGATGGCGCTGGTGCGGCCGGCGATGCACAACAGCGGATCCTGCCGGCCGGCGACCGCGGCCTTCATCTTTCCCACTCCCTCGGCGATCGAGATGAGCCGGGGCTTCGTTGTGCCGAACGGAGTCGGCAGATCGGTATCCTCGAGGCTGAGACCGCTCACGCCTGCCGTCTCCAACTCCTCGACGGTGCGCTTCGCGTTGAGCGCGTTGCCGTAGCCGTGGTCGGCGTCGACCATCAGCGGCAGATCGCCGGCGCGGCCGATGCGATAGGCCTGTCCCGCGAACTCGGAGAGGGTGAGCACGATGAGATCGGGGGCGCCGAGCACCGTGAGCGACGCGGTGGAGCCGGCGAACATGCCGACCTCGAAGCCGAGATCCTCCGCGATCCGCGCGGAGATGGGATCGAACACCGAGCCGGGATGGACGCAGCGATCGCCTTCGAGGATGGCGCGAAAGCGCGTACGCCGGCTGGTCCAGTTCATTCGTCATCACTCCTGTTGCAGCGCCGAAGGTAGCAAAGGCATCGCAGCAATGCAGGATCGCATTCCGAGAGGCAATGGCACAACGTCCGAACCGCTGGCAGCCGGCGCGGGCAGGCGTACCGTTTTATCCGGGGACGGCATTCGTGCGTCAGCCGGCCCCATCAGAACAAGTACGGGGAAACGCCATGTTCGAGATTCTCGATCGGCAGACGACGCTGACCGGAAACCAGAAGAAGATCATCACCGCCGCCGTGATCGGCGACGCGCTGGAATTCTTCGACTACTTCCTGATCGGCTTCGTGCTCGCCTTCATCATCGGTCCGTGGAAGCTGACCTTTGGGCAGTCGGCCATCGTCCTCCTGTCTTCCGGCGTCGGCGCGATCCTGGGCGCCTACATCTGGGGCTGGCTCGCCGATCGGATCGGCCGGCGCAAGGTCTTCATCGGAACGGTGCTGAACTTCTCGCTCGCCACCGGCCTGCTCTACTTCACGCCCGAGAACGGCTGGATCTATCTCACGATCATGCGCTTCTTCGTCGGCTTCGGCGTCGGGGGCCTCTACTGCGTCGATCTCCCCCTGGTGCAGGAATTCGTACCGTCCTCCAAGCGCGGCTGGGTCGGTGGCCTCGTCACGTGCGTGATCCCGCTGGGCGTCGGGCTTGGCGCGGTCCTGGGGGCGATGATGGGCGCCGGCGAATGGCGGCTGCTGTTCGCGATCGGCGTGCTGCCGTCGGCCGTCGTGCTGCTGGTCCGCCTGTGGGTGCCGGAATCGCCGCACTGGCTGGTTCGCCAAGGCCGCTTCGAAGAGGCGCGCCGGTCTCTCGCCTGGGCGCTGCAGGTCAAGCCCGAGAGCCTGCCGCTGCCGACCCGGGAAAGCGTGGCTGAGCCCGTCAAGGCGAGCTGGGGCGAGCTGTTCAAGTATCCGCGCAGCCTCCTGGTCTCCTGGCTCGGCAATGCCGGTGCGCAGACCGGCGTCTACGGCGTGGTGCTCTGGGCGCCGTCGCTGTTCGTCCTGCTGCTGAAGGTGACGCCGCAGGAAGCCGCCAAGATGATGATCCTTCTCACCGTCATGGGCTTCTTCGGCCGCATCGCCTTCTCCTTCCTGTCGGAATGGATCGGCCGGCGGAACTCGGGTGGCCTGCTGGGTTTCGGAGCGGGCGTCCTGATCATCCTGGCCGGCTACAACTACGATGCCATGCTGCTCGGCGTATCGGCCTTCTGGCTGATCCTGGCGGCCGCGATGTTCTTCGCCGACGGCGGCTTCGCCATCGTCGGCCCCTACGCGGCCGAGGTGTGGCCGTCGCACCTGCGCACGACTGGCATGGGCTCCGCCTACGGCTTTGGCGGCATCGGCAAGATCATCGGCCCGGCCGGGCTCGCCGTGATCGTGGGCTCCAGCAATTTCCTGAAGCCCGACGTGCCGCTGCCCCAGATCCCGCAGGCCTTCCTCTATCTCGGCTGCTGGTTCTTGATGGCCGGCATAGTCTATTATTTCTTCGGGCTGGAAACGCGGGGCAAATCGATCGAGCAGATCGACAGAGAGCTCGCGGCCGCCTGACGGCACTCACGCCCTGGAGGAAATGCGCGTGGATACCTTTACTCCGACGTCCGCCGATCTCGGCGGCGACCAGGCTCTGATTTCACGAGTTGAGATGTTGAGGCCGCTCGTCGAGGCGGCGTCGGACGAGATCGAGGAGAAGCGTCGGCTGCCGCCATCGCTTCTCGACAGGTTGCATGAGGCGCGGCTGTTCCGCCTCCTGCTGCCGCGCACCGCCAACGGCATCGAGACCGACCCCATCACCTTCTTTCACGTGATCGAGACCATCGCGCGCGGCGACGCCTCGACGGCCTGGTGCCTGAGCCAGGCCGGCGGCTGCGCCATGTCGGCAGCCTATCTCGACCTGCCGGTGGCACAGGAGATCTTCGGCGACGATCCGCGGGCCGTCCTTGCCTGGGGACCCGGCCCGCGCGTGCGTGCCGTGGAATGCGAAGGCGGCTACCGCGTGACGGGCGTCTGGTCCTTCGCGTCGGGCGGCCGCCATGCCACTTGGCTGGGGGCGCACTGCCCGATCTTCCAGGCCGACGGCACGCCCCGCCTCGACTCCGAAGGCCGTCAGCTGGAACGCACCATGCTGGTGCGGGCAAGCGAGGTGGAATGGACCGACATCTGGAACGTGGTCGGGCTGCGCGGCACGGCGAGCGATCAGTTCGCGCTCACCGATCACTTCGTGCGCGCCGACCATTCGATGACGCGGGACTTCGAGAAGGAGTGCCGTGAGACGGGACCGCTGTACCGCATGTCGGCGATGACCTGCTACGAGCTCGGCTTTTCGGGCGTGGCGATGGGTATCGCCCGGTCGGCGCTCGACGTGTTCGTCGACGTGGCCAAGAACAAGGTGCCGCGCGGCAAGACGAGCCCGATCCGCGACAACGCCGTCGTCCAGACCAACCTGGCGCAGGCCGAGGTCGGGCTGCGCTCGGCACGTGCCTACCTGCTGCAGTCCGTAGCGGAGATCTGGAAGGAGGTCGCCGGCGGCGGCAAGCTCTCGATCGGGCAGCGCATGACCATCCGCATGGCGTCCACCAACGCCATCCACCGAGCCCGCGAGGCAGTCGACTTCGCGTACAACGCCGCGGGGGCGACGGCGATCTTCGAGAACCATCCGCTCGAGCGCCGCTTCCGCGACATCCATACCGTGACCCAGCAGCTGCAGGGGCGGCTGTCGCATTTCGAGACCGTGGGCGCCTGGATGATGGGCGCCGACGCGGACCTCACTTTCGTCTGATCGTCCTTACGGAGACCACCATGCCGCTCGGCATCCTGCAGCACTACACCATCGAACCCTCCGACCTCGAACGCACCAAGGACTTCTACTGCGACGTGCTGGGCTTGGAGAATGGCGACCGGCCGCCGCTCGGATTTCCCGGCTACTGGCTCTATTCCGGCGGCGTGGCCACCGTGCACCTGCTGGGCCCGCGGCAGCCGCGCGAGGGAATCGTCGTGCGAGGCACGGAGAAGAAGTTCGAGGACACGGGCCGCTTCGACCACATCGCCTTTGCCGCCACCGACCTGCCGGCCGTACGCCAGCGCCTGCAGTCCAGGAAGGTGTCGTTCCGCGAGCAGATCGTGCCGCGTACAGGTGCCGCACAGATCTTCCTCTACGATCCCGACGGCATTGGCGTGGAATTGAACTTCCCGCCGGAAGAGGCGCAGCGGGACGCACGCCTCAAAGAGGCCCGGACGTAAGTGCTGCTCTCAGTCGACATCGAGCGCATCGAGCCCTTCGCCGACGGCGCCGCCTTCGGCGAGGTCGGGGCATACGAACGCGTCATCGGCAAGGCCCGGGGCGAGATCGACCCCGGCCATCCGGGCAACAGGGGAATCGCCCTGATCGACAAGGCGCCGCTGAACGCGCGCGGCCGCGTCGAGTACACGACCGACGTCTTCATCCTGCGGCCCAAGGATTTCGCGCGCGGCAATGGGCGGATCCTCTATGAAGTCAACAACCGCGGCCGCAAGATGCTGTTCGGCAACATCGCCGACGGGCCGCAGGGCGTGAACGATCCGAAGACCCCGGCCGATGCCGGCAACGGCTTTCCGCTGCAGCTGGGCTACACGATCGTCTGGTCCGGCTGGGATCCCGACGCGCCGCGCGCCAACATGGGACTCGGCCTGACAGCGCCGGTCGCCACCGACGGCGGCAGGCCGATCGTCCAGACCGTGCGCGACGAGTTCGTCTCCGGCACGCGGCTGGGCAATCTGGAGGCCTTCAAGCTTTCGTACGAAGCGGCCACCCTGGAACAGCCGCGGGCGCGCCTGACCTGGCGCGAACGCCAGGCCGACGAGCCGCGCGAGCTGCCGCTGAACCAGTGGTCGTTCGTCGACAGCCGCACCATCAAGCTGCGCGACGGCATGAAGCCGAAGCCGGGTTGTCTCTACGAGTTCCACTATGAGGGCACGAATCCCAATGTTCAGGCGCTGGGCTTCGCCGCCACCCGCGATGTCGTGAGCTGGCTGCGCCACGCGCCGGAGGCAGCAGCCGTCGTCGGTGGCCGCATCACGCATGCGCTGGCCATCGGCTTCTCCCAGGCCGGGCGCTACCTGCGCAACCACATCTCCGACGGCTTCAACCGCGACGAGGAGGGTCGGCGCGTCTTCGACGGCATCCATTCGCACATCGCCGGCGTGGGCCGCATCTTCTTCAACACCCCGTTCGCGCAGCCGGCGCGGACCGGCACGCAGCACGAGGACCATGCCTTCCCGGAGAACGAATTTCCCTTCTCCGCCGCGACGCTCAGTGATCCGCTGACGGGCAGGACGGGTGCGCTGTTCCGCGGCGACGGCTGCGACCCCCTGCTGATCGAGACCAACACCTCGACCGAGTACTGGCAGAAGGGTGCCTCACTGCTGCACACCGACCCGCTGGGCCAGCGCGACGTGGCGCTGCCGGAGAACGCGCGCGTCTACATGATCGCGGGGACCCAGCATGGCGGCCGGGCCGGGGCGACGACCGATCCCGGCCCCAACGTCAATCCGCGCAATCCGCACAACCCGATGCCAGCGGTGCGCGCGCTGCTGGTCGCGCTTGACGAATGGGTCGTGTCCGGCAAGGCGCCGCCGCCCAACCGCGTGCCGACCCTGGCCGACGGCACGCTGGTCGAGCCCAGCAAGACGGGCTTTCCGGCGATCCCCGGCGCGGCAGTGGCCAAGGCCACCAACCGCATCGCGCCGCCGGGCGACTGGGTCCATCCCAAGCGCGCCGAGAAGGCCTATCGCACGCTGGTCTGCCGCGTCGATGGTGATGGCAACGAGGTCGCCGGGATCCGGCTGCCCGACATCGCCGTGCCGCTGGCGACCTACACGGGCTGGAACGAATACAAGGAACCCTATCCCGTAGGCGAGCTGGCCGATCGCGACGGCAGCTGCCTGCCCTTCGCCCCGGACAAGGCCGCGCGCGAAGCGGCGGGCGATCCGCGGCCTTCGGTCGCCGAGCGCTATGCCAGCGGTCCCGACTACGTCGCGAAGGTGAAGCAGGCCGCGGAGAAACTCGTCGCGGAACGGCTGCTGCTGGCGGAAGATGCCGAGCGCTACATCGAGCGCGCGCAGCGGGAGCCGCGCGTCGCGCCATAGGGAGGAGCAGGGAATGGGCAAGCGGATCGCGGTGGTCGGAACGGGCGCGCTGGGCGGCTATGTCGGCGGCTATCTGGCGCAGGCCGGGATGGACGTCACCCTGATCGATTTCTGGCCGGAGAACATCGAGGCGATCCGCGCCCGCGGGCTCGAACTCGACGGCGTGACCCCGGAGGAGAAGTTCACCGTCACCAAGGCCAGGACCATGCATCTCACCGAGGTGCAGGACCTCGCCCGCCAGAAGCCGATCGACATCGCCTTCGTTGCGGTCAAGTCCTACGACACCGAGTGGGCGACGGCGCTGATCCGCCAGTACCTGGCGCCGGACGGATACGTCGTTTCGCTGCAGAACTGCCTGAACGAGGAGCGCATCGCCGGTGTCGTGGGCTGGGGCAAGACCGTCGGCATGGTGGCCTCGCTGATCTCGGTCGACATGTACGAGCCTGCCCGCATCCGCCGCACCGTTGCCAAGGGCGGCGACAAGCACACCGTGTTCCGCGTCGGCGAGGTGCATGGCCGCATCACCAGGCGGGTCGAGGAGCTGCGCGAGATGGTGGCGATGATCGACAGCGCCAAGACCACGACCAACCTGTGGGGCGAGCGCTGGTCGAAGCTCTGCCAGAACGGCATGAAGAACGGCGTGTCGGCCGCGACGGGGCTGACCGGGATCGACTGCGACCGCAACGACGCGATCCGCCGCTTCTCGATCAGGCTGGGCGGCGAGGCGGTGCGCGTCGGCCAGGCGCTGGGCTACCAGATCGAGAAGATCGGCAAGCTCGATCCCGAGACGCTGGCACGGGCCTCGGAGGGGGATGCCGCGGCGCTGGACGAGATCGAGACGATCCTACGGCCCGGCTCCAACATCAATCCCAACCCGCGTGCCGACATCCAGCGGCCCTCCATGGCGCAGGACATCCGCAAGGGCCGGCGCACGGAGATCGAGTTCATGAACGGCTACGTGGCCGAGCGCGGCGCGTATATCGGCGTGCCGGCCCCGACCCATGCGAAGCTCACCGAGATCGTCAAGAAGGTCGAGCGCCGCGAGATCGAGGCGGCGCCGGCCCTGCTCGGCGGCTAGGGCGCCGCCACGTGCTCAGTTGATGTACAGGCCGTAGGCGTCGGCGTCGTCCCAGGCATCGCCCCAGTCGAGCGAGGCCTCGGTGGCCGTGGGATTGTAAGGATCGCCCGGATCCGGATTGTACATCGTGTTGACCGCGGTATTGATCATCTGGTTGCGACCCTTCTTGATGAAGGTGTCGTAGGCCTGCTGGCTACCGATATAGAGGCAGCCGCAGACGTTGCGGTCCGGGTACACCCAGACCTGCCGGCCCTTGAACGTCGTCTGCGTCAGCCGATGAGGCGGCAGCTTCTTGAACGCCGAGATCTTGGACGGCGTGTTGAGCGACAGGATCTTGAAGCCCGAGGAGGAGAGCAGATCCTCCTTGCTCTCGGGCTTGTAGCTAAGCGACAGCGGATTGGAACCGCCGTTGCAGGCCGCGATCACGATCGCGAGCCCTGCGATGACGAGAAAGCTGGACAAAGGCTTCACCGGGAACTCCCCTGATCAGGCGGCCGCCTTCAGGTCGGCCTTCGCGTCCTCTTTGATCATATCCGCCCCCTTCTCCGCCACCATGATCGTGGGGGCATTGGTATTGCCCGACGGGACCGTCGGCATGATCGAGGCGTCGACGACCCGCAGCCCGGCGATGCCGTGGACGCGCAGCCGGTCGTCCACCACGGCCATCGGATCGCGCCCCATCTTGCAGGTGCCGATCACGTGGTAGGTCGTCTGTCCGGTGCGGCGGGCGAAATCGAGCCACTCGTCATAGGTGTTCACGTCCTTGCCCGGCTTGTTCTCGTGGGCGATGTACCTCTCCAACGACGGGTGCGAGACGATCTGCCGGGCGATCTGCATGCCCGCGACGGTGGCGTCGCGGTCGGTCTGGGCCGACAGGAAGTTCGGCCGGATGGCCGGCGCCTCCTCCGGGTGCGCCGACTTGATGTGGATCGAGCCGCGCGAATCGGGCCGGCACTGGCCGATCACCACCGTCATGCCCGGCTCCTTCTCGAGCATGCGCGTCTGCGCCGAATCGTAGGAGGCGTGCGCCATGTGGAACTGCATGTCGGGGGTCTCGAGGCCCGGGCGCGTGCGCACGAAGCCGTAGACCACGCCCGCGGTCAGCGCCAGCGCGCCGCGGCCGGTCGCGTAGTACTTCACCACCTCGCGGACGAGGTTCAGCCCGCGCGTGCGCTCGTTCAGCGTGACCGGCAGCTTCACCCGCCAGTTCATGCGCGGGGCGAAATGGTCGCCGTAGTTCTCGCCCACGCCCTTCAGCTCGTGCCGCACCTCGATCCCGAGGTTGCGCAGCAGCTCGGGCTGGCCGATGCCCGAGCGCTCCAGCAGCCCGGGCGACTGCACGGCGCCGCAGGACACGATGACCTCGCGGTTGACGCGTGCCTCGAGCGGCATGCCGTGGACGCTGTAGGCGACCCCGACCGCGCGCTTGCCCTCCAGCAGCAGGCTCCGGACCATCGCGTCGGTCTCGATCTTGAGATTGGGCCGATGGCGCACCGGATCGAGGAAGGCGCGGGCCGTCGACTGCCGCTTGCCGTTCTTCATCGTGACCTGGAAGTAGCCGAAGCCCTCCTGGTCGCCGTCGTTGTAGTCCTTGTTGCGCCGATAGCCGCTGGCCACAGCCGCGTCGATGAAGGCGTCACAGAGCTCGTTGGTGTCGCACATGTCGGCGACGTTCAGCGGCCCGCCCTTGCCGCGGGAGTCGTCGCCGCCGCGCTCGAAGTTCTCCGACTTCTTGAAGTAGGGCAGCACCTGCGAATAGGACCAGCCGCGATTGCCGAGCTGCCCCCACGTGTCGTAGTCGAGCGGCTGGCCACGCACGTACAGCATGCCGTTGATCGAGCTCGAGCCGCCCAGCGTGCGGCCGCGCGGACAGGGGATGCGCCGGCCGGCCATCCCCTCCTCGGCCTCCATCTCGAAATTCCAGTTGAACGACTTGTGGTTCAGGAGCCGGGTGAAGCCTGCGGGGATGTCGATCCACATCGACTTGTCGCGCGGTCCGGCCTCGAGCAGCAGCACCTTGACGGTCGGATCCTCCGTCAGCCGGTTGGCCAGCACGCAGCCCGCCGAGCCGCCGCCCACGATCACATAGTCCCATTCGGCCATGATTCGTCCTGCCTCCCTCTCGGGCAGCATTCTAGCGCAGATGACAAGAAACTTGATGCCCCGGCGCGATTTCGCGCAGCGGTGGCGATTCCACGCGGCAACGTTCGACGGCGTAGGGGCAGCGGGTATGGAAATGGCAGCCCGGCGGCGGCCGGACCGGACTCGGCACATCGCCCTGCAGCACCATCTTCTTGCGCCGGATGTTCGGGTCCGGCACCGGCACGGCCGACAGCAGGGCCTCCGTGTAGGGATGCTGGGGCCGCGTGAAGATGGACCGGGTATCGGCATATTCGACGATCCGGCCGAGATACATCACCGCGATGTGGTGGCTGATGTGCTCCACGACCGCGAGATTGTGCGAAATGAACAGGTAGGAGAGCTGGCGCTCGCGCTGCAGGTCCTGCAGGAGGTTGATGACCTGCGCCTGGATCGACACATCCAGCGCCGACACCGGCTCGTCGCCCACGATCAGCTTCGGACCCAGCGCCAAGGCACGGGCGATGCCGATGCGCTGTCGCTGGCCCCCGGAGAACTGGTGCGGAAAGTTCTTCATCTGCGCCGGCCGCAGCCCGACACGCGCAAACAGGGCGGCGACCTGCTCGGTGCGCTCGCGCCGGTTGGCCACGCCGTGGACCAGGAGCGGCTCCCCCACGATGTCGCCCACCGTCATGCGCGGGTTGAGCGACGAGAACGGGTCCTGGAAGATGATCTGCATCTGCCGCCGATAGGGGCGCATCTCCGGCTTGGAGAGGCCGGTGATCTCCGTCCCGCCGACCTTCACCGAGCCCGAGGTGGGTTCGGTCAGGCGCATCACCGTCCGCCCGGCAGTGGTCTTGCCGCACCCGCTCTCGCCCACCAGTCCCAGCGTCTCGCCGACGCCGATCGAGAAGCTGATCCCGTCCACGGCGTACACGTGGCCCACCGTCCGCCGCAGCAGGCCCTTGCGCACCGGGAAGTGCTTCTTGAGGTCCCTGACCTCCACGACCGGCATGTTCGCGCCGTGGCCCGAGGTATCAGCCATCGGTGTGCCAGCAGGCCACCCAGTGGCCCGTCCTCTTTTCTTCGTAGGCCGGCCGCTCGCGGCGACAGAGATCATCGGCACGGCTGCAGCGCGGCGCGAAGGCGCAGCCGGTCGGCAGGTCGAACAGTGGCGGCACGATGCCGGGAATCTCCTGCAGCCGCTCGGCCCGTCGTGCCTCCTCGCCGCGCATGAGGTCGAGCCGCGGGATCGAGGCCAGCAGCCCGGCCGTATAGGGATGCATCGGCTGCGCGAAGAGCTCGCCGACCTCGGCTTCCTCCACCTTGCGGCCGGCATACATGACGATCACGCGGTGCGCCGTCTCCGCCACCACGCCGAGGTCATGGGTGATCAGGATCACGGCCGCCCCGAACTCGCGCTGCAGCTCGACGATCAGCTCCAGGATCTGCGCCTGGATGGTGACGTCGAGCGCCGTCGTCGGCTCGTCGGCGATCAGCACCTTGGGATTGCAGGCCAGCGCCATCGCGATCATGGCGCGCTGGCGCATGCCGCCGGAGAGCTGGTGCGGATACTCCCTGGCACGCTGCGCCGGCTCGGGAATGCGCACCAGGTCGAGCATCTCGACGGCACGCTTCAGCGCCGCCCTGCGATCCATGTCGCGATGCAGGACCAGCGCCTCCGCGATCTGCTTGCCGATGGTCATGACGGGATTGAGCGACGTCATCGGCTCCTGGAAGATCATCGAGATCTCGTTGCCGCGCACGTCGCGCATCTCCTCCTCGCTGATCTTGAGGAGGTCGCGTCCGGCCAGCCGCACGGCACCCGACACGATGCGGCCCGGCGGATCGGGGATCAGGCGCATCAGCGACAGGGCGGTCATGCTCTTGCCGCAGCCGGATTCGCCCACGATGGCAAGCGTCTCGCCCGAGCCGACATGGAAGTCGACGCCGTCGACCGCCTTGACGATGCCCTGGCGGGTGTAGAACCAGGTGCCGAGATCCTCGACCTCGAGAAGTGCACTCATGAACGCTGTCTCGGATCGAAGATGTCGCGCAGCGCGTCGCCCAGAAGATTGGTCCCGAACACGGTCAGGCTGATCGCCAGGCCGGGAAACACCACCAGCCACGGCGCGGTGCGCACGTATTCCGCCGCCGATTCCGAGAGCATGCGCCCCCAGGACGGGTAGGGTTCGGGCACGCCCAGGCCGAGGAAGGAGAGCGACGCCTCGGTCAGGATGGCCGATCCCAGCTGCGCCGTGGCAAGCACGATCAGCGGCGCCAGCGTGTTGGGCAGAACGTGGCGCACGGCGATGCGCAATTCGCCCATGCCAACGGCGCGGGCAGCCTCGACGAAAGGCTGCTCACGCAGCGACAGCGTACTGGAGCGGACGACACGCGCCACGTTGGGAACGAGGGCGACGGCGATCGCGATGATGGTGTTCTCGAGCGACGGTCCGAGTGACGCCGCCATGACCAGGGCCAGAACGAGGAGCGGCAGCGCCTGCATGATGTCCATCAGGCGCTGCATGACCAGGTCGAACCAGCCGCCGATGAAGCCGCTTGACAGCCCGATGGCGATTCCCGCGAGGAAACCAAGCAGCGTCGCCCCTGCTGCGACCGCCAGCGAAATGCGGGCACCGTGGACGATGCGGCTGAACATGTCGCGGCCCATGAAGTCCGCGCCCAGCCAGAACGTGCCGCCGGGGGGCGCCAGCGACGCGCGGGCGTTGGTGTTCAACGGATCGATCTGGGCGATGACATTGGCGAACACCGCGGTCAGGACGAAGACCAGGACGATGAAGCCGCCAACCGCGCCGAGCGGGTAGCGCCGCACGAGGAATGCCGTCTGGCTCCAGAAGCCCGAGACGTTGGCTCCGGCGCGGGCAAGTTCGGCATCATGATCGAAAACGGTCATGGCGCCTCAATCCGCATACTTGATGCGTGGGTCGAGCGCGACGTAGGCCATGTCCACCAGGAAGTTCACCACGACAACGATGAAGGCGATCAGCATCACCAGGTTCTGGACGATCGGGTAGTCGCGCCACTGGATGGCCTCGACCAGGAAGCGTGCGACGCCGGGAATGTTGAACACCGTTTCCGTGACGATCAGGCCGCCGATCAGGAAAGCCGCCTCGATGCCGACGATGGTCACGACGGGCAGAAGCGCGTTGCGCAGCGCGTGCCGGTAGTTCACCGACATCTGGGATGCGCCCTTGGAGCGCGCGGTGCGGATGTAGTCCTGCCGCAGAACCTCCAGCATCGACGATCGCGTGAGCCGCATGATCAGGGCAGAGCTGCGGAAGCCGACCGCTGCCGCCGGAATGCTCAGCAGCAGCACCTCGTCGATGAAACTTCGCGGCTCGTTGGTATAGATCGGTATCATTCCGAACCACTGGACCGATGCCATGAGGATCAGGAGGGCCAACCAGAACGACGGCAGGGAGAGCCCGCTGAGGCTCACGACGCGCAGGAGATAGTCGAGGCCGGTATTCTGGCGCACGGCACTGATGACACCGAGCGGGACACCCAGGATCACGGAATAGAAAAGCGCGAGGACGGCAAGCTTGGCGCTGACCGGGATGCGCGGCGCGATCTCCTCGAGCGCCGGCCGTTCGGAGACGTAGGCGAAGCCCAGATCGCCCTGCACCAATCCGCCGATCCAGTGGACGTATTGCTCCAGGATCGGCTTGTCGATGCCGAGCTCGGCCGCAATCTGCGCCTTTTCCCTGTCGTCCACGATACCGGCGGCATCGACCAGGATGTCCGTTATATCGCCCGGCACCAGCCGCAACAGGACGAAGATGAGCACCGACATGCCGAACAGCGTCAGCACCATCAGCAGGAAGCGGCGAATGAGATAGGCGCCCATCAGTTTGCGTTCACGCTGCCGTCGAATTCCTCGCCCGCACATGCGGCAAGGACCAAAAGAGGAAAAGCCGATGCGTCCGCTCTCCCCACCCGACCTCTCCCCCAAAGAGGGGAGAGGAGCAAGGCGGCGCGCGACGGGCGGCGCATCATGCGGCTAGCGGTCGAGCCAGACGTCTTCGAAGCGCCAGCCGTTGTAGATGCTGTTGTGCTGCAGCACGAGGCCCTTGAGCTGCGGCGTCCAGCAGGTGTTGGCGACGTTGTGGTTGAGAACCGGGCGGGCACCGTCCTCGACCAGCTTCTTCTCGATCTCCCATACGATCTCCTGCCGCTTCTTGCGGTCGAGCTCGCCGGACTGCTTCTCGATGAGCGCGTCTACTTCGGGATTCTTGTAGCCCGTGTAGTTGCGGTCCGAGGTCGAATGGAAGTTCTCGTAGAAGTTCGTATCGGGATCGTCGACCCCCAGCCCCGTGAGGTTCATGCCCACGGAGTAGTCCTTGCGCTGGATCTTGGTGTACCAGACCGTGGTGTCGATCGGCTCGAGTTCCGCCTCGATGAAGATCGACTTGAGCTGGTCGATGAGAATCACGGCCGGATCGCGATAGATTGCGATGTTGCGCGTCGAAACCTTGATCTTGAGCGGCTTGTCCTTGCTGTAGCCCAGCTTCTCCATGATCTGGCGCGCCGCGGCACGGTTCTTTTCGACGTCACCACCATAGCCGGGGAGTGACTCGAGCTTGTCCTTGGGCATGCCCCAGACCCCGGCCGGCGGCGGCAGCAGCGAGGCGCCGATCAGGGCATGGCCCTGGAACAGGATGTCGTTGAACGCCTTCTTGTCTATCGCCAGCACCAGGGCACGGCGCAGTTCGGCGTTGTCGAACGGCGGCGAATCGCGATTGATCAGGATGTTGGAATTGACGTTGGTCGGCCTGGCTTCACAGACTGCATCGGCCTTCTGCTCCTTGACGTCCTTCAGCATCGGGAAGGTCACGTCGGAGTCGAACGTCATGTCGAACTCGCCCGCGACGAAGCCAAGCATGCGGGTGCTTCGATTGGGTACGATCTTCCAGTCGATGGCGTCGAGATAGGGACGCCCCTTCTTCCAGTAGTCGGGGTTGCGCACGAGCTTGATCGCCTCGTTGCGCTTGAACTCGACGACCTTGAAAGGGCCCGTGCCGATGGGCTTCGAGCGCATGTCGCGACCGCTGACGTGGCAGGCATAGACCGGCGAGTAGCCCGCCGCGAGCATCGACAGGAACGACGGCTGCGGCCGGTCCAGCACGAAGGTCACCTCCGTGTCGGAGCCCACGGTCACTTCCTTGAGGTTGCTGTACCAGACCTTGCGCGGGTTCTTGCGCAGCATATCGGATTTTGCATCCTTGTCGGCCAGCGCATCCCAGGTGCACTTGACATCCTTCGCGGTGAACGGCTTGCCGTCATGCCACTTCACGCCGCTGCGCAGCTTGAAGGTGAGCTTCGTCTGGTCGGGACTCCACGACCAGCTCTCGGCCAGATCCGGGACGATCTTGTCCGGGCTGTTGACCTTCTCGTTCGGGTCGAACATGACCAGGTTGTTGAACACGCCCATGAAGGGCTGGATCACCGAAATCGTCGCTTCTTCGAGGATCGAGGCGCTGGGCGGATTGTCCCGATGGGAAATCTTGAGAGTGCCGCCCTGCTTCTGCGCAAAGGCCGGTGCCGAGGCCGCCATGAACGCAACAAGAGTTCCGGCGGCAAATGCCGTTCGAGTACGCATTAAAATCCTCCCTAGGCCGCGCCGCTCATGACGGCGCCGTTATCCCCGTGGCCGCGGAGGCTAGCACAACATCCGTGATCGCCAAGCACTAATGCGCGGCTGTCATACCTTGCGACGGCCCCTTCAGCTCGATCTGATTTCCCTCCGGATCATGGAAATAGACCGATGGTCCGGTGCCCTCCGCCCCGTAACGCTCGACGGTTTCGCCGACCGACACGCCGAGCGGCGCGAGACGCGCCACGATCGCGTCACGATCGAAGGGCTCGATGCGGAAGCAGAGATGATCCATGTTGCCGCCGTCAGCGGCACGTTCGGCCAGGATCAGGTCGAGCATCGAGGCGCCGGCCCGCATCTGCACGAGGTTGAGGCGCTCCAGCCTGCGCTCGACCTTGAAGCCCAGCGCCTGCTCGTAGAAGCGGATCATCGCCGGCAGATCGCGCACGCGCAGCACGACGTGATCGATTCGTTCGACATGGAAAGTCATGGCGTCTAGCCTGCGGATACAAGTTGAAGCGGGGGGAAGCATGGCTCATGCAATCAACGCCGCCAAGGCGCGGCTGCGGAATGGCGAGCTCTCCATCGGCATCGGCATCCGGCTGGTGCGCAACGTCGACATCATCAAGGTCATGAAGGCCGCCGGCTTCGACTGGCTGTTCCTCGATCTCGAGCACGGGTCGATGTCGATCGAGACCGCCTGCGAGATCTCCGTCGCCGCCCAGGATTCGGGCATCGCGCCCATCGTCCGCGTGCCCTACGGCGAGCTCGCCATGGCGACGCGCGTGCTCGACGGCGGCGCGCTGGGCATCGTGATCCCCCATGTCGACACGGCCGAGGAGGCGCGCGAGATCGCCGACCGGCTGCGCTATCCGCCGCGCGGCCACCGCTCCGTCGGCGGCGGCCAGGCCCAGTTCGACTATGCCGCCCTGCCGCTCGGCGAAATGACCGAGAAGAGCGACGAGAACACGCTGATCACCGTCATGATCGAAACGCCGAAGGCAGTCGAGAACGCGGAAGCCATCGCCGCCGTGCCGGGCATCGACTGCCTGCTGGTCGGGTCGAGCGACCTGTCGATGGAGATGGGCATTCCCGGCCAGAACGGCCACGAGCGCATCCAGGCCGCCGTCGACAAGGTGGTTGCCGCCTGCCGCAAGCATGGAAAGTGGCCGGGCATGGGCGGCGCCTACAGCGAGGAGCTGCTGCAGCTCTACACGGGCAAGGGAATGAAGCTGATCCTGGCCGGCAACGACCTGCCCATGCTCACCGCCGCCGCCCGCGCTCACCAGGCCAAGGTGCGGGCCTTCCAGAAGTAGGGATCGCGGAGGGATGCACGGGCTCACACCCGAACCATCGCAGACTATATTACTATAGTCAATAATAATAACTGCGGGCGTTGCACATCGTCCGCGCAAGGAAGTTACATTTTTGCGCTCCAGAGCGGCCCCGAGGGCGAAGCCGCTGCCTGCAGTGCAGGCAGCGGAAACGGCTCACCGCTTGCCTTCGATCTCGATCTCGATCAGGTGCGGCTTGCCCGATCGGAAGGCAGCGGCCACCGCGCCCTGGATGTCCTCGGCCCTGGTCACGCGGGTGCCCGCCACGCCCATGCCCTTCGCCAGCTCGACGAAGCCCAGCGCAGGCCCGCTCAGGTCCATGTGCATGTAGGGCTTGTTCGACTTGACGTCGAACCGCGCGCGGTAGGCGTCGATATTGTGCTTCAGCACGCGGTACTCGCGGTTGGCCAGGATGACGAACACGATCGGCAGGTCATGGTGGGCCGCCGTCCACAGCGCCTGGATCGAGTACATCGAGGAACCGTCGCCCGAGACGCAGAGGATCGGGCGCTTCGGATCGGCGACCGCCACGCCGATCGCGCCGGCCACGCCCTGGCCGATGCCGCCGCCGCGGCCGCTGAAGTAGTCGCCCGCCCCGGAGAAGGTGAAGGTCTTGAACAGGTCGAGGTTGGCCGTGATGGTCTCGTCGACCACCACCACGTCGGCCGGCGCCGCGGCGTGCAGCTCGGCCATCGCCCGCGGCATGGAGATCGGCGTGCGGGCCCAGGCCTTCTGCACCCGCGCCTTCTGCGCCGCATCCTCGGCCTGCTTCTGGTCCCGGAACGCGTCCTGTCGCAAGCGCGCGGCGGCGCCGTTGATGCCGGTAGTCGTCTGCCACAGCGCCTCAAGCGCCGCATCGACGTCGGCGATCACGCCGGCATCGACCGCGAAGTTGTAGGCCATGCGCGGCGGTGCCGCTTCGATCTGCAGCACCTTGCAGCCCGGCGGGAACGGCGAGCCCGGCGCGTACCAGACCTCCTCGAAGAACGGCCCGCCCACCAGCAGGACGAGGTCGTTGTCGGCGAATTGCTTGGCGACGCCCGGCGCGTCGAAGGCGAGCGTGCCGCGATAGGCGGGATGGTCGGTGGGGAACGCGTTGCGGCCGCGCAGCCCCTCGAACCAGACCGACGCGCCGATGCGCTCGACCAGCTTCTCCAGCGTGCCAACGGCGCCCGCGCGCGCGATGTCGTCGCCGGCCACGATGGTCGGGTTGCGGGCGGCGATGATCAGCCGCGACATCGCCTCGATACCGGCGGGGTCGGGACGGCTTGCCGTGTAGAGCTGCGCCGGCCGGCCGGCCGGCACGCGCGTCTCCTGCTCCATCACGTTGATCGGCAGCGCCACGAACACCGGCCCCGCCGGCGCGTCGTTGGCGATCTTGAAGGCGCGCTGCAGGATCGGTCCGAGCTCGTCGGCGCTCTCGACCTGCACGCTCCACTTGGTGACCGGCGCCGCGATGGCGGCGAGGTCGTGGCCCAGCACGGGATCGCGCAGGCGCATGCGCGTGTCCTGCTGGCCCGCCGTCACGACCATGGGCGAGCTGTTCTTGAGCGCGCCGTAGATCATGCCGATGGCATTGCCCAGACCGGGGGCGACATGCAGGTTCACGAAGGCCGTCTTGCCGCTGGCCTGGGCATAGAAGTTCGCCGCGCCGACGGCGACGCCCTCGTGCAGGTGCACGATGTACTGGAGCTGCGGATAGTCGAGCAGCGAATCGAGCAGCGGGCTCTCGGTCGTGCCGGGATTGCCGAAGATGCGATCGACGCCGTGGGCCAGCAGCGTCTCCATGAATACCTGACGACCGCGCATGTGCTCTTTCCTCCTCAGATCCCTTGTCTGGCCCGCAGCGCATCGAGCGCGCGATCCACGAATCCCAGCCGGTCCTGCCCCCAGTAGCGCACCCCTTCGACGATGAAGGTCGGCGCTCCGAAGACGCCCGCGGCCTCGGCCTCCCGCGTATGGTCGCGATAGGCCTGCTGCACCGCCGCGCTGGTCTCGGCCGCATGCAGACCCTGGCCGTCAAAGCCGTTCTCCTCGGCCACGCGGATGCGCACCTCGGCCGACGCCGTATCGCGATCCTCGGCCCACAGGGCGCGCAGCAGGGCATGGCTCAGGCGGAAGGCGTCGAGCCCGCGCTGCTGGGCGGCGATCACCATCCAGCCCGGACGCTTGTTCCAGTCCGGATCGGTCACCTTCTCGGGGTAGAATTTCGGCTTGAGCTGCAGCGGCATTTGCAGATAGCGGCGCCAGCGGTCGAGTTCTTCCTCGTGATAGGAACGTCGCGCCGGCGGCCGGGTCCGCAGCGGCACGCCGCCCGTGCGCGGCACGATCTCCTGGAAGTCGAACGGCTTCAGCACCAACCGCACCTTGTGACGGCGCACGATGTCCTCGAGCTGGGGCCCCATGAGGTAGGCCCAGGGCGAAGACAGGCTGTAGAAGCACGGCAGTTCAATCATGGTCTCGTCCCCGCCGCGCGTCCCTGCTATGGGAGGCGGCAGAGGGTGAGAAGCACGGTATGGACGGTCTTGTCGAGCGGCAATCCGAAGGCCTGGATGCGTTGGAGAAGGTCGCACGCCACGACCTCGCCCGGCTGAACTTTCCGCCCGCCAACTGGGTACCCGAGCGCACCGGACCCGACGGCCGCCGCATCCTCGACGTTCTGGTGGTCGGCGCCGGCATGTGCGGCCAGACGGCAGGGTTTGCCCTGCTGCGCGAAGGCATCCGCAACATCCGCGTGATCGAGCGCGCCGCGCACGGCCGCGAAGGGCCGTGGAACACGACGGCGCGCATGCCGATCCTGCGCTCGCCCAAGCACCTGACCGGACCCGACCTCGGCATCCCCTCCCTCACCTTCCGCGCCTGGTACGAAGCGCAGCACGGCAGCGACGGCTGGGAGAAGCTCTACAAGATCGCGCGTCTCGACTGGCTGGCCTACCTGCTCTGGGTGCGCAAGGTCGTGGGCCTCCCGGTCGAGAATGGCATCGAGCTGCTTCGCATCGAGCCGGCCGGCGACGTCCTTGCCGCCCACCTGTCGACCGGCGAGGTCGTGCCGGCGCGCCGGATCGTGCTGGCCAACGGCCGCGACGGCTCGGGCGGCTTTCGCTGGCCGCACTTCCCCTCCTTCGATCCCGTTTCCGCCGCGCGGCACGGCCGCGCCTTCCACACGCTGGAGGAGATCGACTTCGCGGCGCTGGCCGGCAAGCGCATCGGCGTGCTGGGCGTGCTGGCGACGGCCGTCGACAATGCCGCGACGGCGTTGGAAGCGGGCGCGCGCGAGGCAATCTGCTATGCCCGCCGCCCGCACCTGCCGCAGGTCAACAAGTCCAAGGGCATCTCGTTTCCCGGCTTCCAGCGCGGCCAGGGCATGCTGGACGATGACTGGCGCTGGAAGATCTACACCTACCTGCTGGCGGCCGGCTCGCCGCCGCCACACGAATCGGTGCTGCGCGTGCAGAAGCTGCCGGGCTTCGCCTTCCGCTTCGCGGAGCCGTGGACCGACGTGATCGTCGAACGGGAGGGCGTCACCGTGAAGACGACGAAGGCCATCGAGCGATTCGACGCGGTGCTGTTCGGCACGGGCTTCGATGTCGACCTGCGGCGGCGGCGCGAGCTCGCGGCCTTCGTCGACAACGTGAAGCTCTGGGGCGACGTGCGGCCGCCGGCGGAGGCGCAGGCCAACACGGAGGCAGCGCTCTATCCCTATCTCGGCGGCGGCTTCGAGCTGCTGGAGAAGGTGCCCGGCCGCACGCCGCTGCTGGACGCCATCCATCTGTTCAACTGGGGCAGCATCCTGAGCCAGGGGGCGCTGGCCGGCGACATCCCCGGCATCTTCTTCGGCGCGACGCGGCTTGCCCAGGCGATCTCGCACGCGCTGTTCCGCGAGGACGTGGCACAGCACGTCCAGAACATGGTCGATCTCGAGGATCCAGAGCTCGCGCCCACCGACTACTTCGTTCCGCGGGACAAGCGCGCGGGGACGCTTTAGTAGTTCGTGCATTTGCCGGGTCGCGGGCAAGTCGCGCGCGATCCCAAGGACAACAGAGGAAGCGCATGACCCTGCGGGCGGACTATGTCGTCGTCGGTGCCGGCTCGGCGGGCTGCACCGTCGCGGCGCGGCTTTCGGAGACCGGCGCGTCGGTGATCCTGCTGGAGGCCGGTCCCAGCGACTGGCACCCGATGATCCACATACCGGCGGGCATGCGCTCGCTGATCCGCAATCCGCTGGTCAACTGGAACTATACGACCGAGCCCGAGCCCGGCACGGGCGACCGGCGCATGGACTGGCCGCGCGGCCGCACGCTGGGCGGCTCGAGCTCGATCAACGGCATGCTGTATGTCCGCGGCGCGCCGGCGGATTTCGACGGCTGGGCGCAGATGGGCTGCCGCGGCTGGAGCTGGGACGACGTCCTGCCCTACTTCAAGAAGTCCGAGCACTATGTGCAGGGCGGCGACCCCGAGCTGCGCGGGCGTGGCGGCCCCCTGAAGGTCGAGGACTACCGCACCATCCTGCCGCTGACGCATCGCTTCGTCGAAGCGGCGCAGCAGGCGGGCTTCCGCTTCAACCCGGACCTCAACGGCCGGCAGCGCGACGGCGTCGGCTACTCCCAGATGACGCGGCGCGGCCGCCTGCGCGGCTCGACGGCGCAGACGTATCTTCGCGAGGCCCGGCGGCGTCCCAACCTGCGCGTCGAGACCGACGCCCAGGGCGGCCGCCTGCTGTTCGACGGCAGGCGCTGCGTCGGCGTGACCTTCCAGCGCGGGGGCAACCTTACCGAGGTGCGCGCCGACCGCGAGGTCATCGTGTCAGGCGGTGCGGTCAACTCGCCGCACATCCTGCAGATCTCCGGCATCGGTCCGGCCGCGCATCTGCAGGCGCTGGGCATCCCCGTGGTCCACGACCTGCCCGGCGTGGGCGCGAACCTGATCGACCACTACGTGATCCGCGTCGTGCATCGCGTGAAGGGCACGCCGACGGTGAACGAGATCGCACGCTGGCCGCGCGTGTTCCCGGAGATCGTGCGCTTCGCGCTCACCGGCCGCGGCGCGCTGACCTTCGGCGTGACGACGGCGCAGGTGTTCTGCGACAGCCGGGAAGGGCTGGCCTCGCCCGACCTGCAGCTCCTGTTCACGCCCGGCAGCACGCACCCGCTGAAGTTCGGACAGCTCGACGAGCAGCCGGGCATGAGCTGCGTGGTCTGCGTCGTGAAGCCGGACAGCCGCGGCACCATCATGGCCGCATCGGCGGATCCCTTCGCGCGCCCTGCGATCAAGCCCAACTATCTCAGCACGCGTACCGACGAGCTGGCGCTGCTCAGCGGCACACGCCACGTCCGCCGCATCTTCGCATCACCCGCCCTGCAGCAGCACAGCGCCGGCGAGATCCAGCCCGGTCCCGACCTGCAGAGCGACGCCGACCTGCTGGCCTATGCCCGCCGCGCCGGCAACACGCTCTATCATCCCGTCGGCACCTGCCGGATGGGCGAAGACCCGCGGGCGGTCGTCGATTCCCGGCTGCGCGTGCACGGCATCGAGGGCCTGCGTGTGATCGACGCCTCGGTGATGCCGACCCTGACCACCGGCAACACCAACGCCCCCACGATCATGATCGGCGAGAAGGGTGCGGCCATGATCGCGGAGGATGCGCGGACGTAGGTTTCGTATCGTCATCCCGACCGGAGCGAAGCGCAGCGGAGGGATCTTCTCTCCACAAGCAGCCGCCTGATCGTCGAGGCAAGGTCCCTCCGCGCGGCCCTGCGGGCCTTGGTCGGGACGACGGCGGGCTTTCACCCGCGGCGGGCGGCCTCGATGGCGGCGACGTCGATCTTCTTCATGTCCATCATCGCTTCGAAGGCGCGCCGCGCCTCGTCGCCGCCGGCCGCCAGCGCCTCCGTCAGCACCCGCGGGGTGATCTGCCAGGAAATGCCCCATCTGTCCTTGCACCAGCCGCAGGCACTCTCCTGGCCGCCGTTGCCGACGATGGCGTTCCAGTAGCGGTCCGTCTCCTCCTGGTCGTCGGTCGCGATCTGGAACGAGAAGGCTTCATCGTGCTTGAAGGCGGGACCGCCGTTGAGCCCGAGGCAGGGAATGCCCGCGACCGTGAACTCGACCGTCAACACGTCGCCCTTCTTGCCTGACGGAAAGTCGCTGGGCGCCCGGTGGACGGCGTGGACCGCGCTGTCGGGAAAGACCTCGGCGTAGAAGCGGGCGGCCGCCTCGGCATCCTTGTCGTACCAGAGACAGATGGTGTTCTTTGCCATCGCATATCCTTTCACTGAACGCTCTCGAGTTGGGCAGCTCGGCTGCCGTTCTCAACCCCTGGGCTAGCCGAACACGCGCGGCCTGAGCCCGGCGTGGAACCAGGTGATCATCGAGTAGATGTCGTAGACCGGCAGGCCGACGGCTTCCTGGAGGGCCGCGGCGTAGGGCGGCATGTTGGTGCATTCGAGCACGATCGCGCCGACCTCGGGATGGCGCGC
Source organism: Pseudomonadota bacterium (assembly GCA_049323495.1). Classification (GTDB taxonomy): domain Bacteria; phylum Pseudomonadota; class Alphaproteobacteria; order Reyranellales; family Reyranellaceae; genus Reyranella. The sequence goes on from JBMONG010000011.1 coordinate 42,128, forward strand.
GACAAGGTCCCGCCCCGCCTCGACGATATCGCGACGCGCGAGGTCGATGTCGAGATCCTGCTTCTCGCCCTTGATCAGGACGCGGAAGAATTCGCGGCCGTCCTCGGTGCCGGCGATCGGTGCGTCGGCGGGCACACCTGCGCCCTCGAGATGCGCCGGTGTCAGGCTGCCGGCGCTCACCGTGACGATGCCGACGCGCCGGCCGGGCGGCAGCGTGGCCTGCACCCACGGCACCTGCATCAGCGCCGAGGTCGCGACCGGCACGCCGACCGCGGCGGCGATCTCCTTCTGGAAGATCGACAGGAACCCGCAGTTGGTGGTGATCGCCTCGGCGCCCAGGTCGACCAGGTCCGTGGCCGCGGCGACGAAGTCCTGCAGCAATCCCCTCGCCCCCTGCAGCACGACACGCTCGGGGCTGGCCCCGCGCACAACCCGATAGAGCACGGGAAACGGCCACGTCGTGCCGTTGCCCATGTCGCCGGGGATGCGCGGGAAGCGCGCCTCCAGCATCAGGATGCCGAGCGGCGCACCGTAGATCGCCTTGCCGCCGCGTGCGACGTTCGGCCCTGCCATCAGTCGATCTTGGCGCCGACGGCCTTGACGGTCTCGGCCCACTTCGCGCGGTCGCGGGCGACGGTCGCCTTGAACTGCGCCAGCGTCTCGTAGCGCGGCGTGTTGCCGAGCTCGACGAGCTTCCTGTTGACCTCCGGATCCTCGATCGCGGTCTTGACCGCCGCATTCATCTTCTCGGCGATCGCCGGATCCAGGTCCTTGGGCGCGAAGATTCCGAACCAGATGTAGCTCTCGTATCCGGGCATGCCCTGCTCGGCGATGGTGGGCAGGTCGGGCATGGCGCCGACGCGCTTGGCGGTCGTAACCCCCAGCAGGCGGACCTTGCCCGCCTTGGCGTGCTGCATCATCGCCTGCAGCAGCGCGAACACGCAGCACGTCTCGCCCTTCAGCACCGAGTTGGTGGCGTCGGGGCCGCCCTTGTAGGGAACGTGCTCCATCTGGAGCCCGGCCTGGGCGTTGAAGGCGGCGAAGGCGAGATGCGTGCCCGTGCCGTTGCCCGTCGAGGCATAGCTGTACTTGCCGGGCGCGGCCTTCACCTTGGCGATGAAGTCCTGCACGTCGCGGGCGTCGATGACCTGCGGATTGATCGCCAGCACATTCGGGACGTCGACGATCGGGGCGATCGGCGTGAAGTCCTTCTCCACATCGAAGGGCAGCCTGCTGTAGAGCGCGGCGTTGACGCCGTGCGTCGCCGCCGTGCCCAGGAGGAACGTGTATCCGTCAGCCTTGGCGTTTGCCACCGTCTCGGAGGCGAGATTGCCACCGGCGCCGCTCTTGTAGTCGATGACCAGGCGCTGGCCGAGCGACTTCTCGAGCGACGGCTGCAGGAGCCGGCCGATGACGTCGACCCCCGACCCGGCCGGGAAGCCCATGTAGAGCGTGATGGGCCTGGAGGGCCATTCCTGGGCATGCAAAGAGGCCGCAGAGAGGAAAAGCGCGGCAAGAGAGCCCAGCAGGGCTTTCAACATGGTCGTCTCCCAATGAGCGCCGGATTGGCTGCTATGCTGGGCCAAGCAAGGGAGAAATGCCATGGGTTACATGACCGAGGAGCGACGGCTGATCCAGGAGACGGCCCGCGCCTTCGCCATGAACGAGGTCCTGCCGGTCGCCAACAAGCTCGATCCCGAGAAGGGCGACATCCCGGCCGAGCTGATCCGCAAGCTGGCCGACATGGGCTATTTCGGCATCGTCATCCCGGAGGAGTATGGCGGGCTGGGGCTGGGCGTGTTCGAGTACTGCCTGATCACCGAGGAGCTGGCGCGCGCCTGGATGAGCGTCGCCTCGATCATCGCGCGCGGCAACGGGCTGAGCGCCGGGCGCGGCATGACAGCGGAGCAGCGCGCCGTCTTCCTGCCGCGGGCGGCCCGCGGCGAGTTCCTGGGCGCCGCGGCGATGTCGGAGCCCAATGTCGGCTCCGACCTCGGCAGCATCTCCTGCCGCGCCCGGCGCGACGGCGACGACTGGGTGATCAACGGCAACAAGTACTGGTGCACCTTCGCCGACGGCGCCGACTACATCATGCTGGTGGCCCGCACCTCCGATCCACCCGACCCCAGGCGCAAGCATGTCGGCCTGTCGTCCTTCCTGATCGAGAAGCCGCGCGGCACGCTGCCCCCCGGCGTGAAGGGCGCGCCCATTCCCAAGATCGGCTATTTCGGCTGGAAGACCTGGGAGCTGGCCTTCGACGACTGCCGCCTGCCCGGCTCGGCGCTGATCGGCGAGGAAGGCCGCGCCTTCTATTACATCTCGGCCGGTCTCGAGCGGGCGCGCGCCCACACGGCGGCGCGCTCGATCGGGCTGGCGCGCGGCGCCCTGGAGGACGCAACCGCCTACGCCCAGGAACGCCGCCAGTTCGGACAGGCGATCGGCGATTTCCAGAACACCCGCTTCCGGCTCGCGCGCATGGCGACCGAGATCGAAGCAGCCCGCCAGCTCATGTACTTCGTGTGCGACGAGATCGACCAGAAGCGGCGCTGCGACAAGGAGGCCGCCATGGTGAAGCTGTTCGCCTCGGAAATGGCGGAGCGCGTCACCTCCGAGGCACTGCAGGTGTTCGGCGGCGCCGGCTACACGACGCTTCATGCCGTGGAACGCTACTGGCGCGACGCCCGGCTCACCAAGATCTTCGAGGGCACGTCGGAGATCCAGCAGCGCATCATCTCCGATCACCTGCTGGGCAAGACGAAGGACCGAGGAGGGGCCGCCTAGCATGGAGCTCGAAGGGTCGACCTCCCATGTCGTGCGGGGCGTGCTGCTGGTCGGTGCGACGGGCGTGATCCAGGTGATCGCACAGCTGGCGCTCAGCACCACCTTGCGACTGCTGCCCTCGCCGCCGCAGTCGCGCTACCCGACCTTCTACATGCTGACCCACAGCGTCACGGCCGTCGTCATCCTGCTCATCGGGCACGTGCTGCAGGTCATGATGTGGGCGGCGCTGTACTACGACGCCTGGGGCGAGTTCGGCAGCTTCGGCAACGCGCTCTATTTCTCGCTGGCGAGCTTCACCACCCTGGGCGCTAACGACCTCAACCTGCCGTCGACCCACCGCCTTGTCGGCGCCTTCGAATCGGCCGCCGGCATGATGATGTTCGGCTGGTCGACGGCGCTGCTGGTCTCGGTGGTGCAGCGTGCGGACCGACGCCCCTCGTAGAGGTACCGGCTCATGAATGATGACATCGACGCCTATATCGCGGCCGCGCCCGGCCTGCGTTTCGCCTTCGCCATCAAGGCCAGGGTTGCGCCGGTCCTGGATCTGGGCCGGACGGCGCGGGGCCATCGCCGCATCATCGATATCCTGGGCGGCGAAGTGCAAGGCCCGCGTCTCCAGGGTGAAATCCTTCCCGGCGGCGCCGACTGGCAGGTGGTGCGGCCGGACGGCACGATCGAGGTCGTGGCACGCTACACGATCCGCAGCCGCAGCGGCGCCCTGGTCTACGTGCAGAATGAGGGATTGCGGGTGGCCACGCCCGACGTCGTGGCGCGGCTTGGCCGTGGCGAGGCCGTGCCCCCCGCCAGCTACTACTTCCGCACCGCGCCGCGCTTCGAGACCGCCGAGCCGTCGCTGCAATGGCTGGAGCGCGCCACCTTCGTCGGCGTGGCGGGCCGCGATGCCGACCGCATCGTCATCGGCTTCCACGAGGTCCTATGACGCAGGACTCATCATGCTTCAGCGACCGAACAAAGCCTGGCGCATGCCGGACCAGAAGCCGGGTCCCGGCTCGGAGCGGCTGTGGGCCGACATGCGGCGATAGATGTCCCGCAGCGGCCGCCGATGCTCGGACTTCCGCAGCTGGGCACCGGCCTCGCCCGGCTCGAGCACCAGCTCGCGCGTGTGGAACGCCTCCAGCCCGGGCCGGTGGCCAATGCTGACGACCGCGGTGTCGGGAAGTTCCTCGGCGAGCAGGCGCATGACGTTGGCCTGACCGGCATCGTCGAGCGCCGAGGTGGCCTCGTCCATGAACACCCAGGCCGGGCGATGGATCAGGACGCGGGCAAAAGCCACGCGCTGCTGTTCGCCGCCCGACAGGATAAGGTCCCAGCGCTCGTCCTCGTCGAGCCGGCCGCGCAGATGGTCGAGGCCGACCTTGTGCAGGGCGTCGCGCAACTGGTCGTCGTCGATTCCGTCCGGCTTCTCCGGGTAGAGCAGCACCTCGCGCAGCGTGCCCAGCGGGAAGTACGGCTTCTGGGGCATGAAGGCGATGCTGCCGCGCGGCAGCTCGACCGAGCCCCGCCCCCATGGCCACACCCCGGCGACGGCGCGCATGATCGTGCTCTTGCCGCTGCCCGACCGGCCGCGGATCAGCACCCGCTCGCCCGGCAGGATCTCGACCTCCGCCTCGGAAACCAGCGCCTCGCCGTCGGGACGCGACAGGCCGACCTCGCGCAGCACGAGACGGTCCAAGTCGCCCGGGATGACGTCGATATGCGCGCCATGCGGCGTCTCGATCGTCTCTTCCAGGCTGTGCAGCGCCTCGTGCAGATGGACGACGCGATCGGTCGAGGCGCGCCACTCGGCGAAGCGCGGGAAGTTGTCGATCAGCCAGGACAGCGCCCATTGGACGTTCGAGAAGGCCTGCGCCGTCTGCATCAGCCCTCCAAGCTGCAGATCGCCGCCGAGGTAGCGCGGCAAGGCCACGACCAGCGGCACGATCGGCGCGAGGTAGGCGAGCGAGCTGGTGAGCAGCGCGAGGCTGCCCTGGCCGCGGGTCTGCACGTGCCACGCGCCGCGCAGATCGGCCATGGCACCCTGCAGGCGCGTGCGCTCGTCCGCCTCGCCGCGCATCAGGGCGATGCCTTCCGCGTTCTCGCGGGCGCGGATCAGCACCGAGCGCAGGTCGGCCTCGCGGCCCTGGCGCATGTTGCCCGCCTCGATCAACCCGCGGCCCAGGGCATAGGTCAGGATCGAACCGAACAACGCGTAGAGCACCGCCGCCCAGACCATGTAGCCCGGCAGCTCGAACGCGAGGCCGCCGATGCTGATCGGCAGGGATCCCGAGAGGACCCACAGCACGCTCAGGAAGGTGAAGAGCTGCAGCACGCATTGCAGGATGCTCTGGGCGAACTCGACCGCGAGCTCGGTCGAGACCCGGATGTCCTCGGCGATGCGGCCGTCCGGGTTGTCGCATTCCTCGGCCAGGAGGCCGAGCTGGTACTGCCGCCCGTCATGCAGCCAGCGCCGGGTCGTGACGTGGGTGAACCAGGTGCGCCAGTTGATCTGCAGACGCCGCCGGATATGCAGATGGATGGCCACCGACACGCCCGCCGTCACGACGATGGCAGCCAGGATGTAGAGCTGCTCGGCCAGGGCCGTCGTGTCGCGCTTCTCCAGCGCATTGAAGAAGTCGCGATTCCAGATGTTCAGCCAGAGCGCGACGGCGACGTTGATGATCCCGAAGACGACCATGCCGCCAGTCAGCGACCAGGCGACCAGACGGTATCCCGGCGCGGTCCAGTAGCCGCAGGCGACGGCGGCGAAGGCCTTCAGCGAACTGTGCGGAGTCGTCAACTCAGTCGCGGAAGCTGGGATCGAGGCGATCGAGCTTCCTGAGCAGCGCCGGCCAGTCGAGCACGCCGAAAGGCCGCCGGACATGCGGCTGGTAGTTCATGTAGGTCGCCTCGACGACGTCGGCCGGGACGTCGATCAGCCTGGTGTTGCACGACATCGCCGCGATCTGCGTCTTGCAGGAGAGCTCCAGGCGATGCATGGCATTGAACGCCTCGGGAATGGTGGCGCCCGTGGTGAGCAGGCCATGGTTGCGCAGGATCAGGGCATTGTTGTCGCCCAGGCTGCCGACCAGGGCCTCGCGCTCGGCAAGATCGAGCACGACGCCGTTGAAGTCGTGATAGCCGATCTTCGCGAAGCGCATCGAGGTCTGGGTGTTGGCGAGAAGGCCGCATTCCATGGTCGACACCGCCATGCCCGCCCAGGTGTGGGTATGGATGACGCAGTGGACGTCCGGCTTGGCCATGTGGATGGCGCTATGGATGACGAAGCCGGCGCGGTTGACGCCGTAGTCCAGCCCGCCGAAGTCCGGCTTGGACAGGATGTTGCCCTCGTGGTCGATCTTGAGCAGGCTCGAAGCCGTGATCTCCTCGTAGAGCAGCCCGTAGGCGTTGATGAGGAAGGCGTCCGGCTCGCCGGGCACGCGCACCGAGATGTGGTTCGCGATCAGGTCGGACATGCCGTAAAGGTCGACCAGCCGATAGCAGGCGGCCAGGTCGACACGGGCCTGCCACTCCTCGGGCGAGACGTTCGACCGGAGGCTGGCGACAGTCGGCTTCTTCAGGGCATGCACGGTCATGGACGGGGCTCGCGGTGCGTGGCGGTGCGGAACCGTACCGCCGACGCCCCCGACCGTCCATCGGCTGGTCAGGCGACGCCGCGTTCTGCGAGATAGACGCCCAGCACCAGCAGCCCGGCGAGGAACCACCATCGGAAGGCCCTGGGCGACAGGCCGGCACGGACCGCCTGGCCGAGCCGCATCCCCGCCAGCGCTGCGGCGACGCCCAGGGCGGACGGCAGCAGATCGGCCGGCGAGATGGCATCGAGACCCGCCAGGGCAAGCGCCAGCGCCAGGGTGGAGACGGTGAAGGACAGGCCCAGCGCCTGCACCAGCTCGTCCTTCTCCAGCCCGATCGCCTGCAGGTAGGGCACGGCGGGAAGGACGAAGACCCCGGTCGCCGCCGTGATGCCGCCGGTCGCCAGACCGGCCGCCGGCCCGAGCCAGGGCTCGGCCCTGCGCGGCAGGGCGAGCTTCCGGGCGGCCATGCCCGACAGCGCATAGGCGATCAGGGCGACGCCCAGGGCGAGGAGACCGTAGCGGCCGCCGATTCCCGACAGCAAGGCGGCGCCCAGCCAGGTGCCGAGGAAGGCCGCGAGATTGAGCGGCCAGAGGCGCCCGATCAGGCTTCGCAGATGCGGTCCATCGAGCATCTGCCAGACGTTGGTCACCAGCGAGGGCAGCACCAGCAGCACGGCGGCCCGCGTCGGCGAGAGGGCGATGGCGAGCAGGCCCATCGCGACCGTCGGCAGTCCAAGGCCGAGGACTCCCTTCGTGAAGCCGGCGAGCACGAACACCGCAGCGATGAAGGCGAGGTCGGACAGGGTCATCACGGGACCTTGGCCGCCCGCTCCGGATGGCACAATGTGGAGGATACGGAGTCTGGCTTCGGATTCCACGGAGGCAGCCGATGCGTTTCGACCTCACCGATCTCCGCCTGTTCCGCCACGTCGTGGAAAGCGGCAGCATCACCCGCGGCGCCGAGCGCACGCATCTCGCGCTGGCCTCGGCCAGCGCCCGCATCCGCGGCATGGAGGCCGCGCTCGATGTGCCGTTGCTGACGCGCGGCCGGCGCGGCGTGCGGCCGACCGCGGCCGGCCGCAGCCTGCTCGACCATGCGAGGGTGGTGCTGCAACAGGTCGACACCATGCACGGCGAGCTCGGCGCCTATGCCCGCGGCCTCAAGGGCAGCGTGCGCCTGCTCGCCAACACATCGGCGATTTCCGAGCACCTCCCTCCTCTCCTGGCGAGGTTTCTCGGCGCCAACCCGGCCATCGATCTCGACCTCGAGGATCGCGAGAGCCCGACGATCGGACACACCGTCGCCAGCGGCGAGGCCGATATCGGGATCGCCGCGCAGGCAGCCCTCGGCGCCGGGCTGGAGATGCATCCCTTTCGGCCGGACCGGCTGGTGCTGGCGGTCCCCGGCGGCGATCCCTTGGCGCGCCGGCGCAAGGTCGCGTTCGGCGCGCTGCTGCACCGCGACTTCGTGGGCCTGCCGCGGGGCACGGCGCTGGACGAGCATGTCGCCCTTCAGGCGGCACGGCTCGGCCGCACCCTGCGCCTGCGAATCCGGGCGAGCAGCCTCGATGCGGTGTGCGCCATGGTGGCGGCCGGCGTCGGCATCGCCATCGTTCCCGAGACGACGGCGCGGCGCCAGCGGCGCACCCTGCCGATCGGCATCGTCGGCCTGGCCGAACCCTGGGCATTGCGCCAGCTGATGCTCTGCGTGCGCGATTCGCGCCGCCTGCCGCGCCCCGCCCGCCGGCTGTTCGACGCGCTGCGGGGCGCTTGACGCCTGCGACGCCTATGGCTTGCGGGCCGGCTTGGCGTCGAGCGCGATCGGATAGGCGGTGGTCGACTTGATGCGCTCCATGGAGAAGCGCGACGTCACGTTCTTGAGCGGCATGGTGTCGATCAGCTTCTTGTAGAACGTGTCGTAGGCCTGCATGTCGGGCACCGCGACGCGCAGCATGTAGTCGATGTCGCCGGCCATGCGGTGAAACTCCATGACCTCAGGCATCGCGGTGACGGTCTGCGCGAACCTGGCGAGCCAGGCGGACGAATGATCGCCTGTCTCGATGGAGACGAAGACCGTCAGTCCCATGCCGACCGCCTCGGGCGAGATGATGGCGACGCGCTTCTGGATGACGCCGGTCTTCTCCAGCCGCTGGATGCGCTTCCAGCAGGGGCTTTGCGACAGGCCTACGCGATAGGCGATCTGGGCCAGCGACAGGCTGGCGTCCTCCTGCAGGAGAGCCACGATCTTCTTGTCGATCGCATCCATGGTCAGGTCATCCGAAAAGGGGGCGCAGCGCGACAGAGCACTGTCGAACGCCGCGCGGGAATTCTCAATGGAAAGCTTCAGAATGCCTGGGAGTCGAAGTGCACCGGCCGCCCCAGCCTTGCGCTCAACGTCTCGGCGAGGCTTTCGACATCGCCATCGAGCAGGCCGGCGAAGCTCGCCAGCCGCGGGTCGGCATCCTCGAACCAGGAAAGCCGGCGACTGCCCTCGCGACAGACCAGCGTCCCCACCACACGCCCATCGACCGTCGCGGTCCAGAGCGCAGGTTCATCGGCCAGGATCAGGCGCATGGCGCCGCGGGTGGCGCGCGCAACGAGCTGGTTGGCGAGGCTCGACATCGCCCGACTCTAGGGGCCTCGTGCGGCAGGGGCAACGGAACGAGCCGTCGAATCCGCGGCCACGGGCGAGATGATCCTTCGCCCGCGGTCACGCGTCGGGAAAGGTTTTCCCCCGCCTGCCGTGCCTCAGGGCCTCACGCCCGGTGCCTCGAAGACCATGCCCTTCGCCCGGTCCATCAGGTAGATCTCGAGCGCGACGTAGTCGGGAGCCTCGTAGGCAAAGGGCTCGGCGCGCATACCGATCAGGCAGTTGCGCAGCCGCCGCCTGAGCGATCCCAGGCCCTGCCATTCGAGACGATAGATCGGGTAGCCGGTGGGATGTGCCTGCGGGATCGTGATGCCGGCAAGCTTCCGGCCGGCATTCTCGTCGTGGCACGAGGCGCAGCTCAGGTTGAGCTGTCCCTGGCGCGCACGGTAGAGCGCCTCGCCGTGCGCACGGGCCGGCGTCAGCCGCGGATCGGCCGGCGGCGCGATCGGCTGGCCCCGCGACTGCAGCGCGACGAAGGCGGAGAGCGCCAGCAGGTCGCGGTTCTCCGCCGGCCAGGGTTCGCCCTCCTGGTGCTGCGTGTGGCAGAGCGCGATACGGCCCTCGAGATCCACCGGGCGGCCGCCGCCGGCCGCATCGTCGGCCATTGCCGGATAGCGCGTCGCCACGCCCCTCATGCCCGGGACCTCATGGCAGTCCGCGCAGGCCTTGCCGGCGGCACCCATCGGGCGGGACCAGAGCTGCCGCCCCAGCTGGACGAACAGCATGGCCGGATTTGCCGTGTCGTCATCCTGCATCTGCTGCAGCGCCGCGCCCATCTCCTGGTAGCCGGAGCGCCGGCCGTCGACCGCCCCCTTCCCGGCGCCGCCCTGCGCCAGCGCGAAGGAACCGGCGAACACCCCGAGCAGCCCGAGCAGCGCGGCCCGGCGCCGGCGCGGCTCACGCCACGTCAATGGTGACCGACTCCTCGGCCTCGAACCCCTCGTCGCCGGTCCAGCGGAAGGCGATGGTGCCGCTCTCCTCCGCGACGGCGAAGAAAGACACGAAGGGATTGGCGGCGATGGCCGGCGAGAAATTCATGCTGAAGATCTCGGTGCCGTTCCAGGTCGCGACGAAGCGCTCGATGATGTTGCGCGGGATGATCGTGCCGTTGGTCCCCGGCCGGAAGCCGGTCTCCATGGGATGCATGATGAGCGCCTTGAGCTCGATCACGTCGCCCCTGCGCGCGGTCCTGGGCACGTTGATGAGGACATTGGTCACGTCAGGTCCTCCAGGCAGGCGGCGAGGGTGACGATGACGTCGGCGCCGGCGCCGAAGAACTCGCCCCGGCTGGTCTCGGCGATCGCGACGATCCTCTGTGAATCGCCCAGCTTGATGCGGGTGGCGACCTGCGCCTTGCCGCTGTGCGGCCCCAGCCGCGCGTGGAAGACGTGCGGCTGCGGATTCTTCTCGTTGAACACATGGATGGCCCGCACATGCTCGTCCTGGCTCATCGGGCTCTCGACCGAGACGGTGAGCGGCACGGCATTGCCGTTCTCGACCAGGGGCGGCACGTCGAGCGTCACCCGGCCCTCGCGCACGGTCTTGCCGCCGGTCACGTCCGCGATGGCCGCCGCCATCGAGTCCGGCGTGGCCCGCGCTGCCGGAGCCGGCAGCACGCTGACCACGGCGGCACCGGCGATGAAGGTTCGCCTCGTCGTCCTGGCAGCCATCGCTACTCCTTCAGCGTCGTCAGATAGGCCACGACATCCTCGATCTGCTGGGCGGTCAGGATCGTCTTGCCGTCGAAGGGCCGGGCCACGCGCCGCAGACCGGTCGTCCGATAGTAGGGCGGCATGATCGTGTCCGGATTGAGACGGCTGGCATCCGCCACGCGCAGCCGCAACTGCGCGGCCGTCCAGCGGGCGCCCGCCCCCGCCAGGCTCGGTGCGAGATCGCCCTGGAAACGCTCCTCGGCGATCGGCGCGCTGTGACAGAGCAGGCAGAGGCCGACGCTGCGGTTGGCCACGACCGCGCGGCCGCGGGCGGCATCGCCCGGAGCGGACGCGAGCGGCTGGGGGATGCCGTCGCCGACCACGGAGATCTCGACCGGCTCACGGGCGACGGCCGGGCCTGCCGAGAGGGCCGACAGCAGGGCAAGAAGGGCCGGCACGCGCATGGCCTCACCCGAAGGTCTCGGCGGTGACGGTGCCGAACCAGCTCGACGCATAGAGCGCCTCCTGGCGACGCAGGCTTTCCGCCGCTTCGAGCGGACTGACGCCTCCTGCGCCGGGAATGTCCGCCAGCACGCCCTTGCTCGGACGATAGACGCCCGCGATCGAGATGCCGTAGTCGGGTGCGGCCAGGCTGTAGCAGGTGTTGATCAGGACCGGATCGGCCGGCCGCCGATCGGCCAGCAGGTCGACGACCGCCGCCGCACAGACCTTGGCCTGGGCATTGGCGGCGAAGGCCGACTTCGGCATGCCCCCCATGATGGCCGAATCGCCCAGCACATGGACGCCCGGCTGCAGCGTCGATTCAAAGGCGACCGGCTCGACGGGGCACCACCCCGTGCGGTCGGCGACGCCGGCCTGACGCGCAATGGCTGCGGCCGTCTGCGGCGGGATGACGTTGGCCACCGCGGCCTTGTGACGGCCGAAGTCGGTGATCAGGGTCAACGCGGCCGGATCGACCGACGTCACCTTGCCGCCCTGGCTCAGCGGCACCCATTCGACGAGGCCGGGATAGAGTTCGGCCCAGGCGTTCTGGAACAGGCGCTGCTTGGAGAAGACGTCCTTTGAATCGAGGATCAGCAGCTTGGATTTCGGTTTGTGGGTCTTGAGCCACCAGGCGATCAGGCTGGCCCGCTCGTAGGGTCCCGGTGGGCAACGGAACGGATTGGGCGGCGAGGAGATGACGACCAGCCCCCCGTCCTGCATGGCCTGGAGCTGGCCGCGCAGCAGGACGGTCTGGGGACCGGCCTTCCACGCGTGCGGCATCTTCTCGGCGGCGGCCTCGTCGTAGCCGGGCAGCCCACGCCAGTCGATGTCGATGCCCGGCGACAGGATCAGCCGGTCATAGGAGATGCGGCTGCCGTCGGCGAGGGAGACGGTCCGGGCGGCCGGATCGACGGCGGTCGCGGACGTCTGCGCGACCGCGACGCCGGCTCTGCGGACGCCGTCGTAGCCGAAGCGCTGCTGGTCGATCTCGCGCAGCCCGGCCAGGACGAGGTTGCTGAACGGGCAGGCGGTGAAGACGGGTTCGGGCTCGACCAGCGTGACGTCGAGACCGGGCTGGAGCTGCACCAGCGTCCGTGCTGCCGTGGCGCCGCCGAAGCCGCCGCCGACCACCACGACCCTGGCCGTTCCCTGGGCGCGGGCGACGGCGGGGCCGGCCACGGCGGCGGCGCCCGCCATTTCGAGGAAGCGGCGGCGTGTGGTCATGGCGTCACTGCGGCTGCGCGGCGAACCAGGCGGCGATGGCGTCGATCTGGGCATCGTCGAAGCCCCTGGCGATGCGCCCCATCACGCTCGAGGACAAGGCATTGCTGCGATAGTCGTGCAGGAAGCGGACGAGTTCCGCCGCCGGCCGGCCGGCGATGCGCGGGATCGCGGAATCGGGCATGGCCTGCGCCGCGTGGCAGCCGGTGCAGGAACTGGCGCCGGCGGGCGCGTCTGCCGCCCCGGCGGTGCCGGCCAGCAGCAGGGTGCTGGCCAGCGCCGACAGCAGCAGACGCCTCGTCATGCGCCTTTCTTCAGGTCGTTGTTCATCAGCGGCAGGTTGCGCACGCGCTTGCCCGTGGCCTTGGCGATGGCGTTCAGCACCGCGGGCGCCGCGACGGCGATGGTCGGCTCGCCGACACCGCCCCAGAAGTCGTGGGTCGGCACCAGCACCGTCTCGACCTTGGGCATCTCGTCGATGCGCATGATGTTGTAGGTGTCGAAATTGGTCTGCTCAACGGCGCCGTCCTTGACGGTGATCGCGCCGTAGAGCGCGGCCGACAGGCCATAGGCAAAGGAGCCCGCGACCTGGCGTTCGATCTGGGCCGGATTGACGACGTGGCCGGGATTGGTGGCGGCGGTGATCTTGTGGATCTTGAGGGTGCCGTCGTCGCTCACCGAGACTTCCGCGACGCCGGCCACGTAGCTGCCGTAGCCCATCACCTGGGCGATGCCGTGGAAATGCCCGGCCGGCAGGGGCTGGCCGTAGCCCGCCTTGTCGCAGGCCGCCTTGAGCACGGCCGCCCATTTGGGCTTCAGCAGCTTCATGCGAAAGGCCAGCGGATCCTGCCCCGCCGCCTCGGCCAGCTCGTCCATGAAGCATTCCATGTAGACGGCGTTCTGGTTCACGTTCACGCCGCGCCAGAAGCCCGCCGTGATGTGCGGGTTGCGCATGGCGTGCTCGATCAGCAGGTTCGGCACATCGTAGCCGTAGGCCGCCTCGACGCCCGACGCCATCACGCCCTGGAAGGCGACCGGATCCATGCCGTTCACCAGGTTCTGCGGCAGCAGCGACGCCAGGATCGACTGGCCCGAGATGCGCATGTGCAGCCCGACCAGGTTGCCCTGCGCATCCAGGCCCGCGGTCAGCCGGCACATCGTGATCGGATGGTACTGGCAGTGGGTCATGTCCTCTTCGCGCGACCACATGAGCTTGACGGGCGTGCCCGGCATCTCCCTGGCGACCAGCACGGCCTGGCGCACATAGTCGGAGCGGCCGCGCCGCCCGAAGCCGCCACCCTGCATCAGCTTGTAGACCTCGCACTGGGCAACCGGCAGGCCGGCGGCCTCCGACGCCGCGGCCAGCGCCGCTTCGCCGTTCTGCGTGCCGCACCACACCTCGCACTTCTCGGGTGTGTAGCGCGCGGTCGCGTTCATCGGCTCCATGGTGACATGGTGCTGGTAGGGGAAGTTGTAGGTGGCGGTGACCTTCTTCGCCGCGCCGTCGATCGCGGCCCGCGCATCGCCCACCTTGTTGCCGACGAAGGCTTCGCTGGCATCGAGCCCTTCCTTCAGCATGGCGTCGATGGTCTCGCTCTGGACCTCGGCCAGCTTGCCGACCTCCCAGTCCACCGGCAGCTCGGCGAGGGCCCTGCTGGCGTTCCAGTAGGTGTCGGCCACCACGACCACGGCATTGCCGTCGATGCCCAGGACCTTCTTCACGCCGGGCATCTTCTCGACCTTGGCCGCGTCGAAGCCCTTGAGCTTGCCGCCGATGACGGGGCAGGCGCGCACGGCCGCGACGACCATGCCCGGCATGGTGACGTCGGCGCCGTAGATCTGCTTGCCCGTCACCTTGTCCAGCGTGTCGAGGCGCTTGAGCGGCTGGCCCGCGACCTTCCAGTCCTTGGGGTCCTTCAGCTTGACCTGCTTCGGCGGTTCGAGCTGCGCGGCCGCCGCGGCGACCTGCCCGTAGGTCACCGACTTGCCCGAGCTGTGGGTGATGACGCTGTTGGCGGCCCTGCACTCCGAGGCCGGCACGTTCCATTGCTTCGCCGCGGCGGCGATCAGCATCTCGCGCGCCATGGCACCGCCCTCCCGGACATACTGCTGGCTCTCGCGGATGCCGCGGCTGCCGCCGGTCGAGAAGTTGCGCCAGACGCGGTTGCGCCTGAGGTTTTCGCCGGGCGTCGGATACTCCCAGGCGACCTTGTTCCAGTCGCATTCCAGCTCTTCGGCGACGAGCTGGCAGAGGCCGGTGATCGTGCCCTGTCCCATCTCGGAACGGGCGATGCGGATCACCACCTTGTCGTCGGGATGGATCACCACCCAGGCGTTGACCTCCTTGAGCTCGGCCGCCTGCGCCGGCTCGTGCGCGAGCGACAGGCCGAGGGCGAAGCCGCCGGCGACGGCCGTGCTGCTGACCAGGAAGCGGCGGCGGTCGAGCGAAGCGCGCCCGAGCGATGTCTGGATCGTCATCTCGGTACCCTCCGGCTCAGGCCTTGGCGGCCGCATGGATCGCCTCGCGCACCTGCACGTAGGTGCCGCAGCGGCAGATGTTGGTCATGGCCGCGTCGATGTCGGCGTCGGTCGGGTTGGGCTTCTCCGCGAGCAGCGCCGTCGCCGCCATGATCATGCCGCTCTGGCAGAAGCCGCACTGGGGCACGTCGAGCGCCACCCAGGCGGTCTGCACCTTGGTCAGCTTGCCGTCCGCCGCGAGGCCTTCGATGGTCGTGACGGGCTTGTCGCCGATCGATTCCACCGGCACCTGGCACGAGCGCATCGCCATGCCGTCGACCATCACCGTGCAGGCACCGCACTGCGCGATGCCGCAGCCGTACTTGGTGCCGGTCAGACCGAGCTGCTCGCGCAGCACCCAGAGAAGCGGGGTCTGCGGATCGGCGTCGTGCTCGAGAGCCTTGCCGTTGACGTTGAGAACAGCCATCCCAGTCTCCGTCCTTTGGACCTGTGGACGGAGCCTATCGGAGCGCGCCCGCGAGCGGCCAGTGACCGTCAGCCTCTACACGCAGGTTTGATCCGTGCTCTCTACAGCTTGGGAGGCGGGTAGTACGGCTTGTCGCCGAGAGCCTGCACGCGCTTCCAGAAGCCGGGACCCGACGCCTTGCCGACCTCGTCGAGGTCGGCAGCCTGGCGCCACATGCTCCACGACTCCGGATGCAGCTCGCTGGCGATGTTCATCTGCCGATCCCCTTCGATGACATTCCCGTGTGCACGCAGCCACACGCCCAGCCGGAACCGCGTCCGCGCCTCGGCGATTTCCGGCGTCACCCTGGGCAGGCCGGCGCGTGCGGCATCGGCAGGCAACGCGTGCCGGCCGGTCGTCACCCAGGCGCGCACCGCGTCGAGGTACGACTGCCGGGCCGCGAGCCGCGCCGCCTGGTCCTCCGGCGACATCGTGCGCGTCTGCAGATCCATGCGACGGAAATGATCGGTCGAGCCCGCCGTCTCCGGTGGTCGCACGATGGAGGCGTTCTCGTCGATCCACACCGCCTGCGGCACGTTCACGAGGTTGTAGAGGTCGCTCAGCCGGTGTTCGACGTCGACGAGCTGCCAGTAGGTCGACTGCGCCTGCTCGATCCAGGGACGCGCATGCTCGGCGCCACGGCTCTCCTCGGCCACGGCGACGACCATGAAGCCCTTGTCCTTCAGCTCATCGTAGAGGGCCTGCCACACGGGCAAGTCGAAGCGGCAGCCTCACCAACTGGCCCAGGTGGCGAGGAAGACCTTCCTGCCGCGCAGCGCGGACAGCGTGCGCGGAACGCCGTCGACGTCCGGCAAGGTGAAGTCCGGCGCCTGCAGGCCTTCCAGCGCGGCATTGCGCTCGTCGGCCGGCGCACCGAGGGCCCAGACCGCGCCGCCTTCCGCCGCGACGACGGGTCCGCCGAGCCTCTTCCAGAAGGCCTCGAGGTCGACGCGCTCGCCCTCCACCGCACCCGCCGGCAGGGGCACGCAGCGCTCGTCGCGGCACATGCCCTCGGGCTTCAGCGTCCAGCCGGTCACGCGCTCCGCATCGGCCGCGTCCATCCAGAGGCCGCTGTCCAAGGCGACCTCGTGCTCGGCGGTCGGCGTGAGAATGACGGCCATGGCTGCCCCCGCTACTTCGGTGTCGAGATCGTCACTTCCTTGGACGTGATGAATTCCAGCAGGACCGGCACGCCCTTCTGGGTCTGCTCGATGCCGCGTTTGATGGCGGGCACGATGTCCTCGACCTTGGTGATGCGCTCGCCGTAGCCGCCGAAGGCGCGGGCCATCGCCGCGTAGTCGCCGGAGATGTCGGTCGAGCGGTACTTCTCGGTCGACACCTTCATGATGTGCAGCTCGATCGCCATCGAGAAGTTGTTGAGCAGGATCGACATGATCGGGATGCGCTCGCGCACGGCGGTCTCGAAATCCATGCCGGTGAAGCCGATGGCCGCGTCGCCCCAGACGTTGATGCAGAGCTTGTCGGGGCAGGCGAGCTTGGCGCCCATGGCGAGGCCGAGCCCGTAGCCGAGCTGCGTGGTCTTGCCCCAGCCGATGTAGGTGTGCGGGGCCGTCGTCTTCCAGAAGGGCGAGAGCTGGTCGCGCGGGCTGCCGGCGTCGTGGGTGATGATGGTGTTGGCCACGTCGACGGTGTGCTGGAGGTCCCACAGCACGCGATAGGGGTTGAGCGGCGCCTCGTCGCTGGTGAGCTTGGGCAGCCATTCCTTGAGCCAGCCATCCGACACCGTCTTTATCTCGGCGGCGACGGCGGCGGCGTCGCGCCGGGTGGCGCCGCGTCCCTTGCAGGCCGCGACCAGTGCCGCCAGCGTCAGCTTCGCGTCGCCGACCAGCCCGTACCGGATCGGCACGTCCTTGTTGAGATGCGCCGGATCGAGCGTGGCGTGGATGATGGTCTTGCCCTTCGGCATCGAGATGCCGAAGTTGGTCTCGGTGAAGGAGCAGCCGATCCCCAGGATCACGTCGGACTGATCGAGGAACTGCCGCACCGCCTTCGGGTAGGCGCGGCCGCCCGATCCCAGCGACAGCGGATGGGTCTCGTCGAAGCAGCTCTTGCCCTCGAGGCTGGTGCAGACCGGGATGGCCAGCAGTTCGGCCAGCTCCCTGAGCTCGTCATAGGCTTCGGCCCAGTGCACGCCCTGGCCGGCATAGATGACCGGCCGTCGCGCCGCCATCAGTACCTTGGCGGCCTCGTCGACCGCGGCGGCATCGGGCGCATAGCGCGCGACGACGACGGGCTCGTAGTCCAGCGGTTCGGGCGCGTCCTCGCCATAGGCGTCGGCCGGCAGCTCGACGATCACCGGCGCGCCGCGTCCGTTGCGCAGCATGTTGAAGGCGCGACGCATGATGTTGACGATCTCGCGGCCGTTGGAGACCGGCTCGCAATGCTTGGCGACATGCGCCATCGCCAGGGTCGAGTTGAAGTTCGGCGGCACGTGGGCCAGCCGCCGCGCATAGCCCTGCGGGATCACCAGCAGCGGCACCGACTCGCCAAAGGCCTGGGCCACGCCGCCATAGGCGTTTTCCGAGCCCGGCCCGTGCTGCATGCAGAACACGCCCATCTTGCGGCCCTTGGTCAGACGCGACACGGCGTCGGCCATGTGCAGCCCGATCCGCTCCTGGCGCACGATGATGGGGCGGATGTCGACCGCGGCGCAGGCCTCGATCAGGTGGTTCACCGGATAGGCGAACAGATACTCGACGCCTTCCTTCTTCAGGATCTCGGCGATCGCGGGCCCGGTCTTCATCGGCGCTTCCTTTTCTATTTGTTGAGCTCCTTCATCGCACTGTCGAGGCCGCCCAGCGTCAGCGGAAACATGCGATTCGAGCAGAGCTGCTGCAGCAGCTGGATCGACGGCGTGTAACTCCAGTGCCGTTCGGGCACCGGATTGAGCCACACCATGCTGCGGTAGGTGTCGGCCATGCGCTGGATCCAGACCTGGCCCGCCTCCTCGTTCCAGTGCTCCACCGAGCCGCCCGGATAGGCGATCTCGTAGGGGCTCATCGAGGCGTCGCCGACGAAGATGATCTTGTAGTCCGGCGGGAAGGTGTGCAGCAGCTGCTGCGTCGAATACGTATCGACGTGGCGGCGGCGATTGTCCTTCCACAGCTTTTCGTAAAGGCAGTTGTGGAAATAGAAGAATTCGAGGTGCTTGAACTCCGAGCGCGCCGCGGAGAACAGCTCCTCGCAGACGCGGATGTGCGCATCCATCGAGCCGCCGATGTCGAACAGCAGCAGCAGCTTCACCTTGTTGCGCCGCTCCGGCACCATCTTGATGTCGAGATAGCCCGCGTTTCGCGCCGTCGAACGGATGGTGTCGGGCATGTCGAGCTCGACCTCGGCGCCCTCGCGGGCGAACTTGCGCAGGCGGCGCAGCGCGATCTTGATGTTGCGCGTGCCGATCTCGACCGTGTCGTCGAGGTTCTTGTACTCGCGCTTGTCCCAGACCTTGACGGCGCGGCCCTCGCGATTCTTGTCCTGGCCGATGCGCACGCCCTCGGGATTGTAGCCGTAGGCGCCGAACGGCGACGTGCCGGCCGTGCCGATCCATTTGCTGCCGCCCTGGTGACGCTTCTGCTGCTCCTCGAGACGCTTCTTCAGCGTCTCCATCAGCTTCTCCCAGCCACCCATCGCCTCGATCTGCTTCTTCTCCTCCTCGGTCAGAAGCCGCTCGGCGAGCTTGCGCAGCCACTCCTCGGGGATCTCGGCGGTGACGCCCTCGCCGGCGGGCGCCTCGAGCCCCTTGAAGATATGGCCGAACACCTTGTCGAACTTGTCGAGGTTGCGCTCGTCCTTCACCAGGATGGACCGCGACAGGTAGTAGAAGTCGTCGACGCTGTAGTCGGCGACATGCTTGTCCATCGCCTCCATCAGCGCCAGGTACTCCTTGATGGAGACCGGCACCTTGGCCTGTCGCAGCTCGAGGAAGAAGTTCACGAACATGGCGTGACTCTCCTAGTTGGTTACTGGCGCTGCTCCCGCCGCGCCATGAAGGCCAGGCGCTCGAACAGATGCACGTCCTGCTCGTTCTTCAGCAGCGCGCCGTGCAGCGGCGGGATGAGCTGCTTGGAATCCTTCGAGCGCAGCGATTCGGCCGGAATGTCCTCGACCATCAGGAGCTTCAGCCAATCGAGCAGCTCGGACGTCGACGGCTTCTTCTTCAGGCCCGGGACATCGCGGATGTCGTAGAAGATGTTCAGCGCCTCGCGCAGGAGGTTGCGCTGCAGGTCGGGAAAGTGGACGTCGACGATCTGCGTCATCGTCTCGCGATCGGGGAAGCGGATGTAGTGGAAGAAGCAGCGGCGCAGGAAGGCGTCCGGCAGCTCCTTCTCGTTGTTCGAGGTGATCATCACGATCGGCCGCTGCTGCGCCTGGATCGTCTGCTGCGTCTCATAGACGTAGAACTGCATGCGATCGAGCTCTAGCAGCAGATCGTTCGGGAACTCGATGTCGGCCTTGTCGATCTCGTCGATCAGCAGGATCGGCCGCTTCTCCGCCGTGAAGGCGTCCCACATCTTGCCGCGCTTGATGTAGTTGGCGATGTCCTTGACGCGCTCGTCGCCGAGCTGGCTGTCGCGCAGGCGGGAGACGGCGTCGTACTCGTAGAGGCCCTGCTGCGCCTTGGTCGTCGACTTGATGTGCCACTCGATGATCGGCGCGCCGAGCGCCTTCGCCACCTCGTGGGCCAGCACGGTCTTGCCGGTGCCGGGCTCGCCCTTGATCAGGAGAGGGCGCTCGAGCGCGATCGCGGCATTCACCGCCACGCGCAGGTCGTCGCTGGCCACATAGGAATCGGTGCCGGTAAATTTCATCGTGCAAAATCCAGTTTTCGCGAGGTGTTAACGGCACCCTAGTGGTCGCCTACCACCCCAGCAAGGCCGAGCGCCGCCCGAACGGCTCAGCCGAGCCGGACAATGAAATAGACCAGAGCAGCCATCGCGATCAGCAGCGAGACGGCCAGCCGGCCGGAGGCAAAGGTCAGCGCCGGCGGCGCGCTTCCCGGCGGCCCGACCTCGTTGGCCGGCTTGTGGCCGGTGAACATGGCGCCGATGAGATTCTGCCGCTTCCACACGAGGTAGACCAGCGCCGCCAAAACGTGAATGGCAATCAGGACGATCAGCACGTTGACCCAGAACGCGTGAAAGGCAGTCAGGCGATCGACCCATTTGTCGGACACCAGATTGGAGAGCGGCCCGTTCACCAGCCCCATGTCGGTATCGGCGGCGAACAGCCCGGCCGTGACCTGGGCCAGCACGGCGAAGATCATGACCAGGACCATGAGACCGCCCGCCGGATTGTGGCCGATCTCGAAACTTTCCCGCCCCTGGAGCAGCCCCTTCAGGTACGAAACCGCCGCGACGGGCCCCTTCACGAAGTTCGCGAAGCGCGCCGTGGTGCTGCCGACGAAGCCCCAGGCGAGACGGAACAGCAGCAGCGTCAGGATTGCGTAGCCGGACCAGAAGTGCAGGTCCATCCACTCACCGCCGGCACTGCCGGACAGGTACGAGACGACCAGGAGCAGCACCAGGGTCCAATGGAACAGCCGCACGGGCAGATCCCAGACTCTCACTCTCTGCCTCTTCGCATCGGCCATTCGCTTGCCCCCTGTGATGACGTCACACACGCACTCGTGATGGAACCTTGGGCCCGCCGCTGTTCGCATTGCCCGCACGGTCTGCAACAAATACCGTGCTAACTGGCAAAAATGCCGTTGGTCGCGAAGAATTCATAGGGGATGGCCTAAATGAGCAGGACTTGGATGGTCGCAGTCGTCGGTGCGTTGGCGGCGGGTGCAATCGTTGGCGGGGCGACGATTGCCGTCGCGCAGGCGGATATCGTCAAGGAACGTCAGGAGAATCGCAAGCAGGCCGGCGCGGCGATGCGCGCCATCAAGGCGGTGATCGACAGCAAGGGGGCGACGGCCCCGGCCGTGGAGCAGGCCGCCAAGCTGAAGACGCTCGAAGCCGCGTTCGTGAAGATGTTTCCGCCGGGCTCCGACAAGGACAGCAAGGCGCTGCCGACGGTCTGGACCGACTGGGCCGGGTTCCAGGCCGCGAGCAAGGCAAGCGACACTGCCTACGACAAGCTCGCGGTCGCAGCCGGATCGGGCGACATGGCGGCGCTTCAGGCGGCCTTCGCCGAGACCGGCAAGAGCTGCGGCGCCTGCCACGACAAGTTCCGGGCGAAATAGGCCGCGACGGCGGGCTCCGGGGAACAAGTCCAGCGCAAGGCGGCACCGTCGGTGCCGCCTTTTTGCTGTGCACCGGACGGCGACCACGCGCAAAACGACACGGCTCGACGCGGCGGCTGGATCAGGCCGCTGCCCCCGGTCCGTGGGGCGCCGTGAGGGCCTGCTGGACGATTGCCTGGGCGGTGAAACGCCAGGTACGCGAGGCGTGCACGGGCGAAAGGCGGAGCTGCCCGCGCATCTTCATCCAGCTGTCCAGGCCGAACGCCACATCGAGCGAGTCGAGCGCCATGTCGCGGATGCCGGGAGGAAGACTACCGAGTTCCGTGGCGAACCAGACCGCGAGGCGCTCCCGAAGAAGCTTGCGAAGCTGAGCGAGCCCCTGCCCCACCGCAGGCGCCACCGACCGCACGCGCTCGCCGAAATGCCACACCGGCAGCCACTCCTCGAAAAGCTGAGCACGATGGGACACCAGCAGTTCGATCCGATTGGCCAGCGGCGCTGCGGAATCGATGGGGCGATCGCGATCGAAGGCTCGGCTGACGGCGAGGTCGAAGACCGCCGCATAGAGATCCGCCAAGCTTGTGAAATGCTGGAAGAGGGCCCGGGTCGAAACGCCGGCGATCATCGCAATGGCGCTGGCGGAGGGTTCTCCATCCCCTGCCTGGATGAGGTCCAAGGTGGCCTGGATCAGCGCCTGACGAGTCCGCAGGCCTCCAACGATGCGGCCATCCTGGGACCGCGAGATGTCGATCGGGAATCCTACAATCTTCATCGTCGAAACCAATAGACTAGGTATGTTCCTTATGGACGAATTCTAGCACGCCTCGGGCAACCCATAAAATGCAAAATTGCATATCTCGGGCCACAGCGACCCCACATTTGCTGGTTTTTTTTGATTAAGATAGACATTTTTGGTATATCTGACGACGAAGTCGCGTGCATTTCCCACACGCCGGCACAAACGTTGGTAGTCCGCCTTTGGTCCAATTGACCCGCCGCGTCAATGCCCTTCCGCCCGGATGCGCTTCGGCTACCGCCAAAATGAAAGGCCGGTCGCTTGGGGAACGACCGGCCTTCCTTTTGAGCCCGCCTGGGTGTGTGTGGGGTGTCGAAGCCTTGGGGTGTGTGGGAAGGGGGCTTCAACGAGCGGCTTGGGAGGGCCGCTGGCGGGCTATCTGGGATTTCCTGGGTCGGGTGGCTGCACCGGGAGGCACATCACCCAATTCGCATCGAATACCTTTCCGTATCCATCAAATGAGCGTTGCCGCTCGTCGATGGAAAGACCTTAACAAAGGGCCGGTTCCGTCGGCACTTGCAAAATTGCATACCTTGTCCAGGCGAAGCCATTGTAATTCATGGTTTTGCCTCGCCCATGCGAAAGCCAGATAGACGAAAAGGGTGGGACTGGTTCGCCAGAGGAGGTGGGGGACAAGGACGCTGATTCAAGGGCTTGGGGCTCTGCGCTTGAAAGCTCCCTACCGCTGAGGCGCGGCGCGAGGCATGCTGGGCCCTCTCATTCCGCCCCATTTCCATGGTAGAGGGCTCCCGAACCGGCCAGATCGGTCATGTCTTCCATCAATGGTTCCCTCGCGCGCCTCGCGTGCGCGTCCGCCGCCCGGAGTGTCCAAACGTGCAATCCCCCCGTCTCCGCCTGATGTCGATTTGCAGCGTTGTCGCCGTGCTTGCCGCGGGGCACCCCGCCCATGCCGGTATCGAGGAAGCGGTGAAAGCGATGCAGGCCGGCGACCTGCCGACCGCCGAGAAGGAGCTGCAGGTCCTTGTCAAGGAGCGCGATCCCCGAGCGCAGTTCTTCGCGGGCCTCTACATCTACGGCAATCCCGATTCGAAGTTCTACGACGTCGCCAAGGCGACCCCGATGCTGCTGGACGCCGCCGAGCGGGGATACGTTCCGGCGATGCTGCCGATCGCGGGCGCCTACGCCGAGGGCAAAGGCGTTCCCAAGAGTGCCTTCGAAGCCTACAAGTGGGTGGCGATCGCCGAACGCTGGCATGCGCCGGTGTCACCCCAGGCCTACGAGCAGCTCGCGCGCGAGCTGAAGCCCGAGGAGATCGAGAAGGCCAAGGCCGCCGCCGCCGCCTACACCTTCAAGACGAAATGACCCGCGGTCGGCTGGCCCTGCTGGCGGTGCTGCTCGCCACGAGCGCGGCCTATGGACAGCAGAGGAGTGCAGCCGACGCCCAGTCGCCCCTCCGCTCGGCGATCGATGCCTACCGCGCCGGCGATCTCGCGACCGCGGAGGCAGGTCTGCGCGCCCAGGCGCCCGGCAATGCGGACGCGGAGGCATGGCTTGGGGCCGTGCTGATCGATCGCGGCAATGCGCGCGAAGGCCTGCGCCTCATCCAGCGGGCCGCCGATGCGGGATCGAGCGAGGGCGCGCATCGCCTCGCCCTGGCATATGCCGAGGGCATCGCCGGCACGCCTCGCGACGACAGGCGTGCGGCGCAGCTGTTCACGACGGCGGCATCCGCCGGCCACCAGCGCGCTCAGATCAACCTCGGGATCCTGTATCTGAGCGGTCGCGGCGTGCCGCGCGACCTCGTCCAGGCCCGCGCCTGGCTGGAGAAGGCCGCCGTCGGCGGCGACCCTCATGCGCTCTACCTGCTCGGCCGCGCCTTGTCCGAGTCGGATGGCCAGGCCGTCGAAGATCCCGTGCGTGCCGCCGACCTCTTCCGCCGCGCCGCCGAGCAGGGGCACGCGCTGGCGGGGCTGCGCTACGGACTGGCGCTGAGCGAAGGCTTCGGCATCAAGCGCGACATGGCCACCGCCCAGCGCTGGCTCATGCAGGCGCGAGAGAAGGGTCTGCCCGAAGCCGCGCTGGCGCTGGGCGACCTGGCGGCGCGCACGCCCGTGTCGCGCGACAAGGCGGTGAACGAGCAGGTCGTCCAGGCGGCCCTGAGCTGGTATCAGGTCGCGGCCAACGGCGGTGTGCCGTCAGCGCAATTCAAGCTGGCGAACGCCTACTATGCCGGTGCCGGCCTGCCGCGCGACCTCGTGCAGGCGCAGCTCTGGTATGGTCGTGCCGCGCGCCAGGGACTGCCCCAGGCCCAGCATGCGCTGGGACTCATGCTGATCAGCGGTGCTGCCGGGCCGGCCGATCCGATCGAAGGCTACAAGTGGCTGACGCTCGCCGAACGCGGCGGCCATCCCGATTCGCGTGTCGCGCGGGCAAAGGTCGCCTCGCAGATCCCCGAGCGCGAACGCCAGCAGGCCGAGGCGCTGGCCCAGCGGTTCACGCCGGTGCTCGAGCGGCCGGTGGCGGATGGCGCCGGCCAGACGGCCGCTCCCGCAACATCGCAGCGCCGGTAGGACGTGCTTCGGGCGCCGGCCACGACTCCGTCCTTCCCGACGACACAGGGGCGGCCGCAGACCACCCTCGCGGTCTGCCGCGGCGCCTGCCGCCTGATGCGGCAGGCAGGAAAGTCGGTGCTGCTCGAAGTGCCCCTGCCCGACGGACGCCGCGCCGACATCTTCGCGATCGATGCGAGCGGAGACATCACCATCGTCGAGGTGAAGTCCTCGATCGAGGACTGGCGGGCCGACGAGAAGTGGCCGGACTATCTCGGCTGGTGCGACCAGCTCTACTTTGCCGTCTCGGTCGACTTTCCCCAGGCGCTGATTGCGGAGGATGCCGGCCTGATCGTCGCCGACGCCTATGGCGGCGAGCTGCTGCGGGCAGCGCCGCGGCGGGCACTGGCCGGCGCTCGCCGCAAGGCGCTGCTGATCGACAGTGCACGGCTCGCTGCCGAGAGGCTGGCGCGCCTGCACGATCCCGACTTTGCCGAGCTGCCCTGACCGACCGGCTTTTCACCCCGGCATCCCGGCGGAGGCCGCCGTCGGAAGGCGGGGAGACATGCCGCCTGCGCGGCTGGCCTCGGCCATCCGGATGCGTGCATAGGCCATGACCTCGGCCGGCGAGCCGATGCGCTCGATGCGCCCGTCCATCAGCAGGGCGACCCGGTCCGCGATGGCGAGCGGTGCCAGGCGATGCGTGATCATGATCACGGTACGGCCTCGCACGTTGGCCTTGAGCTGACGCAGCAGCTGCTCCTCGGTTGCCGGGTCGAGCGCGCTGGTCGCCTCGTCGAGCACCAGGATGCGCGGATTGCGGATCAGCGCACGGGCAATGCTGAGGAGCTGGCGCTGGCCGTAGGACAGGCCCTGACCGCGTTCGCCCAGCATCGTGTTGTAGCCCTGCGGCAGGCGCTGGATGAAATCGTGCGCGCCGACGAACCGCGCGACCGCCACGACGCGGCCCGGATCCTTGTCGGCGAGGCCCATGGCGATGTTCTCCCGCACCGACCCGGTGAAGAGCTGGACTTCCTGAGGGACTCCGCCGATCTGCGCCCGCAGCTGCGCCGGCGAGATGTGCGCGATGTCGGTGCCGTCGATCAGGACCCGGCCGCCGGAGGGCGCGAACAGCCCCTGCAGCAGGTTGGCGACCGTCGTCTTGCCCGACCCTGAGGGCCCGACGATTCCCAGGATCTCGCCGGCGGCGATTTCGAGGTCGAGGTCGTCGAGGACGGCGGGCCGGCGTTCGTCGGGCCGCCAGCTCACCCGCTCGAAGGTGATGTCGCCCGATAGCGCCGGCATCGGCACGCATTCGCCGGCCACCGTCTCCGCCTTTTCGCGCATCAGCCCGTCAATGCGCTTGAACGCAGCGCTCACCGCCTGCAGCTGGTGCCACGCCGCCGCGAGCTGCCGCATCGGCTGCAGCGCGCGCACCGCCAGCATGTTGGCCGCGACCAGCGCGCCCACGCTCATGCGGCCTTCGACGACCTGATGCACGCCGATCACCACGATGGCGAGCGAAGCCAGCAGGAGCAGAGATCCCGACGCGCTGGCGGCGACATTGGCGAGATGGCTGGCCCGGAAGCTGGTCCGGGCCGATTGTTCGACCCTGGCCTGCCAGCGGTTCTCGATCTCAGGCTCTAGACCGAGCGCCTTGATCGTCGCGACATTGGCCATGGTCTCGGCCAGGGTCGAACTCTTGGCGGCGAGCGCCTGGAAGCTTTCCTCGGCCAGCCGGCGCTGGGCCCGATGCGTTGCCAGCGAGACGCCAACCAGGACCGGGATCGCAAGGGTGGCCAGCGTGCCCAACACCGCGCTCAGGGCGAACGTCGCGGCCAGGAAGAGCACGACGAAGACGAGATCGATCGCCAGGACCGGCATCTGTCCCGTGAAGAAGGCGCGCAGGATATCCAGCTGGCGCAATCGTTCGGCGATCACGCCGGACGGCGTGCGCTCGAAATGCCGGTAGGGCAGCTGCAGGAGATGGTGCAGTGCCTCGGCGCTCATCATGGAATCAAGCCTGGCTCCCGTGCGCGCCGACAGCCAGCCGCGGGCGAGGCGAAGCGCCAGATCGAGCAGGTAGACCGCCAGCATGCCACCGGCGATCACGGTCATGAGCGATGCCGCGTCGGCTGGGGCCGCGTGGCCCAGCACCCTGTTCAGCACCAGCATCATGAAGAGCGGCGTGGCCAGCCCGAGCACGTTGATCACGAACGATGCCGCCAGCAGCTTCAGCATCACCGGCCGGACCTGCGCCCAGAGCACCGCATGCCATGCCGACGGACTCTCCGCCGGCAGCCTGTCCCGCATCAGAAGAGCGCGCGTTCCGAGCGCCGCCACCTCCGCCGTCGACAGGTCCCAGAGCCGCCCCTCGACGACGTCGAGCACGAGCCACTGCGCCGCCTGTCGGGACACCACGACATGCGCCGGCTTTCCCGCCGCGACCAGCACCAGGGGCAGAGGCAATGTTTCCAGCCGTTCGGCCGCGAGGTCGACGGCGCGCGTCTCCAGGCCCAGCCGCTTGCCGGCCTGCAGGAACGCCGCTTCGTCGAGACCGGCCGCCGGCACGGTCGCGAGACGGCGAATATCAGCCTCGCCGACGGGCCGACCGACCTGCTGCGCGACGTACAGGAGCGCGCGCATGAGCGAATCGACGGGCCGGCTGCGCTCGCCGGGCCACATCGACGGCTGAAACCCGCCATTCTCCAGAGGGGCCATTCTTCGTCTGCTCCGGCAGACTTTGTTATCGCCCCTCTGTCTTTATCAAAATCCGACGAAAATTCAATCGGTTAGGAGTATTCTCTAACGTGCCCCGAAAGCCCGGCGCAGTTCCGGCACCAGGTCGGTGCGCTCCCAGGAGAAGCCGCCGTCACGCTCCGGCTTGCGGCCGAAATGGCCATAGGCCGCGGTCCGGCGGTAGATCGGCTTGTTGAGCTGCAGCGCGCGACGGATGTTGGTCGGCCGCAGCGGGAACAGATCCGACAGGGTCTTTTCGATCCGACGCTCGTCGACCTTGCCGGTGCCCTGGGTGTCGACATAGAGCGACATCGGATCGGCAACGCCGATGGCATAGGCCACCTGGATCAGGCAGCGATCGGCGAGTCCCGCGGCCACCACGTTCTTGGCGAGATAGCGCGCGGCGTAGGCCGCGGACCGGTCGACCTTGGTCGGATCCTTGCCGGAGAAGGCACCGCCGCCGTGCGGCGCGTAGCCGCCGTAGGTATCGACGATGATCTTGCGGCCCGTCAGCCCGCAGTCGCCGTCCGGACCGCCGACCACGAAGTTGCCGGTCGGGTTCACGAAGAAATCCGCCGCCTTCTTGGGCATCCAGCCCTCCGGCAGGGACTTCTCGACGTGCCCGGCGATCATCTCCCTGATCATGCCGGAGTTGTATTTCCGGCCCTTGGCCGTGGCTTCCCGATGCTGCGTGGAGACGACCACCTTGGTGGCACCCGTCGCCTTGCCGTTGACGTAGCGGACCGTGACCTGGCTCTTCGCGTCGGGCTGCAGGTCGGGCAGTTCGCCGGAGCGCCGCGCCTTGCTCAGGACCTCGAGGATCTTGTGCGAAAAGTAGATGGGCGCCGGCATGAAGGAGCCCTTCTCGTACTCCTCGCTGTCGCGGCAGGCGAAGCCGAACATCAGGCCCTGGTCGCCCGCCCCTTCCTGCTCGCCGAGATTGCCGCCCTTCTTCTTGGCATCCACCCCCATCGCGATATCCGGCGACTGGCCGTGCAGCAGCACCTCGACGTCGGCGCCATGAAAGGAGAAGCCGTCCTGGTCGTAGCCGATGTCCCGCACCACCTCGCGCGCGATCTCGGTGATGGCCTCGCGGTTCACGACCGTGTGCTTGCCATACTTTCGCATATAGGGCGCGGAAGCGCGCCCCTCGCCGGCAACCACGATCTTGTTGGTCGTGGCGAGCGTCTCGCAGCCCAGCCGGGTGTTGGCATGGCTGTCGTCGGCGATGCCCAGCTTGACGTCGTTGGCGATGAACGCGTCGAGGATGGCATCCGAGATCTGGTCGCAGACCTTGTCCGGATGGCCTTCGGAGACCGATTCGCTGGTGAAGATATAGTCCTTAAGCGCCAAGGCAGCCCTCCCACAGATCGCACTGGACTCCGGGCAGGGCGGCAGAACCGCCAACGTCCGGCTTAGCCTTTTTTGTCGCGGTGGCAAGTCGTCCAAATCCGTCCGCGGCGGCATCGCCCATCGACGCCGCGTCGTTAACAACTCCAAAAGGCGGTGGAAATCAAGGGGTTCGCGTCAGCGTCCCTTGCGCCCGCCGAGGACCTCGGCGTGACTGGCCGCTCCGACGGCCTTGACCATCTCGAAGATGCGCTTGCGCACGCTGCTTTCGCGGATCTTGTAGTAGGCGCGCACCAGCTCCAGCGTCTCGCGCTTGATCAGCGGATCCTTCTCCTGTTCGAACGGAGTGCCCGCCTCCCCGAAGCCCTTGCGGCCGCGGCCGGACACCGGCCGCCCCGACAGCGCATTGCTCGGCATCTCGTCGAAGAAATACGAGACCGGAACGTCCAGCACCTTGGCGAACTCGAACAACCGGCTCGAGCCGATGCGGTTGGACCCGCGTTCGTATTTCTGGATCTGCTGGAAGGTGAGGCCCACCGCCGTTCCAAGCTTCTCCTGACTCATGCCCAGGAGAGTACGGCGCTGCCGCATACGCGCGCCGACATGGACATCGACTGGGTGTGATCTCGCCATGGGTCCCCGATCCTCTCTCGATCCGTCTCTGACCTTACACTCTCACTTACAACGCGGTTGTGCAGATAAGGTGGCAAACACCTCCGGCGTGCGGCTGGCCGGCATCCCCCACGTGCAAAAATGCATATCTACACGCCACGACTGCATATGACATTAGCCCGTCGCGGATATAAAGCAAGCGCAACCTCCGCCTGCGGGAGCCGCGTCAGGAGCCTCGCTGCCGCTTCGACAATCCTGTGGCGAGCAGTATTGCTGAAAGAAACGCAACCAGGCTCACCAGCATCCAGTCGCCCCATCGGCTGTAGGGTGTCGGCGCCCGCGCGGCCGGAAGCCGGTGGTCGATGATGCCTTCCTGCTGCATGTCGAGCGACGCCAGCACGCGGCCATAGGCGTCGATGACGGCCGAGACCCCGGTGTTGGCGGCCCTCATCATTGGCAGCCCCTCCTCGATGGTCCGCAGGCGGGCGCTCGCGAGATGCTGATAGGGGCCGCTGGTGAGGCCGAACCAGGCGTCGTTGGTGACGTTCAGCAGCCATCGGGGCCGTGCGCCCGGCCCGGTGACGGCGGCCGGGAAGATGACCTCGTAGCAGATCACCGGCGAGAAGGCGGGCAGCCCATCGGGCGCCAGCGTCATGCGGCTCTCCCCGACCTCGAACGAGCCGCGGCCGATGAAGCCCGAAACGGGCGCCAGCTGCTTGTGGAAGGGGATGTACTCGCCGAGCGGCACGAGATGCACCTTGTCGTACTGCGCGACAACCTGCCCGGCGCCGTCGACAACGAGCAGGGAATTCCACACCCCGTCCTCGGGCCGCGCCGTGCCACGCGCGGCACCCGTCAGCAAGTATCCCCCGGGGGGTACGGCCGCCGCCATGCTGGCGAGCGCCGGCGAGCCCGGGTCGATGATCAGGGGCGGCGCCGTCTCCGGCCAGATCACGGCTGCCATACGCTCGAAGCCCGGCCGGCGGCTCATCTCGACCAGCTTGGCGAGCTGGCGGGCGCGACTTTCCGCCCGCCACTTCTCGGCCTGCGGCACGTTGGGCTGAACGATGCGCAGCCACGGCCCGCCCTCCTCCGGCGGCGCCATCACGGCCTGGCCGAGGAAACCCGCCAGCGCGACCGCGGCAACGGATGCGAGCGCCGCCCACCAGCCGGCGGCCGGCGCGGCCAGGACGAGGAACGTGAGCGCGCCCAGGCCGAACACGCCGACGATGGCGGCGCCCTGCAGCAGCGGCGTGGCGAAGGCCCAGACATGGGCCAGCGGGTTCCAGGGATACCCGGTGAAGACATGGCCGCGCAGCCATTCGGCAAGCGCCCAGGCGATCGCCAGCACGAGGAGACGGCTGCAGCGGCCTCCGACGGCGGGCCAGCGATCGACGACCAGTCTCGAAACGCCGGCGGCCAGACCGGGAAAGAAGCCAAGCACCAGCGCCAGCCCGGCCACGATCGGCGGACCAACCGCGGCGAAGTCGGCGGGCGGCACGTAGAATGCCTCGAGGATCCAGTAGGAGCCCACGGCGAAGTGGCCGGTTCCCCACGCCCATCCCCGCAGCATCGCGCTCTTCGCCGTGGGTGCCGTGGACCACAGCCACACGTAGGCGACGATCCCGACCACCGCCAGCGGCAGCCAATGGAGCGGCGGCATCGCCAGGGCCGCCGCCGCGCCAGTCACCAAGGCTCCGCCGAGGGCGCGCCACCCCTGCAGGTTCATCACGATGGGACGGCGTTCAGGCGACGGCCTGCGCCGTGTTCGGTGGCCGCACGCGCAGCCGCCGGATGCGGCGAGGATCCACGTCCAATACCTCGAACTCGACACCCGAGGGATGGCGCACGACCTCGCCCCGCTCGGGGATGCGGCCGAGCAGCGAGAAGATCAGGCCTCCCACGGTGTCGATCTCCCGGCGTTCATCCTCCGACAGGACGCGGCCGATCTCCTGCTCCAGAAGCTCGATCGGGGTGCGGCCATTGACGTCGATCGTGCCGTCGACGCGCCGAGACAGGGTGGGGGTCTGCGCAACGTCGTGCTCATCCTCGATCTCGCCCACGATCTCCTCGACCAGGTCCTCGATGGTGAGCAGGCCATCGGTGCCGCCGAACTCGTCGACGACCAGCGCCATATGCGTGCGCGAGCGGCGCATGTCCAGCAGCATGTCGAGCACCGGCAGCGTCGGCGCCACGAACACCACCCGGCGCAGTATGTCGCGCAGATTGAACTTCTTGGCGGTGCCCCAATAGGCCAGCACGTCCTTGATGTGGATCATGCCGATCACGTCGTCGAGCGATTCGCGATAGATCGGATAGCGCGAATGCGCCTCGGCCTGGATCAGGCGTACCACCTCGTCGAGCGGCGTGTCGGCCGCGATGCCCACGATGTCGACGCGCGGCACCATCACGTCGGCCACGGTCTTGTCGCGCAGCTTCAGGATGTTGGCCAGCAGGACCCGCTGGTCCTCGCTGATCGGCGTGTCGCTCTCGGGCGTCTCCTCGATCAGCTCCTCGATCGCTTCGCGCACCGCCTCGTTCTTCTCGCGCCGGCGCAGGCGCCGCAGGATGGCGCGCAGGAGCCCGCCGTTGGAGGATGCCTCCGCCGATAACGGCGGCGACGATGGTTCGCTTTCGGACGCCGGGCCGCTGTCGCCCGGCCGGGTACTGTGCGCTGTGGAGTCAGGCATGGGCGATAAGATAGGCTATCGCCGCGTCGTTGCAATGACGGATGTTCTTTATGCGTTCCTGCAAGCTTCCTTCGGGCGCGGCCATGCCGGTGCTGGGCCTCGGCACCTGGCGCATGGGTGAAAGCGCGCGCCGGCGCGCCGACGAGCTCGACGCGCTGAAACATGGTCTCGATATCGGCTACCCCATGATCGACACCGCCGAGATGTACGGCGAGGGCGTTGCCGAGGAGATCGTCGGCCAGGCTATCGCCAGCCGCGCGCAGCGCCCCTTCATCGTCAGCAAGGTCTATCCGCACAACGCCACCCGGTCGGGCACGATCGCGGCCTGCGAGCGCAGCCTCAAGCGCCTTGGCGTCGAGCGCATCGACCTCTACCTGCTGCACTGGCGCGGCGGCGCGCGCCTCGAGGAGACCTTCGACGCCTTCCACCGCCTGCGCGAGGCCGGAAAGATCGGCGATTTCGGCGTCAGCAACTTCGACCGCGACGACATGGAGGATGCCGCGCGTTTCGACAAGGGACTGACGGGCTCCAATCAGGTGCTCTACTGTCTCTCCCGTCGTGGGCCCGAATTCGACCTGCTGCCGTGGATGCGCGCGCGGTCGATTCCGCTGATGGCCTATTCGCCGCTCGACCAGGGACGGCTGCTCGGCAAGCCCGTGCTGAAGAAGCTTGCCGACGGCATCGGCTGCACGCCGGCGCAGCTCGCGCTGGCCTGGCTGATGGCCCAGCCCGGCGTCGTCACCATTCCGAAGTCGGCCAGCCGCCGGCGCGTCGAGGAGAACCTGGGCGCACTCGACGTCGAAATCACGCCCGAGGTCGCAGCCGAGCTCGACCGCGCCTTTCCGCCGCCCGCCCATCGCCAGCCGCTGGAGATGCTGTAGCGGCGTCGGGCCTCGCCCGGACTAAAGCATGTTCCGTTCGGCCGGAATCCGCCGAACGGAACATGCCTTGCGAAACTTCGACAAACCGCTCTACGCGTTGCTCTTGTCGCGCAGGACGGCGGCGATGTCGGCGGGATCGACCTTGATCTCGAGGCCTGCGCGCTCCTTCTGCAGGATCATCGGCGAGCGGGAATCGCGTCCTTCCCAGCCGCGCGCGAGCGCTTCGGTCATTTCCTCCAGCGTCAGGTTGGCGATTCGCATTGGCACGCCGACCTCCTTGCCGACCTGGGTGGCGAGCGAGACGTCCTTGTGGGCGAGCTTCAGGGCGAAGCGCGGCGGATCATAGACGTCGGGCAGGAAGTGGTCGGCCAGCCCGTCGAAGGTGCGACGGCGTCCGGTGACGCCGTTGCGCACGGCCTTCCAGAGCGTCAGCGGATCGACGCCGGCCTTCACGCCCATGGTGAAGGCCTCCGCGAGCGCCGTCTGGATCATGTAGCCGCTCAGGTTGTGCACCAGCTTGGCCACCGATGCCGAACCGAGTGGGCCGATATAGGAGACCTGATCGCCGGCGGCGTCGAGCACCGGGCGATGGCGCTTGAAGACCTCTTCATCCCCGCCGACCCAGATCGCCATCTTGCCCGACGCGGCGCCCGACGGGCCGCCGCTGACCGGACTGTCCAGCAGCACGGCGCCGCGCCCGGCGAACAGCGGCGCCAGGCTGCGCATCAGCGTCGGCGAGTTGGTCGAGAAGTCGAACAGCGGCTGGCCGCGCGACATGCCGGCCAGGAGTCCATCATCGCCGCGCACGACGGCCTCGAATTCCTTCGGTCCCGGCAGGGAGGTGAACACCACCTCGCTCGCCTCGGCCACGGCCTTCGGCGTGTCGGCCCATTCCGCCCCGGCGGCGCAGATCTTCTCCGCCGCCTGGCGGCGCGCATCGTGCACGACCAGGTCGTGGCCGGCCTTGCGCAGATTGGCCGAGATGCCGGACCCCATCAGGCCCAGGCCGATGAATCCCAACCGCATGTCGCTTCCTTCCCTAATATGGATCGGCGATGCCGAGCTTGGCGAGGATCCGCCGCTCCAGCGCTTCCATGCGCTCGGCGTCGGCCTCGCTCGTCTCGTGATCGTAGCCCATCAGGTGCAGCGTGCCATGCACCACGAGATGCGCCAGATGGTCGGCCGGGGTCTTGCCCTGTTCCTTCGCCTCGCGCCACACGGTCTGTCGCGCCAGCACGATGTCGCCCAGGGAAGCGCGCTCGCCCGACGGATAGGACAGGACGTTGGTCGGCTTGTCCTTCTTGCGGTCGCGCGCGTTCAGCGCCCGTACACGCCTGTCATCGGCGAGCGCAACGACGAGAGAGAGCTTGCGGTTCGCGGTGGCGGCGCGGGCGGCCTTGCGCACCAGCCGCTCGATTCCCGGCAGGGCCTTCGCCCACGCCGGATCGAGCACGACGACTTCAACGGTTGTCCGGCTTGCTTTTCTTGTCGCGCGCGTCATAGGCCTCGACGATACGCGTCACCAGGTCGTGACGCACCACGTCCTGCGCCGTCAGCCGCACGAAGCGGATGCCTTCGACGTTCTGCAACGTCTCCACGGCATCGGCGAGGCCCGAGCGCTGGCCGCCCGGCAGGTCGGTCTGGCTCGGATCGCCGGTCACGACCATGCGCGAGCCCTCGCCCAGCCGGGTCAGGAACATGCGCATCTGCATCGGCGTGGTGTTCTGCGCCTCGTCGAGGATGACGTAGCAGTGCGCCAGCGTGCGGCCGCGCATGAACGCCAGCGGCGCGATCTCGATCTCGCCGGACTCCAGGCGGTTGGCGATCTGCTCGGCCGGCAGCATGTCGTGCAGCGCGTCGTACAGCGGCCGCAGATAGGGGTCGATCTTCTCCTTCATGTCGCCGGGCAGGAAGCCCAGCCGCTCGCCCGCCTCCACGGCCGGGCGCGACAGCACGATGCGCTCGACCTTGCCGGCCAGCAGCAGCGACACGCCCATGGCGACCGCGAGATAGGTCTTGCCGCTGCCCGCCGGGCCCAGGGCAAAGACCATGTCGCGCTCGCGCAGCGCGGCGAGATAGCCACGCTGGCCGGGGGACCGCGCCTGTACCGTGCGGCGGCGGGTGCGGATGCCCTCCCCGTCCCCGCCATCGACTCCGGTACGGGCAAAGCGGACGGCAGCATCGATGTCGGCCATCTCGATGGAGAGACCCCGCTTCAACCTCTCGTAGAGACCGGACAGGGCCTTGTGGGCGACCGCCGCATCGTCCGCGGCGCCCGAGATGGCGAGCTGGTTGCCGCGGGCAGCAAGCTGCACGTTGGCGAGCTGCTCGATGCGCACCAGGTGCCGATCGTGGTTGCCGAACAGCACGGGCAGAAGCGTGTTGTCGTCGAACGTCATGCGGCGCACGTCGGCGGGACGGCCGCTTGCCGACGTGTCGCTCACGCGGCCGCCTCGTAGCCGCGCTGCATGATCTCGCCGGCGAGGCTGTTGGCATGTCCCTCGGTCAGGCGAACGTCGACGATGCCGCCGATCAGCCGCGCGTCGCCCTCGGCATAGACCGATTGCAGCCACGGCGTCTTGCCGACGATCTGGCCCGGCTTGCGGCCGGCCTCGGCGAACAGCACCGGCACCGTCGCGCCGACCTTGGACGCATTGAACGCGCGCGCCTGGCGCCCGAGCA
This sequence comes from Pseudomonadota bacterium, assembly GCA_049323495.1. Lineage (GTDB taxonomy): Bacteria > Pseudomonadota > Alphaproteobacteria > Reyranellales > Reyranellaceae > Reyranella. The sequence continues at coordinate 77,980 of JBMONG010000011.1, forward strand.
GGGCCTGCAGGGCAGCGAGGCGGGCCGCCTTGACGGCCTCCGGCACCTGCTGGGCCATGGCCGAGCCGGGAGTCCCCGGCCGGCGGCTGTACTTGAAGGAGAAGGCGGAGGCGAAGCCGACCTCCTCGACCAGGCGCATCGTGTCGTCGAAGTCCGCGTCGCTCTCGCCGGGGAAGCCTACGATGAAGTCGGACGACAGGGCGAGGTCGGCGCGCGCGCCGCGCAGCCTGTCGACCAGACGCAGGAAGACATCGCGGCCATGGCGGCGGTTCATCGCCTCCAGGATGCGGTCGGAGCCGGACTGCACGGGCAGGTGCAGGTAGGGCATGAGCTGCGGCACGTCGCGGTGGGCGGCGATCAGGTCATCGTCCATGTCGCGCGGATGGGAGGTCGTGTAGCGGAGGCGTGCAAGGCCATCGAGCTCGGCAAGAGCCCGGATCAGCCGCGCCAGGGACCAGGTCGAACCGTCCGCCGCCTCGCCGTGGTAGGCGTTGACGTTCTGGCCGAGCAGGGTGAGCTCGACGGCGCCCGCGGCCACGAGCCGGCGCGCCTCCTCCAGCACGGCCTCCGCCGGGCGCGAATACTCGGCGCCGCGCGTATAGGGCACCACGCAGAAGGTGCAGAACTTGTCACAGCCCTCCTGGATCGACAGGAACGCCGAGCCGGCCCGCACGCCCTGCGGTGCCGGAAGGTGATCGAACTTGCTCTCCGCGGGGAAGTCCGTGTCGAGGACGCCGGCGCCGGGCAGCCGCTTGCCGGCTCGCCGCACGGCATCCTTGCGTGCGGCCTCGGCCAGCAGCTCCGGCAGGCGATGATAGGCCTGGGGGCCGACAACGATGTCGACGGCGGGCTGTCGGCGCACGATCTCCTCGCCTTCGGCCTGGGCGACGCAGCCGGCCACCGCGATGGTGAGATCGCGGCCTTCCGCCCGGCGCTCAAGCTTGACGTCGCGCAGCCGCCCCAGCTCGGAGTAGACCTTCTCCGAAGCGTGCTCGCGGATGTGGCAGGTGTTCAGCACGACGAGATCGGCGTGGTCCGGCACCTCGGCGATGGCATAGCCGAGCGGCCGCAGGACGTCGGCCATGCGGTCGGAATCGTAGACGTTCATCTGGCACCCGTAGGTGCGGATGAACACGCGCTTGCGCTGCCCGGCGTTGCGGACGTCCGTCATCTGTCTCCGTTTCAGGAACGGCCGGTTTCTATCATTGCCGGCGGGACGGGTCGAGTCGCGCCACGGAGGTTCAGGCCGCCCTGGCCGGCGGCGGCAGCAGCTCGTAGCGCCCCGAATTGGCAGCCTGCACGGCCGACGAGACCTGGCGGAAGCAGAACTCCGCCAGCTTCTTCCGGTCTCCCAGGGCGTCGATGTCCACCGGTGGGAAGAAGGTGACAACGGCTTCGGTCTCGCCCAGGCACACCATCTGCCAGAGGTGCGGCACGAGATCGAGATCGCCGAACCACGCGAACAGCGGCCGCCAATAGCGGCCGAGCGGGATGCCGTCGAGCCGGGTGTAGGCGATCGCCACCGACTGCACCGTGATCGGCTTGTCGTCGCGCCGCAGCTGGGCGACTCCGAAGAGGGCGCTGCGGAAGGGCAGCACGCGCGTGCCGTCGCTGCTGGTGCCCTCCGGGAAGAGCATCAGATTGTCGCCGGTGTTGAGGCGGCTCATCATCTCGTCCCGGCTGTTGGACGTCTTGCCGCTGCGCCGCTCGATGAAGATCGTGCGTTGAGCCTTGGCCAGGGTGCTGAAGAACGGCCATGTCGCGACCTCGGCCTTCGCGACGAAGCTCCCGGGAATGAGCCCTCCCAGTACTTCGATGTCGAGATAGGAGACGTGATTGCAGACATAGAGCGTCGGGGTCACCGCCGACCGCTTGCCGTGCACGCGCACCTTGATGCCCAGGATGAAGCAGACGAAGCGGTGATAGGCGACGGGCATCCAGCGGATGACGGGCTGGAGGCGCAACGCGACCGCTGCGAGATAGAGCGGCACCAGCACCAGCGTGACCAGAAGGTAGGCCAGCAGCCGGAACATGCCGCGCAGGGGAGAGCCGATCCACATCACCTGTTCGGAACGGTCAACTGTCCTGGTCGCGCATCCCGCGTTCGTAGTGCCGGATGTATTTTTCCGTGACCAGCTCCGTCTTCACGATGATGAAGACGTCGGTGGTATTGAACTGCGGATCGATGACCGCACCGTCACCGACGAATCCGCCCAGGCGCAGATAGCCCTTGATGAGCGGCGGCACCCGCGCCATCGCCTTGCGCAGGTCGTAGCTCCCGGGCTCCAGCACATCCATCCTGACGTATCGTTCGGCCAGTGCCCGGACACGGATCTCGGGCGGCGCCAGATGGTGATGATAGAGATAGCTGAGCGCCATCGCGTGCTGCGACGGATCGGTGCCCGGCAGGCTGGCGCAGCCGAACATCACCTGAATGTTGTAGTGGAAAGCGTAGAGCGCGATGCCTCGCCACAGCATCTGCATCGTCGCCGTGTTGCGCGCGTCCTTCTCGATGCACGACCGCCCCAGCTCGAGCACCTCGCCCGGATAGTCGATCATCGGCTGGATGTCGTACTCGGCAGAGGAATAGAAGCGGCCCATCTTCGCCGCCGCCGCGCGCCGGATCAGGCGATATGTGCCGACGATGCCTTCGGGACCTTCGCCCCGTCGCCTGTCGAGCACCAGCAGATGATCGCACACCGCGTCGAAGGCATCGAAGTCCCGCCGACGTGCCGCCATCTCCGGCGTCGGCTCGGCCGTCATCTCTTCGTAAAACACGCGATAGCGCAGGGCCTGAGCCGCGTCGATCTCGGCGGTATTCGCGGCCAGACGGACCTCGAAGTCGCCGGCGACGACCTTGACGATCTCGGCACTCGACGCCGGCGTACCGAGAAGTTCGGCTTCACTGTCAGCGCGGTCGATGCGCATGTTCCATCCGCAAGGGGCCCGCCCCGATCATCCGCCCATTATCGAGGTGGTGGCGGCCCCGTCCACTCATTTTTGTCGAGCGTTTTTCCCGTCCAGCGGCACGCCGTACAGTTCCAGCCGGTGCCCGACCAGACGATAGCCTGCCTTTTCGGCGATCTTGCGCTGGAGCTCCTCGATCTCGTCGTTGTGGAACTCCACCACCCTCCCGCTCTGGACGTCGATCAGGTGATCGTGGTGCTCGTCGGGCGTCTCCTCGTAGCGGGCGCGGCCGTCGCCGAAATCATGCTTGGCGAGGATGCCCGCTTCCTCGAACAGGCGCACGGTGCGGTAGACGGTCGCGATGGAGATGTTGGGATCGACCGCGGTCGCGCGACGATGAACGGACTCGACGTCGGGATGATCCGACGCCTCCGAGAGCACGCGTGCGATCACGCGGCGCTGGTCCGTCATCTTGAGACCGCGTTCGGCGCAGAGCGCTTCTAGCTTGGACTTCCGGTCAGGCATGCCCACATAGACTACACCGATGCGCGGCCGGGGTATAGTTGCGGCTGATGACAATCCACGCCGACCAGACGATCGACATCACCACCGAAGTCTGTCCAATGACGTTCGTCCGCACCAAGCTGCGGCTCGAGCGCATGCAGCCCGGCGAAGTCCTCGAGGTCCGCCTGAAAGGCGACGAACCCCTGCGCAACGTGCCACGCGCGGCGCGCGAAGAGGGACATGCCATTCTCGACATCAGGGAGGTCGGGGATGCCCACGTCATAAGCATCCGCCGTGCCTGAGTCATTGTCCGGTCATCTGAAAGTGAGACGCATGACGACGGCATCGGCCGCAGGACCGTCGCCCCGGCGATAGTAGCTGCGGCGCCGACCGACCGGCGTGAAGCCCTCCGCAACATACAGGCCTTGGGCGGACGGATTGTCCGCCCCGACCTCGAGGAACAGCTTACGCACGCCCTCCTCCCGGACGTGATCCACGACGGCGCGCAGCAGATGGCGGCCGAAGCCCCGGCGACGTACCGTCGAATGCACGGCAATGGAGAGAAGCTCCGCTTCTTCGCCGACCGTGCGGCACAAGGCGAATCCGGCATCGCTGCCGCCGGCCGCGAGAAGGAGTCCTGCCGTTCCCGGTTGCGCGAGCAGCTCGGCGAAATCCTGGCGGCTCCACGGACGCTCGCCAAGCGGCAGGAAGGCTTCGCGGTGCAGCGCCGCCGCGCGGTCGAGGTCGAGCGCGCCAAGGCGCCGCAGTGTGACGGCTTCGCTCATCCGTCCACGATGCGCCGCGCGCCGTCGGGCAAGGTGATGCTCACGCCGCGCAGGTACAGCGGACGCGGCAGGCCTTCGCGCTGGTTGCGCTCGCGCCAGGCGGCGATTCCATCAGCCATCGCGAGCCGCGCCAGCACGGCGGCATCCGGGGTCGCCTCGATACCTTCCACATCGATCCCGAGCCCGGCTAGCGCCGTCGCCAGCGATGACGCGCCGCTGCCGGCGATGCGACAGGCACGGCCATCCAGGCACGATGCCAGCACCGAGGCCGACGCCACGAACGGAGCCGCGCCGTTTCCATCGAGGGCACAGAACCAGTCGCCGAGACGGCTGTCGATGGCAGCCACGACCAGGCGCGCCGTCCGATCGACCTGGGCAAGCAGCACCGTCGTGGTCGGGATGCCCGCCACCGGAACCCCCAGGCCCAGGGCCAGGCCGCGCGCGGCGGCCAGGCCGACCCGGATGCCGGTGAAGCTGCCGGGCCCGATGGTGACGGCAACGAGGGAGATTTCCCGCCGGTCGATGGCGGCCTCCTCGATCGCCGACCCGATCGCCGGCATCAGGCGTGCCGCCTGATCGCGGCCCTCCTCGCGCCGTCGGGCGACTGGCAGGCCATCGCGCAGCACGGCGACGTCGAGGCCGGTCACCGCGCAGTCGAAGGCCAGCACCACGCTCATCTGCCGTCCCTCCGGCCAGCGCTGGCGTCGGACGGCGGGGCTGGGCATTGTGGTGTCATGAAGCTCGAACTTGTTTCAATCGCCGCGCCGGCGTTCGATGTCGATGTCAGGCTCGCCTATGCGACGGATGCCAATCTAACGGGCCGCCCGGTGTATCGGAATGCCGAATGCTGGCTGCACGCGGCCGCGGCCGAGAAGCTTGCGGCGGCGATCGCGTTGGCGCGGCCGCTGGGGCTGAGGCTTCGCATCTTCGACGCGCTGCGTCCGGTCGAGGCGCAATGGGCGCTGTGGAACGTCAATCCCGATCCCGAATTCATCGCGGATCCACGCCGGGGCTCGCCGCATTCGCGCGGCATCGCCGTCGACCTGACCCTGCTGGACGGCGACCGCGAACTGGAGATGGGCACGCCGTTCGACGCCTTCACGCCGCTGTCCCACCACGGGCGCACCGACATCGCCGTGGACGCACAGCGCAACAGGCTGCTCCTGATAGGCCTGATGACCAGCGCCGGCTGGGACTTCTACCGCAACGAATGGTGGCACTATCAGCTGTTCGACCCGCGCCGCTACCCGCTGGTCTGCGACGCCGATCTGCCGCGGCCGATGATGTAGACGGCAGCGCCGCGCCCGACGGAACCGCCTTACAGGTCCGACAGGCGGGCGCCATCGAAGTCCGCCAGCTCGTTCTCGCGCATGATCTGGCGCACGAACTGGACATAGTGGGTCCCGCGCTCGGAGTATCGCAACAACGTGCCGACGAGACGATATCCTTCGAGCGGTTCGCCGCGTTCGCGCATCTCCGCGCGCACCTGACGGAAGCCGGCATAGGCGGGGTGCGTGTTGAGGTTCGCAATGTAGGCTTCGGTCGCCTCGCCAACGCTCGAGAAGGGCTGGGGCATGCTCCGACCCGGCTTCCACGGCACGGAGACGCTGTGCTGGCCTGTCGCCTGGATCTGGCCGAACAACGCGTTGCCGGTGCGCGCCGCGTACGACGTGCCCCATCCGGACTCGACGCCCCCCTGCGCGATCGCCATGGAGGGCGGCACGACGTCGACGCGCCGCACCAGCTCGTCGAGCCGATCCATCGTCGTCTCGTAACGCTCGGCGAGAACCTCCAGCCAGATGCGTTCGAACGGCGTGAGGAACGGCTCGTCCGACGCAAGCCTGTCGCGCAGGTGCAGCAGCTGCTCGCGGTCGGACAGCACCCGCTGGTTCACCCCCAGCACGACCGGCAGGATCGCGGTGATGAACAGTGCCTTGCGCTCGTTGCCGTCCTTGCTCCCGAGATCGGCCGGCACCCGATCGACCTTTATCGGCGGCACGGCCTCGCCCAGGCGCACATCGTCCAGCGTGTACGCGACTTCGCGGAAGAATCCCGCCAGCTCGTCGGCGGTCCGGGGGCTGATGGCACGAAGCTGGACCTGGCGGCGGACCGCATTGCCCGGAGCGGCAAAGCGGCCATGGCCGAAGGAAGGTTCGCGCAGCGACGGAAGGAAGATCGCGTCAGGATCGGCGAGTTCCGAAGGATCGATGCTCTCGGAACGGACGAAGGTAAGTGCCTCCGGCTCGGGATCCATCGCCGGGTGAATGGCCATCTCGGTCCCTGCAGACCGTGCATTTGCGGTGCCGATGGCGGAGAACGAGAGGTAGGGCGCGATGTCGAACGACGGTGTCGACTCGCTCATGCCGATTCCCGTCCCGAGCACGGCGGCCCAGACGGCAGGCAAGGCATAGCGTTTCCCAACTGCAACCATGGGTCGAATCGACCACGACATCCACACCTCGTCTCGTTGCCGACGAACGATCCCCCACGCGGCCTTCCCAGGGCCGCGCGTCCCAATATGCTGTACAACAGAGCGGTGGCGGCCTACTGGGCCGCCTGTACTTCCACCACTTCAGGCACGTAGTGCTTGAGCAGATTCTCGATGCCCATCTTCAACGTGGCCGTCGAACTCGGGCATCCCGAGCACGAGCCCTGCATGTGCAGGTAGACCACGCCGTCACGAAAATCCTGGAAAACAATGTCGCCGCCGTCCTGGGCCACGGCCGGACGGACGCGCGTCTCGAGCAGGTCCTTGATCTGGGCCACCACCTCGTCGTCCTCCGCCGCGGCGTCCTCCGCCGCGCCGGTGTCCGCGATCACGGGATCGCCCGACGTGTAGTGTTCCATGATGCCACCCAGGATGGATGGCTTCAGCACCTGCCAATCCCGGTCGGCCGACTTGGTCACGGTGACGAAGTCGGAGCCAAGGAACACCCGTTCCACGCCCTCGACGGCGAACAGTCGCCTCGCCAGAGGCGAGGAACCTGCAGCGTCCGCGGTGGCGAAATCCATCGTGCCCTTCTCCATGACCACGCGGCCGGGGAGGAACTTCAGGGTGGATGGATTTGGCGTCTGCTCGGTCTGGATGAACAAACCTACCTCCGTGTCGGCCGCCTCGCAGAGCATGCTCGGCGGCCGTGGGACAGGGACGGGACGTCTCCGCCCCCAACTCGATGGCCTTGGACGTAGGAACCGACACCGGAGCGATCAAGTCGATTCTTGGAAGGTCACATTATGGTATTATGGAATATTTTATATCTTTTGATGTAAATCAATGTATTCCGCTCTCCTATGGGAGGCCGGATGTCACCTTCAATGCAGGCGTCAACAAAATTCAGAAGGTCAAGCCCGACGAGATTGACGCAGCCCGGCCCCTTCCCGTCAGGAGATCGCATCGATCTCGGCTTCGGTCAGGGCGCCCGGAACGATCGTCAGGGGGATCCGCAGCTGGCCTCCGAGCTTGCCGGCGAACGCGGTCACCAGCGGACCCGGGCCTTCGCTGCTCGAGGAGCTTCCCAGCACCAGCACCGAGATCGAACGATCCTCGCCCAGCAGCTTGACGACCTCCTCGCGGCTCTTGCCTTCGCGGATGTGGATCGTCGGCGGCTGGCCGGTGAGCGAGATCGCGACGTCCGAATGCTTGGCGATCACCTCCTCGGCGTGCTGCCGCGCCTCCTGGCGCATCAGGTCCACGACGGCGCCCCACTGCTGGCCCTCGGGCGGATCCATGACGTACAGCATGGCCACCCTGCCCCCCGTGCGCTTCGCCCGACGGCAGGCGTAGCGCAGGGCATTGTGCATTTCAGGGCTCTCGTCGACGATGACCAGGAAGGTGCGTTGACCCGCCCGGCTGACCTGCTCGCTCATGGTTGGATCCCCGTTACCGATACTCGTCAGAGCCGACGCATGATGGTGCCGCCGAGCCAGCCGACGATCAGCGCCATCAGAATGGCGCCGAGACCGTACAACGGCCCGTCGTGGCTTGCCCACCCGGCAAGCTGGGCGCTGAACCCGACCTTTCCGACCGGCAGCGGCCGCGACACGGCTGCCACGATCTGGCCTTCCCTCAGGAGATAGGTCCGGACGTCGTAGACGCCTTCCGGCAGGCGCGACGGGAACGGCAACTCCACCCGGAAGAGGCGGCCGGCCTGGACCGCTATCTGGCCGATGGCCGCCGGGTAGAGATCCTCCCGGCGCTTGACCTCCACCAGGCCATGGCGGAACTGCGCCAGCTCGCTGCCGTCGCGCTCGCCCACCGGCTTGATGCCCACGAGCCTGTCCTCGAGCGACAGGATCTCGCCGCCCGCACCGCGCGCCAGCAGCCGCTGCAACGGCTGGCTGGCGGCGATGGCGTAGTAGGCCGGGACGTCGTCGAACGCCTGCCGGCCGGTGTTGAGCCACAGGCCCATCACGCGCTGCTTGCGCAGCACGGTCTCCCGCGCCGACGGGCCGACCACCACGACGACCACCTCGCCGGGAGGGTCGAACATGCCGAACAGGAGGATGCTCTCGCCCTGGAACGCCGAGGTGATCGACACGCGCGGCCGGGAGAGGTCGACGATCAGCTCCGGAGTCGTGTCCTCGCTGGGCACCGACGGCGGCACCGTCGGATCGACGGGGCCGCCGAGCGATGGCGGTCCCAGCGTGCCGGGCGGCGGCTCGACCCTGGGACCCTGGGCATGGGCGGCACCCGACAAGACCGCGATGGCCGCCGCGGCGACCCAGAGGCCCGTCCAGCGCGTCATGGCAGCACCTGCCGGGCCCCGAGCGAATAGGGAGAACTCGGCGTGCGCAGCAGCTCGGTCAGCAGCTCGGCCGCCACCAACAGGATCAGCGCCGACATCAGGCCTCGCAGCGCCACGCCGGGAAGCTTCGCGGCCAGCCGCGAGCCGACCGGAGCCCCCACCACACCCCCCAGGATCAGCAGCAGGGCCAGCACGACGTCGACCGTGCCATTGGTCGCCGCCTGCAGGAAGGTGACATTGGCCGCCACGAAGAGGATCTGGAAGTTGGAGGTGCCGATGACGACCCCGGTCGGCATGCCCAGCAGATAGATCATGGCCGGCACCAGCACGAAACCGCCACCCACCCCCAGGATCGCCGACAGCACCCCGATGATGAATCCCAGGCCGATCGGCAGGAGGGCGCTGATGTAGAGCTTCGACTTGTAGAAGCGCAGCTTGAGCGGCAGGCGGTGGACCAGATAGTGGGTGTGGAGCTTGCCGCGCGGCGCCTCCGGGTTGCGCCGCCGCCGCAGCCAGGTCCGCGCGCTCTCGACCAGCATCAGCACGCCGATCGTCGACAGCATGACGACGTAGAGAACCGCGATGACGAAGTCGATCTGGCCGATTCGCTTCAGGTAGGTGAACACCCAGACGCCTGCCGTCGAGCCGAACATGCCTCCCAGCAGGAGGATCAATCCCATGCGCAGGTCGACGTTGCCGCGCCGGAACTGGACCTGCAGCGAGGAGATCGAGTTCGCGACCACCTGGTTGGCCTGGCTCGCCACGGCCACGGCGGGCGGGATGCCGACGAAGATCAGGAGCGGCGTGGCAAGGAAGCCACCCCCCACGCCGAACATGCCCGCCAGCAGCCCGGCCGCCGCCCCCAGCCCCAGGAGGACGAAGACGTTCATCGAAAGCTCGGCAATGGGCAGGTAGATTTCCACGTGCCGACCTACTTCAGGAGGACATTGCTGATCTCGCGCAACTGGGTGCGCGCGCGCAGAAGGTAGAAGCCCTGGGCCGCCAGGTGGTTGGGGACGAGGAAGCCGTCCGGATAGCCGTTCCACACCACCCAGGGGTCGAGCACGGCGGCGACGCGAAACGTCTCCACCATGCCGTTCCAGCCGGTTGCGAGGCCACGCTCGCGAATGACGTTCTCGAAGTCGATGCCGAGCTCGCGCAGCAGGATGTAGTTCGCGTAGAGCCGGCCCTTGTTGAAATAGAAGATATCGTCCGCCCGACGATCGAACAGGTCTCCCGCCGTCTCGATGATGTGCTGGTCGATGACCGCGGAATCGGATCCCTCGTCATTGGCGATGCGGTCGATCAGCGCCTGAAGGTTGTCGGCGCGGCGCTCGAACACCGCCTGGCCCGCCGCCAGCCGCCGATTGTAGGATTGCAGGCGTTCGCGGCCCGCCCGGTACTTCTGGGCCGATGTGGCCGACGGCATCAGCGAGACGCTGGGCTGCCAAATCCAGATGTTCGGCTGCTCGTTCAGGAAGCCGCGCGCCTGCTCGAGGTCGCGGTCGGTCTGGCTCGAGCCGCGGACACGCCCGAGCTGGTCCATCAGCTCGGTGCTGAAACGGCCGAGCGCGGCCATCACGCCACGCTGGAAGTTCGGCATGTTGTCGAGCAGGCCGGAGGGCATGAAGAACGGCATCATCGGCGTCCACGTGTGGACGTCGACCTCCCGCGTGATGAGCTGGGCGGTCGCGGCGACGGCGCGGCTTTCACCCGGCACGACGCCAACCGGCGTGAATTGCGGATCATCGTCGATGTTCTGGATGACCAGCGCACCGACCGGATAGTACAGCAGCAGCGCCGCGACCAGGAGCCACCAGAGCCAGCTCAGGGCGCGGCGCGTGCGGCTCGGCGCGGTTTCCCCGACTGACGGCCCGCGACGGTACGTCCGCACTCGGTCCCACGTCCTGCGCCACCGCGACGGAGCGGCGGCAGGCGACGCACCGGGGTCCGGGTCGAATGTCATGGCTCACCTTACCATTCGTGTCGTGACGAAACAGGGGCGCAGGCTGCTAGAGTGTGTCGTTTCTCGCACAATGGAGTTTGGAGGCATGGCACTCGACCCCGAATCGCAGCGACTGATCGATCTCATGGCTGCGGCCAATCGCCCGGCCTGGAACACGCTGACGCCGGCCGCGGCACGCGAGCTCTATCTGTCGCTGCGTCCGGCGGCGCAGGGCCCGCGGCCCCCCGGCGTTTCGGTGGTCGATCGTAGCGTTCCCGGTCCTGCCGGCGAGCTGCCCGTCCGCATCTTCCGGCCGGCGGCGGCGCCCGCCGACGCCCTCCTGCCGACGCTGATCTACGCCCATGGGGGCGGATGGGTGTTCGGCAATCTCGACAGTCACGATGTCCTCTGCGCCCAGCTTGCCCTCGAGGCGGGCATTTGCGTGCTGGCGATCGACTACCGGCTGGCCCCCGAGGCACGGTTCCCCGGCGCGTTCGACGACGTCGTCGGGGTCCTGTCCTGGGTGGCCGCCAACGGCGCCTCGGCCGGCATCGACGCCGGCAGGCTCGCGATCGGCGGCGACAGCGCCGGCGGCAATCTCGCGGCGGCCGCGTCGATCTGGGCGCGCGACCACGGCGGTCCGCGGCTGCTCCTGCAGCTGCTCGCCTATCCGGTCACGGACGCGGTGGCGCGAGCGGAATCCTATCGCAAGTACGAGGACGGCTACGGCCTGAACGCCGCCACGATGGAGTGGTTCTTCGACCACTACACGCCCGATCGCGCCTCCCGGGACGATTGGCGAGTCTCGCCGCTGCGCGCCAGGTCGCTGGCCGGGCTGCCGCCGGCGCTGGTCGTCACGGCCGGCTACGACCCGCTGCGCGACGAAGGCCGGGCCTATGCCTTCCGGCTGCACCAGGAGGGCACCCAGGCCGATCTCGTGGAGTTCGGCGGGATGCTGCACGGTTTCCTGAGCTCGCCCATGCTGCTGCACGGTGCGCGCCGCGGCACGTCGCTTTGTGCCGCCGCGCTCCGCGAGGCCCTGATCGAACGCGCCCAATAGGCCGCGTGAGCATCCGCCTGCCATCGGGCGCAATGCCTGTCGGCATGGCGCTGCCCGGCCTGGTCATCGCCGTCGCCATGATCGGCGACACGCTCCTCTATGCCGTGCTGCCGCTCTACCATGAGGAATTCGGCGTCAGCCTGGCCATGGTGGGCGTGCTGCTGTCGCTCAACCGCTGGATCCGGCTGCTCGCCAATTCCGGCGTGGCCGCCCTGGGCGACCGCCTCGGCCCGCATGCCCTGATGGTATCCGCCGCCGTGGGCGCCACCGTCTCCACCGCGCTCTACGGCCTGGCACAGAGCGAGGCCGTGCAGGTCGGCGCGCGCATTCTGTGGGGCGTCTCCTACGCGGCGCTCAATCTGTCGACGCTGGCCTATGCGGTGAGCGACCGCACCAACGCGGGCAAGCGGGTCGGCGCCAGCCGCGCGGCGATCGGCATGGTGCAGGCCGTATCCCTGGTGGGCGGCGCCTGGATCGCCGTCCATGTCGGCGCCCGATCGGTGTTCGTGATCTTCGGTGCCCTGACGCTGATTTCGCTGGGCGCCGCCCTGATGCTGCCGCGCCTCCCGGCCTCGCCGGCGGAACGCAAGCGCTTCCGCCTGCCCCTCCCGCACCGCCTCGAGACCTGGGGATTCGTGCTGGGCTTCGCCGGCGACGGCGTGTTCCTGCTGACGCTGGCCTTCCTGATGAAGGACGCGATCACCTGGACGGCGCCGGTCATCGCGACCGCCCTGCTGCTGGCGTTGCGCTGGCTGGTCGAGATCACGACCGGACCGCTCGGCGGCTGGATCGGCGACCGGTTCGGCGCGCGCCGCATCTCGATCATCAATGCCGCCCTGCTCGTCGCAGGATTCGCGCTGATTGCCCTCGGCCACGAGCTGCTGGGCGCACTGATGGTCGTGGCGACGCGCGGCATGTTCAACACGCTGATCCCCGTCCTGGTGCTGGAGCGCGGTCGGGCGAGCGTGCTCTCCTCGCAGGCGAGCTATTCGACTTGGCGGGACTTCGGCGCCGCGGTCGGACCGTTGTCGGCCACCTGGCTGTTCCTCAACGTGCCGCAGGCGACGCTCTACGCCGCGCTGGCGGCGCTGCTCGCGGCCGGCGCCTGGGCCTGCCTGATGCGACGCTAGAGCGGTGCTTTAGAACGACTTCAGAACACGTCCTTGCGGTGGCGGACCTCGGCGAACACCGCCACCGGGTCGCCGCCGGGCATGCCGACGGCGCTCTGGACCGATGGCACGTCGGCGCGCAGGAAGGGGTTGGTCGCCTTCTCCTCGCCGAGCAGCGACGGCACCGTCGCCTCGCCGCGTGCCCGCGCCGCGTCGATCGCCGCCGAGCGGTCGAGCAGGCGCCTGTTGTCGCTTTCCACCGTCACGGCGAACCGGGCGTTGGACTGCGTGTACTCGTGCGCGCAATAGACCTTCATGTCGTCGGGCAGGGCGCGCAGCCGGCTGAGCGAGGTCCACATCTGCTGCGGGGTGCCTTCGAACAGCCGGCCGCAGCCCAGGGCGAACAGGGTGTCGCCACAGAACAGCGCCTTCTGCTCCCGGAAGGCATAGGCGATGTGGCCGCTGGTGTGACCGGGAACGAAGAAGACCTCGGCCTCGGCCTCGCCGAAACGGTAGCGGTCGCCGTCATCGACCTCGACGTCGATCCCGGGGATACGCGCCCGATCGCGCCGCGGGCCGACGATGGTGCAACCCGTGATCTCCTTGATCTCCCGGTTGCCGCCGACGTGGTCGCCATGGTGGTGGGTGTTGAGGATATGGGTGATCTTCCAGCGTCGGTTTTCGGCCTCCGCCAGCACCGGACCGGCCACGGCGGGGTCGACGACGGCGACGCAGCCGCTCTGCGGCTCCCGCATCAGCCACACGTAATTGTCATTCAGGACCGGGATACGGACGATTTCTAGCGTGGTGCTCATGATGCAAAGCTAGCAAAGCTCCCTTGTGGCCGCCACGGAGCCGCGGATTCACGGCTCCGGGCCACTTCTGCTAACATTGTCATATGTGGACGGACGTCCTCGATCTCAACGACTTCTACGGCACCACGCTGGGACAGATGACCGTGCGGCTGCTGCGCGCCCGGCTGCGGGAGGTCTGGCCGAACGTGCGCGGCGACACCGTCCTGGGCCTGGGCTACGCGACGCCCTTCATGCGCCCGTTCATGGAGGAGGCCGGGCGGACGCTGGCCTTCATGCCGGCCCAGCAAGGCGTGACGCGGTGGCCGCGCGAAGGCGGCAATCTCACGGCGCTGGTCGATGAGATGGACCTGCCGCTGCCCGACCGGTCGGTCGACCGCGTGCTGCTGGTCCATGCCATCGAATGCACCGAGCATGTGCGCCCGCTGCTGCGGGAGATCTGGCGCGTCCTGGCCGATGGCGGCCGGCTCGTAACCGTGGCACCGACCCGCGCCGGCCTGTGGTCGCAGGTCGACCGCTCGCCCTTCTATCAGGGGCACCCCTACTCGGCGGGCCAGCTCGCGAACCTGCTGCGGGCCAACATGTTCGCGCCACAGCGCCAGGCCCGCGCCCTCTACATGCCGCCAACCCATTCGCGGCTTGCCCTGCGCATGGCGCCGGCGATCGAGCGCTTCGGGCAGCGCTGGCTGGGGCGCTTCGCCGGCGTCAGCATCATCGAGGCCGGCAAGCAGCTCTATGCCGCCGTCGGCGAGCGGCATGCAGCGCCCGAACTTGCCGTGGTTCGCCCCAAGCTCCGCATCGCCAGTTCGCGCGACACCGCCAAGCTCCCCGGCGCGGCGCGCAAGGCCGAGGACGGCGAAGCGCCCGCCTCCTGACCACCTCAACGCCCTTCGAGAGAAGAACACGCATGTCGCTGTCTCCGCGCGTGATCGCGCTGTTGGGCTTCGGTGAAGCGGGATCGGCGATCGCCCGCGGCCTGTGCGCGGAAGGCGGCTGGCGGGGCCGGCCCCGCCCCGGCGACAACGCGCCACGGCGCATCATCGCCATAGACACCGCCCTCGACCGCGACGCCCGCGGCACCGCGCTCGGCAAGGAGGCCCGCCGGCTCGATATCGCCATCGACGGCCAATACAGGGAGGCGCTGGGCGCGGCCGACCTCGTGATCTGCGCCGTCCAGGGCGAGCATGCGCTGGAGGCCGCGCAGTCGGCCGCCCCGCTGCTCAAGAAGGGCGCGCACTACCTCGACCTCTGCACCGTCACGGGGCGCATGTCCGACGAGGACCGTGCGCCCATCGAGGCGGCCGGCGGCCGCTACATCGACGTCGCCGTGATGGGCGGCTTCTTCAAGCAGGGCATCAAGGCACCCATGCTGGTGTCGGGCGAGGACGTCGCGTCGGTCGTGGACTGGATGAACGCGAACGGCTTCGACGCCAAGGCGCTCGGACCGAAGCCCGGCAGTGCCTCGTCGGTCAAGATGGTGCGCAGCGTGCTGATCAAGGGCGTGGAGGCGCTGGGCGTCGAGGCCTTCGTCACCGCACAGCGCCAGGGCATCCTGGCCGAGGTCATGGATTGCCTGGCCGACGCCGACCAGATGCCCTTCCGCGACTTCATCGCCATGCTGGTGCAGACGCATGTCGTGCACGCCCATCGCCGCTGGGAGGAGATGGGACTGGTGCGCCGCACGCTGGTCGAGACCGGCGTCGAGCCGCTGATGACCGAGGCCATCGAGCGCAGCCACCGCCGTACCGTCGATGCCGCGATCGCACCGGCCGACGGCAAGGTGCCGGACCTCGACCGCACGCTGGAGATCCTGTCCGAGAAGGTCGTCCGTGGCCGGTGACGTATTCGACCGGCTGGTCGCACTGCTGACCGACGCCAATGCCCGCTTCCGGATCATCGAGCACGCCGCGGAGGGACGTTCCGAGGCGATCAGCGCGATTCGCGGCAACCGGCCGGAGCAGGCCGCCAAGGCGATGGTGCTGGACGTGCGCGGCGGCGGCGGCGGCAAGCGCCACGTCCTGGCGATCCTGCCGGGCAACCGCAAGCTCGACTTCGACGCCGTCGCGACCCTGTTCGAGGCCCGCAAGTGCGGCTTCGCTGCGCCCGGGACCGCGCAGGAACTGACCGGATGCATGATGGGCGCCGTGCCACCCTTTGCGCTCAATCCCGCCCTGTCGATCGTGGTCGAGGATGACCTGCTCGCCAACGACACGCTTTTCTTCAATGCCGGCCGGCTGGACCGCTCGATGGAGCTGGACACAGGCGATTGGCTGGCCGTGGCTCGGCCGCGCATCGCCCGTATCGCCGCGCGTGGCTGAGCGCTGGCGTTTCGGCCCCGTCAGCGAGGCCGACTTCGAACCGCTGCTGGCACTGCGGATCGACGTCATGCGCGAGCACCTGGAGCGCGTCTTCCGCTATTCCCCCGAGCGAGCGCGCCGCTTCTTCCGCGAGGCTTTCGACCAGCCGGGCTTGAGACTCATCCTGCTCGACGAGGCGCGTGTAGGCTGCGTCGGCTTCCGCGTCGCCGACCGCGAAATCGGCATCGATTCATTCTACCTCGCCCGCCATCTGCACAATGGCGGCCTGGGCGGGGCGATCCTCGAAGCGCTTCTCGCAGAAGCCGATGGGCTCGGGCTTCCCGTGACCCTCGGCGTGCTGCGGGGCAGCCCGGCCCATCGGTTCTACGAACGTCGCGGCTTCGTGAAGGTCGGCGAGGACGAGATCGAAACGTACTACGCGCGTCCGGCGCGGGGTGCCGCGACGGCCTGAAGCGGCGCCGCCCGGCAGGCGGGCAGCCGCACGCCGAGCAGGGCCGCGGCGGTCGCGGCGAATTGTTCGGCCGGCGCCGTGTCGACGACGGATCGCGCAATCCCCGGCCCATGGAAGACGCAGAAGCGGTCGTCGGCAGGATCGCCCGGTCGCAATCCATGGGTGGAGATGTAGAAGGGTTTGCCTGTCGGCTGCCGGCCATCCGGCGGTCGCGGCTCGAAGCTGTGGCCCGGCGGCGCGGAAAAAGTCGCGATACGCGTCCGGTGGGCGATCGGCACGTGGTCGCTCGGATGCTGCACGACGCCGAACGCGGACAGGCGTTCGCGCACCTTGGCGGCGTGACGGTCGTTCTCGATCAGCACATGCAGCGAGGCGCCTTCGGTTTCCCAGGTCGCCTCGGGAAGCACGACGTCGGGGTGAATCGCTGTCTCGATCGGCGCATGGCCGTGGTCGCTGGCAACGGCAATGGCGTAGTCCGACAGGCGGCCGGCCCGCTCGAGGGCGGCGAGCAGGCGGCCGACCAGCATGTCCGCATGCGCCAGCGCCCAGTGGGAGGGGGCGGTGGCGTAGCCGTGGCAGTGCTGGACGACGTCGGTGGTCGCGATTTCCGAAAGGATCAGATCGGGCGGCGCCGCCGAGGCAGCGAGGTGCGCGACGGCATCGATCATCGCGAGATCGGCGGCGAGACCATGAATCACCCCGACATCCGAAGGAGGCGATGCCGTTGGCGGTGGCAGGCGGCCGTCGGGATCCCTGGTCTGATTCGCGATGGCCGCCGCATCCGAGGCCGGCAGCTTGCCGAAGCGCGTGGCGTCGAGCCAGCTGCGCATCCACCAGGGCGGACGGAAGATGGCGGCATCCTGCGGGCGAACCAGGGCGAATCCCACGCAGGCGACGTCCCGCCCCTGACGGCTGGCCTGGCCGGCCAGGGTTTCGACGGCGACGTCCTGAGGCATGGCACTGCGAAAGCCGGTCCCGTCGAAGACGTGATTGCCGATCACGCCATGCTCCGCTCCCGTGACTCCCGTCAGCATGCTGGCCCGTCCCGGCATCGAAGTGGCCGGCACCGTCGCGCCCAGCCGGCGGACATGCGCGCCCGATGATGCCAGCGCCGACAGATGGGGCAGGCGGTCCCGATGCGCGGCGAAGTAGTCGGCACTCAGGCCGTCGATCAGCAGGACGATGAGCTTCATGCCGGCGGGTCCTCAGTCCCGCTTCAGCATGAACACCGCCTGCTCGCCGAGCAGGTTGGCGAGCAGCGGCGGCCGGTTGATGGGCTTGCTGTTGCGGTCGAGCACGATGGCGCGCTCGATGCGCACCCCCATGTCGCGGCACAGGGCACGGAAGTCGTCGATGCTGCAGAGGTGGATGTTGGGCGTGTCGTACCATTTGTAGGGCAGCGACGGCGTCTCGGGCATGCGCCCGCCGAACACCATGCGCAGGCGCACCTGCCAGTGCGCGAAGTTGGGGAACGACACGATGGCGCGCTTGCCGACCCGCAGCATCTGGCGCAGCACCTCGCGCGGCTCGCGCGTGGCCTGCAGCGTCTGGCTCAGGATCACGTAGTCGAACGCATCGTCCGGATAGTCGCGCAGGTCGGCGTCGGCATCGCCCTGGATCACCGACAGCCCGTTGGCGACGCAGGCATTGACGCCGGACTGGCTGAGCTCCATGCCGCGCGCATCGACGCGCTTGAAGTTCACCAGGTAGGCCAGCAGCGCGCCGTCGCCGCAGCCGACGTCAAGCGCGCGTGTGGCCGGCTCGACCATGTCGGCGATGAGCTGGAGGTCGACGCGGATCGCGGCGTTCAAGGCAGCTTCAGCCCGCGCACGGCGGCTGCTCCCTTCAGAAAGCCTGCGAGCGTGCGGAACATCTCCGGCTCGTCGAGCAGGAAGGCGTCGTGACCCTTGTCGCTCTCGACCTCGACGAAGGAGACGTTGGCCGCCGCCGCGTTCAGCGCATGCACGATCTCGCGGCACTCGCGCGTCGGGAACAGCCAGTCGCTGGTGAACGAGAACAGGCAGAAGCGCGTCGGCGTCCCCTTGAAGGCGTTGGCCAGCACGCCGCCATGGGCCGCCGCCAGGTCGAAATAGTCCATGGCGCGTGTGATGTAGAGATAGCTGTTGGCGTCGAAGCGGTCGACGAAGGTCGATCCCTGATGGCGCAGGTAGCTCTCGACCTGGAAGTCGGCATCGAAGCCGAAGCCCAGCGCGTCGCGGTCCTGCAGGGCGCGGCCGAACTTGCGCTGCAGCGCCAGTTCGGAAAGGTAGGTGATGTGGGCCGTCATGCGCGCCACCGACAGGCCGCGCGCCGGAACGGTCTGGTGCTGGCGGTAGTCGCCGCCCTTCCAGTCGGGATCGGCCATGATGGCCTGGCGGCCGACCTCGTGGAAAGCGATGTTCTGCGCCGAATGGCGCGCCGCGCAGGCGATCGGCACCGCCGAAAAGACGCGCCCGGGATGGCTCGCAGCCCATTGCAGCACCTGCATGCCGCCCATCGAGCCGCCGATCACGCAGAACAGGTCGGGGATGCCGAGATGGTCGAGCAGCGCGGCCTGCGTGCGAACCATGTCGGCGATCGTCACGACCGGGAATCGCAGGTTCCAGGGCTGGCCGGTCGCCGGATCCATCGCCAGCGGCCCGGTTGTGCCCATGCAGCCACCCAGCACGTTGATGCAGATGATGAAGTAGTGGGCCGGATCGAGGACCTTGCCGGGGCCGACGAGGCTGTCCCACCAGCCGTCCTTTCCGGTGACGGGATGCTGCTCGGCCACGAACTGGTCGAGCGTCAGCGCATGGCAGATCAGGACGGCGTTCGACTTGTCGGCGTTCAGCGTCCCGTAGGTCTGGTAGGCGACGCGATAGGGGCCGAGATCGACGCCGCAGTCCAGCCGCAGCGGCCGGTCGCGCCCCAGGATCGCGTGGCGACATCGCGCCAGCGCCTTGCGTTCGGCGTCGGCGAGGCCGTCGAGCGAGGCCTCGCTGGTCGTCGTCGCCTGCATTCCCTCTCCTCGGCCCCTCTGCGGACCGCCAACGAAAAAGCCCCCGGCCGGCGAAGGGCGGGGGCTTTTGCGAGCGCTCCGACCTTTTAGCGAGGTTTAACGTGGTCGCAAGCCGGTCGGCTCAAATTCCACGGAGGGGCTTCTATAGGCACCTCGCCCCGGTTGCGCAAGGTCTTCCGAGGTTTCTTGCCTTTACGCGGGCACGCCGAACGTAGTATCGCCGCTGCCTTACAGGATCATCGGCCGTATGGACTCGCCCAGCCTCGACAGCTTGCGCCAAGAAATCGACGCCATCGACGGCGAACTCCATGGCCTCATCCAGCGCCGCACGGCGTTGGTCGACCGCATCGCGGCATCCAAGCCGCCGGGCGGCCTGGCGATGCGGCCGGGCCGCGAAGCCCGCGTCCTGCGGCAGCGCCTGGCAACGCATCAAGGCCCCTTCCCGGCGACGGCCGTGTATCGCATGTGGCGCGAGATGATGTGCGCCTTCACGCTGCTGCAGACGCCCGACATCAAGATCGCGATCTGCCGGCCCCACGATCAGCCGGGCTTCTGGGATCTCGCGCGCGATCACTTCGGCTGCCACATCCCGTTCGTCGCCAACGACACGCCGGCGCAGGTGCTGGCGGCGGTGCGGGCCAATCCCTCGACCCTGGGCGTGGTTCCAGCCCCCATCGAACCCGACAGCTCGACCGCCTGGTGGCCGCTGCTGGCCGGCAAGGACGCGACGTTGCCCAACGTCGTCGCGCGCCTGCCCTTCGTCACGATGCCCAATGCGCGCGCGCGCGGGATCTCGGCCTTCGTGCTGGCGCGCATGGAGCCCGAGGAATCGGGCGACGACCGCGCGCTGGTCGCGATCGAGGCCATCAACGGACTGAGCCGCGACCGCATCGCCAATGCGCTGGCCAAGGTCGGGCTGCCCGGCGCGACGTCGGTGCTGGACCAGGTGGTGGCCGGGGTGCATCACTACCTGGTCGAGCTGCCGGGCGTGATCGCGGACGGCGACCCGCGCCTGGCCGAACTCGGTGCGGCGCTGGGCCTTGAGAACGGCCGCGTCGCGACCATCGGCGCCTACGCCGTTCCAGCCGCGCCGCGCGCCTAGGCGCCCGCAACCTACGGGAGATGACGATGAGCACGCTCACCCCGCGTCCGGGAATCATGAGGATCGCGCCCTACGTCCCGGGCAAGGATTCGATCGAAGGCAAGAAGACGGTCGCCAAGCTGTCGTCCAACGAGGGCGCGCTGGGACCGAGCCCCAAGGCGATGGCCGCCTATGCCAAGGCGGCGGCGGAGCTGCACCGCTATCCTGATGGCGATTCGGCCAGTCTGCGCACCGCGATCGGCCGCCGCTACGGCCTCGATGCCAAGCGCATCGTGTGCGGCGCCGGCTCCGACGAGATCCTGAACCTGCTGGTGCGCGCCTATTGCGGGCCGGGCGACGAGCTGCTGTACAGCCAGTTCGGCTTCCTGATGTACCCCATCAACGCGCTGGGCGTCGGCGCCGAGCCGGTCGCGGCGCCGGAGAAGGGCCATCGCTGCGACGTCGACGCGATGCTGGCAAGGGTCACGAACCGGACGCGTGTCGTGTGCCTCGCCAATCCCAACAACCCGACGGGCAGCTACATCACCAAGGACGACGTGCGGCGCCTGCATGCGGGCCTACCGAAGAACGTGCTGCTGGTGATCGACGCGGCCTATGCCGAGTACGTCACGCGCAACGACTACGAATCGGGCGTCGAGCTGGTCGACCAGGCCGAGAACGTGGTCATGACGCGGACCTTCTCCAAGATCTACGGCCTGGGTGGCCTACGGCTGGGCTGGATGTACGGCCCCGCCGGCATCGTCGACGTCATGAGCCGGCTGCGCCAGCCCTTCAACGTCAACCTGGCGGCGCAGGCCGCCGGCATCGCCGCGCTGGACGACATCGCCCATACCGACGCCAGCCGCACCAACAACGACATCTGGCTGCCCTGGCTCAGTGCGGAGCTGGCGACGCTCGGCCTCGCGCCGCTGCCCAGCGTCGGCAACTTCGTCCTGGTGGGCTTCGGCTCCCGGGAGAGGGCCGTCGCCGCCAACGACTGGCTGATGAACGACGGGCTGATCCCACGGCTGGTCGCAGGCTACGGCCTGCCCGAGCATCTGCGCATCACCATCGGCACCGAGGCCGAGGTCAAGGCGGTGAAGGAATCGCTCGGCCGCTTCGTCGCCGCCGGCAAATGAGCGCGCCCCTGTTCGAAAAGGTCGCGCTGATCGGCATCGGGCTGATCGGCGGCTCCATCGCCCTCGCCGCCCGCCGCGGCGGCCTCGCGCGGACCGTCGTCGCCGCGACGCGGCGTGCCGAGACGGCGGCGGCCGCCAACCGGCTGAAGCTCGTCGACCATTGCGGCACCGACCTCGCGGCTGCCTGCCAGGATGCCGACCTGGTGATCGTCTGCACGCCGGTCGGCGCCTGCGGCGAGGCGGCGCGCGCGATCGCGCCGTCGCTCAAGCCCGGCTGCATCGTCTCCGACGTCGGCTCGGTCAAGCAGGCCGTGATCGACGCCATGCAGCCGCACCTCCCGGCTGGCGTGCATTTCGTGCCGGCCCATCCGGTCGCCGGCACCGAGAACTCCGGCCCCGAAGCGGGCTTCGCCGAGCTGTTCGACGGCCGCTGGACCATCCTGACGCCGCTCGCGGACAGCGACCCCGCGGCGGTCGACCGGCTGGAGGCCTTCTGGAAGGGCCTGGGCAGCCTGACCGAGCGGCTCGATCCCGCCGACCACGACCGCATCCTCGCCATCACCTCGCACCTGCCGCACCTCATCGCCTACACCATCGTCGGCACCGCCGACGACCTGGCGGGCCATCTCAAGAGCGAGGTCCTGCGCTTCGCCGCCGGCGGCTTCCGCGACTTCACCCGCATCGCCGCCTCCGATCCCACGATGTGGCGCGACGTCTTCCTGAACAACCGCGAGGCCGTGCTCGAAGTGCTGGCCCGCTTCCAGGAGGATCTGTTCTACCTGCAGCGCGCCATCCGCTGGGGCGAGGGCGACAAGCTGTTCGACCTGTTCACGCGCACCCGCGAGATCCGCCGCGCGCTGATCCATCTCAACCAGGCGTGAGCACCGCGCGCCCGGCCTGGGTCTTCGGCTACGGCTCGCTGATGTGGCACCCGGGCTTCGCCACACCCGAGACCCGGCCGGCCCGCCTGCACGGCTGGCACCGCGCCTTCTGCATCTACTCCGAGCACTATCGCGGCACGCCCGAGAAGCCCGGCCTCATCCTGGGGCTGCTGCCCGGCGGCACCTGCCGCGGCCTGGCCCATCGCCTGCCGCGCGACCGCTACGACGAAGTCCGCCGCTACCTCATCCATCGCGAGATCGACCATGACGGCGTCTACGAGGAGACGGTGCGGCCGATCCATCTCGAGGACGGCCGCACGGTGCCCGCCCTCGTCTATCTCGCCGACCGCAGGCACCGGCAGTTCGCCGGCAAGCTGCCGCCCGCCACGGCGGCGCGGCTGGTGCGCCACGGCGCGGGCGCGACCGGCACGAACCTCGACTATGTGCGCAACACGCTGTCCCACCTCGCCGAGCTGGGCCTGCGCGACCGCGCGCTCGAGGAGCTGGCCCGGCTGGCCGGCACCGGCGCTAGCCCTGGCGAACGCCGCCCGAGCCGCCGTTGAACACGGCCTGCGCGACGAAGCCCAGCTCCTCGCGCGCCTCCTCGACGGACAGGCCGAGACGTTCGCGCAGCACCACCCAGCTTTCCGGCGCCACCGCCATGGCGAGCGCGTTCAGCGTCCGCTCCCGCGCATCGTCCGACAGGAGGCTGAGCTCCTGCTGGAACCAGTTGGCGAGCTGCTCGCGGTTGGCCGCGTACATCTGCACGACCATGTCTGAGGCCTCGGTCGATCGTCGCTGCAGCGTCTCGACGAAGGTCCACATCGGCAGCAGGCGCTCGCCGCGGTCGGCGCACTGCTTGATGATGAGCGACAGCCGTTCGTCGAGCGGCCAGGCCGCGACCAGGTCCGGCGTGTCGCCCAGGACGGTTGCCAGCGCCCGGCCCAGCACCGCGACGTAGAGTTCCGCCGTGTCGGCGAAGTGCTGGAAGACGGTGCGCGCCGAGACGCCGGCCATCTTGGCGATGTCGCGCACGATCGGCGCGACCTCGCCGGCGAGCGCCAGGGCCAGCGCCGAGGCGACGATGGCGTCACGGGTGCGCGCCACACGATCCACCCGGCCGGCTTGTTGCGCCGGCGGCGCAGGAGCGACGGTTTCAACATCCATCATTCGGACTCCAGGGCAAGCAACGGATACAGATACAGAGGCAGCGCCCGGGCAACAGCGGCAAGGGACCGGCCCGGCGTCTGCGGCGGGGCGATAGTAATGCATCTGCAATGTAAGTGCGACGATGCGCTATAAAAGCGCGTGCGCGTAAGCAACCTGTAAGGCAAGCCGAGCCCTCCATGTCCGATCCGAAAGCCGCCCCAGCCTCCCTCGCCGCCCAGGCCATGGGCTGGGTCGATCCTGTGACCAAGGCGGTCGTGCCGCCCATCCACATGGCGAGCACCTACCTGCGCGACGAGGACAATGCCTACCGGTCCGGCCGCATCTACGCCCGCGCCGACAACCCCACCTTCGACCAGGCCGAAGCCACGCTGGCGGCCCTGGAGGGCGGGGCGAAGGCGCTGGTCTTCTCCTCCGGCATGAGCGCGGCGACCGCCTGCTTCCTCGCGCTGCAGCCGGGCGACCATGTGGTCGCGCCCAAGGTCATGTACTGGGCCCTGCGCAACTGGCTGGGCAGCTTTGCGACCCGGTGGGGGCTCGCGGTCGACTTCGTCGATGCGGACCGGACCGACGCCATCGCGGCCGCGGTGCGGCCCGGCGCGACGAAGCTGGTCTGGATCGAGACGCCGGCCAATCCCACCTGGATCGTCACCGACATCGCGGCCGCTGCCGACATCGCGCACCGCGCCGGCGCGCGGCTGGCCGTGGATTCGACGGTCGGCACGCCCGTGCTGACGCGCCCGATCGAGCTGGGCGCCGATATCGTCATGCATTCGGCCACCAAGTACCTCAACGGCCATTCCGACCTCATCGCCGGCGCGCTGGCCGGCGCGCGCGAGGACGACTACTGGACGAGCCTGCGCACCATCCGCGCGCAGCTGGGCATGATCCTGGGCCAGACCGAGGCGTGGCTGCTGCTGCGCGGCATGCGCACCCTGTTTCCGCGCGTGCTGTGGGCCTGCCGCTCGGCGGAGAGCCTGGCCGAGCGGCTGGCCGGCCATCCCATGATCGCCGAGGTCCTCTATCCGGGCCTGCCGGCCTTCGCCGGGCACGAGGTCGCCAAGCGGCAGATGAAGGGCGGGTTCGGCGGCATGCTGTCGGTGCGCGTCAAGGGCGGCGAGGCGGCCGCCATCGGCACGGCCGCGCGCGTCGCGCTGTGGAAGCGCGCCACCTCCCTGGGCGGCGTCGAGAGCCTGATCGAGCACCGCGCCAGCATCGAGGGGCCGGGCACGCCCTGCCCCGCCGACCTGCTGCGGCTGTCGGTCGGCGTCGAGGACGCGGCCGATCTGTTCGACGATCTCGACCAGGCGCTGCGGCGTGCCCATAACGGCTAACCTCGAAGGTTGAAGCCTTCGCGCAACGGATCGTCCGCGTCGAAGCGGAAGCGCGCCTCGCCGGTCGTGTGGGCACGGCCGCCGACTTCCACGATCACCGACCGGCGGCCGCCGACCGGAGCGGCATCGCGCAGGAGACGCCCGCTGAAGACGGCGCCGGTGCAGCTCTCGAACAGCCGCTCGTCGCCGGCCGCCGCCTGCCGGCGCGCCGCCAGCAGCGCCATCCGCGCCGTGACGCCGCTGCCGGTCGGGCTGCGATCGACCTGGCGGCCTGCGAAGATGCAGACGTTGCGGCTCGGCCGGCCCTCGGCGCCGTCGCCCCCGTCGGTCAGGATGGTGCCGTAGAGGAAGCCGAGATCGGGTTCGTCGGGATGCGCGATCGGGATCGCCGCCGCCGCGGCGCGCGCGATCTCCTCGCCGGCATCGACGAGGCCGCGCATAGGCGAGGTGTGCAGGTCGAGCCCGATCGAATCCGCCGGCAGGAAAGCATAGAAGGCGCCGCCATAGGCGATGTCGACCGTGACCGGCCCCCAGGTCGCGGTCGGCGCGATGCGGTCGAGCGCCCAGGCGAAGGCCGGCACGCTCTCGAAGCGAACGAAGCCGTCGGCGGCGACGCGGCACGTCACCAGCCCGCAGGGACATTGCAGCCGCACGATGGTCTCCGGTTCCCGCCGCGCGACGCGGCCGCTCTCGACCGCCCAGCGCGCCAGCGCGATCGTGGCGTGGCCGCACATCGTGCTGTAGCCCTCGTTGTGCATGAACAGCACCGCGAGGTCGGCGTCGGGATGGTCGGGCTCGACCAGCAGTGCGCCGTACATGCCGTCATGGCCGCGCGGCTCCAGCATCAGGCCGCGGCGCAGATGATCGAAACGCTCCTTCGCCTCGCGCCGCTTGTCGAGCAGCGTCCGGCCGGCAAGGCGCGGCCAGCCGTCGACGACGATGCGCGTCGGCTCGCCGCCGGTGTGCATCTCGACCGTGGAGATGATCACGCAAAGACCTGCGGCAGCGCTTGCCCGATGCGCTCGTTCATCATCTCGATCGAGCCGTCGGTGTAGGCGGCGATCTTGGCGCCGGCGAGGTGCCGCGCCAGCGGGTATTCCGCCCGCAGCCCGTTGGCGCCCATGGCCTGGATGCAGTCGGCGATGCGCCGCACCGCCATCTCCGTCGCGAACTTCTTGGCATGGGCGGCCGGCAGGACCGCATCGCCGCCCTCGTCGATCAGCCGCGCCGCGCGATAGGCGAGCAGGCGCGCGGCCTCGAGATCGGTCGCCGCATCGACCAGCTTCCAGCGCACGCCCTGATGGTCGATCACCGGCTGGCCGAAGGTCCGACGCTGCCGCGTGTAGCGCACCGCCGTCTCCAGCGCGGCCTGCAGCATGCCGCAGCACATCGCGGCGACGTAGGCGCGCGCGCCGTTGATGCCGGCCAGCGCGGCCTTGAAGGCGCGCCCCGGCGGATGCAGCACGGCCTCGTCGGGCGCGACGTAGTCGACCAGCCGGAAGCCGCCGACGCCGATCGCGTGCCCGCCATGCAGCTCGAAGGGCTTGTCGCGATGGAAGCCGGGACGGTCGGCCTCGATGGCGAAGCAGGCGATGCCGCGATAGCCCTGCGCCTTGTCGGTCTGGGCATAGGCTACGGAAAGACCGGCAACGGCGGCGTTGGTGATCCAGGCCTTGGCGCCGTTCAGCTTCCAGCCGCCCTCGACGCGCACCGCGCTCATCTCCAGCCCGCCGAAGTCGCTGCCCACGCCGGGCTCGCTCAGCCCCGCGCAGCCGATCACCTCGCCCGCGATCATGCGCGGCAGCAGGCGCGCCACGTGCGCGCGCTGGCCGTCGCGCGCGAAGCGCGCCACCGCGTTGTGGTGGTTGATCAGCGCGAAGGCGAAGGCGAAGTCGTGCTTCGCGATCTCCTCGAAGGCACGCAGCTTGCAGGAGAAGCTGAGGCCCTGCCCGCCATGTTCCTTCGCCAGCTCGATCGTGTGCAGCCCGGCGGCGCAGGCGGCGCGGATCATCTCCAGCGGATAGCGGCGCTCCCATTCCCAGCGGGCGGCGTTGGGCGCGACCTGTTCTTCGGCGAAAGCGCGGGCGCGCATCACGACGGCGCGTTCCTCGGGCGTCAATATTTCATCCAGCATGAGAGCGAGATACACGAATGGACCTCGGGCGCAACCGCGCGCTAGAATGATGGCGACGCGGGTGTAGCTCAGGGGTAGAGCGTCGGCTTCCCAAGCCGTAGGTCGCGGGTTCAAATCCCGTCGCCCGCTCCAATTTCGGGGCAGGAAACGCGCATGGTATCGGTGCCGGTCGCCGGCGGCGACTTTGCGGCCGATGCGGCCGCCTTCTCCGCCTACTGGCGCGATGCCGCGATGCGGCTGTCCCGCCTGCCCCCCAGGCCCAAGCGCGATCCGGTGGCCCGCGAGCAGGCCGAGACCCTGAAGCGCGAGGCCCGCGAGGCGCGCTTTGCCTTCCTGCGCCGCCATGCCGCCGCGCTGTACGACCGGCTCACCGACGGGCGCCGCAAGTTCGTGCGCATCGAGGCGCTGGCCTACGATGCCGCGGCGGCCGTCCCCGGTCTCGTGCCGACGCGGGCGGAGGTCGAGGCCGAGGCGGCACTGCGCCAGGCCGACAAGGACGGATGCGAGATCGACCAGGGCATCCTGTTCAACCAGTTGCTGGCCGACCCGGCCTGCGGCCTGCATCTCTGCCACGCCATGCTGCTGCCGCGCGCGGAATCGGCCGAGGCGCTGGCGAAATTCCGGCGCGACAGCCAGCTCGACCTCGGGCAGGCCAAGGTGGAGCGCCACGGCAAGGCGGCCGTGCTGCTGCTGTCCAACAAGCGCTTCCTGAACTCCGAGGACAATGCCACGCAGGTCGCCACCGAGATCGGCGCCGATGTCTGCATCCTCGACCCGCAGAGCGAGGTCGCGGTGCTGCGCGGCGACGTGGTGCCGGAGGGCAAGTATGCCGGCCGCCGCGTCTACAATGCCGGCATCAACCTGACGCACCTCTACTATGGGAAGATCCCGTTCCTGTGGTTCCTGATCCGCGACCTGGGTTTCGTGAACAAGATGCTGCGCGGCGTCGCGCGGCCCGACGTGCCGCCGGACGAGGTCGCGGGCGATTCGATCGAGAAGCTCTGGATCTCGGCGGTCGAGACCTTCGCCATCGGCGGCGGCTGCCAGATCCTGCTGGCCTCCGACTTCAACATCGCCGGCCGCGACGCCTACATGACCCTGCCGGCGCGCAAGGAGGGCATCATCCCCGCCATGGCCAACCTGCGGCTGGCGCGCTTCGTCGGCGACCGCATCGCGCGGCAGGCGATCATGTACGAGCGCCGCATCGACTGCGACTCGGAGGTCGGCCGCATGATCTGCGACGAGGTCATCGAGCCTGCCGAGATGGACGCGACCATCGCCCGCGTCATCGACCGGCTGACGGGATCGGGCGCCGTCGGCGCGATCGGCAACCGCCGCGCGCTGCGGCTGGCCGCCGAACCGCTCGACACCTTCCGCCAGTATGCGGCGCTCTATGCCCGCGAGCAGGCGCTCTGCCATTTCAGCCCGGCCCTGATCGCCAACCTCGAGCAGTTCTGGAACGCCCAGAGCCGGCGCGCGTAGGGCGCGCGCGGGCAGGAGCGGCTTCCGGGGGACTTTTTGCGCTCCGTATAAGGGGGCGGAAAACAGCGTCATGTCGGCCTCTCTGCTGACGAGGGTCGACAGGGACAGGACACAAGTTCCGGTCAGGGATTCAAGCGCTTTTACGAGCCTGAAGCATGTTCCGTTCGGAATCAGCCGAACGGAACATGCCTTGTGAACCGTCGATCGCCCGTGCGCGCGTTTCCACGATGACGGAACCGCTTGCGCTTCCGTCATCGTGGAAACCGCGCCAGCCCTGCCAAACACGCATGCTATATATCAAATACATATAGCATCCCGGTCGTATGAGGTCGCCATGGACACGGCAAAGGTCTTCTGGTCCGGCCGCTCGCAGGCCGTCCGGCTTCCGAAGGAGTATCGCGTCGCCGGCGACGAGGTTCGCATTCGCCGTCACGGTGCGGCGATCGTGCTCGAGCCGCTGCCGAAGGACTGGCGTTGGCTCGACGCGCTGCAGGGCAAGCTGGATCCCGACGTCGGCAGGGCGGCAGCCGAAAAGTCCGCCGACCAGGAACGGCCCGGCCTGCAGCGCCTGTTCAAGCCGTGAGGTATCTGCTGGACACCAACACGGTGATCGATGTCCTCAAGGATCCCGGATCCCCGACCGGGACGATGCGCGGGTCGCGGGCGAGATTCGCGCCCACCTTGCCCGGGTCGGTCAGACGATCGGTCCCTACGAACTGCTCATCGCCGGCCAGGCGCGCGCCAGGGAACTGATCCTCGTGACGCACAACACCCGCGAGTTCGGCCGCGTACCGGAGCTCCTGGTCGAAGACTGGTGGGAATGAAAGACGGCTTCCGTCGCTCCAGCCTCCTTGCCCGGCGCCCCTCGCTCCACGCCGTCACGACTCTCTCACTCCGGCACGCCGGCCTTCAGCAGTCCCTCGACGAAGATGTCGCCGTGGGCGAAGTTCCGCAGGTTGCGGCGCAGCACCGCCGCGCGCAGCGGCGGGCCGACGCGGTTGCGCCGCGCGATCCATTCGGCGGCTTCCTCCTGGAGGCCGAGATGCCCGCAGCAGCTGATCAGCGTGTTGTAATGGCCGGCGAACTCGGCGTCGGCCGCCACCGAGGCGCGCAGGTGGGGCAGCGCCTCCTCGAACCGCCGCGCCGCCAGCAGCGCAAGGCCGTGGCTGGTCGTGTAGAGCCCGGCGAAGGTGTCGAGCGGGCTCATGCGCAGCGCGGCCGCGGTCTCGGTGATCGCCTCTTCGTACCGGCCGGCCCGCACCAGCGCCCATCCATGGATCGCATGCGCCAGGGCGAAGCTCGGGTTGAGCGCCAGCGCCGCGGCGAGCTCGGCGAGCGCGCGCTCGTGCTGGCCGGCCGTGCTGAGATTGAGGCCGGCGGTCAGCCGTGCCCACGGCTCGTTGCTGTCCAGGCGCACCGCCTCCTGGGCATGGCGATGGCTCGTCAGGTACCCGGCCTCGCGGTCCGGGATGTAGTAGTAGAGCGTCGCCCACCACAGCGCCCAGCTCAGGACCGCATGGGCACGGCTATAGGCCGGGTCGAGCGAGATGGCGCGCTCCAGCAGCTGGCGCGCCTCCACGTTCTCGGCGCGCCCGAAGCGATTGACGAGCGCGATCGCGCGCACGACCAGGCCCCAGACGTCGATGTTTTCGGGCGGCCGCGAGGCGACGCGCCCGCCTTCGCGCTCCAGCAGATGCGGCTCGATCGAGGCCACGATGTTCGCGGTGATCTCGTCCTGCAGGGCGAAGATGTCGTCGAGCTGCCGGTCGTACTTCTCGCCCCAGATGTGATGGCCCGTCTCGGCCTCGACCAGCTGGCCGGTGACGCGCAGGCGCTTGCCGGCACGGCGGACGCTGCCTTCCAGCACGTAGCGCACGCCGAGATCGCGGGCCACGCTGCGCAGGTCGACGCCGCGGGCGTGCGAGGCATAAGCCGAGTTGCGGGCGATCACGAACAGCCAGCGCAGGCGCGACAGCGCCGTGGTCAGGTCCTCGGTGATGCCATCGGCAAAGAACGCCTGGTCCGGCTCGTCGGACAGGTTGGCGAAGGGCATCACGACGATCGACGGCCGGTCGGGCAGCGGCAAGGGTGTGGGCAGGGAAGGTGATGCCGCGGGCAGGGGCGAGCGCGGTGGTGCGCCCTCGCCCTGCGAGGGAGGCAGCGCGGCGCCGAAGACATGGACCGGCTCGGGAATGTTCTTCAGTCGCTGCTCGCCCAGGTCGTCGAAGGCCAGGTCCACGCGGCCCCGCACCTGCTCCCAGGCGGTGCGCGAGAGGCAGATGCCGCCGGGCCGGGCAAGCTCCTGGAGGCGGGCGGCGAGGTTGACGCCTTCCCCCAGGATGTCGTCTCCCGCGATCAGGACATCGGCGAGGTGGATGCCGATGCGGAAGGCCATCGCATGATCGGGGTCGGTACGGGCATTCCTGCGGGCCATCAGCCGCTGAAAGGCCATGGCATACTCCATGGCCGCCACTGCCGACGGAAACTCCACGAGCAGTCCGTCCCCCATGGTCTTGACGACGCGGCCTCTATGCCGCTCCGCCAGCGGCTGAAGGACGGCGAAATGTTCGCCGAGCCGGCGGGCGGTGCCACCCTCGTCGAGGCTCATCAACCGGCTGTAGCCAGCCACATCGGCGGCCAATACCGCCGCCAGACGCCGTCGCGTGCGCCGTGGCATCGGACGCTGCTCTCCCCCTCGCTACTGAACGCGAGGGGCAGCATAGCCGCTTTTTTCCGAGGCCCACGCAATCATCGTGTGTCCAGTTCCCGCCGCCGACAAGTCGTGGACACAAGGTCTTCCGCTCCGGTCGAGACGACGGAAGGGGATCAGCCGCCGGCCATCAGATCGGCCAGGGACGGGTCGGTGGCGAACACTGCCGCCGTCCCCTCGCGCACGACGCGGCCACGCGTCAGCACGATGGCGCGGTGGGCGACGGCCAGCGCCAGCGCGGCGCGCTGTTCGGCGAGGAGGATGGCCGTGCCCTGGCCGGCCATCGCCGACAGGCGGCGCCACAGCTCGGCGACGACGGCGGGCGCGAGGCCCAGCGTCGGCTCGTCGAGCAGCAGCAGCCGCGGCTCGCCCATCAGGGCGCGCGCCAGCGCCAGCATCTGCTGCTGGCCGCCGGAGAGCAGCCAGGCCCGCGCCTGCGGCCGCTCGCCCAGCATCGGGAAGAGCGCCAGCATCTCCTCGACGCGCCGTGCGCGCTGCCGCGCGGGCAGCGACGAGGCGGCTTCGAGGTTCTCGCGCACCGTGAGGCCTGCGAAGACCCGCCGCCGCTCGGGCACATAGCCGATCCCCTTCTGCACCCGCCGCTCCACGGGGAGCGCGCCGACGGGCTCGCCGAACAGCCGCACCTCGCCCGGGTGGAAGCCGAGGACCGTTTCCAGGAGGCGCGTCTTGCCGGCGCCATTGGCCCCCAGCACGGCCACGATCTCCCCCGGCATGACCGAGAGCGCCCCGCCCTCCAGCGTGACGTCCAACACCGCGCTCATGCCGCCTGACCGTCCAGCCCGAGGAAGCTCGCGCGCACCGCGGGATCGGCCCGCACCTCGGCTGGCGTGCCGACGGCGATGAGGCGGCCGCGATCGAGACAGACCAGGCGGTCGCAAGCCCGCGACAGCAGCTCGATGTCATGGTCGACGATCAGCACGCCGCGGCCGCTGGCGCGCAGCCGCGCCAGGATGGCTACGAGTTCCCGCCGTTCGTTCTCGCCGGCGCCGGCCGCCGGCTCGTCGAGCAGCAGGAAGGCCGCGCCCGTGCCGACCGCGCGGGCGAAATCGGCCGCGCGCGTGTCGCCCGCCAGCGGCAGGGTCTGGAAGGTGCGCGCGACGCCGGCGCGCGCCACCTGGTGTGCCGCCAGCCGATCGATGTGCCGCTCGTCGAGCGCAATCGTGCCCGCATCGGCGCGTTCGAGGCCGCTCACGACGTTGAGCAGGGTCGTCTTGCCCGAGCCGTTCGGCCCGATCAGGCCGACGACCTCGCCGCGGTCCACCGACAGCGAGACGCCCGACAGGGCTTCGACGCCGCCGAAGCGCTTGGTCACGCCGTCGAGGACGAGGCGGTGCGCGCCGGATGCGTCGGGCAGATCCCGCGACAGGGCGGCCGCGGGCGGTGGCGGCACGGTGGCGCCGCGCCACCGGTCGACAAGGCCTGCAAGGCCTTCGGGCGCCCACAGCACGACGGCGAGGGTCGCCACGGCATAGGCCAGCAGCCAAGCGCCCTGCAGGCCGCGCATCAGCTCCGGCAGGCAGACCGCCAGCGCGGCGCCGACCACCGCGCCCATGGGATGGCGCGACCCGCCCAGCACCACGGAGGTGAGGCAGAGCACCATGATGGGAAAGCCCGTGGCCTCGGGCGAGACGACGCCGCTCAGGGTCGCCGAAAAGCCGCCCGCGAGGCCGGCCAGCGCGCTGCCGGCGACGAACGCCGCGAGCCGCCAGCGCGCGCCGTCGATGCCCAACGTCGCGGCGGCCAGCGGCGCCTCGCGCAGCAGGCGCGCCGTCGCGCCGGCCCGTCCCCCGAAGATCCTGGCGTAGAGAAGCACGGCCGCGATCAGGCAGAGGCAGACTGTCGCCAGCAGGACCGGCCCGCGCGGCACCGGTGCCGCGAAGCCTGCCAGCCCGTTGGCGCCGCCCGTCAGGTTCTCGGCATGCACCGCGAGCAGGTTGACCAGCGACGCGAAGGCCAGGGTGGCCAGGGCGAAGTAGTGCGACTGCAGGCGCAGCAGCGGCGTGCCGACCAGGGCGGCCGGCAGCGCGGCAGCGAGGGCGGCCGCCGGGAGGGCGAGCGCCCCCAGCGCCGGTGCCGTCAGGGCCGCGGCGTAGGCGCCGATGCCGAACATCGCGCCCTGCGCGAGGTTGAGCGCGCCCAGCTGGCCGAAGACGAGCTGGTAGCCCAGCCCCAGCAGGGCATAGAGGCCGACCAGCACGACCATGCGCTGCCCGAACGGCGGCAGGACCAGCAGCGCCAGCAGCGGCGGCGCCAGCAGGAGGATCAGCCAGAAGTTCGGCAGGCGCATGGTCTATGGCCGGAAGTTTCGCAGTCGGAGCGAGTCATCGGCGCAGAGGCCCGCGGTCTCGCTCCACGCGCAGCCGCCGGATCGTTGAAGCAAGGCCCCTCGAGGACCCGTCGTCTCGACCGGAGCGGAGCGGAGTGGAGCAAACCGTCTTGTTTTCAGGCGGTGCGCGGCTGCCATTGAGTACCGTCCCGGACCATTGCGTTGAGGGTGACGATGAGCTTGCGCATGCAGGCGACGAGACGGACCTTGCCCGGCTTGCCGGCCAGGCGCCCGGCAAAGGTCTTGATGGCGGGGTTGTGCCTGCAGGCGACCATGGCCGCCATGTAGAGGACTTTGCGCACGTCCCCGCGCCCGGCCTGGCAACTCTTGCTGGCGATCTGCCGGCCCGAGCTGCGATCGAAGGGGGCGACGCCGACCAGCGAAGCGATCTGGCGTCTGGTCAAGGCGCCGAGCTCGGGCAGCA